>NZ_FNQV01000020.1 GCF_900107735.1 Bowdeniella nasicola | reverse complement strand
GGATTGGTAAGCCTGTGGCCTGGTCGATGTGGTCAAGGCGTGGCATCCGGTATCGCTGGAGAACCCGGCCGACGGTCGAGCGCGGGATGCCGAGGTGGTAGCTGATGCGATGTGGCCCCCATCTGCGGTTGAAACGGAGCGAGAGGATGCGATGCTCACGCTTCTTTGGGAGCCGGTTTGGTGAGGTGCGCGGGCGGGAGGAACGGTCTGTGAGTGGCAGACCAGCGCGATAACGTGCCGCCCATTTCTGTGCGGTCGAGGGCGAGACTTGGAGCCGTTGGGCTGCGCGCCTGATTGGCCAGCCCTCGTCCACGATCAGGATGGCAAGACGGCGGAGTCCTTCGGGTGTAAGGGGTGCGTTAGCGTGGGACATGAAGACCTCCGGTGACTGGATGCGAGTGTGGTAACCCACATCCTGCCGGAGGTCTTCATCTCATCTCGACCGTTCGCAACGTCCCAAGGAAGTACAACTAGTCCTCGCCTGGCGAGAGTTGCGCCTGCCCCGATGGACCGTCGGTTCCGATCAGCTCGGGCGTTGTTGAACTTGCGAGATCGCGAATCAACGCCGCCAAATCGTCAATATCTTGCGGGTCAGCCCTCTGCGGGAACATTAATCGAAGATCGTCGTCCTTGGTCGTGACGGCAAGGGTTGGACGAACTTCATCGGGCCTCGCAGACGGCGGCCGGACGTACTTCACGTCGCTCAGTGAGTAGGACGCGTCGATCTCTCCGCGCTGAAGGAGGTCACGGGCGGAAGTCGCGATAATCCTGCGGTTGGTGACCGCTACAACGTCGGCGAGTTCAACCCCTGAAAGCAACGAACCGAATTTGCCGGCGGACCGCACTCCCCACGCGGCATCGACGCGCTTGGCTTGCACGGCCGGAACAACGCCGGATAGATCGCCACTACGGGCCACGTGAGTGAAGGCGAGCCCCCTCAACTCTTCGCCATCGTCGAGTTGCAATTGGAGGATCCGAAGATAGCGGTCCATCTCCAGTCCGTCGGGCGCACACTGCGCCTCCAGGTTGGTTGGCGTTTCAAAACGTATAGAGAGAGCATCGGCGAGGGGCTCAATAGCGGACAAGAGCTGAGCCGAGTTAAGCCGTGCTTGTCGCGCATCTCGGCTCCACTTCGACAACGAAAAAGCGGATGCCGAACCAAGCCCAGCGCTCAAACTCAAGCTCCGCACGAGCTGATCGACAAGCGCTCGAACATCGCGCAGCCCCTCTTGTAGCTCGTCGGGAACAGTCTTCGTGAGGTGATCAAAGACCTTCACCTCGTCGGGATCGTCGTGGCCACGAGTTCTGGCGAGCGCTACCCTCAGCGTTTGATACTCGCCAAAGGCCCGCAACGAAGTAAGCAAGGCGTAGGCGTCAAAGACGACGGCCTCACCATTCGCCTCGAAGTACTCTCGCCGCTCGCGTCCCTCGAGCCGATCAATCTCAGCGAGATGGTTGGCTGTATTGCGGCGGTAGAGCTTCACCTGCTGGCGCAGTGCCGCTCCGCTTGGTGAAATGGGATCCCAAATAGACTCCGTGACGGCGGAGATGGCACGCGCTTCTTTCGTGGCCTCATGAATGGCTTCCGCTAGCCCTTCCAGTTGTGACCATTGCTCGTGCCGGATCGCCTTCAAGGTATGCGTGGTCAGAGCGATGTTCGCCTGAACGACATGTGCGACTTCCGTGACTGCCGCTTGGACTGCAAGCATCGCCACTGCTGGACCGACGGAGGCAAGCTGGGCGGGTGATCGTGGTCCGAGCTTCATGAATCGCGCTTGCACGAAACCCTTCGCTGTCCTGATACTCGAGATGTTATATCCGTCCTTGACGGACAATTTCAGGCCTGCGTCGATCAACTTTTGGGTTTCCGGCGCGAGCTTGTACAGACCCTTGAGCCGCGCGGCAGTCTCCCAAGCGTTACCCAGCGCCGTCATTGAGGGGCCAATCGTTGCGAGGACGGATGACAGCTGAGACCTGTCGAGCTCGGGGAGAATATCTAGGTTGATCTCTGGCATCCCCACAGGCACGTCGCCGAAAATGGCCGCGACACCAGGAAGAACTTCGACCAAGACAGGCCTCTCATCGTGCGTCGCGGGCTCGAGCTCGGACTGATTCTCCGGCGTCGGCGCTGCTTCGCGCTCGTCGTCACTATCAGGGATGTCGCCCAACTCTGTTCTCCTTTGCAATCGAACTGCGGCGTTGCAGCCGTTCGATGTTGATTGACGACTATGGTCGGACTCATCTCTTGCCGCTACTAGTGAGCAGCTGCGAAAGGCTGTCTGACTTCAATAATGCCAGACCGCTACGACACTAATAACGTGCGGCCAGCCGCCAGAGCCAGGCTCAGGCGCTATACGGACTGGCAGCTCGAGGAGGCTGTCGGTCAAGGGATCGAAGCTGTACGCCCGATCCGCGACGAGACCAAAGCGCAGAGGTTAGGGCTGACCGTCTAAGCAATAGCGGGCGGCACTAGAGTGAATCGCCCCGGGTTTGGTGGAGGCTTGGTTGGCTGGATCCGACCTCGGTGAGGACGGGGTTCTCAGGGCGGTGCTTCTTGGGCTGGATGCCCAGCGGTTGGCCTCGAACTCGACCAGCGGGACGAGTCCGATCTCGCCGTGAAGGCGTCGGTGGTTGTACCAGTCGACGTACTCGGCGACGGCGATCTCGACGTCGCCGACGTTTCCAGCCGCCTGTGGGACGCATGACCGGGTTGCGGGTGCATTCGGCTTTGAACAGGGAGTTAGGCGCCTCGGCCATGGATCTTCCGGACACCGTCAACACCCAGGTTCGCTTTGTGAGCGATCTTGATGTTCACGGCCAGCTCGGCGTCCCAGATCGCGCGTGCCGTGAGCGGCCTGGTCTTGGCGGCGTAGTAGGGGCTGGGGGCGATCTGCACGCCGGCGTCCTTCAGCACGGCACAGATCGGCTCGACCCCGGACCGGTGACGGTGTTGGTTGATGTAGTCGACCAACACCAGCATCGATGCCCCGGCGCACGTCACCGCAGAAACAAATCTGCCTGCCATCAGGCGGGGCAAATTTCGGGCTTCTCATCTTACGTGGGACTGTTCTCCTCGCATGCAAACGAACTGCGAAAGGCGCATCGATCCCTTCGGCGCGTCGCGTGTCACGACCAAGACACCCCGACATGTGGAGCCAGGCGCAAGGCTCAGCGCCGACTCTCGGATGAACAGGTTCACCGAATCGCTGAGGGGTACACAGCGGGGAAGACGGTCTACGAACTGGCGGTGGAGTTCAGCTGCCACCGCGCTACGGTCAGCGCCGTTCTGAAGCGCCGAGGCGTTGCGCTGCGGCTTCAACCTGCCACGAAAGTGGAGGTCGAACGGATGATTGCGCTCTATCAGTCAGGACTCTCTCTCGCCGCAGTGGGCAAGAACCTCGGCATCAACGCGAGTACGGTCTTGAAGTATCTCCGGGCCAACGGCGTGCCGAAACGAAGCGCTTAACTCAAAGCCGAGAGTATCGCGCGGTACGCGCGAACTACACGCCAATATCAGGCTCCGCACGCAGACTTCAAAGGCGCATAGGTGGCGGCGACTTACGCAAGACGTTCTCAACCTCCGCTCGCAAATCACTATCCAGATCAGCAAGAGACATCAAGGCATCAACATCAACTGCGTCAAGCTCCTCGTCTGAGGTGAACGTTAAAAAATCCACATACTTGTCCAGCAGCTCGAGCGCAACGGCGCGAGAGAATCCGACCTCCTGAAGGTTGATTGCCCTGGGATCAGTAGTACCATATTCGACGAGCTTCGCGATGTTGACTCCGGCTCCCTGCGGACCGAGTACCTCGACGCTGAGATCGTGATAGTTCTCCAAATAGCTGATGATCTTGAACCGGAGGCCTGTCTCGAGATCCTTCATCATGCCCTCGATGATGATGTTGATGTGCTTCGGACTGCTTGGGTCAAACTTTTCTTCGATCGGGGCGTGAGAGCGTGAGTGGTCTATGTACTCGATCGTGCCTCGCTCCGCGTGGTAGGCGATCGTCCGTCTGATCACGAGTACGAGAGGGTCACCTTTGACCCAGTAAGACATCAGCATGGCCCAGTAGCGAACACGCTTCGTGTACCCAGGGTCAGTCGGTGGCACGAGTCGGTCGGATAGCCGACCGCGCGACTCTTCTTCGATCCAGTTGTAGAGGCTTCCAAGACGGTTCAGGATGCTTTCGAAGAGCTCATAGGTGAACTCCGTCGTGTCTGCAGGTACCAGAGCGCCTTCGGTGCCGTGTGTCAGGTGGTCCCAGACCTTGTCTTGGTACTTCGGCAGGATGCCCGGTGATCGACGCAGTACGTCGACGGAACCATCGAAATCTGAAGCCGACTTATCCAGGATTTTGGAGCCGTCCGGAACCTTCTCCATGAACAGTGTTCTTAGCGGCGTCTGCTGCTTACCAAGCAGATGCAGGAGCAGGATCGAGGAGTACTGCTCCGTGATCCGACGCTCATCGGCCGTTGTCGCCTTGGCGAGGGGCTTGCCCTGGAGCACCTTGGCGATGTCCGTGAATGGCTTTGTTCGCCTTCCGGGGTTGACGAGAAAGCTCTCCGCGGTGATCGGATCCCCGCGAGGGATGAGGTCGCGGGTACCGCCGCTCCATGCGTTGGATTCATGGCGTACGCAGATCACGTTGCCTGAGAAGTCGTAGGTAAGACGCCCGGCTCGGCCAGCCAGATTCTCAAAGTCGATCTTGCCGAACCCGGCAGAGCCGTGGGTGTCGTTTAGTACGAAGACGTTCTTCGCTGGAAGATTCACCCCTTCGAGCAGCGTTGAGGTGCAGGCAACGTACTGCAGCTTCGAGTGCGGGTCGGAGAACAACGCCTCCACCTTCTCGCGAACTTCCTGCGGCATCTTTCCATGATGAAAAGCAACGCCGTGCTTGAGGCTCGTCGCGAGGTAGTAGTCCTTATGGATATGCTCCTTGACGAACTTGATCAGCTTGTTGATCGCCTCGTCCTCGACCTCAGGAAGCGAGGCAGCGAGATCCATAGCGAAGTCGGCCGCCTTCGCCGAGCTGTTGATGTAGATGATCGACTTGCGGACGCCACTCAGCGATTTCACAAGCTCGATCGGGGTCCGAGCAGCCGGAGCCAGATCGAGTTCCTCCTGTTCGGCGTCTGAGGCCGAAAAGTAGTACTGCTTGCGATCGACAAGATCAACGAAGTAGCGCTGCTGGGCGACCGTGCGCTCCTGAACTGCCAGTGCACCGTTGGTGGCCTTGCCGAAAAGTTCCAGGAACAACCCCGGGTTCTTGATGCTCGGCGACGCGAAGATCAGCTTGGTCGCGAAGCGACGAGTCACCTCAACGATCGCGTGGTAATAAATCGATGAACGTGTGTCCTTCTTCGAGATCACCTTTTGGGCTTCGTCGACGATGAGGTAGTCGATGTCGCGCTTCGGGTCTGCCAAGTAGCGAAGGAGCCGTTCGGGTGTGAAGACAAAGATTGTTCGCGGGTACGTCTGTCGAAGGAATCGTGGGAGCGACGGGAACGTCGCGACGTTGACTTCGGGAACGTCCTTGAGCAGTGCGCGCAGGTCTGCGGCCGTCTGTCCGATGAGCGCTTTGGTGGGAACGAGTACTACAACGCAGTGCTCGTTGAGATCAGAGCGCTGCACAATGTCGTAGATCGCGTCCTTGAGGATGAACGACTTACCGAGTGATGTAGGGCCAGAGAAGCTGAAGTAGTCTTCTCCGCGCATTCGCTCCGTGATGAGGTACTGGGTGTCGGTGAGCGTCTTTTCGCCGTGCTTCGTTGCCTGCACGACTTCCTTTGCTGCGCGCAAGATGCCTCGTGAGGTGGGAAGGGAATACTCCACCTGCGAGTTGTTCGTGAGCGTCCGCAATCCTGGAAAGTTCCCCAGCTCAACCAATACGGCCGATGCGATCGCTGCTACGCGGTTCGCAGCTCGCTCAGAGAGCCCAACCAGCTCCTGGTACTCGCGGAGGAGCGCGATCAGGGTGTAGGCGACTTCGCGGTACTGCTCGCTCGTCGAATGCGACAGGATATCCGCGTAGCGAAGGAGCCGATCAACTTGTTCATCTGCCAGGGAAGCAGATGGGCTACCGGTAAGGAATGCTCCGGTGACACCCGCCTCGAGAGCCGCCAGATCGGCCTTGTAGGAGGCCCGCGCAAGTATTCGATCGCCGAGTACGTCTGCCGCAATACGCCCAGTCATTTCTTCGGCACCTCACGGTTGCCTAGCTGCGCAGCTAGCTCCATTCGTACCTTCTCGATCCCAGGCGCGTTCTTCCCATTACCTCGCTTCGCGAAGGGTATGGCGTAAATATGGAAGGGATAGACTCCGAGTCCTCGGTTCGCGATCTCTGTTCGGATCAGATCATGCTCCGCCGCGATAGCTTTGACGGCTCGCTTCTTGAGTTCGGTTTCGATGTCGTTGAGCTCCATGTTTTCTGACTTGATGTCCGAGACGTCGACTTCATACCCGACAAAGATCCCGAAGGCGTTGTGCTTCTTGATGCCGCTTCCACCATCAGAGGGCAGGATAATCGCAGACAGCGCCTCAAGCTTCTCCGGGTCGAGCTGCTCTTTGAGAAGTTCAGAGTCCACGAGCCAGGTGTCGAAGTCGAATCCCTCCTGATGCACCTTGCCGATAGATCCGAACGCAGCCTTGATACCGCGCTTGACGCTTGACCCGAGTGTCCCGGCGTCGCCGTACATCTTTGACTCCCCGAAGATAAGCTGGTAGCTGCCGTCGTCTACGCGAAGTAAATGCACGCCGTCTGAGCCGTGCACGTAGTGGTCGCTGCTCGTCTTCAGCTCCATTTTCGACAGCACCTTCGGAGCGCCGAGATGCCCTTCGAGAAGCGAGTAGAGGATGACCTCGCCGCCCTCGCCCGAGGTCTTCTCGGGCTTGCGAAACTGCGACTGCACTTTGCTTGCGACCTCCATCATCAGGCTCGGGTCATCCAGCACCTTCTGGTAGTTGAGACGCGAAAGCACATATGCGGCACTGTTGCCTTTGAGTTCTCGGTAGAGCCCCGGGAGGTCGAAGTCTCCGTTTTTCACTCGGAGGATGTGCAGGTGGAGGTTGGTCTTGGTCTGAAGTGCAGTGCTCGTAGGCTCGTAGAAGAGCGCCATGAACTTGTCGCGGTTCTTAGCGAGAAGCGAGAGAGGCAGTATCGGCTCCGGCGCTTCAGACATCAGTCGCAACCTCCGGCGCTCAGCCCAAAGAACCGTTCAAAGAACGCGGCGAGCTTCTGGATCACGCGTTGCTTTTTCTCGCCGTGGCCGCCGTCAGCGGAAAACCGCGAGACCGGCGGCAGTACCTTCGTGATCGCGGTGCCGCTGGTGCGGATCTGTCCGTCGCGGAACGAGGTCTCGATGAAGACGCGGGTCTCGTCTGCGCGGAGGTTCTCCTCGTTGATGAGCGTCTCGAGTTCGGCCTCGCGCTTGGCGGCGATGAACGCACGCCATTCTTGGTCGATCTCACCATCCACGGAGAGGGAGTCGACGAAGTCTTCGATGAGGTCTTTCTTGTTGCGCAGGGTCGGGCTGGCGTCGACGGCTCGTGTGATCTCGGCGCGGATCTCTTTGTCGTCACCGTCGCCGCGTTCGTCGCGGTACTTCTGCACGAGCATGAGGATGTAGTCGACGTTGATCTCGACCTGTTTGATCAGCTCGATCTCGAAGACTACGTCGTCGTTGATCTGTTCCTTGTCAGCGTCCTTGTCCTTGCGGAACTCGGCATACAGATCGAGGTAGACGCTGCGGTAATCCTGGCCTTGACGGTCGGTCAGCAGGGCGGAGCCGTCGAACTCGTCGAAAGAGGTCAGGATGTTCTGCAGGCGCAGGATCGCACCGAACAGCTGGATGAACTCCTTCTGTGCGGCCTCGCTGATGATCGGCTCACCGAGGGGGAAGGTACTGAACAGTTCGGTGACCTTCTCGGCGTAGTCGTTGTAGTACTCGCTGTACGGCTTGAGAAGCACCACACCGCGAGCGTCCTTGTTTCCGAACAACGCGATTGCGTCGTTGGTCTCTTCTTCGAGGTCGCGGAAGCTGACGATGTTGCCATAGGTCTTCACCGAGTTGAGGATGCGGTTGGTGCGTGAGTACGCCTGGATGAGCCCGTGCGCGCGCAGGTTCTTGTCGACGAACAGGGTGTTCATCGTGGTCGCGTCAAAGCCGGTGAGGAACATGTTTACGACGATGACCAGGTCGATCTCGCGGGTCTTGAGCTTGAGCGAGAGGTCTTTGTAGTAGTTCTGGAACCGGTCGGCGGAGGTGTCGAACGACGTGCCAAACATGTCGTTGTAGTCCTGGATCGCATCTTCCAGGAACGACCGCGTGTCCATACTCAGCGCACCGGTGTCGAAGCCCTCTTCATCGAGCGCGCCATCTTCGAAAGCATCGTTAGCACCGTACGAGTAGATAAGACCGATCTTCAGTCGCTTGTCTGATGGCAGGCCTTCCTGCTGCAGTTGGAAGTGGTTGTAGTACGTTCGGGCGGCATCGATGGATGCGGTCGCGAACAGCGCGTTGAAGCCACGCACGCGGCGCTCCCCGAGCGTGTAGTGCTCAGCACGTTTGGTCTTCTGATCGAAGTGCTCGAGCGTGTACTTCACGATCTCGCTGATTCGCTCCGGTGCGAGGAGCGCCTTTTCGGTGTCAATCGCCGAGACCTGCTTGTCGATGACGTTGCCAACCTTGATGGTGTTGACGTAGTCGATCCGGAAGGGAAGCACGTTTTTGTCGGTGATTGCATCGACGATCGTGTACGTGTGCAGCTTCTCGCCGAACGCCTGCTCGGTGGTCTTGAGCTGCGGGTTCCCGCCGCTGCCGGAGTTTGCCGCGAAGATCGGGGTGCCGGTGAAGCCGAAGAGGTTGTAGCGCTTGAACGCCTTCGTGATCGCGGTGTGCATGTCGCCGAACTGGGAACGGTGGCACTCGTCAAAGATGATCACGACATGCCCGTCGTAGATCGCATGCCCCTTGTTCGCGGCGATAAAGGTCGAGAGCTTCTGGATCGTCGTGATGATGATCCGCGCACCCGGGTCTTCGAGCTGCTTCTTGAGCACCTTGGTCGAGGTGTTGGAGTTCGCCGCACCTTTCTCGAAACGGTCATACTCACGCATCGTCTGGTAGTCGAGGTCTTTGCGGTCCACGACGAACAGTACCTTGTCGACGCTCGGGAGCTTCGACGCGAGCTGCGCGGCCTTGAACGAGGTCAGGGTCTTACCGGATCCGGTGGTGTGCCACACGTATCCGCCCGCGGCAACAGTGCCGAGGGTCTTGTAGTTGGTGGAAATCTCGATCTTCTGCAGGATCCGCTCGGTCGCGACGATCTGGTAAGGGCGCATCACGAGCAACATCCGGTCGGCGGTCAGCACGCAGTACTTCGTCAGGATGTTCAGCAGCGAGTGCTTAGCGAAGAACGTCCTCGCGAACGCCGACAGATCCTGGATCGGCTTATTCTGCGCATCCGCCCACCACGAGGTGAACTCGAAACTGTTCGACGTCTTCCGCACCCGCTTGGAACCAGCCGCCTCACTCAGGTGCTGTCGACGTGTGGTGTTGGAGTAGTACTTGGTGAGCGTGCCGTTCGAAATCACGAACAACTGCACGTACTCGAAGAGCCCGGAGCCTGCCCAGAAGCTGTCGCGCTGGTAGCGGTCGACCTGGTTGAAAGCCTCACGGATATCCACGCCGCGACGCTTCAGCTCGATGTGGCCCATCGGCAGACCGTTCACGAGGATCGTCACGTCGTAGCGGTTCGAGCGAGCAGAGCCGCCCTCGCCCTGACCGATCTCGTACTGGTTGACCACCTGCAGCCGGTTGTTGTGAATGTTCTGCTTATCGATCAGCAGGATGTTCTTCACCGAACCGTCATCACGCTTCAGCAGCTGAACGTGATCCTCCTGGATCCGTACCGTCTTCTCGACGATGCCGTCGTTCGCGCCCGCGATCCGCTCCGAGAAGAACTGCTCCCACTCAGCATCGGAGAACGTCACCGAGTTCAGAGCTTCCAGCTGTGTGCGGAGGTTCGCGACGAGCTGCGCTTCCGAAGTGATCGGCAGATACTCGTACGCCTGCGACTCAAGCAGCCGGATCAGCTCACGCTCAAGCTCCGCCTCCGACTGATACGACGACGCACCCACTACGTCAGGGATGTACTCGGCAACAACCGTGCTCTCGCTCGAAACAGCAATCGGATCATACTTCCGTGGAGCAACGTCACTCATGCCGCAGCCTCCTCGAAGGTCAAAAGCTTGTCCCGGTAGTACTCATACTGCTTGCGGCGCGCGGCAAGCTCAGCAGGAAGACCAATGCTCAGGTCGTTTACGAGGGCATCGAAGCGATCAAGTTGCGAGACGATGCGTTCCTGTGTCTCGATGGGCGGGATCGGGATCCGAAGGCGCTTAAATCCACTCATATCAACCGAGGCGAAACTCGAGGTCGAAGTGTTGTTGCGGCACCATTCGTCAATCACAAAACCGTAGTAGTACAGAAATTTCTTATCAAATCGGTCCGCGTACTCCGATTTAGGCCAGACCGCAGTGAACCTCTGATTTGACATGAAAGGAACGGTAATCAGGGCATGTTCGCCGATCGTGGCCGAGGTTGCAAATATGAGCGATCCAGCCGGGAAGAGCCGTCCGCCCTTAACTGCTTTCTCAGGGATCCGTTGGAGCGCGTGATCAAGAACCCGGCCATTCTCACGAATATCTTCCATGCGAAACCAGGGAACAACGCCGTTTGACCAGTTCGTCGGGTCCGACTTCGGTGGCGTATATCCGTTACGAGTCTCGAAAGCTTCAGAAAGCTCCACGGCTTCAACCTCTTCGAGGTCGAACGCTAATAGTCCTCCGCGATAATGCTCATACTGCCGCCGTCGGGCTTCCAGCTCCGCTTCCAGCTCCGCTTCCAGCTCCGCTTCCAGCTGAGTGAACTGGTCCAATACTCGCACGATCTCCCGCTGCACCTCGAGAGGCGGCACAGGAATACGCAATAAATTCAGAACAGTCTGTGTTTGACTCGGAACACCGCCAGCTTGGTTCATCTCCCCGAGCTTCATTGTGAGCAGCTGGTGATAAACGAACTTCGGTTCAACCTGGGATAAGTCGATCTCGGTTCGAAAAATGGTGTCGATGACCCAGAACGGCCCCTCGACATAGAAGATGTTGCCGAGAGATCCTTTGCGGGGAATCAGCACCGACGGACCTTCCGCTGCGGCAGTATCGACGTAGCGCATGATCCCACCGCTGCCGTAGACAGGGATGTCGCCATCCCCCAGCGGCTTGTGGTCTTTGCCGTTCTTGATCCGCAGTAGTTCGCCCAGCGTCTTGAATTCGACGCCGTTCGGACAGTGTTGCGCCATCAGGTCGTCGATGCGACTCACTTCGTGCCCTCCAAGTCGGCGACGATCTCGTCGATGGAGGTGCGGAGTTCGGCTTGACGGGCGACGATCCGTGCGATCTCGGCGTTCAGTTCGGTGATGTCAATGGCTTCGCGGGTGTCTTCTTGCTCGACGTAGGAGGACACGGCGATGTTGTAGTCGTTGGCCGCGATGTCTTCGTTCGACACAAGCGTCGCGACATGATCAACGCTCTCTCGGGTGGTGAAGGTGTCGAGGATGTGCTGCTGGTTGGCTTCGGTGAGTTTGTTCTTGTTGCCGGTGCGTGTGAACTCGGCGGATGCGTCGATGAAGAGTACTGAGTTGTCGGTCTTGGATTTCTTGAGCACGATGATGCAGGTCGCGATGGTGGTGCCGAAGAACAGGTCCGGCGGCAGCTGGATGACGGCATCCACATAGTTGTTGTCGATGAGATATTTGCGGATCTTCCGTTCCGCGCCGCCGCGGTAGAGCACACCCGGGAACTCGACGATCGCGGCGGTGCCGTTGACGGCCAGCCACGAGAGGATGTGCATCGTGAAGGCGAGGTCGGCTTTTGACTTCGGTGCGAGCACTCCTGCTGGTGCGAAGCGCGGGTCGTTGATCAGCAGCGGGTTCGCGTCGCCGTCCCACTTGATCGAGTACGGCGGGTTGGAGACGATCGCCTCGAAGGGTTCGTCGTCCCAGTGGGCGGGGTCGATGAGGGTGTCGCCGTGGGCGAGGTTGAACTTCTCGTAGTTCACGTCGTGCAGGAACATGTTGATCCTGGCGAGGTTGTAGGTGGTCAGGTTGATCTCCTGGCCGTAGAAGCCCTGGCGGACGTTGTCTTTGCCGAGGACTTTCGCGAACTTCAGCAGTAGCGAGCCTGATCCGACCGCGGGATCGTAGACCTTGTTCACGCTCTTTTTACCGACCACGGTGATGCGAGCAAGGAGTTCGGAGACTTCCTGGGGCGTGTAGTATTCGCCGCCGGACTTGCCCGCGCTGGAGGCGTACATCTGCATGAGGTACTCGTAGGCGTCGCCGAACAGGTCGATCGAGTTGTCTTCGAAGTTCCCCAGTGGCAGGTCGCCGATCGCGTCGAGCAGCTTGACGAGTTTCTCGTTGCGCTTGGCGACGGTGTTGCCGAGTTTGGAACTGTTGACATCGAGATCGTCGAACAGGCCTTTGAGGTCGTCTTCGGCGTCGGTGCCGACGGCGGAGCCTTCGATGTTCTTGAAGACCCGTGCGAGGGTTTCGTTGAGGTTCGCGTCATTCGCGGCACGCTTACGGACGTTCTGGAACAGCTCGGACGGGAGGATGTAGAAGCCCTTCTCCTCCACGGTCTCCTTGCGGCCGAACTCAGCTTGTGCGTCGCCGAGCTGGGCGTAGTCGAAGCTCGGGTCGCCTGCTTCGCGTTCGCTCTTGTTGATGTAGGCGGTGAGGTTCTCGGAGATGAACCGGTAGAAGAGCATGCCGAGCACGTAGGACTTGAAGTCCCAGCCGTCGACGGAGCCGCGGAGGTCGTTCGCGATGCGCCAGATCGTCTTGTGCAGTTCGGCGCGCTGTCCTTCTTTGGTGGTCGGTGCCATGTGGTTCATCTCCTGCGCCTCGGGCGCGTCTTAAGTTATGGTTGCGGGTTAACCTCACCGTAGCGCCGGGCACTGACATCGGTCGGGTGCCATGCGCGGCATGAGCGTGAGCTTGATGCAGCCGGGAGCATGTGTCGCGTCGACCGGGCGCTGCGATCTACCTGTGATTATCTCATGACCTGGCTTTTTCGAGAAGACCCTGCGGCCTCGGTCAGGCGTCCCAGCTCCAGGCGAAGCCGTTGAAGAGGCCGCCGTGGACGTCACGCAGAGTGAGGGTCGCGGTGCCGCGGGCGTCAAGCTGGACGCCGTTGTACTCGTTGGCTGCGTGCGGGCGGGCAAACGGGCTCGCTCCCTCGAACTTCCAGATACTGGCGGGCCGTTCCCCGATGAACCCCACGCGGATCGTGAACAGCAGTGAGCGGTGGTGGAGCGCCCGGCTGGCGAGAGTCACTGGCTCCGGTTCGCTGCCGTCTTCGGGCGGTGTGATGCGGAAGCGCAGGTCGTAGCGTGTCCGGTCTTGCATCGGCTCGGTCGCCGTGCGGGCGGTGTTGAGGTGCCAGAAGTGGTCGTTCCAGCCCGCGCCGTCGACCGGGCGGGTGTTGACCTTGAAGTCGCCCTTGTTGCTCGGGGTCACGACGCCGGGATAGGAGCGGCCGATGGTGACGTAGTCGAGTTCGCCTGCCGTGTTCGCGAACCGGTAGTGCTCGTAGGTGGCTTGCCAGCGTCTGTTCTCGACGACGATGAGGGTGCTGGTCTCTTCGTAGATGATGCCGCCGTGCATCTCGGGCACGTCGAGCACGAGTGGTGCCTGCGCGTAGCGGCCGGTGACGAGACGGGAGTGCAGTGCCTTGAGCGCTGCGGTCTCTCGTGTGCGAACGGTGTCGACTTTCCGTCCGATCTTGTCGCCGTGGATCTGTCGCCTTTGCATCAGCTCGGGTATGTGCTGCGTGTCGGGGCTGAGCGCGAACACGTCGAGCAGCAGGTCTGCTTGCTCGCCGGGCAGGGTGTGGATCGCGGAGATGAAGCGGTGCCGGAGGCGTTCGAAGCTGTCCTCGAGGAAGCCGCGGAGGAGTTCGTCGACGATCCCAGCCTGGGCGAGGCGACGTTGAGCGAAGCCCTCGCGTTTGGTCAGCCAGGCGAGCTGCTGGTGAAGGGTGGCGACATCGTCTTCATCGAGTCTCACGCCATCACCTCCGCCTCGCGCCCGTGTTCGCTTCCAACTTTATTCCGAGTTTCAGAGTGCCCTCGGGCGAGTTTCTACGGTCGAAGTGTCCCGGAAATCCGGGGCGGTTCTCTTCAATCGGAAGGACATGCAACATGTCGAGCAATCAGGTGGTGCCGCTGTTCGGTGGGCACACGACCCAGCAGGGGCAGAAGATCACGGGAAGCCTGGTGCGTCAGACCAAGCGTGAGGTGGAGCAGGTTGCTGCGTCCACGGAGATCGCGGCGGTGCGGGAGCAGGGGCACGCGTTCCTGGCGTCGCAGGCGATGACGAATGTCGCGACGCTGGTGGCGCAGGCGGAGGCGCAGATGAAGATCGCCCCGGCTGGTGCGCAGTTCTATGAGGCGATCCCGCCGGATACGCCATCGGTGCGGGCCACCGCATCGCTCGGGGCCTGTGATGGAATCCCTTGACGCGATCGCGGTTGCCTCGGGAGTCGTTCTCCTGGTCGCGATTACCGCCTTCGTCGCATTGTGTGTGGTCGAAGTGTTGTGGGACGAGTACGAGGCGTGGCAGGAGCGTCGTCGTGCACGGATCGAGGCGGAGCTGAACGCGAAGTCCGAGCAGCTCCGGCAGACGATTCTCTCCCTCGCCGACGCAAGCGGAACGCGGCGGCAGGGAGGAAGGCTTCTCGATCCCGGCGCAGCGCGACGCGAACAAGAAGAAGGCTCAAGCCGTCGGTGCGATGGTCGTCAAAGAGTTCGTCGAGCGTGGCGTCTCCGGCACCTCCACCAACCGCCCCGCGCTCCAAGAGATGCTGCGCTACCTCGAAGCCGAGCAAGGCAACATCGATTACGTCATCGTGCACAAGCTGGACCGTCTCGCACGCAACCGCGCCGACGACGTCACCCTTAACCAGCGGTTCAGCGAACTCGGCATCCGGCTCATCTCCACCAGCGAGAACATCGACCAGACCCCGGCGGCATCCTCCTCCACGGCATCATGAGCTCGATCGCCGAGTTCTACTCCCGCAACCTCGCCAACGAAGTCATCAAAGGCATGAGCGAAAAGGTCAAGAACGGCGGCTCCGTCAGCCGTGCACCGATCGGCTACCTCAACACCCGCACCATCGAAAACGGCCGCGAGAACCGCACCGTCACCGTCGACGAGCACCGCGCGCCACTGGTCACCTGGGCGTTCAACGCCTACGCCACCGGCGAGCACTCCGTACGCACCCTCACCAAAGAACTCGTCCGGCGATGAAGCGCCTTGGGTTTCGTTCCGACCTACTTCCTCAAGGAGGTCGGATCATGCCCCAGAAGTACACCCCCGAGTTCAAGGCAAGAGCCCTGAAGCTCATCGAAGAACGCGTCCGCGCCGAGCAGTGCTCCGCCTGGGTCACCTGCACTGCCGTCGGCGAAGCCCTTGGCGGGATCTCCCCACACACCCTGCGGAACTGGTGGAAGCAAGATCGCGTCGATCACGGTGAAGCCCCAGGGCTCAGCACCGCTGAAGCCGAGGAGATCAAGAAGCTGCGCCGGGAGAACCTCGAGCTGCGCCGCGCGAACGAGATCCTGCGCAAAGCCTCAGCTTTTTTCGCAGCGGAGCTCGACCGCCCCACGACGAGATGATCGCGTTCATCGACGAACACCGCGATCAGTTCGGGGTCGAGGCCATCTGCCGCACCCTTCGTGCGACGGAATGTGGGTTCATCACCTCCCGCGGCTACCGCGCCGCGAAGACACGACCCAGGTCTTCGAGAACGCTGCGGGACGAGATCCTCGTGGAGGAACTCCGCCGGATCCACGCGGAGAACTACAGCGTCTACGGCGTCCGAAAGATGCACCACGCGATGGCCCGCGCCGGGTGGGAGATCGGCCGGGACCAGGTCGCCCGACTGATGAAGCTCGCCGGCGTGGAAGGGGTGCGGCGCGGACGTAAGCCGATCACCACGAGGCCAACAGGCGAGCTGGATGCCCGCCCAGATCTGGTCGAGCGCCGCTTCACCGCGGAAGGCCCGCACCAGCTCTGGGTCGCAGACATCACCTACGTGCGCACGATCTCGGGGTTCTGCTACGTCGCTTTCATCACCGACGTGTACTCCCGGCGGATCGTGGGATGGGCGGTCTCGGGCAGCCTTCATACCGCGGGGCTGCCGTTGCTCGCCCTGGAGCACGCCCTCGTGAGCACCGGTGCAAGCCGTGGCCGCCAAGGCCTGGTGCACCACTCGGATCGCGGCAGCCAGTACGTTAGCTTGGCGTACTCGGACGCGCTCATCACCGCCGGGGTGACGGCTTCGGTAGGCACCGTGGGCGACTCCTACGACAACGCCCTGGCCGAGACCGTGAACGGGCTCTACAAGGCCGAGCTCATCCAATCCAAGCGGATCTGGGAGTCCGTCGAGGCGGTCGAACTGGCCACCATGGGGTGGGCGCACTGGTGGAACACCGCCCGCCTCCACGAGACCCTCGGCTACCGCACTCCCGCAGAGGTCGAGGCCGCCTACACTCACGATCAGGATTCAGCGCCCGTTGCGTCCTGACCTCGGAACGAAACCCAGGGCGCTTCACGAGGACTGACAACAGTACCCACCGCGCGGCTCGTGGAGAAGCCGGTCGAGATCCGTCACGTCCACTCGATGCTCACCAACATCTACTACACCGGCATCACCACGTTCAAAGGCGTCGAGTACCCCGGTAGCCACACCCCGCTCATCGACCGCGAAACCTTCGAGAAGGTCCAGACAATCCTGAAAGAGAAGATCAACGGGGAACGGTCGATCAAGCACGACCACTACCTCAAGTCCACGATCTACTGCGGGCACTGCGGATTCCGCATGGTCGTCCAGGTCGTCAAGAACCGTCACGGCGAAACCTACCCGTACTACTCCTGCCTCGGACGACACTCCAAGCGCACCGACTGCACCCTCCGCTCCATCCAGATCGAACACGCCGAAGACCTGATCCACGATCTCTACGACCGCATCAGTCTCGCGCCCGAGTTTCGCCGCGACCTCGAAACACTCCTCCGGCACGGACTGAAGCAGCTTCGCACCGACACCGACCTCGAGCGAGAACAACTCGAGGCCACGAAGCAGACCATCGAGCGTCGCCAACGCAAGCTCCTCGAAGCCCACTACAACGACGCGATCCCCATCGACATGCTCCGCACCGAGCAGAAACGCCTCGACACCGAACTGGCCGCCACCAACCGCAGCCTCAGCAACCTCACCGCCGACCTCGGCGAAGCCGACGAACTCATCAGCATCGCACTCGACATCGCCCAGCACGCCGGAAACACCTACCGGCAAGCCCCCGAGCACATCCGCCGCATGTTCAACCAGCTCCTCTTCGACAAACTCCTCGTCACCACCGACGACAACGGCCAGCACCACGTCGAGGGAACCTCCCGGGCACCATTCGACGTCATCTACAGCCCAGACACCCGAGCACTCGTCGACGAGGCACGACACGCACAGCACGACGCCACCCCCGACAGCACGGGGCAAACGAAAGAGCCCGCCGAAACCGGCGGGCTCTCCCTGGACGTACTGTCCGATCAGTTCATTGCTCTTGTCGAGGGTTCGAGTAAGAGCATCGTGGTGGAGCTAAGGGGATTCGAACCCCTGACCTTCTCATTGCGAACGAGACGCGCTACCAACTGCGCCATAGCCCCGGGACCTCTAGTTTAACGCTGGTGGGCGCGCCTGCCAAAATCTTCTTTCCGTGCAACGGCTCACGCTTCACCCCCCATACCCCTAGGGGTATATAGTGGTGCTAACGAAACCTCGAGCAAGGAGAACTCAACATGTGCCGTGCGGTGACGTGCAAGAAGTGTGGCAAGACGACGTGGGCCGGCTGCGGCCAGCACGTGGATCAGGTGATGCGTAACGTCCCGAACGCGGACCGTTGCGAGGGACACGAGGGCGAACCCTCGACGGGCTTCTTCGCCAAACTGTTCGGGCGCTAAGTCCTACTCCCCCGCGACGCGGCGGCGCGCGAGCGCCGAATCGATATCGAACGCGGGCGCTTCGTACGCCTCTTCGGCCTCGGCCGGGGAGGCGTTCAGCATGCTGGCGCGCACGGGGCGCATCGGCACGCGTGCGGCCTTCTCGGCGCTGGGCAGGACATCGGCGTCGGGCGTGATTGCGGGGCGCGGGGCGCTCGCCTTGAGCGTGTAGCTCGGAGCGGGAATGGCGATGGGGTCCCACTGCACGTCGGCGACAATCGCCTCGGGTACCTCGCGGGCCTCGACGACCGGCGCGGCTTCCACAACCGAGGGCGCTTCGGCCTCGTCCTCGACCTCATCCTCGACCTCAACGGGCGCAGCGGCGTGCTTGGGCGCGGCGGGCGCCTCGACGTCATCGGCGGGTGAGGTATTCGGGATGGGCTCGGCGACCTCGTCGCGCAGGTTCATCTGGCGCAGGCGGCGCTCGAGCTGCGCGATCGATTTGCGAGCTTGCAGGTCGGCTCGGCGGTAGGAGGCGGCGACGCGGCGGCCGGCCTCCAACACGGCGATAAGGGCGCCGCCGGGGATGAGGGCCCACGCGGCCGACAGGTTCGTCGTCAGGCCAATGACAAGGAGCGTGAGAGTCAGGGCCAGCAGCGTGCCGGCGAGGATCTGGCGGCGCTTGACGGCGGCGGCACGCTCGGCGATCTGGGCGGCGTGCTTGGCGCGGGCAGCCGAAATATCGCGCGCGGTCATGCGGGCGGCGACCGGGGCGGTCGGGCGTTTCATTTCACGTGCCTCCGTGCGTCTCTTGGCCGATACCGGATCAAGAACCGGGCCGCGCACACTGCGAGCGAGCGTGACGGGGGTACCCTCGGCGGTGACGTTCAGGACCCGCATGTGCGGGGAGAACCTATCGTCCGCCGTGGACTCCGCCAGCACCGCCCGGCGTTGCACCGCCTGGGGGATCAGGTAGAGCAGGACGATCGCCACCAGGAGTGCAAAGACCGCTGATGACAATGACATTCCCACGCCTCAACCGTACGGTGGGGCCGCGCAAGGAGACCGAAGGCCCTGCGGCGTGTCAGGCAATAGCGGCGATTAGTCCGCCTTTGGGGCGGTCCTCGGCGAGCATCGCGAAGCGGCGGTGGTCGCGCCAGTCGCCGTCGATGAATAGCAGGCCGCGGGCGCGCCCCTCCTCGGGGAAGCCCAGCTTCTCAACGACCCGCAGCGAGGGCGTGTTTTCCGGGCGGACGTTGATCTCCACGCGGTGGATGCCGAGCTCGTCGAAGAGGTAATCGCACGTGAGGGCGACGGCGCGCGGCATGTAGCCGCGCCCGGCATAGGCCTTGGAGATCCAATAGCCGATGACCGCCGTGCGCGCCGGGCCGTACGTGATGGGGCTGGCCATGACCTGCCCGGCGAAGGCGTCATCGCCGATTTCCAGCACGAGCGGCAGGGCGGTGCCGAGGCGTCCCTGTTTGCGGAAGCCGCGCGCCCAGGCCCGAAAGGACTGGCTCTCTTGACCGTACGGATCGGCGACGTCCCACGGCGCGAGCCAGTCTTCGCTCGCCTTGCGGGCCTTCGCCCAGGCTCGCTCGTCGCGGGCGCGGACGGGGCGGAGCGTGAGATCGCCGTGGGTGAGAATGGTGGGCCAGACGTGCATGGTTAGCCGTCGACCAGCATGCAAACCAGATCGTCGCCGGCTTTCACGTCGGTCGTCGTCTCGGGCACGACGGCATAGGCATTGGCGCGGGCAAGCTCGGAGATGAGCAGCGCCGCGGGGTTGCCGAGCACCTCAGCGCGGTAGGCGCCAGGCTCGCCGGTCACACGCACGCGGACGAACTCCCGCTTGCCGGAGACCGAGTAGAAGCCCTGCGCCGCCTTGGCGCGCACGGTGCGGCGGTAGACCTGCTGGTAGCCGGCCATCGAACGGATGGCCGGGCGCACGAACGCCTCGAACGCCACCTGTACGGCGACGGGATCGCCCGGCAGGCAGAAGATCGGCACGGCGTAGTTCTCCTCCCCCAGCTGGCCGACGCCGAACTGGCGGCCGGGCCACATCGCGACCTGGTCAAAGCGCACCTTGCCGAGCGGGGAGAGGACCTCCTTGACGGTGTCGTCCTGGCCGTAGGAGAGGCCCCCCGTCGTGATGATGAGGTCGGCGCGCACGAGCTGGTCGGTGATCATTTGGCGCAGCGCCGCGCGCTCGTCGGTCACGGCGGGCACGCGGTAGGTCATCGCGCCCGCGTCCTGGGCGGCGCAGGCGAGCGCGTGGGAGTTCGCGTCGTAGACCTGGCCGGGCGTGCGCGGGCGGCCCGGCTCGACGAGCTCATCACCGATCGAGACGATGACGACGCGCGGGCGCGGATGCACGCGCACTCTGCCGCGCCCGACGGCGGCGAGCAGCGCGATCTGCGGGGCGCCGATGCGAGTACCCTTGGTCAGCACGACCTCACCCTCGGCCATATCCTCGGCCTGGGCGCGCACGTTCTCCCCCGCCGAGGAGGCCGAACGAATCTGCACGCGCGCCTCGCCGTGGTCCGTGAACTCCACGGGCACCACGGCGTCCGCGCCGATCGGCAGCGGTGCGCCGGAGGCGATGCGCACGGCGGTGTTCGCCACGAGGTGGATGCGCTCAGCGCTACCCGCACGCACATCGTCGACGACCGGCAGCTCGACGGGCGCGGCGGGGCGGGCCTGCGCAATATCGGCGCTCGCGACGGCATACCCGTCGAGCAGCGCCGCATCAACGAACGGGTGGTCCTGGCTGGCGGTGACGTCCTCGGCCAGCACGCAGCCCATCGCATCGGGCAGCACGACCTCGAGGTCGGGCACGATCCCGACGGCCTCGAGGCTCGCGTGGACATGTTCGGCGACGGTGCGCATTAGTCCGCGAACCCGGAGGTGATCCGCACCTCGGGCACCTCATAGTCCGCGACGAACTCGCGTAGCCACGCCACGAAATCCTCACCGAGGTCATCGCGGTCCGCGCCGATCTGCACGATCGCCTTCAGGTAGTCGAGCTTCGCGCCCGTGTCGTAGCGGCGGCCCCGGAAGACGACGCCGTAGACGCCGCCACCGGCGTCCTTGTCCATCTCGGCGAGCTCCATGAGCGCGTCGGTCAGCTGAATCTCGCCGCCCTTGCCTGGCTTGGTCCGATCCAGCACGTCGAAGACGGCCGGCGAGAGGACGTAGCGCCCAATGATCGCGAGGTTCGAGGGCGCATCCTCGACCGCGGGCTTTTCTACCGCGCTGATCACGCGCACGACGTCATCGCCGCGGCCGGCCTCCGGAGCGGGCTCGACGACGGCCGCACCATAGGCCGAGATCTGCTCGGGCTCAACCTCCAGCAGCGCGATGACCGAGCCGCCGACCTTTTCCTGCACGTCGATCATGACCGAGAGCAGCTCATCGCGCGGATCGGTGAAATCATCGCCCAGCAGCACGGCGAACGGCTCATTGCCGACGTGATCACGCCCCTGCGCGACGGCGTGTCCGAGCCCCTTGGCCTCACCCTGGCGCACGACGTGAACGTGCCCGAGGTTGGCGCTCGCCTCAATCGAGGCCAGCAGCGCGTCCTTGCCGTCGGCCTTCAGGGTGCGCGCGAGCTCGAGGTTGTCATCGAAGTGGTCGATGATCGCGTCCTTGCCGCGGTTGGAAATGAGCAATACGTCGTCAAGGCCGGCCTTTGCAGCCTCTTCGACGACGTACTGGATGGCGGGCCGGTCGACGACGGTGATCATTTCCTTCGGGATCGCCTTTGATGCGGGAAGGAGCCGGGTGCCAAGTCCAGCGACGGGGATGACGGCCTTGCGAGCGCGGGTGACGGGAGCTTTTTCAGACATATCTTGAGATTAGCGCCTTTGACCGCGCCGCGGTTCGCCTCAGGGCGGAACCGGTGGTCGCGCTCGCGGGGAGGTGGGACGATAGGACTATGACCGGCACGACACCACTTCCCGATGTCCAGGGCCTCGAAGATGAGGAAGCGAAGCGGCTGCTGCGGACCCACGTTCGCGCCATACGGGCGCAGCATTCACCCAAAGATCGCGCCCGCGAGGCGCACATGTTCGCCCAGCACGGCGAAGAAGCCGTCGCCGATGTGCGAACCGTCGCCGCCTACGTTTCCGAGCCCGGCGAACCCGACACCTCCCAGCTCCTAGGCGCCCTGTCCGGCCGCGGGGTGCGCATCCTGCTGCCCGTCCTCGGGCCGGGCCTTGCCCGCGCCTGGGCCTACTACCGTGGCGAGGATGACCTGCAGCGCCGGGCGCCCGGTCGGCCTCCGGAGCCGAGCGGCCCGATCCTGCCCGCCGACGCCATCCGCGACGCCGAAGCGATCATCACGCCGGGCCTCGCCGTCGACGGTCTTGGCACCCGGCTCGGGCAGGGCGCCGGTTGGTATGACCGCATGCTCGCGCTCATCGAGCCCGACGTTCCCACCTTCACGATGGTTTTCGAGCACGAGGTGCTGCGCGATTACCTGCTGCCACGGGCCGAATTCGATATTCCGATCAAGGCCGTCATCACGCCGAGCGAATGGTTCCTGCTCGAGGGCAGCCCCATCAACAAGGCCGCGCGGGCGCTCGCTGAGTCGGCCGCGCTCGCCCGCTAGCTACTCCCGCGGCTCGAACAACTCTCGAATCGCTGTCTTGTCAACCTTGAGATTCGGGGTCATGGGGATTTCGTCAACGACACGGATTTGCTGCGGTATTTGGTAACGGGCCAGACGCTCGCTAAGCACCTTGATGATGCCGGCTTCATTTAAAGGATTGGTTCCGTCCTCGGTAATGACAGCAGCGGGCTCCTCTCCATAAATCGAGTGCGGCACGCCCACGACTGCCGCGTCGGCAACTCCGGGTACACGGCGGAGTTCTTCCTCAACATCGATACACCAGACCTTCTCGCCGCCACGATTAACCATGTCCTTTGAGCGATCGACAATAAAGACGTAGCCGTCATCGGTTGCGTACCCTATGTCCCCCGTGTTCAGCCATCCCTCGGGAGTCAAAGCGTCCGTAGTTATAGCGTCATAACGCCTCAGGATATTCGTGCCATAGAGCCAGACTTCCCCCCGTTCACCCGATGGCACTTCCTCGCCAGCATCATCGCGGATGGAGAGTCTCAGGCCCGGAATGGGCCAGCCTGAGGATCCACAATGCGCGCTTTTTGCTGCGTCTCCTGGAAAGATCAAGCCCGGGGACGTTGTCTCGGTCAGCCCGTATATCGTCCGAAACTGGACATCCGGGAGCCAAGCATGCAACTCCTGAATTCTCGTTACGGGCATGTGTGCAGCCCCGCAAGCGAACGCTCGAAGACTGGGTAGATGTGGATACTGCTTCGATTTGCCTAACAGTAGAGCGAATACCGTGGGTGAGGCGTGAATGAAGGTAATACTCTCATCTCGAACAGTTGCAAGCACTCGATCAGCGTCAAACCTGCGATGCAAGAAGAGACGACCTCCGATATGGATGAACAGCCCCAAGAGGGCCACAAGTCCTGTGATGTGATAAATCGGGATCGGGATAATGCTGGAGTCGTCGGGACCCAGGTCCAGGATCCGCTGATACGCAACAATGGCGTGACCAACGTTGCGATTGGTGAGCAGAACTCCTTTACTACGAGCGGTGGTTCCAGAGGTGTACATCAGGATGCAGTCAGCATCTCTGTCGCTCACGGGATCACGAAGCTGCCTCGATACGTCAGTATCACCCGATCCCAGGCTTACTTTCCCTTCCTCAACCCAGCGGACGATTCCTACCCTGTTGACGCACTTCATGGACTCGAAACGCCGTTCCGCAATGATCATTTGGACGCCGGACATCGTGAGCAACGCTTCGATCTCAGGCTCTTTGTGTTTTGTCGGAATCGGGACGACAACGATGCCGCTTCGACTCGCCGCGTAAAGTGCCACAGCAAACTCGACACTGGTGTCAAGCAACAGACCGACTCGGTCCCCAGGACGAAGGAGTGATTGAAGCTCTAATGCGAATCGATCCGTGCGCTGCTTAAGCCCCCTAAAGGTGACGGAACGTCCCCTGTCAGTTACAAGCGCCACTGCGTCCGGCGAGCGACGCGATGTGGCATTGAGGGATGCGTAAAAATTGGCCGGGGCGTCTTCAAATACCTGAACACTGCGACCGTGGGTGCAAACCTGCTTCATGCCCCCAGTGATGGCTCCGTCCCAAAAATCGTATCCGTCAATCATCTCTAGTATTCCTTGAGCATCTTCGCTAGCTGAAGAAGTTGGCACGTTGTCATTACCGCTTTTTCTAGGTTCGAGCTACCTTCACGCAACGCTGTAGGAAGATCAGATACCCCGCGGATGATTGGAATGACTGCTTGTATCCCGGGAGGGGGATTTTCTTCAACCACGTCATCTACCCGTCCGGCGAAAGCGACAGTTGGAACCCCGAAGCTAGATGCACGCTTTGCGATCTGACTGGGGACTTTTCCTGAAGCAGTTTGGGAATCCAAACTACCTTCCCCAGTGAAAACCACATCAGCGTCAGACAGGTGTGCATTGAGCCCTACTGCATCCATCATCAGCTCGGATCCCGACTCAAGGGTCGACCGACCGAAGGCGAGGAAAGCGGCTCCCAAGCCTCCGGCAGCCCCGGCGCCAGGGACATCACGAACCTGACGTCCGACGAGCGGTTCAACCACATCTGCCCAACGCCGCAATGCCAGATCCAACGTCGCAACAGTTTCTGAGTCGGCACCTTTCTGGGGTCCAAAGACAGCACTCGCTCCGTCGGCTCCCAGCAGAGGGTTATTGACATCGCAAGCGATTCGGAACCTTACAGCAGCGAAACGCTGATCGAAGCCAGTGAGATCGATGGACGTCAACGACGAAAGTGCCGCCCCGCCGTCGCATAGTTCATTTCCGTCCCTATCGAGGAAGCGAGCTCCCAGAGCGCTGAGCATTCCAGTACCCGCGTCGTTTGTAGCACTACCGCCAAGGCCCACAATGATCGTCTCGACCTCGTGATCGAGTGCTGCTCGAATGAGGTCTCCAACTCCGCGGGTAGACGCGATCGCTGGATCCCTGAGAGATGGCTCTACCTTCTCAATCCCACAAGCTGCGGCGACTTCAATGACCGCAGTTTTCTGGTCCTCTATGACGCCAATTCTCCCGAGAGAGGGCCGTCCTAGAGCATCGGTGCACTTTACATCGAGCAGAGTGCCGCCAAGCGCTTCCGCAAGCGTGACGCATGTGCCTTCACCGCCATCAGCCATAGGCAGCCGAATCACCTGCGCCCCGGGCAAAGCGCGAGCGATTCCTCGTTCCATTGAGCGGGCCGCTTCAGAGGCGGTCATCGATTCCTTAAACGAGTCCGGGGCGCAGATGATCAGCATTAGTAATCCTTGGAAATGGTTAGAATCAGGCGTTCGGAGTGGTCTCAGTTTCAGATTCCCGTCGAGAACCCCGTAGACCCCAGGCCAAGGCGCCACCGGCCACTGTCAGCACGATGATGAACCAAAGTCCTGCCAGGGGGTTGCCAGTTGATGTCTCCAACGAGCCCATAATTGTGGGGCCCAGGAATCCACCAAAGAGTCCGAAGGTGTTAACTAACGCAATTCCGGCTGCGACCGCAGCACCGGTGAGTCGTCGCCCAGGGAATGTAAAGAGCATTGACTGAATGACAAAGAACCAGAATGCGGCAAAACAGAATCCAAATACAGCCAGCCAGAGGTTACCTCCAGACAATGCAGCGATCACAAGGCCTATAGCGACAGACCAGAGTCCCCCGGAGACCATGGCTTTCTGCTTCATTAAGGTCGTACCAAATTTGGGCATGATCACAGACCCAATTGCTGCGGCGATCCATGGAACGGCGGTAATCAGCCCAATGGTCACAGTCGTCATGTCTTTGTCAAAAGCGTTGATCATTGCCGGCAGGAAGTAGCTAAGTGAATACACCGCCACCTGATGGGTGAAGTAGACCGCGATGACAAGCCAAATAATCGGATCCTTGGCAACGGGGAGCAGGCTACGGAACCCATGAGCTTCTTGTCCGACGCCGTCGTCTTCTGCAGCAAGTTGCTCTTCGAGCAGCTCCTTGTCCTCGTTATTCAGCCACTTAGCATCTCGCGGCCTGTCGGGAAGCCAGAACCAAACTAGGAAAGCAAGTACGACAGCCGGCAGGCCTTCGATAACGAACATCCACTGCCAACCGTGGAATCCTAAAAGGCCATCCATTTGCAACAGGAGACCACCAAGCGGCGCTCCAATGATATTCGCTAGCGAAACACCTAGGAGGAATAGTCCAATAGCGCGTGCTCTATCACGGCGAGGGAACCAATAGGTGATGTAGAGAATCATTCCAGGGTAGAGCCCCGCCTCCGCAGCACCCAGCAAAACCCGCAGAATGTAGAAGGACCAATCGTTCCACACGATCGCCATCATCATCGAGATGATGCCCCACGTAATCAGGCTCATCACATTTGAGGGTGTAGAGGCGGGGTGATCACGGCGGCGCGTCGGTCCGCGGATGAGGGTCGAGGCCTCCCGAAGATGGAAGTTCTCACACTCATCATCCGGAAGACCTCGACGTGCCTCACGCTACCTTCACGCGCCCCAACCTGACCACGTTCACCCGCCTCGACGAGCTCGGCCTGGAGGTCGTCGGCCAACAGATCGAGCCGAAGCGGGCCGTGTTGGCCTGCCGGGTCGTTGAGCCGGACCAGTGGTGCCGGCGGTGCGGCTGCGAGGGAACGCCACGTGGCACCGTGGTGCGTCGTCTGGCGCACGAGCCGTTCGGCTGGCGACCCACCATCTTGCTCGTCACC
>NZ_FNQV01000019.1 GCF_900107735.1 Bowdeniella nasicola | reverse complement strand
GGTGGTGAAGGCCCCCTACAGACCATGGGGTTGATAGGCCGGAAGTGTACGCACAGTAATGTGTTCAGCTGACCGGTACTAATGGCCAAAAACTAGCCAAACACTCGCGTCCCTATACGGTTCCCAAACCACCCAAACACAAATAGACCCATCCCGTAATGGGTCCCCCCACAAACGTACGGCGGCCATAGCGGAGGGGAAACGCCCGGCCCCATTCCGAACCCGGAAGCTAAGCCCTCCAGCGCCGATGGTACTGCACTCGAGAGAGTGTGGGAGAGTAGGACACCGCCGACACCACCCAAAAACCCGGTGGCCCCACCCAACAAGGTGGGGCCACCGGCATATACACCCCACACCCCTCGCCCCCAAGCGAGGGTTTTCTTGTGTGCGGCTACGATGAAGGTCATGCGCTACCGTCACGTAGGAAAATCTGGTCTCGTCGTCTCTGCCATCGGGCTCGGTTGCAACAATCTCGGCCGTCCCGGTACCGCAACGGAAGAACAGCCCGGCGTCAACGCGGTCGTTGACGCGGCGCTCGATTCGGGCGTCACGTTCTTCGACGTCGCCAACGTCTATGGCAAGGAACCGGGGCTCTCCGAACAGATGCTTGGCGCAGCTCTCAAAGGCAAGCGCGATCAAGCAGTCATCGGGACGAAGTTCGGGATGGACGTCGGCCACCTGGATGGACCCGATTATGGGGCGCGAGGGAGCCGCAGCTACATCATCGCCGCTGTTGAGGGCTCGCTACGACGACTGCGAACCGACTACATCGATCTCTATCAGTTCCATACGCCGGATCCGCTGACCCCTATCGAGGAGACGCTGCGTGCACTCGATGATCTTGTGACGGCAGGAAAGGTCCGATATGTCGGACACTCCAACCGTGCTGGTTGGCAGATCGCTGAAGCGGAACACGTAGCTCGTGAACTGGGCACAACCCGATTCATCTCATCGCAATCGCACTACAACCTCATCGATCGCCGAGCCGAGCTCGAGGTCGTCCCGGCTGCTCAGCACTACGATCTCGGTATCTTCCCGTACTTCCCGCTAGCCTCGGGACTCCTGACGGGCAAGTACTCCAGTGGTAAGGCCCCAGAGGGCTCACGCCTATCTCGGGGCGATAAGTTGGCCAAGGCTGACCTTGACCAACTCCGGGCGTACGGCGAACTAGCCAAGGAACACGAGGTGTCTGAGGGCACGCTCGCGCTGGCGTGGCTCTCCTCCCGGCCCCAGGTCGCCTCCGTGATCGCGGGAGCGACGAAGCCTAGCCAAGTAGAAGAGAATGCCGCTGCAAGCGAATACGAGCCGAGCCCGGCTGTATTGGCCGGGCTCGACGAGATCTTTCCTTCGCCTGCGAAGGTGGCATTGTTTTAGAGGCCACCCAGGATCTGGGCGATGAGAATCTTCGCGATCATCGCCATCGGGTAAACCATGGCGTAGCCAAGAGCCACTCGCGGGTCGGTGTTTGTACGGGTATTGGCGTAGGCCAAGACCGCGGGCTGTGTCTGGGTGCCGCCGAGGACGCCCGCAGTGCGTGTGCCACCGAGCTTAAAGACCCAGCGCATCACGATGTAGATACCCGCGCCCACAATCGTCGTGACGACGACGCCTAGGACGAAGATCTTCCACCAGGATCCGCCCGTGAAGGCATTGGCGATCTGGCCGCCGGCAGCGGTGCCCGCGTACGCGAGGAAGACCAGCAGACCGAACTCGGAAAGCACCTGGCAGGCGGTGTAGGGGATTGCGGTGACGACCTTACCGATACGTCCAATCTTGCCCATCACCAAGCCAACAATGAGGGTTCCTGCGGCAGCGCCGATCGAGAAGGTCGAGCCGCCAGGGAGCATAATGGGCGTTTCACCGATGAGGATACCGAGCGCCATGCCAAGGCCGAGAGCGATCGGGTTGATATCGGAAAGGCCGCGGGCCGAGTCGCCAAAGTACTTGGAGATGCCCTTCATCTTGGAGGTGGGGGCAACGACACGGACGCGGTCGCCGAGCTGCAGCACGAGGTCCGGGGTGCCCACCATATCGACATCGCCGCGGCGCACACGCGAGACCGTCGCGCTGAACTTCTCCTCGAGGTTCAGTTCGTGGATCTGGTGGCCCGCAAGCTTCGGATCCGAGACGGTGATGCGCCGGAAGTCCAGGTAACGCCGATCGGCGAGCAGCGAATGCGAGGAGCCGTGCCCAAGTTCTGCGATGGCCTTGTCGAGATCTTCTTGCGGTCCGACGACGGTGATGAGGTCATCGCGGTACAGGACGTCGGTCGGCATCGGCGTGGTGATTGGTCCAACCTCGCCGCGCCGCAGGCGGGAGAACTGCAGGCTGGTGCCGAGGACCCGTTGCAGATCGGCGATCGCCGGCCGGTCATCGCGCTCCACGCGAATGGTGCGGTTTGCGATCGGTGAGGGGGTGTCCTTGTCACGCTTGCCGTAGTTCAGCGCGAGCTGCGCAAAGACGAGCATGCCGATAACACCGAAGAGGTAGGAGATAGAATAGCCGACGGTTGCGAGATCGGGTTGCCCGGAGGCCGCGCCCGCGGATGCTAGGGCCGGGGTGTTCGTGATGGCGCCGGCAAAGGTACCGGCAATGAGCGGGACTTCCATTCCCAGGGCGCTACCGACCGCATAGGCAGCTCCACCGGCGGCGATCAGTACCGCGAGCATGCCAAGGATCGGCCCGCCGGCGGTGCGCATCATGTGGAAGAAGTTTGGTCCCGAATTCACGCCAATGGCAAAGGCGAACAGGGCAAGACCCAAGACCCCAATATCGTGCGCGACCTTGAGCTCAGCGCCGTAGGTCAGGCCCCAGGCGGACACCGCAATCGCGATGAACAGGACAGCGGCTGCGCCGAGGCCGATGCCGCGAATCTTGAGGTGGCCCAGCGCCATCCCGGCGCCGACGAGGATAAATAGCAGGAGGACTTGGTTTTCTGCCAGCAAGCTGAATATCGCGTGCATTGGCATCCCTTCTGGGGTGGTTCGGCGACGGAATACACCGAGGAATCTCGAATGGACGTTTCTTAGTCTCCCACGTCGAAGTCCCATGATGTGGGACAGGTGTCCCGTGCGCCAGGTCACTGGATAGCATGGCGCCATGCGCAATGAGCTCGTCATTCTATCCCTCGTCGTCATTATGCGGCGCGCGGGGTCGAACTGACGTACCCACAATCGCGCGCCCTTCACCCACACAGGTGAAGGGTTTTTTAGTAGCAGCACGAGTGTCCCGGAGTAGAAACCATGACCCGAAGCACTGCCGAAGCTGGCAGACCACCCACGGGCCGCAGTGGCGAGCCACCACAGCGCATGACGGGTGCCCAGGCCGTCATTCGTTCGCTTGAGGAACTCGGTGTTGAAACCGTCTTCGGCCTGCCGGGTGGGGCGATCCTTCCGACCTATGACCCGCTGTTTGCCTCCACGAAACTGCGCCACATCCTCGTGCGTCACGAGCAGGGAGCCGGGCACGCCGCGGAGGGCTTTGCGGCGGCTAGCGGCGAGGTCGGGGTATGTATTGCGACGTCGGGACCGGGTGCCACGAACCTCATTACGGCGCTCGCCAATGCAAACATGGACTCGACGCCGATGGTGGCGATTACGGGCCAGGTCGCGGCGAACTTCATCGGCACCGACGCTTTCCAGGAGGCCGATATCGTCGGCGCGACGATGCCGGTGACGAAGCACTCCTTCCTCATTACCGACGCCGCAGATATTCCCGCCCGTATCGCCGAAGCGTTCTACATTGCGCGAACCGGTCGTCCGGGCCCCGTGCTCGTCGACATCACGAAAACCGCCCAGGTGGGCGAGATGGACTTCTCGTGGCCGCCGCAGCGCAGCCTGCCCGGCTACAAGCCGCGCGTGAAACCGCATCATCGCCAGATCAAGGCGGCGGCGCGGGAGCTGCAGGATGCGCGCCGCCCGGTGCTGCTCGTGGGCGGCGGGACGATCCGCTCGGGCGCCTCGGCCGTCGTAACCGAACTCGCTGATGTCACGGGCGCGGCCGTCGTGACGACCCTCATGGGCCGCGGCGGCGTGCCGGACTCGCATCCGAACCACCTCGGCATGCCGGGCATGCACGGCTCGGTGGCGGCCGTGGCCGCGCTGCAGCGCGCCGACCTCATCGTCGCGCTCGGGGCACGCTTCGATGATCGCGTTACGGGCGACCTGGAGACGTTCGCGCCCGGGGCGCGCGTCATCCACGCCGACATCGACCCCGCCGAGATCTCGAAAAACCGCACGGCCGATGTGCCAATCGTCGGCGATATTCGCGAGGTCGTGGAAGACCTGCTGCCGACGGTGCGCCACCTGCAGGAAAAGGAGGGCAAGGCCGACCTTGCCACGTGGTGGCGGCAACTGAACGCACTGCGCGAGAATTATCCGCTCGGGTTTACTCCCACCGAGGATGGGCTCATGGCGCCGCAGGAGGTCATCGAAAAGCTCGGCGCGCTCGCCGGCCCGGACGCGATCTACTGCTCCGGCGTCGGCCAGCACCAGATGTGGGCGGCGCAGTTCATCTCCTATGAGCGCCCGAACACGTGGCTGAATTCCGGGGGCCTTGGCACGATGGGCTACGCGGTCCCGGCCGCGATGGGCGCGAAGGTCGCGATGCCCGAGCGCGAAGTGTGGGCGATCGATGGCGATGGCTGCTTCCAGATGACGAATCAGGAGCTGGCCACGTGCACGCTGAACGACATCCCAATCAAGATTGCGCTCATCAACAACTCCTCGCTCGGCATGGTGCGCCAGTGGCAGACGCTGTTTTACGACGGACGCTATTCCCACACGGAACTGGAAACCGGGCATGAGAGCCGCACGATCCCCGACTTCGTAAAGCTCGCCGAGGCCTACGGCTGCGTCGGGCTGCGCTGCACCCGGCCCGAGGACATTGAAGAGACGATCCGCAAGGCGCAGGCAATTAACGACCGCCCGGTGCTGATCGACTTCGTCGTCTCGCGCGATGCGATGGTCTGGCCCATGGTGCCGGCGGGCGTGTCCAACGACGAGATCCAGTACGCTCGCGGGCTCACCCCGCAGTGGGAGGAAGAGTAACCATGGCTAAGCCGACCCATCACCGCCACACGCTCAGCGTCCTCGTCGAGAACAAGCCGGGTGTCCTCACCCGGGTCGCCGCCCTGTTCGCGCGGCGCGCCTTCAACATCCACTCGCTGGCAGTCGGCCCGACGGAAAATGACGCGATTTCGCGCATCACCGTCGTCGTCGACGCGGAGCGATTGCCGCTGGAGCAGGTGACCAAGCAGCTGAACAAGCTCATCAACGTCATCAAGATCGTCGAACTCGACGAGGTTGAATCCGTCCAGCGCGAACTCCTGCTCGTCAAGGTCAAGGCCGATGACCGCTCCCGCACCGCGGTGCTGCAGGTCGTCGAACTTTTCCGCGCCCACGTCGTGGACGTCTCCCCGGAGGCCGTCATCGTCGAGGCGACGGGCGCGTATCCGAAACTCGAGGCGCTGCTCACGGCGCTGGAGCCCTACGGTATTAAGGAGATCGTGCAATCGGGCTCCGTGGGGATCGCGCGCGGCGCCAAATCCCTGGCCGACCGAACCTACGAACGTAACCGCCGCGGCGCCTAGCCGCACCGCCCACCCGAAAGGAATGCCCCCATGGCAGAAATGTTTTACGACGACGACGCCGACCTCGGCGTCATCCAGTCCAAAAAAGTCGCGATTATTGGCTACGGCTCGCAGGGCCACGCCCACGCGCTGAACCTGCGCGACAGCGGAGTGGAGGTCGTCGTCGGGTTGCGCGATGGCTCCGCCTCCAGGGCCAAGGCCGAGGAGCAGGGGCTCATCGTCAAGGAGATTGGCGAGGCTGTTGCCGATGCGGACGTCGTCATGATCCTGACGCCCGACCAGGCCCAGCGCGGCGTCTACGCCGAACACATCGAGCCGAACCTGAAGCCGGATGCGGCGCTGTTCTTCGCGCACGGCTTCAACATCCGCTACGGCTACATCACCCCGGGCGAGGGCCACGACGTGTGCATGGTCGCGCCCAAGGGCCCGGGCCACACCGTGCGGCGCCAGTTTGAAGATGGCCGCGGCGTGCCCGCGATCATCGCCGTCGAGCAGGATGCTTCCGGCAGCGCCTGGGATCTCGCGCTCAGCTACGCCAAGGCCATGGGCGCGCTGCGCGCCGGCGGAATCAAGACAACGTTTACCGAGGAGACCGAAACCGACCTCTTCGGCGAGCAGTCGGTGCTGTGCGGTGGCGTCTCCAAGCTGATCCAGTACGGCTTCGAAACGCTCACCGAGGCAGGCTACCAGCCGGAGATCGCCTACTTCGAGGTGCTCCACGAGCTCAAGCTCATCGTCGACCTCATCAACGAGGGCGGCATCACCAAGCAGCGCTGGTCGTGCTCGGACACGGCCGAATACGGCGACTACGTCTCCGGCCCGCGCATCATCACGCCCGAGGTCAAGGAGAACATGAAGGCAGTGCTCGCCGACATCCAGGACGGCACCTTCGCCACGCGCTTCATCGAGGACCAGGACGCCGGGGCGCCCGAGTTTGAGGCCCTGCGCGCTGAAGGTCAGAACCACCCGGTGGAAAAGACCGGCCAGGAGCTGCGCAAGCTGTTCGCCTGGAAGACGACGGACGCCGACTACGAGGATGGCTCCGCCGCGCGCTAACGCGCGAGGTTATCGCCGGGCGGCCCCCCAGTGTTGGGGCCGCCCGGCGACCTCGTTTACGATAGGGGCGGTCATTCGGGTTAGGAGAGGTCATGGACGAAGCACGCGCACCCGAGCCGCCTTCGCGCCGGCAGTTGCGAGGTAAGTCGGATCGCTCCGCCCTGCGCGCCGCGGGCCGGCAGGCCGCCACGCGGCAGCGCTCCCGGGGGCGCAAGGCCCTGGCCGCCCTGCTCGTGATCGCCCTGGTCGTCGTCGGCGGCTCCGTCGGCGCGTTCTATCTCCTGCGCAACCGCTTCGATCACCAGATCGAACGCTTTGACGCCTTCGAGGGCGTGACCAAGCGGCCCACGCCCGTCGCCGTCGATGAGGAGCATCAGCCCATCAATTTCCTCATCCTGGGCTCCGATTCGCGGCTGTCCAAGGGCGACCTGTCGAAAATCGAGTACGGCCAGCAGCGCTCCGATGCGCTCATGGTCGCCCAACTCTCCGGCGATCGCACCGCCGTGACCGTCATGTCGATTCCGCGCGACTCGTGGGTGGAGGTGCCGGGGCACGGGATGGCCAAGATCAACGCGGGGCTGTCCTATGGCGGCATCCCGCTCGCGATCCAGACGGTGGAAAACCTCACGAACATCCACCTCGATCACGTCATGCTCGTCGACTTCGAGTCCTTCACCCAGCTCACCGACGAACTCGGAGGCGTCACGATCAACACGCGCGACGGCGCCCAGCACATGAATGGCGAACAGGCGCTCACCTTCGCTCAGACGCGCAAGACGCTGCCGCAGGGCGACTTCGACCGGGTACGGCGCCAGCAGGCGTGGATGCGGGCGATCGCCCAGTCGGTGTTCAACCAGGACATTTTGACCTCGCCGACGAAGATGTACGGCCTGCTCGACATCATCACCAAGACGACGCTCATGGACGAGACGCTGACGATGTCGACCCTGCAATCGCTCGCGCTCGAATCGACGTCCCTGCGGCCGGGATCGGTTCGCTTCATCACCGCGCCGTATGCCGGCACGGGCTGGAGTCCCGATGGCAAGCAGTCGATCGTCAACCTCGATATGGCCAAGGCGCGCCCCGTCTTTGAGGCGTTTGCCGCGGGCCGGGCGGCCGAGTTCCTCGACGAGAACCCGGGCGCCGCGCCGAGCCTGGATGACCGCCCCCTGGACTAACACTGGAGCCGCGCGGGGCGCGTGTTTTCACTAGGAGAACGCTTCGGGCAGCGGGAGTGCGCGGCGGGTTAGCGTGTGCCTATGAACGCAATCGATGTAGCAGTTATTGGCGGCGACGGTATCGGCCCGGAGGTCACCGAACAGGCGCTTCGCGTGGCGCGCACGGTCTTGAGCAAGCGCGGGATCGAGCTAAAAGAAACGCCCTACGATCTTGGCGCGCGCCGCTGGCACGCGACCGGCCAGACGCTCACCGATGACGATCTCGCCGCCCTCTCCGGTCACGACGCCATCCTGCTCGGCGCGATCGGCGATCCGAGCGTGCCGTCGGGAATCTTGGAGCGTGACCTGCTGCTGCGACTGCGTTTCGCCTTCGACCACTACGTTAACCTTCGGCCCTCCATCCGCTACCCGGGGGTGCCCTCGCCGCTGGCGGACCCCGGGGAGATCGACTTCATCGTTGTGCGCGAAGGGACCGAGGGCCTGTACTGCGGCAACGGCGGCAGCGTGCGGCGCGGCACCGCCCACGAGATCGCGACCGAGGTCTCGGTCAATACCGCCTACGGGGTGCGCCGGCTCGTGCGCTACGCCTTCGAGGTTGCTGCGGCGCGCGAACGCAAGCACCTCACGCTCGTGCACAAGCACAATGTGCTCGTCAATGCCGGGGACCTGTGGCGGCGCACCGTCGCGGAGATCGGCGAGGAGTTCCCGAGCGTCAGCACCGACTACCTGCACATCGATGCCGCGACGATCTTCCTTGTCACCGACCCGGCGCGCTTCGATGTCATCGTCACCGATAACCTCTTTGGCGATATCCTGACCGACGAGGCGGGTGCGATCAGCGGGGGAGTCGGACTGGCGGCCAGCGCCAACCTCAACCCCGAGGGCGCCTTCCCCTCGATGTTCGAACCCGTGCACGGCTCCGCGCCCGATATCGCGGGCACGAATACCGCCGATCCGATCGCCGCGATCGGCTCGCTCGTCCTGATGCTGAACCACCTGGGAATCCGCGAGGCGGCAAACGATGTGCAGCAAGCGGTGAGCACCCACATGGCGCAGCGCGCCGAGCTCGCGGCCGCCGGCATCCCCTACGAGGTGACGACGAGCGGCGTCGGCGACGCGATCTGCGCGGCGCTCTAGTTCACAGTCTGGACACGCTCGAGGCACTCATCCCTTTCGGCACTAGCGTCCTAGGCGTCGGCGAGATCACTCGTCGCAGTGTCCACGGCCCAAGGAGGGTGTCATGTCTCGAATTCGAACCACGCACGTCGGCTCGCTTCCGCGCACCGATCAACTGCTCGCCGCCAACGAGGCGAAGACGCAGCTAGCCCGCGATGAATTCGAGATGGTGCTGCAAGAAGCCGTCGACGAGGTTGTTAAAAAGCAGCAGGACATCGGCCTGGATATCGTCAACGAGGGCGAATACGGCCACGTGACGACGGGCAAGGTCGACTACGGCTCGTGGTGGGCCTACTCCTTCACGCGCCTTGGCGGCATCGAAGTGCGCGATGAGGCTCGCTGGGAATCGGAAAAGCCCGTGCGCTCCACGCCCGGCAACCCGCAGCTGACCTCGTTTCCGGACCGGCGCGATTGGACGAAGTTCAAGGACGCCTACGCCGACCCGACGGCCGGCATTACCGTCGGCAAACTGCCGGACAAGAACCCCGTCGTGACGGGACCCATCACCTACGTGGGCGGCGAGGAAGCGGCCTTCGACATTGCCCTGCTCAAGCACGCGATGGACCGCTACGACATCGCCGACGGCTTCCTCGCGGCCGTCGCCCCCGGATCTGCCGCGCGCGTGAAAAACGAGTACTACGACAGCGAAGCGGAGTACATGTACGCCTGCGCGGACGCGCTGCGCGAGGAGTACCGGGCGATCGTCGACGCGGGGCTCATCCTGCAGCTCGATGATCCCTCGCTTGCGGAGGCGTGGGACCAGATCAACCCCGAGCCGAGCATCGAGGACTACCGCTCATTCCTGCAGCTGCGGATCGATACGCTCAACCATGCGCTAGAGGGCATCGACCCGGCCAGGGTCCGAATCCACCTGTGCTGGGGCTCCTGGCACGGCCCGCACACGACGGATATCGAGCTCAAGCACATCGTCGACAAGGTGCTTGAGATCAACGCCGACCAGATCTCCTTTGAGGCCGCCAACGTTCGCCACGCCCACGAGTGGAAGGTCTGGCGGGACATCGACCTGCCGGAGCACAAGATCCTTGTTCCGGGCGTCGTCTCGCACTCTACGAACGTCGTCGAGCACCCCGAGCTCGTCGCCGAACGGATCGAAAAGTTCGCGGGCATCGTCGGGCCCGAGCGCGTGATCGCCTCCACGGACTGCGGCCTGGGCGGTCGCATCCACCGCGACATCGCGTGGGCGAAGCTCGAATCGCTCGTCGAAGGCGCGCGCCTGGCGAGCTCCTAGGCTAGCGGCGGCCCGTGACGCGAGAAACGTCGCGGGCCGCGCCCTTGGAAGCGCTCGTCGCGCAGGCGGCATACAGCTGCAGTGCGGGCGAGACGTGGCGCTCGCGCGTCGCGGGCGTATAGGGGTGCTCGCGAGATTCTTCGGCCTCGCGGCGCCGCGCGATTTCGGCGTCGTCGACCTCCAGGCGCAGCAGCCCCTCGGTGACGTCGATCGTGATGCGGTCGCCGTCGCGGATGAGCGCGATGAGTCCGCCGTCGGCGGCCTCGGGCGAGATGTGGCCGACCGAGATGCCCGAGGTGCCGCCGGAGAAGCGGCCGTCGGTGATGAGCGCGCACTGTTTGCCAAGGCCGCGGCCCTTCAAAAACGACGTCGGGTAGAGCATTTCCTGCATGCCGGGACCGCCGGCGGGCCCTTCGTAGCGGATGACGACGACGTGGCCGGCGCGCACCGTTTTGTTCAGGATTTTCTCGATCGCCTCGTCCTGGGATTCGACGACGATGGCCTCGCCTTCGAAGTGGAAGAGCTCGGGATCGATGCCCGCGGCCTTGATGATCGCGCCCTCGGGTGCGATGTTGCCGCGCAGGACAGTCAGGCCGCCGCTTTGGGTGTAGGCGTGCTCGATATCGCGGATGCAGCCGCCCGCCGCGTCGGTATCCAGGCTCGCCCAGCGGTTATCGGTGGAAAAGGCCTCGACGGTGCGCACATTTCCGGGCGCGGCGGAAAACAGCTCGCGCGCTTGCTCGGTGGCGGTGCCGCCGCGGATATCCCAATCGGCGAGCCAACTCGCCAGATCGGGGGAGTGGACCGAGCGCACGCTGGGGCGCAGGAAGCCGCCGCGATCGAGTTCGCCGAGCAGCGCCGGAATACCTCCGGCGCGGTGGACGTCTTCCATGTGGTAGTCGTTGTGATTCGGCGCGACCTTCGACAGGCACGGGACGGTATCACCGAGGTGGGCGATGTCGGCGAGGTCGAAGTCGATCTCGCCTTCGACGGCGGCCGCGAGCAGGTGCAAGACGGTATTAGAGGAGCCGCCCATCGCCATGTCGAGCGCCATCGCGTTGTGGAAGGCATCGGTCGTGGCGATCGCGCGCGGCAGCACGGAATCGTCCTCGTCGTCGTAGTAGGCGCGCGCGAGGTCCATGACGGTGGCGCCGGCGCGCAGGAAGAGGTCCTTGCGAGCGATGTGGGTGGCGAGCGTCGAGCCGTTACCCGGCAACGCAAGCCCGAGCGCCTCGGTCAAGCAGTTCATCGAATTGGCCGTAAACATGCCGGAGCAGGAACCGCACGTCGGGCAGGCGAGGCGCTCCATCTCGGTCAGGGCGTCATCGCTGATCGCGTCATCGGCCGTCGCATTCATAACGGTGATGAGGTTGCCGTGCCCCGTTTGCGAGCCGCCGATGATCGCGTCGGGCGGGATGTTCTTGCCGGCCTCCATCGGCCCGCCCGAGACGAATACCGTCGGGATATTCAGTCGCAATGCGGCCAGCAGCATGCCGGGCGTGATCTTGTCGCAGTTGGAGATGCACACGAGGGCATCGGCGCAGTGGGCGTTGACCATGTACTCGACGGCGTCGGCGATGATCTCACGGCTCGGCAGCGAATAGAGCATGCCCTCGTGGCCCATGGCGATGCCGTCGTCGACGGCGATTGTGTTGAATTCCTTGGCGACGCCGCCGGCCTCGGCAATGGCGCCGGCCACGAGTTGGCCCATGTCTTTGAGGTGGACGTGTCCGGGCACGAACTGGGTGAACGAATTGGCGATCGCGACGATCGGTTTGCCGAAATCGGAATCGCCCATCCCGGTGGCGCGCCACAGGGCGCGCGCGCCCGCCATGTTGCGACCGTGAGTCGAGGTGCGTGAGCGCAGGGGCCGTGCCATGGTCTCGTCCTTTCCATCGGTGCCGTATCACGGCAGTCTACGTCGCCGTCCAGTTAGCGGCCGCGGCGATCACGTGCCGGACGCATCTGCCAGGATGGGCGCGTGAATCCCCTCGCAGACGCTATCTTGCTCGTGGCCGACTCCATCACGCTGTACGGCACCATCTGGGTGCTGCTCGGCGCCGGAATCTACCTCACGTGGCGCACCCGCGCGGTGCAGGTGCGGCTGTTTCGGCACATGGTCAGCGTCGTCGCCTCCTCGCGCGGCGGGGCTCGCGGCGGGATTTCCTCCTTCCAGGCATTTTGTATCTCGCTGGCTGCTCGCGTCGGGGTGGGCAACGTTTTCGGCGTAGCGGCAGCCCTCCTTATGGGCGGGCCCGGCGCGATCTTTTGGATGTGGATCGTGGCGCTGGTCGGCATGGCGACGGCGTTTTTCGAGGCGAGCCTCGCCCAGCTCTTTAAGGTCCGCGCGCCCGACGGCACCTTCCGTGGCGGGCCGGCCTACTATATGCAGCTCGGGATGAAGTCCAAGCTGCTCGGCTCGATCTTCGCGGTCATCACGGTTATCACCTGCGCCTTTGTCATCACGACGGTGCAGTCCAACGCCATCGCCGAGACCATGACCGCGGCCGGCACGGACCCGCTCATCACCGCGGCGCTGCTCTTCGCCTTTGCCGCGCCCGTCATTATGGGCGGAATCCGCTCGGTTGCCCGTGTCACCGAGATCATGGCGCCCGTCATGGCCCTCATCTACGTCGCGATGGCCGCGGTCATCGTCGTGATGCACATCAGCGAATTCCCGCGCATCCTTGGCATGATCTTTAGCAGCGCGTTTTCGCCCGAACCGCTGGTTGGGGGACTTGGCGGCGGGATCCTCGCCGCGATCATCAACGGCACGAAGCGCGGCCTATTTTCCAACGAGGCGGGCCAGGGCACGGCCCCGAACGCCGCCGCGACGGCCACCGTCGCCCACCCCGTGCGCCAGGGCCTAATCCAGTCGCTCGGCGTCTTCGTCGACACCATCATTGTGTGCACCGCGACCGCGTTCATCATCCTCGTCGCCGGCCCGGAGGTCTGGGGCGCCGAAGGCGTGAACCCGGCGACGCTGACGACGCTCGCCGTCGTCGATGCGCTCGGCTCGTGGGCGTCGCTGCCCATGGCCGTGATGATTTTCGTCCTCGCGTTTTCTTCGATCATCGCCGCCTACGTCTACTCCGAAGTGAACATGTTCTTCGTGACGTCGAGCCCGATCGGGCTGTGGGCGGTACGCATCGTCTCGGTCGCCTCCGTCGTGATCGGTGCCCTCATGACACTCGCCGTCGTGTGGAATGCGGTCGATATCGCGATGGCCATGATGACGATCACCAACCTCGTTGCACTGATCGTACTCGCGCCCTGGGGCGTTGCCATCCTGCGCGATTACGAGCGCCAGCGGCGAGCGGGCCGCGCCGAGCCGGTCTTTATCGCCGCCGAGTGCAAGGGCCTGCCCGGCCCCCTGACAACGGATGTGTGGGCCGCGCGCCGGCGGGTGCCGGGCGAACGGGAAGCCTAGGGCGCGATACGCGTAAGGTTCGGTATAGGAACAGATGGAAGGACACGGATCCATGGCCAATGAGGCAAGCGCGATCGAAACGGCAGCTGCGGCTCTGACCTTGCGTGCGGATGACGTCGCGGGTCGGTTCGAGGTGGCCAGCACCAAGCCGGGACGCAACGAGGCCGATATCGCCCAGATCCTTGCCGACCTGAAGTTCGGCACCGTCTTTACCGATCACATGGTCCACATGACGTGGCGGTTGCAAGACGGCTGGGGTGAGTGCCGCCTGGAGGATTATGGGGACCTGTCACTCTCCCCGGCCGCCTCCGTGTTGCACTACGGCCAGGAGATCTTCGAAGGATTGAAGGCCTACCGGCACGCGGACGGCTCGCTGTGGACCTTCCGTCCGGGCTTCAACGCGGTTCGGATGAACGCATCAGCTCGCCGCATGGCCATGCCGCAGCTCGAAGTTGAGGACTTCCTCGGCTCGATCGTCGATCTTGTGCGCGCCGATGCCGCCTACGTGCCCGAACTCCCCGGCGCGCTGTATCTGCGCCCCTTCATGTTCGCCTCCGAGGCCTTCCTCGGGGTGCGGCCCTCCCATCGCTTCGAATACCTTCTCATCGCCTCCCCGGTCGGCGCCTACTTCGCCAACGGCTTTACGCCCGTCTCGATCTGGGTCAGCCGGACCTATCATCGGGCGGGCCCGGGCGGCACCGGCGCCGCAAAAACCGCCGGCAACTACGCCTCCTCGCTGCTGCCGCAACAAGAAGCAGCCGCCAAGGGCTTTGAGCAGGTCTGTTTCCTCGACGCCCGCGACGAAGTGAACCTGGAAGAGCTCGGCGGCATGAATGTCTTCGTGGTCTACTCTGACGGTCGCGTCGCAACCCCACGCCTAACCGGGTCAATCCTGGAAGGCGGGACCCGCTCGGCCATCATCCAGTTGCTCGCCGACGGCGGCATCGCCGTCGAGCAAACAGCGATCCCGCTATCCGAGCTCATCGCGGACATCGAATCGGGCGCCGTCAGCGAGGTCTTCGCCTGCGGAACCGCGGCCGTCGTCACCCCCATCGGGCGCCTCGCCTCCGATGATTTCGACGTCAGCGTGCCCTTCGGCGAGATGACCGCGTCCATCCACGAGCGCCTCACCGCGATCCAAGCGGGTGACGCTGAAGACACCCACGGCTGGATGTTCCGCATCTCCTAGCCGCCTGCCATATGCAGCGCCAGAATCCTCAGTAAACTAGAGGTATGCGCGGAGAATTCAAAGTCAGAGGTGGAAAGCTCGTCGCGGTCGACTGCGACATCGTCGATGAGCGGCTCGCGAACGTGAAGATTTCAGGAGATTTCTTCCTCGAACCCGACTCAGCGCTCGAAGAACTCAACAACGCGCTGAACGGAATGCCCGCCAGCTCCACGGTCGATGAGCTGCAGCATCGGATGGATACCGAGCTGCACCCCGACGTCGCCATGATCGGCTTCTCGACGGAAGCCGTCGCGATCGCCGTGCGCCGTGCGCTGGGTCAGGCTACCGGCTGGTATGACCACACCTTCGAGGTCATCCACGGCCAACCCATGCACCCCGCCATGCACGTCGCCCTCGATCAGGTCCTGCCCGGCGAGGTCGCCGCGGGCCGCCGCGGTCCCATCATGCGCATCTGGGAGTGGAACGATCCGCTCGTCGTCATCGGCTCCTTCCAGTCGGTGAAAAACGAAATCGACGCCGCTGGTCTCGCCAAGCACGACATGGTGGTCGTGCGCCGCATCTCCGGCGGCGGCGCGATGTTCATGGAAGCAGGCAACTGCATCACGTATTCACTCGTCGTGCCGACCTCCCTCGTGGAGGGTCTGAGCTTCGAACGCTCCTACGCCTACCTCGATGACTGGGTCATGGGGGCGCTCGCGGACGTCGGAATCAACGCCCACTACGTTCCCCTCAACGACATCGCCTCAGACCAAGGCAAGATCGGGGGAGCGGCTCAAAAGCGCTTCGCCAACGGAGTCGTCTTGCACCACGTGACGATGGCCTACGACATCGATGCAAACAAGATGCTCGACGTGCTTCGCATCGGCCGCGAAAAACTGAGCGACAAGGGAACGCACAGCGCGAACAAGCGGGTTGACCCGATGCGTTCGCAAACCGGACTGTCGCGCGAGACCATCATCGACGCCTTCATCTCCCACTTCGAAGGGCGCTACGACACCGTGCGATCCGAGTACCGGCAAGAAGAACTCGACAAGGCCAAGGAACTCGTCAAGACGAAGTTCCTTTCCGATGAATGGACCTACCGGGTGCCGTAAAAGGGCGGGCCTTTCGGCACGGTTAAGCCCTCACGCTAGCCTCGCGGCACGACCCTCCTTTAGTTGATAATCATAATCAATAACGTTAGGGTCGGGGCGTCCTATCCCTTTGCTCTAAGGAGTGCCCCGCGATGCTTCGCAGTACCTGGCATCGGTCGGTCCTGGCTCTCGTATCCGTGTTCGCCCTCGCGATCGCAGCGGTCATGCCCGCTGCCAACGCCGCGCCGCGACACACGTTCGATACCGGCCACATCGATGCGTTTAATGTCCAAGCCAATAACGGTGAACTCATCCTCAACTTGAAGGAAGATGTCACCGGATCCCACGTCACTCACGCCCCCGAAGACGTCGTCCTGACGGTCAAAGAGGCCGCATTTAACGACGCCATCCCCTCGTCCATCCCGCGTTCGCCGTCGGGCTACCTCCTTCCGATGACGCAGGATCCGAACCTCATTTGGCCCGGCTGGGACACGATGGGTGTGCAGAGCGGCCCGGCGGGTTTCTCGCAGATTGATATCGCATTCACGAAGGTCGCAGGTCCTGGCGACATCCACCTGTTTTCCTCCTCGATGCTCGGTGTCTCCTCGCTGCTCAAGGACGGCGGCTACCAGCTCAAGACCGGCAGCGTGATCGACCAGAAGTACCCCGCGCACACTCACGCCAACTGAGTCTTTCCAAGCCCGGTACCTACACCCTGACGGTTCAGGCATCGGGCGCGACGAAGGACGGCACGGTTAAGAAGTCCAACACGGCGACCTACACCTTCGAGGTGGGGGACAAGAAGCCCGAGCCGACCCCGACCCCGGATCCGCAGCCGACCACCCCGACTCCGGAGCCGACCGCGACCCCGACGCCGGACCCGTCAGCGACCCCGACCTCGCCCGAGCCGAAGCCGACTGACTCGAGCCCGACTCCCGCGCCGACGACCCCGGCGCCGAAGCCCACCGCGCCAGCTCCAAAGCCGACGGCGCCGGCCCCCAAGCCGACCTCGGATTCCCCGGCGCCTGCTCCGAGCACCGAGCAGTGCATCCCCACCAAGGTGACGCGCACCGAAAAGGGTAGCCTCAAGGTCGCGACCGAAGGGCACTTCGACCTCGGCGCCCAGCTGCAGGGCGGCAAGCTTGTGGCGTCTCTGAAGGACGATCGCCGGCAGCCGGCCCAGTGGGTGAACCCGTCCTCGATCGTCTTCAAGGTCTCCGACGCCGCTCGCACGAGCGCCCCGGAAGCACTCTCCTTTGTCGCCAGCCCCGGCAGCAACGTCTGGGTCATCGGATCCACCCAGCAGGCGGGTGTGCCCTGGCTCGGCCAGAACACCATGCACCCGAGCATCGTGAACGGCACCACGGGCCCCGTCACGTGGACGCTGAACGGCGTCACCGGCCCGGGTAAGCTCGCAGTCTTTAACTCCGGCGGGCTCGGCTCGGGCGTCGGCCAGCGCGTCTTCGACAACGTCGGCGGCCCGACGAGCTACACGGTGCCCGCGAACACCCACGCCCACCCCAACTGGGTGTTCACCGCCCCCGGGATTTACCGCGTGAGCATCACCCAGAGCGCAACGACGAACGCCGGCCAGAAGGTCAGCGCCGCAACGACCCTGCTGTTCGCGGTCGGTAACGCCGATCCCGCTGCCGCCGGCACCTCCACCACGGTCGAGGAGTGGGTCGGCAAGACCCCCGACGGTAAGGATTGCGAGCTCAGCCCCGAGCAGATCGCAAAGCTCCCGGCCGGAGCCAAGGTCGGAGGCCTGAACACCCTCCCGACGACCGGCTCCGAGGGCGGCAGCGAGCTGCTCATCGTCACCGGCGCTCTCGGCCTGGCCGGCGCCCTCACCCTCGCTGCCCGTCGTCGCTTCGCCTAAGGACCCTCATCCGTGCGTACTCGCCTGATCCCGCTCCTGCTCGCCACCTGCCTGGGGCTCACCGGTTGCTCAGCCCTGCCGGCGGCCGGGCCAGATCGGGCGGGTACGCCACTGAAGGTCGTCACGACGACGGGAATCTCGCGAGATGTCGTCGAGAACGTCGGGGGCGAGCGGGTGAAAGCCACCTCGCTCGTTCCCGACGGCGCCGATCCGCACTCCTTTGAACCGACGCTGCGCTCCGTGCGCGACGTCGTCTATGCCGATGTCGCGCTGTCGAACTACCTCATGCTCGAACAGCACTCGATCATCAAAACGCTCGACGCGAACCTGCGCCCAGGCGTTCCCAACATCTCGCTGGCCGAAGCCGCCACCAAGTACGCCGCCGAAGTCATCCCGCTCGTTGAACACGTCAGCCTCGATACCATCTGGCTCGGCATCCGCGTGCGCGGCACCGGCAGCGATAAGGGCGCAACCCGCACGAGCGACGTGCGCCTGCAGGTCACCGACGTGCGAGGCCCCGGCCACATGTACGCCTACCTCACCGAAACCTTCGGCAAACCGCGCATCTATGCCGATTCCTCCGATGGTTTCGACGCGGGCGACGGATACGCTCGCGGTACGGCGACGCTGCCCATCGACGCCCACACCCACATGTCCTGGGTTTTTACCAAACCCGGCATTTACCAGGTCGACGTCGCCGCGCAGCTCGCCGTCACCGATGACTCCCGCCCCTATCCCATCCCCGGAGGCACCCTTACCTTCGCCGTCGGCGTCGACCCGCACTCGGTGCCCGGCCACGAAAACTCGACGGTGCTCGATGCCGGCCACGCCGATATCACCGCCGATATCGACACCTCCGAGATGTATGTCTTTGCCGATCCGAGCGGCGGCGGCGAGCATACCCAGGTCCGCCACGATTTCGCCTCCACCGTCATCTCGGTGCCGGCCAAGGCGCTCACCGAGGTCCCGGCCGGCGCGCAATTCTCCTTCCTCGGCCGCCCGGGCGAGCAGGTCTACCAGCTCCCGCAGGCCGTCCTCGGCGCCCACGTCCACGGCGAGATCGACCCCCACCTGTGGCACGACGTGCGCAACGTGCGCGCCTACGTCCAGGTCATCCGCGACACCCTAACCGACGCCGATCCGGCCGGTCGCGAGGTCTATTTCGCCCGGGCGCGCGCCTATCTCGCCTCCCTCGACGAGCTCGACGACCACATGAAGCGCACGATCGATTCCATTCCGCGCACCAAGCGCCACCTCATTACGACGCACGATGCCTTCGGCTATCTCGCCAAGGCCTACGGGCTGAAGATCGCGGGCTTCGTCACCCCGAACCCCGCCGTCGAACCCTCGATCGCGCAGCGCCGCAAGCTCGCCGAAACGATCGCCACCCTCCAGGTCCCCGCCGTCTTCCTGGAAAAGAACCTCATCGCCCGCTCCTCGACGCTGTCCGCCCTGGCCAGCGATGCCGGCGTGCGCGTCTGCCCCATCCTGTCCGACGCCCTGACGGGCGAGGCCCCCACCTATATCGATCTCATGCGCTACAACGCAGCTCAACTAAAGGAATGTCTGTCATGAAGTCGCGAATCCTCACCCAGGCCTGCGCGCTCGCGGCGCTCGCCCTGATGACGGTGACCACCTCCCATGCCGCGACGGAGCCGCCACCGAGTGATCCCGCCCTCGAACAGCGAGTGGATGCCGACGAGCAAAGCGGGACGGGCCAGGTCGAACTCGCGACGGGCCACGTCGATATGGGACCCAAACTGGTCGGGGAGGACGTCACCGCCCTGATCCGCGACGATACCGCGACGCCGCCGGTGTGGCGCCAGCTCAGCGACGTCGCCCTGCGCGTCAGAGACAAGGCTAAGCTCGACATTCCGAACGAGGAACGCTACGCCTTCTTAGGTAGCGCGCGCGGCAAACCGGCATACGTCGTGCCCCAAACCCAGAATCCCGACGTCATCTGGGTGGGGTGGAACACGCAGGATCCGGCCATCGTCAAGCTGTTGGACCGCGGCGTCACCATGACGTTTAAGGGCCACGACGGACCGGGCGACTTCCACCTCTTCGTCGAATCCGGCACCTTCGACGTCCCGCCCGAGCCACTGTGGAACGGGCAGGGCGAAGCCGGGCAGAAATTCTGGGTCGACCTGAACACCCACACCCACGCCAACTGGGTCTTTACCGAACCCGGCGTCCACCTCGTGTCCTTCACTATTTCGGCGAAGACAAAGGACGGCGCCGAGGTCAGCGCCGACGGCACCCTGCGCTTCGCCGTCGGCTCGGAGGTGAGTCTTGCGGACACCCTCGCGAAATCTGCCGCCAGCCAGAGCCCGTCGCCCCAAAGCGCGGCGCCCGAGCAATCCTCGAATGACGCGAGTGCCGCCGCGGCTAGCGATTCGACCGCTAGCGATTCGACCGCCAGCGATTCCGCCCCACCGAGCTCGCTTGCCTCACCCATCCTCATCGGCGTCATCGCCGCCATTGCCGCGATCGGCGCGCTGGCTGCGCTGTTCGCACTGCGAGCGAAGCGGCTGCGAGCGAAGCGGCTGCGAGCGCAGGAGAGGCAGCAGTGACCGTCGCACCTGTCGGTCGCGCTCGGCGGACGCGAGGTGCTGCAGGGCGTCTCGCTTCGCGTCAACGCCGGTGAACTCTACGGAATCGTCGGGCCCAATGGTGCCGGCAAGACCACCCTGCTCCGCGCGATCCTCGGCCTCATCGCCTACCGCGGCGAGGTCCACACGGCCGGCGGCATCGGCTACGTGCCCCAGCGCCACGACGTCGCCTGGGATTACCCCATCACGGTCGAGCGCATGGTGATGACGGGCCGCGTGCGCCACATCGGCTGGCTGCGCCAACCCCGGCTAGCCGACCACCGCGCCGTCGCCGCCGCGCTGCGCCGGGTCAAGCTCGCCGATCTCGCCGACCGGCCCATCGGGGAGCTTTCCGGCGGCCAGCGTCAGCGCGTCATGATTGCCCGCGCCCTGTCAACCAACCCGTCGATCCTGCTGCTCGACGAACCCTTTACCGGACTCGATATGCCCACCCAAGAACTCCTAACCGACCTATTTCACGAACTGACGGGCGACGGCACAGCGATCATGATGACGACGCACGACCTGCCTGCCGCGATGGCGGCGTGCGACACCATCGCCATGGTTGCTGGCACGATCATCGCCCACGGCTCGCCGAGGGACCTCTCGGACCCCGAGATCTGGATGCGGGCCTTCGCCGTATCCGAAAACTCGCCGCTGCTCGCCGCCCTCGGACTCCGGCAACGTCAGGAGACCCGATGCTGAGCCCGCTAGACTTCCTCACCGACCTATTCAACCCGATGCTTGCCTTCCTGCCGAAGGCGCTCATCGTCGCCCTCGTCTCCTCGCTAGTGGCGGGCGTCGTCGGCACCCACGTCGTCTTGCGCGGCATGGCCTTCATCGGCGACGCGGTCGCCCACGCCGTCTTCCCGGGCCTCGCCGCAGCCTTCGTCTTGCAGGGCTCGCTCATTGTGGGGGGAGCGACGTCCGGCGTCCTGACCGCCATCGCGGTCGCCGTCTTTGCCCAAAACCGGCGCGTGAAAGAAGACGCCATCATCGGAATCTTCTTCGCCGGCGCCTTTGCCCTCGGCATCGTCATCATCTCGTTCTCGCCCGGGTATGCCGGAAGTTTGCAGCAGTTCGTCTTCGGCTCGCTCACGGGCGTCACCGACAGCGATCTCATCGCCGTCGCCGTCGTCGCGCTCTTCGTTGTTGCCACCCTCGCCGCACTGCACAAGGAGCTCGTGACGGCCTCCGTCGATCGCGAGTCCGCCGCCGCGCTCGGCGTTCCCGTCTTCGCCCTCGACCTCCTCCTCTATATCCTGGTCGCCGTCTCCGTCGTGATCGCCGTCCAGACCATCGGCAACATCCTCGTCTTGGCACTGCTCGTCACCCCCGCCGCGACCGCCCGGCTGCTAACCGAAAAGGTCGGCACCATGATGGTCCTCGCACCCATCATCGGCATGGCCTCCTCGTTTGTGGGCGTCTACCTCTCGTGGTCACTGGACCTGCCGACGGGGGGCCGTCATCGTCTTGATCGCCACCGGCATCTTCCTCGCCTGCTGGCTGCTCGCCCCTCGCCACGGCCTGCTGCGACGCCGCCGACGAGCAGTACCGACGGCCCACCAAACGCTGGCCGCGCTGCCATAAACTGGCGGTATGATCCGCCTAGCCATCATCGATGCGTCCACCTCACCACTGACCACCGGCGCCCCGATCGCCGATTGGATTGCCGAATGCGCACGGCGGACTCGTGCGTTTGACGTCGAGATCATCCGCATTCGCGACCTCGACCTGCCCTTCTTCGACGAGCCCTACCTGCCGCGCTACGGCCACTACGAGCACGCCGAGACCCGGGCCTGGAGCGAGACGATCGCAAGCTTTGACGCCTTCGTCTTCGTCAGCCCCGAATACAACCGCGGATACTCCGGTCGGCTGAAAAACGCCATCGATTACCTCGCCCAGGAATGGGCGTTCAAACCCGCCGGCATCATCTCCTATGGTGCATCGATGACCGGTGGCCTGCGCGCACTGGAAGCCCTGCACGATGTCTTGAACTCCCTGCACATGTTCGTGACGCGAGAAAACGTCCTCGTGCCCTATGCGGGGCGCGAAGCCCACCGCTGGGAAGGCCGCGAGGTCTCCTGGGGAGTTGGCCCCGACGGCGAATTCGTCGCGACGCCCGGCATGGTGGAGGCCGCGGAAATGATGCTCGATGCGATCGTCCGGCTCGACGCCGCCATGCATCTCGTGCGTACCCCGGAGCAGACGGTCGGCGACCAGCAGGGCATCGGCAACCCGCCCTCCGGCTCCATCCCGCAGGTCCGTCCGCGTCCCACCCGCGATGACCGCGAAGAATGGCGTCGTTCCGGGCGGATGCGGTAGTTCGACGAGTGTTGGGCAATTCGAGTGCTCAGTGTGACTGGAGTGACCAAACCGAGCGGAAAATGCGAAATTTCCGCGCGAAATGCGTGTCTTAACGCGACAACGGGCCGTAATCCCGCGTAAAGTGCCGTGAAGCGGCACCTATCCGGGTGTCGGAACCGTACACGAGAGGGATGTTATGTCCGTCAACCGCACTGAGCTTGTTGCTGAGATCGCCGAGCGCGCCGGCCTGTCCAAGGCCCAGGCAAACGCTGCCCTGTCCGCTTTCCAGGATGTTCTGATCGAATCCGTCTCCAAGGGCGAAGCCGTCAAGATCACCGGCCTGCTGACGGTGGAGCGCGTCGATCGCCCCGCCCGTTCGGGCCGCAACCCGCAGACCAAGGAGCCGATCGAGATTCCGGCTGGCTACCGCGTGAAGCTCACCGCCGGCTCGGCCCTGAAGAAGGCTGTCGCCAAGTAACTCCTTCGCACCACAAGGGAGGCTCGAGATTTCTCGAGCCTCCCTTGTTGTCTTAGCCCCCATCTGGTCCTGCGTCCATGGTCCCGACACTCTTACGTGCGGTGCGCCTACGATAGAACCGGACATTTCACTGTCGAGAAAAGGACTCCCATGCGCGTCATCGTCCAGCCCGACGGCGATTCCATCGCCTCCCTCGTCGCCGAATCGATCGTGCGACTGGTCAACGACAAACCGAATGCCGTCCTTGGCTTCGCCACCGGATCCTCGCCACTTGGCATTTACCGCGAACTTATCAAGGCCTACCAGGAGGGTAAGGTGTCCTTCAAGGACGCCTGGGGCTTCCAGCTCGACGAATACGTTGGCCTACCCGCCGACCACCCCGAGCTCTACCGCAACGTCATCCGCACCGTCATCGAGTCGCATGTGGACTTCTCTGAGGGACGCGTGCACGCACCCAACGGCACCGCCGACGATCTGCAGGCGGCCGGCCCCGCCTACGACACAATGATCGAAGACGCGGGCGGCGTCGACTTCCAGATCCTTGGCATCGGTACCGACGGCCACATCGCCTTCAACGAGCCCGGCTCCTCCTTCAGCCAGGGCACCCACGTGGAGACCCTGACGCCCCAGACCCGCGAAGATAACGCGCGCTTCTTCGACGGCGACATCTCCCGCGTCCCAACCCACACCCTCACCCAGGGCCTTGGCACCATCATGAAGGCGAAGAAACTCGTCCTCGTTGCCGAAGGCGAAGGCAAGGCGGAGGCGATCGCCCAGCTCATCGAGGGCCCCGTCTCGGCGCACTGGCCGGCCACGATCATGCAGCACCACGCCGACGCCACGGTGCTGATCGACGAAGCCGCCGCGAGCAAGCTTGAGATGAAGGACTACTATCGCTTTGCGTGGGAAAACCGCCTGCCCTGGCAGAGCGTCTAAGAGCCTGTGAGAAAAATCGAGCCGCGACCAGGGCCACGTTGCACTCGGTCGCGGCTCGGCTCATGCCTATAGTGGGAGCCATGCAGATCTCCCTCGCCGCCGGACAGCCGCATTCCGAACCGAGCTCCCCGACCACCCCCGAAGGTGCCTCGGACACGGCGCTGCTTGAGCGAGAAGAAACCCGCACCGACGACGGCGATGCCGACCGGTTTGCGCACTACGTACGCAAAGACAAGGCGGCCGCCGCGGCGGTCACGGGCAAGCCCGTCGTCGCCCTGTGCGGCAAAGTCTGGGTCCCGGGCCGAGACCCGTCCAAGTACCCCGTGTGCCCCAAGTGCAAAGAGATCCACGCGGAACTGACCAAGGGCGGCCCCCGCTGGCCGTTCGGCCGCGGCCGCGGATCGGACTCATGAGGCGGGGCGAAACCCGCCCTGATCCACACGCCGCCTCACTGTTCGCCGCTGAACACCTCCCGCCCGCCTACCCGACCCGGGCAGCGTGGGGGACAGCGGCCAGTTTGCGCGCGTGGCAGGCAGCGGCAGTAGAAAAATACCTCGCGTCACTTCCGCGCGACTTCCTCGCTGTCGCAACACCCGGCGCCGGAAAAACGACGTTCGCGCTGCGCATTGCGACGGAACTCCTCACCACCGGGCGCGTCCGCCGTATCATCGTCGTCTGTCCCACCGAGCACCTCAAATCGCAGTGGGCCGACGCCGCGGCCCGCGTCGGAATCGGCCTCGATCCCGCCTTCGCCAACGCCCAGGGCGCCCTCGGCTCCCAGTTCGACGGCCTCGCCGTCACCTACGCCCAGGTCGCCTCCCGGCCCGGCCTTCATCGCGTCCTGGCAACCGAACGCGACACCCTCGTCATCCTCGACGAGATCCACCACGGCGGCGACGCCCTATCCTGGGGCGACGGCATCCGCGAGGCCTACGAACGCGCCAAGCATCGCCTCGCCCTGACCGGAACGCCCTTCCGCTCCGATACCTCACCCATCCCCTTCGTCACCTACACGCGCGACGCTGACGGCATCCGCCGCTCGCGCGCGGACTACTCCTACGGCTACGGCGACGCACTCAAAGACGGCGTCGTCCGCCCCGTCATCTTCCTGTCCTACCGCGGCACCATGCGCTGGCGCACCCGCAGCGGCGTCGACATGGAAACCGATCTCGCGGAAGAATCCGCCAAATCGGTGACCGCCCAAGCCCTGCGAACCGCACTCGACCCCATGGGCCAGTGGATCCCCGCAGTCCTCCAGGCCGCCGACCAGCGCCTGTCCGAAGTCCGCCGCACCGTTCCCGACGCCGGCGGCCTCGTCATCGCCACCGATCACACTGCCGCGCGCGCCTACGCCGCCACCTTGCACCACATCACCGGCCGCTATCCCACCGTCGTGCTCTCCGACGACGCAGGCGCCAGCGAGAAGATCGATGCCTTCGCCGCCTCCGAAGACCGCTGGATGGTAGCCGTGCGGATGGTCTCCGAAGGCGTCGACGTTCCCCGCCTTGCCGTCGGGGTCTATGCGACGACGACCTCCACCCCGCTGTTCTTCGCCCAGGCCGTTGGGCGGTTCGTCCGCGCCCGCCGACGCGGTGAGACCGCCTCCGTCTTCCTGCCCTCCGTCCCACACCTGCTGGCGCTCGCCGGCTCGCTGGAAGCGGAACGCGATCACGCCCTAGACCGCAAGCCAAGCGAGAACGTCGACGTCGATTTCGTCGAAGAACAAGCCTTCATCAACCAGGCGAACGCCACCGAGAGCGCGAGCGATGATCTCTTTAGCCAGTTTGAAACTCTCGGCGCCGATGCCACCTTCGACCGCGTGCTCTTCGACGGCGGCGAATTCGGCACCAACGCCGCAGTCGGTTCGATCGAGGAGCAGGAATACCTCGGACTGCCCGGCTTGCTGGAGCCCGATCAGGTCCGCGAGCTGTTGCGCCAGCGCCAAAGTGAGCAGCTGAAAACCCAGGCCGCTAACCGCGAAGCCGAGTCATTGCGCGCCCAGAATGCCGGGATCGATGATCACCGACGACGGGCGGCCGCTCGCAAGGAGCTCTCCAGCCTCGTATCGGCATGGTCGAGGCGCACCGGAACGCCGCACGGCGTCATCCATACCGAGCTGCGGGGCCTGACCGGCGGACCCGAGGTCGCACGCGCCACCACGGCACAGATCCAGGCACGCATTGATCGCCTGCGCAAGTGGTTCGTCGGAAAGTCCTAACCCGCCTTCCACTTCACACCTCCTCTGCGCACACCCCTGTTCCCGCGCCTCCTCACCAACTCACGTACACGCGCGCGCTCACGCGCACCCACGTGCGTACACACGCACCCACGCGCGTACCCACGCACCTGCCTACGCGCACCTGCGCGTGCGCGCGCGAGGGCGTGATTGTTGAGGCCTGTTGACCTCATGGCTCGGTGGTGTGGGCTTGTTCGCCTGGCCGTCGTTTTCCACACCCCGCCTCCCGATGCCTCTCGCATTCCCGTTCTGGTGGGTCTTCGATTGTCGGGTGTTGACGTGCTGGTTTGATCGTGGTCAGTCGCCTGCAGCACTCGCAGCAGGCACAGATCATCCACTCACGGATTGGCTGGAGGGAGGCGCATTATGGAACTGAAGTCGTTGTTCGAGGCGGCTGGTTTTGATGTGCCCACCAGCCATCCGGCCGCAGGTACTGCGCCTGTCGTGTCGGAAGACCTATTGAATCTCGGGATCGGGATCCTTGCCGCGGCGGTGGAGAATGGTGTTGACCTGCCTGAGGCGCTGCATAAGTTGATTGCGGCCCGCAACATCGAACGCGCCTACAACGCCGTGGCCACACTGCGGACGCAGATTATTGCTGCAGCCGACCGGGCGGGTGCGGCCGAGATCGATGGCCTGTCCATGGCGGACGTGATCGCTGAAGAACGCCGCATCCCGAAGAATGCTGCCACCAGCGAGATCCGCACCGCGCGCTCTCAGGCTGAGTTCCCGAACGTGTTGAAAGCTGCCGCTGCTTCCCGGATCTCCCAAGAAAACCTCAACACTGCGGTCAAGACGCTGGAGAAGATGCGGCCCCACTACAGCCAGACCGAGTTCCCCCACGTGGAAGCAGCCCTCCTGAAGGAGGCGGAGACTCCGGTACCGGGTGAGTTCCG
>NZ_FNQV01000016.1 GCF_900107735.1 Bowdeniella nasicola | reverse complement strand
TGCCATCGACCTCGTATTGGGCGTTCTTACCGAGCACATAATCGATGAACGCGGCGAAGGTAGCTTGCTGTGTTTGATCCTCGCGACGGAAGCAAACCGTGGCCCCGCAATAGTTGCATCTCCATCGCTGAGCCCCGGCCGCGCTGCGTCCGTATTTACGCATCGGCTGGAAACAGATCTGACACTTACGAGCTTTGGGGGACTTGGTTCGCACCGGTCAAGTTGACCCGCACACAACCAGGCCGATGTCAACAACCCGCCGGGATTAGCTCATTTCGAGCTAATCACCCCGACTTTCCCGCACCACAACGCGGCAAACTCCGATCTTAAGCAACACGTTTTGGCCGGTAACCCGGAGTTTCCGATCCGCGCATACGCTTGGGTACTCGTTAGGGTTGGTCCCGCAGGTTTGTTCTCGTCTCAAGTACCACTCTTCCCAGATCGCGTGGTAGATCGCCCAGTCGCTGTAGAGCTCTTGTAGGTCGGTAAGAATTTCCGCCGCGTTTCTAAAGTGGCGGGCGGCGTGGTCCCTCGTCGGCTAGCCCGCGTCGATGTCGTAATGGTCGAGAAAGAACTCGCCCCAGTCATAAAATCGTTTGCGGAGTTCGGGATCCGAGATCTTCACCAGGCCTCCTTTGAACCAGAGCACGGCGCCGACTCCGTAGCCGACCTGGAGCTTGGCCACGGGAAACTCGGAGAGTTATTGATGGTCCTTCTTTCGCCTTCGCATTGACGATTCCTCTGTGCTGAAGCGGCTATGCCACTGTTAACCCTAGCGACATAGTTGCTCACATATCGCTCATCTGGTAATCTTGTAAAGTTGCCTTGGCGCCGATTTTGGTTCGTTCGGAAGCCCACCGTGCTGCCGAGGCCAACTGGCTGACTGGCTGCCCCGTCAAACCGTGACGGTACCGGTTGCAGCACGCACCACGGAGGTGTGTGCCCATGACTCATGTGACTGAAGGAATGATGAAGATGAGCAAACTTACTATCGTGGACCATTTGACCGGTCGGACCGCCTCCGGGATCGACTACCACGCGATCGAAGACGCCGTACGCGGCTGGCGAGAGCCCTTCGGAATCGAGTGGTCGAACCTCGAGGACGTCGAGATCCTCACGATGGCTGCCTAAGTAGGCAACAAGCGCGGACGAGATTCGTCCGCGCTTTTGCTATGCCTGCGCCCTGCCCTAGTCTTCAGTCATGACGGAGCTGCGCACCACTCGGTTGATTCTTCGACCCCCAACGATGGCCGATTGCGACGCAATCATTGAGGCCTGCAGCGATCCGGACATCGCACGGTTTACGGCAGTCCCCGAGCCATATACCCGCGCCGATGCTGAGTATTTCATCACCGATATTGTCGCCCAGAGCGCCGCCGACGGTCTGCCCGTTTTCCTCATCACCACCCACGATGGCCAGCTCGTTGGCGCCATCGACCTCCACAAGAGGAACGGCAACGTAGCGGAGATTGGGTATTGGGCTCACCGAGATTTTCGTGGCCGCGGTTTCCTTACGGAGGCCGCGACAGCGCTGCTTGCGCACGCTTTCAACGACCTCGAGCTGGCTACAGTCCACATCCAGATTCAGTCCGCGAACCTCGCTTCCCTAGCGCTTGCCCGCCGTCTCGGATTCACGATGCACGCCGTTGTTCCCGGCTTGATCTCTCTGAAGGGTGAGCAGCATGACGGTTGGATCGGCTCGCTTACGGCGAGCGACTTTCTCGCAGGCACCCGACCTCGACCCGCCACCGTGCACGACATGGTGGTGGAATTCCACCGGGTCTACTCGATGGTGATTGGCAAGGGAGCCGCGGCCGTCGATCATCCGGATATGGCGATGCGTCTACGACTCATTGCTGAAGAGTTCTGCGAACTTATCGAAGCGGTGCGGGGTCGCGAAGCCGCCGAGACCGTTCGCTCCGCCTTCGAAACGATCGACGTCGGTCCCACGAACGCCGACCTCATCGCGACGGCCGACGCGCTGGGAGATCTCGCCTACGTCATCTATGGCATGGCGATCCTGGCTAATATTCCGCTCGATTCGGTGATCGCCGAGATCCACCGGTCCAACCTCACCAAGCTCGGCCCCGATGGCAAGCCGGTGCTGCGGGCGGACGGCAAGGTCGGAAAGGGGCCACACTTCGAGCCGCCGAACCTCGCGGCGATTCTTCACTCTGAGGGCGAAACCGGCGGTGCTCTGTTCGAGCGTTGAGGCGAGCCATGGCACGATAGGACCTATGTCACTTTCCGCTGAGAATCCTTTTGCCCAGCCGTCCTCCCTGCCCTATGGGATGCCTGATTTCGATGCCATCCGCGTCGAGCACTTTGCCCCCGCGCTGCGAGAGGGCTTTGCCGAACAGCGCGCCCAGTGGGAGGAGATCGCGACCGACACTTCTCCGGCCACAGTAGAAACCGTTTTGGAGCCGATTGAAAAGTCGGGCGACCTGCTGACGCGCGCTGCCAGCGCATTCTTCTCCCAGCTCTCGTCCGTTGGCGGTGACGAGCTGGATGCCCTGGAGGAGGAATTCTCCCCGCTGTTCGCCGAACACAGCGACGCGTTCTACCTTGATCAGCGCATCTATGACCGCCTGACACAGCTGGCAGACGCGAACCTCGACCTCGATGCGGACACCGCCTGGCTCCTGGAGACCTACCTGAAGCGGTTCCGCCGGGCCGGCGTCGAGCTCGAGGGCGAGAAGCAGGATCGACTGCGCGAATTGAACTCGAGCATCGCCTCGCTGCAGGCAGCATTCGGGCGCCGCGTCGTCAAAGACCTGGAGGCACACGCCCCGAGCTTTTCGGCCACCGAGCTGGCCGGACTCGATGACGCCGAACTCGATGCGATGAAGCAGGACGACGGCAGCTACAAGGTGGCGCTGCAATCCACGACGCAGCAGCCGCTGGCTACCTCGCTCACCGATTCTGACACCCGCGCCCGCCTGTTTGAGACCTCGCAGTCGCGCAACTGGCAGGGCGAGAACGACACCCGCCAGATCGTCTTGGACCTTGCCCGCGCCCGCGCCGAGCGCGCCCAGCTGCTGGGCTATGACCATCACGCCGACTACGTCGCCGAGGACGCCGCTGCCGGAACCTCGCAGGCCATCATGGAGCGCCTGACCGCGATGGCCGCTCCGGCCGCACGCAACGCTAAGGCCGAATCGGCCGAACTCGCCGAGCTCATGGCACGCGAGGATCCGCGGCCATTCGCCGTGTCTGACTGGTCCTACTACTCGGAAAAGCTGCGCGGCGAGAAGTTCAACCTCGACGACTCCGTGCTCAAGCCCTACCTGCTGCTGGAAAACGTCATCGATAATGGCGTCTTCTTCGCCGCCAATAAGCTCTACGGCCTGAGCTTCACCCGCCGAGAGGACATTACCGGGCACACCCCCGATGCGCGCGTTTGGGAGGTCTTCAACGAAGCCGGTGAGGGCATCGGACTGTTCAGCGCCGACTATTACGCCCGCGAGGGCAAGCGCGGCGGTGCGTGGATGAGCGGCTTCGTCGAGCAGTCCCACCTGCTTGACCGCAAGGCCGTCGTCACCAACGATCTGAACGTTGCGAAGCCGCAAGAGGGCTTCCCGACGCTGCTCACCTGGGACGAGGTTCGTACCTGCTTCCACGAATTCGGGCACGCGCTGCACGGCCTGCTCTCCGATGTGCGCTGGCCGAGCCAATCCGGCACCTCGGTGCCGCGCGACTTCGTCGAATACCCCTCCCAGCTCAACGAGATGTGGATGGAAAACCCCGAGGTCATCAAGAACTTTGCGCGCCACCACGAAACGGGCGAGGAAATCCCCGCCAGCTACATCGAGACGCTCACCTCCATGGGCGCCTACGGCGAGGGCTTTGCTACGAGCGAGTACCTCGGAGCGGCGCTGCTGGACCAGGCGTGGCATCGCCTTGGCCCCGATGAGATTCCCACCGACATATCCGAGGTGGCGGACTTTGAGGCGAAGACGCTGCGTGAGTTCGGGATCGACGTCGTGCCGCCGCGTTACCGCACGACGTTCTTCAATCACACCTTCGGTGGCGGCTACGACGCGGGCTACTACTCCTACGTGTGGGCCGAGGTCCTCGACGCCGACACCGCCGAGTGGTTCCGCACCGAGGCCACCCGCGAGGGCGATGGCGGGCTGAACCGTGAGGCCGGTGCGCACCTGGCCGCTGAGGTGCTCTCGCGCGGCTATTCGCGCGATCCGCGCGAGTCCTTCCTTGCCTTCCGTGGCCGCGACCCCGAAATCGGCGCGCTCATGTCGCGCCGCGGCTTGGCCTAGGCGGCCGGTGCCTCATCGTCGGTTGCTGATTGCGCTCTTGGAGTCAGCACGACGATGAGGCCCGCCGCGGCCAGCAGCGCCACCGCGCCCGCGACGGTCCCGAGCCAGCCGCCGCCTTCCCAGGCGTAGCCCAACAGGACGCCTCCGATCGAGCTGCCCGCGTAATAGGACAGCGAATAGCGTGAGGAGGCCGCCGACGGGCGCGGGCTATAGCGTGCTGCGTTCGATGAGGCGAGGGCGTGGGCGAGGAAGAACCCGGCGCACAGGGCGAGCAGGCCGATGAACATGACGACGAGGGAGTCCACGAGCGTCAGCGCGATGCCTGCCGTCGCGACGGCCAGGCCACTGAGCACCGCGACTTTCAGCCCGGTGCGAGCTGCGATTCGGCCCGCGATCGCCGAAGTCGCCGTGCCCGCGAGATAGGTGAGGAACAGCGTCGAGGTGATGGCCGTGCCAACGTGGAAGGGCGGGCCTGCCAGCCGGTAGCCCATGACGTTGAAGATGCCGACGAACGTTGCCATTCCCAGTCCCCCGATGGCATACATCGCAAGCCGAATGCGGCGGTAAGGATCGGGAGCGGAGCGCGCGGTGACCGCGTCTTCGTAGACTTCGCCGCCGGGCAGTAAGAGGTGGGCCGCTCCCCCGGCAGCCGCGGCGACGATCGTCGCGGTCAGCACGCCCGTCCGCCAGGTTCCGAGCTCCGCGGCATAGCCCGCGACGAGTCGGCCGGTCATCCCGCCGACCGTCGTGCCCGCGATATACAGCCCGCCGAGGCGCGTCACCGCGAGCGGATGCGCCGCCGCGATGACCCAGGCCATGGCGGAGACGAGGACGGTCGACAGGGCTGCGCCCTGAACGGCGCGGATGGCGATGAGCCCGGCAAAGGATGTCACGCCGAGCAGGGCGATCCCCGCGAGGGTGGCGAGCGCGAGCCCGATGAGCATCGTGCGGCGCCGGCCCCAGCGCCCCGAATAGTGCCCGACGGGCAGCACCGCGAGGGCGATTCCGGCGGTCGTTGCCGACATCAGCCAGGAGGTATCGGCGGCCCCGACTCCGAACTCCTCACCGATGGGAACGAGCAGCGGCTGGACGGTGTAAAGCTGGGCGAAGGCGGCGATGCCAAGAAAGAACAGCGCGGCGGTTGCGCGCGCATAATCGCCGTGTCCTGGCATGAGACCAGTGCCGCTCACGTATCCTCCCGCCCTCAAGCTTCCTCTAGCTTGGCACAGCCCTGCCCCAAAGCGCGCCCCTCCCCAAGCGCTGACACAATCGGGGCATGTCACGTTACCGCGCTACCGGAGCCGACCTGCCCTTTTCCGATCCCCTGCCCGCACACGGCGTCTCGATGGAGGGCTATTTCTGGCGCCTGACCTGCCCCGCCACCTCCCGCGTCATCATCGCGCTCGTCGGGGTCAATACGCCATCCGATGGGGCCGGGAGCTGGGCGACAGTCGGAATCGCGACCGAACCGGAGGAGGTCCTTGCTACGAGCGAGGTCGCCGGCGCGTGGGCCGATCCGGTGCGCTTCGGGGTGCAGGTGGGCACCAGCCAGCCGGGCCGCGATCACGTCGTCGCGGACACCGAGCACGTGTCCTTCGCCGTCGGTGATTGCGGGCTCGACATCGACGTCACGGATCACCGGCCCTGGCCGCGCCGCCGGTTTGGCGGCTCCTCCTATTTCCAGGTCGTACCGGGGCTCAACCAGTACTGGCATCCGTGGCTGCTAGGCGGCCGCGCACATGGCACGGCCCGCATCAACGGCGAGGTCATTCGGATCGACGGCTGGCAGGTCTATGCCGAGAAGAACTGGGGCCGCGGCGGCTTTCCCGCGGCCTGGTGGTGGGGCCAGGCCCAGGGCTTTGCAGAGCCCGAGACGTGCGTCGCGTTCGCGGGCGGGATCGTCACCGCGGGACCGAGCATCGGCGGCCGGCAAGCAGCCGTCGAGGTCACCGGCCTCGTCGTCGCGCTGCCGGATGGGCCCGTCATCCGGCTTGGCAACCCCGTGACCTCGCCAGTGCGCGCCGAAACCTCGAAGGGCCATTGGCAACTGTCCGGGCGCTCAGCGCGCTGGCAGGTCGAGATCGCGGCAACCGATGGCGAGCAGGCGGGCTTTGTCCTTCCCGTGCCGCTCGTGGATGACCGGCGCAACGCGCCCGGGGCGCTGGAACACCTGGCCGGCCACATGCGCCTGGCCGTCTTTGAGCGCGGACGGCCGCGCTACCGCGGCGAAAGCCAGCTTGCCGGCCTGGAGCTCGGTGGCCGCGACATGTGCGAGGCCGAGCTCGCGGCGCGCGGCGGTGATCCGCGCCCGATCCGTTAATCGTCCGCCTCGCCCATCCCGATGCCCGCGAACTGCGCCTGATACAGGTTGGCGTAGTGGCCGCCGGCTGCGAGCAACGAGTCGTGATTGCCCGTCTCCACGACGTCACCGTCTTCCATCACGACGATGACGTCGGCATCCCGAATCGTTGACAGGCGATGGGCGATGATGAAGCCGGTGCGCCCGGCGCGTAGCCGCGTCATGGCCTGCTGGACGAGCATTTCGGTGCGGGTATCCACCGAGCTCGTGGCCTCGTCGAGGATGAGGATCTGCGGATCGGCGAGGAAGGCGCGCGCGATCGTAATGAGCTGTTTCTCGCCCGCCGAGATCGTCTCGGCTTCCTCGCTGATGACCGTGTCATAGCCCTCGGGCAGCGTGCGGATCATGGCATCGACGCCGGTATCGACTGCCGCGGCTTCGACGTCGGCGCGGCTCGCGCCCGCCTTACCGAAGGCGATGTTGTCCGCGATGGTGCCCTCGAAGAGCCAAGTGTCCTGCAGCACCATGCCGAAGCGCTCCCGCAGCTCGTCGCGGTCGACGTCGGCGATGTCGATCCCGTCGATGCGGATATGGCCGGAGTCCACCTCGTAAAAGCGCATGAGGAGGTTGACGAGCGTCGTCTTGCCCGCACCCGTCGGCCCGACGATCGCCACGGTCTGGCCGGGCTCCACGGTAAGCGAAAGATCGCGGATGACCTCGACGCCGGGCTTGTAGGAGAACCGCACGTGTTCAAAGCTCACGCCGCGGGCATTGGGCGGCAGGTGCGCCGCGGAGGTGTCCGGGCGTTGTTCGGGCGCATCGAGCAGGTCGAAGATGCGCTCGGCGGAAGCCGCGCCCGACTGGATGAGGTTGACCATCGAGCCGAGCTGGGCCAGCGGCTGGTTGAACTGGCGCGAGTACTGGATGAAGGCCTGAATATCGCCGACGTTCATCTGGCCGTTCGCGATCCGGATGCCGCCGACGACGGCGATCAGCACATAGGAGATATTCGACAGCAGGTTCATCGTCGGCATGATGGTGCCGGAGATGAACTGCGAGCGGTAGACGGCGTTGGCGAGTTCCTCATTGTGCTTGGCGAAGTCGGCCTCGGAGGCGGACTGCAGGCCGTAGGCCGCGATGATCTCGTGGCCGGTGAAAGACTCTTCGACGATGGCGCCGACCTCGCCCGTGGCCCGCCACTGCGTGCCGAAGTGCGGTTGGGCGCGCTTGGCGATCAGGGCCGTCGCAATGAGCGCGACGGGAACGACGATGAGCGCGATGAGCGAGAGCTCCCAGCTGATCCACACCATCATCGCGAGGATGCCTACGACGGTGAACACCGATTGGATGATCTGCGAGAGCGACTGCTGCAGCGTCTGCGTGAGATTGTCGATATCGTTCGTGACGCGCGAGAGCAGATCACCGCGCGCGTGCGAATCGAGATAGGACAGCGGCAGTGCGTCGATGTGCTCGTTCACCTGGGCGCGCAGCCGGTAGCCGGAGCGCTGCACGATGCCTGCAATCATCCGCGAGGAGATCCACATGAGCAGCGTGGAGGCGACGTAGAGCACCAGGGCCAGGCCTAGGACCCGCGCCAGCTGGCCGGTATCGATCCCGACGCCGGGTGTGAAGTCCATCGTCGAGAGTGCATCGGCCATCCGCTGCTCGCCGGCGGCGCGCAATCCCGCGATGACCTGCTCGGCGGTGGCACCGGCCGGCATTGAGCGACCGACCATGCCGGCGACGATGAGGTTCGTGCCCTGGCCGAGCACCTTCGGACCGTAGACCTGTGCGGCGACGGCCAGCGCCATGAGGGCCACGACGATGATGAGGGCGGTGCGCTCGGGACGTAGGTAGGCTACCGTGCGTTTGACAGCGCCCTTGACATCGCGCGAGCGGCGCGTGGGATCTACTCCGCGGCTCATGCGTCCTCCTCAATCGCGTGCTGGGAACTGGCAATCTGCTGGTAGGTTTCGCACGTCGCGATGAGCTCATCGTGGGTGCCATAGCCGACGATGTGCCCCTCATCTAAGACGACGATGGCGTCAGCCGTGCGCACCGAGGAGACCCGCTGCGCGACGACGAGCTGGGCCGCCTCGCCGATGGCGCCCCGCAACGCGGTACGCAGCCGCGCTTCGGTTGCGGTATCAAGCGCCGAGAACGAATCGTCGAAGATGTACAGGTCGGCATCGCGCAGCAGCGCCCGTGCGATCGTCAGGCGCTGGCGCTGGCCACCGGAGAAGTTATGTCCGCCCTGATCGACGGTCGCATCGAGCCCGTCGGCGAGGGCACTAACGAAGTCAGCAGCCTGCGCGATCGTGAGCGCACGCCAGATGTCCTCATCGGTGGCGTTGGGGTTGGCGAGGGTGAGCGAGGAGCGCACGGTGCCGGAGAATAGGAACGACTTTTGCGGCACGAGCGCGATGCGTTGCCGCAGCGCTGCCAAGTCGAGGTCCTCATAGGAGATTCCACCCGCGCTGATCCGGCCCTCCGTGATGTCCATAAGCCGCGGCAGCAGATTAACGAGAGTCGACTTTCCCGAGCCCGTCGCGCCAATGACGGCGGTCGTCGTGCCCGGCAGGAGGCTCAGATCGACATCGGCAAGCACCCGCCGCTGTGCCTCCGGGTAGCGCACAGAGACATCCTGCAATTCGAAGGTCAATCGCTCATCTGGCAGCGGCGTCGTCGCCGCCGGATTCGCGATCGACGGCTCGTGAGAGAGCACGTCGAGGATACGTCCCGCCGAGACTTCGCCGCGCGGCGCCATCATGAGGATGAAGCTGCCAAGCATCACCGAGATGAAGATCTGCATGATGTAGGCGAGGAAGGCGATCAGCGAGCCGATCGGCATATCGCCGCTGTCCACGCGCAGGCCGCCAAACCAGACGACGGCGACAGAGGACAGCCCGATGATGACGTTGACCGAGGGGAAGAGCCAGGCCATGACGTATCCAGTGGAGATCGAGACGTCCCGCAGCTCGGCGTTGACCGTCATAAAGCGGGAGCGTTCCTCTGACTGGCGGACGAAAGCGCGAATCACGCGGACTCCGGTCAGCTGCTCGCGCATGATGCGGTTGACCGCGTCGATGCGTTCCTGCATGACCTTAAACAGCGGCCGCAGCTTCACCATGCCGGCCACCATCACGGCCGCGAGAATCGGGACGGCGACGACGAGCAACAGCGAGAGCCCGGCATCTTGCCGGATCGCCATGACGACGCCGCCCGCGGCCATGACGGGCGCCATCACCAAGATGGTGAGCACGAAGGTCAGGATCATCTGGATCTGCTGGACGTCATTGGTTGCTCGCGTCACGAGCGAGGGGGCGCCGAACGTGGAGATATCGGGGGTGGCGAAGTTCTGGACGTGGGAGAAGACGTCGCGCCGCGCGGCGCGACCGACGGCGGCCGCGGTACGGGCACCGAGCCGGACGGCAACAATCGTGGCGATGATCTGGGCGATGGACAGGGCGAGCATCCAGCCGCCCATCCGCCAGATATAACCGACATCGCCCTGCAGCACGCCGTGGTCGATGATGTCGGCCGATAGGGAGGGCAACAGCAACGCTGAGCCGGCTTGGATCAGCTGGAAGAGCACGATCAAGGCGAGAGTTGTGCGGTGTTCCGCCAAGTATCTGCGATAAAGCCTGACGAGCATGGAGTCCTTCTGAGAGTTTCAATATGGCGAAGCCGGTTCAGTCTAAGCCCAAATCGTCGATAGGGTGAGGTCGTGCGAGTTTTTCTGTGGGACCTTGATGGCACGCTGATCGATTCTGGCGCGACAATCATCGGCTCAATCCGGCAGGCCCTTGCCGCATGCGGCCTGCCCGATGTGCCCGAAGAACAGGCTCGCGGCTGCGTTGGCCCGCCCCTGATCGAAGGCCTCCCCCGGTTTTGCGGCGTGCCGCTTGATGCCGTGCATGATGTCATCGCCGAGTATCGCCGGATCTATGGCGCGACGATGACGAGCGCCCCCATCTATCCCGAAGTCATCGAGACGATCGAGGCCGCAACGCGTCACGGCGTCATTCACGCCATCGCAACGGCCAAGCCCGAGGTGGCCGCGCGCGAAATCCTTGCCGCGAAGAACCTCACCGATCACTTCACCGTCATCACGGGCGCCGATCCGACGCGCGGCATCAACCACAAGGAGCAGGTCGTTGAGCTTTGCTTGAATCGCCTTACCGAGGCGGGCATCGAGACCTCCGCCGCGGTGATGATTGGTGATCGCCGCTATGACATGGAGGGTGCGCGCGTCAACGGGATTGACGCCGTGTTCGTCGCATGGGGCTATGGCTCGCCGAGTGAGGCCGATGGCTTCCCGATCGTTCATGCGCCAAGTGAGCTCCTTGCCGAGTGGGAACCTGCACCCGGCCAGGGCCAGCCATAGACTGGGCCCATGAACCGTTTCACGCGAGCCGCCAAAGCAGTCACGCGTGCTGGTTCGCGCGCGATGCGCTCCTCCGGTAATGCCCTTTCTCGGGTGCGGCGCCGTCCCGCCAATCCTCCCATGTCGACCTCGGCGACCCCGCTAGTACCGAATACCCCAACGGCGTCTCCCCCGCCCCGTCTGCCGGAAGGCCCGCCGCGGCGCTACCGCGCGACGACCGCGGGCCGGGTGAGCGTGCGCCGGATGCCGGAGCGAGCGGTCTCCTCCCGTGGCCAGTCCTCGGTGCCGCGGTGGCTGTCGAAGTACGGGCTGGGTGCTTGGTACCTCATCGGCATCGTCCTCGTGATCTCGGGGATCGTCTTTGTCACCGCCAAGATCGAACTCGTCTTCATTGCCGTCTTCCTCGCGCTCGTCGCCACCTCGGTGCTGTGGCCGATCGTCTCCTGGTTGGCACTATTCATGCCGCGCCCGCTTGCCACAGCTCTCTCGCTGTTTGGGGCATTCGGGGTTTTCGGTGGCCTCATGTTCTACGTCGGCTACTCCGTGTCTGGAGAGTGGAATGATCTCGCCACCAAGTTCTCCGACGGCGTCGATACGATCATCGACTTTTTGGAGCGGGGCCCGCTGCCCTGGCACCTGACGCGCCAAGAAATCACTGACGGTGTCAAGGACCTGGTGGACAAGGGCACGACCTACGTGCAAGAAAACGCTGGGGACCTCGCCTCTCAGGTGCTATCGAACGCGGGCACCGTCGCGATCATCTTTACGATTCTTGCCCTGTCTTTGTTCATCGCGGTTTTCTTCCTCACCACTGGCGACAAGATGTGGCTGTGGTTCCTCAACCTGCTGCCTGCGCGCAACCGCGAGAACACCCATCGCGCCGCCGCCGCTGGCTGGCTGACGTTCTCCGGATACGCTCGCGGCACGATGATCGTCGCGGTTTCCGACGGTATTTTTGCCTTCATCCTGCTGTGGATCCTCGATATTCCGCTCGCGGCTCCGCTCGCTGTACTCGTGATCATCGGTGCCTTTATTCCGCTCGTGGGTGCGCCCGCGGCCATGGTCATCGCCATGGTGGTGGCGCTCGCTGCCGGGGGCGTTGGTAAGGCCGCGATTGTGGGTATCGGTATTGCGCTGATCGGCCAGTTTGAGGGCCACGTCTTACAGCCCCTGGTGATGGGCAAACAGGTCTCTTTGCACCCCGTCGTCGTGGCGGTGGGCGTGACCGCCGGTACGTTCGCGGTGGGCTTGTTTGGTGCCATCATCGCGATCCCGATTATCTCGGTGGTGTGGGCGGTCTACCGGACGCTATCGAACCCGGATCCGCCGATGTCTCGACTCCCGCACGTCGATGAGGACGAACTCATCGCGGAGTGAGCTAGCGAAAATCTCGCGAGCGCGAGGGAACTTGCAAACTGAGCGGCTCGAAGCGATCCGCTTGCAACGCGACGACCCCGTCCTGAGTTTGAATCCGGCCCCGGATGATGAGTGCCGCCTGCCCGCGCGCGATGGGACGGTAGGCCTGCCATACGCCGGGAGAACAGATGACGTTGATAATTCCCGTTTCGTCTTCCAGGGCAAGAAAAGTGACGCCGCCGGCGGTTCCGGGGCGCTGGCGATGGGTGACAAGGCCCGCCGTGCGGGCCCGGGTGGCGTCTGGCAGTTCCTTAAACTGGGCCACGCTCAAGACCCCCGCATCCCGGAGCTTTTCGCGGACGAAAGACACGGGGTGTTCGGGGCTCACACCCGCCGACCATACGTCCAGCACACTGCGCTCGACCGTCGTGAGCTCGGGGAGCTGCGGCAGCGTGGCGACCGCATCGATGCCTGGAATGGGCAGTTGCTCGTAGACGATATCCCCCACCCGGTGGCGCCGCCCGGCCGCGGCCCCCGCCCATGTGGCCGACCACAGCATCTCGCGCCGGGAGCCAAAGGCGCGCAGCGCTCCCGCGCTCGCGAGATTCTCGATCTGGGTCGTCGACAGGCGGGCCCGGGCGGCCAGCTCCATTGGATCGCGAAACGGGCGAGCCGCAACAATCCGCTCGGCTGCGGCTTCACCGATCCCCCGGATGGAGGCTAACCCCAGACGCACCGCGAGCCGCGGATCCGGATGGGACAGGTTGCCGACGGCCGGATCGTATTCGGGATCCTTGCGCGGATCGGTCTCGAAGTCCCCACGCACGACGCTCGCGTGCACCTGCGAGGTCATGACATCGGCCGGGATCACCCGCACCCCGTGGCGCCGAGCATCAGCCACGAGGGATTGAGGCGAGTAAAACCCCATGGGCTGGGCTGCCAGCAGGCCGGCATACAGCGACTCGGGATGATGCACTTTGAGATAGGCGGAGGCATAGACGAGATAGGCAAAAGAAAAGGAGTGCGACTCGGGAAAACCGAAACTCGCAAAGCCCTCCAGCGTCGTATAAATCTGCTCCGCGATTCCCGCTTCGATGCCGCGCTGTGCCATCCCCTCGATCAACCGGTCATGGAGTTCGGCCATGCGTTCCAAGGATCGCTTGGCCCCCATGGCCTTGCGTAATCGATCGGCTTCTGCGGGCGTAAATCCTGCGGCATCAACGGCGATCTGCATGAGCTGTTCTTGAAACAGCGGCACCCCGAGGGTTTTTTCTAGTGCGGGCTTCAGCAGCGGATGTAGGTAGGTGACCGGCTCTCGCCCCAGCCGCCGTCGCAGATAGGGGTTGACCGATCCGCCCTGGATTGGACCGGGCCGAATGAGCGCGACTTCGACGACGATGTCGTAAAAACACCGCGGCCGCATCCGCGGCAGGGTCTGCATCTGGGCGCGCGATTCGACCTGGAAGACACCAACGGTATCGGCGGCACACAGCAGGTCATAAACGCCGGGGTCTTCTTGCGGGATATCGTGCAGGTCGATCGGGCGGCCGTCGTGGGTGATGCCGAGCTCGGTCAGCGAGTTGAAGGCGTGGCGCAGCGCCGTCAGCATGCCAAGGCCGAGCAGATCGAATTTCACGAGCCCCGCATCAGCGCAATCGTCCTTATCCCACTGCAGGACCGTGCGGCCGGGCATCGCCGCCCACTGGATGGGGCATACCTCAATGACCGGGCGGTCGCACAGCACCATGCCACCGGGATGGATCCCCAGGTGGCGCGGCAGCCGCATGAACTGCTCGGCCAGGTTCGCGACCGGCTGCGGCACGCCCGCATCAGCATCGACCGCTCCCCACCGTTCGAGTTTTTTCGTCATCGCATCGCTTGCGCCCGCGCTGTAGCCGAGTGCGCGGGCGGCGTCACGCACCGCGGACCTAGTCCGATAACTGATGACGTTGGCGACGAGGGCGGCGCGCTCGCGCCCGTAACGCCGGTACACGAACTGGATGACCTCTTCTCTCCTGCCGGATTCGATATCGATATCGATATCGGGTGGGCCCGAGCGTCCGGGAGATAAGAAGCGCTCGAACAAGAGGCGATGGGTCACCGCATCGACGGCGGTGATACCGAGGGCGAAACACACGGCTGAATTCGCCGCCGAGCCACGCCCCTGGCACAGGATTCCTTCACTGCGGCAAAAGTCGACGATCTCGTGCACGATGAGGAAATACCCGGGAAACCCGAGCTTTTCGATCACGGCAAGCTCGTGCTCGATCATCGCGTAGGCACCGGGCACGCGCTCCGCCTCCGGCGGGCCATAGCGCGCGGCGGCCCCGCGCATCGTGAGTTCTCGTAGCCAGCTTGCCTCGCTGTGGCCATCGGGCACCGGATGCGGCGGCAGGTTGGGCGCGATGAGGGACAGATCAAAGGCGCATTCCGCGCCGAGTTCCGCGGCCGTCGATACGGCTTGGGGGTGCCTGCGGTGTAAGAGCATCATCTCCTGGGCACTGCGCAGGTAGGGCGGGGCGGGCGGCAGCTCTGCGTCCGCGACGGTGAGCGGTTCATTGCACGAGGTGGCCCGCAACGCCGTGAGCAGGGCGAATTCCTCGGGCCGGGCGCAGTAGACATCCCCCGTCGCGACGAGGGGCAGACTAAAGCGCTGCGCGAGCTCGGCCAGGGCATCATGCAGCGCTGCGTCATCCCCGCGGCCGGTGGCGGTGATCTCGACAGCGACGTTCGAGCTGCCAAACAGCGCGACGAGTCGATCCAGGGCAGCGCTGGCGGCGTCGCAATCGCCGGCTTGAATCAGGCGCGGGATTTCGCCGTCATCGCGCGCTCCCGTCAGCACGAGGAAGTCGCCTCCGGCGGCGAGGTCCTCCAGGTTGACGTGCAGCGGGCGCAGGCGGGAGGCCTGTTCGGTCCCGGTCGCAAGGTGGGCGGCGGCGAGGGTGCGTGACAGGTGCGCATAGTCAGCCTCGTGGCGGGCGAGTGCCACGAGCGCGTAGTCACCGCTCGCGCCGCGATGGGTGAGCTCGGCTCCCGTGACGGCGGGCAGCCCCACGTCCGCTGCCGCCCGCGAATGCTGGATCACGCCATAGAGTCCGTCGCGATCCGTCAGGGCGTGCGCGGCAAGACCAAGCTCGGCGGCGCGCTCGGCCAGGCGGGCCGGGTCCGTTGCGCCGCGCAAAAAGGTGAAGGCCGAATGCGAATGCAGCTCGGCGTATCGCGGCCTAGTCATAGTGCCCCTCGATCCGCCAGGTGCCCCGCGCTCCGACGACGAGCAGGGGCGGACCGTCGGCGATGACGAGCTGGAGGTAGCAGCGTTCGGGCAGCCCCTCCCACCAGCGCTCCAGTAGCGGCCAGGGGCCCGCCCACTGCACGACGGCGCCTTGCGGCGGGATAGCGGGCAGTGCCTCGTTCAGGCGATAGCTCGCGGGGGCCGGGAGCCAGCCGCGATGCGCCGGCGGCACCGCGATCGGCTCGCCGCGAGAATCAAAGAGCTGGATCGTCACCGTCGTCTCCAGCAGCACCGTCGGTGCCGGTCCGAGCAGGGCGCCGGGCCAGCTGCCGGCCACCGGGCGCAGTCCATCGTGTGGCGCGACGGCGGGCAGCACCGCAACGCGGGAGCGCGGATCGCGCCCGCCCTGCTCGACCAGGACGTTGACGCGGGAGATTCCGGCGAGCGATTGCAACCGGGCCAGGGCCCGATCCACCCGCTCCCGATCATCGCCGCGCCCCCACAGCGGGGTGCCGCGATCATCGCCGGATCCGACCCCTTGGGCCCGCAGCTCGAGGTAGCTCAGCTCGCCATCGGGCGCGTCCTTGCCACGGCGCGTGAGCCACGCATCGAGCTGCCAGCGCACCCGATCGGTCATGGCGGCGGGCGTCAGGCGGCCCCCACCGTCCGCGCCGGCCACGACCCACGTGCGTTCGTGGCTGGTGCCCGTCGTCGTGCGAGCCGTGACAAGTAGGTGCGTGCAGCTGCGACCGGTGAGGCGGTCGGCGAGCTCTTCGGCCAGGCTGCGCGCGGCGAAGGCTGCGGCTTCGCTCGTGGCAAGCGGCGGGTCATACTCCCGCCCGGCTCCCACCTCGGCGCGCTCGCTGCTCGCGTGCGGCATGACGACGTCGTGGCCGCGCGCCAGATCGTAGGCGGTGATGCCGGTCGTCCCGAAGCGGGTCGCGACCGCGGCGCGCGGCAGTGCGAGGAAATCGGCGAGCGTGCGAATCCCAAAGCGGTCACACAGTTCGATGAGCTCTTCGAGGTCTCGCGCCAGCCGGGCGCTGCTGGTGACCGCGCTCAGCGCTGTCATGGGCTGGGCGGCGAGGAATTGCGCCGTCTGATCCGCTGGCACGACGCCCTGGCTGCGGGCGGCGAGGATCGCCGCGAGCGTCCCCTCGGCGATCCCGACGTGCGCCTCGGCGCCCGAGGCGCGCACGACCGCGCCGGTCAGTGCCTCGGCCAGTTCCCATTCGCCGCCGCAGTGCCGCGCCGGGCCGCGCGCATCGGCGATGACGAGCCCCGGCCGGATGATGACCGGCAGCGCGATGACCTCGTCCAGGCCCGTCAGCACCGTTTCAAAGACTCGCGCTTCGCGCGCCGGATCGTCGGCCACGACGACGAGCTCCGGGCAGGTGGCGACCGCCGCGCGTCGCCGCATCCCGCGCCGCACACCCCGCCGCCCGGCAGCGGGCGACAGCGCCCGCACCCCGCGCGCATCGTGGACGACCGCCGGCGCCTCCGGGTCGATTAGTCCCTCGCTGATCGCCGCCGCGAGCGGCCAGTTGGGCACCCACAAACACACCTGCCGCGTCACGAGACCACCGCCAGGGGCCGGTAGGCCGTCAGTTCGTCCCCGGCGGCCAGCCGCACGCTGCGGCCCTGTGAGCGCGCGTGAATGACGCGCTCGGTGAGGTAGCCGGCCCCGTCATCGCAGCCGTGAGCATGCACGACGCTCGCCGTAATCTGGGTCGCGCCGGGCCAGGGAATCGTCGTGATGAGCCGCGTTCCGCGATTGCGTAGCCGCCCGGCAACCGCCCGCTGATCGCCGGCGCCGAGCGAGCGCGCCGATCCCACGATAAGGACGTCCGCGCCATCGATCGCCGCGGCGAGCACGGGCGGGGTCGCGCCGGTGGGCAGATAGAGCACCCGAGCCAGATCCAGCCCGGCCTGCTTGGCGGCATACCAGCCGACGTCCCGCAGCCCGATGACGACGCACCAGCCCCGGCTGCCCATGAGTGTGGCGGCCAGCGACCACACGATGGTGCGCGAGCCGCTGACGTGCACGATGCCGCCGGCGGGCACCCCGCGTGGCAGGAGTCCGCGCAGCGCGTCGGGCACGCGGTCCTCCTCATCGGGTGGGCGCACCCCGGTCCGGGTTTCTGCCACCTGCAAAATTGAGCGGGCGTGGGCTAACCGATCCACGAGAACCTCCTCCCCGAATACGAACGTGTGTTCGATTCTAGAACGCCTCCCCGACGCTGCGCCAGGCAAGACCAAACACCTGTTCGAATCACGGGCGAGCGCCGCCGGCCTGTTGCGGTAACGAAAACTCGCTGCTCCCGTTAGCCTGGTAGTGACGCATCCGATACATCGGCAAGCCAGAAATGAGGAGACATGAACCTGTCCCGCCCCATCGCCCCCGAACCCTACGAGATGCTCCCCGAGGTCCCGTCCTTCACGCTGACCTCCACCGAAATCCGCGACGGCGACACCATGCCCGACGCCCAGGTCGCCGAGGGCGGCAACACCTCCCCGCAGCTGAGCTGGTCCGGCTTCCCGAAGGACACCAAGTCATTTGCCGTCACCTGTTTTGACCCCGATGCTCCCACCCCGGCCGGTTTCTGGCACTGGACGGTTCTCGACATTCCCGCCGAGACGACCGAGCTGCTCGCCGGGGCCGGCACCTCCGATCTCGAACTCGATGGGGCCGCTTTCCACGTCCGCAATGACGGCGGCGGCCACTCCTACATGGGCGCCGCTCCCCCGAAGGGCGACCGGGAACACCGCTACATCTTTGCCGTCCACGCCCTCGACGTTGACACCCTGGACCTGGACGAGAACGCCAGCCCGACGGTCGCGGCATTCACGATGCTCTTCCACACCCTGGCCCGCGCCACCCTCACGGTGACCTACCAGAACACCTAGCCCACCATCCGGCTCAGTAAGCCGGTCCACGACGCGTCGTTGTGCATTACACTCCGAGTTAATCCCCCAACCAACGGTGATTGGAGTTTCTCATGCCGAATTCACGCGTCTGCTTTTTGACCTACCATCGAGCCGACTATGAGCACGCGATGCGCTTTACTGAGGAGTTTACGGGCGCCTGGCAGCGCCTGATAGACCGCGGTATCGGTGCCCAGATGGCGGGTGCGATCGTCGGGTCGTCTAACCATGAGTACATTAAACGCTCGATCCGCCAAACGTATTTACGTGATTCCGTGGTCACGATCGTGTTACTCGGCCCCTGCACGTGGTCGCGAAAGTTTGTGGACTGGGAAATTGCTGCCTCGCTCGATGGTGATCAGCAAAATTCCGGGTTGCTGGTGTTGACGTTGCCCTACGCCCACAGTGAGACGACGACGCACTGGCGCTCGCGGCTGGCCGCCAACGTGGAATCTGGCTATGCGGTGTTTGCCCCCTACCCCAGTGACGTGGCCGAGCTGTCCGATCTCATCGAACAGGCCTACGCCCGTCGCACCACCCACCTGGATCGAATCGATAATTCCGAGCCACTGCGAGGTCGTAACGCTTACTGCCAGCGCTAAGGGACACTCACCTGGAACTCGGGGGTCACCAGGCTGCAGGACCGCAGCCCCAGCCCCGAGACCCATCGAGGATCATCCGTGGGCGCAACGACGGGATACAGCGGGTCGCCACAGATCGGCGCACCGAGGTGTGCGAGGGTTGCCCGCAGTTGATGCGTGCGACCGGTCACGGGGATGAGTTCCCACTGCCAGTGCTCGCTCGTGGCAATGACGCGGACACGGGTATGGGTATTGGGCTCGCCTGGCACGATGAGCGTGGGCAGCGTCCCATCCTTGCGCGCCAGCCGCAGCCGGATGTCATGCCAATCGCCATCGGCAAGCGCTACTGGCCCCGGCACGCTCCACGCCCGGTAGTGCTTGGTCACCAGGCCGCGGGCGAACCAGCCCTGGATCTCGGCTCGGCGAGCGGGATCGGTCACGAGCAGCAGCACCCCGGAGGTCAGTCGGTCGAGCCGGTGCGCCGGGATGATCGCATCGTTGCCGAACTGTCGCCGCGCTTGCACGACGGCTGATCGCGCCACATACGACCCGCGCGGCATCGTCGCCAGGCCCGAGGGTTTATCGATCGCGAGCCAGCCATCGCCCTCGCCAACGACGGTGAGTGTGATTGGCGCGGCTAACTCATCGGGCACCGGCCGGTGCAGGAACAGCGCGGTGGGCGGCGGTGAATCGGGCGCGAGCGTTTCCTCGCGCGCCGTCACGACGCGGCCGTCAGCAAAGGCAGTCTGCGTGATGCGCTCAAGCTCCGCGCCATCGATCGTGAGCAGCGCACCGAGTGCGCCCGCCACCCACTGTTCGGCCGTCGTGATCTCGCCGGGCGGTCGCGCGAGCTGCCGGGCAGGCAGCCCGCCGCGCATGGGCGCGCGCTCCATCGAGCTAGGACCGGGGAGCCTGCCCGGCGGCGCACGTATCGCCGCAGCCGAGGCGGTGACGATTGCGAGCGATAACCGGATAGATCCGCTCCCCCAGGGCGCCAAGCGGGCCCCTCATCGCCGCCGATAGGAGTCGCCACGGGCCGGGCAGCAAGGCGCTGACCCTGCCGGCGGCGCGCGCCCCGCGATAGATCACGGGGCGTCCGCCGCGGCGCAGCTCGATCACGACGAGCGTTGCGGACAGGTCTTCGCCTGTCAGCAGGTCCGCGAGCCCATCCTCGCCGAGCTCCTCGCTCAGCATGGGCAGCTGACTAAGCCCCGTGAGCTTCTGGCTCGTCGTCGAAACGACGCGCGTCACGGGCGTCTGCCGGCTCGCGGCAGCCGCACCGAAGGCACGGCACATCCGGCACTCGCCATCGACGATGACGAGCAGCTCGGTGTTATGGGCGAGGATGATCACTGCTCGGGGCGCTGCTGCGGCGGCACGTCGCCGCGCTTGATGGCCTCGACCTCATCGTCCTCGACGTTCCAGGCCGAGGCTCGCGGATCTGCCGGTGAGGACTGACCATGGGGCGCCTGGCCGCTTTGGGCGCGCCGCGAATAGGGCACCCCGCTGCCTTCGCCCGCAACCGAGGCCTCATCGCCCGCACGCTCGGCTTCGCCGCGCGCCTCGGCCAGGGCCTCCTTGGGATCCTGCAGGCTCGTCTCCGGGAAGTCGTCGCTGAAACCGCCGCCATCTCCAATGGGTCCAGCCGGCGGGCCAGCGAGCGGGTTGTCGCCGCCGTCCTCGCCGCCAAAGGCGCGAGCAATCGAACCGAAGGCCGCCGTGAACTCCGTCGGCACGACCCACATCTTGGACGAGGAGCCGTTCGCGATCTTCGGCAGCGTCTGCAGGTACTGGTAGGCCAGCAGCTTGGGATCGGCGTTGCCACGGTGGATCGCCTCGAAGACCTGCAGGATCGCGCGGGATTCACCCTGCGCTTTCAGGATCGCGGCCTGGGCCTGGCCCTCGGCGCGCAAAATCGCCGACTGCTTTTCACCCTCGGCCTCCAGAATCTGGGACTGCTTGACGCCCTCGGCGGTGAGGATCGCGGCGCGACGATCGCGCTCGGCGCGCATCTGCTGCTCCATCGAGCCCTGCACGGATGCGGGCGGGTCAATGGCCTTCAGCTCAACGCGGTTGACGCGGATACCCCACTTGGTCGTCGCTTCATCGAGCACCCCGCGCAGCTGGCCGTTGATCTGGTCGCGGCTGGTCAGGGTCTGCTCCAGGTCCATCGAGCCGATGACGTTACGCAGCGTCGTGACCGTCAGCTGCTCGATACCCGTGATGTAGTTGGCGATCTCGTACGTCGCGGACTTGGGGTCGGTCACCTGGAAGTAAATGACCGTATCGATCGAGACGACGAGGTTATCAGAGGTGATGACGGGCTGCGGCGCAAAGGAGACGACCTGTTCGCGCAGGTCGACGCCCGCGCGCACACGGTCAACGAACGGAATGAGGAAGTGGATGCCCGCATACATCACCGTTTGGAACTTACCGAAGCGCTCCACGATGAGCGCGACCGCCTGCGGCACGATGCGCACCGCGCGCGCGATCGCAACGATGACGACGACCGCTAGGAGAATGAGGATAATCAGCAGGAGTGTGGAACCAAGATCAGGCATGAGCGCCTCCGGTGGTGATGGGTGGGACTTCGTCGACGATGGCAATCGCCCCGTCGATCTTGTAGACGTAGACGGTGGAATCCTCGCGGATGACGACGTTATCCTTCGCCCGCGCCGTCCAGACCTCACCGGCGAGCTTGATGCGCCCGCCCTGCAGCGACACATCGTGCAGGACGACGGCTTCGCGGCCGACGAGTGCTTCGGCGTTCGTGAGCGTCGTCGGCGTATGCCGCTGCATCCAGCGCTTGGCGCCCGGGCGCACCGCGAACAGCAGCACGACGGAGGTGACAGCAAAGGCAAGTACCTGCACCCACAGTTCGGCGCCGGCGAGGTGGGCGACCATGGCGGCGAATGCACCGCCGGCAAGCATGAGGAAAATGAGGTCGACGGTGAGCATCTCCACGACGACAAGGACAAGGACAGCGCCGAGCCACCAAAGCCAACCCATGGCGGTCCCCCTTTCTGTTGTCTGGAGTTATTCTAGCGCGCGGCGTTAGCGCCGTGCGGCGCGCGCCGCCCACCGGCCGCGGTGGCGCTCGACCTCCAGTTCGAGCCCGAAAGTCTCCGAGAGCAGATGCGGCGTGAGAGTTTCCTCAAGCGGTCCATCGGCCACTTTTTTGCCATTGCGCAGCAGCAGGGCGTGGGTGAAGCCGGCCGGGATTTCCTCGACGTGATGAGTCACGAGCATGATGACGGGCGAGCGGTGGTCCCCCGCGATCTCCGTCAGCGCCCACATGAGCTCTTCGCGCCCGCCGAGGTCAAGCCCACCCGCGGGTTCATCGAGCAGCAGCAGCTCGGGATCGCTCATGAGCGCGCGGGCGACCTGCACCCTCTTGCGTTCGCCCTCCGACAGCGTGCCGAAAGTGCGCTCCGCAAGGTGGGCAACCCCGAAGGCGGCAAGCAGATCCTCGGCGCGCGTCTCATCGAAATCGTCGTAGGCTTCGCGCCAGCGACCGATCATGCCGTAGGCAGCGGTCATGACGACGTCCTTGACGCGCTCGCGACCCTGGATCCGCCCCTCCAGGGCGGAGGAGGCGAGCCCGACGCGCGAGCGCAGCTCGGCAACGTCGAGGCGGCCAAGCTTCTCCCCCAGGATGTGGACCTCACCGCTCGTCGGGTACATCCGCCCGGTCGCGAGCTGCAACACGGTCGTTTTTCCGGCGCCATTGGGCCCGAGCACGACCCAGCGCTCACCGTCTCGCACGGTCAGCGAGATGGAATCGATGATGGTCTTATCGCCGCGTGTGACGCTGACGTTATCGAGTGCGAGGACTTCGTCGGTCATGTCCCAAGCTTACCCGGCAAGCACCCGGCGGTAGACCTCAAGGGTCCGCTCGGCGATCGCCTCCCAGGAGAAATGCTCCTCGACGCGGCGGCGCGCGGCCTGGCCCATCTGCGCGGCCCGCGCCGGATCGGACAGCACGTAGTTCAGCCGCTCGGCAATATCGGCGATGAAGGTGTCCGGGTCCAGCGGCGTGCCGGTGCCGTCTTGGACCTGCTCGATTGGAATGAGCACGCCCGTCACGCCATCGTCGATGACCTCCGGGATGCCGCCGGTCGCGCTTCCGACGACGGGCAGCCCGACGGCCATCGCCTCCAGGTTCACGATCCCGAGCGGCTCATAGATCGACGGGCAGGTAAAGACGGTGCCGGCCGATAGCACCGCGATGAGGTCCTCGCGCGGGAGCATGTCCTCGATCCAGATGACGCCATCGCGGGTCTGTTTCAGCTCCTCGACGAGACCCACGACCTCGGCCATGATTTCCTTCGTGTCCGGCGCTCCGGCGCACAGGATGACCTGGACGTCATCGTCGAGCTCGCGCACCGCGCGCAGCAGGTAGGGCAGGCCCTTTTGCCGCGTGATGCGGCCAACGAAGACGACGGCGCGGCGGGAATCATCGATGCCGTAGCGCTGCAGCACCTGCGCGCGGTGCTCCGGGTCGCTCGGCGGCTGCCAGGCGGCCAGGTCGATGCCGTTGTGCACGACGTGCACGATGTCTGGATCCACGGCGGGATAGGCGCGCAGGATGTCCTCGCGCATGCCGCCCGAGACGGCGATGACGCCGGTCGCGCCCTCATAGGCCGTGCGCTCGGCCCAGGAGCTCAGGGCGTAGCCGCCGCCGAGCTGCTCGGCCTTCCAGGGCCGCAGCGGTTCGAGCGAGTGCGCGCTGAGGATGTGCGGGATGTCGTAGAGCAAGGAGGCGAGGTGGCCGCCGAGGTTGGCGTACCAGGTGTGGGAGTGCACGAGGTCCGCACCCTCGCATGCCTGGGCGAGCAGCAGGTCAACGCCAAAGGTCCGCAGCGCGGGATTCGCCTCGGCGAGCTCCGGCAGATCGGAAAACCCGCTCACTCCCTCCTCGTCGCGCGGTCCATCAAACGCGTGGACACGCACGTCGATATGGGGACGCAACACGCGGCTCAGCTCCGCCACGTGCACGCCGGCACCGCCATAAATATGTGGCGGATATTCACGGGTTAACAGGTCGACTCGCATGGTGTTCTCACTCACGGCTCCATTGTCCTATACCGAGCTTCGAAAAACCCCACTTTGCGTTCCCAGTTATGCCTACGCTAAGGGCATGGCTAAACCTCGGGTCCTGGCAATCGTCCTTGCTGGTGGTGAAGGTAAACGGCTGATGCCGTTGACCGAAGAACGCGCGAAACCTGCAGTCCCTTTTGGGGGAATTTATCGCCTCGTGGACTTCGCGCTGTCAAACATCGTCAACTCCGGCTATTTGCGCGTCGTCGTCCTCACGCAGTACAAATCCCATTCACTGGACCGGCACATTTCTAAGACCTGGCGGATGTCGACGCTGCTCGGTAACTATGTTGCTCCGGTGCCCGCCCAGCAGCGCATGGGCAAGAACTGGTATCTCGGTAGCGCTGACGCTATTTACCAGTCGCTAAACCTCCTGGACGACGAAAAGCCCGATATCGTCGTCATCTGCGGTGCGGACAATATCTACCGCATGGACTTCTCCCAGATGGTCGCCCAGCACATCGACTCGGGATTCCCGATGACGGTCGCGGGCATTCGCCAGCCCCGGGCGCTCGCCAACCAGTTCGGCATCATTCAGGCCAGCAAGGACAACCCGCTGAAGATCGCCGAGTTCTTGGAAAAACCCGCCGAAGCCGAGGGCCTACCCGACTCCCCCGACGAGGTCCTGGCCTCAATGGGCAACTACGTCGTCAATGCCGACGCCCTGCGCGAGGCCGTCACCGCGGACTCCGAGGAAGACACCGCCCACGATATGGGCGGCAACATCGTGCCGGATTTCGTCGCCCAGGGTCAGGCCGGCCTCTACGACTTCACGTTCAACGAGGTGCCGGGCTCCACGGACCGCGATCGCAACTACTGGCGCGACGTGGGAACCCTCGACGCGTTCTACGAATCGCACCAGGACCTCATCTCGGTCACGCCCGTCTTCAACCTCTATAACGACCGCTGGCCCGTCTTCACCGGCTACACCGGTCTGCCGCCCGCCAAGTTCGTCTACGGCCACCGAGAGCGTCTCGGCCACGCGCTCGATTCGATCATCTCCCCCGGGGTCATCATCTCCGGCGGCGAGGTCCTCGGCTCGGTGATCTCCCCCCATGTGCGGGTCAACTCCTGGTCCTCAGTGCGCGAATCCGTCGTCTTCGACAACGTCAACATCGGCCGCAACGCCACCGTCGTGCGCTCAATTCTGGATAAGAACGTCATCGTCGAAGAAGGCGCTCACGTCGGCGTCGATCAGGAATACGATCGGGCCCGCGGTTTCACCGTCACCGAGGGCGGCATCACCGTCGTGCCAAAGGGCTGGCGAGTCACGCGGTGATCGATCACCGCCTGAGCCTCGTCAGCACCGGCGACCTACCCGAACACCTCCTGCCCGACGTCGAACACACGCTCGCCCACCTGGGGTGGCTGGGGCTGAGCGCGACTCGCCGCGAGATCGAGCCTGCAGCCGATGCACCAACCGCGCTTGCGGTGATCGACTACCGCGGCAAGGTGCCACCCCTCGTGCCGACGCATGCGGATCACGATCACGACGCGATGCTCGCCGAACTCATCTCCGGCCTGCAGGCCCTCGGGCTCGCGACGCTGCATGTCGCGGGCGCCGCGGCCACCACCGTCCCGGACCTCATCGTCGCCGATATGGATTCGACCTTCATTAACGACGAGGGCCTCGATGAGCTGGCGGCGCTCGCCGGAAAAGGTACCGAGGTGGCGGCCGTGACCGAGGCGGCGATGCGCGGCGAGCTCGATTTCGCGGGCTCCCTCACGCAGCGGGTGGCGCTGCTCGCGGGGACCGACAGCGATCTTATTGACGAGGCGCAAGGCCGGCTCACGCTCACGCCCGGGGCGGCAACGCTCGCGGCGGCCGCGCGCGATCACGGCCTCCGCTTCGGAATCGTCTCCGGCGGCTTCCACGAGATGATTGACCCGATCCTTGCCGAGGTCGGCATCACCCGGTGCGCGGCCAACCGGTTCGAGGTCGCGGACGGCACCCTGACCGGCGCGGTCGCAGGGCCGATCGTGGACGCTGAAGCGAAAGCCAATTATCTGCGCATCTGGGCGCCGGGCCCCTATACCGTCGCCATCGGCGATGGCGCGAACGATATCGAGATGCTGCGCGCCGCGAGCCTCGGGATCGCATTCGATGCCAAGCCCGCGCTGCGCGAGGTCGCCGATGTCAGCGTGAATGTGCGGCGGCTGGATATCGTCGCCGCGCTGCTCGGCCTACGTTAGGGGACGCACGACGGCGCGCACGTGACAGGACTTACGCGCCAACTCGTTCCAGGCAACCGGCACATCGAGGACACACGCGGTGGCGGTGGGCACCCCGAGGCGAATCTGCTGGCCGATCTCGTCCTTCGTATCGTGCAGCATGTGCGCCAGCGAGCTCATCGTCGGCTCATGGCCGACGACGAGGACCGTCTGCGCGGATTCATCAAGGCCGCCAAGGATCTCGATGAGTTCGCGCGGGCCGGCCTCATACAGCGCATCCATGGAGGTGCCGGCGGGCCAGTCGGCGTCCTCGGCCGCTAGCAGCCGATAGGTCTCTTTCGTGCGCAGCGCAGAAGAGACGAGGACGGTATCGACGTCGCCGACCTGCTCGCGAATCAGCTCGCCGAGCTGGCTGGCCTGCTGGCGGCCGCCAGCGGACAGGGCGCGCAGGTAGTCGCCGAGTTCATTTTCCGCTTCCGCCTTGGCATGGCGAAGGAGAACGAGAGTTTTCACGGCGCCTACTATCGCACACGTCGCGAAGCGCGACAACGCCGACTACTGGCCCATGATGTGCACGCCACCGTCGACGTGCACAATCTCACCGCTCGTCGCCGGGAACCAGTCCGAGCACAGCGCCAGCACGGCCTTGGCCGCGGGCTCGGCATCAGTGACGTCCCAGCCCAGCGGGGCGCGGGAATCCCACGTGTTTTCCATCTGGTCAAAGCCCGGGATGGAGGTGGCGGCCACCGTGCGCAGCGGCCCGGCCGAGACGAGATTGACGCGAATGCCAGCGGGACCAAGATCACGTGCAAGATACCGCGCGGTCGCTTCGAAAGCGGCCTTGGCAACGCCCATCCAGTCATAGACCGGCCAGGCAAACTGCGCATCGAAGGTCAGGCCCGCGATCGCCGAGCCCGGCTTCATCAGCGGCTGGGCCGCGACGGCCAGCGACTTCAGCGAAAACGCCGAGACCTCCACCGCCGTCGAGACATCGGGCCAGGTGCCGGCCAGGAAGTTGCCGCCCATGACCGACTGGGGCGCGAATCCGATGGAGTGGACGACGCCGTGCAATTCATCGGTGTGCTCCCGCACCCGGTCCGCAAGCGAGGCGAGGTTGTCCTCGTCGGTGACATCGAGTTCGAGGACCGGAGCGGCCTCGGGCAGGCGACGGGCGATCGCGCTGAGCAGTCGGGTCTGGCGACCGGGGGCCGTCAGGATGACGTTCGCGCCCTGCTCCTGGGCGAGGCGCGCGACGTGGAACGCGATCGACGTTTCTTTCAAGACGCCGGTAATCAGGAGGGTCTTGTCTTTAACGAGGGTGCTCATACGTGGTCCTTAATTTTCTAGCTACTTAGTGGCCCATGCCGAGGCCGCCGTCGACGTTCAGCAGCGTGCCATTGACGTATCCGGCTTCCTCGCTGGCGAGGAAAGAGACGGCGGCGGCGATCTCCTCGGGGGCGGCGAACCGGCCGGCGGGGATTCGCGCGAGGTAGTCGGCGGCGATCTTCTCGGGCAACTCGGCGGTCATGTCCGTCGTGACAAAGCCCGGAGCGATGACGTTTGCGGTGATGCCGCGCCCGCCGAGTTCGCGGGCGATTGAGCGCGCCATGCCGATGAGGCCCGACTTCGCCGCGGCATAGTTGACCTGGCCGAAACCGCCATAGGTGGCAACGACGGAGGAAATGAGCACGATGCGTCCATAGCGCGCCCGCATCATGTCCTTGCTCGCCGCCTTCACGCAGCGGAAGGCGCCGGTGAGGTTCGTGTCGATGACGGCGGCGAAGTCCTCTTCGCTCATCCGCGCGAGCAGGCCGTCTTTGGTGATGCCCGCGTTGGCCACGAGAACGCCGATCGGCCCGAGATCCTCGCGAATCGCGTCGAAGGCCGTCGTCACGGACTCACTATCGGTCAGGTCCGCGCGGTAGGAATGGGCCCCCTCGGGAAGCTCCCCCGAACGGTGAATCCCGGCGACGGTGTAGCCGTCGCTCAGTAAGCGGGTGGCGATTGCTCGGCCGATTCCCCGGTTCGCGCCGGTCACTACTGCAATGCGTGTGGTATCCATCCCCTCGACGCTATCGTGCCCAGTCGCACTCGGCCTTGGTGTACACCCAACAAAAGGACGCGATAGCCTGCACGTATGGGCACAAAGGCCGAGCGGATTTATCACATCACGTCAGCTCGGCGCGCCCTGTCCGAGGACGTGGATGATCGAACGACCCGTTACCTCGTGACGATGGTGTTTCGCACCGTCTGTTTTATTCTGTGCGCCGTGACTCCGGGCTGGTACCGCTGGCTGTTTGCTGCGGGCGCGATCCTGCTCCCGATGCTTGCCGTCATGGTGGCCAATGCTGGGCGCGAACCGTCGGGCACAATCGACGAACGCGCCACCGGTGGCGCCGCGGAACAGCACACTGCGCTGCCGCCCGGTTCCGGCCCGGTGATCGCCCCCGATGGTTCAATCATCGAATCCCGCGAGCTGGCGGCCGCCCCAACGATGCGGGAGGCCGAGGTGCCAGCAGACCCATCGTCCACGAGCTATCAGCGCGCCCGCCATCCCGAGTGGTTCACCGACGAGACGGAGTTTTTGCGGTGAAACGCTCCTACCGTTTCCTTTCCAGCGGCCGCTGGGTGGGGCTGATCCTCACGGGCCTCATCGTCGTCGTCACGTGCATTTTCTTAGGGCTGTGGCAGTGGGGACGCTACGAGTATAAAAAGGAGCTCGTCGCCCAATTCGACGCCGCTTATGACGCCCCTGTAACCCAGCTTTCTGACGTAATTGCCGCCGGCGTTACGGTGAGCGGGGATCGGGAGTGGCAGCCCGTTGAGCTGACGGGCACGTGGGCGCCGGAGCAGATCCTTATCCGCAACCGTGCGGTGGGCGGCGAGAATGCCTATCGAGTTCTGGCGCTCCTGCACACTGACAGCGTCGATGTCCTGGTCGATCGGGGCTGGATCCCCGTCACGGACGATAATCCCGCTCCCCCGCCGCTTCCAGCTGGCACGGCGCACCTCACCGGCCGGCTGCGTCCTGCTGAACCCGTCGATACCCGCGGCATCGCTCACGGCCAGGCGCAATCGATCAACCCAGAACAGCTGGTCTCGGCGATTCACGGCCCGGATGCGTCGGCCGCATCGCAGCGTCCGGTGCTGTACGGCTACGTCCAAGTCAGCGATGGCATGGAGGGCCTTGGCTCCTATCCGAAGCCCGAACGTAACCTGGGCCCCCACCTGTCATACGCCTTCCAGTGGTGGGTCTTCGCCCTCGGCACGATCGTGGGCCTGACCATTCTGGCGCGGCGAGAGGCTGCGGAAAATGCCGGCGAGGTTACCCCGAAGGCTGCTCGGACCTCGCTGGAATCGGAAGAGGACGCGCTCGTAGAAACGCAGTTGCGCTAACGTCTTACCAGGTGATGTACAGCAGCGCGACGTGGCCGAGATAGCCAGCCAGCAGCGCAACGGCGACCGACGTGAGCGTCCCGATGATGAAGCGTTCGGAGGCCTCCGGCGTCGATTTCAGTTCGGGATAGCGTCCCAGTCCCTTGATGGCGAGAATGACCGCGACTAGGGAGAGCTGCCCGAGCATGACGACCCCGGTAACGAGGGTACGCTCGAGGACGCCGATGAGGGCTCCGCCGCGCATGACTTCTACTGGCGGCACCTCCGCCTCGATGACGGGAACCTTGTCGGGTTCTCGCAGCGGCCGCCGAACTTTGGCAATGCGCAAGATCGCAGCTGTAATGATCCAGCCGAGCACGGCCGAGGCCACGACGAATATGGCGATGAGGACCAGGCGCTGCGGCAACCCGGGCGAGAACACGAATTGGTACGGGTCCATGCACCTAGCCTATATCTGCGCTGTGCAGCAACCGGGCAAGGACCGGTCGGGCTTCGTCGATCTCGCGAGCGTGGCCAGATTTCAGCACGGCCGAGACCGTCTGCGGCGTAATCCCCTGCTGCTTCGCGATGGCAGCGCCAGTCTCGGTTTCGGCGAGCGCGGCCAGCTCCCACTGCCGCTCCGTGCGCTGGGAAAGCAGGGCCGCCATGAGCCGGTAGGTGGCCTGGGCGTTCGCGGTCGCCTCCGCAGCTGCCTTGGTACCCGCCTCAAAGGTCACCGCCCGCTGCCGCTTGGCGAGGTCCACGGCTCGGCGCGCTGCCCGGTAAGCCGGACCGTCCCCCTCGCGCGAGTGCTTTGGCAGGGGCTTCTCGACCTCACCGATACCAAGTCCGATATGCCAGCAATCCTGCTGGGCTAATGCGAGCAGCGCCGTGACCACGTCGTCGGCGGCCTCGAAGGCGCCCTGGAACTCGTCGCCGACCGTCCGCTCGAAGGCGATGATGGGGTCAAGCGCATTCAGCGCCGCGACCCCCTCCGGTACCCGATCCGGGTTGGATCCGGAATCGATCTGGTCCACCGTCAGAACAAACATAGGACCATCATACAATAATGTCTGATTCTTTACTATCAGACAGTATTGCCTGATAGTGACATATCAGACTTGATCAGGCGAGGGAGATGAGTTCCTCGTAGTCCTCGCTCCAGAGGTCTTCGTCCCCGTCGGGCAACAACAGGACGCGATCGGGGTTCAGGGCCCGGACCGCTCCCTCGTCGTGGGAGACGAGGACGACGGCGCCGGTGAAGGCCGCGAGCGCCGCGAGGATCTCGTCGCGCGAGGCCGGATCGAGGTTGTTCGTTGGCTCGTCCAAGAGCAGGACGTTGGCCGAGGAGGTGACGAGGACGGCGAGGGCAAGACGTGTCTTCTCGCCTCCCGATAGGACGGCGGCGGGTTTGTTCGCGTCGTCTCCGGAAAACAGGAAGGAGCCGAGGATCGAGCGGACCTGCGTGTCGTCGAGATCGGGGGCGGCGCTACGCAGGTTTTCGACGACGGTTCGCGTCATGTCGAGGGTCTCGTGTTCCTGCGCGTAGTAGCCGAGCTTCAACCCGTGGCCGGGGATGACGCGACCCGTGTCGGGGGCTTCAATTCCCGAAAGCAGGCGCAGCAGGGTGGTTTTGCCAGCGCCGTTTAGGCCAAGCACGACCACTTTAGAGCCGCGGTCGATGGCGAGGTCGACGCCGGTGAACACTTCGAGGGAGCCGTACCACTTGGACAGGCCTTCGGCTGTCAGCGGGGTCTTGCCGCAGGGGGCCGGATCCGGGAAGCGCAGGTGGGCGACTTTCTCTGCTCGGCGTTCCTCCGCGAGGCCGGCGAGCATTCGTTCGGCGCGGCGGGCCATGTTCTGGGCGGCCACGGCCTTCGTGGCTTTGGCGCGCATCTTGTCGGCCTGGGCCAGGAGCGCGGAGGCCTTCTTCTCGGCATTGGCGCGCTCGCGCTTGCGGCGGCGCTCGTCGGCGTCGCGCTGTTTGAGGTAGGCGTCCCACCCCATCTTGTAAACATCGAGTTCGGCGCGGTTGGCGTCGAGGTAGAAGACCTCGTTTGCCACGGTGCGGACGAGGTCGACGTCGTGGGAGATCATGATGAGGCCGCCGGAGTACGTCTTCAGGTAGTCGCGCAGCCACAGGATCGAGTCATGATCGAGGTGGTTGGTGGGCTCGTCAAGCAGAAGGGTCTTGACGTCGGAGAACAGGATGCGCGCGAGTTCGACGCGGCGGCGCTGGCCGCCCGAAAGGGTCTCCAGTGGCTGGTCGAGGACGCGGGTGGGCAGGCCTAGGTTGGAGGTGATGCGAGCAGCTTCGGCGTTGGCTGCCCAGCCACCTTGCGCCGTGAATTCGGCATCGAGACGGACGTAGCGCTCCATGGCCTTTTGCTGCTTGGCGCCGGTGGCGGTCGACATCTCGTGTTCAGCCTTGGCGATCCGGCGGATGATCTCGTCGATGCCGCGAACGGAAAGGACACGATCCTTGGCGAGCTGGTTCAGGTCACCGGTGCGAGGGTCTTGCGGGAGGTAGCCGATATCGCCCTTGCGTAGGACCGTTCCTTCATAGGAGATGGCGCTTGAGGTGCCTTCTTCGCCGGCCAGGAGCTTGGTAAGGGTGGTTTTTCCCGCTCCGTTGCGCCCCACGAGGGCAATGCGCTGCCCGGCGCCGACGTGGAACGTCGCGTCGTGGATGAGTTCGCGCGGCCCGATCCGCAAGGATAGGTGCTGAACGGAGATCATGGGGGTGGTGGTCCTTTCCTTGGCCGCGCTCCATGCTAGCGAAGCGAGCGCGTATCGAGCCGGTTATTTTCGCCTCTGGGCATGGCTAATGGCCCACACTGAGCGTGCGGGCCATACCTGTGGGTTGTTAGGCGGCGCTCGCGCCGCTGTTAGGTAGATCCGGCGTTCCGGCTCTCACATCGCGAATGGTGATGGGCTCGCGGTAGGCCTTGTAGCGGTCGTGGATGATCGGCCGCTGCAGCGGATCGACGCGTTCGGGTGGGATGAGCTCGGGGGTTCCGGCTTCGGACATGCGGATCCGCCAATGCTCGGTATCCCCCACGTCGTGTTGGACCTGGCGGTGGTGGTGGGCGCACACGAGGACAACGTTGCCCAGCGAGGTTGGCCCGCCTCTCACCCACTGCTCGATGTGGTGGGCTTCGCATCCCGTGGCGGGCACAGTGCACCCCGGGAAGACGCAGCCACGATCCCGCACCGTGAGTTCGCGCCGGAGTTTGGCGCCGACCGTTCGGCTTCTGGAGGTGGAGCCGCGGGGAACGCCCTGCTCGTCGAGGTCGACGAACATGATTTCGGCGTCACAAGCGAGCAGTCTGAGATCCAGGGCTGACAGGCGGATGCCGGTATCGGTGGTTCGGTGCCAGTAGCGCGAGGCCGTCGTGCGTAGGGCGTCGACCATGGCCCGTGCGCGGGCGCGGATCTCGCTCTCACTGCGAGCGAAGATAGCGCCGGCGCCGGCGCTGGCGGCGTGATTGTCGCCTACCTGGGAATCGGATGGCGTCGTGGGCGCCACAGAGTCGAACACGGCAGAGAAGAGATCGTCAGCGACACTGGCTTCGCTCAATTCGTCGTCGGTAATGCCTAGGAGCTGGCAGTTCTCCGCCAAGATCTGGCGGAAGTCGGCGGTGATGACGATGCGGGGCCTATCGCCGCCGAGTACCGGCGAGCGGCTACCAATCTGGTCCTCGGCGATGACCTCGAGGAAGGCGTCTGCGCGGTACTGGGCGATCGTTGCCTCGCCGGTACCTTCCTCGGAGTTAGTCGTGGCAAACTTTGCTTGCGCTCGCGCGTTGAGGACAGCGAGGGCGCCGAGGGCGCTTGCCGTCGGGAATGCCGCGTTGACGTAGGTCATCGAGCCATCGAAGCTCTGGGATACCTTGAGGAAGCGTGCTTCGTGGTTGCGCTGCGCTTTGCGGGCGGCTTCTTCCTCTTGCGTTTGGAGGGTTTCAGCGGCGATTCGTTCTTGCAGCTCTCTGGCCCTGGCGCGGAACGTATCGGGATCGTGCTCGCGCGCCATCTGCACGAGGGCCTCTTCGCAGATGTCGAGAATCTCGGGATGAGCAAGGGCGTGCGGGTCCTGCTCGATTGTCTCCATGGCGGCAACCGCGATCCGGCGGTGGAATTCCGTCATCGACCCGGCTCGGACGGCTTCGACGAAGCGTTGGTACTTTGCGGTCTTCTTCGCGTCCTTCACCATGGAGCGCGCGACGCGCTGCGGCACATTGCTCGTGTGGCGTACCCAAGATGAGGTGGCAAGCCCGGTGGCGCGCGTTGTCGTCTCATCCTTTTCGAGCTCGGCGAGCAGGTCCGTCTTCAAGCCCGCGAGTTCGGATTCAATATCCATGAGGAGTTTCATGACGGCGATCCGCTCGTCGTCGCTCCCACCGGACATGTGGGACGCGCGAAGCGGCCGCAGCTGCGCTAGGACGCTGCTGAGGCTTTCGTGCATCTCGCCGGGCGGGTAACTCATACGTCGATCGTACGAGTGTTCGAATCAAACTTCAATGGTGAGAATTAAATTTGGGCTCATCTACCACTCGCGGCTGCCAGGTGGCTGGGGATAACTGGCGATGTCGACATTGGCGTGAGTGACTGTCCACAGGGTGGATGGCTGGCGTGGTGCGAACGGGTTGGCATCGGGGTGCTGGCCGCGGGTTTTTGAGCATTTTGTGGATTCTCACGGCCAGGTTGTGGGGGTTCGCCAAGGGGGCGGGCTGCGTGGGTGTGCGCGATTCGTAGACTGGGCAGGTGACACATGAGGAGCAGCAGGCGTTGCAGGCGGTGGGAGCATCGCGCCGGGATCGGCGCACGCGCCTGCAGCGGGCGCGCGCATTTCAGGTGGCCGATGAGACCTACGAACGCTTTCGGCCGGAGTATCCCGAGGCGATCGTTTCGGCCGTCGCGGCGCGGGCGCCCCACGGGGGCCACGTCGTGGATTGCGGCGCCGGGACCGGAAAGTTCACGAGACTGCTCGCGGCGCGCGGCCTTGATATCACCGCGATTGAACCCGCGGCCGCGATGGCGGATCAGCTGCGTAGGACCTGTGACACTCCCCCGCTGGCCGCGCGGGTGCGCGTCGAGCAGGCGCGTGGCGAAGAAACGGGACTGCCGGAGAGCTGCGCCGACGTCGTGACCTATGCGCAGGCCTGGCACTGGGTCGATGAGCAGGCCGCGGCGGCGGAGGCGGCGCGGATCCTTCGGCCGGATGGCACGCTCGCGCTCATCTGGAACCAGTTCGCGACCGATGTGCCGTGGGTGCACCGGCTGACGCGGATCATGCGCAGCGGGGACGTGCACCTCACGCGCGGTTACCGGGACCTGCCGCCGTACTTCGGCGTGCCCGAGCGCATTACGTCGTCCTTTAGTCAGCGGCTGCTTCCTGATGAGGTCATGGCGCTGGCGCGTACCCGTTCCTCGTACTTGGCGGCTAGCGCCGCGACACGCGCGAGAATGCAGGACAATCTTCGGTGGTACCTGCGCGATCACCTCGGCTACGGCGAGGCGGATCCGATCGAGTTGCCCTATACCTGTGTGGCGTGGCTGTACAGACGTGACTAAAATTAGGTGACCAGTCTTTTGGCTTGGCTGGGCTAGCACCAGCGCTGACACGGGTGAGGAAACATGACCTTTAACGAGGGGATCCGGACCAATCCGGGACGCGGAAGTTCGTCGCGCGGTCGCGGTGGCATGGTGGCCGGCGGTGTCGGTGGCCTGGGCGGCCTGCTCTTGCTCCTGCTGTACATGTTCATGGGCGGGGATCCGTCCAGCGCGCCGATCGGGCCCGGCGCCGGCGGGGGTGGTGCCCAGGAGGAGCAGACCGACGTCCTGGAAAAGTGCCAGACCGGCGCGGATGCGAACAAGTACTCGGAGTGCCGGGTGCTCGCCACCGTCGAGTCGCTCGATGAGGTGTGGAAGCCGATCCTGCCTAAGGAGGCGGGACGCAACTACCAGCAAGCCGACTTTAGGATCTTTACCGATGCGGTGAACACCGGCTGTGGCTCGGCGTCGTCGGCGACGGGTCCGTTCTACTGCCCCGCCGATGGCACCGTCTACATCGACGTCAATTTCTATGACGCGCTCGAAACCAAGCTCGGGGCCAAGAACGAGCCGCTCGCGCAGGAGTACATCATTGCGCACGAGTGGGGCCACCACATTCAAAACCTCACGGGCCAGCTGCGCCGCGTCGACCACAATGATACGGGTCCGGCTTCGACGATGGTGCGCAGCGAGCTGCAGGCCGATTGCTATGCGGGTATTTGGGTGCACCACGCTGCCAATTCCGTCGACCCGGAAACCGGCGAAACCTTCTTGAAGCCGCCCACCGAGCAGCAGATTAACGATGCGCTGGCCGCGGCGGCTGCCGTCGGCGATGACCGGATCCAGGCGCAGCAGGGCCGTGTCTCACCGGAGACGTGGACGCACGGCAGCGCGGAACAGCGCCAGAAGTGGTTCGTGCAGGGCTACAAGCACGGCACGATGCAGTCCTGCGATACGTGGAGCGTGCAGCAGCCCTAGCGCGTTGGCTCGGTGATGAGCTCGACGCTCGCCTTGCCGGTGGGTGCCGTGGTGTTCATGAGCTCGCTTCCCATGACGGCCAGCAGCGCCTCCCAGCGCTTGGTGATGCGCGAGGCCTCGAGCGTGAGGCCCTCGGGGCGCTTGCCCTGGTGCAGCGGCGCGAGCAGGTACTGGGTGCGACCGGCGGCCAGATCCATCGTGACCGGCGTGTAGGTCATCGCTTTGACAGTGGCGGCGGTGTCATCGGCTTCGATCGCGAGTTGGACCATAACGCCGGTGGCGGTCTCCCGTGTGCAGCAGTTTTCGTCCTGACCGGAGTAGAAGTTGCCCGTGGAGTAGACGACGGGCACCTTGGCGCCGCCTGGGCCGGGAAGGCTCTCGATCTTTTGCGGCACGTGCGGGTGCGTCCCGATGATGGCGTCGACGGCGCCCGATTCGGCGAGGGCGCGGGCGAGCGTGACCTGTTCGTCGTTGGGCTGCATCTGGTATTCGATACCCCAGTGCGGGCTGACGATGACGATGTCGGCGCCGGCGGCCTTGGCGCTCTTGGCGGCCTCGAGCATGTCCTCGAGCATATTGACGGCTTGGAAGCCCTGCGCCTTGCCCGGATCGGGCAAGCCGTTCAGGCCGTAGGTGCCCGAGACGTGCGCGACCGTAACCGTGCGTCCGTCCTTGGTGAGGCGGTAGTAGGCCGGGGAAAGGCGCTCGGCCTCGCTGCGGCCCGCGCCCGTCGCGCCAAGCTTGTGCTGATCGAACAGGTCGAGCGTGGTTTTCAGGCCATCCCAGCCGCGATCGCCGGTGTGGTTCGTCGCGATCGTACAGCCATCCCAGCCGAGGGTTTTCAGATCGCCGATGAGCTCCGTGGGCGCGCCGAACATCGGATAGCCCGAGGGTTTCGTGCCCTTGGGCGCGATGGGGATTTCGAGCGAACACAGCGCGAGGTCGGCGCCCTCGACGAATGGCCGGGACGCGGCCATTTTCGGCACGAAGTCATAGGTGCCGTCGGGCTTTTTTGCGGCTTCATACACCGAGGTATGCGGCAGGATATCGCCCGCGGAGACGACCGTGAAAGTCGTTGGGGGGACCTCGGTGTTGCCGTCGGAGGGCCAGGGGCTCGCGTACGGGGTCGTCGCCGATGGTGTTGGGGACGCCGGTGGCTGCGTCGGGGCCGTGCTCGTGCACGCGGCAAGGAGCGTCGCGGCAAGAGCCGGAGCGAGGAAAACCAGGCGGGACTTCACCTCGCTAGAATACAGCTAGAACTAGACGTTGAAGCCGAGTGCGCGCAGCTGTTCGCGGCCCTCGGGGGTGATCTTGTCGGGCCCCCACGGCGGCATCCAGACCCAGTTGATTCGCGAATCCTTGACGAGGCCTTCCAGGCAGGAATACGTCTGATCTTCGATGACGTCGGTCAGCGGGCAGGCGGCTGAGGTGAGCGTCATATCGATGACGGCCGTGCCGTCGGTTTCGAGGTTCACGCCGTAGACGAGGCCGAGGTCCACGACGTTGATGCCGAGTTCCGGGTCGATGACGTCGCGCATCGCTTCTTCGATGTCGGCGGCAGTCACGGGGCTGGGGGTCTGCTCAGTCATGTCGTTATTCTTCCTTACCTTGGTCGGCGTCGGCGATGGCCTCCTTGAGCGCCATCCAGCCGAGCAGCGCGCACTTGATGCGCGCCGGGAACTTGGCGACGCCCACGAAGGCGGAGGCGTCGTCGAGTTCATCGAGTTTGGTCTCGTCGAAGACGCCTCGCGAGTGCATCATCTCGGTGAAGACGTCGGAGAGGTGATCGAAGGTTTCGCGGGATTGCCCGCTCGTCATGTCGTGCATGATCGACAGGGAGGCTTGCGAGATCGAGCAGCCCTCCCCCTCGTAACCGATGGCGGCGATGCGATCGCCATCGAGGCCGACGCGCAGCAGCACCTGGTCGCCGCATGTCGTGTTGACCTGGAAGGATTCACCGTCGTAGTCGGGCAGCAGGCCCGCACCGTGGCGGGCCTTGGAATGATCGAGGATGATCTGCTGGTAAAGCTGTTCCATCGCATCCATTAGGCGGTTCCTTGGAAGAAGGGTAGGACGCCGGCGAGGCGGTCGGCGAAGCGGTCAATATCGGCGCGCGAGGTGTAGGGACCAATCGAGGCGCGCGTGGATGATTGTACGCCGAGGGCGCGGTGCACGGGTTGGGCGCAGTGGTGGCCGACGCGAACGGCGATGCCGGCGGCATCCAGGTACTGGCCGACGTCGTGCGGGTGGACATCGCCGAGCTGGAAGGCGACGAGGCCCAGCCGCTCGCCGCTCTCGGGCCCGATGATGCGCGTGCCGGGCACAGCACGCACGGCGTCGAGCAGGTAATCGCCAAGCTCAAGATCGTAGCGCGCGACGTTATCCATCCCCAGTCCGCGCAGGTAGTCGATCGCGGCGTTCAGCCCCGCGATCTGCGCCGTCATTTGCGTGCCGGCTTCGAACTTCATCGGCGCGGGCATGAAGCGCGTGGCCTCGGCCGTCACGATCGCCACCATCGAGCCGCCCGTAATGAAGGGCGGCATCGCGGCGAGCAGGCTGGAGCGGCCAAAGAGCACGCCGACGCCCGTCGGCCCGAGCATCTTGTGCGCGCTCATGGCCGCGAAATCGACCCCGGAGGCTTCCAGGTCGAGCGGCAGGTGCGCCGCTGACTGGCAGGCGTCCATGACGGTCAGTGCGCCTCGCGCCTTAGCGGCCGCGACCATCGCCGCGACGTCGGTGAGCGCGCCCGTGACGTTGGAGGCCTGGGTGAAGGCCAACACGCGGGTGCGCTCGGGCAGCTCGGCGAGCGCGGCGTAGTCGATCGTGCCATCGGCGAGCACCGGCACGACGTGGAAGTCCGCGCCGGTGCGCGCGGCAAGCTGCTGCCACGGCACGAAGTTCGCGTGATGTTCGGCCTGGGTGACGGCGATCGTATCGCCCTCGCGGATGAGCAGACGCTCATCGACGCTGCCGGGCTTTAAGAGTTCGTCGATCGAGGCGTTGAGCAGCGAATAGGCGACGAGGTTGATCGCCTCGGTCGCGTTCTTCGCCCAGATGATCTCATCGGTGCTCGCGCCGACGAAGGCCGCGAACTTCGCGCGCGAGCCCTCATAGATTTCCGTGGCCTCGACGGCCACCTGGTGGGCGCCGCGGTGTACGGCGCCGTCCAGGCGGGCGTAGAAATCGGCTTCAGCGTCGATGACGCATTGCGGTTTCAGCGACGTGGCCGCCGAGTCCAGGTAGGTCAGCGCGACGTCGCCGAGGTTGCGCTCCAACGCGGGAAAGTCGGAGCGCGGTGCCACGGGCGACGTCGGCATTACTTGGCCGCCTGCAGGAAGCGGTCGTAGCCTTCGGCCTCGAGGCGCTCGGCGAGCTCGGGGCCACCCTGCTCGACCATGTGGCCGTCGACGAAGACGTGGACGAAGTCCGGCTTGATGTAGTTCAGGATGCGCGTGTAGTGCGTGATGAGCAGGATGCCGGTGTCGGCCTGCTCGTGCACGCGGTTGACGCCCTCGGACACGACGCGCAGCGCGTCGATGTCCAGGCCCGAGTCCGTCTCATCCAGGACGGCGAACTTCGGGTGTAGCAGGTCCATCTGCAGGATCTCGTGGCGCTTCTTCTCGCCGCCGGAGAACCCGGTGTTGACGTCGCGGTTAGCGAAGTCGGGATCCATCCGCAGCCGCTCCATGGCTTCCTTGACCTCACCGATCCACGTGCGCAGCTTGGGCGCTTCGCCGTCGATCGCGGTGCGCGCCGTGCGCAGGAAGTTGGACACGGAGACGCCAGCAACCTCGACGGGGTACTGCATCGCGAGGAACAGGCCCGCGCGGGCGCGCTCATCGACGCTCATCTCCAGGACGTTTTCGCCGTCGAGGTAGATCTCGCCCTCGGTCACCTCATATTTGGGGTGGCCGGCCAGCGAGTAGGCCAGGGTCGACTTGCCGGAGCCGTTGGGGCCCATGATGGCGTGAATCTCACCGGAGTTGATGGTGAGGTTGACGCCCTGCAAGATCTTTTTCGGTCCGTCGTTGGTCTCGACCTGGACGTGGAGGTTCTTGATTTCAAGAGTGGACAATTCTAATCCTTACTTAACGAGGGCCATGGTCTGGTCGAGTTCCGCTTCGATGGCGGCGATGAGGCGGTCTTGCACCTCGGGTACGCCGATGCGGTTGATGAGTTCGGCGAAGAAGCCGCGCACGACGAGGCGGCGGGCGAGGTCTTCGGGTACGCCGCGGCTCATGAGGTAGAAGAGCTGCTCATCATCAAAGCGACCGGTCGCCGAGGCGTGTCCGGCGCCGGCGATCTCGCCGGTCTCAATTTCGAGGTTGGGCACGGAGTCAGCGCGCGCACCTTCGGTCAGCAGCAGGTTGCGGTTCAGCTCGTAGGTGTCGGTACCGGTGGCGTCGTGGCCGATGAGGACATCGCCGACCCACACGGCGTGCGCATCCTTGCCCTGCAGCGCGCCCTTGTACGTCGCGTCCGAGACGCAGTTGGGCAGGCGGTGCTCCATGAAGAGGCGGTGTTCGTGGTGCTGGCCGGCGTCGGTAAAGTACAGGCCGAGCAGTTCCACGTCCGCGCCTTCGCCCGCGAATTCGACGTCGGTCGTCAGGCGCACGAGGTCGGCGCCAAGGGTGACGGCGATGTGCTTGACGACGGCGTCCTTGCCCGCGGAGATGCGATGCGCGGCAGCGTGCACGGCGTCCTCATCCCATTCCTGGGTCGTGACGACGGTGAGATTTGCGCCCTCGGCGACGTCGATCTCGACGGTCTGGGTCAGGCGCGCAGTGCCGGTGTGGCGCAGCACGACGGTCGCGGTGACACCCTCGGTGATGTTGAGGGTCAGGTGCTGGGCCGCGGCCTCGCTGGAGTTTCCGACAATCTCAAAGACGTAGGGGCGCTCGAGCGATTCGCTGATCGTCACGCACGTCGGGGTGCCGCGGTTGGCCCAGGCGACGACCGCAGTGCGGTCGGACGGGGCGCCGACGGAACCCACGCACGGGCAGGAGTCGAAGACGACATCGAAGGGCAGGTCCGCGGCGCCCTCATCCAGGCGCACGCCATCGAAGGTGATGTCCGGCGCGCTGCCAGTGAGCTCATCGGCGAACAGGTCCGCCATTCGCGCGATCGGCGTGAAGCGCCAATCTTCTTCGCGGCCGCCGGGAATCGGGAACGCCGACAGCTCGAAGGAACGGGGCTTGTCGGCCTTATCCGCGGCGGGCGCGCTCCCGTGGGAGTGATCGCCCGCGAGGGTTGCGCGGGAGTGGTCGGTTGAAACTTGGGTCACGGTTAGCCCACGGATCCTTCCATCTGAAGTTCAATGAGTCGGTTGAGCTCGAGCGCGTATTCCATCGGGAGCTCGCGCGCGATGGGCTCGACGAAGCCACGCACGATCATCGCCATCGCTTCGGTTTCTTCCATGCCGCGGCTCATGAGGTAGAACAGCTGATCCTCGCTCACCTTCGAGACGGTCGCCTCGTGGCCCATCTCGACGTCGTCGACGCGCACATCGACATACGGGTAGGTATCGGAGCGGGAGATCTGATCGACGAGCAGCGCGTCACAAAGGACATTGGACTTGGAGTGCTTCGCGTTTTCCATCACCTGGACGAGGCCGCGGTAGGAGGAGCGGCCACCGTTACGCGCCACCGACTTCGAGACGATGGACGAGGAGGTGTGCGGCGCCATGTGGACCATCTTGGAACCGGTGTCCTGGTGCTGGCCTTCGCCGGCGAACGCAATCGACAGGGTCTCACCGCGGGCGTGCTCGCCCATGAGGTAGACAGCCGGGTACTTCATCGTCACCTTGGAGCCGATGTTGCCATCGACCCATTCCATGGTGCCGCCGGCTTCCACCGTCGTGCGCTTGGTGACGAGGTTGTAGACGTTGTTCGACCAGTTCTGGATCGTCGTGTAGCGAACGCGTGCGTCCTTCTTCACGATGATTTCCACGACGGCCGAGTGCAGCGAGTCGGTCTTGTAGATCGGGGCGGTACAGCCCTCGACGTAGTGCACGTAGGAGCCCTCGTCGGCGATGATGAGCGTGCGCTCGAACTGGCCCATGTTTTCCGTGTTGATGCGGAAGTAGGCCTGCAGCGGGATCTCCACGTGGACGCCCGGCGGGACGTAGACGAAGGAGCCACCGGACCACACGGCGGTATTCAGCGCGGCGAACTTGTTGTCACCGGCGGGGATGACGGTACCGAAGTACTCCTCGAACAGCTCGGGGTGTTCCTTCAAACCGGTGTCGGTATCCAGGAAGATGACGCCCTGCTGTTCCAGGTCCTCGCGGATCTGGTGGTAGACGACCTCGGATTCGTACTGCGCGGCAACACCAGCAACGAGGCGCTGCTTTTCCGCCTCCGGGATGCCGAGGCGATCGTAGGTGTTCTTAATGTCCTCGGGCAGGTCCTCCCAGCTGGTGGCCTGCTTTTCCGTGGAGCGCACGAAGTACTTGATGTTGTCGAAGTCGATATCGGAGACGTTGGCGCCCCAGGTCGGCATCGGCTTCTTTTCAAAGAGCTTCAGGGCCTTCAGGCGGCGCTTGAGCATCCATTCCGGCTCGTTCTTCAACGCGGAGATGTCGCGCACGACCTCTTCGCTCAGTCCCCGGCGCGCGGAGGCGCCGGCGACGTCAGGATCGTGCCAGCCGTAGTTGTAGGCACCGATGGAGTTAATGATCTCCTCGTCGGTGCTGGGCGCCGGCTGGGGTGCCTGGCTGGTATCAGTGGTCATGATTTCCTTCCGAATCTCGGCGAGGGCGGATGAACAGCGGAACGTGGGTGGTGCACACGTGCTCCCCCGACGCGAGCGTCGCGAGGCGCTGGACGTGGACACCGAGCAGGGTAGAAAACGCTTGTGTTTCCGCTTCGCACAGTTGTGGGAAATTCTCGGCCACGGCTTGCACCGGGCAGTGTCCCTGGCACAGTTGCAGGGCGATGGAGCCTTCCCCGACGGGCCGTACCGTCGCGGCGTAGCCGTCGGCGGTCAGGGCTTCGGCCAGCGCCTCGGCGCGGGCGAGCGGGTCGGCGCCAGCGGCCTCGACCTGCGGCCGGTATTTTTCTGCCAGGCGCGAGAACCGTTCCTTGGCAAAGGTCTCAACAGCGTCCGCTCCGGCGATCTCGGCCAGTTGGACGAGGGCTTCGGAGGCGAGCGTCGAATACGGGTTTGCCGCTCCCCCGCGACCCTTGTCGGTTGCGATGAAATGGCGGGCGGGCCGGCCCCGACCGCGGGCACCCGCGGGTGCTGCTTCGTGGTCGGAGATCAGCTCGTGATCGAGCAGGATTGACAGGTGGCGGCGGATGGCCGCTGCGGTCAGCTCTAGGATTGAGGCGAGTTCGCGGGCCGTGATGGGACCGCGTTCAATAATGAGGTCGAGAATTCGGGCGCGAGTGGCGCCATCCTCGCTCAGCTCGCCATGCTCGGAACGGGCGAGAATCTCGGTCGCGGGAGTGGCTCCCGAGACGTTGTTGCTCATTGGGGCTTCCTCCTTCGCTTCCGACATAGGCAACATTGTTGTTGCATTATTCATTCCCAACAACCAAGGTATACCTTCGCAAGCCGAAGTACTCAAATTGGGACATAAGTCCCATGGGGCACGGTGGCCTAGGCTTGAGGGCGTGAGTCCTCATCCTGCCCTCGTGGTTTCTTCCCTCACCAAGGCCTACCGCTCGCGTCGCGTCGTCGACGATGTCTCCTTTAGCGCCGCCGCCGGTGAGATCACCGCGGTCCTTGGGCCGAACGGTGCCGGTAAGACGACGACCATCGAATGCTGCGCCGGGCTGCGGACGCCCGATTCCGGGCACATCGAGGTGCTGGGGCTGGATCGGGCGGCACGCGCGAATGCCGCGGAGCTGCGCTCGCGCGTCGGCGTCATGGTGCAAGAAGGCGGGCTGCCTCAGGCCCCCACGGCGGGCGCCGTCCTCGCTCACGTCGCGAAGCTGCACGGCCGGCCCGGGGCACACGTCGCGCTCGCGGAATCGCTGGGGCTGACCGATCGGCTTGCCACGGCCGTGCGGCGGCTGTCCGGTGGCGAGCGCCAACGGGTGGCGGTCGGCTGCGCGATGATCGGCGAGCCGGACCTGCTCTTCCTGGACGAGCCGAGCTCGGGAGTCGACCCGCACTCGCGGCGGGATCTGTGGCAGCTGCTTGCGGGCGTGCGCGATCGTGGGGCGAGCATCGTCGTGACGACGCACTTCATGGATGAGGCCGAGCATCTCGCCGATCGCATCGTCGTCATCGATGAGGGACGCATCGTCGCCAACGGCACCGTCGCGGAGCTGACCGCGGGCACGCTCGTGACCCTTGACGCGGACCTCGAGGGTGATGTCGTGGCCGAGCTTGCGGCGGCAGTTGGCGCCACCACGGTTGCCGGCGCCCGCCCGACGCTAGAGATCGCGGCATCGCAGGCCGAGGTCCTGCACCGGCTCACGGGAGCGCTGATGGAGCGCGGGTTCGGGCGCGTGGCGCTGGAGGTGCGGCCGCGGAGTTTGGAAAACGTCTTCTTATCGATCACGCGGACGGGAGCGGGCGCATGAGATTGGCCCTGGATCAGGCCTCGTGGGAGGCCCGCGCAATTTTTCGCAACGGCGAGCAGCTCATGGTTGCCTTCATCATGCCGATCATCGCGCTCGTGGCGCTGCTTCATATCGACGCGCTCGGCCTGCCCGAGCCGCAAAACGCCCATGCCCTCGCGGGCGCGCTCGCGATGGCCGTGATCGCCTCGTCGTTTACCTCGCAGTCGATCGCCGTGGCCTTTGACCGCCGGTGGGGTGTGTTGCGGATGTTTGCCACCACTCCCCTCGGCCCGCGCGGGCTGCTGGCGGGTAAGGCGATTGCCGTCGTCATCGTCGTTGCCGCCCAGGTCATCGTGCTGTGCCTCATCGCCGCGCTGCTGGGCGGGTGGCGGCCCGCCTCGGTGCTCTCGATCATCGCGATGGCCATCATGATCGCCCTTGGCACGGTGACGTTTGTGGCGCTCGGGATGTGCGTCGGCGGCACCCTGCGCACCGAGGCGGTGCTCGCCGTGGCCAATATTGGGTTCGTCCTCATGGTGATTGCGGGCGGCGTCCTCATGCCGGTCGGCAGTGGCCTGACCGGGTGGTTTTTGACCTTCACCCCGTTCGGTGCGCTCGGTGAGGGGATGCGGGCAGCGGTCCTCGGCGAGATCGCGCTGCTGCCAATCGTGGTTCAGGCGGCATGGGCGGCGCTGCTGTCGGCCGTCGCCGTGCGGGTGTTTCGCTGGGAGTCCTAGGCAAGCGCGGTACAGTGGAAGGCGTGAGTTCCCCCGTACATGACGCCGCCCAGCGGCGGTTCGCCATCGCCAACCTCATCGCCCAAATCGGCATCATTGTCACCGGCGGCGCCGTGCGCGTCACCGGCTCCGGGCTGGGGTGTTCGAGTTGGCCCATGTGCGAGCCGGGAGCCTTTACGCCCGTCTTTCACGAAGCCTCGAGCTTCCATCCCTTCGTCGAGTTCGGCAACCGCACGCTGACCGGCGTGCTGGGCATTATCGCGCTCGGCCTGCTGTGGTCGCTGTATCGCAAGGCTGCGCCGGCCCGCCCCGATCTGCGGCCCTATGCTTGGGCCGTGCTGATCCTCATTGCGATCCAGGCGATCGTGGGCGGCATGAGCGTTTGGGCGACGCTGCACCCGGCCGTCGTCGGGTTGCATATGGCGCTCTCGCTCGGACTTGTTTCGCTGTCGACGGTGCTCGTCTACCGCCTGTTCCGCCCGCGCCTGCAAGACGAGCAGGGCAATGTGAGCTTTACGGGCAGGCTGTCGCTCTCGGAGTCCGTCGTGCACATCGCGATCGCGGTGGTGACCGTCGTTGTGGCTCTGCTCGGCGTCGTCGTCACGGGTACCGGGCCGCACTCGGGGGATGCCGAGAAGCCCTACCGCTTCGCGATCGATCCGATCTTCATTACGCGGCTGCATGCTGTGGCGGCGTGGCTGCTGCTCGTCCTCGTGTTGGTGGCGTTGTACGCGGCCGCGAAGCGCTCCAAGGCGCAGGCCGGGCCCTGGCTCGTCGTGCTGGCAATGCTGGGGGCGCAGGGCGTGCTAGGCTATATCCAGTATTTTTCTGGCCTGAATCCGTTCCTCGTCGTCGCGCATATGCTCGGCTCGGGCCTGACCGTCGTGGCGATTACGTGGGCGATGGCCGCGGTCTATTCGCACCGCCTGGCGCCGATCGAGCGGGCCAGCGATATCGAACCGGTGGCCGCGTCCTCCTAGTGGACCGCGCCGCGCGCGAGGCTGCTAGCTTCCTATGCTTGCGGCATGACGGCGACGAGGTCGAGCGCGACGCGTCGCTCGGACATAGCGATGGGTTGGCACATAGCGATGCCGGCCTGCGCCGCCGTCCTGCCGCTCGGGGTAGCGCTCGGCGTGCTCGTCGTGAAATCAGGACTCGCCTGGTGGTGGGCGCCGATCTTCGCGGCGATTGTGTTCGCCGGCTCTATGGAGTTCCTCCTCGTGGGGCTGTTCGCGGCAGCCGCTCCCCTCACTCAAATCGCGCTCAGCACGCTGCTCGTGAACTTCCGGCACGTGTTTTATGCGCTGTCGTTTCCGCTGCATCGCGTGCGAGGCGCGGGGTGGAAGGCCTACAGCACCTTCGCGCTGACCGATGAGGCCTACGCCCTGACGACGGGGCCGGCGGCGCAGCGGTTTTCTCGCACCCGCATCATCGCGATCCAGGGTTTCTTCCATGCCTGCTGGGTGGCGTGTGTCACGCTCGGGGCGGCGCTTGGAAGTCTCATTCCGCCGTGGGTTCGCGGGTTGGAGTTTGCCGTGACGGCACTCTTCGTTGTGCTGGCCATGGAGGGGCATCGGGTGCAGCGATCACTTCGGATTCCGATTCTGGCGCTGGGTTGCGCACTGGTGGCACTGCTCATCAGTCGCGAGCACATGCTCCCGATCGCGATGGGGCTGTTCGTAGGTTCGTTGACGCTGGCGTATTGGGGCCGTCGCCGTGTCGCATAACCTGTATATCGCGAGCGGCGTCCTCACCGCTGCGGCAATCACCTGGGCGCTGCGGGCGGCACCGTTCGCTGTGCTGGCGCCCCTGCGCTCCTCGCAGCTGCTCGCCTTTCTCGCCCGCCACATGCCAGTGGGCGTGATGCTGATTCTCGCGGTCTACACGCTGCGCGACACTCCCCTAGCGGATGCCTCGGCGGTGATCCCCGCGGTCGTAGCGCTCGCCGTGACGGTCGGGTTGCAGTGGTGGCGGGGTTCGATGACGCTCAGCATGCTTGGAGGTACGGGATGTTACGTCCTGCTCGTCTCCGTGCTTGTGTGAGCTATGGCACAATTTCGCGGGTCTCGTGCTGACCTGGCGCAACGGTCATCCGGAAGCGCCGGGGTGGCTCAGCAGCCAGATCGAGCCAGTCGCACGATGTGACAGAGATGGCGACCCACGCAAAGTTCTCGATCTGTTCGAATCGCTCGCGCGTGTGTGGCGCGAGATCCGCCCAACGCTTCGCGCAGATCTCGGGATCGGCGACGATGTCGGCGGTGCCGCTGAGTCGGAGTTGCAGCATGCAATCCGGGTCGTAGAGCGCGAGTTCCACTGCAGGCCGTAGCTGGATGTCGCGAATCTTCGCCGATCGCACATCGGTCGCAAACGAGACCGTCGCCGCGCTGGGGTCGGCATCTCGGAGGATCACCGCGCGCACTCGTGGCTGCTCATCCGGATCCACCGTCGCGAGGAAGCCGGCGGTGAAGCCCGTGCGATCCTGGGTGGCGGGCGCGAGTAGGTCCCACACGTCGCTGGCTGACGGTGTGGTGCCTTTTGTGTCCTGGTCAGGCCTCATGTCCGCTCAGCCGGTAGTGCGCCGCGAACAGCGCGGTGACGGTTGTGGCGTTGCGGATCTTCCCACTCGTCACCGCATCGAGGGCACGCTCGATCGGCACCCAGGTGAGTTCGAATTCCGCTTCCTCGTCGTTGCGCTCAAAGGTCTCCTCCGACGCCTCAAGGTCGGTCGCAAGATAGATATGGATGACTTCGTTGGATCCACCCGGGCTGAGCGCAAGCGTCAGGAGTTTGTCTAGCCGCCCGGCCACGAGGTCGACTTCCTCCGCAAGTTCACGACGTGCCGTTTCCTTCGGGTCTTCCCCCTCGACATCGAGCAGCCCCGCCGGGACCTCCCATAACTCGCCTTCGACGGGATGGCGATACTGCTTAATGAAGGCGACCTCGTTCTCGTCATTGACCGCGATGACGGCGGCCGCCCCTGGATGTTCGACGACGTCGCGTCGAACCGCGTCTTTTCCGTCAAACAGCCGGACCTCATCGATCCGCACATTGACGACCTTTCCCTCAAAGGGCCGCGAACTGGATTCCACGGTCCGTCCCACGTGGAGACGGTCTTCGATGGTGGGCAGATGCGTTCCAGGCAGTTCAGTCATGACGCCATTATCGCGCGGATACCGATAGGACCACGACACAGGACCTGATTCCCCCTATCCAACAGATGGAGAGCCCACAATTGGGCCATGGGGAGCAGGACAGCGGCGTTCTTTGCCGCATCAGCAGTATCAAGTTTCGTTCTTAGCGGCTGCACGCCGAGCGTGGCTGATCGCGACACGGCATCGCAGCAATCAACAGGCTCCGTCCAGCAGCTCGATATCTCGCTGACGACCGAACAAACGGTGTCAACGTGGCGTTACGGGCGCGTGACACGGAGCGGGACTTCGAATCGATAACACCGGCCTCCGGGTTCAACCAAGAAATCCGCGCGACTAGTTCCCACCTCGTCAGGATCCAATATCCGATCGGATTCGGGGGTCACCAACGACGATGAAAGCCGAGTCGATGAGGTAGCGTTCCGCGACGGCGCCTTGAAGTCCTCCCGGATCAAAGCACCCGGTTACGCCTTTCACGGTAGCGAGCTGGAGATCTATGGCGATCGCGCTTATGCCATTGCGAGAAAGGACTCCGAGGTCTGCCTTGCGAGTTGGAAGCTTGGCGATGATCGGATGGCAACCCTCCATGACTGTTATCCCGAGGGCTTGGAGCATCTGACGGCCGGTGCTGCGGGACTGACCGCAAGGATCGGCGGCGATGGCGAGACGGGGAAAACTATCTCGCTCGTGGGAAATGCCGTTCCCGAGTCCCTCACCGCTTCTGCACGGGTATACCCGATGGAGGCCGAAGCGTACGTTGTCGGAGGCTCGGGCACGGAAAGCCACGAGCTTCGCCTCGTTGATTCCACGGGAGCCACCACGGTGGGCACAATTGCGCGAGACACCCACCCGGTTGCATGCGCCGGAAGCCTCTGGTTTATCGGACCCGTCGACGGCTCTTCCTCCCTCATGAGGGTCGATGGCGCAACGCCAACGCCCGTCAATAGTTCTTCTTCCAAGCAAAGTTCCACCGGAGCATCAATGGTTCTTTGCGCAGGAGATCGAGTTCTCACCGACAACGGCGAGGCTTTCCCTACCCCTAACGGCCAATGAGAGTTCCCATGCGTCATCGAATGTTTGCTATCGCGAGCGCCGCCGTCCTTCCACTGGTCTTTGCGGCGTGCACTTCCAGCACCACAGGCTCCACCACCGACCCAACTGAAACGCTGCCCAGCGAGACCACCGCCTCCAACTCAACTCCCTCGAGCACGTCGTCTCCGACACCGGATGCAGACACCGTCGAAGCGATCTCCCTACCGGGTGAGATTGAGTTCCTGGAGGTCCCTAAACCGAGCTCAGACAACTCTTACAACACGCTGGAATACGCTGTTCGAGAGGCAAAACCCGGCTCGAAGGAGCTGCGTATCGAGACCAATGAAGACGCCGCCCACGCCGTCGAAGTCAGCGGTTCGATTGTCGTTTTCAGTCAAAGTCAAGCCGACGAGAAGCAGGGCGATGTCATCGAAGAGATAACGATCGATGGCGACACTCTGCGCAGAACGCCCATGTCCTCGCCCGAGGGACAGAACTTTCGTTTTGCCGCCATCGCAGTTCTCGATGGAAAGGGCCAAGCGGTTACAAACGGGAAAAAGGGCTGGTGTGTGGCGACGTGGGACATCGGACGCGAGACCCAAGCAAAGCTCGTAAACTGTTACGACACTATCCTGTTCAAACTCACCGCCGGAACTACGGGAGTTACCGCGTTAGCAGCCGACAAATCAACGCATACGAGATCGATCATCTCCGTTGTTGGCGACGACGTCCCCGAGTCGCTAAAGACGTCGGAGCGCGTCTTCCTCACCGATTCTGGCCCTGTGGGCCAATGGTCTTCCGAGACTGGACCATCGACCCTAGTGGTCGATCGCGACGGTGCAGCCACCGAAGTCGCGCGATTCGAAGACATTCCCCCTCTCGCCTGCGGTAAGCACCTGTGGTACTCCGGGACCACTGACCTGGGACGCACGGGTCTCATGAAGCTCGAAGGCGCGGACCAGCGGCCCTATATCAATCCCGAATCCCGCGTGCAGTTATCGGGGGTCTCTGCTCTGCACTGCGCGGGCGACCGCCTCTTCGTTCAAGCCAACGAGCATTTAACGGTCATTCGCAATCCCTAACCGCGAGTGCTGTTGCCACGAGCCCGGAAAACAGCGGGTGCGGGCGCGTCGGGCGCGATTGGAACTCGGGATGGGCCTGGGTTGAGACGTAGTAGGGATGGACATCGCTCGGAAGCTCAACGAATTCCACCAACGTGCCATCGGGTGAGGTTCCAGAGATCACGAGACCCGCATCCTCCAGCCGGCTGCGGTAGGCATTGTTGACCTCATAGCGGTGGCGGTGTCGTTCGCTCACCTGGGTCGTCCCATACGTCCTCGCCACGACGGAGCCGGCAGCGAGTTCTGCCGGGTATGCGCCGAGCCGCATCGTTCCGCCCAGATCACCGCCGGCGATGATGTCTTCCTGCTCAGCCATGGTCGCAATGACTGGCTCTGTACTCTTTGGATCAAACTCGGTCGACGACGCCTCAGAAATTCCGAGGACGTTTCTCGCGTACTCGATGACCATGGCCTGCAGGCCCAGGCAGATGCCGAGGGTCGGGATCCCGTGAGTTCGGGCATGACGCAGCGCCCCGATCTTTCCATCGATCCCGCGGGAGCCAAAGCCACCCGGAACTAAGATCGCATCGACCCCGGCCAGCGCCAGAGCCGCACCCTCCGGAGTCTCGCATTCATCGGCGGTGACCCAGCGGATGTCCACGCGCGCGGAGTGCGCAAATCCGCCGGCGGCGAGCGCTTCCGTGACCGACAGGTAGGCGTCCTTCAGCTCGATGTATTTGCCGACGAGCGCAATCTCGACGCGGGCAGAGGGTTCGCGGACAGCCTTCAGAACCGCGTTCCAGTCTTGCCAGTCGACGTCCCGAAACTTCAGACCGAGTCGGCGCACGACGAACGCGTCGAGGCCTTCATCGTGCAGGACGGAAGGGATCTCGTAGATCGACGATGCGTCACGACACGTGACCACAGCATCACGATCGACATCGCACATGAGAGCGAGCTTCTTCTTCACCGAATCCGGCAGGCTGCGATCCGAGCGACAGATCAGCGCGTCCGGTTGGATACCGATCGACCGCAGCTGAGCCACGGAATGCTGCGTCGGCTTCGTCTTGAGTTCACCAGCACTCGGTAGGAACGGCACGAGGGAGACGTGAAGGAACAGGACGTTATCGCGACCAAGATCCTGGCGGACCTGGCGTGCCGCCTCCAAGAATGGCAGCGACTCGATGTCGCCAACCGTTCCGCCGATCTCCGTGATGATGACGTCGACAGACTCTCGGGCCTGGGCACGCATACGGGCCTTGATCTCATCCACAACGTGCGGGATGACCTGGACGGTGTCACCCAGGTAATCGCCACGGCGTTCCTTAGCGATCACCGTCGAGTAGACCTGACCGGTCGTCGCGTTCGCATCTCCGGTCAGGGAGATGTCCAGGAATCTCTCGTAGTGCCCAATATCGAGATCGGTTTCGGTGCCGTCGTCGGTCACGAATACCTCGCCGTGTTGGAACGGATTCATGGTGCCGGGATCAACGTTGACGTACGGGTCGAGCTTCTGCATCGCGATCGACAAGCCGCGCGAGCGCAGCAAGCGGCCAAGGGAGGAAGCGGTGAGGCCTTTACCTAAAGAAGATGCCACGCCACCGGTGACAAAGATGTGTGCCGGTTGGGCACTGCCGTGAGTGTTCGTTTCTACCACGGACCACCAGCCTATCGCGCGCTAGCTACCTGATGGAAGCAGCGGCGCGCCGCAGGCTGCGCTGACGGGAGTGATCCCCGCTGCGCGACTCGAGATTCCTTAAGTGAGGCACATTCGGCGTTGGAATCTAGTGTCGGCTTTTCCGGATATGATGAAGAACACTAACCATGTCTGTCGGAGGTTTTATCTAACTTCTGACGCCCCCTTTTTCCCTGCGTAAGGCATATTCATACGTTCTAATCCCCCTCCTTCGTGGCCAACTCCCGTTACATTTATTGGTAGGTCCTCACCAGAGGATCTGGTCGCTGGCCCTGGTATGGCTGTCTTGCCCTGTCATCGATGATCCGGGGGGTGTTGCCGCCAGGGGTCCAGGACGCGCGTTGACTGCTGATAGGGACACGGCCCGACTTCGGTTGAGGTCTCTTCGTAACGTGGGTGCCAGCATCGGGTGTCATGACACCAGCGGCCAGGGATACAAGCAGGACAAGGGAGCCTGTCATGACAACCGAATACGCCATCACACTGGGACTCGACGTCGGGAAGTCCACCCACCACGGATGCGCTCTCACTGCCGACGGGCAACGCGTGTACGACCGCGAGCTGCCCCAAGATGAGACCGCGCTGCGGAAAGTCATCACCAATCTTCAGCAGCACGGTTCGGTGCTCGTCGTCGTTGACCAGCCGAACACGATCGGGGCATTGCCGATCGCTGTCGCTCGCGATCTCGGCGCGGGAGTCGCATACCTACCCGGGCTGGCGATGCGCAAAGCCGCGGACCTGTATCCGGGACGGTCGAAGACCGACGCCAGGGACGCGTTCATCATCGCCGATACCGCCAGGACAATGCCACACACGCTCCGAGCCGTGGACCGCAACTCCGAGGTCTTATCGGCGCTGAAGGTGCTGTCCGGGTTCGACGAGGACCTCGCTCGCGAGTCGACGCGCGCGATCAACCGTCTGCGGTCCCTTCTGGTCCAGATCTACCCATCTTTGGAACGCGTTTTCCCTGGTGTCGTCCTCACCCGGGCGATCGTGTTGGATCTGTTCATCCGTTACCACGGACCCGCCGGACTCAAGGCTGCTGGGAAGGCCGGGGTGAAGCGGTGGGCACGTAACCACAGCAGGAAAGACCCGGGCCCACTCATCGACCAGGTTTTCACGGCACTGTCTGAGCAGACTGTCACGGTGCCCGGTGCAGAAGCTGTCGAGCTCGTCATCCCGAGGGTCGCAGCACAGATCAAAGAGCTCAAGCACCAGCGGGACATCGTTGCCGAAGAGGTCGAGAAGCTGGTCGACGACTTCCCTCTTTCCACGGTCTTGACGTCAATGCCGGGAGTCGGGGTCAAGACCGCAGCGCAGATCCTCCTGGCCGCCGGCGACATGTCCGCGTTCCCAAGCCCAGGACACCTGGCCGCCTACGCCGGGATCGCCCCAGTGACCCGACGGTCCGGGACGTCCATCCGAGGTGAGTTCCCCGCCCGCGCTGGGAACAAGCGGTTGAAGAACGCTTTGTTCCGGTCCGCGTGGGTCGCCTCATGCCACGACCCGCTGTCGAAGGCGTATTACGAGCGGAAGAGAGCCGAGGGCAAGCGCCACAACGCGGCGGTCATGTGCTTGGCGCGTCGCCGACTGAACGTCATGTACGCGATGATGAAAACAGGCACGCTATACGAGCCCCGAATCTCTGCAGCTGCTTGACAACCACCATAGGGACACCCCCCGA
>NZ_FNQV01000018.1 GCF_900107735.1 Bowdeniella nasicola | reverse complement strand
GTCAATTTCGAAGCAGGAGCTTCCAACACGCGCTCAAACGTTCGGGTTTGCGGGGCTCGATGGGGCGAGTGGGCGCGTGTGGAGATAACGCGGCGATGGAATCGTTCTTCAGTCTGTTGCAGAAGAACGTGCTCGATCGAAAGTCGTGGGGCACCCGTGAGGAGCTCAGGCTCGCGATTGTGCACTGGATCGAGGCGCGGTATCACCGCAAACGTCGGCAGCGTCGGCTGGGGAAGCTGACACCGGTCGAGTTCGAGAGCATAATGATGGATGCCGTCGCTTTGGCGGCATGAACCCCGGACTCAAGCAAACCTTCAGCAGACCCGTTCGCTTTGATGTCGGCGTAGACGGCCTGGCTGCTTGAACCGGCGGGGCTATGGACCCGCACATAGTCGCCGACCGTCCCACCGCCCTTGAGTGCGACCTTGCTGAACGGGTCCTCCCCGAATGAGTCGGTATTACCATTGCGGTCAGCCAGCCCATGGATGCGGATGCCGACGAGCGGCTTGTGGTTGTCCCAGGCGTAGGCGATTTCGTGGCGGACCCAGGGTCGGTTAGCGGTCTGTGCGCCGATCAGGACCACGACTGCCGACTTGTAGGCCATCTGGTCTGCGATCCACTTCTTGATGGCTGCATCGCCCTTGCGCTTGACTTCCTCCCACTCCTGCGCATTGAGGATGGGCTGGCCCTCCAGAGCACCCATCCGGATGATCTGCTGCACTCGCCACGCATCGCGGTCGTAGTGGAAGCTGTAGAAGACTGACTTGGCCATGCTGGACTCTCCCGTCACCTGCGGTCGAGCCGCTCCCGTACCGACACTCAAAGCCTACGGTGGGGCACCGACATTCGGACCTACGTGCGCGCTTGCGCGGAGCGGGACGCCGTCCTGACTCACTACATCCCGTCGTTTGCATCCTCCACAATGAGCCCGGCCTCGACCAGCGCTACCCGCACCGCCTTACGGTCCACACCCATCCGACGGCCGATTGCTCGCATCGAGACGCCCGCTCGGGCGAGGCGCACGGCCTCTGCTTTCTCGCCGACGCCTAGCCCCGGTCGGCGACTCGGGACGTTACGGCGGCGAAGGTGCGAGAACACCGTGGCGCGGTGAATGCCGTACCTCTCGGCGAGAGCCTTCACGCCCATCCCGGCCAGGTAGTCACCGACGAGCGCGTCCACCTCAGCGGCCGTGAGAAAAGTTTGAGCCGTCTCGACAGTCCTCACGACGGGGCCACGCTCGTCCTTCGGAGCGGTATCCTGGGGACGTCGAGATACCTCGTAGACCCCGCGATTCAAGCGGTTGACAAGAGTTTTCGTCTTGGGGGCGGAGTTGCCAAACGTGCTACTCAGGCACCCCAGTTACCATTGCCCCCGGCTTTTCGAGTCGGGGCAGTGTTTTTTCCGAAGGAATTGCGGCTGCCGTCGACTGATGCGACCGCTCGCGGTTAGTCCCGAGTGATGAGGCGCGACGTGGTGGTGAGATCACTATCCATTTCGCCCAGCGCCGCAATCAGCGCGTCTCCGGCGGCTGTGAGCTCCTCATTGGTCATCGGATCTAAGCAGTCGAAGATGAAATACGCCGTGCTGGTCTCATCGCTCAATCCGGTGCGACGGCCTTGCCGCCAGTTCCAGCGTCGGCACGTGACGCCCTCGTCGTCACGCCACACCACTTCGCCAACCTCGGGATGTTCCATGACGACCTCGCCGCTTGCGACGGCGTCGAAGTTCTCATCGCCGCGTGCCCGCACCAACTGTGGCGAGCCTCGGTAATGGTCGAAGTCCTCTCCCCCGATAGGCACCTGGTGCAGGACCGATATCGCGTTGTAGATATCGGTCAGTGCGTTGATCCGCGGCAGGCCCTTTTCCGCTCGGCGGGTCAGCGCTTCCAGCGAGTTTCGAGTGCGCTGCGGTTTCGCCCCGAAGGCACGGTAGGCCTCCCGCCAACTGGCGATATGCGGCAAGTCCTGAACGGCCGTTCCCGACAGCAACTGCACAGCGTACGCCTCGGCCTGGACGAGCAGCTTGTCGGAGGCATCGTTGCTCGGCACGCTCTTCATGCCTTCCACAACGATAAGCAGGACGCGGTAGTCCGGACGAAGATCGAATACGTCGTTAGCGACGAAGGCTCCGTCAAGGAATTCTTGCGCGGTTAGCTCCTTGGCGCTCATCGGCACACTCCTATTTCTCGCTCGCGAATGGGTCCTCGAGCCCAAGGTACATCACTTCTAAGTACTCTTCGATGCCTTCGAATCCGCCCTCACGCCCGACCCCAGAGTGCTTGACCCCGCCGAAGGGTGCGGCCGCATTTGAGATGGTTCCGGAATTGATACCGAGCATTCCCACCTCTAGCCGCTCAGCCAGTCGGAGTGCACGGTCGATGGATCCGGTGTGCAGATAGCCTGCCAGCCCGAACATCGAGTCATTGCAGTAGCCGACCACTTCGTCCTCGGTCTCAAAGGGCACGATCGGGGCGACGGGGCCAAAGATCTCGTCCGTCACGAGCTCGGCCGTGGCTTTCAGGTTCGTCACGACGGTCGGCGGGTAGAAGAATCCCGCCCCATCGCTCTTTTCGCCTCCGGTCAGGACCTCAGCACCTTCGCTGCGGGCCTTGTCGACCATCTCGGCGATCGAATCACGCTGCTCGTCAGAGACGATCGGACCGATATCGGTTTCCTCTTCCATACCGTCTCCAACGGTGAGCTCTTTAAACCTCTTGGCAAGGCGCTTGGAGAACTCATCGGCGATCGACGAGTGCACGTAGAACCGGTTGGCGGCATTGCATGCCTCCCCCATGTTCCGCAGTTTTGTGGCATGCGCAGCTTCCACAGCCTTGTCTAGGTCAGCGTCCTCAAAGACGATAAATGGCGCTGAGCCGCCAAGTTCCATCGAGGTGCGAACGACGTTGTCGGCACACTCCTTCATGAGAGCCATTCCAACGGGCGTCGAACCCGTGAACGACAGCTTGCGCAGCCGGCGGTCCTGGATGATCGGGCCGGTCAAGGGCCGCGCTTGCGACGCCGGGATGACGTTCACGACCCCGGCCGGAATCCCGACCTCCTCACATACCTTGACGAAGGCGAGCGACGTGAGCGGCGTCAGGTGGGCCGGTTTGAGGATCGTTGCGCACCCGGCCGCGAGCGCCGGCGCGATTTTGCGCGTCGCCATCGCGAGCGGGAAGTTCCACGGCGTGATGAACAGCGACGGGCCGACCGGGCGCTTGAGGGTCAGGACCCGGAGATTTCCCTCGGGTGAGGAGGTGTAACGTCCGTTGATCCGCACGGCCTCTTCGGAAAACCACCGCAAGAATTCGGCGCCGTAGGCAACTTCGCCGTACCCCTCGGCAAGCGGCTTGCCCATCTCGAGGGTCATGAGTGTGGCGAACTCATCCTTGAGCTCCATCACGCGATCAAAGGCAGCCCGCAAGAGTTCGGCCCGCTCCCGGGGCGCGGTGCGCTGCCAGTCGTGCTGCGCCTCGCTGGCTGCGGCAAGCGCAGCCATGCCGTCTTCGGGGGTTGCATCCGCGACCGCGGCGAGAACTTCACCGGTTGCCGGGTTGATGACGTCGAAGGTTGCACCCGATCCTGAGTCCTGCCACCGGCCGTTGATGAACAGTTGCGTCGGGGCGTAAGCGAGGGCTTTGTCGATGAGTTCGGTGCGGGACATGAGAACCTCCGGTGGGCGTGCGTCGCGTTCCACGAATCGTATATGACTTCCCACATGATGTTAGTAACGCTGTGGCCCAGGCCATAAAATCCCGTGCCGCATCGTGGGGAATCGCTCCAGCCATTGTCCCAGATCACATAGCGTGTCGCACTATCTGAAAAGTGCTGCCGCGTATTTCCTGGCCAAACACCCCTTGACAGGACGTAGATCACACGGCAAGCTACTGGCAACCAGATCGTATATGACTTCGTAGATGTATCGAGAGGAATCCCTGTGGACGTCCTTACCCAGCGACTTGGCTTCCGACCCGGCAAGGTCATTGCCGTGCATCTGAGCTACCGATCCCGCGCCGAACAGCGTGGCCGCACCCCCGCGCACCCTTCCTATTTCCTCAAGACATCCTCCTCTCTCGTCGGCTCTGGCGAGGTTACGCGCCCCGAAGGCACTGAGCTGCTCGGCTTCGAGGGCGAGATCGCCATCGTCATCGGCACCGATGCCCGCAACGTCTCCCCCGAGGACGGCTGGTCGCACGTCGGCTGGGTCAGCGCCGCGAACGACCTCGGTCTGCACGACCTGCGCTACGCCGACAAAGGGTCCAATGTCCGCTCTAAAGGCGGCGACGGCTACACTCCCCTCGGTCCCGAGCTGCTCGACGCAAGCGATCTCGACCCGAACGCGATCGGTGTGCGCACGTGGCTGGACGGCGAGCTCGTCCAGGAGGATTCGTCCTCCGGCATGCTGTTCAGCTTCGGCGAGATGATCGCCGACCTCTCGCGCCTCATGACGCTCGAGCGTGGCGACGTCATCCTCACCGGCACCCCGGCGGGCGCGTCGGTGGCTCAGCCCGGCCAGCGCATCGAGGTCGAGGTCTTCGACCAACGCGATCCCGCCCGCAGCTCCGGCCGCCTCGCGACCACCGTGATCGAAGGGCCGGCACTGGCCGACGTCGGCAATCCGCCGAAGGTCGATGACAAGCAGCGCGCCGACGCCTGGGGCACCGAAGCCGAGAGCACCGAGACCTTCGAGCTGACGCCCGAGATCCGCGAGCGCCTGCGCAACGTCGCCGTCGCGACGCTCTCGGCGCAGCTACGCAAGCGCGGGTTCAATGAGGTCTCGATCGATGGCGTGCACCCGCTGATCCCCGGCTCCAAGCTCATCGGGCGGGCGCGCACGCTGCGCTACCTGCCCTATCGCAAGGACGAGTTCGCCGCGCGCGGCGGCGGCTACAACGCACAAAAGCGCGCGATCGACTCCGTCGGCGAGGGCGAGGTGCTCGTCATGGACGCACGGCGCGTCGCGGACGCCGGAACACTCGGTGACATCCTCGCGCTGCGGGCCAAGACCCGCGGCGCGGCCGGCATCATCACCGATGGCTGCGTGCGCGACTACGCGCTCGTCGCCGAGCTCGGGATGCCCGTCTTCGCTGCCTCCCACCATCCGGCCGTCCTTGGCCGGCGACACATCCCGTGGGAGACCGACGTCGACATTGCCTGCGGCGGCGCACTCGTGCGGGTCGGGGATGTCATCGTCGCCGACGACGACGGCCCGATCGTCATCCCGCCCGCCCTGCTCATGGACGTCCTGGAAGGCGCCGAGCAGCAGGAAGCCGAAGAAGAGTTCATTACCCAGATGGTCGCCGAGGGCAACTCCGTCGACGGCCTCTACCCCCTATCTGGCGCCTGGCGCGAGCGCTACGAGGCGTGGGCCTCGCAGCAGAAGTAGAAAGGACCCCCATGTCGTTGCGTGAGAGGCTCAGCGGATCTATCGCCCCACTCTTTACCCCCTTTACTGACTCCGGCGAGGTCGACCACGACTCACTGCGCCGCATGGTCGCCTGGCAGCACGCCCATGGCTCGGCCGGCATCTCCTTTGGCGGTTCCACGGGCGAGCCCAGCTCGCTATCGCTCGCCGAGCGGGCCGCGGCCCTGGAAACGATCAAGGACGCGATCGGCGATACCGGCATGTCCTTCGTTCCGGGCACGGGCTCGGCCAGCCTTGATGACACTCTCGAACTCACGGCCAAGGCGGTCGAACTCGGCGTGGATGCCGCACTCATCATTACGCCCTACTACTCGCGCCCCACCCAGGAGGCGCTCTACCAGTGGTATGGCACCGTCGCGCGCGAGTTCCCCGACCTGCCGCTCATCGCCTATAACGTGCCCTCCCGCACCGCGGTCGAGCTCGCCCCGGAGACCTTTGCGCGCATGTTCCGCGATTTCGACAACATCGTCGGGATTAAGGAAACGACGAAGGACTTCGAGCACTTCTCGCGCACAATGTTCCACTGCGGGAGCGAGGTCCTCATGTGGTCCGGCATCGAGCTCTTGTGCCTGCCGCTGCTCAGCCTTGGCGGCATCGGCTTCATCTCGGCGCTTGCCAATATCGCGCCGCAGGCCGTCGCCGATACCTACCGCCTCGCCGTCGAGGGCGATATGGAGGGCGCCCGCAAGCTGCACTACGGCGTGCACCCGCTCGTGGATTTGCTCTTCACCGAAACAAACCCCGCGCCCGCAAAGTGGCTCATGGCCGAGCGCGGCCTCATCTCAAGCCCGAACGTTCGCCCGCCGCTGATCAACCTGACCGATGCCGGCAAGGACAAGGTTCGCGCCCTCGCGGATCAGGCCGCCGACTACCTCACCGACGTCACGGACTAAGGAGAGTCATGACCGACGCTAAGCCCGCAAACCTGCCCGAGCGCCTCCGCCATTACATCGGCGGAGAGCTCACCGATTCCGTCTCCGGCGAGACCTTCGACGTCCTGAACCCGGCGACGAACGAGGTCTACATCCAGTGCGCCGCCGGCGATAAAGCCGACGTCGATAAGGCGGTTGCCGCCGCCCGCGAGGCCTTCGACTCGGGGCCGTGGCCGAACCTCATGCCGCGCGAGCGCGCCCGCATTTTGTACAAGATCGCCGACGAGGTCCAGGCCCGCAATGCCGAGCTCGCCGAACGGGAATCCTTCGACTCCGGGCTGCCGATCCGCCAGGCCAAGGGCCAGGCCGCCCGCGCCGCCGAGAACTTCCGCTTCTTCGCCGACCTCATCGTCGCCCAGATCGATGACGCCTTCCGCATGCCCGGCCGCCAGCTGAACTACGTCAACCGCAAACCCAAGGGCGTGGCGGGACTCATCACGCCGTGGAACACGCCGTTCATGCAGGAGTCCTGGAAGCTCGCTCCGGCGCTCGCCTCCGGCTGCACCGTCGTACTCAAACCCGCTGAGTTCACGCCGCTGTCGGCCGAACTGTGGACCGAGATCTTCGAAAACGCCGGCCTGCCCACGGGCGTGTTCAACATCGTGCACGGCTTTGGTGAAACCGCCGGCGACGCGCTCGTCAAGCACGAGGACGTCAACCTCATCTCCTTCACGGGTGAGACGACCACCGGCCAAATCATCTTCGGCAACTGCGCGCCGACGATGAAGGCCATGAGCATGGAGCTCGGCGGCAAGTCCCCCGCCATCATCTTCGAGGACGCCGACTTCGAAGCCGCCCTCGATTCGACGCTCTTCGGCGTCTTTTCCCTCAACGGCGAGCGCTGCACCGCCTCCTCCCGCCTGCTCGTCCAGCGCTCGATCTACGACGACTTCGTCGCCGCCTACGCGGAACGCGCGAAGAAGGTCAAGGTCGGCCCGCCCTCGGATGAGACGAGCGAGATCGCCGCGCTCGTGCACCCCGAACACTACGAGCGCGTCATGAACTACGTCGAGATCGGCAAGTCCGAGGCCCGCCTCGTGGCCGGCGGCAAGCGCCCCGAGAATCTGCCGGTTGGCAACTATCTGGAGGCCACCGTCTTTGCCGACGTCCCGCGCGAAGCACGCATCTTCCAAGAAGAGATCTTCGGGCCGGTCGTGGCGATCACGCCCTTTGATACCGAAGCCGAAGCAATCGAGCTCGCCAACGACGTGAAGTACGGCCTCGCGGCCTACGTATGGACCCGCGATGTCACCCGCGCCCACACGGTCGCCCACCAGATCGAATCGGGCATGGTGTGGATCAACTCCCACAACGTCCGCGATTTGCGCACCCCCTTTGGCGGGGTCAAGGGCTCGGGCCTCGGCCAGGAAGGCGGCTACCGCTCGCTGGAGTTCTACTCCACCCAGCAGGCCATCCACGTCACCCTGGGCGACGTCCACACCACGCGCTTCGGCGCCACCGGATACACCGATAACGATCCGGGCCTCGCGGGCCCGGGCTGCTGATCCCCTTAAGGAGAACCCCATGAGCGAGATCCCCGTCCCCGCGGCGCCGGCCCCCGATGTGCTGCGCTGCGCCTACATGGAGCTGCTTGTCACCGACCTTGACGCCTCGCGCGAGTTCTACGTCGACATCCTCGGCCTGGTTGTCACCCACGAAGACGACGAGGCCATCTACCTGCGCTCCTTCGAGGAGTTCATCCACCACAACCTCGTGCTGCGCAAGGGCGAGCAGGCCGGCGTCGCCGTCTTTTCCTACCGTGTGCGTAGCCAGGAGGATGTCGATCGCGCGGAGGCCTACTACCAGGAGCTCGGCTGCGAGACCCGCCGCGGCGACTTCACTCGCGGCGTACGCAACGCCGTGCGCGTCGTTGACCCCCTCGGCTTTCCCTACGAGTTCTTCTACGAGGTCGACCACGTCGAGCGCCTGGCCTGGGCCTATGACCAGATGGGCCCCGGCGCCCTCGTTCGTCTCGACCACTTCAACCAGGTCTACCCCGACGTCGTTAAAGGCGCCGCCTACCTCGAGGCGCTCGGCTTCAAGCGCACCGAGGACATCAAGGACGCGGAAGGCACGACGTATGCCGCGTGGTTCTGCCGCAAGCAGACCGTGCACGATACGGCGCTGACCGGCGGCGATGGCCCGCGCATGCACCACGTCGCCTTCTCCACCCACGAAAAGCACAACATCCTCTACATCTGCGACAAGCTCGGCGCCCTGCGCAAATCGGATTCGATCGAGCGCGGCCCCGGCCGCCACGGCGTATCCAACGCCTTCTACCTCTACCTGCGCGACCCCGACGGTCACCGCGTGGAGATCTACACCCAGGACTACTACACCGGCGATCCGGATAACCCGGTCGTCACGTGGGACGTCCACGACAACCAGCGACGCGACTGGTGGGGGCATGCCGTGGTCCCCTCCTGGTACACGGAAGCCTCCCTCGTCATGGACTTGGACGGCAACCCGCAGCCCGTCACCGCGCGCAAGGAGGACTCCGAAATGGAGGTCACCATTGGCGCCGACGGTTTTTCCTACACCCGTAAAGACGACACCGAAGAAGGCTTCAAACTCGGCCACCAGGTCTGAGCAGCCCCAACCCTGATGGAGTGAAGTGACATGAAAAAGACCAAGGTCGGCCTGTTTGCCGCCCTCGCAGGATCGGCCCTCGTGCTGTCCGCTTGCGGCGGTGGCGGCATCGTAAGTGACGGCGGCGGCCAGGGCGGCGGAGCAACCTCCGATTCCACCGCCACCGGCGATGCCTCCGGCGAGAGCGTTGAGCTCAACATGGTGACGATGGTTCAGCCCCACACCCCCAATGCGCCCGTCCAAAACTGGTTCCTCGATCAGATCGAAGAACGCAGCAACGGCCGCATCAAGGTCAACCGGACCGAACCGGACTCGATCTGTAAGCCCGCCGAGGTCGCCGAATGCGTGCGCGATGGCCGCGCCGATATCGGCACCTCGATCTCGGATTACACCCCGCAGCTCTTCCCGACGATGTCGGTCGCGACGATCCCGTTCATGGCGGATAACTCGCAGGCCTTCATGGAGGCGATCTACAAGGCGAACACCGAAAATGAGGACGCCAAGGCCGCGTGGGATGACTCCGGCATCAAGCTCATCGCCGCCTGGCACCCCGGGCTGACGATCATCGGCACCAACGGCAAGGTCTCCTCGATCGAGGACATCAAGGGCAAGCGCTTCCGCGTCACCGGTGCCTACCTGCAGCAGGCCTTCGAAAAGGTCGGCGCCAACGTCGTCGCGCTGCCCGCCAACGAAACCTATGAGGGTGTCGAGCGCGGCCTCGCCGACGCGGTGTCCTGGACGATGGATGGCCCCGTGGACTACAAGCTCATGGAGCAGCTGAAGGACTGGGCGCTGCCCGGCGCTGGTGTGTACACGACGTTCGCGATCTGGCTCAACAGCGAGAAGTTCGAGGCCATGCCCGATGACCTGAAGAAGGTCGTCGAGGACGTCCAGGCCGATCTCATCGCCGGTGAGGGCATGAAGGCCTTCAACGAGGCGACCGAAGCGCAGTGCGACGCGATGCTGGAATACTCCGGCGTCGAGTCCTTCACCGCCTGGGACGAGAGCGCCACGGCCGAGTGGAAGGACCAGGTCCTGGACAACCTGCTCGCCGCCTGGCAGCAGCAGGCCGCCTCCGATGGCCTTGCTAATCCCGAGAAGTTCCTCGCCGACTACCGTGCCGCCTATGACGAAGCGGCCGCCAAGCCGGACATCGTTGAGGATCCCGTCAAGAAGTGCATCGAGCGCTTCGCTAACCGCTAACCGGTAGGTGGGGGCACCCCCGTGCCCCCACCCCAGCCCCGCCCGCTCGACAAAGGACAGTCGGATGGAAAAACCCATTAAGGCCCTCGCCTCCGCGCTCGGTATTCTCGCGACGCTGGCCACCCTCGTGATGATGGTCGCCATCGCCATCGACGTCGTCTACCGCGCCCTGTACAACCGTTCAGTGCCCGGCGTCCTGGAGATCTCCGAAACCGCGCTCGTCACCGCCGTCTTCCTCGGACTGGCCTATACCGGAGCGACGAACTCCCACATTGCCGTCGACCTTCTCACCGAGCGCCTGCCCGCTCGCGTCACGCGCTGGGTGCTGACCGTGGCGTGGCTGCTGTCGACAATCTTCCTCGGCTGGATCACCTACGCGACCTTCGTGCGAGCCTCCGCATCACTTGCCGCGGGCGAAAAGCGCATGGGCCTGGTGGCCTGGCCGATCTGGCCGGCGCGCTGGATCATCGTCGTCGGCCTAGCCGCAATGCTCCTCGTGTCCGTCGTCAACCTGTTGCGCGTCGCGCTCGGCAAGGAGGTGCTCGGCGTCGATGAGCGAATGACCTACGCGACGGACCACCCCTATGAATACGTCACGGGCGAGGCCGGCGACTACGACGATTCCGCACAAATCTCCGACGCCGAGGCCGCTCGGCTGGCCAGCGAGACCGCAACCGAAAAGGATGACCGATGACCGTCACAACGCTCGTAATCCTCGTCGTCGTCATCATGCTCGTTATGCTGGCGCTGCGAATGCCGGTGGCCTTCGCCCTCGGCCTGTCCGGCGCCCTTGGCCTGTTTGCCCTTCGCGGCGACGCGTTTGCCACGCGGACCCTCGGCTCCGCTCCCTTTGCCGAAACCGCGACCTTCTCGCTGACGATCATCCCGATGTTCATTCTCATGGGCATGTTTGCGGTCAAGGCTCGGGTCGCCGAGCAGGTCTATAAGGTCGCTGCGCACGCCTTCCGCCACTTCCCCGGCGGCCTCGGTGTCGCCACGGTCATGGCCTGTGCCGGCTTCGCCGCTGTCTCCGGCTCTTCTATAGGCACGGCCGCGACGATGTCCCGGCTGAGCGTCGGGGAAATGCAGCGCCACGGCTACCGCACCTCGATGGCCACGGCGACCGTTGCGGTGGCCGGGACGCTCGGCGTTCTCATCCCGCCCTCGGTGATCCTCGTGCTGTACGCGATCATGACGCGCGAATCCGTCGCCAAGGTCCTGGCCGCCGGCATTATTCCGGGCATCCTGTCCGCCTGCGCCTACGCCCTGTACATCATCATCGCTTCGCGCTCGGATCGTTCTAAGGTCCGCGCCAAGCAACTCGATCGCGCCCTCGTCCAGGCCTCCGGTGCGCCCGCTGGCGACCGCGAGCAGGCCGCCGAGCCTTCCTCGGAGACGATCAATCCGCCCGACACCCGGTGGCGCGACTTGCCGATGCGCGGCGTCGTGCGGGTCGGAATCTTGTTCTTCATCGTGCTCGGTGGTATGTACTCCGGCATTTTCACCCCCACCGAGTCGGCCGCGATCGGTGCGCTCGCTGCGGGCATCATGCTCGTCGCGGAGATGTACAAGGAGGGCTGGAAGGCGACCTCGCGCGCGATCGTGGAGGCGTTGAAGGAGACCGCCGGCACCACCTCGATGGTCTTCGCGATCATCGTTGGCTCGGCCATCTTGTCGGTCTTTTTCGTCGCGGCCCGAGTCCCGCACATGCTGACCGAGGCCGTGATCTCCGCGGGATGGAGTCCCCACGTGACGATGGGACTGCTGCTGCTCGCGCTCATTCCGCTCGGGATGGCGTTGGAGTCGATCTCGATCCTCGTCATCACGGTGCCGCTGCTCTACCCCGTCGCGACCGAGCTCGGTTTCGATGGCATCTGGCTCGCGATCCTCATTGTCAAGCTCATCGAGATCGGCATGGTGACACCTCCCGTCGGCATCAACTGCTTCGTTGTTGCGGGTGCGTCCGGGGTGCGGGTCACCGAGATCTTCAAGGGCGTGTTGCCGTTTGTCATCGTCGAGCTCATCCTCGTCGTCATCTTGTTCTTTGTCCCCCAGCTATCCCTGTGGCTGCCCTCGTTGGTCTCGGTCTAGCGCTTGCGAGCCTAGGATCAAAGCGGAACTCACCTGAGGAAGGTCACTGGAATGACACAATTACCGCCGCGGGCGTTATCGAAGTCCGAGCTCGTTTATCGCGAGCTACGCGACCGGATCATTAGCGGGCGCATCACCGCCGGATATCGCCTGGTGCTCGACAAGATCGCCAAGGATCTCGGCGTCTCCACGGTCCCCGTCCGGGAAGCAATCCGCCGCCTCGAAGCCGAAAAGCTCGTGACGTTCACCCCGAACGTCGGGGCGGAGGTCGCCTCCATCGACGTGCACGATTATGCGGACGCGATGCAAACCCTCGCCGTGCTCGAGGGCGTGGCCACCGCGCTGGCTGCCGCTCACATCACGCGCGAGCAGCTGGACCAGGCCGGTGCAACGAACGACCAGATGCGCATGTTGGCCGAAGGCAACTTCGATCCGCGGCTGTTTACTGACTTGAACCAGCGCTTCCACCAGCAGCTGTGCCACGCCTGCCCCAACCGATATCTCAACGAGATCCTCGATCGCGAATGGGAACGGGTCTCGGTGATCCGCCGCAACACCTTCGCCTTCGAGCCGGTGCGCTCCCTGACCTCAGTCCAAGAGCACGACCATATTTTGACTCTGCTTCGTTCCGGATCCGGCGCCGAGGAGGTGGAACGAGCAGCCCGAGCCCACAAGTTGCGAGCGCTCAACCAATTCATGCAATCACGACCCGCGTCCTAATTCGTTCATCATTCCAATGCCCTTTCCCGTAGCCCCCACCCAGCAGTGAGGAGAAACCAGTGCAGTTCCACCACCACGGTTACGTCTCGACCGATCCCCGCGTCCTGCCCGCAGCAGGCATTGGCATCAACCGCAGCGAGGACCTTCCCGACACCATGGACGTCCTCATCGTCGGGGCCGGCCCCGCGGGCATGATCACGGCCGCACAGCTCGCCCAGTTCGGTGACATCTCGGCCTATCTTGTGGAGCGCCGCGACGGCCGCCTGCAGATCGGCCAGGCCGACGGTATCCAGGCCCGCAGCGTCGAGACCTTCCAAGCTTTTGGCTTCGCCGATCGGATCTCCGCAGAGGCCTACCACATCACCGAAATGTGCTTTTGGAAGCCCGACCCGCACAACCCCGAAAACATCGTGCGCACCGCTCGCACCCCCGATGATGAGCATGGCATCTCCGAGTTTCCTCACCTCATCGTCAACCAGGCCCGAGTCCTGGACTACTACGCGGAGTACGCGAAGAACGGCCCGGCTCGCCTCACCCCGAACTGGGGCTGGGAGTTTAAGAGTCTTGAGATCGATCGCGACGAGGAGTACCCGGTCACCGTGACCCTCATCGGCGCTGGCGCGGAAAACGAGGGGCAGGAGCGGACAGTCCGCGCGAAGTATGTCCTCGGCGCCGACGGTGCCCGCTCCAAAGTGCGCGATGCGATCGGAGCCCAGCATGTCGGTGGCGTCTCCTACCATGCCTGGGGCGTCATGGACGTCTTAGCTGTCACCGACTTCCCGGACGTGCGCATCAAATGCGCGATCCAGTCCAAGGCCGGCTCCATCTTGCACATTCCGCGCGAAGGCGGCTACCTCTTCCGCATGTACGTCGATCTCGGAGAAGTCGCCGCCGATGACAATCGCAAGGTACGCGAAACCCCGCTCGAGACGATCATCGCCAAGGCGAACGAGATCATTAAGCCCTACTCGCTCGACGTCAAGGATGTCGCGTGGTGGTCCGTCTACGAAGTCGGCCACCGCGTAACCGACCGGTTTGATGATGTTCCGAGCGAGCAGGTCGCAGAGCTCACCCCGCATGTCTTCATCGCGGGCGATGCCTGCCACACCCACAGCGCGAAGGCCGGCCAGGGCATGAACGTGTCGATGCAGGACGGCTTCAACCTCGCGTGGAAGATCCGCCAGGTCGTGCAGGGCCTGTCCCCCGCCTCGCTGCTGTCGACCTATACCGCAGAGCGCCAGGAGATTGCCCAAAACCTCATCGACTTCGACCGGGAGTGGTCCTCGATGATGGCAGCCAAGCCCGAGGAGCTCGAAAGCCCGTCGGCGCTGGAGGAATACTACGTTCGGACCGCCGAGTTCCCAGCTGGCTTCATGACGCAATACAAGCCGTCAATGATCGTCGGCGAAGCGACCCACCAGGATCTGGCCGCAGGGTATCCGATCGGTAAGCGCTTCAAGTCTTACAAGGTCACGAGGCTGTCGGATTCGAACCCGCTGCATCTCGGTCACCTGCACCGCGCCGATGGGCGCTGGCGGATCTATGTCTTTGCAGACGCCCCCGCCCCGGGTGAGGACTCCAAGGTCGCCGCGCTCGCAGAATTCCTCGCCTCCGATCCCGCATCGCCCGTGCTCGCTCACACGCCCGAGGGCCAGGACCTCAACTCGCTGTTTGATGTCAAGGTCATTTACCAGCAGGACTACACCGATGTCGACGTTCTGAAGGTGCCGAAGGCCTTCAAGACACCGAACGGCCCCTTCGGCCTCATCGACCAGGACCAGATCTTCGCGACAAACCCGGACCACGACATCTTCGCCGGCCGCGAGATCAGCCGCGACGGAACTATCATCGTCGTGCGCCCTGACCAGTACGTCGCGACGATCCTGCCGCTGGACGCACCTGAGGAGCTTGCGGCGTTCTTCCGGCCGATCTTTACTCCCTAGAGTGCTGGGGCGCTGCGCGAAAAGCGACGTCGTAGGCGGTCCAGATGACGTCGATGACGAAGATGATCGTCCACACGCGTAGCGCCCCCGGAGCAATGCTCGCCAGGGATAGCCCGTCCGAACTACTCGGCAGCGGCGTCGAATCCTGCCCGATGAGCCAGGGTAGCGTCACCGTAGGAATGAACGCGAGCGCGAGCAGCATCGCCGGGAGGTAAATGCCCGCGTGCCAGGCGAGATCGCTGAGCAGTTTGCGCCGGGTTTTGTGCTCTCTGCCGCGAGGAGCCTGCGGCGCTGGATTGTCGCGCGATGGTGGCGGGGTGTCCTTCGCGACGTTCGTCATCGGAGCGGCCGGCGGCTTATCCGGTAGATCAAGTTTCGCGACCGCGCGCGGAATGATGAGCACGCCGCTCGCGATGACGACCGCGCTGACTAGGCACGCAATACGCCAGCTTCCTGTCTCATACAGCATGCCCGCGGCTAGGGAGCCGACGAACGCACCCGCCAGCGTCGCCGCCTCGTACAGTGAGAGTCCCCGCCCCAGGTGGGCGCGCCCAGCAGCCTCAGCGATGATGGCTTGCTGGACCGGCAACACCGCGGACCACGCCACCGCCGACAACACCCATAGGCCTGCGATCCACCACGGATTCGGCGCGAATGCCAGCCCGACCGCGAACGCCGCAGACGCCACGGAGCCCGCAATCAGGACGAGCCTGCGACCCAGGGTCACGACGATTCGATGCATGTAGGGCGGCAGGACGCTCATCGCGATCGCGCCGGGCAAAAAGACGTAGGCAATCTCCATCAGCTCAAGCCCGAAGCCGCGCTGCAAATGCAATAGCAGGAGGAGACCGATCGCTGCCTCCGCCGCCATCGTAATGACGACGGTGATCAGCATCGGCCGCAGCCTAGCCCCCCCTTCCCAAGCGAGATGTCCTTGCCAATGGTGTGGGATGACGCTGGGTTTTGCTGGGTGACCAGGAGCACGGCCGCGACGAGACAACACGCGGCGAGGGCAAAGAATACGACGCCATACCCCATCGCGCTGAGGACGATGATCGCTGGAACGAGCACCAGCCAGCCGCCAGTTTCTTCAGCCGCGACGAGCTTGGCGAAGACGGAGGAGTCCTCCTCCAGCCGCTCCCCGATGATCGCTCGGATCGCTACCCACATGAACGCGCCCGAGATACCCGTGACGACCGCGGCCGCGAGCGCCATGGCGAATCCCGTCGCGAAGCCGAAGCCGATGCACGCGAGGCCGTAGCCCACCGCTCCGCCCGCGGCGATAAGACTCTTGTTGCGCCGGTCGACGATGACGCCGGCGATCGGGCGGCAGACGAACGCCGCAAGCTGGGTTGCGCCGAGGAGAATGCCGGTCTGGAGCGCGCTGAGTCCAAGGACGGCGCCAGCAAAAATCGGCAGGACGAAGTCGATGACTTGCTCGGCGCCGCTCGTAAGGGTTGCGGCATCGAGCGTGGCGCGTCATCATGAACGAAGCATTGCCGGCGTGTCCATTCGCGCCGTGGCAGCAGAGGCGGGCGTCTCGACGGGATCCTTGCGCTACAGCTTCCCATCCAAGACGGAACTGCTCGTGCACGCCATGTCGATGGTCGAGACCCGCGTGCGCAGCCGCATAGCCGGCCACGTCGAGATTCGCGACACCCGCGAGATGGTCCTCGCAATGATCCTGGAGTTTATGCCACTCGATGCCGAGCGCCGCGCCGAAATGGATGTCAACGTCGCCCTGATCGCGCAAGCTGGCGTCGATCCACACATTGCGCGGGTGCGAGATGAAGCCTACGCCGGCCTGCGCGAGGGCTCCCGCCTCATGCTCTGCCGGCTACAGAACGCGGGACTCTTTCGCCCAGAGCTCGACCTAGACGTTGAGACGACGAACCTGCATGCGCTCATCGACGGGCTCGCGCTGCACATGTTGATGCGCGATGATGAGGCGTTCAATGCCGAGGCGGTCGCGAGTATCGCGGCCCACCTGGACTCGCTCGCCTAGCTCTACCAGAACGCTCGCATCGCGATCGCATCGGCGAATGCTTCGGCGGCCTTGTGATCCGAGGTGAGGTAGAGGTTGCAATCAAAGAGCGATACTTCGAGAATCTCGAGCTCGTCATCGCCTGCGACCATGTCGATGCGGCAGTAAATGAGCTGCTCGTCGCGCCCCAACAGCTGCTTGATCGACTCATGCAGCGCTGCCCGCACATCCTCACCGCGGGTGCGCTCCCCCGACGTAATCGCGTGCGGGTGCGCCCGGTTACGGTGAACGGTCGGCCGAGTGCCGTTCGGCGAATCGAGAATCGTGTCCTTTTCGACGGCGTGCGAGAGCAGACCGTTGAAGAAAATCAGCGAGATCTCACCGCGCTCTTCCATCGAAACGAGGTAGCGCTGGACCATCGCTGCGTGCCCGTTGTCCAGGATCTCCATCGCGTGCTGGATTGCCGCCATGCGGGAGTAGGCCTCACGCGCCGTGTACCGGCCCGTCGAGTGCTGGCCCGAGGAGACCGCAGGCTTGACGACGAAGTCGCCGCCCGCAGGAAAGCGCGTGTGAACCTGGTGCTTGGACAGATCCTGATTCACCTCAAGCCATGTGGTTTCGATCGTCGGCAGCCCGCGACCGGCAAGTTCCTGCAGGTAGTGCTTGTCCGAATTCCATTCCAAAATGGTCGGGTTATTCAGCAGCTTCGGAACGTTACGTGCCCACTCGAAGAATTCCTTTCGACGCGGGGCGTAGTCCGGAACGGTGCGAATGATGCACAGGCCGGCCTCATCCCAGTTCACATCCGGGTCGTCCCAGATGGCGATCTGAACATCGATTCCGCGCTCTTCCAGCAGCGGGGGCAGGACCTGATCATCTTCGCTCAGCTCGGGAAGCTCCCGGCCTGTCACAAGGGTTACTCTTGGCTTCGACACGGCACCAGGTTATCGCTTTTGGTTGCCCCTAGCCCCGCGATGGTGCTTCAGGGGGAACGCCGCGGCCACTTCGGGGATGTGAATCGCGTCGCGTCGGCGCAATACGCTGAGATATCCAGCGCGGCACCACTTCCAGCGGCCCGATTCGGAAATTCGCGAGATACAGCGGAGAGAGCAGACATACGAGCGCGATCTGAATCGCCCACACCCCGATATCGAGGTAGGCCAGGTGCGGCTCGAGGTTTTCCAGGAAGCCGATCATCCGGTCGGAGGCGAAGATGTGGACGACGTACCACGTGAGCGTGAGCTGGCCAACGCCCGCGAGGACGGTCAGGGCCTTGCCCGCAATCCCGCGCGCGTTCTCGACGGCCCACGAGCACAGGGCAACACCTGCAACGACGATCAGCGCCGAGCTGATGATGTTGACGTAACTGCCGGAATAGGCCTCCCAGGTCAGGAGGCGATCGGTAAAGAGCGTGGCGCGATCGCGAGTCAGTAGATCGACGCCGAGCGCGATCGCTGCACCGATGATCGCGCCGCCCGCGACCGCGAGGTAACGACGCTGCGCGTTCACGACGAGCCGGACGTACATAATGCCGACGACTCCATAGGTCACCCAGGCGACGAACGGGTATGGGTCGGCGACCATGAGCGAAATGTACGCCGCGGGCCGCACGACATCGAAGAAGTCCGGGCTGTAGAGCGGGCGACCCCAATCGTAGGCAACATTTGCTGCTGTCAGGAGCGGCCCGACGATTACGAACAAAGCTAGAATCGCGGCGACGATCGAGGTGCGAGCCGGCACGATCGCCCGACACACAAGCGTCAGGAGGCCAAGCGTCACGAGGATGACGGCGATTCGGGTCGCCCACCAACCCACGGCTAGGCCGAGCACAATGAGGAATCCAGCCCGAATCAGGACCGGCAGCCAGGATGTGTCGTTGCGCCGCTTAGCCGCCTCATATTCCAGCTGCGCACCCGCACCAATGAGGACCGCGAACGCCACCGCATGAAAATCGGCCATGATCCGCACGATGAACCAGGACGCCGTCGTGTCTGAACCCATGAGGTGATTGCCCATGATGCCAAAGAGGGCGAGGGCACGCGCCACATCGAGGCCGCCAATGCGGGGCCTCGAGTGGCCAATGCGTGGACGAGCGGTCATCGGCGTCTACCTTTATGAAACTGCGAAATCCCAGGCTGCGTGCGCAGCCATTGCCGGCCAGAGTTTGCCCGTCACACGCCGCACGCAGTAGAACGCGACGCCTGCAAGCGTCGTAAAGACTACCTGCTTCTGCTCTACTGTGCGATGATCGCTCCAATCATCGCGGACATATTAGTAAATCTTGCGCGTATCCACATCGACGCAAAAATAGTTGTCACCCCAGTCAATGGCGAAAGGGACGGGGTTTCGTGGAAGTCGATTGTTGCGCCAACCATCGGTCGCGGCCTCTTCCATCAATAGGTTCGAACCGTTAGGGCTCCTTGGAGCAACCATCCTGGGAAGAAACTCACTGACCTCGATCTCGTCGAAATCTACATTGCGGAAGAGCGGCCGCTGCGGTCGCCCGCCGTTCCACTTCACGTAGTGTTCGACAACCTCTTCTGGAAAGCTCACCCCAGCCGTGCCGCGACGTCAGCGATCTGTCGAGCAGTAACCATGCTCGAGCATCCGCTGAAGTCTTGCTGCCGGGCAGACTCCACTGGTTCACTGCGTTCGTCACCGTCGTCAACCGGAGGGACGCTATCGGGACACTCGAGCTTGCCCAGGAACTCCTCAAACGATTCCGCCAGCCAGACCGAATTCTGAGCGAAGTACTCATCCTTCGACATCGATGAGTCGTCATTGTCTCGAATGTAGTAGTAGATCTGTCCACCATGAAGATCCAAACAGAGGTAATTGCCGTCATAAGAAATCGCAAATGGCAGCAGCCTCGTAGGAACCTCGCCCTCCGCCCATTCTTCGAGCGCGATCCCCTCAAGCGTGTATTCCGGATCGTCAGCAAATTCGTGGTTGTACCGAAACGAGAAGAAATGCGTGATCTCTATATCGCGCACCAGCGGTCCCAGTGCACGGAACAGGCTCTTATTGGGATCTCCACCGTTCCAGGTCTCATAGTGGTCCCGAAACTCCTGTGGCAGCTTTACACCAAGATCCCTTTGGATATCGTCTAGGTCTGCTGTTGACACGGACCTAGAACAATGACTGAAACCAAGCTTCACGTCTACCCCCTGACTAAGACCGCTTTCGTTCGCTGCTCGGATCCTAACAGCGCGCTCACGTTGGACCTTCGGCACCCGCGGGCTCATATCGGCACGGCGCCGATCGATCAATCCGAGTCAGTGAACGAGACCGGCTTTCCTGCGGCGCGAGCATACTCGATCTCGTCACGGGTAGAGTCACCGACGTCACCACCGGGGTTAACGACCACTACCCGTTCGGCAAGATCGATTTTGTGGCGGTGCAGAGCATCAAGCATTGCCTTCTGCTCCGCGGTCATGGGCTCCGTTGCAGCAAGGCTAGTCTCGCCCGGGGCAAGCGCGATCGCTCCCGCTAATGTGAGGCGGGCGCTCTCCTTGCGCATCTCGGTGGCGAATAGCATGGAACCACAAATACAGACGATTTCAGGACGCTAGCCCATGCGCTGCTCCTCTGATGTGGCTGCCGAATGGCCTTAATGCTACAACCCGAGCCCTAAGTAAAAGGCCCGGTCAGCGAACTGACAAGGGCCGAAAGTGGTGGAGCTCAGGGAGAACGGGTTGAACTCCGAGCGTCCGGAGCACATCTCTTGATCAGCCAGTGCTTGCCCTGCTTCCGGGCTCGTGCCGTTCAGGCGACGGGAGAGAGCCTGCGGACCACGGGCGCTCCACCGGCTCGCTCAGCCGCAAGATCGTGAGCTGACTGCAAAGCCAGCCACGCGCGCGCGGTGCCGACGCCCGCTTCCTCCAGACGCACCGCGAGATTCGGGCTGACCCGGGCGTGACCGTGCAGCACTCGACTCAGCGTCACCCGAGAGATCCCGAGCCGGGACGCCGCCTCGCCGACAGTCATACCGAGGTCAGCAAGAACGTCCTCGCGAAGGATCTCGCCGGGATGTACGGGGGTCTTCATCACCATCTAGTCCACCTCCTGATCAGTGATAGTCCTGATAGTCAACGAGCTCCACATCGCTTTCAACGAAACCAAACGTCACCCGCCAGTTGCCATTTACCCAGACCGACCAGTGCCCGGCCAGGTCCCCCTTGAGGGGGTGGGTCCGAAACGACGGGATCGCGAGGTCGTCCGGAGTCTGCGCCACGTCCAAGAGCGACAAAATGCGCAGCAACTTGGGCACGTGGGCGGCTTGAACACCCTTCTTCGAACCATCGCGATACAACCGCTCCAAGCCCTTGTGCCGGAAGCTGACGATCACGAACCAACTGTATCGCGTAGCGCTACGCGATACAAGGGCAAATGTGGCTAGCGGCAAGAAGTTGCTGACGGCGATGCGGGCGAATCCAAAGAACGTCCGCTAAGGGGACCTCCACAAGCTCCGCAGAAGTGTTCGCGCACTTCTCATGGGACCGCCAGCGGTACCAGCATGAAGGGGTCCGAAGCGCACCGCGGCACCACGTGGTGCGATCCAATCTGCCCCACGGGTGAAGCTCCGATGTCCCGCCCAAGCCTTGGCGATTGACCGCAACGCGAATGGATGGCGGATTGTCGTCCATGGTTCCTGGCGTGGCCCTGCGCCCCCTCACTGTCGGGGATGCTGAAGTGATGTCCCACGTGTTGGCTGACCCGACGCTCTATGAGTTCACCGGTGGCGGCCCCGCGAGCGTCGAAGAACTCAAGCGCCGCTACGCCATTCAGACCCGCGGCAATTCTGCCGACGGCGCCGAAGAGGATCAACCTCGTGGTCGTCCTTGAGCCGGGGTACACGCCCATCGGCTACGTCCAAGCCACGCTGCCTCGAGGGCAAGGCTATGCGGAGATTGCTTGGGTCATCGGGCGAAAGTGGCAAGGCAAAGGATACGCGACCCGTGCGGTCCGCCTGCTCGTCGAGCACCTCGAGCAACGCGGTGTCCAAGCCTTGGTCGCCCACATCCATCCGTGCCACGACGCATCCCAAGCGATCGCGCGAAGTCTGGGGATGCATCGCACCGACACCGTCGTCGACGGAGAGCAACGGTGGCAGCGCTGCCTCGAAAACAACAAGCCCCTGCCAGCGAACTGACGGGGGCCGAAAGTGGTGGAGTTCGGGGGGAACGGGTCGAACTCTGGGCCTGTGGGTGCGGCGTGGGTGGGCGCCGCCTGTCGTAGCGGGTTCGAAGTTCGAACCCCATCCGTAGTCACTACGCCCATGCCCACCCGTTCATGCTTCCGCATCATTGATGCGCAGCACATGCATCTGCAGTGTTAGGCTCATGGAATGAGGACAACAGTACGACTCGACCCCGAGGTCGCGGCAGCAGCAGAACGCCTGCGCAGGGAGCGACACATTGGTCTGGGTGAGGCAGTAAACGAACTGGCCCGCGCGGGCCTGCGTCGGCAGCAGAAGCCCAAGCATTTCCGGCAACGAACGGCTAGCGTCGGGCTGAAAGTCGATGTCACCGACGTCGCCGCTGCCCTTGAGTTGCTCGATCAGTACGACGCCGAGGACGCCCGGTGATCGTCGACGCCAACGTTCTGCTCTACGCCGTCGATGACCGGTCCCACTTTCACTCCGCCGCACGGACCTGGTTGGACGAGGCGATGAACGGCGTCGAACGCGTCGGACTGCCTTGGGTGTCGCTGATGGCGTTCCAACGCATCATCACTCATCCCCGCGTGACTGAGAACCCGCTGACGCCGACGGATGCGTGGAGCTACATCACTGACTGGCTCGACGCCGACCGGGCCTGGTTGCCCACCCCTGGAGATCGCCACCGCGACATCCTCGGCCGACTCCTCACGGACGGCGATCTGCACGGGAACCTCGTCACCGACGCCCACCTCGCTGCTCTTGCCATCGAGAACGGCACCAGCATCTGCTCCTTCGACAGTGACTTCGCCCGCTTCCCTGACCTCCGTTGGATCAACCCAAGCCACCCATGACGCCACCATCACAATTGCGCGAAAATTAGGGCTGCACCTCACTGACCTCGTGGTCGACGGCGAGCAACGGTGGTTACCTTCCACGGGCTCGAGGTCGACGGCCGGTAGCCCTTCATGCGCGACATCGGTTTCGGCGTGGTCGCCATCACCACTCTGCTTCCCGCCCGCGGGACCCCGGCGTTCGAGCGCGCGCTGCAACTGCAGCGCGACAGCCTCGCCGGCGAACTCCGGGTTGCCGAGGAGCAATGAAGCGCCCTGGGTTTGTTGGAGGCTCCGACATCGATGACGGAGTCAAAGCCGGAGTCACGACCGACGATCAAACACGAATGCGAGAACTCGAGCAAGAGGTGCGTGAGCTCAAGCGCGCGAATGAAATCTTGAAACGGGCCGCGTCTTTCTTCGGGGCGGAGCTCGAGCGCCAACATCGGAACTAGTGCGGTTTATTAACGCGAATAAGGACGATATCGTCGCTGGTCGGCGGCTCGGGGTCGAGCGCATCTGCAAAGTATTGCAGGTGGCCCCGTCTACGTATTACGCCGCGAACGGCAGGCCAGCATCAGCCCGGCAAATTCGGGATGCGGAGGTCTGGCCACGGCTGCTTGAAATCTGGGAGGCGAACTACTCCGTGTATGGGGTGCGTAAGCTCTGGAAAGCCGCGAAACGTGCTGGCATCGAGATCGGTCGTGACCAGGTCGCAAGGCTCATGAAGATTCTCGAGATTGAAGGGGTGCGTCGCGAGAAACGGCACAAGACCACGAAGCCTGATCCGAAAGCACCACGGCACCCCGATCTCGTGAACCGCGTATTCAGTGCTGCCGCGCCGAACCAGTTGTGGGTGACGGATTTGACGTTCGTGCCGACCTGGCAGGGCCTCGCTTACGTCTGCTTCATCATTGACGCGTTTAGTCGCGCGATTGTGGGATGGCGGTGTGCATCGAACATGAAAACCGGGACGGTGCTTGATGCGATCGAGATGGCCCGCTGGTCACGGGGCAGGCATCTTCCAAAGCTGCGTTGCCACAGCAATGCGGGCAGCCAATTCACGTCGATTCGTTACGGTGAGCGTCTTGCTGAGATCGGAGCGACGCCCTCGATCGGGACCGTTGCTGACAGCTATGACAATGCCCTGGCTGAGACGGTGAACGGCTATTACAAGGCTGAGCTTGTGCGCGGGCCCGCGAAACCGGGGCCGTGGAAAACGGTCGATGATCTCGAGCTCGCGACCCTGGGCTGGGTGCACTGGCACAACACGAAACGGCTCCATGGCTACCTCGGTGATGTGCCACCGTTCGAGTACGAGGAATCGTTCTATGCTGGGGTTACCAGCGCCAAAGAACTGGTAAAAATCAAATGAGCTGAGTCCCCACTAAACCCCGGGCGCATCACAACCGGAAGGACCCACCATGTCCATCACCATCACCCGCAACACCGTCCCCGCCCGCACGATCGTCACCCTGCGCGGCACCATCCCCACCTACTCCGATGAGGGGCAACTCTGGGGCAGGTTCATACCCCTGCTCGAGCGGCAGGGCATCCGGCCCACCGGCCCGGGCGGGGTCATCGAGCATGACGAGGAGTTCAAGGAGGCGCAGGTCGACGAGTCGGTCTGGCTCCCCGTCGCACCTGGCACGACCGCTGACGACCCGCTCGTCGTCGTGGACCTCGCCGAGACGGAGGTGGTGAGGGCCGTCGTCGTCGGCCCGTACTCACAGATCACGGATGCCCATTCGCGGATAGCGGACTTCGTCGCCGAGCACGGCCTGACTCTCGCGCAGCGGGGTTCCGACGACGTCGCGACGAAGGTCTTCAACACCTACCTCAACGATCCGTCGTCGACGAAGCCCGAGGAACTCGTCACCGAGGTGAACGTGCCGATCTGCTGAGCAGGTGAGCGTGACAGACCACGGGTCGAACTCCAGGCCCTTGGACATCACCTGATGCGGAGCCTGAATGCCCGAGGACCTCGACTGTGGGCTGGAGGTGCGATGCGGGCGCCGGCGAGGGCTCATCTTGCCCACTTGGAGCGCGGGTGTTCCACATGCCGCCGGTTCAGGCCGAATCAAAGTCCGAGCAGGGCGAGAACCATGGCCCCTGACATCACGAAAGCCCCGCCAGCACGAGCCGACGGGGCTTCAAAGGGGTGGAGCTCGCGCGGAACGAGTCGAACTCCGGGCCTTCGGGGCACATCTGGTGATGGTGCAGCTCGCAAGACCCACTCACCACTCTTCAGGCGACCGGATCCAGCTTCCGAACTGCGGACGGACGGCAAGTAGTACCGGGACTCCGTGTCAACGATGTGCCACATCATCTGACGGAATACTCGCTATCTCGCCCACCGTGGAAGAGCACGCGCAGTCAACAGATAGCTCCTCGAAACCCGAGAAGCCGCAGTCGAGGAAACTCTCCGGCCCGGCTGCTCTAGGCACGACCGGCCGCACAGCACACGGCCCCTGTCAGCGAACTGACAGGGGCCGAACGTGGTGGAGCTCGGGGGGGCATGTGTCGAACTCTTGGCCTTCAGTAATCACCTGATGCTGATACAGCGCGCCGCATCACCCGGACAAGACCCAGGTCAGGGATTGGTCCAGGTCCCACCCTCATCGCGGCAGAAGAGTGTGCACACACAGAGGGCCGGTCTGTCGCGGCCCGTTCGCGGTACCGCAAGTCCACCTGACCCTGGCGACGCGCGGCATGCAGAGAGTGCGCTAACATCGCTACATGACGATGCTAGCGAAGAGTCTGAGCGACCATAGGGATCCGGAGCCCGATGCAGGACTGTCCTTGGCGGCTGCGCTGTTCCACGGCCTATCGGACCCGTCCCGGTTGGCGATCTTGCAGCACCTGAGCCTGGGCGAGCACCGGGTGCGTGACCTCACGGAACACCTTGGGTTGGCGCAGTCGACGGTGAGCGCCCACCTGGCGTGCCTTCGTGACTGTGGCCTGGTGGTGTCCCGGCCGCAGGGTCGGGCCTCGATGTTCTCCCTCACCAGCGTGCCTAAGCTGCTGGGCGTGCTGGACGCCGCAGAGCGACTACTCGCCTCCTCGGGGTATGCGGTGGCGCTGTGCCCGAACTACGGCGTCGGGACCGAGGGCAACCCCGCCCCGGACCAGCTACGCACCCACGCCGGGCAGGAGGCGGGGGCGTGAGCCGCGAGGAGACCCCGCAGCGGGAGGTGCTCGTGGACGCGTGCGGGTGTGAGAGAACGCCGCCGCCTTCCACGGGCGGCGGCGAGGTCGAGGAGCCGGTCACCCGGCTCTGGCACGTGCGGGAGATCCGGCTGGGTCTGCTCTCCGGCGCCCTGCTCGGCGTTGGGTTCCTCGCCGGACTCGGGGGCTGGGAGACGGTGGAGCTGGTGCTGGCCGCAGCGGCGCTGCTGGTGGGCGGGTCCACGTTCGTGCCCGGTGCGCTGCGAAGGCTGGCGCGCGGCAAGCTCGGCGTCGGCCTGCTGATGACGATCGGCGCCGTGGGCGCCACCCTGCTGGGGCAGGTGGAGGAGGCCGCCGCGCTGGCGTTCCTGTTCTCCCTCAGCGAGGGACTGGAGGAATACTCCCTGGCCCGGACCCGGCACGGCCTGAGGGCACTGCTGGACCTTGTGCCCAAGGAGGCGACGGTGCTGCGCGGAAGCCACGAGGTCGTCCTTGACCCCGCCCAACTGGTGACCGGGGACGTCATGGTGGTCCGTCCGGGCGAGCGGCTGGCGACCGACGGGACCGTGCGCAGCGGCCGCAGCAGCCTGGACACCTCGGCCATCACCGGGGAGTCCATGCCGGTGGAGACCGGGCCCGGTCAGGAGGTCTTCGCCGGATCGATCAACGGCACCGGCGCCCTGGAGGTCAAGGTGACCTCCACCGCGCAGGACAACTCCCTGGCCCGAATCGTGCACGTGGTCGAGACCGAGCAGTCCCGCCGCGGCGCCACCCAGCGGCTCGCGGACCGGATCGCCCGCCCGCTGGTGCCTGGCATCCTCGTCGCCGCCGTCCTGACCGCGCTGCTCGGCACCCTCCTCGATGACCCGTCGGTCTGGGTGCACCGGGCCCTGGTCATGGTCGTGGCCGCCTCCCCGTGCGCGTTGGCGATCTCGGTGCCGGTCACCGCGGTGGCCTCAATCGGGGCGGCGAGCCGCCGCGGAATCCTGATCAAGGGCGGTGCGGCGATGGAGGCACTGGGCAGGGCCCGCACCGTGGCCCTGGACAAGACCGGCACGCTGACCCGTAACCGGCCGGCCGTCGTCGACGTCGCTACCGCACCAGGGAACAACCGGGACCAGGTGCTGGGGTGGGCGGCCGCCCTGGAGGCGCGCAGCGAGCACCCGCTGGCCGCAGCCATCCTGGCCGCCACCGCCACGGTGCCCGCCGCGAAGGACGTGCAGGCCGTGGTCGGCGCCGGTCTGGTCGGCACCGTCGACGGTGCGCGGGTCCGGCTCGGCAGACCCGGCTGGGTCACCCCCGGCGATTTGGCAGGTGATGTGGCGCGCATGCAGCAGGCCGGCGCGACCGCGGTCGTGGTTGAGGTCGACGGCCACCCGGCCGGCGCCATCGCGGTCCGGGACGAACTGCGGCCCGAGGCCGCCGAGGTCATCGCCCGCTTCGCCGACCACGGCTACACCGTGGTGATGCTGACCGGGGACAACCAGGTGACCGCACGGGCCCTGGCCGCCGAGGCCGGCATCGAGCAGGTGCACGCCGACCTGCGCCCGGAAGACAAGTCCCAGGTGGTCACCGGCCTGCGCACCCAGGGGCCGACCGCGATGGTCGGCGACGGTGTCAATGATGCACCCGCGTTGGCCACCGCGGACGTCGGCGTCGCGATGGGCGCGATGGGCACCGACGTCGCGATCGAGACCGCCGACGTCGCCCTCATGGGTGATGACCTGCGGCTGCTGCCGTACGCGTTCGAGCACGCCCACCGCACCCGCGCCATCATGCTGCAGAACGTCGTGGTCTCCCTCGCCCTGATCGCGGCCCTGATCCCGCTGGCCCTATTCGGCGTTCTGGGTCTGGCTGCGGTCGTCCTGGTCCACGAGCTGGCCGAGGTCCTCGTCATCGCCAACGGTGTCCGTGCCGGCCGCAGCAGACACCTCGCCGCCCCCGGCGTGGCGCAGGACCGTACCCACCTGGAAGGAGCTCGCGCATGAGCGCAGGCCACAACCACGGAAGCGTCACCACCCACCGCGGCCCGCTGGTGGTCGCGTTCGCGATCACCTCGACCATCTTGGTCGCCGAGGTCATCGGGGCGTTGTGGACCGGCTCTCTGGCTCTGCTGGTCGACGCAGGGCACATGGTTACCGACGCCGCCGGGCTGGGCATGGCTCTGATCGCCGCGTCGCTGGCCCTGCGCCCGCCAACACCCGAGCGGACGTGGGGGTTCCGCCGGGCCGAGGTACTCGCCGCGGGAGCCCAGGCCACTGTGCTGCTCGGGGTCGGGCTCTACGCTTTCGTCGAGGGCGTCCGCCGCCTGTACGAACCGCACGAGGTCAGCTCCACCGGCTTGCTCATCTTCGGTATCGTCGGCCTCGCCGGAAACATCGTCTCCATGCTGGTCCTCAGCTCCGGACGTGTCGCCAACCTCAACATGCGCGCCGCGTTCCTGGAGGTCGCCAACGACGCCCTGGGGTCGGTAGCCGTCATCATCAGCGCGATCATCATCACCACCACCGGGTGGGTCCGCATCGACGCCATCACCGGAATGCTCATTGCCGCCCTCATCGTGCCCCGCGCCATCACCATCCTGCGAGAGGCCGGCCACATCCTGCTGGAGTCCACACCCAAGGGGCTGAACCTGGACGACGTCCGCGCCCACGTGCTCGCGGTGCGGCACGTGCAGGACGTACACGACCTCCACGCCTCCACCATCGCCACCGGCCTACCCGTGCTGACGGCTCACGTCGTCCTGGACGAGGAGTGCTTCACCGACGGTCACGCCGCCGAGATGTTGGCCCACCTCCAGGACTGCGTGGCCGAACACTTCGACGTCAGCATCGAGCACTCCACTTTCCAGCTCGAACCACCCGGACACGCCGACCGCGAGCACACCGCTCACGCCTGACCAAATCCTCGGGTCGGCATGCGCCTAGATGACGCACGTGCTCGAGACTCACGTCCAAGAAGGTCTCGTCCTCGGGCCTGCCCGCGGGTCTTCGAGGCATGAAAGCAAAAAGCCCCTGCCAGCGAGCGGCGGATTCTAGGGGTCGTCGCAACACCGAGGTAATGGATTAGTCCGTAAGGACTAGTTTAGGCAGACGCTGGGCTGGGGTTTGCCAGTCCAGCGTTTTGCGTGGACGTCCGTTTAACCGTTGCGCTACCAACTCAAGATCCGCCGGCCCAAACACGGACAGATCAGTGCCCTTGGGGAAGTATTGACGCAGCAGCCCGTTCGTGTTCTCATTCGAACCACGTTGCCAAGGCGAAGCAGGATCACAGAAATACACGGGCACATCAGTGTCCATGCTGAACAGCTTGTGTTCTGCCATTTCCGCACCCTGATCCCAGGTCAGCGACCCGCGCAGATGCGCGGGCAGTGTGCCAATCAGGCTCGTGAGGACGTTACGTACCTCGGGTGCGGTATGCCCCGCGGGGAGATGTCCGAGCATCACATACCGTGTCTGCCGTTCCACGAGCGTCACAATCGCGGTCTGGTTCCTGGTGCCCGTGATCAGATCGCCTTCCCAGTGCCCGGGAACGGCGCGGTCTTCGATCTCGGCTGGCCGGTCGGAGATCATCACCATCGGATCTGTAAACCGCTCCCGACGTTGCTCAGGTGAACGCCTCGGCTTTCGTCTGGTTCGGCCGGTGCGTAGCGCGTCAGCGATCTCTCGTTTCAGGCCGCCTCGGGCTTGCACATAGAGCGCTTGATAGATCGTTTCGGTACTCACCCGCATACTCTCATCGTCTGGATAATCAACTTTCAGCGTATGGCTGATCTGTTCAGGTGACCACTGCACCCGCAGCTTCTGCGCGACATACTCACGCAGCTGGCCTTTGTGAGTAAGTTTCGATACTTTCGGGCGTGGCCGTTGCTCGGCTGCCCGGCGATGTGCGGCGAAGGGTTGATACACGCCATCATCATTCCGGTGATGTGTGACTTCTCGCATGATCGTTGACGCTGGCCTGCCCAGTTCCCGACTGATCGCTCGAAACGAATACCCTTCGCGGAGCAGGTCGGCGATACGTTCACGTTCTACCAGAGTGAGGAACCTGGGATGGAGTTCTTGTTCGAGGGCGGCGAGCCCGCAAAAGCCGGTGGGTGCAGTCATGGTTTCTATCGTGGTCTCACCCGTGGCATAGTTCACGCGGCGACCATCTGCGTAGAATCGCGAGTCGCGGGTACGCCGAGTTCCGTGTTCCCAATCCCGGCACGTACGCACGTGCACACCGATTTGGCGTGCGGCAGCGCTCTGAGAGTGACCAGCCTTTCTCAACGCAAAGTATTCGGCTTTACGTTGATGGGCGATACGCCTGGATTTCAGTCCAGCTTTTCTTGCCCAGCCATGAGCCGTCTGAATGTTGAGGCCCATTTCACGGGCAACCGCGGTTGCTGACCCGATCACTTGCATTCGGTCGAGGAACTGGGGTTTTAGTTCCGTGAGTTCTTTCCTGGTAAACGACATGATGGCCGCAACTCCCTGATGTCAGGGTGTTGCGACCATCACTAGAACCCGCC
>NZ_FNQV01000005.1 GCF_900107735.1 Bowdeniella nasicola | reverse complement strand
GGCGGGTTCTAGTGATGGTCGCAACACCCTGACATCAGGGAGTTGCGGCCATCATGTCGTTTACCAGGAAAGAACTCACGGAACTAAAACCCCAGTTCCTCGACCGAATGCAAGTGATCGGGTCAGCAACCGCGGTTGCCCGTGAAATGGGCCTCAACATTCAGACGGCTCATGGCTGGGCAAGAAAAGCTGGACTGAAATCCAGGCGTATCGCCCATCAACGTAAAGCCGAATACTTTGCGTTGAGAAAGGCTGGTCACTCTCAGAGCGCTGCCGCACGCCAAATCGGTGTGCACGTGCGTACGTGCCGGGATTGGGAACACGGAACTCGGCGTACCCGCGACTCGCGATTCTACGCAGATGGTCGCCGCGTGAACTATGCCACGGGTGAGACCACGATAGAAACCATGACTGCACCCACCGGCTTTTGCGGGCTCGCCGCCCTCGAACAAGAACTCCATCCCAGGTTCCTCACTCTGGTAGAACGTGAACGTATCGCCGACCTGCTCCGCGAAGGGTATTCGTTTCGAGCGATCAGTCGGGAACTGGGCAGGCCAGCGTCAACGATCATGCGAGAAGTCACACATCACCGGAATGATGATGGCGTGTATCAACCCTTCGCCGCACATCGCCGGGCAGCCGAGCAACGGCCACGCCCGAAAGTATCGAAACTTACTCACAAAGGCCAGCTGCGTGAGTATGTCGCGCAGAAGCTGCGGGTGCAGTGGTCACCTGAACAGATCAGCCATACGCTGAAAGTTGATTATCCAGACGATGAGAGTATGCGGGTGAGTACCGAAACGATCTATCAAGCGCTCTATGTGCAAGCCCGAGGCGGCCTGAAACGAGAGATCGCTGACGCGCTACGCACCGGCCGAACCAGACGAAAGCCGAGGCGTTCACCTGAGCAACGTCGGGAGCGGTTTACAGATCCGATGGTGATGATCTCCGACCGGCCAGCCGAGATCGAAGACCGCGCCGTTCCCGGGCACTGGGAAGGCGATCTGATCACGGGCACCAGGAACCAGACCGCGATTGTGACGCTCGTGGAACGGCAGACACGGTATGTGATGCTCGGACATCTCCCCGCGGGGCATACCGCACCCGAGGTACGTAACGTCCTCACGAGCCTGATTGGCACACTGCCCGCGCATCTGCGCGGGTCGCTGACCTGGGATCAGGGTGCGGAAATGGCAGAACACAAGCTGTTCAGCATGGACACTGATGTGCCCGTGTATTTCTGTGATCCTGCTTCGCCTTGGCAACGTGGTTCGAATGAGAACACGAACGGGCTGCTGCGTCAATACTTCCCCAAGGGCACTGATCTGTCCGTGTTTGGGCCGGCGGATCTTGAGTTGGTAGCGCAACGGTTAAACGGACGTCCACGCAAAACGCTGGACTGGCAAACCCCAGCCCAGCGTCTGCCTAAACTAGTCCTTACGGACTAATCCATTACCTCGGTGTTGCGACGACCCCTAGAATCCGCCACGATTCCGGGGGCTTCCCGTGGAGATGGCGGGAATCGAACCCGCGTCCGATGACACGTGAAACAAGGATTCTCCGGGTGCAGTTCGCTGCTGATTTTCTCGGCCCCGGCAGTCTCGCGAACTAGCTGCCGACGGGCTCAGTTACCTAAAAGTCCCTCGTTGCCGGGTAACGCGACAACGAAGCAGTGGCTCTCAAGATGACGCCAGGATCTGGGGCGAGAGCGTCCCCAGGCTGACGGACTTCAGGCTCGCTTAGGCAGCGAGGGCGAAGTCGGTGCTCTTAGATTCGGCACCTATTGGTTTGTGCAGGGCGTTAACGAGATAACTGCACATCCTCGACCCGCTTCCCCTGGAACAGGGTCACCGTCGAAACCGATCATCCCCATATGAAATTGACAATTCATCCGCGCGTGGCGGACTTCCATCATAGAAGGTCAACTGGTGGCGGGTCGAGTTTATTCCGGGTGAAGTGCAACCTACCAGGATCCGCCGCCCATGGAACCGCCGCCACCACTGACGCCGCCACCCCCGGAGGACGATGAAACCGCGGCGATCGATGACAGCATCGCGCTCGAGATCCCCGAGCTCAGCGAGTGTGCGGTCGTTCCTGCCACGTACCACGTCGGCAGACTCAGGTGCTCACCGGTTACGAGCATTGCCCCTCGGCAGGCGTTTTCCCATTGGCTTTCTACCCCGAGAGCAACGGCGAGCGGGAGCAGCCGGTCGTAATAGCCTGCGGCCTCCCTCATTTCAAGTTGGCCGGCTTCCGCAGCGAGGACGTAGTCCTTGAAGCCCACGAGCTGGTCGTTGATGACCGAGCCTTCGGCGGTCCTGACCTGGGCCGCGTCGTAGTTCACCATGGCGACGAGCGAGACGATCAGGAGAGCGACCGGGATGATGAATGGCCCGTGCATGAGGAACGTGACCACCCCCAGGATGATGGCAGCCACCATAACCAACAACGCAACACTGACCCACGTTGCGCGGGCAGCTGCGGGAGAAGATCGATACCATCCAGCCTCGACGACGCCCTTATCGAGATCCTCCTTCAAGTGGGAGGTGGCCTCCACAAGCTGCTTACCCTCGGTGGAGATCGCGATCTCGGAGCTGTTTTGGAAAAGCGTCGTGAGGAATCTGCGCTCCCATGGGGCGGTTTCGATTCTGCCCTCAGGGTCGAGCCACCTCACGGCATAGTCGTCATCGCCTTCGTCTGTTGGTGGCCGCTTGTCTAGTTCGATGATGCCGCGGCGCGCCAGGTCAAAGAGTGTCGCCACCATGTCTTCGTCGTCAGCGCTGCCATCGATGAGCGTGCCAAGGAGGCCGGGTGGCTGCGTCAGTGGCGTGAAGGAGACAGGAATGGTAGGTGTGGGGACGCGCCCGACGGGGTGGTCCGCGGTTGCGGGTGACACCCCTGGCGGCAGGTCGAGATAACGTTCATCGAGCCGGGCGCGGCGGGAGATCCGCACGACCGCGGCTACACCTCCGATGAGGGTCACGGCAGCAGCTGCCCCGCTGGCCGGGGTGAGCCCCCACATGTTCGCCCACGTGCGGCGCGGGGCGAGCTCGAGTTTCGCGTCCGGGAAGGTGCCTGCGGGATAGGCGGAAACGATTCGGATGCCCTCGCCCTTGGGCACGGAGGTGGCGAGCTGGAACGCTGAGCCTTCGGCGCTAAAACCTTCGCATGGGGTCGTTGCGCCGACGTCGCCGGCCATGCACGTCACGCTGCTCGCGTTCTTACCGGAGTCGATGTCGGCTGAGAAGTTCTCGATGGGGACTTTGAAGCCGCCGGGGGCGATGGCGCGCCAGTCGAAAACGTCCTCGGCGGGTGCGCCGTCGTAGCTGCCTGCCGGGCGCAGCATTCCGGACAGCGTATAGGCGATGGCGTAGCGCTGCTCGCCGTCGACGCTGCGGCCCTCCTCGCCGATTTTTAGCACGGAGGCGTGATCGCGGCGGTGTTCGATGGTGTAACTAGCGGGGGCGTCAGTCGGTGACGACACGGAGGTGACGTCGAAGGTGACGTGCTGGTAGTGGTTCGGGTTCGTGGGCAGTTCCGTATCCTCACCGAAGACGAGGAATGGCCCATGCTGCCCGGAAAAGTGCATAGTGAGATCCATGTGCAGGTCGAGCGTGCCGTCGGCTTGCAGCTCGCCGCGGATCGCCATGGACGTGATTCTGGCATCGTCCTCATCGGCCGCGGCCGGTAGCGCGATTGCAACGAGCATGGCCAGAACGACTAAAAGTAGCGCCCAGACGCGACGAAGCATGTCTCCCCCTCAGTAGCGCGATTGCTAGCGATTGATGCGCAGGCTCATGGCCCGCTGTGCCTCGCGAGCGTCTTGTTTCTCGCGTAGTGCCTGGCGCTTATCCCACTCTTGCTTACCGCGGGCCAGTGCGATCTCGACCTTGGCGCGCCCCTTCACGAAGTAAAGTTCCAGTGGCACGATCGTGTAGCCCTTTTCGCGGCTCTTTTGGCCGAGCTTTAGGATCTCGTTCTTGTGCAGCAGCAGGCGGCGCTTGCGTCGCGGGGCATGGTTCGTCCAGGTGCCTTGCGCGTATTCGGGGATGTGGACGCCCTGCAGCCAGGCCTGTCCTGCGTCGATCTCAACCCAGCCGTCCACGAGCGATGCGCGCCCCATCCGCAGGGCTTTGACCTCGGTGCCCGACAGCGCTATGCCGGCCTCGAGGCGGTCATCGATGTGGTAGTCGTGAAAGGCTTTGCGGTTCTTTGCGACGGTCTTCTTGGCATCGGCTTCGGCCTTCGCTCGCTGTTCGGGCGTGAGTTTGGCGCTCTTTGCTCCCGAGCTCTTTTTGGCAGCCACCGATCATCCTTCCGTCGTGAATGCGCGTGAATCCTGCCCCTACCCTACGGCTCGGGGCGGTCATTGACGCAAGTTATTAGAAGCCGGGCAGGCTCATCGGGTCGATCGTCGAGCCGTTCTTCCACACCTCGAAGTGCACGTGGCAGCCCGTGACCTTACCGGTTGCACCCGTGTAGCCGATGACCTGGCCCTGGGAGACGCGCTGACCGGGTGAGACCGCGAAGCCCGATAGGTGGTTATAGACGGTGACGTAGGAGACGCCGCCAATCATGCCGTGGTTGATGAGGACCTGGTTGCCGTGGGTGCCGTTGCCGCGGGCGCCCTTGGTGGCGATCACGGTGCCGCCCGCGGATGAGACCTGCGGGTTGCCGCACGAGGAGCGCAGATCGACGCCGTTGTGCATGAACCAGCCGCCGGTGATCGGGTAGACGCGGTAGCCGTAGGAGCTTGTGACGTACAGCGGTCGCGGTACCGGCGGGATGAGGCCAGCGCTCGGTGCGGGCGGCTTCGGGGCTGGCGGCTTGGGAGCAGGCTTGGGCGGTGCCGGTTTTGGCGCCGGGCGGGCCGGGTTCTGCTTGGCGCGCGCGGCGGCTTCGCGGCGGCGCTGTTCTTCAGCGGCCTTCTGTTCGGCTTCGCGGCGCTTGCGCTCGGCCTCTTCCTTCCGCTTTTCCTCGGCGACGATGGCGGCGATCTGGCTCTTGAGGTCGGCGTCCGCCGCGTCATTGGCGGCGCGGTCGGCAAGTGCCTGTTCCTTCTTCGACTCGAGCGAGCCTGCCAGGGCCGTCTGGTCGTCCTGGAGCTGGGAGATCTCAGCGGTCTTCATGGCCTTGGCATCGCGCGCCGCATCGGCATCAGCAACAGCCTCGTCGGCCTGGGCCTTCAGATCCGTGATGAGTTCGGTAACGGCTTCCTGCCGGGCGTTGGCATTGCGGTTCTTGGCGTTGAGCTCGGCGAGCTGGTCAAGGACGCGGGTCTGGGAGCGCACGGCCGCATTGCGGGCGGCGAGTGCCTGCACGGAATCTTCGCCCACGCCGATCTCGTACAGGTCTGAAAGCGAGCCGAGATTGGCGCCGCCCGAACGGTAGGAGGTGCGCACGACTTCCGCTAGCGCACCCTTGTTGCCTTCGATCTGAGAGGTTGTCTCGGCAATATCGTCGGCAATCCGTTCCCGCTCCCCCTCGGCTGCGGTCAGTCGTCCGGCGATGTGCTCTTGCTTGCGCTGGGCGCCCGCCAGTTTTTCTTCTGCCTGGGCGAGCTCGGTCTGGGCAAGGGCGAGTTGGCTGCGGGTGTCTTCGAGCTGGAGGTAGACCGTCGACAGTGACGAGTCGATGCCTTCAAGCTCGCTTTGGATCCGCTCGCGGCGCTTTGCCCGCTCTTCTCGCTGCTTGATGAGGTCGTCCTTGGTGTCGGCGACCGCCGGGGTCGGATCGAGGGCGATCACGACTCCGGAGATGGCTAGGCCGGCGCTGAGGATGGCGGCGATGAATCTACGGGCAAGCATCGGGGGTCACACCTTTGTGTAGCGGGAGAGGGAAATCATCGAGGACACCAGCGCGAGCACGAGCGCGAGCAGGATCAGCCATGGGGCAGCGAACCAGACGTCCGTCGTCGAGATCGTGTTCATGGCGGAGGAGCCTTGTGCCAACCAGCCTTCGACAAGGAATCGCACGCCAGCCCACAGGCCCGCAACCGCGAGCGCCGCGCCGATCAGGGCGGCGATGGCCCCTTCGATCATGAACGGCAGCTGGATAAACAGCGTGGAGGCACCGACATATCTCATGATCTCGGTTTCTCGCCGTCGGCTCATGGCAGATAGTCGAATGGTTGTCGTAATCAGGAGGGCCGCTGCGACGATCATGACGGCTCCGAGGCCGATCGATGTCAGGGTTGCGCGATCGAGGAGTTTAAAGAGTGGGTCGAGGACTTCGCGCTGGTCAACGACGCTTTCGACGCCGGGCCGCCCGGTAAGCTCATCTGAGATGACCTCGTATTGGGTGGGATCGGTCAGTTTGATGCGGTAGGAGACGGGCATCTGCTCGGGGGTGAGCTGCTCCACCCAGGATGAATCGAGGACCTTCTTGGCGTTCTCGTACGCCTGCTCCTTGGTTTCAAAGAAGACGTCTTGGACGAACGGTTTGAGGTTGGTCGATTCCAGCATCTGGCCAACCTCCTTGATCTGTTCCTCGGTGGCGGCCTTGTGGGCGCAGTTCGCTGAGGTATCGCCCTCGGCGCACATGAAGACGGCGACCTCGACCTTGTCGTACCACTCGCCTTTCAGTTTCCCGACCTGGCTCTGAATCAGGTAGGCCACACCCACAAAGGTGAGCGAAATGAACGTGACGAGGATGACCGAGATGGTCATCGCGACGTGCGAGCGTAGCCCCTTGCCGATTTGCGACAGGATAAAACGAAGTCTCATGGATCTACCGCCCCGCCCCGTAGACACCGCGCGACTGGTCGCGGACCAGGACGCCATCAACGAGCTCAATCACGCGTTTGCGCATCTGGTCGACGATGGCGTTGTTGTGTGTCGCCATCACGACCGTCGTGCCTTGGCGGTTGATCTGGTCAAGAACGCTCATAATGCCAATCGAGTTATCGGGATCGAGGTTGCCGGTCGGCTCGTCGGCCAGCAACACCTGCGGCCGGTTGACGAAGGCACGCGCAATCGCCACGCGCTGGGCTTCACCACCGGATAATTCGGTGGGCAATCGGCGCTCTTTACCTTCCAGTCCCACCATTTTCAGGACCTGCGGCACGTAGGTGCGGACCTGGTGACGAGGTTTGCCGATGACCTGCATAGCGATCGCGACGTTGTCGAAGACGGACTTGTCTTGCAGGAGGCGGAAGTCCTGGAAGACCGTGCCGATTTGGCGGCGAAGATGGGGAACTTTCCAGCGCGAGATCCGCCCGACATCGCGGCCCAGGGCGTAGACGGTGCCGGCTGTGGGGCGCTCTTCGCGCATGATGAGTCGAAGGAAGGTCGACTTTCCGGATCCTGAAGCGCCAACGAGAAAGACGAACTCGCCGCGCTCAATCTCCACGTCTACGCCATCGAGGGCAGGCCGCGCACCGCGCGTGTAGACCTTGGAGACATTTTCGAATCTGATCACTGTGGGGGTTTCCGCTTCATAGACAAGTGAGGGTTTTGCTTCCTTCAGGCTAGGCAGCGGCCCGGAGACCTAGCTGACGGACACGCCGCCAACCTTCAAGTTACACGTCAACTCTAATCCTGATCGCGCCGCCAGCGAATACCCGCCTCCAAAAAACCGTCAATTTCACCGTCAAATACAGCCGACGGGTTGCCTTCTTCATACTCGGTGCGCAGGTCTTTGACCATCTGGTAAGGCTGCAGAACGTAGGACCGCATCTGGTCACCCCAGGATGCTTTAACGTCCCCGGCGAGGGCTTTCTTCTCGGCGTTTTCTTGTTCTTGGCGCAACAGCAGCAGCCGCGACTGCAGCACGCGCAGTGCGGCGGCCCGGTTTTGGATCTGGGACTTCTCGTTTTGCATCGAGACGACAATTCCCGTCGGCACGTGCGTCATGCGAACCGCGGAATCGGTTGTGTTGACCGACTGGCCACCGGGTCCCGACGAGCGGAAGACATCGACCTTGAGATCGGCTTCGGGAATCTCGATGTGGTCGGTCGTTTCAATGAGCGGAATGACCTCGACCGCTGCAAAGGAGGTCTGGCGTCGGCCCTGATTGTCGAAGGGCGAGATCCGGACCAGGCGGTGGGTGCCGGCCTCGACCGACAACGTGCCATAGGCGTAGGGTGCCTTGACCTCGAACGTTGCGGACTTCAAGCCCGCTTCTTCCGCATAGGAGGTATCGAGGACCTTGGTGGGGTGGCCGTGTTGCTCGGCCCACCGCAGGTACATCCGAAGGAGCATCTCGGCGAAATCTGCCGCGTCGACGCCGCCCGCACCGGCGCGAATCGTAACGACGGCTTCGCGCTCGTCGTACTCGCCGCTCAGCAGCGTGCGGACCTCAAGGTCGGAAAGCGAGGAGCGCACGGCGGCCAACTCGCTTTGAGCATCCGCGAGGACCTCCGCGTCGTTTTCTTCTTGACCGAGCTCAACGAGGGCTTCGAGATCATCGATGCGAGCCACCATGGTGTTGAGATGTTCAAGTTCGGACTGGGCGTGAGAGAGCTGGGAGGTCACGACCTGGGCGGCCTCGGGATCGTCCCATAGGTCCGGCGCAGCAGCGTCGATGGACAGCTTGTCGATCTTCGCTTGCAACTCATCGGGTTTGGTTACCGCGAGGATCGTCTGCATGGTGTGCCGCAATGCGGCGATTTCTTCAGAAAATTCGGTAGCCACAGCACTCCACGTTACGCGATTGATGGGCCCGGTTGTTCGGGCACGGCTCGCACCAGGATATATCCGATCGTGACGACGATGGCGATGAGGCTTCCCATGGCGACCGCCGTCGAGCCCAAGAGTCCGACGACCGGTGAGATTATTCCGGCAAGCCCCGCCTGCGTCGCACCAACGACCGCAGCGGCGCTGCCGGCGCGCTCGCCATGCAGCGAGAGCGCGGTTGCCGTGGCATTCGGCATGACGACGGCGTTGAGCGCAAGGACGATGAACAGCGGAATCGAAATCGCGATCAAAGAGCTCGGCACGATGAGTGCGGCCAGGACGACACCGAGCGCCATGATGACCTCAATCGGCATCGCGCGCCGGAGAATCCGAAGCGGGGTCATTGTCGCAACGAGTCGCGCATTGACCTGCGCGCCCGCCACGATGCCAAGACCATTAATTGCAAAGACGATCGCGAACTGGCCTTCCGATAATCCGAAACCTTCCCGCAACACAAACGGAGAGGCCGCGACATAGGAGAACAGTGCCGATAGCGCGAGCGCCGGAACAATCGCGAGCGCCATGAATTGCTTGTCGCGCACCAGGATCCCGTAGGTGCGGAAGGCCTTTCGCAGTGGCTCCTTCATCCGCCGCTGCGGCGGGTGAGTCTCCGGCATGAAGACGAGGGTTGCGAGGAGAACGAGGGCGCCGAAGGTTGCGAGCACGCCAAAAACCGCCCGCCAGTGCCAATGCGTGGCGATGAAACCACCGACGGTCGGCGCCAACAGCGGCGCGAGCCCGATCACCAGCATGAGCCGGGACATGATGGCGGCCGCCCGCGCGCCGTGGAACCGGTCGCGAATGATCGCCATCGAGGTCACGGTGGCGGCCGCATTGCCAATGCCTTGCAGCACGCGCAACGCGATGAGAGAGAAGATTGAGGGCGCGAAGATGCACGCGATCGAGGTCGCGGTGTGGATGAGGAGCCCGACCGCAAATGGGGCTTTCCGGCCAAACTTGTCCGACAGAGTGCCGACGAGGATCTGCCCGACCGCACCGCCAATGAGCATGCCGGTAATCGTCGCCGAAGCATTGGCCGACGAGGTCCGGAAATCGGCAGCGACTTCGGGCAGGGAGGGTAGGTACATGTCGACCGTGACCGCCGGGACGGCGGCCATGGCACCGAGGAGAAAGACGAAGCCGATAAGACGAGCGTTGGGCACGGCCAGAGTCTAAGTCATGGTGCGGGCGGTCCAAAGAACTCCGCCGAGGCGTGAGCTTTCAGATCAACGGAAAACAACCTGTCCGGAAGGAAAGGCGGTGTCGCGCGAGCCTCGATTGTCACCCGCACATCACCGCCGCCAACATCGACATTGGTCACGACGAGGCCTTCGGGCGCCGATTGCCCAAGCCGGCGCACATACTCGTCGATCGCTCGCTGCGCGCTGTCATTGCCAAGGTAGGGAGCACCTGGCCCGCGAGCCACATACCCCTCGACGTTGACGGCGCTAGCGGCCCGGACGGCGGCCGATTCTGCGATCGACTGTAGGGATTTTCGCTCCAGATGGACGAAGCTGGCAGCCACGACGGCGTATCCAATGAGCAGCACGGCAACGACCATCCCGATCGCCATGAGAGTGATACGGCCGGATTCTTCGGCAAGATCTACGCGCCTCACCGGGACCGCTCCAGATAGGGATTGGCGATTCCCAGCGCGTGCGCATCCACCGAGACGCTCGTGCCGAGGCGATCCCGGATGAAGGCGGGGATGAGCGGCAGGGGCTGTTCGATTGTGACACTGACATCAATGTCGGCCTCGGCATCCAGGCACGAGGGCGTTGAGCAGGAAATGTCGAGGTGGATGTTCTCGCTCGGAACGTTCAAGTCGTGGGCCGCGATGGCGGCCACTCCGGCCGCGTAGTTGCGCGCGGCTCCTTCGTCGCGAGCTTCGGACATGATGCGGGCGGATTCTCTCGCGATGCCCTCGGCAGCAAAGGATGCCGATTGGATCGTGAACAGCGTGGCGAACAGGTAGAGGGTGGGGATCAGCAAGATGAGGGCAATCGAGACAAACTCAATGACGGACGAGCCGGATTCCTCTGCCAGTAAGCGCTTCATGGCGTCCTACCCTGCGTGAGGAATTGTTCTTCTTCCACCGCGTGCGCACTCACCGTCAACTGGGAATCCGGCCCGATAAGCCCAATGAGCGGCAGTGGCGCTGAGATCGTGACGCGCACGGCTGCAAGCCCGTCGAGGTTGACGTGCTCGATCGCAACGTTCGAGGCGTAGTTGTCAACCAGCGCGGAGCTCACCAGCTGCTCGGTCAGGGCGATGCCCTCAGCGTCGGTGGATTTCATGAGCGCCGCGCGCCGCGCGCCCTCGGCCGCGGAGTCCACGAGGATGGAGCGCACGTGGATCGCGAAGACAAACTGGATGAGCGCGAGCAGCACGAAGATCAGCACCGTGAGCACCATGACGTACTCCGGGATAACCGAGCCTTCTTCCTCGCTGAGCGCGCGTTTCATCTGTGAGTCGCTATCCGCCGATGATTCCTACGCGCTTCATGCTTTCTTGGAAAATGCTGACGAGAGTTTCGCCCGCGACTCCCCACAACAGCAACACGAGTCCCGCGGTCATGAGCGTGATGAGCACCCAGCCGGGCACATCTCCGCGTTCACTTCGCGCTCGAGCAACGAGCCAGGCGGGTAGTTGAGTGAGCTTCCAGATCGAGGTTTTCATGAGGTCTTCCTCCCAGATGGTTAGGGCATGACGATTCGAAGGGATGCTGCCACGGGGAACAGCGCGAACAGGATAGAGATCGGCATGATGAGAAAAACGACGGGAACAAGCATGCCGATCTCTCGCTTGCCACCGCTTTCCATGAGTGCCTCCCGCTGTTCGGCGCGCAGATCCGCCGCCAGGGCAGACAGCACGCCGGCAAGAGGTGTGCCGCGATCGAGCGCGGTAACAAAGGAGTCGGAAAACCGCTCCAGCTGAGCGATCCCGCTATCGCGGCCGAGCTCAGCCAGCCCGACGCTCAGGTTCTGTCCGGAGTGCACGGTGCCCAGCATCTGCCGCAGCCGAACCGCGAGCTCGGAGTTACCGAGGTCGCTCACACGAGTCAACGCCGCGATGGGGCCCTCCCCCGCACTGAGCGATAATCCGATGAGTTCAGCGACATCCGGCAATTGAGCAAGGAGCTTTGCGCGATAGCGCTGGACCTGCCAGGTCAGCACGGTGTCGCGCACGAGCGCACCAGCGAGCGCGCTCAGCGCCATGAGAGCGATCATGACGAGGGTCGGAACGTTCCAGCGCAGCAGCGCGGGCACCATGGGGAGCGCTATCACGAGGCCGACGGCCGACCATGCGAGCTGTTCGGTCCGGAAAGAGGCGAGCGAGCGCCCCTGGCCGAGGGTGGCAAGGCGCGCGGTGACCGAGGATGACGAGGAGCCCGCGAGCGAGATGACCCGGCCGAGGTCCCGCGCTGCGGTCGCGATAAGGACCCGAATCGGGGACTGGCCCGAGCGCACCCGGTCGCGCTCGCGGGCATCAAACATCGGGGCGATGCGCGTGCCGAGCGTCGGCTGGGCGGAGCGGCGCACGAGGTAGAGCTGGAAGAGGCCCAGCCCCAGGAGCAGACCGGTGAAGGCGCCGAGCAGTGGAGCCGTCATAGCAGGCTCCTCGCTTCCGTCGGGAGCCGGCCTATCATCGTCATCGCCTGGTGCGCGACGATGGTCAGCACCGCGCCGAGCGCGAGGATCGCGCCACCGGCAGCGGAATCAAAGGCGCGCGCGTTTTCGGGCCGGGTGCACAGCATGAGCAGCACGAACCAGGGCGCGGCTGCCGCGAGGCGGGCGCCGTTCACGGTCCAGGATTGGCGCGCGAGCAGCTCACCGCGAGTGCGCTGCTCATTGCGCAGCGTCACGACGAGTGCGCGCAGCATTGTGCCGATGTCGTGGCCGCCGACGTCCTTGGCGACGCGCAGCGCCTCGGCCACCCGATCGGCGACCGGGTCAGCGAAGCGTTCCTTTAGCGCATCGAGAGCGTCATCCATCCGGCCGGTGACGTGCAACGTCGAGGCAAATTCCTCAAAACCCGCGCGAGCCGCCGGCGGGCCACTGTGCGCCAAGGCCGCGACGGCCTCCGAGAGCGGCAACCCCGACCGGATCCCCGCAATGAGGGATTCAATGACCTCGGGCCACACGCCGCTGATGGCCTCGCGCGAGCGGCGGGCGCGCGAGCGCATCCACACGACGGGCGCCAGCCCGATGCCGATCGCGGCATAGAGCGCGACGACGAGGCCCGTCGTCGTGGCAATAACCGTCGCGGCGGCCACGAGCGCGAGGATCGAGCACATCGCGATGAATAGCGCGGGCGAGACTTTGGCGAAACCGGCATCGATGAGCAGCCGGCGCAGGCGGGTCTCGTGCGAGCGCGAGGGGCGGTAGGGCGAGGTGACCGAGAGCCAGATCAGCAAGACCCCGGCCCCGGCGAGCAGGCCCACGATGACGCCCATCAGGCCCTCAGCTCATCGACGATATCGATCCCGACGCGCGCGTAGGCGGCCGCATCGAGCGCGCCCGGGCCGTGGCAGTGCAGGTCGTCGCCGACGCGGGTGAAGATTGGCGCCAGTTCGACGACGCCGTCTTCGACGCGCCCCGTCACCGTCGCGATCTCTCCCACCCGGCGCCGGCCCTTGCCGTCCAGCGTCAGGTGCACGACGATGCCCGCCGTCGCCGCCACCGTCGGCGTAACGAAGCCGCTGGAGACGTTCTCGGCGGCAAGCAGCGGCAGCGTGCACAGTTTATTGATCGCCTCGCGCGCTGAGTTCGCGTGGATCGAGCTCATCCCCGGCAGGCCGGAGTTCAGCGCGACGAGCATGTCAAAGGCTTCGGCTTCGCGGACCTCGCCGACGATGATGCGATCGGGCCGCATCCGCAGCGACTCCTTGACCAGGCGCCGCAACCCGACCTCGCCCGTGCCCTCCAGCGAGGCCTGCCGGCACTGCATCGCGACGACGTCCCGGTTGGTGAGGCCGAGCTCGAAGACTTCCTCGCAGGTGATGATGCGCTCGCCGCTCGGGATCTCCCCCGCGAGCGCCCGGATCATGGTCGTCTTACCGGCCTGCGTGCGCCCGGACACGAGGACGTTGCAGCCGGCTTTGATGCTCGCGGCGAGGAACCGGGCGGCCTGCGAGCTGAGCGATCCCGCGCGCACCAGGTCATCGATACGTCCGGCGCGAGCGACGAACTTTCGGATGTTCAGCGCCCACGGCCCGTCGGTGATCGGCGAGATGACGACGTGTAGGCGCTCCCCGCCGGGCAGGCGCGCGTCGACGAAGGGTTCGGACAGGTCCAGGCGGCGCCCGGCCAGGCGCAGCATCCGCTCGACGAGGTCCTTGATCTGCTGGTCCGATATCAGCGTCGTCGTGAGTTCGGCGACCCCGGAGCGGGCGACGAAGACGGCGTCGGGCCCGTTGATCCAGATCTCCTCGATCGTCGAGTCGTCGAGGTAGGGCTGCAGCAGCCCGAAGCCGACGACGGCGTCGTGCAGGTGTTTGCGCAGCTCGGCAAAGTCGGTTTGGAGCGAGCCTTTTCCGGACAGGGCTTGCAGCTCGTAGCTGTTGATGACGTCATCGAGCGCGGTAGCCATCGCCTCGTGGTCGATGAGCGGATCGATGTTGCGGTCGGCGACGAGCTTGCGCACATCGGCTTCCGCCTCCGGTAGTGCGTGCATGGCCCCTCCCTGGTGATCTGGCCCACACAACTGGCTAGACCTAAGTTAGCGGAGGCCTGTTACGGCGGCAAGGGTCGGTGTCCACGCTGTGGATAAGTCGCAAACGGCGTGCCACGTGCGCGCCGGGCGCGCGTTGCCCATAACGTAGAGGTGTGACCAGCCATTCCTTTATCGCCCTGGCAGCGGCCGCAACGAACGCCGTGCCCGGTTTTGACGTAGCCGCCGTCGGCGCGCCGCAGCGCATGAGCGAGGACTGGCTCAGCACGGCCGTGACCGATTCGGCCGGCCGCCGCTTCACGGTTCGCGGTGCCCGCAGCCAGACCGCCGGCCTGCGTATGGCCGCCGAGCTGCCGATCCTTGCCGCGCTGCGCACCCCGCCGTACGCCTCAAAGCTCCCGTTCGCCGTCGCAAAGATCCTCGGCAGTTCCCAGTCCCTGGAAGGCCAGCCCCTCGTCGTCTACCCGGAGCTGCCCGGCGATGTGCTCGCACTTGAGCTCCTCACCCGGGATCTGGCGCGCTCGATTGGTGCGGCGCTCGGCGCGATCCACGAGCTCGATCCGGCCCTCGTCACCGATCTCGACCTGCCGACCGAAGATGCCGCAACGATCCGCACGCGGCTGCTTGCCGAAGTCGATGATGCCGCCCGCACCTCCCGCGTGCCGTCCTCGCTGCTCAACCGCTGGGAGCAGGCTCTGGAAGACGTCGCGCTGTGGCAGTTCGCGCCCTGCGTCATTCACGGCGATATTTCCGACGAAACGCTGCGCGTCGCGCACGATGAGGTCACGGCCGTCACCGGATTTGCGGGCCTGTCGATCGGAGATCCGGCGCTCGATCTGTCCTGGCTCATGGCCTCCGCGCCGGAGGACACCCTGGATGTGCTCGAAGAGTCCTATGCGATGGCCCGCACGACGCAGCCCGATGCGCACCTCATCGACCGCGCGCTGCTCATGAGCGAGCTGGCGCTGGCGCGCTGGTTGCTCCACGGCGTGCGCGCCGAGGACGCCCAGGTCATCGCGGACGCCGAGGATATGCTCACGACGCTCGCGCGCCAGGTCGGCGATGATCGACCGCTCGGGCGCACCTCCCCCGTGATCGATACCGGCTGGGAAGCGGGCTGGAACGACACCTCCGATGAGCCCACGCCTCAGGCGTAGGGCGCCGCAAACGACGCAGCGAACACCTCGAAAAGCTCCTCGTTGCCCTGCAGGCTGACGAGCTCGCGCGCGACGGCCTCGCGCGCGGACAGCTGACCTGCCAGCAGGTCGCGAATCTCCGGGCCCGCGCGCACCGTGAGGTCGGCGCGCTCGCACGAGCCCGGCTCGACCGTAATCCCCTCCGCCGTGAACGCGACGCAGGCTTCGAACCGGGAATTGTTGGCGGCGGGGCTCGTCGATCGGATTCAGGTCACCGTCTTTCCCGTTGTGAGCGGGCAGACGGGCAGTGCACCGGTGTTTGCTGGCGCACCGGACCTGGATCTGCGTCTCGTCTCTCATCAGGTCTTCGATGGCCAGATCGCGGAGTTCACCTACGAGCTGTGCCGCCGCATCTAGCTGGTTTCGCCGCGTTCGGTACCGAGGAGTTCGCTGCCGAGGGCCTCGCTGCGGCCGACCGGATCGAGGACGGCCAGGCGCTCGGCGATGTCATCACGTGTGAGAGGTATGCCGCGGATTTCCTGGTTGGAGCCGACGTAGTAGAAGCATGCGGTGATGCGCTCCGGATCGATGCCGCGGCTAGCGGCCAGGGCGTAGCGGTAGATCTGCAGCTGCAGCGATCTGACGGCGAGGGTTTGCTCATCGCGCGGCGGCCGGCCCGTCTTCCAGTCGACGATAAGGATGCCGTCGCTCGTGTCGAAGGCCGCATCGATCTTGCAGTGGATCTGGATCGACCTGCCGCCCACGGGCAGCGTGAGCGCCATCGCCTCCTCAACGATGATGGGCTGCATGGCGGCGAAGCGGGAGGCGAGGAACGTCTCGCGCCAGGCAGCTAGTTGTGGCGGGGCGGGTTCGGTGGCGGCGTCGAGATCGAGCGCGAGCTCGCTCTCGCCCGTGTAGTAGTCCTGCACCCAGCGGTGGAACTCGGTGCCGAGGCGCGCCACCGTGCTCGGCGGCGTAGGCAGGGGCCGGCGCAGATAGGTGAGGTAGCCCGCGGCGTCATCACTCACCTCACCGACCTGGGTGGCAGAGAGCCGCCCCGGTGCCTCGATGAGGATCTCGGGCGCGCTGCGGCGGGCCGCGAGATCGGCAAGGAGGAGATCGGCTTCCGCAATAAGGCGAGCACTGGCCGGTGACGGTGCGGGCGCATCCGCGCGCTGCGGCGCGGCGCGCACGGCCGCTGCGGCGCGCTGCAGATGAGGCCGGCGATGGAGGGCGACGTCGGTGGCGGGGTAGCTTGGCGCGTCGGTGTCGTCGGTCAACTCGCGGCTCTCGTCCGGCTCGTCCTCTGGCTCTTCCGCAACAATCTGAAGCTCGAGCTCACCGTAGCGTCCGCTCAGGCGGTTCAATGTTCCAAAGCCCGTGTCGGTGGAGCCGGCCGTCCACCACGCGGCGCCGGGAAGGGCGCGCGTCGCGGTGCATACCGTGAGCCACTCGGAGACGATGGCTCCGGGGTTATCCCCGTCGTCGGAGGACGCAAGCAGGGGGTGGTCGGCCGGCAGCGCTTCGCGCAAGAAGCGCGAGGGGTATTTCTTTGCGGTGCCGCCATGCCGCCAGGAGCTGGTGAGCGTTAGCGTGTGCTTGGCGCGGGTGAAGGCAACATAGGCGAGGCGGCGTTCTTCTTGCAGTTGGTAGGCGCCGGCGGCCTTCTTGAATCCGCCCAGGCGTTTGCTGCCTTCCTCGGCAAGGAAAGCTCCCATCGGGGTGTCATCACTCTGTGCGGGAGTGACGGAGTTGACCTCGCCCGTGAACTCGGGCAGCGAGTCGTGATCCTTGCGAAGCCGCCACGGTAGCGCCGCGGCATCGGTGAGCCAGGACCTGCCGTTGACGTCATATTGGCCATTCTTGGCCTGGTGGGAGGGAAAGGTGCCTTCGGCGAGCCCCGCGACGATTACGTGGTCGAATTCGAGTCCCTTGGCGGCGTGCATCGTCATGAGTTGGACGGCGAGGTGCTCCGTGCCTTCGCTTTGCGCGGCGTCCTCGACGATGACCTCGGCTTCCTGGTCGAGCCCTCGTTCCTCGGCGTCGGCCACCCGTAGCCAGGACAGGAAGGCGGCGAGTGTGGAGTCCTCCGGTAAGACGGCCACGAAGGAGCGAGCCACCTGGCGGAAGCGATCGAGATTGCGCCGGGCAGAAAGGCCGGGCGCACCGGGGCGGGCAAGGAGGTCAATATCGAGGCGAAGGGCCCGCTCGGCCGTGGCGACGAGGTCTTCCAGGTGCGAGCCGGTGGCGCCGCGGACAGTTCGGATGGCCTCCCCCAGCTCGAAGAGGCGGGCACGGGCGGTCTCGGAGAGCCGATGGCCCTCGGGCGTCGTGAAGGACTCCGGTGGTAGCGAGTTCAGCACCTCGACAAGAGTGGTGGCGAGCGGGCGCTGATCCGCACCGCCGGCAGCGATTGCCCGCTGTTTCTCCCGTTCATCGAGTTCATGTGCCCAGCTCGATAGGACGTGAATGTCGGCGGTGCCGAGACGTGCTCGGGTGAGCAGGCGCCCGGCGGCTTCGCCGCGGGAGGCGTCGGCGGCAACGTCGAGCAGTGCCCGCAGGTCCGCGACTTCGGGCGTGGACAGCAGGCCCGAGAGGCCCACGACCTCGTGCGGGATATCGGCTTCGGCGAGTGCCATGGCAACGGTACCCAGGTGGCGGCGGGTGCGGCAGAGCACGGCGATCGTCTCGCCTTTGCCGGGCTGCCACAGGGCGTTGACGGTGCGCACGATCTGCTCGCCTTCGCTGCCGATATCCGGGGCGAGGCTGACGGCTATTTGGCCATCGTCGGCGTGGTCGGCGGCCGCGAGGGATGGGACGGTGACCTCTCCCGTGGAGAGTTGCAGCGGGATAGCGACGTGGTTTGCCAGGGAGAGAATCTCGCGGTCGTTTCGAAACGAGGTGTTCAGCGGCAGCGTCGTCACCGGCGGGGTGGTGGAAAACCGCTGCTGGAAATCTGCGAGGGCCTGGGCGCTTGCGCCGCGCCAGCCGTAGATCGCTTGGTTCGGGTCCCCCACCGCCGTGATGGGGTGATCGGGGCCGAACAGGCGCAGCAGGAACTCAAGCTGCGGCACGGAGGTGTCTTGGAATTCGTCGAGGAGCACAAGCCGGTAGCGCTCGCGCATGATGCGTTGGACGTCGGGAATCTCGGCGACAGCTGCGGCGATGGCGGTTTGGTCCGCGAACTCGATGACGCCGAGATCCTTCTTGCGTTTGTCGTATTCCGCGACGAAATCGATCAGTAGGAGCCGTTTGGCCTGATCGCGCAGGAATGTGGCGCCGCATGTCTCGAGGCTCTGGGCGCGTTTGAGGAGCTCGCGCACTTCGTCGGGCAGGCGGCGTTGCACAGCGTGGTCGAGCTCGGTGTGGATCTTGGCCGCCTGCTTCTTGGGTGCGAAGAGTTCCGCGCAGGCGTGGGCATAGCTCACGAGGCCTGTGCGGGCCTGCTCGGGCGTCATGAGGTTGTCCCGAATCTGGGCGGCGAGCGACCGTGCGTTACCGGCGATGGATTCGACAGACTTATCGAACAGGGAATAATCGCCGCCGGCGGCCTCGACGATGTCGATCATGATCTGGGAGGCGTGGCCGTCGGTGATGAGTTGGGCGTCGGGGTTTTCTCCGAGCCGCAACGAAAAATCTCGCGCGACAGCACCCGCGAAGGAGTTGTAGGTGGCGATCTCGGGCTGCTCAATCAGGGTGGCGTGCTCGAGTTTTGCGAGTAGGCCACGCACGTTGCGCGACAGTTGGCTCGTCGCCTTGCGAGTGAAGGTGAGGCCGAGGACCTGATCGGCGCGTACCGCCCCCTCGTGGACGAGATGGGCGACGCGCATCGCCATCGTCGTGGTTTTTCCCGAGCCGGCACCGGCCACGACGAGCAGGGGTGCGAGCGGGTAGTCGATGACGCGTTCCTGCTCGGGCGTCGGGGCGAACTTTTGGCCAAGTTGACGGGCGAGCGCGGCTACGGAGCCAGGTTTGGAGATGCGGTCAGACAACGCGGGTTCCTTCCACCTGCGCGGGGCAGGATCGTTTGACCGGGCAGCGGGAACAGCCCTCGTTGACGAAAGCTTTCTTCTCCCCGCGCGCGATGAAGCCGCGCGCGGCAGTGAGCAGGGCGTCGATATCGATAGCCGTGTCCTTCAGCGGCGGCTGGAAGCGCTCGGTGGGTTTCCCCCTAGTGAGGTCGCGGGGGTAGACGAGCACTGCCGTGGCAACGTCGCGGCCTGTTTGCTGGTAGCCGTGCTGGTAGAGCGCGAGCTGTGGGTTCACGGCCGCGGCTTTCTTAACCAGCGGGGATCTCGAGGTTTTGAAGTCGACGATGCGATCGCCGGTCTCGCTTAGCTCGATGCGGTCGATACGCCCGGAGATGCGCAGGCCGTGCTCGGTGATGCGGAACGGGAATTCGGTAAGCGCTTCGCCGCGGTGCTCATCGAGGTAACGGGCCAGGTTATCGGTCATGTAGTCCACGGTCTGTTTCAGAGCCCGCACGAGCCAGCCGCTACGGCGCGGCAGTGGGAGTTCGGAAAAGAGTTCATCGAGGCGCGTGTGCATCGCGGCTGTGAGTTCTCCCAGTGGCAGCTCGCTCGTGGCGAATTCCTCCGCAAGCGCGTGGATGAGGGTGCCAACGTGCAGGTGAAGGCCGGGCTCGTCAGTGGCGCGACAGGACTCCAAAAAGTGCTTGAGCGGGCACGTGAGTAAGGATTCTAGGCCCGACGGGCCGAGGTATCCCTCGCTCGATTCCGGCAAGATGTCGGCATCCGATGTGGGCTGCCACAGTCCAGGCCAGCTCGCCGGATCTGCGCCCGGTACCCCGAGCTCTGCAAGTTCAGCGAGCCGAGCAGCAAGTGCGGGCAGGTCAGTAGCAGGGGTCGCCGGGTTTTCTAGCGCGGCGCGCAGCGCGGCGACGGCTCCCCGGGCCGAGAGTTGGCGGCGGGCGTAGGAATACGTCGGCTGGGGGTCGATGATCGGCACGAGGATGGAGGGCAGGGTTTCGCCGTCATCGACGCTCGTCACGATGAGGTGTTCGGTGGCGCAGGCGCAGGCCGCCAAGAACATCCTCATTTCGCCGGCGACGGTTTCACGCCGAGCCGCGGCATAGGTTTCAGAGGTTTCCTGACCGAGGTTGGCGCCAGGTTCACTGCGGCCAGCAAACACGTCGACGAGGGCCTGCCAGCGTACCGTCGTGTCGCGAATCCGGGTATCGGGCCAGGCGCCGTCGTAGACGCCGGGAACGATGACGACCGGCCAGTGCCTCCCGGCGGCCTGACCGACGGTCATGACGGCGACGCCGTCGTAGACCTGGCCGTGATCGGCCAGGGTGTCCGAGGCGATGTCCTGGCGTTCGAGATCGTCGAGGAAGACCGTCGCACTTGCGCCCACGTTGCGTTCGGCATGGGTACTGGCCATATCGAATAGCGCCATGAGGGCATCGAGGTTGTGGTCGGCTGTTGCTGCCTCGCTCCCGCCGCTGAGGGCCTGCTCCCGCCAGGTTTCGGCGAGTCCGGCCGCATGCCAGGCCTTCCACAGCACGCTCTGGGCGGGCTGGCCCTCGCGAGCGGCCGGCACCGCGGCGGTGATCATGGCTGCGGCCCGTGCCGGTCCCCTGCGGATATCCTCGGGTAGCACTTCGGCTGCGACAGGCATGAGGCAGGCTTCGATGAAGCGCAGTTTGGTGCGCAGTTGGGCACTTCCTGCCAGTGGCCGCTCGGCGGGGTCGCCCTCGGTGCCAACGAAGCGAGTCAGCCGCCGGATATCGACGGGATCGGTTCCGATGAGCGGGGAGGCCAAGAGGTCCCGGGTACGCGCGTAGAGCGCATCGACCTCGTCGAGATATTCCTCCGATTCGAGCATCCGGACATCGCTCGCGCCGCCGCGCAGCCCCGGCCGAATGACGTCGCTCACGATCCGGTCATAGTCGATCGCGATACGGGTGGCGGCGATCAGCGGTCGGACGGCTGGCTCATCGGTCAAAAGGACTTCCGGAGAGGAGCGTCGTACGGGGATGCCGGCGTGGCGCAGGGCGCGAGAGAACCTGCCGACATCGGCACTGGACCGGGTGATGACCGCGATGTCGCGAAAAGCAATGCGTGCAGCTGCCTCGATCGGTGCGTCGTAACCACCCAGCTTGTCGACGTTTCCCGTGAGGTTGAAGGCGCGAACAAGGTTGGCGACGTGGTGTTCCTCTTGGGCAAGGGTAGGAAGGATGTGCGCGAGCGGTGCCGAGCCGTCAGCCGTCGTCGGCTGTAGATGGCGCTGCGCGGTCAGCCCAGCCGTTGGCAATCGGCTGGCGAGATCGGACAGGATGTCGAGCCGCGGCTTGGGATGAATGAAAGATGTTTCGAACGCGATGGCAGGCGCATAGCGGGCGATCGCCTCGGGCTGCGCACCGCGGAAGGTCTCGACCGATTGATCGGGGTTCGCCACGAGAGCGATGCGGACACCGCGGGACGCGAGCGCATCAATAAGCGAGAATCCGGCGTGGGTGAGTTCGTGAGCGTCATCCACGATGACGAGGTCCGGCAGGTGCTCACTACCCGCTGGCCAGCGTGCTACGTCTCCTGCCGCAGCGGCCACGAGGGCGGAGACATCGAGCCGCTCGCTTTGATCCTCCGCTCCTGCGGCAAGGGCTTGGATCTGCTCGTAGCGGGTGAAGAACTCGGCGACGATCCGCCAGGCCGGAACCTCGTAGCGCTCGGCAAGCTCGGCGATGTCCTCTGGACCGCGGTCGTACTCCTGGGCGCGCATGATGGCATCGCGAAGTTCGTGTCGAAAGCGATCAACCTCAATTGCTTCGGCCGGCAACCCGGCCTGCGTAAGCGCCTGGAAAATCACGGCGTTATCTGCGGACTCAGGTCCCGCATCAATGACGTGCCCAATGAGCTCAGCAAGGACGGCATCGGCGTCCGCGCCCGTCACCATCCGGGGAGCGGGCCGCACCTCTCCAGTGATCCCCTCTTCGGCCGAGGCGGCAAGCAGCGCATAGGCAAGTGAGGACGCGGTGTAGGCCGTCCGCATCGGCGTCTGTTCGCCCAGCCGCGCGCGGAGCTCGGCGTGCAGCGCGTCGGCCGCGAGCCGGCCACGACCAAGAACGATGACGCGGGAGCCTGCCGCAAGTTCGACGTGTGCTTTGGCAATGACCGCAGCCGTCTTACCCGTGCCGGGGCCACCCACGGCGAGCGTGATGGGCTGCCGGCTCGAGACGAAACTCGCTTGCGCGTCCGTGAGCTTTTCAGCTGTTAGCGCAGCGTAGTGAGGCGGGTTGTCGATGATTCGGACGGTTGTCGCGGTCATGCCTCCATCTCACCAGATACCACCGACACGTGGGCGGCGGGCCGTGGCTAGACTGGGAATCAGTTCGTTGTTTCCCTATCGATATCGAGGTTTTTTACCATGGACGTCACATTTGGCATGACCCACGTGCAGCGCGAGATCACGGTCGATGTGGACAAGCCGCACAACGAGATCACGGCACTGGTCGATAAGGCTCTCGCCGACGGCGCCCCCATCAAGCTGGAAGATAACCGCGGTCGTACTCTCGTGATTCCCGCGGAGCGTCTGGCCTACGCCATCATCGGCACCGGCGAACAGCGCCGCGTCGGGTTCTCGCTCTAAAAGATGACCGCTGCGCTAGGCCGCGAGCCCTAGCGCAGACATTCGCTCTGAGTGCGCTCGGGTCAGCTCTGACATGGCGGCCGGTACATCCCCATCGACGAGGCCGGGCGTGGAATCGACGAGGTGCCGCACGACCGCCAGCGTTTCGCCCATGACACGCCTGCCCCACAGGGATAGCCGCGCGGTGAGTTGCTGGTCAGCCTGCAGTGCTTCCCGCAGCGCCTGCAAAACGTAGTGCACGTGGTCTTTCGATGCCAGGTGCTGGCGAATTCGGGCGTCCACCTCGGACTCGCTTGAGGCAACTCCCGCCAAAAAGTCCTGCACGAGATTGAACGACACGTAGGTTTTCACCAACCGCTCATACCAATCTTGCGGTCGGGTACGGCGATGGAAATCTGCGATTGCCGCTTCTGCGCGCCGCGTGTGCTCGGATTCGGTGGAGAACTCGAAACCCTCCAGCGTGTCGACTTCGCGCGCCGCGAGCTTGGCAAGGATGAGGCGATCGCGCGTTGCCGGGGCGTGCGCGGAGTCATCGGAGAGCTGGTGGAAGGCCGTCAGGAGTGCGGTACCGATGAGGTCGGTGCGGATCGTGGACGACGAGGGGGCTTGGCTAGACACTCCTTAAGCTTACGTGTCAGGTGTGCCACGGTGTCCGGCTTTTGTCCGTGAGGACTAGTACAGTAGGGACCGTTCGAGGCTGACCGGTCGTTGGAACCTTTTCGAACTACCTCCGCTGAATCGGAGTGCCCACACTCGTTGGGCTGTTGACATTGTGCGATCGGCTGCCGTTCTACCGCCGATCCCAAGGATTGATATGACCGAGCCAACTGGCATTGTCCAGGTGGGCGAGATTCCCGTGGAATACTCCTCCCCTGCCGACTCCGTTTCTGTTAAGTTCTCCGATTTCGACCTGAAAGAGGAGATCATCGAGGCCCTTGCCGACCAGGGCATCGAAACTCCCTTCCCCATCCAGGCGCTGACCCTGCCGGTCGCCCTGGACGGCCACGACATCATCGGCCAGGCCAAGACCGGTACGGGTAAGACCCTCGGCTTTGGTCTCCCGTTGCTCAACCGCCTCGATCTATCCAAGGTCGGGGAGAAGGCTGATCCGCAAGCACTCGTCATCGTGCCGACTCGCGAGCTGGCAGTCCAGGTGGCGCGAGACCTAGAAAACGCCGGCGCTAAACTCGGTGCCCGCGTCGTCCAGATTTATGGCGGGCGCGCTTTTGAACCACAGATCGACGCGCTCAAGCGCGGGTGTGAGGTTGTGGTGGGCACCCCCGGCCGGATGCTCGACCTGTTGAACCGCAAGGTGCTGAATCTGAAGCAGGCACGCACGGTCGTCCTGGATGAGGCCGACGAGATGCTCGACCTGGGATTCCTGCCCGATGTCGAAGCGCTGCTCGCCGCCACCCCGGGTGGGCGCCACACGATGCTGTTCTCGGCCACGATGCCCGGCGCAGTCATCGCCATGGCTCGCCGCTACATGTCGCGACCGACCCACATTCGCGCCCAGGATCCGCGCGATGAGTCAGCGACCGTCCGCGCCGTGACGCAGGCCGTCTACCGGGCTCACGCGATGAACAAGGTCGAGATGCTCTCGCGCATTCTGCAGGCTGAGGGTCGCGGTCTGACCATTGTCTTCACGCGCACGAAGCGCACCGCCGCGAAGGTGGCTGACGAACTCACGGATCGCGGTTTCGCTGCGGCCCCCCTTCACGGTGATCTGGGCCAGGGTGCACGTGAGCAAGCGCTTCGCGCGTTCCGTTCCGGCAAGGTCGATGTCCTGGTCGCAACCGACGTCGCCGCTCGCGGAATTGACGTCGACGATGTCACCCACGTCGTGAACTACCAGTGCCCCGAGGACGAGAAAATCTATCTCCACCGCATTGGCCGCACTGGCCGCGCCGGCAAGGCGGGCACGGCGGTTTCCTTCGTGGACTGGGACGATACCCACCGCTGGATGCTCATCGATAAGGCGCTCGGATTCAACGCGGGCAACCCGATCGAGACCTACCACACCTCCGAACACCTCTACACCGACCTCAATATTCCAACCGACGTCACCGGCGTGCTGCCGCGCTCCGAGCGCACCCGCGCAGGCCTGGAGGCTGAGAAGCTGGAAGACCTCGGGGAAACCGGCAAGCGCACGCCGCGTGGCGGCTCGCGTCAGCGAGGCCGTGGCGGCAATTCTCGCAACCAGTCCAGCTCGCGCGGTGGCGAGTCCCGGCGCTCGGGTCAGCCGCGTCGGCGGCGCCGCACGCGCGGTGGAAAGCCGACCGAGAGCAACGACTAACTAGTTCGTCTCTTGCCCCCGGCACGGATCAAAGGGTTCGATGCCGGGGGCGAGCCGCGTCCATTCGGCGGCGGTGATGCCTCACCTCTATCGGCGCACACCACTCGGCGAACTTCCCCAGGTTCACGCTGCCACGGCCACATCCGCGGGCTCATGCCCGTGGGGATAATTTCCGTGCCAGCTGCGGTCACGCCGATAGCACGAAAGCCCAGTGGCACCGACAGGGTCGGGTCGCTCGTGAGCTCTCCCGCCGGCCACACCAGGAGGCGGGATTCTGAATCGACGGCATAGAGCCAGCCGTCCTCGCTTGCCGAGACGTCCTGGATCGAGGTCGCGGCGCGGTAGCGGACCTCGGGTTCGGTCGAAACACTGCCGCCTGTCACCCGAAATCCGCGTAATTCGCCGCCGTTTTCTGCGACCCACAGCAGGTGTTGCGAGGGCGAGTACTTCACGACGCTCGGCGCGGCATCGCACTCGATCGACGCGATGCGTACCACCGATGTGCCGTCCCAGCGCCAGATGGCAACATTCCCCTGCTCGGTTGCCGTAGCGAACGTCGGGGTGTCATCGATAAAGCTGGCGACGTGATGCCAGCCGTCCAGCGTCGCCACTTCCCGCCAGGAAAGCCCGTCGCGACGAGCGATGACGACATCCGATTTACGCGTCCGGTTCGCGAGGAGGAACTCACCCGACGCGGAAACCTCCAGCAGGCTCGGCTGGTCCTGCGTCAGTTTGCTCACGACCGCTTGCCCCGCGCTCTCGTTTTCGAGCGGCCAGGTCAGGACCTCGCCGCTCTGGCTGGCCCCGACGACGAACTCCGCGCTGGCCGGCATTGCTCCGGCGGTTGCGGGCGCGAGCCCGTCAGGCAGCTGCAGGCTCGCCACCGGGTGCAGCCCGGAACTGGAGACCTTGAAGAGTCGGGGCAACTCGCGTCGCGGCAGGAGCATCGCCCAGCCGGGTGTTGCGGGGCCAGCAAACACGATCTGCTGGTCATCGAGCAAGGGGCTGATCTCTTCTGGCCACCACCGCACGGCCCCGTCGAGCGCGCCGCTGAGCACTCGACCGGCAGCCATTGCCACGCTCGTCACCGGTTCGGGATGGTGCAGGTGCGCGAGCTGGGTTCCGGCCGCATCGAAGACCGCGACGCTGCCGTCGGAGGAGCCAGCGACGACTTGATCGTTGTCGTAGGTCACTGCGTTGACGTAGGAGCCGAAGCCCGTGAGCGGTTCCATCTCTTGCGTCTTACCGCCAAGGTCGAAGCGCCGCACCGTGCCGTTGGAGGTGCCGAGCGCCAGCTGGCTGCCGTCGTCGCTGAGCGCAGCCGAAAGCGCGGTACCCGCCTCGACCTCGATGCGTTGCGGGTCGCCGTCCCGCTCGATGTGGACATCGCCCGCTCCGTAAACGAGCGTCCTGCCAGCTGCCGCGAGAACGTAGACGGGTGCATCGACGCCCGTGTCGTAGGCCGCAAGCTCACGCGGAGTAGCCGGATCCGAGATATCGATCCGCGCGACCGTTCCATCGAGCAGCCCAAATGCGAGCAGGTCCTCGGTCAGCACCGCGCTATAGGCGACGCTCTCGGCACCGAACTCCCCGAGCCGCTGGGGCTCGGACGTGATGTCCCACAGGGATGCGGTGCGCTGCCCGCCGACCGCGGCCAGGATCCGGCCGCCGAGCTCGCGCACCTGGAGCGCAAAGAGTTGACCGTCGCTAACGGTCACGGTCTCGCGCGCCGCAAGCTCGCCATCGCGCGCGATCGTCAGCTGGCCATCGCCGCGCGCCGTCACGATTACGCCCCCATCGGCGGTGGCGGCCACCATCGTCGTCCCGGAGGATCCGAGCTGGCGAGTCGGCATCGGTTCGACGAACGTCCGGATGACGGCGGAGCGGGATTCCAACGTATCGGCGAGCTCGTGCCCGGCGACGGCAAACTGCGCGGCGAGATTCCGGTCGGTCTCCAGCAGGTCGGTCGCCACGAGCGCGAGCTGGCGCGATTGCGCCTCGCGACTGGCCGCTTCGGCACCGATGGAGGCCTGCTGCGCCCACACGGCCGCAAGGGTCGTCGCAATCGCGAGCAGTGCGGCGATCGCCGTCGTCGCCCACGCGGTGCGCGAGCTGCGGCGCAGTCGGCGGTTTGTCGAGCGTTCGGCATCGAGCTGGGCGCGCCCGCGCTTGACCGAGGCGGCAACGAAGTCCATCTCGTCGCGGGTGAGGACCCCGCCGAGCGCGGCGTCCTTCTCGAGCCGCTCCTGCCAGGCAAGTCCCATGACGGGCACGAGCATCTCCGGATCGCGCTCGGCCGTGACCCAGACGCTCGTTGCCGCGCGCAACTGCTGCAAATACCGCAGCCACATGCTCTCGTCTTCCACCCACTCGCGCAGCCGCAGCCAGTGCCGAATGAGCGATTCATGGCTGATCATCAGCCGCCCATCGCCGATGTGCAGCAGCCGCGCCGACACGAGCAGATCAACAACATCGCGCAGCGCCTCGGGCACGTCATCGATCGGCACGGAGCGCCGGCTCAGTTGCTCACCGGAGATCTCAAGGAGGGACAAAAAGATGTGTTTGACGTTCGTTTGTCGAGCCTCATCGAGACCGCTATACAGGTCCTCTGCGATCGCGTTCAACCCGCCGCCCAGGCCCCCGATCGCGAGGTAATCCGCGACGCGCAGGATGCCATCATCGCAGCGGTCCCACGTGGCGAGGAGCGCATTCGATAGCAGCGGCAGGATGCCATGCGAGGTGCGGTGAAACTGCGCAATGTCCTCGACGAGCACGTCCCGCAGCGCGGGCTCGACCCGGTATCCGGCGCGCTCGGTCGGTCGCAACGCGATCTCCAGGCATTCGGCGATCGTTGGTTCACCGACGATTACGGGTGAGCGCAGCGCTGCCGCAAAGCGCGGTTCGGCCACGACGATATCGAAGGCGTCCGCACGTACTGCAAGGACCGGAACGACGCCGGCCGGCAGATTCAACACCCAGTCAAAGAGACGCTCGGCTCCCGCCCGATCCCCGCGCACGATCTGGTCTTCGAGTTGGTCGATGACGACGACCGCCGGGGCAGGCGGCAACTCGGCGGTGAGATCATCGACGTAGCGGCGCACCCCCTGATAGCCCGCGAGCGCCCCATCCTCGGCGAGGGCAGTTCCTAAGAGCCCAGCCCCCAGGAGGGAGGATTTACCGGACCCCGATGCGCCGACCACGATGACGGGCTCGCCCGGCCCCGCCTCTCGGATGCGGCGCGCCAACAGCTCGATGAGGTCATCGCGGCCGACGAAGTCGGCGGCATCAGTTGCCTCGTACGGTCGTAGCCCCACGAAAGGCGCAGGCTTAGCGACGAATGCGTCGCCCGAGATCCGCGCGAGCGCCGACAGCCACTCCTCGGCCTGGTCACCGTGGGCCAGGTCGAGGGCGGCCAGGACCGCGACGAATTGGTCACGTAACTGCGGAGTGGGCAGGTGGCGGCCGGTGAGCCAGCCATGCACGGTCGACGGCGGAAGCTCGACTGCGTCGGCAAGTCGTCGCACGCTGTATCCCGAGCGAGCACGTGCCTCTCGTAGCAGCGAGATAAGCGTGTCGCGGGAATGAAAAGGGAGATCGGCTGGGCCCGTACCCGAATCAGGCGATCTCTCCGTCACGTTCGTCATCCTAGTCACTGTGGAGGCCTGCCTCCCAAGAGCGGGTATTCGCGGCCGGGGCGGGAACTCCCGATTTGGCTAAACCACCCCGCCCCGGCCGACACCTGCCGGCCTACCGCCCTCCCTTTTTTCCCCGCGCGTGACCTCAATGTGTTCACGGTCGCTCGGGGCCCAGGGCGGTGAGCCAGCGCCCTGCCACGCACGAATCAGTGCAAGGCAGGACTGGCAGCCCCCTACGATCAGTATCGGCGTATGACTGGCCTCAATCCCGCGCAAAAGTCCCCCGCCGTACACTCCGGACAGTCCCGGACACACCGTTTCACGCCCCACCCTGTCCGCGATTCGACCGAAGGCGACTGGATCGTGAGCGGGCCCACAAAGTCCACGTGAGGTGCGCTACCGTTACCCACAGATGTGGGATAGTGTGTCCCGCGCTCTTAAGCAGGGGGTCGCTTTGAGCATTCGCCGTTTTCTTTCCGTTGCCGCTTGCGCTGTTCTTGCCCTCGCGGGCTGCACCGCCAGCACGGGTTCCGATGACCCGAAACGCACTCCTACCACTGGCCTCGAGCGCGACCTATCCATCACGACGATTCTCAAAGGCGAGCAGGACTGGGTACGCGCCGGTCGCACGATCGAAGCCACCCAGGTGCAAACGGATGGTGACTTCGAGCTCTACCTGACGGAGTCGGGTGGCAAGCGCCCGGGCCTGCGCGCACCCGATGCCCCCGGCGGCGAACACGCGACCGCGACGGTTCGAGTCGATGGCCCCGTTGCCGTTCGGCTCCAGTCCCGCGATGAGAATGTCTTCCCACCCGGCGGTGTTCTGGAAGAGTTTCGCCTCGAGGGCGGCTCGATCGAGCGCCGTGAGATCTCGCCAGCGCCGGCCTCGCAGTTTGTCGGCGAGAGCCTCGTCATCCATCGCGGCCGCGCCTACGTTGAGGCGGTGCGCGACGGGCAGCGCTGCATTTCCTCCCATGCCGTCGGCACCGACGAAAAGAGCCGCATCGAACACTGTGGCGATGGCCGAATCGTCTCGATTTCCGCGAGCCCCCAAGGTGTCTATGCCGTCTTTGAGCGCGAGGACGATTCGCGCTCCCTCCACACCGTGACGGGAGCGGAACCGGATACCTCGGACCTCTCGAATGATGTGATGGCGGCATTCTCGACGCCCGAAGGGCCAATCGTCATGAACAAGACCGCTGATATCGGTGCCGGCGTGCTCGAGGGCCTAGGCACGACTGTCACGAACATCGATACCCTCGTTACTCCCCTCTGGTGCGGCTCCCACCTCTGGTTCGCCGTGAATACCGAGGAAGGCGAGCGGCAGCTTGCTGCCCTCGCGCAGGGCACGAGCCACCTCATCACCGACCCCGCCACGGGCGCAACCGTGCAAACATCCTGGTATCTGACGTGCGCTGATGGCGTTCTCAGCGTCGAGGCGGGAGACCACGCGGTCGTGATCGATTCACACTGATAGCGCGACGTGAAAAACTGGAACCATGAACACCACACCGACGTGGATCATCACCGGGGCCGGCGGTTTCCTCGGCTCCGTTCTCACCCGCACGCTCGCTGACCAAGGCGAGCGAGTACGCGCCTGCATTTTTGGCGCCACCGAAGCCAAAGTTCTGCTCGACGTTGATTGCGAGATTGCCGAACTCGACGTCACGAACGCGGAGTCGGTGGCCCGGGCGCTGCGCGGCGCCGGCCCCGCGACGAAGCTCGTACACTGCGCGGGAATCGTCTCCATCGCTTCACGCGTCACCCCGCAATTGTGGGCCACGAATGTCGCGGGCACGCGCAATGTTCTTGCCGAATGCCGCCGACTCGGTGTCTCCCGCTTCCTATACATCAGCAGCGTCCACGCACTGACCGAGCACCTGGGAGCGATGAGTGAAACCACGCCCATCAGCCCCGACTACGTCCGAGGCGCGTACGCCCAATCAAAAGCCGCCGCCACGACGTTGGTGTTAGAAGAAGCCGAGCTAGAAACCGTCGTGCTCTTTCCCTCCGGGCTCATCGGACCGGGTGATCCCGGCGAGGGCCACCTGACGCGAATGATGCGAGACCTCATTTCCGGGTCGCTTACAAGCGTTGTTCCCGGCGGCTACGACATCGTCGATGTTCGCGACGTTGTCGCCGGCATCATCGCGGCCGCCCGTCACCCCAAGCCCGCGAAGAGCTACGTGTTGAGTGGGCACTTCGTGACGATGAGTGACCTCGCCGCCCGCGTTGCAGCCGTGACTGGCCGCAAGCGCCTGCCCTCCGTCTTGCCGATGTGGTTCGCAAAGGCCACCTCCTACCTCGCGGAGGCCTATTACAAGCTGCGCGGAACGGCGCCGTTGTTCACCCGGTATTCCCTCGACGTCGTTAGCGCGCCGGCCGAATTCTCACATGCCAAAGCCACGTCCGAACTTGGCTACCTGCCACGCCCGCTTGATGAGACGATCGCCGATACCGTAGCCGACCTCGCGTAACCCGAATGATGCGTTGCGGTTACTGGTGCGCAGCGATGTAGGAGAAGATGCCCGAGGCGAGAATCTCTACGGCGATGGCTGCCAGGAGCATTCCGGCTAGGCGTGTCACCAACAGGGTGCCATCCGTGCCGAGAACACGGTGAATGATGTCGGCAAACCTCATTGATAGCCACAGCACGAGGTGGATGGCGATGAGCGCAATACCGATAGCCGTCCACGACGAGATCCCGTCGGGGGCACGTTGCCACGCCACCATGATCGCGACGATCGATCCCGGTCCCGCCATGAGGGGTGTAGCAAGCGGTACGAGTGCAACGTTTTGTTTTGTCGCGCCTTCCGCATCCCCACTGCCATCCTTTCCGGCGAGCAGTTCCATGGCGACGATGAGAAGCAAGAGACCGCCGGAGACTTGCAGCGCAGGCAGCGAGATTTGCAGGAAGTTCAGAATGTACTGGCCGAAGACCGTGAAGGTCGCCATGACCCCGAGGCTCGTGATCGTTGCCTGAAACGCGGCCTTCTTCCGCTGTTTGGAGGTCTGCGTTGACGTGAGGGCCAAATAGACCGGCACGAGGCCGGGCGGGTCCATAATGACGAACAGCGTAAGGAACGTGGTCATCAAGAGCGTGATGTCCACGTATGCGTTCACGGACGCACCACCTTCATGTATCCCTCTTCCTCCATGCGAACTAGCACCGCGGGATCGATGAGATTTTCTCCCAGTCGATTGGGCTTGCCGGTGCCGTGATAGTCGCTCGATCCGGTGACCTGCAGTCCCAGGTCCGCGGCGATCTCCCGCACCTCTGCGCGGGCAGCGTCACTATGATCCCGATGATCGGCTTCCAACGCAAACAGTCCTGCCCTTGCCATGTCAGTGATGACTGGCACTGGCACCATCCGACGTTGCCGCCCGTATGCCCGAGGATGGGCGAAGACAGGCACTCCCCCGGCATTGCGCACAAGTTCGGTTACCTCCACGGGGTGGGGCGAGTCATAGGGGACGTAGTACGGCGACGAGGGGTGCAAGATCCGCTCGAATGCTGCGGAGCGGTTCGGGATAACCCCGGCCCGCACGAGTGCATCGGCAAGGTGGGGGCGCCCAATCGTCGCTCCTCTACCCGCATGCGCCACGATGTCCTGCCAGGAGATCGGAAAGTCACGTGCCAGGCGTTCACACATTAAGCGCCCCCTGCTCGTTCGAGCCTGGCGTGAGGCCGCGAAGATCGCGGCGAGATCCTCATCGTCCGGGTTATGAAGGTAGGCAAGCAGATGGACGGTGACCCCATCGGCACGGCAGGAAATCTCGACTCCCCGCACCAAGCCGACACCGGTGTCGGCCACGTGGGCCTCGGCTTCCGCCCAGCCGGCGGTCGTATCGTGATCCGTGATCCCCACGATGTCGAGCCCGGCGCTTGCGGCCGCTCGCATAAGACCGGCAGGGCTGTCGGTGCCATCGGAGTGCGAGGTGTGGGCGTGAGGGTCTATCCGGAGGGTCACGACACACCAGTATTGCAGGTAGTGCACAATTGGGGCTATGACTACGGATAACCGCACCGACGATACCTCTCAAGCACTCGATGACCGCGGCTCGAACCGTTCCCAACGCCCCACCTCCGACCGTTTTCGGGACTTCATGACCCAGCACTGGGCGCCGCGCGATACGACGTTGCCCGAACCGAACGATTCCGCCCCCTACGCGAAGCTGCGCCGGGAGGCGATCTCCAAGAAGTTCACCGGGGACCGGCTCGTCATCCCCGCCGGCGGGCTCCAGGTGCGATCCAATGACACCGACTACCCCTTCCGACCGCACTCGGCCTTCGCGCACATGCTCGGCACGGGCACGGACTTCGAACCGGACGCCGTCCTCGTGCTTGACCCTAACGACGACGGCGAGCACGACGCCACGATTTACTTCCACCCCTGCGCATCGCGTGACACCGACCAGTTCTTCGCTGATTCGCGCTACGGCGAGTTTTGGGTCGGCGCCCGGCCCACCCTCGAATACATTCAGGCAGCAACCGGTGTGCGCACGGCCCATATCGATGAGCTGAAGGATGCGCTGTCCAAGGACGCCGGCCAGGTCCAGATTCGGATCGTTCCGGGCGCCAGCGACCAAGTGAGCACCATGGTCAGCGAGATCCGTTCTGAGGTCAGCCAACAGGTCGCAAGCGAGGTCGATGAGGCCTTGGCAGAGGCACTATCCGAAGCCCGCCTCATCAAGGACGCATGGGAAATCGAGCAGATGAAGCTCGCCGTGGCCGCGACGGCCGAGGGTTTTGAGGACATGATCCGTTCCCTGCCGCGGGCTACGACCCACCACCGCGGCGAGCGCGTTCTCGAGGGCGCCTTTGGTGCAAAGGCCCGCGAGGAAGGCAACACCGTTGGCTACGACACCATCGCCGCCGCCGGTAACAATGCCAACACGCTGCACTGGACGGCCAACACCGGCAAGGTCAACGAGGGCGAGCTCGTCTTGATCGACGCTGGCATTGAAATCGACTCCCTCTACACCGCAGACATCACGCGCACCCTGCCCATCAGCGGCACATTCTCGCCCGCCCAGCGCCGCGTCTACGACGCCGTCTTAAAGGCCTGCGAGGCCGCGCTTGAGGCATCCCACGGCACCGGCGTGAAGTTCCGTGACGTGCACGCCGCCGCGATGGAAGTCATCGCCCACGAACTCGAAGACATGGGAATCCTGCCCGTGACCGCCGAAGAGTCGCTGCAGCCGGATTGCCAGCTGCACCGCCGCTGGATGGTCCACGGCACGAGCCACCACCTCGGGATTGACGTGCACGACTGCGCGCAGGCCCGAAAGGACATGTACCTGGATGCCGAATTGCAGCCGGGCATGTGCTACACGATCGAGCCGGGACTGTACTTCCATGCGGATGATCTCGCCGTTCCCGAGGAATACCGCGGTATCGGCGTGCGCATCGAGGACGACATCATCATTACCGAGGACCACCGCGCGATCCGGCTGTCGGAGGACATCCCGCGCACGGCCGATGACGTCGAGGCCTGGATGGCGAAGGTTCTGGCCAGCTGATCGCCCACGTGGCGGGTCATCAGCGTCAGACTTGTCCAAAATAGGGCGGCAGAACAATGATGACACCGCCACGGATTCGGATTGCAGCCGCTGCGCTCTGGATTCCCTCGAGTTACGCCATTGGCGTGTGGTTCGTGCAGCATCTGCCCACGCCGTTTCACAACGCGCCCTGGCCGTCGTGGCACTAATGGGTGCGGCCATAAGCCTAGGCGTCGGTGAGGCCGCGCGAATCACGCAGTCTTATCGCCCCTACGTGCCGGTCACCTACCTCGGCTTGGTCTTCGCGGCGGCTGCAATGCTCGGTTACCTCGTCACGTTGTTGTTCGCCGAGCGCGACGGCTGGCTCACCCTCGCGGTGCCCCTGGCGTTCTCGCTCCTGGCAGGGAGCGTCGTGCGGACGCGCGCCAATGAGCCTGCGACCCCCGTGGATCAGGAATCGATCGGGTTGCCGTCTTCATCGAGCCGCACTCCATAGCGCGGCGGGGTGGACAAATCCGCCTCGGGCGACGGCGCCGACTGGTTTGGCGTTGCCGCCCGGATTCCGGCCTTGGCCAGGATCTCGCGGGCCGCGTTTGCATGCTCGGGCTCGCAAATCACCGCATAGTGGGCAGCGACGACCTGCGAGGAGGACGTGAAGTCGCGCTTGCCCTGAGTGAACATGTAGGAGACGGCACCGAAGAGGGCGCCCATGATGATGCCGACGAGCAGGCCCGCCGCCAACGCGGCAACGGCCCCGTCCGGAAGCACGATCCACATGAGGATGCCATACATCAAACCGAGCCAGGCGCCCGTGCCGGCGCCCGCCATCGAGGCGCGTGTCAGGGTGAGGCGGCCAATAATTCGCTCGACCATCTTCAGGTTCGTGCCGATGATTGAGGTGTGCTGGACCGGGAATTCGGCATCCGACAGGGCGTCGACAGCTTCCTGGGCCTTCAGGTAGGAATCAAAGGAGGCCAGCTCGATGCCTTGCGGGATCGAGGGGGTCACCATCCGGGACGGGGGTACGGTACGCATGCGGCCATTATCTCGCGCTGCGAGGATCCCGCGCGCGGTGGTTCTCGATTAGCCTAAAGACGTGACTGCCTCGCCCGTTTCCACTCAGCAACGCGTCTTCGTCGCGCGCCTCGTTGGTACGGCCGTCTTTGATCCCCTCGGGGACCAGGTGGGCCGTGTCCATGACGTCGTCGTGATCTTTGATGCGCGAAGTTTGCCGCGGGCGATCGGCCTCGTCGTTGAGGTCACCGGCCGGCGTCGGGTATTCGTGCCGCTCACGCGCGTCACCTCGATTTCTGCGGGCGCCGTTATCACGACCGGCCTGCTCAACATTCGTCGTTTCCAACTGCGCAGCGTCGAAACGCTCGTTGCCGGTGAGCTCTTTGAACGTTCGGTCACCTTCCGCGACGGCAGCGGCGAGGCGATCGTCAAGGACGTCGCGATCGAGCAGCAGCGCAATGGCGACTGGCATGTCAGCGCGCTCGCCGTCGTGCGAAAAAACACGATCGGGCTGTTCCGACGCGGCCACTCCGTCGTCGTCGCCCCCAATGAAATCACCGGGCTGGAAGACCAGCTCGCGCGGCAAGGAGCGGCCAGCCTGCTCGCGTCCTTTGCGGGCCTGAAGCCGGCCGATATCGCCGACCTCGTGCGCGATCTGCCCGAGGAGCGACGCATCGAGGTTGCTCACGAAATGTCCGATGACGCGCTCGCCGACGTGCTCGAGGAGCTGGGCGAAGAGTACCGGGTTAGCATCGTTCAGGCCCTGGAACCGCGCCGCGCCGCCGATGTGCTCGATGTAATGCAGCCCGACGATGCCGCGGACCTCGTCTCGGAGCTGCCAACCGATATCGCGGCCGAACTGCTGGAGCTCATGGAGCCCGAGGAAGCGGCGGACGTGCGCCGCCTGCTCGCCTACGAGGAACACACCGCGGGTGGCCTCATGACGACCGAGCCCGTAATCCTGCCGCCCGACGCGACCGTCGCGGGACTGCTCGCGCACGTGCGTCGCCAGGACGTGCCGCCCGCGCTGGCGGCCATGGCCTATATCGTGCGCCCGCCGCTGGAGGTGCCGACCGGCAAGCTTCTCGGCGTCGTCCACATCCAGCGGGCCCTGCGCGAACCGCCACAGACACTCGTCGGCACGATCCTCGATACCTCGGTCGAGCCCCTGGACGTAACCGACACGATCGGCACGATCACGCGCCTGCTCGCAACCTATAACCTCACCGCGATGCCCGTCGTCGACGAGGCGGGGCGCCTCCTGGGCGCGGTCAGCGTCGACGACGTCCTCGATCACCTCCTGCCCGAGGACTGGCGCGATGCGGACGAAACGCAAACCGATGACGAGATGGATAGGTGGGCTGATGGCTGATCGTCTCGACACCCCGCTAACCACCCGCAAATCCTGGGTTCCCAAGGTCGACCTGGAATCCGAGGGCGTCGGCCGCGTCGCCGAAGCGATCGCGCGCTTTACCGGCACCCCGCAATTCCTCGTGTGGCTCTCCGTCTTCGTCTTCGGTTGGCTCGTGTGGAATACCTGGGGGCCGGAAAACTTGCGCTTTGACAAGGTGGAACTGGGCTTTACGACGCTGACCCTCATGCTCTCGCTACAGGCGTCCTACGCCGCGCCCCTTATCCTGCTTGCGCAAAACCGTCAGGACGACCGCGACCGCGTGACCGCCGAGCAGGATCGGCAGCGCGCGGAGCGAAATCTCGCTGACACGGAATACGTCGCCCGCGAGCTCGCCGCCCTACGTCTGGCACTCCAAGATGTTGCAACCCGCGACTTCGTCCGCTCCGAGATTCGCGACATGCTGGAAGAGCTCCAGGCCAGCCGCGAGGAAGAGGACGAGGAGTTAGCCGAGCGCGAACGGTAGGTGAAAAGCCACGTAGCATGGAGGGTATGACTGTAGCTCCCCCGTCGATAGAAGCCATCACCGCCCAACTCGATACGGTCCTCGATCCGGAAATCAAAAAACCCATCACCGATCTCGGGATGGTGCGCTCCGTTGAGGTTGACGACGCCGGCAATGTCACTGTCGGCATTGATCTGACGACGGCCGGTTGTCCGCTGAAGGACACGATCACCGGCGACGTGACCGAGGCCGTGCGCAAGGTCGAGGGCGCAACGAGCTGCAAGGTCGAAATGGGCGTCATGAGCGAGGAGCAAAAAAAGGAGCTGCGCACCAAGCTGCGCGGCGGCGTTCCCGAGCCCGAGATTCCCTTCACCAAGCCCGGTAACCTCACCCGCGTCTATGCCATCACTTCCGGTAAGGGCGGGGTTGGTAAGTCGTCCGTGACCGCGAACCTCGCTGCCGCGATGGCCGCGCAAGGCCTGAAGGTCGGAGTCGTCGATGCCGACATTTACGGCTTTTCCATCCCGCGCATGCTCGGCGTCACGCACGCGCCGCAAAAGATCGATGACATGATCGTGCCGCCCATCGCCAACGGGGTGAAGGTCATTTCGATCGGCATGTTTGTGCCTGACAACACCGCCGTCGTGTGGCGCGGACCGATGCTGCACCGTGCGGTCCAGCAGTTCCTCGGGGACGTCTACTGGGGTGATCTCGATGTCCTGCTGCTCGACCTGCCGCCCGGCACGGGAGACGTCGCGATTAGCGTTGGCCAGCTCCTGCCCAATGCGGAGATCGTCGTCATCACGACCCCGCAGGCCGCGGCAGCGGAGGTTGCTGAACGGGCCGGCTCAATCGCGGGTCAGACGCGCCAGCACGTCGTAGGGGTCGTGGAAAACATGAGCTGGCTGGAGCAAGCCGATGGCTCGCGTCTGGAGCTCTTCGGCTCCGGCGGCGGCCAGACCGTCGCCGAGCGCCTCACGACGATCCTCGGTTACCCCGTCGAACTCAAGGCACAGGTCCCCATCGATTCGGGCGTCGCTGATGGCGGCGATACCGGCACGCCGATCGTTCTCGCCCATCCGGAATCACCGGCTGCGCAAGCCATGACCGAGCTCGCGCACTCCCTGGGCCACCGCGCCCGCGGTCTTGCCGGACGCTCGTTGGGTTTATCCCCGAGGTAGCTCATGGGGCCGTTTTCCGGGGCTGAGCTCCTCATCATCATCGTCATCGCTCTGATCGTTATCGGTCCAGAGAACATGCCCAAAGCGGCCGCGCAGTTCGGTCGTTTTGTGCGCCAGGCGAAGGATTTTACGACGCAGGCGAAAGACCGTGTCAAAGAGGAGCTCGGCCCGGATCTCAACGACCTCGATCTGAAGAGCCTGGATCCCCGGCAATACGATCCGCGCCGGATCGTACGGGATGCGCTGCGCGACGATCCGCCGCCGGTAACCGCCGCGCCTACGGCCCTCGCACCACCGGTACGCGAGGCCCCCGGAATGCCCGCGAGCCCCGCGACCCCACTCGCGGCTGCCACTCCGGTGGCGATGTCGCCAGGAGCCGCTCGCCGCAATCCCTACCAGTTCACTCCGGGCGAGCCGGGCGCCTTCGATGACGAGGCAACGTAACTCGACGTCCAGACGTTACTTCGCGCGCGCCTCATCCAAGGTGACTTCGGCCTTGACCTGCTCGCCATTGCGATCGGCGATGACCGAGATGGTCTGGCCAGGCTGCAAGGAGCGCAGGTAGACGATGAACTCGGTTGGTGAGCCGATCCGCTTCCCGTTCACCGTGACGATGCGGTCGCCCGCTCGTAATCCGGATGCTTCGGCAGGGCCGCCGGCGACGATGCCGGGAGAATTTTCGGCATCATCGAGAATGCGGGCTCCGACCCGGCGATCGGACATATCGACCATGATCCCCATGATCGGGTAGGTCGCATAGCCCTTGTCGAGAATCTCGTCGGCCGTACGTGCGACTTGGCTCGAAGGAATCGCGAATCCGAGGCCGATCGACCCGACCCCCTGCTGGCTGTTACCCACAGGCTGCGCGATCGCCGAGTTCAGCCCAACCATTTGGCCGGCCATGTTCACGAGCGGTCCGCCGGAGTTTCCAGGATTGATGGCCGCATCCGTTTGCACCGCATTAATGAACGACGTCGTCTCCGCATCGCCGCTGCGCACCGGCCGATCGGTGGCGGAAACAATGCCTGTTGTGACCGTTCCCGTGAGGCCGAGCGGAGCTCCCACGGCGACAACTTCATCGCCGACCGCGATCGTCGAAGAATCGGCAAGCGGCAGGGCTGTGAGGTCACTGGCGTCAATCGTGATGACGGCGATGTCGTACTCGGATGTCAGGCCCACCACCTTGGCGGGGAGGCGATCTCCCTCCGGAGTGGTGACCGTAATGTCGGAGGCAACCGAGCCCGTGGGAGCAATAACGTGAGCGTTCGTCACGATGGTGCCGTCCGACCGGTAGATGAAGCCGGTACCGGAGCCCCCCTCGTTACCGGTATAGGCCTCGATGTAGACCGTCGAATTAAGGACCGACTTGGCGACCTTGCCGACATCCGATTGTGCCGCGGTCACCGAAGGCGGGAGTTCGCTGCCCTGCCGAGAAGTGGGAACGCTAGGCAGGGCCCGGTCTCCCAGCCCGAAATACTCTCGTGCGGCGATGCCGCCCGTGACGAGCCCGAGAGCAAAGGCAAGAATGATGGCCATCAGCCAGAACGCGACCGGGGCTCCCTGGCGCCGCTGTTTCCGCCGCCGCGGCGGCTCCGGATAGACCTGCGGTGCGCGCGCCTGGCTCGCGCTTTGTTGGTAGGTCATGGGCGCGGTCTCGTACGCGCCGGGCGGACTCGGCGAGGCGAAGGACGGCGGCTGTGTCATAGCACTTACCTTAGGGCATGCCGCCGACCCCCTTTTCGATACACTTTGGTTAACGGCGAGTCTGGAGGTTCACCATTACTGGCGATAAGACCCTAAGTTGGGCATTTACGGAAAGCTATATCCCCGAACCCGAGGGGCCAGCTCGCGCGCGGGTACTCGCCGAGGAATTTGGCGTCAGCCCGGTAACCATCGGCGTCGGCGCCACGCTGCGCGCGCTGGCGGCCGCGACCGCCGCCCACTCGGTTGCCGAGATCGGTACGGGAACCGGAACCTCTGCCGCGTGGCTGCTGTCCGGGATGGATGCGGACGGCGTGCTGACCTCAATCGATGTCGAGCCCGAATACCAAGCGGCTGCTCGCGAGGTTCTTACCGCGATGAAGGTAAAGCCCGCCCAGGCCCGTCTCATCGGGGGCCGGGCGCTCGATGTCCTCCCGCGACTTGCCGGTGGCGCTTACGATCTCGTCTTCGTTGACGGGGATCCGGAAGAAACCCCGGAGTACGTCACGCACGCGATCCGTATGCTGCGCCCCGGTGGCATTCTCATCGTCGCGAATGCGCTGTGGCACGATCTGGTTCCCGAACCGGCCCGCCGCGATGAGGATACGGTCCGGATGCGCGAGCTCGTGCGCTCGGTGCGTAATGATGACCGCCTCACCCCCGTGCTGCTGGGCGCTGGCGACGGGCTACTCGTCGCCATTAACCGGCCACCGACCCGCTAACTAGTCGCGAAGAATCCCCCGCCGGCTCATCGAGCCCGGCGGGGGATTTTCGGTGCTGTAGCTCTTAGGCGACGACGGGCTTGAGCGCCTCGTAGAGATCCTGAGCTTCCTGCTGGGAGATTTCGACGACGAGTCGGCCACCGCCTTCGAGCGGTACCCTCATGACTAAGCCACGGCCTTCTTTCGTGACTTCCAGCGGACCCTCCCCCGTGCGGGGCTTCATGGCGGCCATGCGTAAAATCCTTCCACCAACGTGATTGTCGCCTCTATTCTAACCCCGCCGCGCCAACCAAGCCCGCCTAAGTCGCGTCGTCACATTCCATCCGTCGTGGGAACCTGGTGGCGCAGCTCATCGATCGCATTGGTCATCAGCTCCACGGCCTCCTCGGCGGTATCGACGAGGTGGATGCGGTCGAGGTCGGCCTCCCCGATCTTGCCCTCGGCCTGCATGGTGGTGCGCAGCCAGGTCACAAGGCCCTCCCAGTAGGTGCGTCCGACGAGGACGATCGGGAAGGAGCGGACCTTCTTCGTTTGCACGAGCGTTGCTGCTTCAAAGAGTTCATCGAGCGTGCCGAACCCGCCGGGCAGGACGATGAAGCCTTCGGAGTATTTGACGAACATCGTCTTGCGGGCAAAGAAATAGCGGAAGTTGACGCCGAGGTCGACCCACTGGTTCAGACCCTGCTCGAAGGGTAGTTCGATGCCGAGCCCGACGCTGCGCCCACCGGCCTCACAGGCGCCCTTGTTGGCGGCCTCCATGACGCCGGGCCCGCCCCCGGTGATGACGGCATAATCCCGCTCGGCGAGCAGGCGTCCGACTTCTTCGCCGAGTTCGTATTCGGCCGTGCCCTGCGGTGTGCGAGCCGAGCCGAAGACCGAGACTGCGGGGCCCAGCTCCGCGAGCGCGCCGAAGCCTTCGACGAACTCCGATTGGATGCGCATGACCCGCCACGGGTCGGAATGCAGCCAGTCGACATCTTGCGCCGGATCGAGCAGTCGGGCGTCGGTCGTTTCCTCGGGGACCATCCTCCCGCGCAGCATGACGGGGCCTTTACGATAGGTGCGTCTACGTGGTGCCATGAGCCCCATCTTGCCGGAGCCAGGCGAGGAGCGCCGCGTGGCATGCCTCGATGTGGCTAATTGGGCAGTTCTCCTCATCGGTGTGCGCAAGCGTCGGATCGCCCGGCCCGAAGTTGACTGCCGGGATGCCCGCCGCCGACAGGCGCGCCACGTCCGTCCAGCCGTATTTTGGTCCGACGCTGGCCCCGGCATGCCGCTTGGCTGCCGCGACGAAATCCTGCGCGAGGTCGGAGGTTAGGCCCGGGCGGGCGCCGTCGGCTGCATCCTCCAGACTCACGCTGGCCTCGATGCCTTCGAGGAGCTCTGTGACGCGGCCATAGGCCTGCTCGCTGGTGGAATCGGGCGCGTAGCGGTAGTTAATCCAGATCCGGCAGGCATCGGGGATGACGTTGAAGGCGATGCCGCCCTCGATTTTTACGATCGACAGCGATTCGCGATAGTCCAAGCCATCGACGGTGACGGTGCGCGGCTCGTAGCGCGCGAGCCGATCAAGGACCGGGGCAGCAAGGTGAATGGCGTTGCTGCCCAGCCAGTGCCGCGCCGAATGGGCGGCCCGCCCGGTGACGTCGACGCGCACACGTAGCGTGCCGTTGCAGCCGCCTTCGATGGCGGCGCTCGTGGGCTCGGTGAGGATCCCGAATTCGGCGTCCGCCATGAGTTCGGGGTGGGTATCGAGCAGGCGTTTGAGGCCCGAGCGGTCAGTGTCGACTTCTTCGTGATCGTAAAACACCCACGTGACGTCGATGGCGGGCTCTGGCAGCGTGACCGCGAGCGCCAGTTGGACGGCGCAGCCGGATTTCATGTCGACGCTGCCGCGGCCCCAAATGACGTCCTCGCCGTCGATGACCTGACGGCGGTGCGGGATGTTGTTCGCGACGGGCACGGTATCGAGGTGTCCCGCGATGATGACGCGGCGGCCGCGTCCGGCGTTCGTGCGCGCCAGGATCGCGTCGCCGGCGCGCACGACGTGCAGGTGGCCGCAGGCGCGCAGGTGGCGTTCCACCTCGTCGGCGAGATGACCTTCGTGGTCGGAAACCGAGTAGATATCGACCATCGCCGCGGTGAGGTCCGCGGGTGAGGTCGTGGCCGGGTCGGGCAGGGTGCGCGCAGCGTTAGTAGACATCGTCCTCGTCCACGTGATGCAGCGTGCGGGCGGCCTCTCCGAGTGTTCCCGACAGCGAGGGATAGATGGTGAAGGCGTTCGCGACTTCGTCGACGGTGAGCCGCTGCGTAACGGCGATCGTCAGCGGGAAGATGAGTTCGGAGGCGCGCGGTGCCACCACGACGGCGCCGATGACGACGCCCGTGGCGGCGTCGGAGAAGACCTTGACGAAGCCTTCCTTGATGCCGAGCATCTTCGCGCGCGGGTTGCGGGCGACGGGCAGGCGCGTGATCGCACCATCGACCTCGCCGGATTCGATCTGGGCCTGGGTGACGCCAATCGTCGCGATCTCGGGGGCGGTGAAGATATTGGCGGCGACGGCCGTCAGTGACAGGGGCGAGACGGCATCGCCGAGTGCGTGCCACATCGCGATCCGGCCCTGCATCGCGGCGACGGAAGCCAGCGGGTAGACGCCCGTGCAGTCACCGGCCGCATAGACGCGAAACGCCGTCGTGCGCGAGACCCGGTCGACCTCGATATGACCGGAATCGCGCAGTTTGACGCCGGCTTCCTCCAGGCCGATGCCGGCGGTGTTCGGGATCGCGCCCACCGCCATGAGGCAGTGCGAGCCGGTGATTTCGCGGCCGTCGGCGAGCGTGACGCGCACGCCGTCATCGGTACGCGTGACCGACTGCGCACGCGATTCGGACAGCACGCTCATGCCGCGGCGGCGAAAGATCGTCTCGATGAGTTCGGCGGCGTCTTCGTCCTCGCCCGGTAGCACCCGCACCCGCGAGGAGACGAGCGTGACGTCCGCGCCGAGCTGGACGTAGGCGCCCGCGAACTCCGCACCGGTGACGCCCGAGCCGACGACGATGAGATGCTCCGGTAGCTCGGTCAGCTCATATAGCTGCTTCCACGTGAGGATGCGTTCGCCATCGGGTTTGGCGTCGGCGAGCTCGCGCGGGGTCGCGCCCGTGGCGATCAGGACCATCTCGGCTTCGAGCTCGAGGACGCGTTCGCCGGTTTCGGCGTAGACGATTCGGCTGCCGCCGGCGCTCGTGGCCGGCCCTAAGCGGCCGCGGCCACTGATGATCCGGATGCCCTCTTTTTCCAGCCGGCCCGCGATATCGCGCTCCTGCTGCGCGGCGAGCGCGCGGACTCGTTCGTTGACCTTGTCAAGGTCCACGCTCGGGGCCCCATCGCCGGCGTGAATGCCGAGTTCGGCCGCCGATTCGGTCAGCGTCATCCACTCGGCCGTGGCGATGAGCGTCTTAGAGGGCACGACATCGGTCAAGACGGCAGAGCCGCCCATCCCGCGGTCCTCGATGACGGTGACGTCCGCGCCGAGCTGGCGTGCCACGAGGGCGGCTTCGTAGCCACCCGGTCCACCACCGATGATGACGACGCGGGAGCCGGCACGTACCGGAGAGGAGCCGGATGATTGGGCGCCGGCGGGGCTGTCGGGCGGCAGGGCGGTGCTCGATTGTTCAGATGTCACAGTCACGCTCCTCATTGTCGCAAAAGTCTGCGGCGCTCGTGCCAAGGTCACACTCGTTTAACGTCTTAACGAAGGAGGAGTAAAAACTTTCGTGGAACAATAAAGCTATGACTCACGAACTACCTGAAACTGACCCGCGTTCCCTCGCTGATGAGGCCGCGCGGGCCCTTGCCGAGGCAACGGGCGTGGCTCGTCACGATATTGCCCTCGTCCTCGGTTCCGGCTGGGGCGGCGCCGCCGAACTCCTGGGCGAAACCGTCGCTGAGATCGACGCCGAAGATATCCCGGGCTTCCGCAAGGCAGCGGTCGCGGGCCACGGCGGCAAGATCACCTCGATCAAGGTCGCCGGCTCGGACAAGCACGCGCTCGTGCTCGGCGCTCGTACCCACTACTACGAGGGCCACGGCGTGCGCGCCGTCGCCCACGGGATCCGCGCGGCGGCCGCTGCGGGCTGCACCCAGCTCGTGCTGACGAACGGCTGCGGTGGTTTGCGGCCCGAATGGGGGCCCGGCACTCCCGTGCTGATCTCTGATCACATCAACCTCACGATGGACTCGCCGCTGGAGGGTGCCACCTTCGTCGACCTCACCGATGTGTATTCGCCGCGTCTGCGAGCCCTCGCCCGCGGTATCGATGACAGCCTGGATGAGGGCGTCTACGTGCAGTGGCGCGGCCCGCACTACGAGACCCCGGCCGAGGTCCAGATGTCCAAGATCATCGGCGGCGACCTCGTCGGCATGTCCACGGCGCTGGAGGCCATCGCCGCCCGCGAGGCGGGCATGGAGATTCTCGGAATCTCGCTCGTCACCAACCCCGCGGCGGGTATCTCCCCCACCCCACTTGATCACGCAGAAGTTCTTGCGGCCGGCCGCGCCGCCGGACCCCGCATCGCGCGACTGCTTGCCGATATTGTCACCACCATGGCCAAGGAGAATTAACCCATGCGCTACGACGAGGGATACATCCAGAGCTGGATCGAGGACGATCCGGATCCCATCACCGCCAAGGAACTGACCGATATGCTTGCCGCCGCCAAAGGCGGCGACGATGGCGCGGCCGCCGAACTCACCGACCGTTTTTCCGGCACGCTGCAATTCGGCACGGCCGGCCTGCGCGGCGCGCTTGGCGGCGGTCCCAACCGCATGAACCGCGCGGTCGTCATCCGCGCGGCCAAGGGACTGTGCAACTACCTGAAGAACTCCATCGGGGACGGCTTTGTCGTGACGATCGGTTACGACGCGCGCCACGGCTCCAAGCAGTTCGCCGAGGACACCGCCGCAATCGTGACCGCGTCCGGCGGCATTGCCCACCTCATGCCTCGCACCCTACCCACGCCGGTCCTCGCGTTCTCGGTGCGCGATCTCGACGCGGACGCCGGCGTCATGGTGACGGCCTCCCACAACCCGCCGCAGGACAACGGCTACAAGGTCTACCTCGGCGGTCGCATGGTCGATGAGGCCGGCCGGGGCGCGCAGATCGTCGAGCCCCATGACGCCGGGATCGCGGCCGAGATTGCCCGGATCGAGCGCGTCGCCGATATCGAGCGGGCGGATTCCGGCTGGCACCTCATCGGCGAGGATCTCATCGACCGCTACATCGAGCGTGCCATCTCCCTCGTACCCAAGGGCCGGGCCGGATCGTTGAAGGTCGTCCTCACCGCCATGCACGGTGTGGGCGCCGAGACCTGCATGCGGGCGCTCAATGGTGCGGGCTTCGATGATGTCCACCTCGTTGCCGAGCAGGCCGAGCCGGACCCGGAGTTCCCCACCGTGAACTTCCCGAACCCGGAAGAGCCCGGTGCCCTGGACCTGTCCTTCGCGCTCGCGAAGAAAATCGGCGCCGATCTCATCATCGCCAACGACCCGGACGCCGATCGGTGCTCGGCCGCCATCCCGCTGCGCGGCGGCGGCTGGCGCCAGCTCACCGGCGACGAGGTCGGCCAGCTCCTTGGCGAACAGGTCGCACCGCTCGCGGCCCTGCGCGGCGAAGGCGTGCTCGCGTGTTCGATCGTCTCCTCGCGGATGCTCGGCAAGATCGCGTCCTCCCACGGCCTCAACTACGTCGAGACGCTCACCGGTTTTAAGTGGATCTCGCGCGTTCCCGGGCTGACCTACGGCTATGAGGAGGCGCTCGGGTACTGCTGCGACCCGCAGTACGTGAAGGACAAGGACGGGATCACCGCCTCCGTGCGGCTGTGCCTGCTGGCCTCAGATCTCGCCGACAAGGGCCTGACGATTGAGGACCAGCTCGATTACCTGTCTGCCCGTCACGGCGTGCACGCGACGAACCCCCTGACCGTGCGGGTCAAGGACCTCTCCCTCATCGGCGAGGCCATGGCTAAGCTGCGCGGTGGCGGCCTCAGCGAGCTCGCAGGCTCGCCCATCGTCTCGGTTGAGGACCTGTCCGAAGGCAGCAAGGATCTGCCGCCGACCGACGGCATGCGCTTCATTACCGAGGCGAACGATCGCGTCATCGTCCGTCCCTCTGGCACAGAGCCGAAGCTCAAGTGCTACCTCGAATCGATCGTGAAGGTCCCCGATCAGGACCTCGCGCTCGTCGCCCAAAGCCGTGATCAGGCAACCGAGCGAGTCGCCCGCGTGCGCGCGGATCTCGCTGCCTTCCTCGGCGTCTAGTTCACTGCGCCCCGGCCCACCAAGGGCCGGGGCGCCCTCGTGAAAGCCCCGTCATGTCTCACTCCGATCCCCCCTAATTCCATCGCTGCTGCGCTGAAGACCTCGTTTCGGGCGGTGGCCTACGCGTGGAAACACTCCCCTCGTTATTCCGCTGGGACGTTGATCTCCGGGACCATCGCGGCGCTCGTGCCTGCCGCGCAGGTCGAGGTCATGAAGTACCTCATCGCCTCACTCGAGCCCGGATCTTCGCCGGTACTGCCGATCATCCTGGCGGCGCTCGCCGCCGTCGTGATCTCCTTAACCACGAACGTCAATCGGCATGTCGTCCAGCTCAGCCAATTGGATTTGCGCCGGTCCTATTCGAGTGACCTGACGCGACTCATCACGCGGCTCACGCCGCCGGAGACCGTCGATAATCGGCGCGTCGAACGGATTCGGGCGGCGCGCGACGCCGTCCCGTTCAACCTAGCGTGGCAGGCAAGCTCGTTCTATTCGGTCATGACGGCGATCTTTGCCGTGGTGTTCCTGACCATCTCACTGTGGTCGATCTCGCCGCTCGCCTCGCTGTTCGTCGCACTCGTCATGGTGCCCGACCTTCTCGTGTACTCCCGGCTTGCGCGCGTCGAAAACGAGATCTGGCCCGAGGCTGCGGGCATTAATCGCCGCCAGGAATACCTCCACGCGCAGGTCAACTTCCAACCGGCGGCGACCGAGATCGCGTCCGGTGGCCACGGGGACTCCTTCAACGATGAACTCGCAGACCTGTACGGCAGGGAGTTCGATGTTTTCGCCAAGGCACCGCGCTACGGTATCCGCCTTCAAATGATTTCGAGCCTCGTGGTCTTTGTGCTCGCGGCTGGGGCGTTCGCCGCCATCATTGTCGCGCCGTCCGCACGCTCGGCGCTGGCATCGTGGGTGTCTTGAGCTGTCTGCTCGTCACGCGCGGCGCGGGCGCCGCCTACGGCGAGCTCATGGCCAGTGCCCCGATCATTGCGCAGTACGAGTCGCTGGCCGCCGATATCTCTGCCCGTACCGGCGAGGCGGAGACTCCCGGCCGCGGACCCGAAGCGCTTGTTGCTAGCAACGTGACCTTCACCTACCCCGGTTCGCACGCGCCCGTGATCACGGACGCGAGCATGCGAATCAAACCCGGCGAGTTCGTCGCCTTCGTTGGCGCGAACGGCAGCGGCAAGACGACGTTCGCTAAGCCCCTCGGCGGAATCCTGGAACCGGACGCCGGCACAATCGCGATCGGACAGGCCAGCGATGCAGCGAGCCGGCGTGCCCGCAGTGCGATGGTCTTTCAGGACTTCACGCGCTTCGAAGTGACCGTGCGCCGCTTCGTCGATCCCCTGTTGCGCCACAGCGATGATCAGATCGAGGCGGCGCTGCGTGCCGCCCAGGCGTGGAGTTATATCGCTCCCCTGCCCGGCGCCATCGACGCCCAGCTCGGCCCGCAATGGGACGGCGCGGGGCTCTCCGGCGGCCAGTGGCAGCGCCTCGCGCTGCTCGCGTCCTGCTGTCGGATCGGGACGCGTGGATCCTCGATGAGCCGACCGCGGCCGTCGACGCGGACGCGGAGGCCGCGATCTACCAGCAGCTCGCCGAATTGAAGGGCGCGCGCACCGTCATCGTCATCAGCCATCGCCCGGAGACGCTCAAGGCCGTTGATCGCGTCGTGGGGTTCGGATGATGTCGCCTGTTGGGAATCGCAACAACCTCTCGATCGTCGCGGAGTGCCCGACTCGGCAGTACGTCGCCCATCGACGTGACGGGGATAGCCTCGCAGTCTGGTCCGACTCACCCTTGACGCCAGAACCGTTAGTGCAGCTGATCGGGCCTCAGTTCGATATCGCGGCAACGCCACAGGCCCTGCACCCGACCGACTATCACGCCCTGGATAGTTGGGGCGTTGGACCCGGGATTATGGGGCCGGACCCCGATGTCATGTTCCCGATCATTGCCGCCGTGAGCGAGGTGGAAAGCTGGAGCGTCGACGATCGCTGTCACGTCTCTCGACATTCCTTGGTCGAGCGGGAGGCTGGTGAAGACTTCTACCACATGCGAATGCCGCTCACGGTTTTTCGCATCCCCGGCAGGGCACTGATCACCGCTCACTCCTACGTGCTCAGCGCCGACCGCTCATGCGCGATCTTTTCTTGGCACGCGACACGAGCTCGAGTCGACGCCGATAGCACCCGGCACTATAACGGCGCGACTCAGCTCATTGAATACGCCCGGTACCAAAGCAACAGCGAGCTGAGCGTCTGGACGTCGATGGCGTCTACACGAGCGTCCAGCTCGCTGGTGATTAAGCGTCGAGCTCGGACAGGATCTGCTCGGAGGCGGACAGTCCCAGGCGAGTAGCGCCGGCCTCAGCCATCGCAACGGCGGCCTCGCCGGTGCGGATGCCGCCGGAGGCCTTGACGCCGAGGCGCCCGCCCACGGTGTCGCTCATGAGCTTCACGGCGTGCTCGGAGGCACCGCCCGCGGGGTGGAAGCCGGTGGAGGTTTTGACGTAGTCCGCTCCCGCGGCCTCTGCCCGCTTACACACCTCGACGATTTCATCGTCAGTGAGGGCCGCCGACTCGATGATGACCTTCAGCTGCGCGTGTCCACAGGCCTGCTTGACCTCGTGGATATCGCGTTCTACCTCGTCGAACTCGCCGGCCTTGACCTGGCCGAGGTTCACGACCATATCGACCTCATCGGCGCCGTCCTCGACGGCGCGCTTGGCCTCGGCGGCCTTGATCTCGGTCTTGACTGCGCCCGAGGGGAAGCCGACGACAGTCGCGACGGTGAGGTCTCCCGGGTTTTCGATCGGCAGCTGGGACGGCGAGACGCACACGGCCTTCACGCCCAGCTTCTTGCCCTGCTCCACGAGCGCATCGACATCGGCCTTGGTCGATTCGGGCTTGAGCAGGGTGTGGTCGATGATGGCAGCAATGTCGCTACGGGTCGTCATGACAAACGGGTCCTTTCTGCGCCTAACGGCGAGGATTGAGCAATCTCGGTCGCTTTGGGAGCAACGATGGCGAAAATATGCGACCAGTTGCCAAAGGCCGCTTTCTTCTCATCGTCGTCGAGCCGGCTGATCGGGAGTTGATACAGGGCGGCCGAATCCGGCTCGTAAAGATTGATGGTGTCGGCGTGGTGTGCATCCTTGGCAGGAACAGCGAGCACGACGTGGCGCGGGATGCGCTTGGTGAGGGAATCGGAGGTAGTGCCACCGACGTACAGCAGGCACGGGATCCCCGAGCGGACGGTGCCTACCAGGTTACGAATACCCGCCGCACGGCGCGGGGCCCCCGAGGGCAGCCATGTCACCTCATAGTCGAGGTTTCGAAACCGCGCCATCTTGGCCGCACCGCCGGGCAGGGTGCCGAGGGCGCTCGGCCAGCCCCGCAGCTTGCCGCGCACATGGCGTTGCGCGATCTCGAAGCGATGCTCGACGGGTGGCTGATTGGCCATGGCCCACGACGGTACTTCGGGCAGCGCGGTTTCTGGCGGGAGGTCCGTGCCAGCTAGCCAGGAGGCGAGCCGGGCATCGCCGGAGGCCGCCAGCATGACAAGCGCTGCGCTACCGCAGCTCGTCTCATCACACTGGCGCAGGCGATGCCCGCCAAGCTCGACGGGCCAGACTCTCAGGTCAGGCGTCGTCTCGAGCATCCTCGTCCTCGACTGGTTCTTCGGTTGCCTGGTCTGCCACGTCGGCGGGGTCGGCTTCGAATACCTGCCGCGGGTTATCGGGCTGGTATTCCTCGGCTACGGGCCGTTCATCGACCTCGTGCTCTTGCTCATCCTCGCTGTGCGGCACGACGGACTCTCGCGAATCTGCCATGGCTCTCACCTCCGGTCCACTAGCCGATACGGTCCAAGACTATCGACTCGGGGCCGGTGTACGCCTCACCAATGGCGACGGCATCCGCCAGCACCTCCTTGGCGCGCGCAAAGCGCTCCGGGGTCGCCGTGTGCAGCGTGAAGAGCTTGTCGCCCTTAGCGATCGACTCGCCGGGCTTCTTGTGGATCTCGACTCCCGCGACGGCCTGCACCGGATCTTCCTTGCGGGCTCGGCCGGCACCCAGACGCCACGCGGCGACACCGACATCGAGCGCGTCCATACCGGTGATGACACCGTCGGCCTCGGCCAGGATGTCCTCGGTGTGCTCAGCAACGGGAAGGGGCGCATCCGGGTCGCCGCCCTGGGCGCGGATCATCTCGTTCCACTTGTCCATGGCGCGGCCGTCCTTGAGCGCGGCTTCGACATCGACATCGCCCTTGCCTGCCGACGCCAGCATCTCCTTCGCGAGCGCGACCGTGAGTTCGACGACGTCCTTCGGGCCGCCGCCCTGCAGCACCTCGATGCTTTCGCGAACCTCCAGCGCGTTACCCGCGGTCAGTCCCAGCGGAACGGACATGTCGGTCAGCAGCGCCGTCGTCTTCACTCCCGCATCGGTGCCAAGATCCACCATGGTGCGTGCAAGCTCGCGGGCCTGGTCCAGGTCCTTCATGAACGCACCTGCGCCCACCTTGACATCCAAGACGAGCGAGTCGGTGCCCTCGGCAATCTTCTTGCTCATGATTGAGGAGGCGATGAGCGGAATTGCCTCGACGGTGGAGGTGATATCGCGCAGTGCGTAGAGCTTCTTGTCCGCCGGCGCGAGTCCAGCACCGGCCGCGCAAATGACCGCGCCGACCTCTTCGAGCTGGGTGAGGATCTCCTCGTTCGACAGATCGGCTCGCCACCCGGCAATGGATTCCATCTTGTCCAGCGTGCCGCCGGTATGACCGAGGCCGCGCCCCGATAGCTGTGGGACGGCAACATCAAAGACGGCGACGAGCGGCGCCAGGGGCAGCGTGATCTTGTCTCCCACCCCACCGGTGGAGTGCTTATCGGAGGTCGGTCGCGATAGCGAAGAAAAGTCCATCCGCTCGCCCGAGGCGATCATCGCGGCGGTCCAGCGTGCGATTTCCCCTCGGTTCATCCCGTTCAGGAAAATCGCCATGTTCAGGGCGGCCATCTGTTCGTCGGCGACCGCGCCGCGCGTGTAGGCGTCAATCACCCAGTCGATTTGATCGCCGGAGAGCTCCCCCTTGTCGCGCTTGGTGCGGATGACGTCGACGACGTCGAACCGTTCGGTCATGATGTCTCCTTCTTCTTCATTTCTGCCAGGTCCCAGGGCCCGAAAGCCTCGGGTAGGACCTCGCTCATCGGCATGACCCCGCCCGGCATCTTTACCAGGAGGTCGGGTCCACCGTGTTCGAACAGTAGTTGGCGGCAGCGGCCGCACGGGACGATGGTCTCCTCGTTGCCATTCACGCAGGTGAAGGCGACGAGGCGGCCACCGCCAGTGTTGATGAGATCTGAGACGAGCCCGCACTCCGCACACAACGTCACGCCATAGGCGGCGTTTTCTACGTTGCATCCGGTCACGATGCGGCCGTCATCGACGAGCGCGGCCGCGCCGACGGGATAGTTGGAGTATGGCGCGTAGGCGCGCCGCATCGCAGCGATCGCTTGGGCGCGTAGTTCGACCCATGTTGCCTCAGTGTGGGGCATGGTTCTCCTTCATTAACCAGTACAGCCCAGGTAGACCCTGGGCTGTACTGTGCCGAAGCTTGCGGCTTACGGGTAGGGTTTGCCTTCCATCGCGGGCGGGCGAACCGCCCCAACGAAGCCCGCAACCGCGAGGATTGTCACGACATACGGGATCATGAGCAGGAACTCGTACGGGATGGAGTTGTTCACCGACTGCATGACGTAGCCGAGGTTGGTCGCGAAACCGAAGATGGCGGCCGCGGCTACGGCACCCTTGGGATTCCAGCGGCCAAGGATCATCGCCGCGAGGGCGATGAAGCCGTTACCGGCAGCCATGTTCTTGGTAAAGGCCAGGCCCAAACCAATCGAGAAGAACGCGCCACCAAGTCCGGCGAGCGCACCGCCCAGCATGACGGCCCGCCACCGGGTGCGGTTGACCTTGATACCCACGGTGTCAGCGGCCTTCGGGTGCTCACCGCAGGCGCGCAGGCGCAGACCCCAGCGCGAGCGGAAGAGCATGAACTGCAAAACGATCACGATGATGTACATGAGGTAGACCAGGATCGTTTGGTTGAAGAAGACCGGGCCGATGACCGGGATATCGGACAGCAGCGGGATCGGGTAACGGCCGAGGAACGACGCACGATTCAATCGCGACGGATCATTCATTAGCCACGAGGAGTACAGGAAGGACGTCAGGCCGAGGACGAGCATGTTGAGCACGACGCCGACGATGATGTGGTCCACCCGGTACTTGATGGTGAACAGGCCGAGCAGCAGCGCCACGAGGACGCCGGCCACGGGAGCGAGCAGCATCCCGATGAGTGGGCTATTCGCGAGCGATGCGATGACCGCCCCCATGAAGGCCCCCGCAAGCAGTTGGCCTTCGATCGCAATATTGATGATGCCGGAGCGTTCACACACGACACCCGAAAGGGCCCCAAGGATGAGCGGAACGGCGAATGCCACTGCACCCTGCAAGAGCTGGACGACGGGCATCGTGGCGCCGGTGCGACCCGCGACAATCCATACCAGGAAGCCGAGGATGAATGCGACGGCCGCGAGACCGGTGAACATGGCGACGTACTTCTTGCGGTTCATCGCAAGATAGGTCGCGACCCCCGCAAAGACGATCGCCAGGACGGCGAGCGTCCATACGACCGGTGAGGAGTTCATGTGCAGGTTGGAAATCTCGAAGGCACGCGATGCTCCGGCCATCGAGAATACCGACTCGCCCTTGGAAATTGTGGCGAAAATGACCGTCAGGATGGCCATCACCATTGCCGCGATCGGGAACCGCCACTGAATTGGAGCGTGGATGACGGGCGCCTCGATTACTTCATCGTGGCGAACCATGTCTGCTGTGGCCTGGCTCATGCCGCCGCCACCTCCTTCTTCGTAACGCGGGCTCTCGGGGTCGTGCGCCGCTCCGGATCAGGTAGCCGCAGGATCCACCGCACGAGCGGCGGAGCTGCGATCAGCAGCACGATGATGGCCTGGGCGACCTGGACGATGTCAACGGGGATCTGTGCTGCGGCCTGCATGGTGGCGGCGCCAGCATTGAGTGCACCGAAGAGCAGACCAGCAAAGACCACGCCCACGGGACGCGAGCGTCCCAGCAACGCAACGGTGATGGCGTCAAAACCGAAGGATGCGGCCACGCCGTTGGACAGGAACCGCTCGGTTCCCAACACGGGACCGGTCGCGGCAAGACCCGCGAGTGCACCCGCAATGATCATCGTGATGATGATGGTGCGGTTCACCGACACGCCAGCGGTGCGTGCAGCCGATGGGTTAGCGCCTGCTGCACGGATCTCGAAGCCGAGCGTCGAACGTTCCAGTAACCACCAGACGAATGCCGCTGCGGCGAGCGCGACGAGGATGCCGTAGTGCAGGCGGAACGGCGGACCGAAGATCAGCGGGTAGGAGGCATCGGCCGGAATGTTCTCCGACTTACCTGCGTAACCCGCCCCAATGTAGGTCTTGGTCTTGAGGAAGAACGACAGCAGGTAGAGCGCGATCGAGTTGAGCATGATCGTCACGATAACCTCGTTCGCACCCGCCTTAGCTTTTAGGATGCCGGGGATCGAGCCCCAGATAGCGCCGCCCAGGGCCGCGCCGAGGACTGCGACGATCAGGTGGAGGCCTACCGGCAGCTCCCACGCGATGCCGACATAGCCACCAACGAGCGCACCGAGGATGATCTGCCCCTGCGCACCAATGTTGAACAGGCCGGCGCGGAAAGCCACCGCGACGGAAAGGCCTGCCAGAATCAGCGGCACGGCATTTGTCATCGATTCGGTCAAGGGCCGGACCATGCGAGCGGTCGAGCTGGCCGAGTAATCAAACAGCGCGCCCCTAAAGAGCGAGCTGAAGAATCCGGAAATGGAATGCCAGACCGCGGCGAAGAAGTCCGATGGGCGAGCGAACAGGTAGGAGGCCGTCGTCTGGACGCGAGGGTCAAACGCCGCCACCAAAATGGCTCCTATGATAAGCGCGAGCAGAATCGCGAAGAAGATCAGGACGCCAGAGGAGCCCATGATCTCGCGGATTACCGACTGGCTATCCTTGCGTCGGTCTTGACGCGACGCTGGCGCCTCGGGGGCTTCAGCGGCCTCGGGGGCCGCTTGCATGCTGGGTTCGATGGGCGTGGGGTCGCCTGTGGGATTCGGGGTCTGTGTCATGACTCCTCCTTGGCGATTTCCGCCGACTGTTGATCGGATTCGGCCTGTGCGACGGCTTCCTCATAGGGAACGCCAGCCATCATCAGGCCGAGGACCGAGCGAGGGGTATCGGGCGTGACCATGCCGACAAGCTTGCCGCCGTACATGACCGCGATGCGGTCGGCGAGGGCATAGATCTCATCGAGTTCGGTCGAGACAATGAGCACTGGCGTGCCCTTGTCTCGTTCCGCGACGATGCGGGCGTGGACGAACTCGATCGAGCCGACATCGAGGCCGCGCGTGGGCTGGGATGCCACCAGGAGGTGGAGATCGCGAGACATTTCGCGGGCGAGAATGACCTTTTGCTGGTTACCGCCAGACAGCGTCGAAATGGGATCAAAGACTGAGGTGACGCGAACATCGAACTCATCGCGACGTTCCTCAGCGTTCTTTGCGATCACCGACTTGTTCATATTGACGCCCTTGGCGAAGGGTTCGCGATCGTACATATCGAGGATCATGTTCTCGGCGATGGAGAACGTCGCGATCATGCCGTCGGTGGAGCGGTCTTCGGGAACGAAGCCGATTCCGGCCTTCAGGCGGCTCTTGACGTTCATCCCGGCCAGCGGCTTGCCGTCCAGCTCGATTGAGCCCTGGGAGATGTCGCGCAGGCCCAAGATTGCTTCGGCGAGTTCGGTTTGGCCATTGCCCTGAACACCCGCGATTGCCACGATCTCGCCCGCGTGAACATCGAAGCTGAGATCGCGGACTTCGGCGCGTCCGAGATGGTCGAGCACCGTGAGGTTCTTGATCTGGAAGTCGGCGTTGCCCGGCTGCGCAGCCTTCTTGTCGACTCCAAGGTCGACAGCGCGGCCCACCATGGCCGAGGCGAGATCTGTTTCCGATGCGGAAGGATCGGCGGTACCAACGACTTTGCCGCGACGGATGACGGTGATCTTGTCAGCGACGGCTTTGACTTCACGTAGCTTATGGGTGATGAGGATGATGGAGCGGCCCTGCTCCTTCAGCTCCCGCATGATCTGCAGCAGTTCATCTGTTTCCTGCGGGGTGAGCACAGCGGTTGGCTCATCGAGAATGAGGACCTCAGCCTCCCGGGAGAGTGCCTTGATGATCTCTACTCGCTGCTGTGCGCCGACCGACAGGTCCTCGATGTAGGCATCTGGATCGATATTGAAGCCAAAGCGGTCGGACAGTTCCTTCACCTTGGCGGCGGCACGTTCGGTGGAAATGATCCCGAGTGGACCGGTTGGTTCGTAGCCGAGGGCAACGGATTCGGAGACGGTGAAGACGGGGACGAGCATGAAGTGCTGGTGCACCATGCCGATACCGGCGGCGACGGCGTCGCCGGGACCGTTGAATGTGACGGGTTTGTCGTCGATGAGAATCTCGCCACCGTCCGGCTGATAAAGCCCGTAAAGGACGTTCATCAGCGTGGATTTACCGGCGCCGTTCTCACCGAGCAACGCATGGATTTCACCAGGTTCGACGACTAGATCAATAGAGTCGTTGGCCACGAGGGGCCCGAAAACCTTAGTGATCCCGCGAAGTTCGAGTTTCACTTGGCTGTTCCTGTCAGTCTGGCCCGCACCGATACGGGCAGGCAGTCGGATGGAATTAAGGAGAGTATGGGTCGGCCCGCGAGCATGTCGGAGAAAATTCCCCTGGCATCTCTCGCGGGCCGATTGCGAGCTTTACGGCTGGTTCTCGGTCTCAACCTTGATCTCGCCGGAGATGATCTGGTCCTTGATCTTCTCCAGGGCATCCTTCAGTTCCGCGGGGACCTTGTCCTCAAAGTCGTGGAACGGAGCCATCGCGACACCACCGTTTTCCAGGGTGCCCACGTAGGCCTCAGAGCTGTAGCTGCCTTCAGCAGCAGCCTTGATCGTGTCGAAGACGGACTGGCCGATTTCCTTCACGACAGAGGTGAGCATGACGGCGCCGTCTGAGGTGGACTCGAAGCCATCGGAGTCAACCCACACGACCGAGCCCTTGCCCTGCTCCTTGACGGCGGCAACCGTACCGGAGCCAACCGGGCCAGCAACCGGCATCACGATGTCGACGCCCTGGGCGAGCATGTTCTCGGTGATCTGCTTGCCCTTGTTGGTGTCGGAGAAGTTACCAACGAACTGACCGGTCTGTGAGTCCTTGGACCAGCCCGCGAGCGTGACGGACTTGCCGTTGTCCTCGTTGTACTTCTTCATGCCGTCTTCAAAGCCATCCATGAAGATCTTCACCGAGGGCAGGTCCATGCCGCCGAAGGTGCCGAGCTTGCCCGACTCCGACATACCTGCAGCGGCGTAGCCCGCGAGGTAGCCAGCTTCAGCGGTGTTGAAGACGAGGGGCTTGGCGTTCGGCAGATCGAGCACCTTGAAGTCCTCGCCCTGGCCCTCGGTGATGCGAGAGTCGATGAGAGCGAAGTGGACGTCCTCGTTGGCGCGCGCCGAATCACGGATCGCGTCGTTGAGCATGAAGCCAACGCCGATAATCAGGTTGCAGTTCTGACCCATGAGGGAGTCGATGTTCTGCTGGAAGTCACCCGGGCTGTGGGATTCAGCCATGGCGACCTGGACGCCGAGTTCGCTTTCGGCCTTCTTCAGGCCTTCGAAACCGGACTGGTTGAAGGAGCGGTCATCAAAGCCGCCTTCATCGGAGACCATGCACGCCTTGAACTTGGCGTAATCCACGCCGTCCTTGGCGCCATCGGTCGCTTCGCCGGTGCTGTCGGTCTTGTTGTTCGTGGCGGTAGGCGTGCTTTCGGGCGCCTGGCCACATGCTGAAAGAACCAGGGCCGCAGCGGCCATGGTGCTGAAGAGTACTGACTTCTTCACGGGTTCTCCTACCTGCAGTCTGCCGCCACAGAGGGGAGCTCAACGGACGACTCCGTTGTAGCCCTGTGGCGATATGTCCAAAACATCGTACGACGAGTTGTTTCCATGTCCGAAGTCTTTGTCCTTGGATTTTCGTTTCGTTACCAATTCGGGACGGAGATGGACTCAATCACAATGACCTCATCTACCTCGTTGACGAATGGGTCTCGTCGAACCTGTTTCGACTTCTCCTCCAGCATACGTGGGAGAGAGCCCTGTGCCGCACCATGGAACGCCCTTGACGCCATGATCTTCGGCACACGGCTGAGTTTCAGCTCACAATCAAGCAACGCAAAAGCGACCGGAACTAACGTTTCACTAAACCATCTATGACGGCTATCGCAATCAAAGCAGCTCGGCCTTTATTCGCCGTGGTAGTAATGGCGCCGCATCTTCGCGAGCTTGGCTTCAGTGCGTTTGATCCGCCACTTTTTGTATGCACCAATGATACCGCCCCAATAGGGCGTCTCGGGTTCCTTGGGCTCAGCGTCCGGATTGAGCGAGGGATCGGGATTGAGCGCGCCGGTCATCGCTTGGAAATCCCAGTTCAGCGTTCGAGGAGCCGAGACGGTGACATAGTTGGGCGATTCATTCTGGCGAATTTCCTCCGGCGAGTCCGGCGTAACCGGGGCCGGAGGGTTGGCGGTAAATGCCGCCATCAGCAACGTGACGCGGGCAAGCAGGTTGACCCACAACAGCAGGGTGACAAGTGCGGTCGCACCAGCTAGCACAGGGTTATCGCTGACCGAGCCCACAGCGGCCGTTCCTACGACGCGAAGCACCGACGAGGCGATCGCTGCAAGCCCCGCCCCCATCACGAGGTCCTTCTTTGGCACTCGCATTCCCGCCACGAATCGGAAGAGGAAGACAAAGACTGCAAAGTCGACCGCAGCGGCGATGAGGAAGGAGACGGCACGCAGCAAGAAGCCCGCGACAGCCCCCTCAACGCCGAGCCAGTCCAGGATCGCGGTGCCGAGCGTGCCCGCGGCGATGCCGAGCGCCGAAGTGACAAGCACAGCGAGGGCAAGGACAACGAATCCGGACAGGTCTTTGAGCTTGCCGACAACGAAACTCACCGGGGCACCGACGATGCCGAACATCTTTTGGATCGACGTGCGAAGTGCGGTCATCACCGCGAGCGCCGACCACAGCAGGACCACGAACGCGATGATGGACGTCAAGTTCAACGCCGTATCGAGCACGAGACTGTCGGGGCTGACCAAGCCATTATTGGATCCGTTGTCAATCATTCCCGGCAGCGCGGTATTGACCGAGTCGATCACCGAGGCGCGCAGCTGGTCATTTCCGCCGAGCACCGCCATGAAGATCGTCCACCCGATGGCTAATGCGGCGAAGATGGAAAACAGTGCGGCATAAGCGATACCACCGGCTAAGTAAAATCCCGAGGCCATCGATAGGCGCGACATAGCGCGACCGACGCGAGTGGATTGGTACCACGTGAAGGTCGCCTTGGCTTTGCCCACGGCGCTTGATTCACTTGCAAGCAACTCTTTGAGGGAGATCTTCTCGACTGCGACAACTGTCGCCTCGTCAATTCGCGGGTTATCTTCCAGGCTGGTCATGGAGCCAGGCTATCGATGGTGCAGGCTCCAGGCGACATTTACCGCGATCCCGGTCCGCTGAGTTTCACGCACTCTTGCTCGGACCAGTGCTCCAGCGAGGGGCCGGTGACAACACACATATCGGTGACGAGACTGCTGCCAGAGAAGTCCGCCATATGCTCGCGAACCGCGTCGAGCTGAGCATCATCATCGATTTGAGCGAGGGTGATGTGCGGGACGAATGGGAACCTAAAATCGGCGCCGGGTACACCCGCCTTGAGCTGGCGATGCAATCGGAAGATGGATTCGCGCCCCCGCGCAATGTCGAGATAGACGACGGGCGAAATCGGTTCGAAGGTACCGATCTCCCCGGACGACACTTCAAATGGCGAGCATGTTTCCCCCACCGTAGCGGTGTGTGCTAAGAGCGCGTTGATCTCACCAGCGCTGGCCCGCCATGGCGGCAGCACGGTGATATGGGTCGGAACTTCGATGCCGGGCGGAAGGGAGGCCGACCGAGCGTCGCGGACCGCGCGCGCTAGCGATCCCGACAAGGGCAGGATCACACAGGCGTAGAGACTTCGGGACGCAACCATCCAGGTCAGCTTATCGCGGCTCGACGATTTTCACGCCGCCCGCCGTTCGATCTTGTTCGATTGTGTTTGTTTTGCAACAATAGGACCATGAGCAAAGCAGCTAACGGCGGGCCACCCCTTCTGGCACGGCAACGCCAAGAGAGAATTCTTGCCTGGGTCGAAGATCATGGCGCCGTGCGAGTCGCGGAGATCGTCTCGAGCCTGGGAGTCTCGGAGATGACCGCGCGTCGCGATATCACCGAACTTGTCGACCGCGGACTCGTGGATCGCGTTCACGGTGGTGCGGTCGCGCTCGAGCCGGCGGCTGTGGAGCCTTCCTTTGAATCAAAGTCGATTCAGTACGTGAGTGAGAAGGCCCGCATCGCCGAGGTCGCGGTCCCTCGAATCCGTCCGGGCGAAGCCGTGGCTCTCACCGCTGGCACCACGACCCTCGCCGTTGCCCGAGCCCTGACAACACTCCCCCACTTCGCAACGCTCACGATCGTGACAAACTCGCTGCCGGCCGCTCAAGTGCTGTACGAGGCGACACTGCAAGCCCGGGCCGAAGGCAAGACCGCACCGACCGTCATGCTCTCGGGCGGCGAGCGCACCCCGTCCGACGCACTCGTGGGCATGCTCGCGATTGAAACCTTCCAGCAGCTGCGCCTCGACTGGGTCTTTGCCGGCGCACATGGCTATGACCTGGAAGTCGGACTCATGACGCCCAACATGTCGGAAGCGGCAACGAACACCGCAATGATTGAGGCCTCCCGCACGGTCGTCGCGGTCCTGGACCACACCAAGTGGGGCGTTGCGGGCCTGCGAAGCTTCTGCCATCCCTCTCGCATCGGGGTCATCGTCACCGATCAAGAACCCGATAGGGCGACGCGGGAATCGCTCGTCAACCATGGAATTAACCTGGAGGTCGCGAAACGCGATGCGTAAAACTACCACTCGCATGGCAGATGGCCGCGAGCTCATCTACTTCGACGATTCCGAGCCCTATGTTTCGGGTAAGGCCACCAGGCGACTCGATGATCCGCGCCCACTGCCGGATCGATTCGAGTCCATGAGCGCGGGACCTCAAATGCGACAGTGCCCCCTCACGGGCGAATGGATTCCGATGGCCACCCACCGGATGAACCGCACGTTCCTGCCGCCCGCTGACGCCAATCCACTCGCACCAGCGCGGCCCGGCGCGGAATATCAAGACGGCGAAGTTCCCGACACCGACTACGACGTTGTCGTCTTTGAAAACCGCTTCCCGTCCCTGCTTGCGGTTCCCGGCGAGGACACCGGGATCGTCCACGTCGACGGCGAGGAGCTCTTCGCCGCTGCTCCGGCGGCAGGCCGCTGCGAGGTCATCTGCTTTGGCCCGCGGTTGGAAGAAAATCTCGTCGACATGGGCCCCAAGCGCATGCGCACCGTCATCGGAGCGTGGGCGGATCGCACCCGTGAGCTCAGCGAGCTCGAGGGCATCAAACAGGTCTTCTGCTTCGAAAACCACGGCGAGGAAATCGGCGTCACCCTGCACCACCCCCACGGTCAGATCTACGCCTACCCCTACATTCCGCCTCGCACCGCCGCGATGCTGCAGCGCGCTACCGCCTACCGGCAGGCCACGGGACGCCAACTGCACGAAGACGTTCTCGCGGCCGAACTGCGCGCGGGAACCCGCATCCTTGCCGAAGGCGAACACTGGGTGCTGTATGTCCCGGTCGCTGCGAAGTGGCCGATCGAGGCCCACCTCGTGCCGCGCCGCAACGTTCCTGACCTCGCCGCACTGAACGAGGACGAGAAATCTGAGCTCTCGCACATGTACCTGGATCTGCTGGCGGCCGGAAACTACTTCTTCGCCGACAAGGTCGGCAAGCTCAACATGCCCTACATCGCCTCGTGGAACCAGTCCGTCATCGGGCCCGGTCGCGAGGACCTCCGCCTGCACCTGCAGTACTTCTCCTTCCTGCGCTCGCCCGGCAAGCTGAAGTACCTGGCCGGATCCGAATCGGGCATGGGCGCTTGGATCTCGGATACGAGCCCCGAGAACATCGCGGAACGCTTCCGTAGCGCACTCGCTCTCGCCTCCGCAGAGCAACCCACCCGGTGATAGACATGACGACCTGGCAGACCTCAGAGCCATTCGCCCTCGCCGCCGGCGCCGAGCGCGTGACGCGCCTGGCTGAGAACGCCTTCGGCGCATCCGAGCGCCCCGCCGTCATCGGCTCGGCGCCCGGCCGAGTCAACCTCATTGGGGAGCACACCGACTACAACGGCGGGCTCGCCCTGCCGATCGCCCTACCCCACCGCACATTTGCTCACGTGCGCCTGCGCGATGACCGAACCGTTCGGCTCACATCCGCGCAGGCCGACGGCGTGATCGAGGTATCGCTCGATGATGTGGCCCCCGGTGCGGACCTCGGCTGGTCCAGCTACGTCGTGGGCGTCACGTGGGCTGCCGAGCAGGCCGGACTCCTGCAGCGCTGCCCGGGCTTCGACATCGCCGTTGACTCGTGCGTGCCCTTCGGCGCGGGCCTGTCCTCCTCCGCCGCGTTGGAGTGCACCGTGGCGGTAGCGCTCGCAACCGCGACCGGCTCCACCCTCGCACTGGACGACGACGAGGGCCGCGCGCGCTGGGTTGAGGCGTGCGTGCGGGCCGAAAACGAGATTGCGGGCGCCCCGACCGGAGGCATGGACCAGGCCGCGTCGCTGCGCGCCCACGAAGGTCACGCGCTCGCCCTCGATTGCCGCACCGGCGAGATCTCCCACGTGCCGTTCGACCTCGAAGCGGTGGGCGCGACGCTGCTCGTCGTCGATACGCGGGCACCACACGCGCTCGTCGATGGGCAGTATGCGGCCCGGCGCGCCGATTGCGAGCGGGCCGCGCAGCTGCTCGATATCCCGCTGCTCGCCGACATCACCGACCTCGATTCAGCGCTGGCCCAGCTCGCCGAGCGGGCACCTTCGGCCGACCGCGACCGCCTGGTTGCTCGCACGCGCCACGTCGTGACTGAAATTGGCCGCACGCGCGGCTTCATCGAGCTGCTTCAGGACGGCGCGCTTACCACGCCCGAGGGCAGACACGCGCTCGGCGAGCTCATGTTCGCCTCGCACGCTTCGCTGCGCGATGACTACGAGGTGACGTGCCCCGAGCTCGACCTCGTGGTCGATACGGCCGCCTCGGCGGGCGCGATCGGTGCGCGCATGACGGGCGGCGGGTTTGGCGGCAGCGCCATCGTCCTGACCACCAGCGAGCGTGCTGCCGATACCGCGGCCGCGATCCGTGCGGCGTTTGCGGAAGGGGGCTTCGCCGAGCCCCACCTGTATGCCGCAATCGCAGCCGCGCCGGGCTTTGCTCATGACACGATTGAGCCATGACCTTCGTTGCCATCATTCCCGCAGGGGGCGCCGGCACGCGCCTGTGGCCACTGTCGCGGCGCCACCACCCCAAATTCCTGCTCGACCTCACCGGCTCGGGCTCGAGCTTGCTGCGCTCGACCGTTGACCGACTCGACTCGCTCGCCGATGAGACCCTCATCGTCACGGGCGCCGCGCACGCCGAGGCCGTCGCCGCGCAGTCCGGCCTGCCGGAAACGGCGATCATTACCGAGCCGTCGGGTCGCAATTCGCTGCCCGCGATAGCGCTCGCGAGCGCGATTGCGGCACGCCGCTACGGTGAGGACGTCCTTGTCGGCTCCTTCGCGGCCGATCACGTCATCGAAAACGAGGACTCCTTCGACGACGCGGTCCTGACCGCGCTCACGTGCGCCGAAGATGGCTACATCACGACGATCGGCATCACCCCGACGCATGCCGCGACGGGCTTCGGCTACATCAAGCTCGGCAGCGAGCTCGAACTGTCCGCTGCCGAGACGCCCGATTCCAAGCCGGAGCTCGCGATCGCGGCGACGATGCTCGCTCAAACGTCGCTGCATGTGACCGGCCCGCACCCGATCGCTCCCCCGCTGCCCGCCTACCGCGCGAGCCAGTTCGTCGAAAAACCCGATGCGCAGCGCGCTAGCGCCTACCTGGAGTCCGGCGAGTTCGTCTGGAACGCGGGAATGTTCGTCATGCGGGCCGATGTCCTGGCACGCCACCTGCGCTCGCTCATGCCCGATTTCGCGGACCATATCGAGGCCCTTGCGCAGGCGTGGGATAGCGAGGACCGGCAGGACGCGCTGGCCGAGCACTGGGATGCGCTCGAGGCCATCGCGATCGATCACGCGATTGCCGAGCCCGTCGCCGCGGACGGCGGTGTCGCCGTCGTTCCCGCGCCCGCCGATCTCGGCTGGGATGACTTAGGAGATATGGCGGCGCTGCGCCAGCACCTCGATGTGGACGTCTCCGAGCATGCCTTCGCGCTCGATTCCCCGGGCGCGCTCGTCGTCGATCACCGCACGGGTGATGACCTGCCCGTGGTGATCGCGAAGGGGATCGAGAACGTCGTTGTCACGTTGACCGACGACGCCATCCTCATCACGACGGCCGATCAGGCCCAGGGCGTCGGCGAGATCCCGAAGCTGCTCGCCGAGCGCGGCCGGGCGGACCTGGCCTAAAGCTCGTAGCGCACCGTGAGCGGGGCGTGATCGGAAAACCGCTCCGCCCACGTCTCGGCGCGAAAGACGTGCGCCTCGCGCGCGGCCGCGGCGAGGCCGGGGCTCGCCATCTGGTAGTCGATGCGCCAGCCGGCATCGTTGTCGTAGGCCTTGCCGCGCCAGGACCACCACGTGTACGGGCCTTGCACGTCGCCTGCTAGCTGACGGTGGACGTCAACGAAACCAAGCTCATCGAACCAGCGATCGAGGTGGTCGATCTCGTCTTGCAGCACGCCCGCCGTCTTGTTGTAGTTGCCCTTCCAGTTCTTGATGTCCCGCTCGCTGCGCACGATATTGAAATCGCCCGCGATGAGGACCTCGCGGCGACCGGCGGCCATATCGGCGGCGAGGTCGCTAAGGCGTGCGCCGACCCGATCGAGGTGGGCGTATTTGAAGTCCATCTTCTCGGTGCCGACGGTGCCGGAGTGCAGGTAGGTGGAGATGACCGTCAGCGGGCGCTGCAGCCCCGGCACGCTGAGATCGACTTCCAGCCAGCGGCCCGAATCCACCTCCGGCTCCTCCTCGCTCAGCCCGGTGCGGACCTCACCGTGCGGCAGCGCGGAGATGACGGCGACGCCTGCCCGGCCCTTCAGGCACGAATCGTGCAGGTGGATCGTGTCCGTCGTTTCGAAAACCTCATCGAGCTGGGCGCGGTTGGCGCGCACCTCTTGCAGCAGCAGGATGTCCGGCGCGGCGTGGGTGAGCCAGTCAGGCATGCCGCGGCGGGCCGCGGCGCGGATTCCGTTGACGTTGACGGTAGAGATCGAAAGCATGCCCCTATCGTCGCATGCCGCGCGGACACGCTCGACGAGACCTCGTTTGCGACGCGCGCTACGCCTTCGCGGCGGCGGCGCGTTCGGCCGCTTCCACGACGTTGACGAGCAGCAGCGCGCGCGTCATCGGTCCCACTCCCCCGGGGTTGGGCGAGAGCCAGGAGGCGACCTCGTCGACCCCGTCGGCGACGTCGCCCTGCAGGCGAGCCTTGCCGCTCGCCTCATCGACGACGCGCGAGACGCCGACGTCCAAGACGATGGCGCCGGGCTTGAGCATCTCGGGCGTGATGAGTCCGGCGACGCCCGAGGCGGCGACGACGACATCGGCGGCCCGGACCTTGTCGGCCAGGTCCGTCGTTCCGGTGTGGCAGCTCGTGACCGTGGCGTTGACGTCCTTGCGGCCCATGAGCAGCCCGATGGAACGCCCGACGGTGGTCCCGCGGCCGACGACGCACACGTCGGCGCCGTTGAGGTCGATCCCGTGGCGCTGCATGAGCTCGATGACGGCGCGCGGCGTGCACGGCAGCGGCGTGTCGATGTCCTCGGAGACCCGCAGCACGAGCCGCCCGAGGTTCGTCGGATGCAGCCCGTCGGCGTCCTTGTCCGGATCGATGAGTTCCAGCAGTGCGTTGGTATCGACGCCCTTGGGCAGCGGCAGCTGGACGATGTAGCCCGTACACGCCGGATCGTTATTCAGCCGCGTGATCGCCGCGCGAATGTCGTCCTCGCTCGCATCGGCCGGCAGGTCCTCGCGGATGGAAGCGATCCCCACCTGCTCGCAGTCGCGATGCTTACCCGCGACGTAGGAGACGCTGCCGGGATCCTCCCCGACGAGCACCGTCCCGAGGCCCGGCGTGATGCCGCGTTCCTTTAGCGCGGCGACGCGCTCAGCCAGTTCAGCCTTGATCTCGGCCGCCGTCGCCTTGCCATCAAGGACCTTGGCTGGCCCCTGCCACGGCGCCCTCACTGGACGAGCCCGTCGTACAGCGGGAAGTTCTCGGTCAGCTTGGTAACGCGCGCCTTCAGGGCCTCGACGTCGGCGCCTGCCCCATCGCGCAGCGCGATGGCGATGACGTCGGCGACCTCGGCGAACTCGGTCGCGCCAAAGCCGCGCGTGGCGAGCGCCGGGGTACCGATCCGCAGCCCGGAGGTGACCATCGGCGGGCGCGGGTCGAACGGGATCGCGTTGCGGTTGACGGTGATGCCGGCAGCGTGCAGCAGGTCTTCGGCCTGCTTGCCATCGAGCTCGGAATTGCGCAGGTCGACGAGCACGAGGTGGACGTCGGTACCGCCGGTCAGGACGGAGACGCCGGAGTCCTTCATATCATCAGCGAGCAGCCGCTCGGCGAGGATCTTGGCGCCTTCGATGGTGCGCTGCTGGCGCTCGGCGAATTCCGGGCTGCCGGCGAGCTTGAAGGCGGTGGCCTTCGCCGCGATGACGTGCATGAGCGGGCCGCCCTGCTGGCCGGGGAAGACCGCCGAGTTGAGCTTGCGGCCGAAGGTCTCGGCGTCGGAGGACAGGATGAGCCCGGAGCGCGGGCCGCCGAGCGTCTTGTGGACGGTGGAGGAGACGACGTGGGCGTGTGGGACGGGGTTCGGGTGCAAGCCGGCCGCCACGAGCCCGGCGAAGTGCGCCATGTCGACCCACAGGGTCGCGCCGACCTCGTCGGCGATCTCGCGGAAGGCGGCGAAGTCGAGCTGACGCGGGTATGCGGACCACCCGGCGATGATGACGCGCGGCTCATGCTCGCGGGCCGCCTCGCGTACCTTGTCCATGTCGACGAGGTAGGTCTGTGGATCCACGCCATAGGCCTTGGCGTCGTACAGCTTGCCGGAGAAGTTGATCTTCATGCCGTGGGTGAGGTGGCCGCCGTGGGCGAGCTCGAGGCCGAGCAGGGTGTCACCGGGCGAGGCGATCGCGTGCAACACGGCCGCGTTGGCGGTAGCTCCTGAGTGCGGCTGGACGTTGGCGTAGTCGGCCCCGAACAGCGCTTTGACACGCTCGATAGCGAGGTTTTCCGCGATGTCGACCTGCTCGCAGCCACCGTAGTAGCGCCGGCCGGGGTAGCCCTCGGCATACTTGTTTGTGAGCACCGAACCCTGGGCCTGCAACACGGCGCGAGGCACGAAGTTCTCCGAGGCGATCATCTCCAGGGTGTGACGTTGCCGGTCTAACTCCCCGGTCAGCACGTCGGCAATCTCTGGATCGATCTGAGCTAGTGGGGCGTTAAGGACATCCTGCGTCACGGGTACCTACTCCTAGGTTTCGGCCGTCATCGGCGCCGAATCGATAATGGGTGACGAGGTTGAGCCTAGCGCAGATCAATCGGCGGCGGGGGCGCCGAAAGCGTCGACGAGATCGTCATCGTCTTCGTCTTCTTCGCCAAGCACCCGGCGCAGGTAGGAGTAGGTCAGTTCGCCGGCGTATTCATCGAAATCATCGTCGTGGCCGGGCATCCCGGGGATGTCCAGGCTCGCGCGCTTGTCCTGCGCGGTAAAGACCCACACCTCGGAGATGTCCTCGGGCAGGTATTCCAGCACCTTGAGCAGCAGCGCCGTCCCGATTCCCTGCTTCTGCAAGTCGGGCGTGACGGCCAGGCGGCCAAGCTTGGCGCGGGTGCCATCGATCGCGACGCGGATGGAGCCGACGAGCCGCGTGCCAATCCATGCGCCGAGGGTGACGACGTCCTCGCGGGCGAGGTCCTTATCGATGTCCTCTAGCGATTCGGTGAGCACCGGCAGGTGCGGATCGCCGTAGACCTGCGCTTCGGTCACGAACGCCGCGCGGCGCACGGTCATGAGTTCTCCGGCGTGCTCGGCGGTGATGAGGTCGATTCTCACGTCAGACACGGCTGTCCTCCTAAAGATGGCTCTGCCCCGAGCCTACGGTGTTTTTAGGCTCGGGGCATCGCGGGAATCGACGGAGCTGGCGGCTATCCCTTGACGGAACCCGACATGAGTCCGCCGACGAAATACTTGCCGAGCAGGATATAGACGATGAGCGTGGGCGCGGAGGCTAGCAGCGCGCCCGCCATCGATGCCCCGTAGTCCGCCATGATCGAGCCGTGGGCAAGGTTGTTCAGGGAGAGCGTGACCGGCCCGGTCTCCGTGTTCGTTAAGAACAGGGCGAACAGGAAGTCATTCCACGCGGAGGTGAACTGCCAGATCAACACGACGACGAAGCTCGGAATCGAGATCGGCAGCACGACCGAGAAATAGGTGCGCAGCATGCCGGCTCCATCGACGCGCGAGGCCTCGATGAGCTCTTGCGGTACCGATTCGTAGTAGTTGCGGAAAATGAGCGTCGTGATGGGGATGCCGTAGACGACGTGCGCGAGGATCAGCGTGGGAATACCGTTCGGCAGTCCCATCGTCAGCACCATCTTCATGAGCGGGATCATGACGGCCTGGTACGGAATGAACATGCCGAACAAGATGAGGGTGAAGATAATGTTCGCCCCGGGAAAGCGCCAGCGCGAAAGGACGAAGCCGTTCATCGAGCCGAGCATCGCCGAGATGATCGAGGACGGGATGACGAGCATAAACGTCCGCCCGATGGGCGCGGCCAACGCGTCCCAGGCCCGCTGCCAGTTGGCGGTCTGCCACACCTCGGGCAGGAACCATGTCCGGGAGGGATCTGCCTCGGCCGAGCCCTTAAACGAGGTGATGATGAGGACGTAGACGGGGATGAGGACGACGGCGAGCGAGAAGATCAGCAGCGCATAGCGGATGGCGGTTGCGGTGCCTTTCGTGCCGGATCGATCCAGAGACGGGGGCGGGCCGAGCTCTTCGCCCGGCAGGGCGGGAGCGGGCTGAGTCGAGGTGGTCGTCATGTCAGCGCCTCTGCTTCGCGTCGTGGATGAGATAGGGAACGACGAGGATCGCCACGATCACGAGGAGGATCGTGCCGACGGCCGCGGCGTTGGAGTAGTCGCCCGAGGTCATGAAGTTGTACATGTCGATCGCGGGAACCTTGGTCGAGTAGGTGCGCTGGTCGGTCACGGCCATGATGAGGTCGAAGGACTTCATCGCCATGTGCCCAATGATGATGACCGCGGACAACGCAACGGCCGAAAGCTGCGGGAAGATGATGTGCCGGTACAGCTGCCATTCGCTTGCACCATCGACGCGGCCGGCCTCCCGCAGGTCATCGCTGATCCCCCGAAAGCCCGCAAGGAATAGGGCCATGACATAGCCGGCGAGCTGCCAGATCGCGGGCAGCGCCACCGCGAGGACACCAAAAGTGAGATTCGCGGTCCAGGAGTTCTCTAAAAAGCTCAGCCCCAACATGTGGAACAGGCGGTTCAGACCCTTGGCCTGGTCGCCGGTGCCGGAGTTGAGCAGCCACTTCCACACCACACCCGAGGCGATGAAGGACACGGCCATCGGGAAGAGAAAGACGGAGCGGAAGAACCCCTCTCCCTTGATCGGGCGCTCTAACAGCCACGCCCACAAGAACCCGAGGACGAGGGTGCCAACGAGGAATGCGAGCGTGAAGAGCAGCAGGTTCGTCAGCGAATGCTGGAAGTCCGCATTACCGAAGAGGTTCGCGTAGTTCTCGAACCACACAAAGGAGGTCTCGCGTGCCCCGTTGTACTGGGCGACGGTGTGGGCATCGCGCATCGAGGTATAGGTGTTGGCGGCGATGAGGCCGTAGACGAATATCCCGACGAGGATGACAGAGGGAGAAATGAGAAGGAGCGGCGGACCGTAGGTGCGCCACCACTGCCGCGAGCTTCGCCGTTGTTTACTCGCCATTGTTGGTCCTTCCATAGCAGCGGGTGGCGGCGATGTCGCCGCCACCCGCGCTCATTGGTGATCTGGTGAGGCTAGCGCGAGGCTACTTGCTCATCGGTTCGGCAGCCTTGGCGAGCTCGGCCTGGAAGCCGGCCACGTCAGAGCCACCCTGAGCGAACTTGGCGCAGGCGTCGTTCATCGCGTTGGACACGGCGACCGGAGCAGCCGCCCCGTGCGCGATCGAGGACACGATGGTGTCTTCCGCGAAGGACTTCATCGCGTCCTGCTGGTATTCACCGAACTTGCCCAGTTCCTCTTCGCTCAGATCCGAGCGAGCAGGAATCGAACCCTTGACCGTGTTGAACGCGATCTGACCTTCCTTGCCGGAGATGGTCTGCAGCCAGGCCTTGGCGCCATCAACGTTCTTGGCGCCGACCGGCAGCGTGAAGGAGTCCGCCAGGAAGTCGAACATGCCGTCCGTGCCGGGCACGGGGAAGGCGACGTAGTCTTCCTTGTACTTCTTGCCAGCCGCGTCAAAGGCCGCCACGGCCCAATCGCCCATGACGTTGTATGCAGCGTTGCCGCTAATGACCGGGTTCATGGCCGGTTCCCAGTCCTCATTGAGGTAGGACTTGTCGGCCAGCTCCATGATCTTGGCGTAGTGCTCGATCGCCTTGGTGACCTCGGGGCCATCCCATGCGGTCTTGCCGTCGAACAGGCCGTTGTAGCCTTCGGCGCCGAGATCGGCCATGAGGACGACCTCCAGGAGCTGAAGCTGCGTCCAGGCCATGCCGACGGTGATCGGGGTCTTACCCGCGGCCTTGACCTTCTCCATGTCCGCGATCCACGCATCGAGGTCGGCCGGAGCCTTTTCCGGATCCAGGCCGGCTTCCTTCAACACCGCATTATTGGCCCACACGACGTTCGCGCGGTGCACGTTGGACGGGACCGAGTAGATCTTGCCGTCAACGGTCAGGCGATCGATCAGGGTCTGCGGGAAGGCATCCTTGAGCTTGAACTCGTCATACAGGTTGGAAACGTCTTCGATCTGCATCGCATCGATGTAGTCGGTCAGCTCCGCACCCGCGTGTGCCTGGAAGGTATCCGGCGGGTTCTTCGCTGCGAGGTCCGCGGCAAGCTTCTGCTTGGCCTGGGAACCGCCACCACCGGCGACCGCCGCATTCTTAAAGGTGAAGTTGGGGTGCTCCTTCTTAAACACTCCTTCGAGGGCCTCCAGGCCCTTCTTTTCCGAGCCGGCTTCCCACCAGCTGACGACTGAGACGTCTCCGCCACCTTCGCCTGAACCGCCACCGGAACCACCAGTGGTGGATCCATTGGATGATCCGCCGCCGCCACAGGCGGCAAGAACCAGGCTGAGTGCGGCGAGTCCCGCGACTGCTCCGATCCGCTTCATTGCTTCTCCTCACGAAACTGCGTCGTTGCTGGCCCGCCCACAGCGGGCCCCCACACGTGTGGGCGTGGTCTTAGTCTAGCGCTCCCAAAAAGGGAAAACACTAGGACCTACCAGAAACGATCAAAATCGTTACCGATGAGCAACAAACCGATCACGCCGGCGAGCAACCAACCATGCACCCATGCCGAGGGCCGCAAGTGCAAGCGCGGCAAGCACGCCCACCTGGCCACCGGTGATCGGGAGGCCCGGTTCGCCCGGCACGCTCGGGCTGGGTGCCGCCGTCGGCTGGCTCGTAGGCTCGCCCGTCGGCTCCCCGGTAGGATCGCCCGTCGGCTGACCGGTCGGCTCCCCTGTCGGCTCGCCGGTCGGCTGATCCGTCGGGCTCGTGCCGGGTTCCTGGGCGAGGTGCAACACCGCGCTCGTGCGGGCCGGGATCGTCAGGGTGCCGCTGGCGGCATCCCACGTCGTGCCCTTGACGACCTCGTCGGCGCCGTTTTGCTGGATGGCGCTTAGCGCGAAGTCCTTGCCGGCCAGGTCCGCCACCTTTTCGGTGATCGGCTTCGGGCTGGCGTTGATCGCGATGAGGACTCCATCGAGCTCACCGTCGATATCGGTGCCGCGCGTGTCGTCGATGTGCATGAGGATCAGGCCCGGGGTTTGGCCCGGTCCGGCGTTGGGGAAGCTGACCTTTTCGCCGATGAGCTCGGCGCTGCCCAGCCGCATGAGGGGGCTCGCGTAGCGCAGCTTGATGAGGTCCAGCGCCATCGCCTTGGACAGCGCGAGGTCCTCGGGGCTAGCCTTCTTGGCCGGGTCCTCAAGCAGCGGGCGCATGACGTCCCACTTCTCGCCGTTCTTGTCCTTTGGCGGCAGGCCGACACCGAAGTTGTGCTCGATTCCGCGCCAGTCGATCGCGTTGAAGTGATCGCCGGAGTTGTAGGAATCGCGGTCCAGCGACTTGGAGCGCATGAGGTCCGTTCCGGCGTGGAAGAACGCCGGCGTTTGCGCGAGCGCAACCGTCGAGAGCTGCACGGCGTTCATTCGCACGCGATCCGCCATCGTCGTGTCCTCGGGCAGCTTGATGACCGATAGGTCGAACAGCGTCTCGTTATCGTGCGCATCGACGTAGGTGATGACCTCATCGGGCTGCGCGGCATAACCTGCTGGATCGCCGCGGTAGTCAAAGTCCTTACCCGGTTTGACGCTGCCGTCGGAGGCCAGGAGCTGGTAGTCCGCGAGGTTACCGGCAAGCCCGAGGCGGACGAGGTCGCTTTGGTGCAGGAGATCGGCGCGGGCCTTGTCATCGCCTTGCAGGCGGCCGGCACCGTTCGGGTCGGTGTACAGCCCGGTGCCAAAGCCCTGATCGCGGTAGGAGTCCCCATCGACGGGGCTGCCACCGTGCACGGCGTCGCGCAGGCGATCGGAGAACGTCGCGATGCCGGTGTCCTTCAGCTGGCCTTGGATCGCCTGGGTGAAGCGCGCGTTGCCGCTGACTTCGCCGAAGTTCCAGCCCTCGCCGTACAGGTGGATGGTGCTGCCGTCGATCCCGTCCTTGTCCAGGGTGAGGGTGGCGAGTGCCTCCTTCACGGCGAGCATATTGGCCACCGAGTGGTGGCCCATGAGGTCGAAGCGGAAGCCGGAGACGTGGTAGTCGCGCGCCCACGTCATGACGGAGTCAACCATGAGTTGCTCGGCCATCTGGTGTTCGGTGGCGACGTTTTGGCAGCACGTGGAGGTCTCGACCTTGCCGGCTGCGTTCAGGCGGTGGTAGTAGCCCGGCACGACCTTATCGAGCACGGACTTCTCGGCCTGACCGGAGGCGGCGGTGTGGTTAAAGACCTCATCGGCGATGACACGCATCCCCAGGCCATTGATCGCGGCGACCATCTCGCGGTATTCCGCGACGCGGCCCGCGGCCGTCTCGTCGAGCGCGTAGGAGCCCTCGGGCGCGAAGAAGTGGAAGGGATCGTAACCCCAGTTAAAGCCGTCTTGATCGGCGACCGCGGCGATGGCGGCCTGCTGTTCCTCGCTTGCTGGTCCCGCATCGGGGATCTGCGGGGCGACCTGGGCGCTGCGCGGTTCCGGAATCGTCGCGATATCGAAAGTCGGCAGCAGGTGCAGCGAGTTCACGCCCGCAGCGGCGAGCTCCTTTAGGTGGGAGACGCCGTCGGATTCGGGCAGCGTGAAGGCCTTGTAGGTGCCGCGCATCTCGGCCGGGACGGATTCGTCGCCGATGGAGAAATCGCGCACGTGCAGTTCGTAGATCGCCTGGTCGACCGCACGGGCAACGACCGGGACCTCGGTGGTGCGCCAGGACTCCGGCGCGAGGGCTGGATCCGCGAGGTCGAGCAGCACGGAGTGCGTCGAGCCGGCAGTCAGGCCCACCGCGTAGGGGTCCGTCACGGAGTTAGTGACGACCGCGTCCTCGGACGGGACGTAGACGGTGACCTCGAAGCGGTAGGCGCGGTTCTTCCAGTCCGGCGATCCGACAACCTGCCACGTGCCGTCCGCGTTGCGCGTCATGGCGTGGCTCGTGGGATCGCCGCTGCCGCTCGCGTCATCCCACAGCTGCAGGGAGACCTTCGTTGCCGTTGGTGCCCACAGTTTCACACTCGGGGCGCCGTCATCAAAGGTGACGCCGATACCGGCGGCGCGAGCGTCGCTCGCATACAGATCATCGAGCACTCCCGGGATCTGCACGCCGGTGAAGGCGATCGGCGCCTCACCGGAGATGAGGACCTTGACCGCCCCGGTGAGGGCGTCCTCGATCTGGCTGCGGTCCATGCCGGTGACCGAGAAGGCGATGTAGTCCTTCAGGTGCGGGAAGCGCGCGAGCTGCTGCTCGCTCAGCGCACCGACGTAGGACAGCGGGGTCACCGTCACGTCGGTGCCAGCAACCTCGCCATCGGCAAGGCTCATGCCGCCGGTGGCGTTGTGCGCGAGGACCACTGTGGCGTCGGGTGCGGGCACGGATCCGAAGAGGTTCGTGGGCAGCACGATCGTCGTCGTATCAATCCACTGGGCACGCAGTTCACCGGCGCCGGCGGCGGGCGGATCAGTCACCTCGATGGTCAGCACGTGCGTGGCGACGTCATAGGTGAAGGTCACGTTCTTACCCTCCTGGGCACTAAAGGTGATGTTGTCTCCCCCGGGCTTGCCGTCGGCCCCGTAGTTCTCGGTCCAGCCGAGGCCGTGCGCGACCTTGACCTCGTGGCTGCCAGTGGGGATGGCGTTCGTGGTGAAGGTGTAGGTGCCGTTTTCGCCCGGCGTCATGAGGGTGGCAAGGCATGCCGGGTCCCAGTTGCCGCCGTCACCGCCGGTGCACCCGAGAGCCTTATTGAAGCTGCCGGGCAGGGTGACGAGGGGGCCGTCGAGGGAGGTGAAGGCGCGGTGGCTGACCGAGTCGTAGTAGAAGGTGACCTTCCCGCCCGGTGCGGTGTACGTGAGGTTCGCGCCATCGCGTTCGCCGCCAACACCGTAGTTTTCGTCCCAACTGCCGCCGATCGCGACCTTGTATTCGTAGCTGCCGGCCGGGATATCGAAGGTGGCGGTGTACCAGGACGAGTTCTCGTCCTTGGTGAGCTTGGCGGCTTCGCAGTCGGGCTGCCAGTCGCCGGGGCATCCCATGGCCGCGTTGTGGCTACCGGGGACGGTGACGAACAGGTCATCGCCGCCGGGTGCCTCGGGTGCGGAACCGGAGAGGTCCACGCCGACGACACCGTAGCCGGAGGCCGCTTCGCGGTTTCCGGCGGCATCAGTCGTGACGGCACGGTACTCGACGAGGGAGCCCTTCTTCAGCGCCGAGGTATCGGCAAAGAGACGGCCGTCGGGCCCGGTGGCGACGCCGAGCGGGGTGTAGTCATCCGAGCCGACGATGCGGTAGGCAAAGGACGTCTCGGCCCAGCGATTGTCCGCTGTATCGACGGCGATCGGAGCCATGGCGTCGAGCTTGTCGCCCGAAAGGTTGAGCACCGGCTTGAGGTCACCCGCGGCCACGGTCTTTTCGGCCTTGTAGACGACCGCACCGAGCGCCGGAACCGTGATGCTCGTCTTGCCTTCAGCGTTCGTTGTGAGGGAGCCCGATGCGCCGTAGACGGCGGCATAGGAAGCCCCCGGGGTGAGCGTCTCGATCTCCTGGGTGATCGGCGCGCTGGTGTTGTTCAGCGCTACGACGTATTCGTACTTCTCGTCGCGGTCGACGCGCGCAAATGCGTAGAGTCCGGGACCGTCGGAGGCGAAGAGCTCGATCTGAGCGCCAGTGTTGAGCGCGGGATGCTCTGCGCGCAGTTCACCGAGAGCGGCGATGTGGCCATAGAGGGCCGCGGAGGTATCGAAGTGATCGCCGGTGCCGTAGGGCGAGCCGTCGAGCTTGTTCTGGCTCGTGTATTCCTCCGCCTTGGAGGCAAACATCGACTGGCGGGCAGCCTTGTCGCCGCCATTGCCGACGAAGCCCTGCTCATCGCCGTAGTAGACGACGGGCTGGCCGCGCGTGAGGTACATCAGGGAGTGCGCGAGTTTGCTGCGCGCCTCGGCGTTATCGGTGCCGCTCAGGAAGTGGCCGACGCGCCCCATATCGTGATTGCCGAGGAAGGTCGGCAAGAAGGAGGCGTTAGACGTCGGGCTCGTGTAGCGGTCATCGTCGGCGAACAGGGCGGACAGACCCGCGCTCGTCAGGCCCTTAGCGTAGTTGACGGCACGTGATTGGAACGTGAAGTCGAGGACGGCCGACATGTCGGTCTTGCGCATATAGGGCGAAATCTTGGCGGCATCCGCGTCGTAGACCTCGCCGAAGGTGAAGAAGTCGGGGTTCATCGAATCCGCATGGCGTTGCAGCTGGGAGCTGAAGGAGGTCCAGAATTCGAAGTTGACGTGCTTGACGGTATCAATCCGGAAGCCGTCGATCCCGAGGTCCATCCACTGCCGATAAATATCGGCCATGCCATCAACGACCTTGGGGTTTTCGGTCATGAGGTCATCGAGGCCGACGAAATCACCGAAGGTGACGGATTCGCCCTCCCACGTCGAGTTTCCGCGGTTGTGGTAGAGGGTGACGTCGTTGAGCCATTCGGGCACCATCTGGGGTTGGTCTGCCGCGCGGATGGGGGTGTAGGGGAAGGAGGTCTTTGGATCGAAGGTCGGGAAACCGTCCTTGCCCGCAAGCTTGCTGACATCAACGACATTGCCGTCGGAGTCCTTATAGGGATGGCTCGCGATGTCTTTGTAGTCGTAGGTGCCTTCCTCGTAGTCGATGAGGTCGGCGGTGTGGTTCGTGATGATGTCGAAGTAGACCTTGATGCCGCGCGCGTGGGCCGCGTCAATGAAGGCCTTCATTTCCTCGTTCGTGCCCAGGTGCGGATCGATCTGGGTGAAGTCGGTGATCCAATAGCCGTGATAGCCGGCCGAGGCGTCATTGCCCTCACCTTGGACGGGATTGTTTTTCAGGGAGGGCGTCAGCCAAATAGCGGTGGTTCCGAGCCCCTCGATGTAGTCGAGTTTGTCCTTCAGGCCGGCGAGGTCGCCGCCATGGTAGAAGCCGACGTCGGTGGGATCGAAGCCGGAGGCGAGGCGATCATCGCCCAGGCCGGCGGTGTCGTTCGCGCTGGAGCCGTTAGCAAAGCGATCGGTGAGAACGAAGTAGAACTGTTGGCCCGCCCCGGCATGGGTGGCAGGTTGTGCCACGAGAGCTGCATCGGCCTCCGTGTAGGGGCCCGGAAGAGACGTCGGTTTTAGTCCGAGGGCGTGCGTCTCATCGTTGTAGGTGAACGTCAGTTCGGTGGCACCCGCGAGACTGAGCGGAACGTTATTTGCGCCATCGCCGTAGGACTCGTCCCAGGACTTGTTGAGCGCGACCTTGAACTCCCAATCCCCCGCTGGGACCGTCACGGTCAGCTCATAGATCCCATCGTCTGCGGCGATCATGGTGGTGGCATCGCAGGCGGGCATCCAGTCCTCGGCGCAGCCGAGTTCTGACTGCAGCGAACCGACGAGCGTGGCGCTCGTGGTCTCGGCAGCGGCAAACGGGATGGCCGCGAGTGAGGTCAGGGCTAAGAAACCAGTGGTGAGCGCAGCGGCAATGGGGCGCTTCCTGGGGATGGGAGACATGGAGTGCTCCAATCGTCGGTGAGGGGATCCAGGTAGAAGAAACAATACCTGTAAACGCTTACGGCGGGGAGTGTTCACCCGTGGTGACACCCCCCGCCGTATGAGCCGGCTGTGGGATTAGAGGATTCCCATTGCCTTAATCTCGTCGCGCTCTTCGACCAGTGCGTCGATATTGCGCTGAATTCCGGCCTTCGTCGTCTCCGAGAGATCGAGGCCCTGGACGATCTTCCACTCGCCGCCTTCGGCGGTGGCCGGGAAGCCGAAGACGAGGCCCTCGGGAACTCCGTAGGAGCCGTCAGAGGCGATGCCCGGAGTAACCCAGTCGCCCTCGGGAGTCCCGTTGACCCAGTCGTAGATGTGGTCGATCGCGGCGTTCGCGGCCGATGCGGCCGAGGATGCGCCGCGCGCCTCGATGATGGCGGCGCCGCGCTTGGCGACGGTCGGCACGAAGTAGTCGGCGAGCCATGCTTCGTCGACGAGGTCGAGTGCAGGCTTGCCGGCCACAGTGGTGTAGGAGACGTCCGGGTGCTGATCGGCGGAGTGGTTACCCCACACGGTCATCTTCTTGATGTCGGTGACATCGGCGTCGAGCTTGGTCGCAAGCTGGGAGATCGCGCGGTTGTGGTCCAGGCGCATCATCGCGGTGAAACGATCGGCCGGAACATCGGGCGCGGAGGCCGCTGCGATGTAGGCGTTGGTGTTGGCCGGGTTGCCCACGACGAGCACGCGGATATCGTCCGCGGCCTTGTCGTTGATGGCGCGGCCCTGGGGACCAAAGATCCCACCGTTGGCGGCCAGCAGATCCGAGCGCTCCATCCCCTTGGTGCGGGGGCGGGCACCGACAAGCAGGCCGATATTGGCGCCATCGAAGCCGGCCTCGGGGTTATCGAAGATATCGATGCCCTTCAGCAGCGGGAAGGCGCAGTCGTCCAGTTCCATCGCGGTGCCTTCGGCGGCCTTGACAGCCTGCGGGATCTCCAGGAGACGCAGCTTGACGGGGACATCTTCGCCCAGCAGCTGGCCAGAGGCGATCCGGAAGAGAAGGGCGTAGCCGATTTGGCCGGCAGCGCCGGTAACGGTGACATTGACCGGAGTGGTCATGGCGATGAGCTCCTTTGCCATGGGGTGGTACTCGGTTGTTCGTACGAACCAAAGTTTACGCGGTTACCCGGCCCTCGCCACGGCTTCGGTCCGTGATGGTCGGCGAAAGCGTGTGGTAGGGCCACCCTAGGTATGGTCGATACCGGCCGCGGATGCGACGCCGATCGCTACTGCAAGGTCTTGCCAGCTCATCCCGACTCCCTTGAAGACGTTTGGAGCATTGGTTCGCCGCGAGACCTGACCGGTCGCAAGGTCTCGCAGTGGTACGAGATCTGCTTGCTTGAGATGACCTTCGGCGATCGCCTGAATGACATCCCCTGCCTCCCGCAGCGCTGTCGCAACATCCTCCACGATGACGAGCGAACGACCCATCAGCTCGCCAGGAAGTTCGCGATAGTGCGGCTCGTGGCTGCCCATCGCGATGACGCATGCCCCATCTTTGACGTCCGAATCGGCGATGACGGGCTCTGCCGCGGACGTTGCGCACACGATGATGTCGCAATCGGCGGCTTCGGCGGCGGAGTCCGCAACCCGCGCCGGGTAGCCTTCCGCACGCAATTGCGCGACAACCTCGGCAACCTTGTCCCGGTTTCGGGCGGTGAGCGCGATATCTGTCAACTGCCGAATCTCGGCCATCGCCCTCACGTGGCCGATGGCCTGTCCCCCACTTCCCACAATGAGGAGCCTGCTCGCATCCGGAGCCGCGAGGACATCGGCCGCAACAGCCGATGTGGCAGGGGTTCGCAGCGAGGTGAGCGCATTAGCTTCGATGATCGCGCGGCACGTGAGGGTAGCGGAGTCGAAGAGTTGATAAAACGCCTGAATCCGTTCGAGTCCCAGGCTCGGGTTATCGGGTGCCACGGTCAGCACTTTAATTCCGGTCCACGGCCCGATCGTCGAGGGCATGAGGAGGAAATGTCCTGCACCGGCAGCGACGTTACCGCGCACTGGATCCATTGCCGGGTCGAAGTCGCCGCGCAGGGCATCACGGATGAGTTCTCGTGCCTTCGTCGGAGTGATGCTGTCTCGCACGACCTGATCCGAGAGATAGCTGGGCTTGCCCATTTAGGCGTCCGCCTCCTCTACCCACCTGCCGGAGGCCTTGAGGTCCGCGGTCTCCTTACGCACGACGGGTCCTGAGGCAATCGCTGAGCCGAGGCCGATGACGGACAGGAAGAGCATGTAGATCGCGATCGGAGTCCAACTCCCATCGAACTCTCGCAGCAACCACGTCGCAATGAGCGGCGCGCTTCCGCCCGCGAGCGCCGCGCCAATTTGGTAGCCGAGCGTGACCCCGGTGTAGCGCACACGAGTGGAGAAGGTCTCCGACATGAGGGTGCCAAGGGTCGCCGTCACTGGCGGCCAAACGATAGCAAGCCCAATGATCACCGCGGCGTACACGGCCCAGGTTGCGTGCAGGTCGAGCAGGAGGAAGAAGGGGAAGGCGAACGCCATCGTCATGAAGACACCGGCAGTAAAGACGGGCTTGCGTCCGACCCGATCCGACAGCGCTCCCATCGTGAAGATCATGACCGTGGAAATCAGGGCGCCCACGCTTACCGCATTAAGGACGGTCGGTCGCTCATAGTTCAGGTTCGTCGTCGTGTAGGAGACCACGAAGGTGACGAAGATATAGAACGGACCTGTTTCCACGAACTTAATTCCCACCGCGATGAGAACAGAACGCCAATGGTCCTTGAAAGTGTCCAGCAGGGGCATTTTGGCCACGGCACCGGAGTCTTTGGCGGCTTGGAATGCGGGGGTCTCGTTTAGTCCTTTTCGGATCCACAGGCCCAAGAAGACGAGAACGATGGAAGCGATGAAAGGAACCCTCCAGCCCCACGATTGGAACTGCGCATCGGGCAGCGCCGAGACGATGGCGAAAGATAGGGAGGCCATGAGCATGCCGATCGTGACGCCCGTTTGAGGTACGGAACCGAAGAAGCCGCGCCGATTCTTCGGGGCATATTCATACGCCAGGAGCAGCGCCCCACCCCACTCGCCTCCGATGGCAAGCCCCTGCACGATTCGGCAGATGATGAGCAGAATCGGTGCCAGGACACCGATCTGGTCATAGTTGGGCAGTAACCCAATGGCGACGGTGGCTCCGCCCATGAGCGACAGGGTGATGACCAGGGTCTTTTTTCTGCCCACCCGGTCACCGATGTGGGAGAAGACGATGCCGCCGAAGGGGCGGACGAAGAACGTCAGGGCAAGCGTCAGGTAGGACAGGATGAGAGAGATATTCGGGTCATCGGTCGGGAAGAACTGCTTGTCGAAAATGATCGCTGCGGCCGTGGCGTAGAGAAAAAAGTCAAACCACTCGATTGCGCTGCCCGCTAGCGAACCGGTGAGCACTCGGCGATTTGTCACCGCCTTGAAGGTCGCGTTTTCGCTGGTAGACATGGTACTCCTTTGGTGGCCCGGCACACCCCGGGTGGTATGGGTAACTCGGGACTATAGCAATAAAAATGCATGCTGCGGCAGCGCCATTCACGGTATGTGAGACGGCTCTTTACGTAGACTGAGGTACAAGCCGTCAGCCGCTCGAAGGAGTTCACGTGAGCGATCTTTTCAACGTTCGTGACAAGTTGGCATTGGTTACCGGATCCTCGCGTGGGCTCGGGAGAGCCCTTGCGCTCGGATTGGCCAGCCACGGTGCGCGGGTCATCGTGCACGGGCGCAATGCCGAAGCGCTAGCCGAAACACAAGAACTTATCCGAGAAGCGGGAGCGGAATGTGCCGCCGTCAGCTTCGATGTCACGGACAAGTCCGCCGTGGTTGATGGAGCAGCTCGTCTAATAGATGAGCACGGGGTGCCCGACATCCTGGTGAATAACGCGGGCGTGCAGCGCCGCGCACCCTTTACCGAATTCGATGCCGATGATTGGGATCTGGTCATTGCCTCGAATTTGTCCAGCGCGTTCTATGTTTCGCGAGCAATCAGCCCGGCGATGGCCGAGCGAGGTTCGGGAAAAATTGTCAATATTGGCTCGGTCCAATCGATGCTTGCTCGGCAGACAATCGCCCCGTATTCCGCTTCTAAAGGGGGCGTCGCGATGCTCACTCGTGGAATGGCTGCGGATCTTGCCCGGTTCAACATCCAGGTCAATTGCATCTCCCCCGGCTACTTTGCCACCGAGATGAACCGCAATCTTTGGGAAGATCCCGAATTCAATGCATGGTGCATTGCCCGCACTCCTGCCCAGCGATGGGGGAAGTTTGACGAGCTCATCGGGACTCTGATTTACCTCGCTTCTGATGCCTCGAGCTTCGTCTCAGGGCAGAATATTTTCGTCGACGGCGGCATGACGTCTGTCGTGTAGCAAAGGAGAAGTTATGCGCGCTTTTGTGATCGAAGGAGCCCGCGACGCCGAAGTTCGCGAGGTTAAGACTCCTCAAGCACACGCCGGCCAAGTCCTCGTTCGCGTTGCCTACGTGGGGATCTGTGGCTCCGATCTGCACTACTACTTCAATGGGGCCAACGGCGACTTCGTCGTCAAGGAGCCATTGATTCCCGGCCATGAGGTTTCGGGTACGGTCGCTCATGATCCGTCAGGAAAACTCGCTGAGGGCACCCCTGTAACCATCCACCCGGCGCGGTTTGGCACCGAGGATCTGCGCTACGGGCGTCATCTGTGGAACGGCGGGTCCTACTTGGGTTCGGCAGCAACCTGGCCGCACACGCAAGGCGCCATGAGTGACTACCTCCTCGTCGAGGATTACATGGTGCGGGAGTTGCCCGCGAATATGGATCTGAAGGCAGCGGCCCTCGCCGAACCACTAGCGGTGGGCCTGCACGGCGTTGCGATCGGAGGGTGGGCGACAGGCAAGGCCATCCTCGTGTCAGGTTCGGGACCCATCGGATTGCTGGCGGCAGCGGGAGCCAAAGCTGGCAAGGCAGCCGAGATCTGGGCGACCGATATTCTCGACGGTCCGCTCGAGCGCGCCCGCGCGCTCGGTGTCGACAAGGTTGTCAGGGTCGGCCACGATGAACTACCTGCCGACCATTTTGACGTGGTCTTGGAGTGCACGGGAGTCGCAGCTGCCTTCAATGGCTGCATCCCGGCGGTCCGCAAAGCGGGTGTGATCTCTCAAATCGGAATGTTTCCCGGCGGACCCCAACCCATCAACATGGCCGGACTGTTGTCGAAGGAAGTCGAGATTCGCGGTGCCTTCCGCTTCGACAATGAGATTGACTTCGCGATTCAGATCCTTGCCTCCGATGAAGGATCCTCCATCGCTGATGTCGTCATCACCCATGTCTATCCGCTCACCGATGCGGTGGAAGCCTTTGAAATGGCAAAGAACTCTCAGGAGTCCGGCAAGGTCCTCATCGATCTGACCTAGTCCATCACAGCGCTGTGGGCCTCGAATTATCGAGGCCCACAGTCATGTGTGGCCGTGGTTTTCTCAGTCCTGCTAAGGGACCAGGATCGGTCGCTCCATGCCAGGGCCGGCCACAGGCAGGAAGGCAAAGAGGATCACTGCTGCTGCGAGCAGGACAGCGATATCGAACCAGCGTGAACGAGCCGCCGGCATGACGGACTCCGGCAATACCGCACGAGCGCCGGCAGCTGCAATGCAGCCGAGAGCGACCGTCACAATCCCTGCTTGCGCACCGATCCCATATGACAGGGCGAGCGCCAGAAGAATCAGGGCAGCGGTGAGCACCAACACCACACGATTGGCGCTCTTAGCCGACTTCGAGCTCGTGCGAGAGTCAACCGGCTGTGACCCCGGAATCACAGCGGTCATTCGCGCTCGTTGCGGTAGTAGTCGATCAGCGCCCGGGTAGAGGCATCCGTCTCACGCAGGGCTTTCTCGTCGCCAGCGACCGCGGGCGTGAGGTCCTTCGCCAATTGCTTGCCAAGTTCGACGCCCCACTGATCGAAGGAGTCGATTCCCCAGACAGCTCCTTCAACGAAGGTGATGTGCTCGTAGAGCGCAATGAGCTCGCCCAAAACCTTGGGTGACAGCTCGGGTGCCATGATCGAGGTAGAAGGCTTATTGCCCTCAAAGATTCGGGCGGGAACGATCTTCTCCTCGGTTCCTTCGGCCCGAACCTCTTCCTCAGTCTTGCCAAATGCGAGCGCCTTGGTCTGGGCAAAGAAGTTGGCAAGCAGCAGCTCGTGGACGTCCGTCTCACCATCCTTGAGACCGTGAGCGGGGTTCGCCACCGCGATGAAATCGCACGGGATTAGCCGTGTCCCCTGGTGGATCAGCTGATAGAAGGCGTGCTGACCGTTGGTTCCCGGCTCACCCCAGAAGATCTCTCCCGTGTCGTATTCGGTGTAGGAACCATCCGATCGCACCGACTTGCCATTGGACTCCATGGTCAGCTGCTGCATGTAGGCCGGGAAGCGGTGCAGGTACTGCACGTAGGGCAAGACCGCGTGGGACTCGGCGCCGAGGAAGTTGACGTACCACACGTTGAGCAGACCGAGCAGCAGCGGGACGTTGCCCTCTGCGGGTTCGTTGGCGAAGTGCTCGTCAATGGCGCGGAAGCCAGCGAGGAACTCGGCGAAGTTCTCCGGGCCAATGGCGACGACGAGGGAGGTTCCGATCGCGGAATCGACGGAGTAACGACCACCGACCCAATCCCAAAAACCGAAGGCATTGTCGGGATCGATGCCAAACTCGGCGACCTTATCGAGCGCGGTTGATACCGCGACGAAGTGCTTGGCGATGGCCTCGGACTCACTGTCCTCCGTCACGATGCCCTGATCGCGTAGCTGGTCAAGCAGCCATGTCCGCGCGAGTCGGGCGTTGGTCAGCGTCTCCAGGGTCGTAAACGTCTTGGAGGCGATGATGAACAGTGTGGTCTCGGCGTCGAGGTCGACCGTGTTTTCGTAGATGTCGCTCGGATCGATGTTGGACACGAAGCGGCATTCCAGGCCGTCTTGAACGTAGGGCTTCAGCGCCTCGTAGGCCATCTTTGGCCCGAGGTCGGAGCCACCGATTCCGATATTGACGACATGCGTGATGGGCTTTCCCGTAATGCCGCGCCACTGCCCGGAGCGCACGCGGTTGGCAAAGTCGTAGACCTTGTCGAGTTCGGCGTGCACGTCGCCGATGACGTCTTGGCCATCGACGGTGAGGGTATCTCCTTGCTTCCTTCGCAGCGCCGTGTGGAGCACCGATCGTCCCTCGGTGACGTTGATCTTGTCTCCGGCGAACATCGCGTCGCGGTATTCCTCGACTTTGCACTCGGCAGCGAGGGAAAGGAGCGCGTCGCGTACTTCCCGGGTGAGGAGGCTCTTCGACATGTCGACATACAGATCGCTCGCTCGAGCGGTGAAATCGGCAACGCGGTTATCGTCGTTGTCGAACTCTTCTCGCAGGTCGATCGTGAAGACGTCGGCGAGGTCTTGCAGTGCCTGCCACGCGGTCGTGGTTGTCGGATCGATACTCATCTGTTCTCCTTGGAAGTCGAGCTAATGACAGCCTAGGTGCTATGCATCCATGATCGGAATCGGGCCGAGTAGCCCCGCACCGGGCAAGCTCACGACTTGCGCCGCGGGTTTCAGTCCCAGCCACCACTGGTACTTCGGACGACGGTCGGCGACATCGAAATCATCGAGCATCCGTTCGATGGGGCGCGATGACAGCGAATTGGCCGCCATCCCGACATATAGCGCCGCCGAGGTTTCGTCCCCAATCTCGCGGCAGATCTCATCGAGGGCATGGGAGACCAGGCGGGTGGCAAGCAGGCGGTCGAACGGGGTGGGACTGCCACCTTGCTGGAGGTGACCGATCGCGCTTTGTCGGACATCGAAAAGTCCGCCGCCTTCTTCCTCAAAGGCTCGCGCCATGAAGTCCATGGTCAAAAGCTCGGAGACCTCTTCGTTTCGTACGACCAGGAAAAGCCTTCGACCGGCCTCAAACGAGGCCCGCATAATGGCCGCATCGGAGGCAATCGTGTCAAGGTCGACGCCATCTTCGTTGAGGTAGACGAGTTCAGCCCCGGCGGCCAGGCCCGACATGAAGGCGAGATAGCCGCACTTTCGTCCCATCGCCTCGGCGACGAAACAACGGCGGGAAGCGGCCGCCGACTCCTTAATTCGATCGAGTGCCCACACCGCGTTGTTCACGGCGGTATCGGCTCCGATCGAGAGTTCGGAGCCGGGAAGGTTGTTATCGATCGATGCTGGCACGAGGACGATCGGGATTCGGAAGGCCGGATACCGGTCGCGCTGGCTGACAAGCTCGTAGCCGGACATGTAGGCGTCAACCCCGCCAATGATCATGAGCCCATCGATCTGTTGGGTTTCGATCGAGCGTCCGATGGCGTAGAACTGCTCCAGGCTTGGTTCAGTCCGCCGCGTGCCGAGTTCCGCACCACCTGCAAACGCCCAGCCTTCGACATCGTCCCAGCTGAGTTCGTCGACGGCGCCGTCGATAAGGCCCGGGAAGCCGCCTCGTACTCCCAGCATCGTGTAGCCGCGTGCGAGCCCCAACCGCACTGCCGCGCGGGCGGCCGTGTTCATTCCCGGAGCTAGTCCCCCGGCGTGCAGGATCGCGATCCGCTTTCCGGTAGCGCGCGGGGCCTGTGACGGTGGCGCCGAAAGTAGGGAGTTGATCTTCAACATCTCGGTAAATGACCGGCCTCGCGCGGCGACAGCCTCGTCGTAGCTTCCCTGCTCGATCAGGGTCGCGACGTTTCGGGTGTCGCTGACCGCCGTCACAAGATCGAGGCGGGCGATCCGGTTGTGCCGCACACCGAGGATGACAGCGCCATCATCACTGCCCTGCTCGAGCACGGTCTGCACCGCCGCATACCCGAGCAGTGTCGGCATCCACCGGTCATAGGCCGAGGGAGTGCCACCGCGTTGGACATGGCCGAGGATCGTCACGCGAGCGTCTACGTCCATCCGGTCTTTCAGGATGCCTGCGACATCCGCTGCGGTGATCCGGTCCCCGCTTCGGGTCTGCGCGCCCTCCGCAACAAGGACGATGGATTCGCGACGTCCTGCCTCACGCCCCTGCGTCAGGACGTTGCACATCTCCTCTTCCCAGCCTTCGCCCGGAGGCCGTTCGGGAATCAGGACATAGTCACAGCCACCCGCTACCGCGCTCATGAGCGCAAGGTAGCCGCAGTGTCTGCCCATAACCTCGACGACGAAGGTGCGCTGATGGGACGCTGCCGTCGACGTCAACGCGTCGATGGCTTCCACAATGCGGTGTAGGGCCGAGTCGGCGCCGATCGTCATATCCGAGCCGACGAGGTCGTTATCGATCGACCCCACGAGTCCCACGACCGCGAGATATGGATGGGCGGCTGCTTCCTCATGACTGATCCGCCCCGCCTCAACGAGATCGGTTAAGAGCTGCGACCATTCGTTGCGGAATTGGTTGGTACCGGTCAGGGAACCATCGCCGCCGATCACCACGAGCTTGTCGATGCCGTGGCGGATAAGGTTTTCGGCGGCGACCAGCCGGCCCTCATACTCCCGAAAATCCGCGGACCGCGCGGTCCCGATCACGGTGCCGCCCTGGTTGAGGATCGAGGAGACATCCGACCACCCCATCTCGTGGATGGAGTTATCGACCGCTCCCTGCCAACCCTCGAGGATGGAGAGTGGGGTTGCTCCCATGACAAGTGCGGTGCGAACTACCGCGCGCACCGCCGCATTCATCCCCTGCGCGTCGCCACCGGAGGTGAGAACTCCGACCCGCACTCCCTGCCCACGCGCAAAGTCTTCGGCTGACGGGTTATCGTGTCCGGTCTCGGACTCACTCATCTTGGGTGTCCTTTCCTGGCTCCAGTTCCATTGTCTCAACCCGGGGTGGTTTTCGGTGAGTCATAAGCCCTAGCCACACGAGACGGTAGATCGACCCAACCACGACAACGCCTGCACCGATCACAATCGAGGTGACCGGAAGTGATGCGACGAGTCCAAGGCACGCGAGGAGCCCAAAGATGTGAAGGACCCGGGGGTAACGCCGCTCAGCTGCGGGCTGACGCAATGCAGATGCGTTGGCGATCGCGTAGTACAGCAGGACACCAAACGAGGAAAAGCCGATCGCCGTGGTGATCGAGGGGAGAAAGACCATGAGTGCCGCGACGACTCCGGCGACGACGATGGTGGCGAGCGCCGGGACCTGTCGACGGTTGGTGCGGGCGAAAAACGCCGGCAAGTCGCCGTGGCAAGACATCGCCAGCAGGGTGCGGGAAATCCCGACAATGAGGGCAAGCAGGGCTCCCGTGGCAGCCAGTGCAGCCGTCGCACTCAACACGATCCCGATGCGGTCAAAACGGGTGAGGTCAACGAGGCTTGCGATGGGCATATCGGTAGCAGCTGTCGCTTCGGGCCCGAGCCGAGTAAGGAGCAGATACGTGATCACCGCGTAGATGACCGCTGCCAGCCCGATCGACTGGTGGGTCGCTGCCGGGATCGAGGAGGCCGGGTCCCGGATCTCTTCACCCATCGTCGCGATGCGGGCGTAGCCGGCGAAGGCAAAGAACAGCAGGGCTGCGCCTTGGGCCATTCCCCTGACGGTGGTTCCATCGGCCGTGGCCGCCAGCTCCGTGACGTGCGACCAGAACGGATAGGCGGCAGGTAATTCAAAGGCGGTGAGGAAGACGCACCCCAAAACGAGCAGGACGATCGCGACGATCACGGCAGTCGCGCGTGCTGTTCGGGTAACGCCGAGACACGCGATGATCGTGACGAAAGCCAAGATGCCGGGCGCAACGGGTCGGGGATTGCTCGGGTGTAGATAGGTTGCCGCGACGAGTCCCATCGCAGCAAGCGAGGCAGTCTTGCCAATGGTGAAAGCCCAGCCAGCAAAGAAGCCTGGCCATGCGCCGAGCTTTTCTCGCCCGTAGATATAACTGCCGCCCGCTTTGGGATAGCGGGCGGCAAGTTGGGCTGAGGCGGTGCCGTTTGCGAAGGCGACGGCGGCTGCCAGGACAAGACTCAACGGGAGCGCCCAGCCAGCCACGGCGGCCGCGGGGGCGAAGGCGGCAAAGACGCCGGCGCCGAGCATCGATCCCAGGCCGATCACTACAGCCTGTTTCGCGGTCAGCACCCTGGCTAGCTCAGAGGCCATGGTCCGATCATAAGATCAGTGGAAGAAGTGGCGCACCCCGGTGAAGTACATCGTGAGACCGGCATCCTTCGCCGCGGCGATCACGTCCGCATCGCGCACCGAACCGCCGGGCGCCACGACAGCCCGGACCCCAGCATCGATGAGGACCTGCAGGCCATCGGGAAACGGGAAGAATGCATCCGAGGCTGCGACAGCGCCGCGCGCCCGCTCCGGAGCACCGGAGGTATCCACACCTTCAGCGCCGCCGGCGGAATCGACCTCGGAGGCAACAGCCACACCGAGCGTATTCGCCCGTTCGACTGCGAGCTTTGCTGAATCGACGCGATTCACCTGCCCCATCCCAACCCCGACGGTCGCGCCGTCCTTGGCGAGCAGAACCGCATTGGACTTCACTGCTCGCACGGCTCGCCACGCGAACTGAAGGTCTGCGAGGGTGTGCGCGTCGGCTGCCTCTCCAGCGACGAGATTCCAGTGCTCGCTATCATCGCCGAGTCCACTTCCGTCATCGCGACGTCCGACGGCATCGATCGTGTCAACTTCTTGGGCGAGCAGGCCGCCGGAGATGGGCCGGATCTCCACACCGGAGCGCTCGGGTGGGGCGACCTTGAGCAGCCGCAGGTTCTTCTTGGCACCGAGGATGTCACGCGCTTGTTCGCTGTAGCTGGGCGCGAGGACGACCTCGGTGAAGATCGGCACGATCTGGGCCGCGAGCTCGGCATCAACTTCCCGATTGACGGCAATAATGCCGCCGAAGGCGCTCATCGGATCGCAGGCGTGGGCAGCGGCGTGCGCTTCAGCGATGGTCTGCCCGACAGCGAGCCCGCACGGATTCGTGTGCTTGATGATCGCGCAGGTTGGCTGATCGCCCTGGTCCCACGCTGCTCGCCACGCCGCATCCGCATCGACGTAGTTGTTGTAGCTCATTGCCTTGCCGCCGAGTTGCTCCGCGCTCGCGAGCCCCTCTCCGCTGACGTAGAGCGCCGCTCGCTGATGCGGGTTCTCGCCGTAGCGCAGGTCTGCGGCCTTATCCCAGGTCCGCCCCAGCCACTCCGGCAGCTCGTCTTGCCCCCCGAGTTGCGCCAGCCACGTCGCGACCGCGACATCGTAGGTCGCGGTGTGTCGAAAAGCGTCCAGCGCGAGGGCGCGCCGTTCCTCGTCGGTGAATCCGCCGGCGGCGAGCGCCGCGGCGACCTCTCCATAGCGGGCTGGATCAGTCACGACGGCGACGCTGCCGTGGTTCTTCGCGGCGGCACGCACCATCGTCGGCCCGCCGATATCAATCTTTTCGATGCACTCAGCGACCGATGCCCCTGAGGCCACCGTCGCGGCAAACGGGTAGAGGTTGACGACGACGAGGTCGATGCCAGCGACCTCGAGATCGGCGAGCTGTGCCACGTGATCAGGGTTGGAACGATCGGCCAGGATCCCGGCGTGCACCGCAGGGTGGAGGGTCTTGACGCGGCCATCGAGGCATTCGGGGAAACCCGTCAGCTCCTCGACGGGCGTGACGGCAACGCCTGCTTCGGCAATGGTTGCGGCCGTTGATCCGGTGGAAACAATCTCAACGCCTGCCGCGCCAAGGGCGCGAGCAAGCTCGGCAATGCCGGTCTTATCGAAAACGGAGACGAGGGCGCGGGCAATGGGGCGACGGGTCATGAACATCCTTTGCGGTTGAGCTCCCCCACCCAGGCGCGCGATGCGGGACGGATGCCTGCGGCCGCTCCCCGGTGGTGCTCCACCTTCTTCGCCAGTTGCGGCCGCGCCTATCGTATCGCGTCAGGAACCGATCCGGGTGCGGCGTCCCGCGACGCTCCAGCCCTCGCGGCACATCCGCCCAACGACGTCGACGAGCTGGGCGCGCTCCGCCGTTTTGATCCGCTCCAGCAAGCTGTCCTCGGTGTCGTCAAATTCGACGGGCACCGCCACCTGCGCGAGCACCACTCCGGTATCAACGCCCTCGTCGACGACGAAGAGCGTCGCTCCCGCCAGTTTCACCCCGTAGGCGAGGGCGTCGGCCGGACCACGAATCCCGGCAAAGGATGGCAGCAGCGAGTTATGTGTGTTGAGATAACGGCCGGAAAACCGGGCGACAAACTCGGGCCCGCAGAGCTTTAAGAACCCCGCTGAGATGACGAGGTCCGGCTCGTGCGCTGCCACCGCGGCCGTGAGCGCATGATCCCATGCCTGCCGATTGGGGTAGTCGCCCACGCGCGTCACAAACGTGGCGATCCCGGCGTCCTCGGCGAGCGCTACCCCGCCTGTTCCCGTCCGGTCAGCGCCAACCGCGACGACCGTGGCGCCGTAAGCGGGATCGGCGCACGCCGACATGAGGGCCGCCAGGTTCGAGCCGCCGCCGGAGACGAGCACGACGAGCCGCGCCGGCTTCGCGTGCGAGCCAAGGGGAGGTGTCACAACGGGCGTGGGGGTAGTCACGCCGCTAAGCGTAGCGGCAAGCGCGGCTGGGGGTGATTCAATAGGAGGACTGCCCCCCGGAAAGAGACACGTGAGCACGATCCCAACATCCAATGACAAGACGCCGCCCGGTGAGGCCGCTGAGCGGATCATCTCAACGCAGCCTGCCATCGCGGCGGGCTTGCTGCTCATCTTGTCGATGGTCCTAAACGCGCCGCGCGCCCCCATGGCTGCGGTCATCGCCTCCGCGCTCGTTGCCGTGGCCGTCATTCCCACCGGTATCTACGCGCTACGAAAGCTTCGCGGCGCGCCGCGCACCGGCGTCTTCCGGTTCTTCCTAATCGCGACGATGGTGCTCGGCGGGTTCTTTGCCGTCTCTACCCTCATTCAGCTCCTCGCATTTTCTACGACGAGCGCCTACCTCGAGTGCGTCTCAACGGCCCTCACCGACGCTGGCCGGATCGCGTGCGAAAAGGACATGACGTCCTCGCTGCTTCGTCAGCTCTTCGGCGGATAGTCCTCGTCGAGATCCGGCGTATCGTCCTCGCTCCGCAAAAAGTCCGGGATCGCGTCATCCCCCTCGTCCTGAAGCGGCACCTTGATGGCCGGCGCCGCCGTGGAGCCGAACGTCCGCCTGGGCGCTTCTGCTTGCTCCTCGGAGTCAGCGCCGCGATGTCCGCGATCACCGACGCGGGTGCGCGCGCTACCGACCACTCCACGCAGCCACGCAAGCGAATCGGGATGTGAGATCGCCACCCCGATGAGGTATGGCGCCACGATGACGAGCGCCCCAAACGCGAGCATGTGCAGCGGCCACACGCCGTTGCGCGCCAAGACGCCGTTACCGATCGCACCTGAGGTCAGGGTCGCGGCCAGCACGAGCGAGGCTAGCAGCACTACGGAACTTGCCACGGCTTTCAGCATGCTGGCAATGAGCGAGGCTTCGCCGTGGCGCCGTGTCCGCCAGATCGCAAGCGCCAGCATGACCGCCGCAGGTACGAGCGAAATCCAGCCCGACCATGCCGAATGCGGGCCGGCCCCAAGAACTGGGACCGCGGGCAGCAGGCCCGTCGCATCGGTGCCGGGGACAAAGCGCACCGGCCCGATCGAATAGCCTGCTCCAATGAGCCAGCCTAGCGCCCACGTGATGAGCGTTGGCAGGTAGCCGAGCTGCGCTAGCCAAATCGCGGCGGTATCGAGCCCGGAATCCGTCAATCCCGCGGTTGCGTAACTGACTCGATGCCACGCCGTGGCGATGGCGATGACGAGCCCCATCAGTCCGAGACCCGCGAGCCACCACAGTGCCCGCATCGCATCCGGCCAGGCTCTGCGGAGCCAATCCGGTAACCGCTCAAGCACTCTGCGCACCGAAGCGAGCGCGCCATCCCATTGTGAGGAGGTGAGCGCCCGCTCAGCCCGCGGTAGCGCCGCGAGATTGCCGAGCGCCGCCACGATTCCCGCTGCCACCGCGGAAGGTAGCGAGGACAGCCCCATTCCGGCGATCGCTCCAATGACGAAGACGCCGGCGCTCGCCCCAGCGCCGGTACACCACAGTTGGCGCAGTCCCGCCGCGTCAAGCCTCCGACTCGCCGCAAACGCCAGCACGCCGACGAGCAACGTCACGAAGGTGGGTGCCAGCGTCAGCGGCCCTAGGTGGGTGGAAATTGGCAGCGCGAACGCCAAGAAAAACGCCGAGGTTGCCACATCCATCGCGCTCGTCCACGTCGCGTTCCCGAGCTGCGGAGACGTTGCCGTTGCCGCATAGGCGATGAGAGATACCGCCGCGACCGCGAGCCAGGTAAGGACGACAGCCTCAACTCCCGCCAAGGCGGCGCGCAGCCAGCCTTCGGGAAGGATGCGAGGTGGGGAGGTTGTCATGGTGCTCATCGCCCCCAAGTCTAGGCACCACAGCCCCGCGCCTCAGCGGCGACAGGCTAGGGGTGGAGGTACTCGTAGGGAGGTGAGGCCGGACACCTGGTCCAAAACTCGCGCCCCTCATCGGTATTCATTTCACCGATAGAAACCGAGGCCGCCTCCCACGTCATAATCGAGGCCGGAATCCACGGTTCTACCTCCCCGCCCATCATCCGCTCTTTAAACACAGCCTCCGACGGGATCGACGGGTCCTTCCACTTCACCCCGGCGGCCGTAGCACACGGAATAAAGAGTTCCTGGGCGAGGACGGAGGGCGTGATGCACACGGACTCACACGCCACCTGGAGCCGTTCGTGCACGGGCTGTGGTGCAGCGATCCAGCCCACGCGAGCGCCGGGAGAAAAGATCTTGGAATATGACTTCCTCGTTGGTGGCTTGTTCGTGCCAATCCTTGGCGGACTGTTGTAGAAGCGAGCGACGGGGACGGGCGCGTGGACAGCGATGATTGCTGGCACCATCGCCGTCGTCATCGGGATGTTCTGGTTCGGCCCCTTGGAAAACGAGCCCATCTATATCGGCCTTGGCACGAGCCTGGTCGTCTTCGTGGTGGTCTCTCTCCTTACGCCACCGACTCCGGAACCTATCTGGCAGGCTTGGCGGGGACGTCTTGCTGCTCGCAAGACGAGCGACCGGGAAGTTGAAGCAGCATAGTCCCCTGCCCAACGCAGTGGCGCCGCCCAGGAATAACCTGGGCGGCGCCACTGCGTCTGGACGTTAGCCGTTGAGAATCTCGCGAGCGAGGTTCGCGGTTTCGGTCGGGGTCTTGCCAACCTTGACTCCGACCGCCTCAAGCGCTTCCTTCTTCGCCTGAGCGGTACCGGAGGACCCGGAGACGATCGCTCCAGCGTGTCCCATGGTCTTGCCCTCCGGAGCAGTGAATCCAGCGACGTATCCAACGACCGGCTTCGTGACGTTGTCCTTGATGTAGGCTGCTGCGCGTTCTTCCGCGTCGCCACCGATTTCGCCAATCATCACGATGAGCTCGGTTTCGGGGTCTTCCTCGAACGCCTTCAGCGCATCGATGTGAATCGTGCCGATAACCGGGTCGCCACCGATGCCGATGCAGGTGGTAAAGCCGATGTCACGCAGCTCGTACATCATCTGGTAGGTCAGGGTGCCGGACTTGGAGACCAGTCCAATCTTGCCCGGACCGGTGATATCCGGCGGGGTAATACCGACATTGGACTTTCCGGGTGAGATGATGCCCGGGCAGTTCGGGCCGATAAGGCGAACACCCTTCGATTGGGCGTAGGAGAAGAACTCCGAGGTGTCCGCAACCGGGACGCCTTCCGTGATGATAACGACGAGCGGGATACCCGCATCGACGGCTTCGATAACCGCGGACTTGGTAAATGCCGGCGGCACGAAGATCACCGAAACGTTGGCACCGGTAGCTTCCTTGGCTTCGGCGACCGTCCCGTAGACGGGGATGTCCTTTTCGCCGGCTTCAACGGTGTCGGCAGCGGGCCCAGCAGGAACAACATCGAACGTTACCGAGGTGCCCGCCTTGCGCGGGTTCACACCACCAACGATATTCGTGCCCGCGCCAAGCATGCGCTTGGTGTGCTTCTGCCCTTCCGAACCGGTCATGCCCTGGACGATGACCTTAGAGTTTTCATCGAGGTAAACAGACATGTGAGTGCTTTCCCGTCCTTACTTCGCGGCCAGCTCGGCGGCCTTGGCCGCAGCGCCGTCCATCGTATCTGCCATGGTCACGAGCGGGTGGTTCGCCTGCGCGAGGATTGCGCGCCCTTCCTCGACGTTGTTGCCATCGAGACGCACCACGAGCGGCTTGGAAGCCTGATCACCGAGCATTTCGAGCGCCTTGACAATGCCGTTGGCCACGGCATCACACGCGGTAATACCGCCAAAGACGTTCACAAACACGGACTTGACCTGCTCATCGCCGAGGATGACGTCCAGGCCGGCGGCCATGACCTCTGCGGAGGCACCGCCACCAATGTCGAGGAAGTTTGCGGGACCTACGCCATACTTTTCGCCTGCGTAGGCCACAACATCGAGGGTCGACATCACGAGGCCGGCGCCGTTACCGATGACGCCGACTTCACCGTCGAGCTTGACATAGTTCAGGTCGGCTTCCTGCGCCTTGATCTCGAGCGGGTCCGTCGCAGACTTGTCCACGAGTTCCTCGTGTTCAGGGTGACGGAAACGCGCATTGTCGTCGAGCGAGACCTTGCCATCGAGGGCGATGATCTGACCGTCCTCGGTCTTCACCAATGGGTTGACTTCCACGAGGGTGGCGTCCTCACCGGTGTAGACGTCCCACAGCTTCAAGATGACCGCGACAACGTCATCTTTGAGCTCGTCCGGGAAGTTGGCCTGGTCCACAATCTCGCGGGCCTTCGCGTCATCGATACCAACGCTCGGGTCGACGGGGACCTTCGCGAGCGCCTCGGGACGTGCGACGGCGAGCTGTTCGATCTCCATGCCGCCTTCCACCGAGCACATCGCAAGGTAGCGGCGCTCAGCACGGTCAAGCAGGACGGAGAAGTAATACTCTTCAGCGATCTTCGCGCCTTCGGCCACCATCACCTTGTGGACGGTGTGGCCCTTAATATCCATCCCGAGGATGGCCTTGGCGGCCTCTTCGGCTTCTTCCGGCGAGTGAGCGAGCTTGACGCCGCCCGCCTTGCCGCGGCCACCGGTCTTGACCTGGGCCTTGACGACGACGGTGCCACCACCGAGGTCCTCCGCTGCCTTGCGAGCCTCTTCTGGCGTGGTCGCGACGATGCCCCTGAGCACCGGTACGCCATGCTTGTCGAAGAGGTCCCGAGCCTGGTACTCGAAGAGATCCACGCTTCTTAAGTCCTTCCGTGATCGGATAAAAAATGCCTCGACATCAAGACATCTAGGGACAGCCTATCCGGGGTTGGGGCAATTGCGCAGTGAATCGTCTCGAGTGTGGTACGGACCAAAGACCTATGACGAATGGCACACCTAGTGGTCGTGCTGGGCAGCCTCGGCTTTCTTTGCCAGCTCGGCAAAGGAGTCCTTGATGGTGTCCGCATACAGGTGAGCACCCTCAATTCCCGGGTGGACACCGTCGGCCTGCAACAGGGCGCGATGCTCGCCTATTGCGGTATGCCAATCTGCCACCGTCACGTTCGCGTATTCGTTGGCGATGCGCGCAATATCCTCGTTCACGGCGTCAGTCCAGGTGGATTTACCGTAGATATTGACCACCACGACGAGTCGCTCGGTGCCAAGCGAATCCAGCGCATCGCGCAGCAGGTCCGGCTCCGGTAGCCCAGCGTTTGTCCCGAGAGCAATGACGACGCCGCGCCGAACTGAGCCCTCATCTAACGCGGTTCGTATCCGGGTTAGCCCTTCGGGCCACTGCCTGCTCGATTTTGCATCGACCCGAATACCCGGGAAGCGGTCCTCGAGCGCGTGAATCGTCGTCACGAGCAACGAATCTCCGAAAGCCGAGATCTCCTCACCCTTCGGCACGGTCGTATTCAGTGTCGGCGAGACGATTGCAGGATCTCCAGTGCCAGCACCATCGTCGTGGATCCCGTCTCCGGTGTGGGCGTCGGTATCGTCTGGCGATGCCGGGCTTTCGGCCGATGGCTGGGGCGCTGCGGCATCCTTTTCTTTCAGGAGCTTTTCGCCCTGCTCGATCTGGATCTGGGTTTCAGACTTCTCGGGGGCCGTCGCAATCGCCACGGGCATCACGAGCAGACAGGCGCCGGCCGTTGCGGCAATCGCTCGCGGCTGCCATCGCCTGGTGGAGCGCAGCGCGGCAATGGCATCCGCAATGCAGACTTTGAAGCCGTGCCGTCGAATGGGGGTCTCGAGATACCGGTAAGAGACCGCCGCGATTGAGAGCGTAAGAGAAAGTGCCAGAGCGCGTACCACCCATGACGCAGCAGAATCAGGCACCACTGAGGATGTCATTGCTTCCAAAATGAGAATGACGGGCCAGTGCCACAGGTAGATCCCGTAGGAGCGCTCCCCAACCCAGCGCACGGGCCACGCTTCCATCACGGGCAGAAACGGATGCTTGCCCGTGATCACAGCGGCGATGATGACGGTGGTGGCGAGTGATGCCAGCACGAGGCCACCGCGGAATGTCCAGATCGCGTCTTCGGTCACGGTCACAAGCAGCGTTGCGAGGATAACTGCCGCAAGGAGCGAGGCCGGAATCCGCCAACGGTGCCATAGGCGGGTATCGAGCACGGAATAGCGGCCCCAGGCAAAGGCGAGAGCCGCTCCAAACATAAGACCGAAAAGGTGTGTGTCGGTGCCGTAATAGGCGCGGGTAGCATCCTGCCCTGGGACGGCGTTGATTGCCATCCAGATGGCCGAACCGGCTGCGACGGCGAACACGATGCGCACTCGCGTCGAGGAGGATTTCGTCGCGGCCAGCATGAATGCCACGATGATAGGCCACAGCAGGTAGAACTGTTCCTCGACGGCGAGAGACCAAAAATTGACAAAGAGCTGTGGAGACGTGCGCGCGAAATAGGAGGTTCCGGCGCCAATTTCGAGCCAGTTATTCGAAAACGTTAGGGCACCAAGGGTCTGCCGCCCGATGCCGACAAGGAGATCGCCCCCGACGAAATAGGCTGCCGTGACCGATACCAGCACACACACGACGAGCGCGGGGATCAGCCGCCGGGCACGACGAGTCCAAAACCCCTTCAAATCGATGAAACCCCGGCTGGAGACCTCGCGCAGCAGGAGGGTCGTAATAAGGAACCCGGAGACGACGAAGAAGATGTCGACACCGATGAATCCGCCGGTTAAGGTTTGCGGCCGCAGGTGATAGATGAGAACAGAGATGATAGCGAGGGCACGCAGGCCATCGAGGCCGGGGATGATCTTTGGCCGATCCCCCGGTGAGATCTCCCGGTAGCCTCCTGGCTGCCGCGCCGCGCGCGGTGCGCGTGCCTGGTGAACACGTGTCGCCACGGTTCAAGGTTAAAGCTCAGCTTGAGGGTGGTGTAGTTGGGCGCGCCGGGACGGCTATACTTCGAGCTTCGTCAGTGGCGCATAGCGAAGCATCAACTTCTTGACTGCACCGTCGCCGAAATCGACATTTGCGACGGCTCGCCTCCCCTGTCCCGTGACTTCCAAGACCGTGCCGAGTCCGTAGGAATCATGCAACACCCGATCGCCCGCGGCAAGCGCTGGGATCGCTGCCTCGTCCTTTTCCGCTGACCGTTGCACGCCTGCTCGTTGCACCGTTCGCACGGCGGATGCCTTGGGGGTGTACCCGCTGCCGAACGAGAGCGGGCTGCGAGAAGTGGAACTCGCGCGCAATGCCTCATTGCCGGCCACTTCTCGTCGCCAATCTAGGACGTCGTCGGGAATAGCGGTGAGGAAACGCGAAGGTGGCAGGTCCTGAGGCATTCCCCAGGCGGAGCGAACTGCCGCGCGAGTGACATAGAGGCGCTCGCGCGCTCGGGTGAGGGCGACATAGGCCAAGCGCCGTTCTTCAGCGAGCTGCGTCGCGTCGTCGATGGAGCGGGCATGTGGGAACGTCCCATCCTCCATACCGGAGGCGAAGACAACGGGGAATTCCAATCCCTTGGCCGTGTGGACCGTCATCAGAGTGATCTGGCCGGCTTCGTCACCTGGAATCGAGTCGGAGTCCGCTACCAGGGCTACTCGTTCGAGGAAATCACCGAGATCTCCCTCGGGTTGGGTCTCGAGAAATTCAGCTGCCACCGCATGCAGTTCTGCGAGATTTTCGACTCGGGTCTCATCCTGCGGATCATCCGAGGCGCGCAAGGTCGCAACGTAGCCGGATCGATCCAAGATGGCGTCTAGAATCTCGGCTGGTGTGGCATCCTCAGCGAAGTCGCGCACTTCCGTGAGAGTGGCGTAAAAGTCGCGCAGGGCATTGAGTGTGCGTGCAGCGAGACCCGGTATCTCGCCCTCGACTGCAGCCGCAATCGCCGAACCGAAGGAGATGCCGCGATCGTGTGCGTACGCGGCCAGCGTTGCCTCGGCCTTGTCGCCTAAGCCGCGCCGTGGAGTGTTGAAGATGCGACGGATGGAAACCGAGTCATCCGGGTTCGCGATGGCTCTCAAATAGGCGAGGGCGTCCTTGATTTCTTTTCGTTCATAAAACCTCGTGCCGCCCACGACTCGGTATGGCAGGCCGGTTCGGATGAAGATCTCTTCGAGCGCGCGCGATTGAGCATTCGTGCGATAGAAGATTGCTACGTCTCCCGGGTTCACTCCCGAATCGGTGAGCGCATCGATCTCCCGAGCGATGAAGCGTGCCTCATCGTGCTCGGAGTCCGCGGCGTACCCGACAACCTTGGCGCCGTCGCCAGAGTCCGTCCACAGCCGTTTGGCACGGCGACCGGAATTCGCCGCAATGACAGCATTAGCAGCCGACAGAATGTTCTGCGTGGATCGGTAGTTTTGTTCGAGCACCACGGTGTGAGCATCGGGGTAGTCTTTTTCGAACTCCTCGATATTTCGGATGGTCGCACCCCGAAATGCGTAGATCGACTGGTCGGAATCTCCCACGACCGTGAGCTCTGCCGGAGCAACACCGGCATCGTCGTCCTCGTCCCCCACGAGTGCACGTACCAGCATGTACTGGGCGTGATTCGTGTCCTGGTACTCGTCGACAAGGACGTGTCGGAATCGGCGCCGATAGGTGCGCGCGACCTGGGGATTATTCTGCAGCAACTGGACCGTGCGCATGATGAGGTCATCGAAGTCCATGGCGTGCGCTTGCTGTAGGGCCTCGTTATAGAGCCGATAGGCCTCAGCGATGGTCTTTTCGATATCGGTGCGAGCCTGCGCCAAGGCCTGTGACGGGGTAATAAGTTCGTTTTTGAAATCCGAAACTCGGCGCGAGAACATCTTGGGATTGAACTGCTTGGGATCCAAGTTCATCCGCTTGCAGGTCAGCGCCATCAACCGTTGAGCGTCCTGCATGTCGTACACACTGAAGGTCGAACGAATCGGTACGTCGCGGTATTCGCGGCGCAAGATCCGCACGCATGCGGAGTGGAACGTCGAAACCCACATTCGCCCAGCCTGCGGTCCCACGAGCGCGCGAACCCGCTCCCGCATCTCGGCGGCAGCCTTATTGGTAAAGGTGATGGCGATGATCTGGTCGGCTCGTGCGCGCCCTGTCGCAAGCGCATAGGCGATGCGATGCGTGAGGACCTTGGTTTTTCCCGAGCCAGCGCCCGCAACGACCAGGAGCGGCGAGCCCGAATGGACAACGGCCTCATGCTGTTGCGGGTTAAGGCCACGCAGCAGTTCGGAGGCGTCGGTCTCCGCTTCGCGCGAACTATCCGGGTCGTCCCAGTTCGCAGCGGCCGGTAAGGGAGCGGAGGCGCGGGCCGCCGCTACCAGTTCATCAAAAAGCGAATCCATAGTTCCTCTAGGTCATCCACGCGGCCCAACCCCACGCAGCTGAGAGAGCGAGGGCAGCGAATAGCTCCACCAGGATAGCGAGCCCGACAGACTTTAAGGCGTGCACTGTGGACTGCCAGGCTTGCTGGCCGGAGCGTGATCGGCGTGCCTCACCAAGGTAGACCCCGGCAACAAAGCCCACAACTGCACCGATGACCGGAATGACGAAGAACCCAACAACGGCAAGCACCCCGCCAATCATCATGGAGGAATTGGCCACGCCCGCATTCTTGAGGCGCTTTCCAGCCAGGATGTACTTTCCCACCGATGCCACGATGAAGGTGAGGATAGCCGCGGCCAGCATCGCCCAGCCCCACGGGCCCTGGGTGACCGCACCCCAGATACCAACCGCCAGGCTGACGATGAGCAGCCCGGGATAAATCTGAACGATCGCTCCGATGACGCCGATGATGCACGCAAGCGTCACGAGGATGTCGAGTTGTTCCATGGCTTAACGCTAACGACTTCGCCCCACCACTACCGGATGGCAGGGCGGGACGAGGCAGTCGAATACGGTTAGACGATTGCGGCGATGGCGACGTTTGCGGCAGTGAGTCCCGCAGCGGCAATGAGGTCGGTTCGTGCCGCCTCGGGGTTCTCGCGTTTTTCGGCGCGCCATGCGAAGTAGCAGACGGCCAAGGTCACGATGAGTTTGATGCCGATCTTCATGTGGTTGACGGTGACACCGTCTTGGAATTCGCGCACCACGACCATCAGGACACCCACCGCAAGAGCGGTCAGTGCGCCGTGGATCAGACCCTTGGGAACGCGCTTGAGCGCTAGTCCCGCAATAGAGCCGCCAAAAATGTACGCCATCGCGAGGAGGTGGAAGACGAGCAGGATGTTGACAAGTGTGTTCACAAAACGAGCCTATCGCACGCGTTGGTCACTCGATCCCGCGAGCTGCCGCCCATCGGGATAATTCATAACGATTGGAGAGCTGAAGCTTGCGAAGGACGGCAGAAACGTGAGATTCGACCGTCTTGATCGAGATGAACAGCTCGGCTGCCACCTCTTTATAAGCAAATCCTCGCGCGATGAGTCGCATGACTTCCTGCTCCCTGGCAGAGAGCCGATCCAATTCTTCATCACGCTGGGCCACGTCCTGGTGGGCGGTTCCGAACGCATCCAAGACGAATCCGGCGAGTCGCGGTGAGAAGTAAGCATCTCCTGCAGCAACTCGCTCGATTGCTTCGACGAGATCGGTCGCCGTCACCGACTTCGTGACATACCCCCGCGCCCCGGCGCGAATGACAGAGACAACGTCTTCGGCGGCGTCGGAAACCGACAGCGCCAAGAACTGTGGCCGTTCAATATCGCTATGGGCAAGGACGCTCCGGGCGACCTCCGCGCCTCCGCCCCCGTCGCCGCCCGGCAAATGGACGTCGAGCAGGACGATGTCGCACGGGGTCGAGACGAGGACACGCACCGCCTCGGTGACGTTTCCAGCCTCCGCGACGACCTGATAGTCCTCGCGCAGCGCCTCCAGCTGAGCCTTGACGCCGGCCCGCACCATGGCGTGGTCATCGACAATCGCGATCCGCACCTAGCTGTCCTTTCCTTCGATTGGCACACTCATCCGCACCTCGGCGCCACCCGTTGGCAACGGGGAACGGATCTCCGCCTCTCCCCCAACACGGTGCAAGCGTTCGATGATCGAGCATCGGATCCCGGCTCGATCGGTAGGAATCTGCTCCGGGTCAAACCCCGGTCCTCGATCCCGCACCCACGCCTCAGCGCTGCGTTCCTGCAGCTCAGCGTACAGCGAGATTGGGCCGGTTCCGCCGTGTTTGCAGGCGTTGGTCAGGGCCTCACCGACCGCTCCGATCAGCGCTGTGACCTCGGCGCCGGGGGCAGCATCGCCCGTAATCACCACGTCGATGGGATGGCGGTACAGTTCTTCGATCTCTCCGGCAAGCGTGCGGATCCCCTCCGCGGCGCTCGTGCCTTCCTCTGGCCGATCAGAATAAAGGTAGCGCCGCAGGTCACGTTCCTGGGCACGCGCGAGGGATTCCACAACATCCGGCTCGCCGGCCCGAGAGCGAATGAGCGCAAGAGTCTGCAACACGGAGTCATGCAGGTGAGCCGCGATATCAGCCCGCTCCGACTCCCGTATCCGGGCATCACGCTCTTCTGCCAGGTGGGTGCGCGTACGAATCCACAGCGGCGCTCCCACAAACCCGACCGCAAGCAGCACCGCCACTCCCGCAATCAGTCCTGGAATCACCTCACCTGGACGCATCTTCGAGGACACGAGTAGCACTGCCCCAATAACGATCGCGAGCACGCCGGCGATGAGCTGCAGCGGCTTGGGCTGTTCGTCTTGCGCGCTCGCTGACCAGATCACCCCAGCCCCGGCTAGCAGGAGGAGCACCGGGATGACGATTGCGCCATCCCAAAATCCGCCAAGCATCCAAATCCATACGACGACGGCGCTCGCTGCCAAGACTCCCGCGAGCGCCAGCTGTCCCGTCATGATGCGTCTCGTCTCTAACCGAGACAGCCGGCGAGCCAGTCGGGATCGCTCAACCGGGATATCCCCATGTGCAGCGCGCGGCATCGCTGCCGCAAGCACGACATAGACAAGCACTGACAGGCCCACGGGAATGATCCCTAGGACGAACGCGATCCGCCACCACAGCACCCTGCCGCCCAGGTGCTCCGCTAAGCCGCGGCAGACACCGGCGATCACCGCGGGCTGTCGCCGCGCGAGGATCGGACGGTCCTTTGCCCACGGCGCGCGCAATTCGCGCACATCGAGCTCAGGTGGAGGCGAAGTGGTCACCTACCGATGGTGACATGCCGCGCGCGGATCGAGTAGTTATCAGCCACAAAATCAGGGACGAATCAGGGTCATTCCCCGTAGCGAGCGAGTAGAAAAGTAGGAAAAGCTAAAGCTATGAGTTTCTTCGATTCGGTTCGAGAGCGTCCGTGGCGGCGAACGGAAGATCGGATGATCGGCGGCGTCTGCGCCGGCATCGCCCATCGGTTCGGGATATCTCCCGTGCTCGTCCGTCTCCTGTTCTGCCTGGGCGCTCTCGTTGGCGGGCTGCCCCTCATCATTTATGGCTTTGCCTGGCTGCTCCTGCCCGAACACCGCGATGGCCGCATTCATCTTGACGAGCTCATCCACGGCCGGCCCGATGTAGCCGCGGCCGGGGCGCTGGCCTTCATCGTGATTGGCGCCCTTGGCCCCCTACTGTGGTTCGCCGACACCCGCGATACCGTCGCCGTCTTGCTCGGCGGTATTGCTCCGGCGCTAGTCTTCGGGCTGATCATCGCAGTCCCGATCGTCGCGGGCTACGCGTCTCGACAGCGCACCCCTTGCGCGGGCACTGATTCGAACGGCCTTGTGCACTCGACGCCGTCCCCCTCGCCGGCCAGCGAGTTGCTGCGCACCGGGGTGGCCGCTCCACCTGTGCCCGCGCAGGCGGAAGCAACGCACGTCTCGCCCCTCGAAGAACGCCCACCGGCACGAACACCCCGGCCTCGAAAGCCCCGCACCCCGGCCGTGCCCGCACGCTTCACCCTCGGCATCGTGGCACTCGCCATCTCCTTGGGAGCACTCACACTGCTCCTCATGCCCGCAACGCTTGCCGCCTGGCTCACCGCCGGCGGGGTTTTCCTCGCAGTCACCGCCATCGGACTGATCATCGCGGCAAGCCGTGGTCGGCGCGGTAGCTGGCTGACGGCGATCAGCTGGCTCGGCGCACTACCCGTTGCGGCGGCGACCGCGCTGGCGTTTGTGTTACCGAACGCTGTGCTCTTTGAGCCGGGCGCGGCCCCCGTGCGGTTCGGAGCAACGGCATCCCAGCACTCTTCAGCGCTCGTCGCTGGCAATATCGACCTGCCCACGGACCAAGGGGATGTCACCGCGGCTGCGGGTTTCGGGAACTACAGGCTTCGAGACCTTGGTGATACGAACGCCATCGTGACGGTCACGTCGACGGGTTCCTCGTCCATCAGTTTGTGGACCTATGGCGGCTGGGAAGTCCAGACGCCGACGCGCACGTATACGACTCCGCTAGCAACAATCAAGACCGAAGGCGACCAAACCTGGGCCAGCCCCGACTATGAGGACCTCTACCTCTCACCGGGCCAGCAGGTCATACTCAAGACGCCGGCCGCGGTGGCCAATCCTTCCGACGCTACGCGCATTGAACTGACCCTCGGGTTCGCCCACGTGGCAGCCTCAACTGACGTGAGCGATGGGGTCGACTACGTCAAGCGACACTCCGAACCCACGGCGAGCCCGTCACCTACGACCACCGAGGAGAACTAACGATGCGTACCTCGACACTCACATGGGCGAGCGCCCTGCTTGCCGTTGCCGGATTGGCGATCGCTCGCGGGCTGGGCGCGGATATCGATGTCCGCACGGCCATCATCGCCCTGCTGTTCGCTCTCGCCGCGGCGCTCGCTCTGGGCGCACTCATTCCCGCCGCCCCGAGCCCCACACGAGAAACGGGCGGGACCGAGGATGACGCGGCCGCGGATCTCTCCGCTGCCACGTTCCCGGCCCCGCCCGATTCCGGCAGGATGACGTGAGTCTTAGACGTCGCGCGCGACGGCTTCGTCGCGAACGTAGACCTCGTCGCGCTTGGCAAGCTTGAGGAATGCCAGGCCGCTCAGGATCTGCAGCAGACCCAGGCCGATCACCAGCGCGGACACGCCATAGGCGAGCACGGAGGTGAACAGGGAGGCACGCAGGAACGAGCCGTTCATCGCGGTCACGCGCTGCTCCGTGAACTGTTCGGCAGCCGCGGTATCGCCGGCTTCCTCCGCTTCGCGAGCCTTGGCGCCGAGCTCGGCGTAGGTCAGGCCGTTCGCGCCCGCGAGCGCGTGCTTGTTAATGATCTGGGCCTGGGCGTAGGCGGTGAAGGGTCCGCCAACCTTCTTGCCCGCGAGCATGTCTGCGTCCTTCGGGACGGTGATGTTCTCGGCCGAGAGCTGGCTGGTCACCATGCCCCACGTGGTCGCGCCAGCGCCCACGAAGATGATGCCCACTACGAGCGCAATGATGCCCGCGATTTTGACGATCGGATTGGCGTTGGCAGCCATCGTGATCTCCTTTAGGGGTTGAGGGTCGACGAGAATTCTCGTCGTGATTAAATTCAACCCCTACTCAGCGACGCCACGCGCCGAGTGAAGCATGCAGTATGTCACTCAAGTCCGACAATGCCGATAATTACGGCAAATCGGCCTTGAGTGACATATCCCGCACTCAGGTTACTCCCACTCGATGGTGCCGGGCGGCTTGCTCGTGACATCGAGGACGACGCGGTTGACGTCGGCTACCTCGTTGGTGATGCGGTTGGAGATGGTGGCGAGCAGATCGTAGGGCAGGCGCGACCAGTCGGCGGTCATGGCGTCCTCGGAGGAGACGGGACGCAGCACGATCGGATGGCCATAGGTGCGGCCATCGCCCTGGACGCCGACGGAGCGCACATCGGCCAGCAGGACGACGGGGCACTGCCAGATCTCGCGATCCAGGCCCGCGGCCGTGAGCTCCTGGCGCACGATCGCATCCGCGGCGCGCAGCACATCGAGGCGTTCCTTGGTGACCTCGCCGATGATGCGGATGCCAAGGCCCGGGCCCGGGAACGGCTGGCGCCAGACGATTGCCTCGGGCACGCCCAGCTGCAGACCCACCTGGCGAACCTCGTCCTTGAACAGCTCGCGCAGCGGCTCGACGAGCTCGAATTGCAGGTCGTCGGGCAGCCCGCCCACATTGTGGTGGCTCTTGATGTTGGCGGCGCCGTCGCCGCCGCCGGATTCGACGACGTCGGGATACAGCGTGCCCTGGACGAGGAACTTGACCACCTCGCCGTGCGCGCCGGCGCGGGCCACGACCTCGCGGGCCGCGTCCTCAAAGACGCGGATGAACTCGCGGCCGATGATCTTGCGCTTGGTTTCCGGATCGGTCACGCCGGCGAGCGCGGACAGGAAGCGCTCGGCGGCGTCCACGGTGATGAGATCGACGCCGGTGGCGGCGACGAAGTCCCGCTCCACCTGCTCCTTTTCACCCGACCGCAGCAGGCCGTGGTCGACGAAGACGCAGGTTAGCTGCTCCCCGACCGCTCGGTGCACGAGGGCGGCCGCGACCGAGGAGTCGACGCCGCCGGACAGGCCGCAAATGACGCGATCGGCGCCGACCTGTTCGCGGATGCGCGCGACTTGATCGGCGATGACGTTCTCGGCCGTCCACGTCGCGCTCAGGCCCGCCCCGCGGTAGAGGAAGTTCTTGAGCACCTGCTGGCCGTACTCGGAGTGCTGGACCTCCGGGTGCCACTGCACGCCAAAGAGCCGCCGCTCGGCATCTTCGAAGGCGGCAACGGGTGCACCGGCAGAGCTCGCCAGGACCGTGCAGCCCGCAGGCGCAGCCGCGACCGCGTCGCCGTGGCTCATCCACACCTGCTGGCGGGCGGGAATGCCGTCGAGCAGGATGCCGCCCTGGCTCGTGACGGCCTGCGTCGAGCCATATTCGCGCTGGCCGGTCTGCCCGACGCTGCCGCCGAGCGCCTGGGCCATCGCTTGGAAGCCGTAGCAGATTCCGAGCACGGGCACGCCGGCGGCAAGCAACGCGGGATCGAGCGCGGGAGCGCCGTCAGCATAGACCGAGGCCGGACCGCCCGACAGGATGAGCGCGGCGGGGTCCTTGGCGAGGATCTCGCTCGCACTCATGGAGTGCGGGACGACCTCGGAGTAGATCTGTGCCTCGCGCACCCGGCGAGCGATGAGCTGGGCGTACTGCGCGCCAAAGTCGATAACGAGTACGGGGCGGGGCTCACTCATGGACGCCTTCTTCCTTCGCGATCAGAGCCGGCAAGTCGGCCTCCATCCACTTCTTAGCGTTCGGTTCGACGATAAAACTCATGACGGGGATGACGCCCGCAATGATCAAGACAACCATCCGGCCAAAGCTCCAGCGCATGTGCGACCACAGGGCGAACACGGTGATGAGGTAGAACACGTAAATCCAGCCGTGCACGATCGCGATCCACGTGCCGAGGACGGGCCGCGCGCTCAGCCAGTTGCCCGGCTCTTCCAGCCCATTGAGCTGGAAGATGTACTTCAGCACCATTTCAAGGGTGAGGACAAGCAGCAGCGTTCCGGTAACGAAAGCCATGATCCGGTAACGCGAAAAGGCCGTGCGGGCCTTGGTCTCAACGGAGGTCATGAAGCCAGGGTAGCGGCAAAAAAGATTAGGCCGCGTCGCCACCGGCGCCTAGCATGGCACTCGTGCTCGAATACCCCTCACACTTCCCCGACTATCGCGCCGACGGCGCTCCCAAGCGCTACCTGGCGTGGATTGCGCGCGCCCAGTGGAAGGTGCTCGCGGTCGGTATCGCCCTCGCGATTGTCCGCGACGGCGCCAACGCGCTCATGCCGCTAGCGCTTGGCAAGGCGCTCGACGCGGGACTAGCGAGCGGGTTCAGCTCCGAGGTCATCTCCTGGGCACTCGTGCTCATGGGGCTCGGCATGCTCGCCGCCTCTTTCGACGCCATCACGCACCTGGCCGAGGTGATGTCGTGGATGCGCGCCTCGATCACGAACCAGCGCACCGTCGGGCACCACGTCTCGCGCTCGGGTCACTCGCTCACCAAGGAATTACCGACGGGCGAAATCATCTCCACCGTCGCCTCCGATGCGTTCCACATCGGCAACATCATGGAGTCGCTGCCACGGCTCGTGGGTGGCCTCATGGTCTACGTCCTCGTCTCCGTCCTGCTGCTCAGCCAGTCCGTCCCACTCGGCCTCTTCGTGCTCATCGGCCTGCCCGTCGTCACAGCGCTCACCTCGCTGCTCGTTAAACCGCTGCAGGAGCGGCAAAACCAGCAGCGCGAGTCCCAGGGCAAGCTCACGACCCTCGGCTCCGATACCGTCGCGGGCCTGCGCATCCTGCGCGGCATCGGCGGTGAGGACGTCTTTTCCGGGCGCTACCGCGAGCAGAGCCAACGGGTGCGCTTCGCGGCCGTACACGTCGCCAATGTCCAGTCCATCCTCATGGCCGTTCGCACGGGCCTACCGGCGCTGTTCGTCGTGGGTGTCGTGTGGTTTGGGGCGCGCCTGGCCGTCGCCGGCGATATCACCCCCGGCCAGCTCGTCTCGTTCTACGGCTACACGGCCTACCTGTCGCAGCCGCTGCGCCAAGTGACGTTCATGTTCCAACTCTTCACGCGCGCCAAGGTCGCCGAGAACAAGACGCGCAAGGTTCTTGCCGTCGAGCCGGCCGCCGGCACCCTCGCCGATCGTGACGACTGGGCGGGCGACCTCGAGCCGCTGCCCGAGGGAGAGGCCGTGCTGGCCGATCGCGCCAGCGGCCTGGAGCTCACGGGCGGGGCATTCACCGTCCTCGTGGGCGCGGACCCGGACGAGTCGGCGGCATTTGCCCGCACGCTCGCCCGGATGGATGACGCCCAATCGAGCGAGATCCTGCTCGCGGGACGGCCCATCACGCACTATCCGCTGCCGGAGGTACGCCGCCGCGTCGTGCTGGCCGAGGCCACCCCGCAGCTGTTCACCGGCACGCTGCGCTCGCAGGTCGATGCCTGGGAGAGCAATGGAGACGATGAGGCAGTGCTTGCTGCGCTCGCCGTCGCCGATGCCCACGACGTCACCCAGACGCTCGGGGGCCTGGCGGGCGAGATCACGGAAAAGGGCCGCTCGCTTTCCGGCGGTCAGCGCCAGCGCGTGGCCCTCGCCCGCGCCGTCCTGACCGAGGCGGAGATTGCCGTGCTCATCGAGCCCACCTCCGCCGTCGATGCCCACACCGAGGCACGCATCGCCGCGCAGCTCGCCCGCACCCGCAAGGGGCGCACGACGATCGTCGTGTCCGCCTCTCCGCTCGTGCTCGAGCACGCCGATGAGGTCGTCTTCATTGACGACGGCACCGTCATCGCCCGCGGCACGCACCAAGATCTGTTACATCGTGCGCGCGAGGGCAATCCCGACGCGCTCGCCTACCGGGCCGTCGTGGCCCGCACCACCGCAGAAGAGGAGGGCGATCATGCAGCTGCCAATCGCCGATAACGCGACGCTGTGGCGGCGCATCAAGGCGCTGCTCGCCAACTACCGCGGCGGGCTCGTCTTCGTCGTCGGCCTGCAGGCGCTGGCGGCCGTCGCGGCGCTCGCCATGCCGTGGCTGCTGGGCCGCCTCGTCGATCAGGTCGCGGCCGGCACCACGCTTGATTACGTCAACCAGGTCGCGCTCATCCTGCTTGGGGCCGTCCTCATCCAGGCGGTGCTCACCGGCATCTCCCAGCGCGCGGCGATGGTCCTTGGCGAGTCCATCTTTGCCGAGCTGCGGGAACAGTTCCTGCAAAAGATCACGCATCTACCGCTATCGACGGTGGAAAAGGCCGGAACGGGAGACCTCATCTCCCGCACGACCAACGACATCGACCGCGTCCAGTGGGTGATCCGCTTCGGGATCCCGCAGATCCTCGTGCAGCTCATCACCGTCGTGCTGACGGCGGGCGCGGCACTGCTCGTCTCCCCCGCCATCGCGGTGGCGCTCATCGTTGGTGCGCCCGTCCTCATCCTCGCCTCGCGCGCCTACCTGAAGAAGGCGACGCCGGCCTACCTGCGGAACTCGGAGGCCTACGCCAAGCTCAATGGCGTCTTCACCGAGTCGATCGAGCACGTCGACACCGTCGATGCGCTCTCCCTCGGGCTGCGCCGCCGCTTCCACATGGATCGGGCGCTGAAGGAGGCTTGGGACACCGAGGCCTACACACTCCGCCTGCGGGCCGTGCTGTTTTTCTGGCTCGGCGTCACCTTCGTGCTGCCGCCCGTCGCCGTCATCATGTGGGGTACCTACCTCGCGACGAATTCGATCGCGGGTGTCACGATTGGTTCGGTCACAACGATCGCGATGTACGCGGTCCAGATCCAAAACCCGATCGGCGAACTCCTGTTCTGGCTCGATGAGTCCCAGGTCGCGCGGGCCTCGCTCTCGCGCATCATGGGTGTCGATCTCGTCAAGCCTGACCGCCTCACCAAGGATGTGCGACCGGCAGACGAGCACCTCGTGGCTCGCGGCGTGAAGTACTCCTATGTCGATGGCGTCGAGGTATTGCACGGCCTGGACCTCGATTTGAAGCCCGGCGAGCGCCTCGCGATCGTTGGCCCCTCGGGTGCGGGCAAATCGACGTTCGGGCGCATGCTCGCCGGGATCCACCCGCCCACCGCGGGCGAGGTACGCATCGGCGGCGTGAACGTCATCGATCTACCGGAGGACGTGCTGCGCCGGGAAGTCGCGCTCGTCACCCAGGAGCATCACGTCTTTGTCGGCACCGTCGCAGATAACCTGCGGCTGGCCAACGCCGATGTCAGCGAGGACGAGATGTGGCAGGCACTCGATGCCGTGGCCGCCCGCACCTGGGTCACCAAGCTCAAGGACGGCATCGAAACCGAAGTCGGCTCGGGCGCCCACACGCTCACCCCGGCCCAGGCCCAGCAGCTGGCCCTCGCCCGGCTCGTGCTGCTCGATCCCCACACGCTCGTCCTCGACGAGGCCACCAGCCTCCTCGATCCGCGAGCCGCTCGCGACCTCGAGCGGAGCCTTTCGGCAGTGCTCGCGGACCGCACGGTCGTCGCCATCGCGCACCGGCTGCACACCGCGCATGATGCTGACCGCGTCGCAGTAATCGAGGACGGCAAGATCGTGGAGATCGGCCCCCACGATGAGCTCGTAGCCCTCGGCGGCGCCTACGCCAAACTGTGGGCCTCCTGGCAACAGGAATAGGGCAATGGCGGCGGGCCGGTGGCGACACCGGCCCGCCGTTTTCTTACGTCATCGCACAAAATGATTGGCTAAGGATACAGGCCTAGATTTCCTCCACACCCAAGTCCTCGAATCAGACATAAGGCCCACCTAACCGGGACCAAAGTCACCGTGGGCACCCCCTCGATCGTATAGCTTGAACTCACCAGTCCTATACGATTCTGAAAGATTCGAGGAGGTTCGATGAAGACCCATGTCTCGATCGAATCCCGCCCTCCGGAAGGCCATACTCCCCAGTGGGGAATGGTCATCGATCTGCAAAAGTGTGTCGGTTGCGACTCCTGCACAGTGGCGTGCAAGGCCGAGAATCGAACTCCGCCGGGCGTGAACTACAACGTCGTGCTGGAGGAAGAAGCCGGCACCTACCCCAACGTGCGACGCGTGAACATTCCCCGCCCCTGCATGCAGTGCGACCAACCGCCATGCGTCGGCGTCTGTCCGGTAAACGCCACGTACAAGGCCGACAACGGTGTCGTCATCATTGACCAGGATCGTTGTATTGGCTGTCGTTATTGCATCACCGCGTGCCCCTATGGCGCGCGGTCTTTTGATTTCGGTGAGACCTACGCCGATGAAATGCAGGGCGCCGAAGCAATTACCGTGCCTGAGTGGGGCGCTGAGCACGCGGAGCGTGCCGGCAATAAGCCGCCGGTAGGCACCGTCCGCAAGTGCACGTTCTGCATGCATCGCACCGCCCGCGGCGAAGAGCCTGCGTGCTGCGAAACGTGCATCGGCGATGCTCGATACTTCGGTGATCTGGCTGATCCCGAATCTCTCGTGTCCAAGCTGGCTGCCGATCCCCGAGCCTTTAGGCTCCGCGAGGAAATGGGGACCCAGCCTCGCGTGTACTACTTAAAGTGAGGCTCCGATGACTTCCGCCGCACCCACGAGCGATGTCCTCGTCACCGACGACGCTCATGAGGACAACCTGCCTCCGGCCACCCGCCGAAAAGGCCTGTGGTCCTTCGAGCGCTACCCCTTCTTGACCCAGCGCAACCGCATCATCTGGTACGGATTTCTTGGGCTCTGCCTGCTGGCCGGCGCTTACCCCATGTGGCAGCGACTCACTCAGGGCCTTGCCATCACCGACCTCACCAGCCACATGCCCTGGGGCGCATGGGTCGCGTTCTACATCTATTTCGTTGGCCTCTCAGCAGGTGCGTTCTTACTCTCCTCCCTTGTTTATGTCTTTGGGATGTACCAGTTCGAACGCATCGGCCGGGCCGCTCTTACCTCCGCGATTGTCTCCATGGGCGTCGCACTCGTCTTCATCGGGTTGGACCTAGGGCGCTTCGAGCGAGCCTTCAATACGATGTTCTACTTCCACTGGACCTCTCCCCTGTCCTGGGAAGTGCGCTTCTACCTGCTCTATATCGCGCTGCTCATAACCGAGCTGGTCATCGCCCTACGCGTGCAATACCGGCTCGTCGACTCCCTGCAAAAAGCCCACCGTTGGATGCGGATCCTCGGCACAATCGGCGTGCCACTTGCGATCTTCGGAGTCCACGGCGGCACCGGAACGATCTTCGCCGTCGTGAAGGCTCGCGGCATGTGGTTCGGCGGACTATTTCCCGTGATCTTTGTCGTCTCCGCGATAGTCTCGGGCACCGCGCTGCTCATTGCGGTCCACCATTTCCAGGCGCGTGCGGCGGGACGCCAACCTGACATTCCGCTTTTGAAGCGCATGTCGGTCGTGCTGCTCGGTGCTGTGGTCGTGGATCTGGGCCTCACGTTCTACGAATTCATCGTCCCCTTCCTCGCTTTCCACGAACATGACGGGACCATCATGGCCCTCATGCTGACCGGCCCCTACTGGTGGACATTTTGGATCTTGCAAATGGCGATCGGGTTGACGATTCCGGCCATCATTTTGTTCTCACCACTGAAGAACAATCCGAAGTGGATCGTGGCGGCCGCATGCATGGTCGTGGTCGGCATTGTGGGCGTCCGGTTCAACATCGTCGTCCCACCCCTCGCGGTTCCCGTGATGGAGGGCTTTCCACAGAACTGGTACTTCCCGACCCTCTCCGAAATTCTCGTGTGCGTCTTTGTCATCGCGGCTGGCGCACTGGCCTATTCACTGTTTTCCGAATGGCAGGCCGTTCACGATCCTGACCCGGCAGAAGACCCTGACCGCGTCACTGAACTGGAGGATGCCCGATGACTGAGCAGACCCCGAACCCGACCAACGAGACCGAACCCCAGGGCACCAAGCGTCGCACGGTATTGAAGGGCACCGCCGCGGCGGTCGGCGGCGCGGCCGTCGTCGGCGCACTGTGGCGTGAGGGCTTTGGTGACCCGTTCCGCCAAGAGACTCAGCACGGTATGGGTGACCTCGCCGAGGTGTACAGCGCCGATGAGGTCATCCACACGATGTGCATGCAGTGCAACACCTTCTGCACGATCAAGGCACGCATCACTCCCACCGAAGGTGGGGAGGCAACGAGCCTCATCCGAAAGATCGCGGGAAACCCCTACTCGCCACTGACCACGCAGCCGGTTGGGCCGATCCCCTACGACACCTCCCCCGAGGATGCGGTCACTGGGATCGGCAATATGAAAAAGGATGCCCGTTCCCGTTCCGGTGGCATCGCCTGCCTGAAGGGACAAGCCGGTGTGCAAATCGCGCACGATGCGGCACGAATCAAACAACCCATGAAGCGCGTGGGCCCGCGTGGCTCCGGTAAGTGGCAGACAATCAGTTGGGATGACGCGCTCGATATCGTCCTCAACGGCGATGCGGAGCTCGGAGTTCCGGGCCTGAAATCCTGGTACGCCTTCGCGCCCGAAAAACCCATCATGGCTGACTGGAAGAAAGTCGAAGCTGGCGACATGAGCCAGGAAGACTTCGACGCCGCATGGGCTGATGTCCTGATCGATTCCAAACATCCCGATTTCGGCCCGAAATCGAACCTCATGGCGATGCTCGGCGGCGACCGTATGGCGCTCCTTGGCGAACGGATGTTCAACCAATCCTTCGGTTCCATCAACCAGTTCAACCACGGCGGCACGTGCGGCGTGACCGGCGTAGTGGCCAACGCCCGCTCCCATCCGGATACCGGATACAAGCGGATGTACATGGACATCGACTACTGCGATTACCTCGTCGTCTGGGGCACCGAGCCGCTCACGGCACAAAAGGGTCCGACGTGGCTCGCTCCGCGTATCGGTAAGGCTCGCGCCCGCGGCATGACGATGGTTGTCGTCGATCCACGCATGAGCAAGACTGCCGAGAAGGCAGACATCTGGGCGCCCGTGCTGCCCGGCAAAGATATTCATCTGGCCTTTGCAATCCTGCGCTGGATGATCGATGAGAAACGCTACGACGAGGCTTACCTCAGGGCACCGGGCAAGAAGGCGGCCGAAGCGATCGGCGAACCCACGTGGACCGACGCCACCTACCTGGTGAAGGTCGAAGACGAAAAGCGCGGGAAGTTCTCCGTCGTCGACAATGGAGCACCCGAGCCGGAGCCGGGAGCAGACGGCAAGCCGGTGGATCCCGAGCCGATGGTCCTCGTCGGCGGTCTTCTCACCCCGGCCTCCGAGGCGAGCGGACCCGCGGACTTGGAAGTCGATCAAGAAGTCGATACCCCGAACGGCCCTGTTCGCGTCAAATCCGTGTTCACCCTCCTGAAGGAACGCGTCTCCAACCGTAGCGTCGCCGAGCACGCCGAAGAGGCCGGCCTTCCGCTCGATCAGGTCGAGCAGATCGCTCGCGGTCTCACTTCCCATGGCAAGCGCGCGGGAATCATGAGCTACCGCGGTCCGGCGATGCATTCCAACGGCTTTGATACCGTGCGGGCCATTGGCTATATCAACTTCCTGCTCGGAAACCACGACTGGAAGGGCGGCCACATCACGGCCCAGCGCGGATTCAAACCGCTCGAGGGACGCTACGACCTCACCAAGGTTCCCAATGCGCGCAAGGCGTGGGGTATCCCCATCACCCGTGAAAAAGCCAAGTACGAACAGTCGACCTTGTTCAAGAACGACGGCTACCCGGCAAAGCGCCGCTGGTATCCCTTCCCCGGGAACCTCTGCCATGAGGTTCTCCCCTCGGCCGCTATCGGATACCCGTACTCGCTCAACGCCCTTTTCATCCACCGGCACTCCCCGCTGAACTCCTCACCCGGAGCGCACCGCCAGGCCGAGATGATGCAAGACTTGGAGGCCATCAAGCTGCTTGTCGCCTTCGATATCACAATGGGCGATTCCTCCGCCTATGCGGACGTGCTGCTACCGGATACGACCTACCTGGAGCGCTTCACGCAGGAGCCCATCTACCCCAGCCAGCAGTACGCCGTCACCCAATTTGGTCAGCCCGTCACCAAGGCCTTTGATGGGCCGCGAGCAACGGAGTGGTTCTACCTCCAACTCGCCAAGGCGATGGAGCTTCCCGGAGTGGGTACCGATGCGTTCGGCCCCGGCGCGCACTTCAATACGGTGGAGGACTACTACATGAAGATGGCGGCGAACATCGCCTACGCCGGCAAGAAGCCGGTGGCCGACGCGCCGCAATCCGAACTCGATCTGTTCACCGCCGCCCGCACGAAGGCGCTCGGCGACAGCTTTGATGAACGGGTCTGGCGCGCTGGCGTCACCGCCGAGGAATGGCCAAAGGTCGTCACGGTCCTCAACCGGGGCGGACGCTTCGAAGAGCACGGTGACGACCACGCCAACGGCTATGAGGGCGAATGGTTGAAGTCCCGCTATGAGGGGCTCTGCCAGTTCTATGACCCAAAGGTGGCCGCGACGAAGGATGCCATCACGGGTGATTTCTTCGACGGCCTTCCCGTCGTGCGTGAGCATGTGCGCTCCGATGGCAGCAGCGTTCCGGGCGCCGACCTGCCGCTCGCCTTCGTGAACTGGAAGGCACGCCAGCAGGGCACCCATCGCACCGTCAATTCGACGTGGCTGCGGGAGGTTCGGTCCACGAACTACCTCACGATGAATCCGCGAGATGCCGAGCCGCGCGGCATTAAAAGCGGTGACAAGGTCCGGATCACCTCGGGGGCGGGCGAAGCCGTGGGCATCGCCCACGTGACCGAAGGAATCCGGCCGGGCATCGTCGGCGCCGACGCGGCCTTTGGCCACAAACAGTACGGATCGGCAGACTACGTCGTGGATGGTCAGACGGTGAAGAAGACACCTGCCTACGGCCACACGGCATCGGCTCGCTATATCAACGCCGGTCACGAGGAACACGGGTTTGCCGCTGACCGCGGACGCGGCATCGCCGTTAACGACCTGCTCGATGACGATGACGGTGGCGGCGGCATCTCCGATCCGATCGGTGGCGGCGCTGCCCAGCTCGATACTCGTGTCGACGTGGCAAAGGCTTAGCCCGCCCGCAGCGATTGCGCCCGCCGCGTGCGTCCGGTCAGCTGGCTTCCCGTGCGCGGCGTGCGCTGATGCCTGCCCTAACGAAGCTATCGAGCTCGCATCGAGCGGCGCGGCACGTGTCTCGGCCGCCGACTGTACCTCGTGCGGTGCCTGCATCCCCGCATGCCCGACGGCCGCGATCTCGGGTGGGCATCCCGATGTCCGACACACGGAGTCGGCGTGCTGCCTCACGTGCGAACAGGCGGGCGGCGCCACCCCGTGCCTGGTCGCCGTCACTCCCGAGGACATCCTGAGCTCGCTGCGCGCCACCGACAGGCGGATCGAACTGTACACCGCGAATTGCCAGGACTGTCCCATCGCGCCTGCCGCGCAGGTCGAGACGAGCGTCGCGCAACTGCGTGGGGCCTTGCAGGTGGCTGGCCTGCCACACCCGGTCAGTCACCTCACGGACGTCGAGCCGCCCGCCCGATCGGACCGGTCCGTCGCGATGAACCGGCGCCAACTTCTCGCCGTCCTGCCGCCAACGCCGACACCGGGGCCAGCCGCCCCCGCCGGGGCCCTCGAACGGCGCGAGACCTTCATCGGTGCGCTCGGGCACCGCGCATGGCACCCGCTCTACCCGCGGCCAATCGCCGCGAGCGATGACCGCGGACGCTCAGTGTGTACCGCGTGTCGTGCCTGCCTGCCGGCCTGCCCGACGCACGCGCTCTCCGCGGTGGACCTCGGGGCGAGCTTCGAGCTATCGGTCGAGCCATCCGCGTGCGTCGGATGCGGCATCTGTGTGCAGACATGCCCGGTCGATGCCCTCGCTCTGGTGTGCGACCGTATGCCGCCAAACCCCGTCATTGCACGGGTATACGCCGCCCATTGCGAGCGGTGCGATCGGCCGCTGCACCCGGGCGAAACTCGCCTGTGCACGTCCTGCGACTCACGCGAGGCGATCGCCGCCGACGTCTTTAAGCAGCTGGGCTGGTAGCTAGTGGGCGCTCTTGAGCGGACCGAGGTAGGGCACGCGGCGAGCCTTTGAGGGCGCAGCCTCGATGTCGTCCGCGAGCGCCGAGGATTCCGGGCAACCCCGCGCCCGCAGCCGATCCACGATCTTTTCTCGTTCGTGCGGCAATTTGTTTTGGCTGAGTTTGGCGATCCCCTCGATGCGCTCGACGGTGAACGTCACCGCGATGATCGCTTTGGAGGCCTTCGCCAGGTAGTCATCGGTGAGCTTTTCCGCGACCTCACGCTCATGCATGTAGGACAGATCGACCGCGGCGCATCGAGCAGCCTGCGCGTCGTCGCTGACCTCCAGCCGGCCGTGCAGGGTGACCTGCGTGTAGTCCCACGTCGAGGCGATCGACATTCCCTCGGGAATGTCGTAGTCGGCGGCGGAGACATACCCGTGGGGGCCGGTACATACGATGATGGCTGGGCGCGGGAAATCCCCGTGGCGCCACTGATCGTTGGCGCGCCCCATGTGCATTCGGATCCGATCGCCCTCCCACATGAGCGGCAGGAAGGTCGAATCGAAGCTGCCATCCTCACGCGTCGTGACGAGTGTGCCCGCCGCCTGGGAAAAGACGAAGTCGCGAGCGGCCTGCTCGTCCATGGCAAAGTAGTGCGGAATCATGCGGCTGCTGCCTCCTTGTCGCGCTGCTGATGAGCGGCTTCATCTCGCACCATCTTCACCCACAGGGCGAGCGCAAAGCCGCCGAAGATGAACCATTCGACCGCATAGCCCAGGTTCTGCCAGTTTCGGCCGGAGTCCTTCACGAGGTCCGGTGGCGGAGCTAGCGCGAGACCTGCGCTGTCGGCGGACGTGGATTCTTGCACGAGGTAGCCGCTGTAGATCGGGGTCCCCCACAGGTTGACGAGGTGCGCCGACGATATGTTCGAGAGGGTGCCGGGCGTTCGCGACGTCGTTGTTTCCTGCTCGGAGTTGGCGAGGTAGCCGGTCACCTCGACCTCGCCGCTCGGCGGCGGTGGAGCCGCCGCATCGGGTGCCATCCAGCCCCGCAGGACCGGAAGGTGGGCGCCGGCATGCTCACCGGATGAGATCACGAGATCCGCGACGACGAGCGTTGCGGCGTTGCCATCGACCTGCCGGCCGGGAATCACCACTTGCTCGCCGTAGGTTCCCCGCGCGGTGACCTTGGCACCGAGGTGTTCGGCGCGAAACGCCGTTTGGGGCGCGAGGACCTCATCGAGTGGTCGCGGCTGCGCCGAGAGCATCTCCTGTTGCGCGGCGCGCGCTCCGGCCTCGCCTCGTTCTAGGGAGCGGTCAAGCTGCCAGGAGCCCAACTGCACGCATACGACGGCGGCGATCGCTAGCAGGATGAAAACGCCGATCATGCGCGCGCTGAGGGCGGCGCGAGCAAACTCGCGAGCGGAGATGGGGCGGGCCATGCCCCTCAGCTTATCTGGACCTATCCTGGGGGCATGAATGACCTTTCTCCCCTCACCCCCGAGATGCGCAACCACATGGCATCGGTCGCCTCCGATCGCGCCAAGGGCTGGGAGTGCGTCCGCCAGGCGGTCGCTCCCGCCACCGACGACTTCGTCGCCCAGTTGCGCGACGGCACGTGGGTGAGCCGACTGCTCGATTCGATGGCCTGGACGAATGAGGGCGGCGAGCGCCTCGTGACGAGCGCCCGCATGATCCTGCCCTATGAGCGCGGCGCAGCAGCCCGCAGCGCCGAGAGTGACCTCGTCGAGCTGAGCCACGGCAATCCCGGCGACGAGGCACTCGCAACCAGCTGCGCCCGCCAGCGCGACTGGTGCCAGGCCGAGGCCGATTCCTGGCGCTCCGGCGACGAAGAGGCCGGGCGGAAGCACCGCCTCCAGCAATTCACGGACCTCGATACGAGCCTGCTCGACCGCCTGCTGGATCACCTCTCGGAACTCACGAGCGGCCTGCACTCCGACATCCACGTCGTTATCGCACGCATCCTCACGGCGTTCCTTGTCCTTGAATCGGGCCGTAATCTGCCCGACCCCCGCTAGTTCCGACCGAAGCAGAAAGTAGTTGTCATGCCCTGGGTCATCTTGATCGTCTCTGGCGCCTTCGAAACCATGTGGGCCGTCGCGCTCGCGAAGACCGAGGGCTTTACCAAGCTCGTCCCGATGATCTGGTTCGTCATCGGTGCAGTGATCTCCATGGGCGGGCTCGGCATCGCCCTCAAGCACATCCCGGTCGGAACGGGCTATGCCGTGTGGGTCGCGGTCGGAGCCGTCACAACCCTCGCCTACGCCGTCATTACGGGCGCTGAGACGCTGACCGTCGCCAAGCTGTTCCTCGTCCTTGGCATTGTTGCGTGTGTGGCGGGCCTCAATATTTTGTCCGACCCCGCCGTAGGACCTAATGCACGGCCGTGACCGATTTTGCCCATTAGGCTGGTAATCAAACTGATCACCGACGCCCAGGAGTGCGAACTTCCCATGGCCAACAGCATCTACGTTGCCTCCCCGGAAGGCGAGACCGGAAAATCCACCATTGCCCTCGGACTCGTCGATATGTTTACCAAACGAGTGGGCAAGGTCGGGATCTTCCGGCCCGTCGTTCGCACCGGTGAACGCGACGCTCTCGTCGAACTTCTCCTGCAGCGCGACAGCGCCGATATCGCCTACGACGACGTTGTCGGCGTGACCTACGAGGAGCTGCATCGCGACGCGGATGAGGCCCTCGCCCAGATCGTCCAGGCCTACCGCGCGATCGAATCCAAATGCGATCTCGTCGTCATCATCGGCTCGGATTACACCGACGTCGCCGGTCCCGCCGAGCTCGCCTTCAACGCCCGCATCGCCGCCAACCTCGGCGCGCCCGTCCTGCTGACGGTGCGCGGCGCCGGGCGCACCCCCGACGAGATCCGGCAGGTCGCCGAACTCGCCGTCTCCGAGATCAGCGCGGGCCACGCCTCCGTCGTCGGCGTCGTCGTCAACCGCGCCGACGGTGACGAAGCCGACATCCGGCAGGCGCTCGGTGACGCCCGCCCGGTGTGGGTCCTGCCTGAAGTCCCGCTGCTGACCGCCCCCACGGTCGATGATCTCAAGCGCGCCCTGAACGGCACGGTGCTCTCCGGCGATGAGGCCCTGTTCGATCGGGAGGCCGAATCTCTCCTCGTGTGCGGCATGGGCGTGGAGCACATCCTGGAGCGTCTGCGCGAGGGCCAGGTCGCCATCGCTGCCGGCGACCGCTCCGAGTTGCTCATCTCGCTGCTCGCGGCGCACGCCGCCGAGGGCTTTCCCTCCCTCGCGGGCATCATCCTGAACGGCGGCTACCAGCCTGCTGAGATCGTCACCGAACTCGTCTCCGGATTCGCCTCCAAGCTGCCAATCATCACCTGCGATACCAACACCTATGAGACGGCCCAGATCGTGGCGACGACGCGCGGCGGCCTCACCACGCGCACCCAGCGCAAGGTCGATATCGCCCTGCAACTGGCCGACACTCACCTGCCCGCCGACGAACTCGCGCAGCTGCTGGAGGTCTCCGAGCCGAGCGTCGTCACCCCGCTGATGTTCGAGGCCGAACTGCTCGAGCGCGCGAAGAGGGCCAACAAGCACATCGTGCTACCGGAGGGCGAAGACGACCGCATCCTGCGCGCCGCCTCCACCCTGCTTGCGCGTGGCACCGCGCGCCTGACGATCCTTGGTATCGAATCCCAGATCCGGGCCCGCGCCGCCGAGCTCGGGCTCGATATCGACGCGGCCACGATCCTGGATCCGGCCACCTCTGACTACCTGCCCGAATTCGCCGCCGAGTACACGAAGCTGCGCGCGCACAAGGGGATGACGGAGGATCGCGCCAAGGAAATTGTGCGCGACGTGTCCTACTTCGGCACGCTCATGGTCCACCTCGGTTACGCCGACGGCATGGTCTCCGGCGCCACCCACACGACGGCCCACACGATCAAGCCATCCTTCGAGATCATCAAGACCGCGCCTGGCACCTCGATCGTGTCCTCGGTCTTCCTTATGCTGCTGGCCGATCGCGTGCTCGTCTACGGCGACTGCGCCGTCAATCCGGATCCGACCGCCGAACAGCTCGCCGATATCGCGATCTCCTCGGCGGCGACGGCCGAGCAGTTCGGCATCGATCCGCGCACCGCGATGCTCTCCTACTCCACCGGATCCTCCGGCTTCGGAGCGGACGTCGACAAGGTGCGCGAAGCAACCGCGATCGTTCGCGAACGCGCCCCCGAAATGCTCGTGGAGGGCCCCATCCAGTACGACGCCGCCGTCGACGCCGCGGTGGCGTCAACGAAGATGCCGGATTCGAAGGTGGCGGGCCGGGCGACGGTCTTCATCTTCCCGGACCTGAACACGGGCAACAACACCTACAAGGCCGTGCAGCGCAGCGCCGGCGCCGTCGCCGTTGGCCCGGTGCTGCAGGGTTTAAACAAGCCCGTCAACGACCTCTCCCGTGGCGCGCTCGTCCACGACATCGTCAACACGGTGGCGATCACCGCCATCCAGGCCGAAGGCTAGGAGCCCCGTCATGAACCAAACCGTCCTTGTCGTTAACTCCGGATCCTCCTCGATCAAATACCAGCTGGTCGATCCCACCGACGGTAGCGCGATCGCGACGGGCCTCGTCGAGCGCATCGGCGAAGGCTCCTCCCTGCTGCGCCACGTCTTCGGCGAAAAGGAATTCGAGGAAGATAACCCGATCCGCGACCACGCCATGGGGCTGGAGCGAGTCCTGGAGCTGTTCTCCACTGTCGGGCCGAACCTGCACGAGTCAAACATCGTAGCCGTTGGCCACCGCGTCGTTCAGGGCGGCTCCTTCTTCGACCGCGCCACCGTCGTCGACCGCGACGTGATGCGCACGATCGAAGCCCTCGTCCCGCTCGCACCGCTGCACAACCCCGCAAACCTGACGGGCATCAAGGTCGCGCGGCGGCTGCTACCAAACGTCCCGCACGTCGTCGTCTTCGACACCGCATTCTTCCAGTCGCTGCCCGCAGCCTCGGCGACCTACGCCCTGGATCGTGAAGTCGCCCGCAAGTACGCGATCCGCCGCTACGGCGCGCACGGCACGAGCCACCAGTACGTCTCCAAGACGGTGGCCGACCACCTCGGCCGCATGGACCTCAAGCAGATCGTGCTGCACCTTGGCAATGGCGCCTCCGCCTCCGCGGTCGATGCCGGCCGCGCAGTCGACACCTCCATGGGACTGACCCCCCTGGAGGGCTTGGTCATGGGCACCCGAACCGGCGACATCGATCCCGCCGCCGTCTTCCACCTGGCCCGCAATGCGCACATGTCGATCGACGACATCGATAACCTGCTCAACAAACGCTCGGGTATGAAGGGCCTGACCGGCCAAAACGATCTGCGCATCGTCCACTCGATGGCCGAAGCGGGCGACCGCAACTCGCGCGTCGGGCTCGCGGTCTACGCCCACCGGATCAAGAAATACATCGGCTCCTACGCCGCGGTCCTTGGCGGCTTAGACGTCGTCACCTTTACCGCGGGCGTCGGCGAGAACGATGCGAAGATGCGCGAAATGGCGACCGAGGGCCTCGAGTTCCTTGGCATCAAGCTCGACCATTCCCGCAACCGCGCCTCGGGCCGCGGAATCCGTGAGATCTCTCGCGACTCCTCCAAGGTCAAGGTCCTCGTCGTTCCGACCAACGAGGAATGGGAGATCGCACGCCAAACGGTCGCCGCAATCTAAGCCCCAAAACTACGCAGACGCCGCCCGGGAGGACATCCGGGGCGGCGTCGCTATCAGTATCGGCGGCTGCTAGTCGCGGCCAAACATACGCTTAAGCAGAGACCGCTTGGGATATTCGACGGCGCCGTCGACCAGCGTCGTGATGTCGTCGCCGCGTTTGCCGTCCTTGACGACGTCAATGAGGTGATCCAGGAAGTCATCGACGTCGCTTTGGTCGTAGCCGGCGCGAAACTTGGTCTGCTGGAACTTCACCTCGCTCACCATCGCCACGAGCTGGTCGGTGTCGTTGAGGGGTCCGCTGTGAAACGTCATAGCGCAGTTTCATCACGGCGCCGCGCAAGCGCCGCGTGGTGGTCCTAACGAAGCGACGGGGCGCTGCCAGTCTTTCGGCAGCGCCCCGTCGGCACTCGCGTTTAGTAGTCGCCCACCATGGTGGACACGTCTAGCGCCCGATCGAGGTCTTCTTCACTCAGCTCGCCGCGCTCGACATAACCGAGATCCAGCGCCGCCTGCTTCACGGTGATGTTCTCGGCCACCGAGTGCTTCGCGATCTTTGCCGCAGCTTCGTAGCCAATGAGGCGGTTCAGCGGGGTAACGATCGAGGGGCTCGACTCCGCGAGCGTCAAGCAGCGCTCTTCGTTCGCTTCCAGGCCGTCGATCGTCTTATCGGCCAGCACGGTGGAGACGTTGCCGATGAGTGTGATCGACTCCAGCAGATTTCGCGCCATCACCGGCAGCATCACGAGCAGGTCGAAGTTGCCCTGCGCCCCAGCGAAGGCGATCGCCGCGTCATTGCCGATCACCTGGGCCGCCACCATGACGGTTGCCTCGGGAACGACGGGGTTAACCTTGCCCGGCATGATGGAGGAGCCCGGCTGCAGGTCAGGCAGATGGATCTCGCCGATGCCGGCACGGGGGCCGGATCCCATCCAGCGAATATCGTTCGCGATCTTCGTCAGCGACACGGCGATGACTCGCAACGCGCCGCTCAGCTCGACGAGCGAATCCTGCGCTGCCTGCGCCTCAAAATGGTTCCGCGCCTCAATGAACGGCAGGCCGGTATCTTCCGCGATCAGCTCAATGACGCGGGCGGAAAAACCCTCGGGCGTGTTGATTCCGGTGCCGACAGCGGTACCGCCCAGGGGTAGCTCCGCAAGGCGCGGCAGGGCGGCCTCAACCCGCTCGATCCCATAGCGAATCTGGGCCGCATACCCGGAAAACTCCTGACCGAGCGTGATAGGCGTGGCATCCATGAGGTGCGTGCGCCCTGCCTTCACGATGTTCTTCCACTGCCGAGACTTCGCCTCCAAGGACTCGGCCAGGCGCTCGAGCCCGGGAAGCAGCACGTCCTTCACCGCAGCGTACGCAGCGATATGGATCGATGATGGGAAGACATCGTTTGATGACTGCGACGCATTGACGTGGTCATTGGGGTGGATCGGATCTGAACCCAGGTCGCTCGCGAGCTTGGCGACGACCTCATTGGTGTTCATGTTCGAGCTCGTGCCGGATCCCGTTTGGAACACATCGATCGGGAACTGGTCGTTGTGCTCACCGTCGATGACCTGCTGGGCGGCTGCAATGATCGCCTCGGCCTGCTCGTGCGTGATGACATCACGTTCGGCATTCGCCTGCGCTGCCGCCTTCTTGATTCGTCCGAGAGCCGCAATATGGAAGGGCTCGAGGCCGCGGCCGGAAATCGGAAAATTCTCCACTGCGCGCTGTGTTTGCGCGCTGTAGAGCGCGTCCTTGGGGACTTTGACTTCACCCATGGTGTCGTGTTCGATGCGGTATTCCATAACCTGGTCCTTTCGCGAGACTTCGTCGGCTGCACCCAGTGTGTCAAATGCCGCAGACTTCCGCGAGATTGAGCAGCTAGCTAGGACTGAAGGAATACTCTTTCCGACGGCGTGCCGACTACCCTGGGGGTAGCACCCCTCGCAATCAAGGAGCACACTCGTGGCCGAGTTTCTTTACGAAGACATGCTGCCCGTTGGAGCCGACGACACCGAATACCGGCTCCTGACCACCGAAGGCGTGGAGGTGATCGAAGGGCCGGAAGGCCGCACCTTCCTCAAGGTGGCGCCCGAGGCGCTGACGCTGCTGACCGAGACGGCCCTGCACGATATCTCGCACTACCTGCGCACCGCCCACCTCAAGCAGCTTCGGACGATCCTCGATGATCCCGAGGCCAGCGACAACGACAAGTTCGTGGCGCTTGACCTTTTGAAGAACGCGGCCATTTCCTCCGGCGGCATCCTGCCTATGTGCCAGGACACCGGCACCGCGATCGTCTCGGCCAAGCGCGGCCAGCAGGTCCTGACCGAAGGACCCGACGAGCGGGCCATGGCCGAGGGAATCTACAACGCCTACACCCACCTGAACCTGCGCTATTCCCAAAACGCCCCCCTCACGATGTGGGAAGAGATCAACACCGGCACCAACCTGCCCGCGCAGATCGAGATCGCGGCCGACACAAAGCCCGGCCACGAAAACGAGTACTCCTTCCTCTTCATGGCCAAGGGCGGCGGTTCGGCCAACAAGTCCTTCCTGTACCAGGAAACGAAGGCCCTGCTAAACCCCGATCGCATGATGCAGTTCATCGAAGAAAAGATGCGCTCGCTCGGCACCGCGGCCTGCCCGCCCTACCACCTGGCGATCGTCATCGGCGGCACGAGCGCCGAGTTCTGCCTCAAGACCGCCAAGTATGCCTCCGCGAAGTACCTCGATGCGCTGCCGACGCAGGGCTCGCCCGCGGGACACGGATTCCGCGACACGGAGCTGGAAGAAAAGGTCCTAGAGCTCTCGCGCAACATCGGGATCGGCGCCCAGTTCGGCGGCAAGTACTTCTGCCACGACGTGCGCGTCATCCGCCTGCCGCGCCACGGCGCATCGCTCCCGGTCGCGATCGCAGTCTCCTGCTCCGCCGACCGCCAGGCCAAGGCCAAGATCACGCCCGAGGGTGTATTCCTCGAAAAACTCGATACCGATCCCGCGCGCTTCCTGCCCGATGTCACGGATGCGGAGCTCGACGCCGAGACCCACGGCGTCTCGGGCACGGGCAAGGGCGCGGCCGTCAGAATCGACCTCAACCAGCCGATGAGCGAGATCCTCGCAGAACTGAGCAAATACCCGATCAAGACTCGCCTCTCCCTCACCGGACCGCTCATCGTGGCGCGCGACATCGCGCATGCCAAGATCAAGGAACGGCTGGACGCTGGCGAGGACATGCCGCAATACCTCAAGGACCACCCGGTCTATTACGCGGGTCCTGCCAAGACGCCCGACGGTATGCCCTCCGGATCCTTCGGCCCGACGACTGCCGGCCGAATGGACTCGTACGTCGAACAGTTCCAGGCAGCCGGCGGCTCGATGGTCATGCTCGCCAAGGGCAACCGTTCGCAGCAGGTGACCGACGCCTGCAAGGCCCACGGCGGCTTCTACCTCGGCTCGATCGGCGGGCCCGCCGCGCGCCTCGCGCAGGACTGCATCAAGAACGTCGAGGTCGTCGAATACGAAGAACTCGGGATGGAAGCAGTCTGGAAGATTGACGTCGAGGACTTCCCGGCCTTCATCGTCGTCGACGATAAGGGCAACGACTTCTTCGCCGGCACCCAAGAGGTGACCCTGACGATCGGAAAGCGGCCCGGGCTCTGAGTATTCTGGGCTCATGACAAGCTCCGGCTTCGCACCTGCCGTCGCACGCATCGGACACACGCTGCTGGCGGCGGCTGACCGCTCCCGCACGAGCGTGCTGTCTCCGCTGTCCATCGCGCTCGCGCTATCGGCCGTGGCCGAGGGCGCGAGCGGGGCGGTGGCGGCGGCCTTTGATGAGCTGCTCGGCACCGAACGCAGCGCGGCGAGCCGGCGCGCGCTGAAGACGCTTGCCGCCTTCGATCAGGACCTCGGGCGTTTTAATCCTGCGACGCTGCCCGAACGCGCGTTGCTGCATGTGGCCAACCGGGTGCTCGTCGACACGGACGTCGAGGTCGCGCCCGAGTTCGCGGCGCGGCTGCGCGAGCTTCACGGCGCCGACCTTGAGCGCACCGACCTCGCGAGTTCGTCCGCGCGCAAGATCCTCGATCGCTGGGTGCGCGAACACACCGGCGGGCTCATCAAACGCTCCGCGATCCAACCCAATTCGGATCTAATCCTCGTCATCCAAAACGCGCTGCTCTTCGCGGCCCGCTGGGCCACCCCGTTTTCGCAGCACGGCACGCAGATCGCCCCCTTCGCTACGTTCGCGGGACCGGCGAGCGTGCCGATGATGAGCGGGACGCTCGACGTTCCCTACGCCGAGGTCGGCGGCGTGCACGCGATCGAGCTTTCCTATACCGATGACGTCGTCGCACGCATCTATCTACCGCCGCCGGGCCTCGACCCTGCCCTGCTGGCGGCCGAGCTGCTGGCCGAGTGCGATGCCGCGCTCGCCGATGGCAGCCCGCGTCATGGCCGCGTCGAGCTCCCGCGGCTCGATCTATCCGACTGCCTCGACCTGATGCCCTATCTACCGGCGCTCGGGCTCGCGGCCGCGACCGACCCGGCGTCGCGGCCCTTTGAGCGCATCATCGCCGATCACAACCTCGCCATGAGCGAGCTGTCGCATCAGGTGGGCTTGCGCGTCACCGAGGCGGGCACGATCGCGGCCGCGGTCACCGAAGTCGCGGTCGCTCGCGCCGCCTACATCCCCATCGACTTTACGTTCCGCGCGGACCGCCCGTTCCTGTTCACGATCGTGCACGCCCCGACTGGGCTGCCGATCATGCTCGCCGCAATCCGCACGCCCTGACGACGGTTGCAGTTGTGCCACACGCCCTGCTGTCTGAGCGCATCGGCGCTATCGTCGAGGCATGAAACGCCGCATCGCACTGGGGCTGGCAGCCGCCCTGTTCGTGACCGCCTGCGCGAGCACGTCCAGCCTGGACGTGAGAAGCGATCCGGATACGACGTTCACGCCCGTCCCCGTTGCCGAGGCGCCCGCCTTCGCGGACGTCGCCGCAGCCTCACGGGCGTTCGGGCATGACCTGCTGAAGAGCGCGGAGCGCGAGGACAACCTCGTGCTCTCCCCGGTGTCGCTGACGCTCGCGCTCGGCATGCTCGGGGAAGGTGCGAGCAACGATGCCGTCGCGGAACTGCGCGCCGCCCTCGGCGCCGGCAGCGATGAGGCGAGCGCCGCGATGGCGGCGATCCTGACGGCGCTACAACCCTACGACGCGGACCCAGGCGACTTCGATCCCGAGGCGAAGCCGCCCGACAAGCCATTACTGCACGTCGCGAACCAGATCGTGCTCGATGACGAGATTGACGTCGTCGACGATTACCTCACGCGCCTGAAGCGCTTTCACGATGCCGGGATCGCCGAGGCCGACCTCGGCTCGGACGACGGGAAGAAGCTGCTGGACGCCTGGGTTAAGCACCACAGCGGCGGCCTCATCGAAGAGTCGGCGATCAAACCCGATCCGAGGCTACGCGCCGCCTTGCAAAACGCGACGCTCTTCGCGGCGCGCTGGCGCGTCCCCTTCGATGAGGCGCGCGACATGCCGTTCACGCCGCCAAATGGCAAGACGATCCAGGTGCCGATGGTGGCCGATGACCGGCGCGTGCCGTGGGTGCGCGTCGAGGATTGGGAGGCGATTGAACTCGCGTACACCGAGGATTTCACGGCGGTCGTGATCCTGCCGCCGCTCGGCTCCGATCCGGCCGAGCTGCCGACCGCGCGGCTGGAGGCGATCCTCACGGGCCTGCCGGGCGCCAAGCAGTCGTTTATCCGGATGGCGATGCCGACGCTGAATCTGGCGACCGGGCTCGACCTCGTCCCGCTGCTGGCAGACAACGGCGTCTCGGCGCTACTTGATCAGGGCGCGCAACCGCTGCGAGGAATCACGGCCCCCGCGGATCCGAGCGAGGATCTAGCGCTCACGCAGGCCGTTCAGCAGGCGCGCCTCATCGTCGATGAGGAAGGAACGATCGCGGCCGCCGTGACCGAGGTGGGCCTCGGCGCGACCTCTGCGCCGCCGCAGCCGGAGGTCGAATTCATCGTCGACCGACCCTATGCGTTCCTCATCCAGCACGCCGAGACGGGCCTCACGCTCTTTCACGCCGTCGTGCGAAACCCCGCCGCGACGGATTAATCCGGCAGGTAGGGCGCGATGACGACCTCGACGCGCTGGAACTCCTTGACATCGCTGTAGCCCGCCGTCGCCATGGTGCGGCGAAGCGCGCCGACGAGGTTGAGGGTGCCATTGGGCTGCGTCGCGGGGCCGTGCATGATCTGTTCCATCGTGCCGACGGTGCCGACCTGAGCGCGCTCGCCGCGCGGCAGCGTCGGGTGGTGGGCCTCGCTGCCCCAGTGCCAGCCGCCGCCGGGTGCCTCCTCGGCGCGGGCGAGCGCGGCGCCGAGCATGACGGCGTCCGCGCCGCACGCAACGGCCTTGACGAGATCGCCGCTGCGCCCGACGCCACCATCAGCGATGACGTGCACGTAGCGCCCGCCGGATTCGTCCATGTAGTCGCGCCGGGCCGCGGCGACGTCCGCGATCGCCGTGGCCATCGGGGCGTGAATGCCGAGGGCCTGGCGCGTCGTGTGCGCCGCGCCCCCACCAAAGCCGACAAGGACGCCAGCGGCGCCGGTGCGCATGAGGTGCAGCGCCGCGGTGTAAGTGGCGGCGCCGCCCACGATCACGGGCACGTCGAGCTCGTAGATGAAGCGTTTGAGGTTCAGCGGCTCGGCCACGGAGGAGACGTGCTCGGCCGAGACCGTCGAGCCGCGAATGACGAACAGGTCGACTCCGGCGTCGACGACGGTGCGCCACAGCTCCTGGGTGCGCTGCGGGGAGAGTTTACCCGCGACGGTAACGTCCGCCGCGCGAATCTGCTCCAGGCGTTCGGTGATGAGCTCGGGCTTGATCGGCTCGGCGTACAGCTCCTGCATGCGCGCCGTCGCCTGACCGGCCGGCAGCTGCGAAATCTCGGCGAGCAGCGGCCGCGGATCCTCATATCGCGTCCACAGGCCCTCGAGGTCGAGCACCCCGATGCCGCCGAGCTTGCCCAGCAGGATCGCGGTTTCTGGGCTCATGACCGAGTCCATCGGCGCGGCCATGACGGGCGTTTCAACGTGGTAGGCATCGATCTGCCAGGAGACGCTCACATCCTGCGGATCGCGCGTGCGACGGGAGGGTACGACGGCGATATCGTCGAAACTGTAGGCGCGCCGGGCGCGCTTTCCACGGCCAATTTCAATCTCGTAGCTCACGGTCTAAGGCTACCGGGTCGGTGGGCGGCAAGCAGGCATTGTCCGAGCGATGTGCAAGAGTGGAGACAGTCGAGAACAAAGGAGCGCCATGACCTGGAGCGCAGGCCCCCTGCTGGGCTTTGATACCGAGACGACGGGCGTCAATACCGCCACCGATCGCATCGTGACGGCCGCCCTCGTCTACGACGATGGCCGCGGTAACCGCGAGACGCACACGTGGCTCATCAACCCCGGCGTCGAGATTCCGCCCGCCGCGAGCCAGGTCCACGGCATCACCACCGAGATGGCCCGCGCCTCCGGCCAGCCGCCCGCGCTTGCGCTCGCAGAGATATCCGCCCGCCTCGTCGACGCGCTGCGCTCGGGCATCCCCCTCGTCGCCTTCAACGCCGCCTTTGACCTGTCCATCATCGAGCGGGAACTCGCCCGTCACGGGCTGCCCTCGCTCGCCGAGCGGGCCGAGGTCTGCCCGATCCTCGATCCGCTCGTCATCGATCGCGCCGTTGATCGCTACCGCCGGGGCAAGCGCCGCCTAGCGGATATCGCCGTGGCCTACGGCCTCAGCGTCAGCGAGAACCTGCACACCGCCGAGGTCGATGTCTTTGCCACGCTCGATGTGCTGCGCGCGATCCTTGCGAGCCATCCGGACCTCGGGCTGCAGGAGCTGCGCGCGATCCACTCCTGGCAGTGCGATGCCCACCGCGCCTGGGCCGAAAACTTCAACTCCTGGCGCACCACCAAGGGACTGAGCGGTCCGGGTGCGAGCCCCCACTGGCCCATCGAGCCGATCGGCTAGCGCCATGAACCTCATCCTTGGCTGCATGAAGCTCCGCGATCAGGGCGGCGCCGAGGCAGCGATCGAGGCGGCCCTAGCGATCGGCATCACCCGGCTGGATACGGCCGACATCTACGGCGCCGGCGCCAGCGAGCGCGCGATCGGTGCCGTCCTTGCCGCTCACCCCTCGTGGCGCTCGCAGCTCAGCATCCAAACGAAATTCGGGATCCGCCCGGGCGATCCGACGACCTACCGCCAGGACGGGGACTACGTGCGCGCGAGCGTGGAAGGCTCCCTTAAGCGCCTCGGAGTCGATCGGATCGACTCGCTGCTCATCCACCGGCCAGACCCGCTCGCCGACTATTTCGCCACCGGCTCGGCGCTCATGCGCCTGATGGAGGAAGGCACAATCGGCCGCGTCGGCGTTTCCAATATGCACGAGCATCAGATCGCGCTGTGGCAGCGTGTCATCCCGGTCAGCGCCAACCAGATCGAGCTTTCGCTCGCCCACCACGCGTTCGTCGACGTTGACGTAGACGTTAACTGCGTCGATCAGCACCACGACTTTCCGACCGGCCTGCTCCCCTATTGCATGACGCACGGGATCGAGATCCAGGCCTACAGCCCGCTGGCCGGCGGCGTCTTTTCCGGAGCTGCGGGCGGCCCAGAAAACATGACGGGCCACGCCCTTGCCGATACCCGCGCCTGCGTCGCACGGATCGCGGCCGAAATGGGCGCCGAACCGGCGGCGGTCGTCCTCGCCTGGCTGCTGCGCCACCCGGCGGGCATCGTGCCCGTCGTCGGCTCGGCCAACCCCGAGCGGATCGCGACGTTTGGCTCGGCGGCGCGCCTTTGCCTCAGCCGCGAGCAGTGGTACGAGCTCTATGTCGCTGCCCGCGGCCGGCCGCTGCCCTAGCTGGCGCCACGCTTGATCGAGGACATCTTCTTGCCGCGGGCGAGTTCGTCGACGATCTTGTCGAGGTAGCGCACCTGTTGCATAAACGGATCCTCGATCTCTTCGACGCGAACCCCGCAGATCACGCCCGTGATGAGGTGGGCGTTATCGTTCAACTTCGCGCCGGCGAAGAAGTCCTTGAAAGTCGTCTCGGCCTCCAGGTGCGCCTGCAGCTCGGCCGGGCTATAGCCGGTCAGCCAGCAGATGAGCTCATCGAGCTCGTCGACGGTGTGGCGCTTCTTTTCGACCTTCGCGACGTAGTGGGGATAGACGGCGGCGACGGGCATCGTTTCGATCCGAGAACTCATGAGCGCAGTCTACGCCGCGCCTCTCACTGCCACCTCGCGGCCTCCGGATTGACGCGATGCGCCGCAGCGTTCGCATCGATGACGGCTTTCAACCAGGCGGCAAGGCCCTCGGCCCGCTCGTCGTAATGCGCACGGAAGCTGGGATCGGCAACGTAGCCGCGGGCGATCAGCACCTGTTGAGCGTGGCTCACGTCGAACCACTGCGAGATATTCGCGCGATGGGCCTCGGCGAGCTCATTGGCTTCGGGGCTGCCGGGCGCCACGCCCCGACGCATGGCCTCGGCGAGGCGCGCTTCCAGCTCCTCGAGCTCGGTTTTGACGCGCCGCCAGTCCTTCTTCGTGAGGCTGGCTTGACGCTGTTGGGACAGTTCCCATTCCTTGGTTTCGCCCCAGCGTTCTGCGGCCTCGGCGTCATAGTCGGGCGACCACGAGGATCCGAGAATCTCGGCCTTTTCGGCAACTGTCAAGGGTGTGGTTTCGTCGTTCATCTCGTGTCCTAAGATTTGATCGATCGCTGCGATCATGTGGTGGAGGCCCTCGAGGCGTTCGGCAAGGAGGTCGCGCTGGCGCTGCAAGTGCTCCGCGACGGGGGTGCCTGAATCGAGCAGCTCGCCGATCTGGGCAAGGCTCATCCCGGTCTCGCGGTAGATCAGGGCATGCTGGGCGCGCTGCAGATCCGAATGCGAATAGCGGCGGTATCCGGCATAGGTTCGACCGCTGGGTCGAACCAGGCCCATCGCATCCCAGTGATGCAGGGTGCGCACAGTGACCCCCAGGATCTCAGCGCTTTGTCCCACGCTGAATTCGGTGTCATCGGGTGTGCTCATGCCCCCCATTGTTGGGCCTCACGTCGCGTGAGGGTCAAGCCCATAACGGACGAGGTGCTCAGATCCCCCGGCTCGAATAATTGGGTGCCTCGACGGTCATCTGGACGTCGTGCGGGTGAGACTCCTTGAGCCCCGCGCTCGTGATGCGCACGAACCGGCCCTTGCTCTTCAGTTCGTCGATTGTTTGCGCCCCGACGTAGAACATCGACTGGTGCAGGCCGCCAATGAGTTGGTAGGCCACGGCCGACAGCGGTCCGCGGTAGGGCACCTGGCCCTCGATGCCTTCGGGCACGATCTTGTCATCGGAGGAGACGTCGGCTTGGAAGTAGCGATCCTTGGAGTAGGACACGCGCCCGCGCGAGGCCATGGCACCGAGCGAGCCCATCCCGCGGTAGTGCTTGTACTGCTTGCCGTTAACAAACACGAGCTCGCCGGGTGACTCTTCGCAGCCCGCGAGCAGCGAACCGAGCATGACCGAGGATGCGCCCGCGACGAGTGCCTTAGCGATATCGCCGGAGTATTGCAGGCCGCCGTCGCCGATGAGCGGGACGCCGGCCGGTGTGCAGGCTTGGGCGGCGAGGTGGATCGCGGTCACCTGCGGAACGCCGATCCCAGCGACGACTCGCGTCGTACAGATGGAGCCCGGCCCGACGCCAACCTTGACGGCGTCAACACCCGCATCGATGAGCGCCTGGGCGCCCTCGCGGGTCGCGACGTTGCCACCAATAATCTCGACGTCCTTAAACGCCGGATCCTTCTTCAGCTCGGCCACCATTTCAAGAAGCAGCCGTGCCTCGCCGTTGGCGGTATCGGCGACGAGCACGTCAACGCCCGCTTCCATAAGCGCGCCCGCGCGCTCCTTCGCATCGCCCCAATACCCGATCGCGGCACCCACAACGAGCCGCCCCTCGGCGTCCTTCGTCGCGTTCGGGTACTGCTCGGACTTGACGAAGTCCTTGACGGTAATGAGTCCGGCGAGTTTGCCGTCGCCATCAACGAGCGGCAGCTTTTCGATCTTGTTCTTGGCCAGCAGGTGGCGTGCGTCCTCCCGCTCGATCCCCACATGACCGGTGACCAGCGGCATCGGCGTCATCGCATCACGCACGCGAATCGAGTCGTAATCGGCTTCGTCGATGAAGCGCAGATCGCGATTGGTGATAATGCCGAGCAGCGTGCCATCCTCGGCGACGACGGGCAGCCCGGAGACCCGGTAGCGCCCACACAGCGCATCGAGCTGGCCGACGGTCGCGTCCGGGCCGACGGTGACGGGATCGGTGATCATGCCCGACTCGCTGCGCTTGACCGTGCGCACCTGCTGGGCCTGCTCCTCGATCGAGAGGTTACGGTGCAGGATGCCGAGGCCGCCCTGGCGGGCCATGGCGATCGCCATGCGCGCTTCGGTCACCGTATCCATGGCGGCCGATAGCAGCGGGATCCGCAATCGGATCTTCTTCGTTAGTTGGGTTGAGGTGTCTACTTCTGATGGCACCACATCGGTCGCGCCCGGTAGCAGGAGAACATCGTCATATGTCAGGCCAACGAGGCCAAAGGGATCCTCACTCACACTGTGCAGTCTAACCGTGCCCGCACCTGATCGTGAATGACGACCGCTACAGGGCGAGCAGGTCCGCGACCTCTTCCACGGCAGCCGGCACCGTACGCACCCGGTGCACCCTCGGCAGCCACAGATCGCAGGCAAACCGCCCGACGAGGAACCCGACGAGATCCTCCGATTCCGATACGCGCGTCATGATGTCGCTTAGCAACTCGGTGTCCCCCACGGCCACGACGGCGCGCACGTTATGGCGCTTGGCGAGGGCCAATACATCGTCTGCGGAGTCCTGGGAGGCCGGCCGCAACAGGACGACGTCCGCGCCCCGCGCCCGCAGCGCGGCCGCGATGATCTGCCCGTGCATGGTTGAGGGAGCAGCGGAGAGAATCCCGACGGCTTCCCCGCTCACTGGCCGCTGATCTGGCGTGGCGTGACGCACCGCCACACATAGCGCCGACGCGATCGCCGCATCGGGCTCAATGCCAGGCTTATCGGCGCGCGTTTTGTTCCGCAGGATCCGCAGCGCAGGACGGATCACCTCCGCCCATGCCCGCAGGACACCAAGGCGTTCAACGGCATAGACGACGATCCGCTCGGTGCGGGGCAAGTCCGGTTCAAGCGCGGCGGCAACGAGCGTGAGCGGATCCGCCAGGAGTTCGGGGTCTCCCACGAGAGCGAGCTTGCGGGCCGGGGGCTCCGGGATGACGTCCAGCGCCTCATCGGGAGATTCCGACAGCGCGATGCTCGCGGCATCGCTTGGCGCTACTCCCTGCAAAGTCAGGGAGCGCATCCGCTCCAATCGCGCGACGTCGGCGGGTGTATACCTTCGGTGGGCGCCCGCTTCGTGGGATGAGGGGCCAAGCCCATACCTACGGTCCCATGTGCGAAGCGTGGAAGCGGCGACACCGAGCCTGGAAGCCACAGCAGCGACGGTGAGTGGCGCATCGGGTACATCCGGTACGGACATCTCACGTGCCCCTTTCATGACGCAAGCGCAGTTGTTATCGGCGGTATTTCGATTGTCACGCTTCTGAAGCGAATTCGCGACTCGAGACGAGGAATCGGCGCCCGATCACGCGTAATGCGCGAGATCATGGCGCTTAGCGCCCCTGTAATGGAGATTATCCAAGCGCGATCGGCCGCAAGAACTCGTATCGAGACAGCCGGACGCGCCACACCTTGTTCACACTGACGCACTTCTTTGCGTTTATTTGACTTGCCCATCGACGACCCCTGACGACAACCGACGCGAGATGGGTTCCCCTTTGCTCAGTATTAGGATGGATTTCCACTGCCTGCGCGTGAAACGACGACTATTTTTGTGGTCTACCACACGTTTTCGCCTAAGAGTTAGCCATCTTCGGCGCATGCGAGGGCATCGTGAAGCAGTTTCGCGCGCCTCGACTTTTCCCTATGATTTCAGCTCTTTTACTTTTTTCTGCGCAGCTGAAAGGCGGCTAGCTCGTCGCGGCCAGGCTCCTCAGTGAACAACTTTTTTCTTGCCAGTAGCTCCTTGAACAAGTTGTGCACCGTTTGCTATGCTCACGTTATTCACTTAGAGCCGCGAGTCACCTCAACGCTCTCGAAGTACGGAAGGCTTTGGTGAAAGAGATGGCTGAGATCTCACGTCTACCCGGACCGATCATGGATCTGTGGGAATGGCAGTACGAGGGGTCATGCCGCGATGCGGACCCGGATCTGTTTTTCCACCCGGAGGGCGAACGAGGTGGCACCCGGCGACGCCGCGACGAAGCGGCCAAGGCAATTTGCGCCACGTGCCCAGTCCTGAATGAATGCCGCGAACACGCACTTGCGGTCCGCGAGCCCTACGGTGTGTGGGGCGGAATGAGCGAAGACGAGCGCCGCGAGTACTTCACCAAGCGAAAGGCTCGACGAGTCTCCTAGAACTTTTGCAAGAAGCGGCCAGCTGAGGTCGCATCCCGGGTGGAGGGCCCGCGATGCGAAGGCCGCACAGCTTGCAGGCATAAGGAAACGGCCGCCACATGTCCGATGTGGCGGCCGTTTTCGATTGCTCTGAGGCGTTACTTCTCGACGATGGCGAGGATGTCACGAGCGGACAGGATCAGGTATTCCTGGCCGGCGTACTTGACCTCGGTGCCTCCGTACTTGGAGTAGATCACGACGTCACCTTCGGCAACATCGACCGGGACGCGGTTGCCGTTGTCATCGACGCGGCCGGGGCCCACGGCGAGGACCTTGCCCTCCTGGGGCTTTTCCTTGGCGGTATCCGGGATAACGAGTCCGGAAGCGGTGGTGGTCTCGGCCTCGAGGGTCTGGACGACGATACGGTCCTCGAGCGGCTTGATGGAGATCGACACTGCGGACCTCCCTTTCCTTCAAATCGTGTAGGTGTTCGGGACACGTACCTCGTGCGCCGCCGTCGCGGGGGTCGGTGCTTCGGTACGAGTCGCAACCGTGGTTGCGCCTACCAATAATCTAGGCGTTGCTTAGCACTCGGTCAAGGTGAGTGCCAGGCGGGTGGGCGATAGGCTCGATGCCATGACCCATGCCAGCGAGATCGCCGGACTGACCTCACTCCTCGCTCACCCCGAGGGCCTCGGACTTCTCGCCGATCTACCCCCTATCACCTCGAAATCTGACATTTTGGAGGTCAGTTCGACGCTACGTAAAGCCGGCCATGACCCGGACATCATAGCCGCCGCGCTTACCCAGCAGCGGCTGCGCGCCAAGGCGGCGGACAAATTCGGCCCGTTTGCCTCCAGCCTGCTTTTCACGACCGAGGGCCTGCAGCAGGCAACACGCCTGGAGGTCGCCGCCAGGCATGCCAGGCGCTACCGGGACGCTGGCTGCACGCGGGTAGCCGATCTTGGCTGCGGGATCGGCACCGAGTCCTTCGCGCTCGCGGGCCTTGGCCTGAAGGTCGTTGCGGTAGACGCCGATGAGGCGCACGCCGCGCTCGCACTGTTGAATCTCAAAACGTTCCCCGAGGTTACCGTTCTCAACGCCCGCATTGAGGACCTTGACCTCGCAGATCTTGGCGTCGACGGAATATTTGCCGATCCCGCGCGCCGCTCAGATGCTGGCAGATCCTTCGATCCGGAGACGTGGTCTCCCCCGCTGTCGAGCATCATGGCGCTGCGCGCTGTGGTCGCGAACGTCGGCGTCAAGGTGGCGCCCGGCATTGCATATGAGAATCTGCCGTCGGATTCTCACGTCCAGTGGACCTCCGTTGACGGTTCGCTCGTGGAAGCAGCGATCTGGTGCGGAGATCTCGCGCCCGAAGGACCCGGGCGTTCCGCCGTCGTATTGTCGCGCGGCGGCCAGGCTACGACGTATGCGGCACCCGTCTCAAGTGCGCGAGCGCCCGCAACCATCGTCGATCACCGCGCCCTGGAGGGCTTCGTACACGAGGTCGATCCCGCGATCCTCCGAGCCGGGGCTCTCGCAACGATCGCTGAGCAACTCTCAGCGGGCCTGATCTCGCCAGATATTTCTTACCTCACCTCCAGCGCCCCGGCAGATCTCGCCGGAGTCACGAGCTTCCGCGTCATCGAAACGCTGCCTGCCAAGGCAAAGGTGCTCGCAGCCGAGCTACGCCAGCGCGATATTGGCTCGGTGGAGATCCTCAAACGCGGAATAGACATCGTCCCCGACGATTTTCGGCGTCGTCTCAAGCTACGGGGTTCACAAGCAGCCACCCTGATGATGACTCGCGTGGCAGGTCGGCACGCCGCAGTGCTCGTGGAGCGAATCTGATCGCTTTTTTCGCCAAGCCGCGCGCAGGGCTCGATTCATGATGACAATGGAGATATGGGAGTCGACTTCGCCACCTCTGACCGTTCGACCGTTGGCGTCGAGTGGGAGTTACAGCTGATCGATAAGGACACGCTGGATCTGAGACAAAGCGCCGACGCGGTCCTACGGGCGGTCCGCGAGCAGCACGGCGAGTCCGAGCACATCGTGCAAGAAATGCTGCTCAACACGATCGAAGTGACCTCCCGACCGCATGCCACCGTCGCGGAGTGTGGCGCAGATCTGGCCGATTTCATCACCCGGGTACGCCCCATTACCGACGCCCTGCGCATCGAATTGGCCACGGCTGGCTCTCACCCGTTTGCGCGGCCGCTCTACCAGCGCGTCACCGAATCCGACCGTTACGCCGAGCTCGTCAAGCGCACCGGCTACTGGGGCCGCCAGATGCTCCTGTACGGCATCCACGTGCACGTTGGCGTCGAGAACCGGGACAAGGTTTTGCCGCTCATCCGCGCCCTGCTCACCCGCTTCGCCCACCTCCAGTCCCTTGCCGCATCCTCCCCCTACTGGGCGGGCGACGACACCGGCTATGCCTCCAACCGGGCAATGGTCTTCAAACAGCTGCCAACCGCCGGGGTCCCGCGCCAGTTCACGCACTGGAGCGAATACGAGCACTACCTGGGCGACATGCTGCACACCGGCGTCATCGATAACGTCGACGAGATTCGCTGGGATATCCGGCCCGCCCCGCGGCTTGGCACCATCGAGTTCCGGGTCTGCGACGCGGCCTCCAACCTGCGTGAGACGCTCGCCCTGGCCGCCCTCATTCACTGCCTCGTCGAAGATTTCTCTGCGCGCCTCGACGCCGGCGAGACACTGCCCGTCATCCCGGACTGGTTCGTCGACGAGAACAAGTGGCGCTCGGCCCGCTACGGGATGGATGCCATCCTCATCCTCGATGAAGCAGGCAACGAGGAACTCGTGACAGACACCGTGGAAAAGATGCTGAGCGACCTTATGCCCGCTGCCAAGCGCCTCGGCTGCGCCGAACAGTTGACCTGGGTGAACGACATCCTCACCCTCGGCGCCTCCTATCAGCGCCAGCTCAAAGTCGCGGACAACCACGGCGGCTCACTGGAGGCCGTCGCGCAGTATCTCGTCGAAGAAATGAAGGCCGATCGGCCGATCCCGCCGGAGGATTTCACCTTCCAACGTCAGCCCGAGCCCCTGATCGTGCGCACCGATGCCTCCGGTGGCTCCCGCAGCTAGCCTCAGCGGTGGCATCCGGGCCTCGTTCGCGCAAGACTGGGAAGAACCGAGGCGCACCAGCGCCCGCACCTACGTCAAAGGAGAATGCGATGACCACGGTAGCCGATGTCATGACCACCAACCCCGAGGTGCTCGACACCTACTCGACGATCTCCAAGGCCGCCAAGCTCATGAAGGCCGGCGAATTTGGTGTCGTTCCCGTCGTCAAGGATGACCTCGTCGTCGGTGTCGTCACCGATCGCGACCTCGTCGTGCGTGGGCTCGCCGGTGGCCTCGGCCCCGAGGACAGTGTCGATTCCATTATGACGACCGATGTCACCACCGTCGGGCCGAACGATGACGTGACCGAGGTTCGCCAGCTCATGATTGACGGCGCACTGCGCCGCGTTCCCGTCGTTGACGGCGGCACCCTCGTGGGCATTATTTCGCTTGGTGATCTTGCCGAGCATGGTGGCGGCGACGATGTCCTGGCCGAGGTCTCGAAAGCGGCGCCGAACAACTAATACGGCAATCCGCTAGGGGCAACGAAGTACGTCGAAGGCGCCTCACGGGCCGCAGACAGTACGAATCACTGCGGCGATCACTACCCTGTGCGCTGTACTATTGGCTCTTGCTGCCGCTTGCGGAATCTCAGCGGGCGGGAGCCTTGACGGGTGATGACGTCCGAGCTCTCGCGCAGAGTTCTCCCTAAGCCGACCTAGACCGAGGCACACTCGAGCGGCATCGAGGAATCATTGGAGAACTCGATGCCGCTCGGCGCGACGCCAGAACGCACGAGCACGGAACCGAGCGCCGCGATCATGGCGCCGTTGTCCGTGCAGTAGCGGATCGGCGGGATCCGCACCTCGATGGCGTGCTCGGCGGCACGCTCGCTCGCGAGCGCCCGCAGGCGTGAATTCGCCGAGAACCCGCCACCAATGACAAGCACCGAGCAGTCGTGATCGAGGCAGGCTCGGATCGCCCGATCGACGAGCGACTCGTTCACGGCCTCGGAAAACGACGCGGCAATATCAGCTTTTTGGTCCTCGACGTCGCCGTCGAGCGATTCGACATGGCGCGCGACCGCGGTCTTCAGGCCGCTGAAGGAAAAGTCGTAAGGGTAGCGTTCGCGGTCTTTCGGCTGGGACAGCCCTCGCGGGAAGCGAATGGCGTCCGGGTTGCCGGTCTGCGAGAGCTTGTCGATGTGTGGGCCGCCGGGATACGGCAACGAGAGCAGGCGCCCGACCTTATCGAAGGCTTCCCCCGCCGCATCATCGAGCGTGCCACCAAGCTCCACAACATCGCGCGCAAGATCACGAATGAGCAGCAGCGAGGAGTGGCCACCGGATACGACGAGCCCGATGACCGGGGTCGGGAGTTCGCCGTGGACGAGCTCGTCAACGGCGATATGCCCCAGGATGTGGTTGACGCCGTACAGCGGTTTGCCGGTCGCGGTCGCCAGCGCCTTGGCGGCCGCGGTCCCGACGGTGAGCGAACCGATGAGCCCGGGGCCCGCGGCGCATGCGATCGCATCGACGTCTGCGAGCTCGACGCCTGCGGCCTCCAGTGCCGCGTGCATCGTCGGCAGGAAGGACTCCAGGTGGGCGCGCGAGGCGATCTCGGGGATGATGCCGCCGTAGCGCGCGAACTCGTCCATCGACGTCGCGGTCACATCGGCGAGCAGCTCGGTGCCGCGCACGAGCGCGACGCCGGTCTCATCGCAGGTCGATTCGATTCCGAGGATCAGGGGCGCTTGAGTGGACACTCCCCTAGGATACGCCCGCGCCAAGGTGCGGCATCCCCGCCAGATAGGCGGCCTGCCCCACATGCTGGGCGGCATCGTCGACGATCGAGACGAGCCGCGTGCCGCGCGTGACCGGCGGGTCCCACGAGGTATCGATGATCTCGTCGAAGTCCTCATCGCTGAGCGAGGATGCGTACTCGATGAGCGAGGCCGTCGCGGCCGCAAGATAGTCCACCAGTCCAGCCTGGTCGGCGGTGTGGATCGAGCGGGCCTCTGCCGCGCTGTGGCCGTAGCCAATATCGTCGCCGGCCGCTGCCAGGTCAAGCCGGTCCCTAAAGCCTTGCGCGTTCCACACCTCTTCGGTGCCGGATAGCGCCGCGGTCTGGACATCGATCTCGCGGCCGGTATGCCACAGCAGCCACGCGATCGAATTATCGTGGCCGAGCGGGTGGGCATTGAGCTGCTCGGGCGAGCACGTGGGCAGGGCCCGAGCAGCCTCGACGGGACGGGAAGCGGCATCGGCAAAGAGCTCTCGGATATCCATCTTCCCAGCCTAGGCCCGCTGTTCGCGCCGCGCTTACTTCACGACGACGGTGTAGACCGTGCGGCCATCCTCCTTCAACTCGGCAACCTTCAAGCCCTTGGCCGCGAGCTTCGCATCGTCGACGGTGAGCACGCCGTCCTTCCCGCTGTGCTTCATCGTCAGCGGCAGCAGGAGGTAGGACCTGCCGGATTCATCAAAGGTCGCCTTCACCGCCGCGTCATTGATCGCAAGCTCGGTGCCGCCGACGTCAAACCGTGCGGTGTACCCGGTGCTGATCTCTTCGTCGCCGACGATGAATGAGCCGGTCGCTCCGAAGCTGCCCTCGGCGTCCGTGTCGTCGATCTTCAGGTACGGGATGGAGGTGTCCGTCGCGGCTTTTTGGACGTCCGCGATTTCGTCCTTCACCTCCGAGTTTCGCTTCGCGACCTCGCTTTCGACGGCCTTGGCCACCTCGGGTGCGACGCTGTCCTCGGCGGGTTTGATGTCCTTTAGCAGGAGGTCGAGAAGGGTCTGGCCCGAGATGTAGAAGTCCTTCTTCCACTGCGGGTTTTCCTCATCGAGCAGCAGGCCCGCGACTTCTCCGAGCTGGTAGGCCTCAGCCTCCGCGGAAGGGACGAAATCATCGCGTCCGAGGAGTTTTTGTGCGGCCTGGCGGACTTCTTCTGGCTTGTTGTCGCCGGTGATGATGGCGCCAAGCAGGTCCGTGTAGCGGGCCGTGCCCTCGGTGATATCGGTGCTTGCGGTGGCCTTGGCTTCGTCGGCGAACTCGCTGTGATACTTATCGAGCCAGAATCGCGCCTTGGCGAGGTGCTCGGCTCGCTTGTCCGGCGTCTCGTAGGCGGCAAGCAGTTGACGGTGGATCATCTGCCGGTAGGTGCGCGGCGTCGGATCCAGCGGATAGGGCTGGGCACGCGAGGCGTTCTCGTCGGGCTGCTTCATTTCGCCCTGGTAGTAAAAGTGCACGAGCTCGTGCGTCGCGACCCGGTAGGTCGAGTCGATCGTTTGTGGCTTCGACATTTCCGAGGAGTTGACGCTCATCGCGATCGACGGCAAACCGTTGAAGGTGATCTGGGCGTAGCCATCGTGTTGGGGGACCTCGATGTCGGCGTATTCGGTTGGCGTGAGCTCCTTCATTCCCGAGGTGGTGATGGCGTAGGCGGCATTGACCTTGCCCGGCGCCGATAGTGAGAACAGCACGAGCGTGTGCTTGGTGTAGTCGTAGGTCGGCCAGATCTTTGCCATGTGCGGCCAGTGCTTGGCGATTCTGTCGCTGATGGCTTTCGCGAACTGTTCGCTCGAGGTCACGCTCGCCGTGGTGCTGGCAGCTGAGCTGGGTGTGGTCGACTGGCTGGGGGCGCTGCAGGCTCTCAGGGTCAGGGCCGCTGCCGCCGCGAGGGCGGCGAGCACGTGGCGAGAAGAGCGCGGTCGGAAAGTGGTCAAGGATCCCCCCCTGAGTTCGCGTGGACGTTACTTGCAATCTAGCAGCGGTCCGAGGCGCAATTTGACGCGAGATTCAGGGCTTTGCGACGGATTAAGGCTTCTTTCAGGCTTCGCCCAGCCAGGCTTGAGCAGCCTTGAGGCTAGAGTCGGAAGCCTACGCGCTACGCCGGTCGCTGCCCGCCCTGGGCCAGTGAGGCGTTCCACAAAAGCAGTGTGGTACGTGGCGTGTTGCAGGCATAGCGAAGCGGCCGACAGCTTGCGCTGCCGGCCGCTTCAGTGGTCTCGGAAAGGGCTGGGGCTAGTTGCCGCCGGCCCAGGACTTCGCCAGGTCGGCGTTCAGCTGGCTGATGACATCCAGCGGGATCTCCTTGGGGCAGACCGCGGCGCATTCACCAATGTTGGTGCAGCCGCCGAAGCCTTCGGCATCCTGCTGGTTCAGCATCTTGACCACGCGAGCCGCGCGCTCGGGCTGTCCCTGCGGGAGCATTCCGAGGTGCGTGACCTTCGCGGCGGTGAAGAACATCGCCGAGGCGTTCGGGCAGGCCGCCACGCATGCGCCACACCCGATACATGCCGCCGCTTCGAACGCACGGTCGGCGTCCTGCTTGGGCACGAGCTGGGAGTGAGCATCGGGAGCCGCGCCGGTGTTGACCGAGATGTAGCCACCGGCCGCGATAATGCGGTCCAGGGCTCGCCGGTCGACGACGAGGTCCTTGATGATGGGGAATGCCTTCGAGCGCCACGGCTCGATCGTGATGGTGTCCCCATCCTTGAAGGTGCGCATGTGCAGCTGGCAGGTGGTGGTGCGCTCGGGGCCGTGGGCGACGCCGTTGATGACGAGGCCACACATGCCACAGATGCCTTCGCGGCAGTCCGAGTCGAAAGCGACCGGGGCTTCACCGCGGGCAAAGAGCTCCTCGTTGAGGACGTCGAGCATTTCCAAGAACGACATGTCCTCGGAGACGCCGGCGAGCTCGTATGCCACCATCTTGCCTTCGGCCTGCGGGCCGGGCTGACGCCAAATATTGAGTGTGATGTTCACTTGTAGCTCCGCTGCTTCATCTCGACGTACTCGTACACGAGGTCTTCCTTGTGCAGGATCGGGGGCTGTCCGTCCCCGGCGAATTCCCAGGCGGCGACGTAGGCGAACTCGTCGTCGTGACGCATCGCTTCGCCGTCTTCGGTCTGGGATTCGGCCCGGAAGTGACCACCACAGGATTCGCGGCGGTGCAGGGCATCGATGCACATGAGCTCACCGAGCTCCAGGAAGTCGGCGACTCGTCCGGCCTTTTCCAGTTCGATGTTCAGATCGGTCGACTTGTCGATGATCTTGACATCGCGCCAGAACTCTTCGCGCAGCTCGCGAATCTCCTGGATCGCTTCCTTCAGGCCCTCTTCGGTGCGTTCCATGCCGCACTTTTCCCACATAATGTGGCCAAGCGCCTTATGGAAGGAATCAACCGAGCGGGTTCCGTCAACGGCCAGCAGGTGGTCGAGCCGGTCCTGGACGCGGGCACGCGCCTCGGTAATCGCCGGGCTGTCATCCTCGAGCTTGTCGAACGGGCCCTGAGCCAGGTAGTCGTTGATCGTGTTCGGCAGGACGAAGTAGCCATCGGACAGACCCTGCATGAGGGCGGATGCGCCGAGGCGGTTCGCGCCGTGATCCGAGAAGTTGGCTTCGCCGGTGACGTACAGGCCCGGGATGTTGGACTGCAGGTCGTAGTCGACCCAGAGCCCGCCCATGGTGTAGTGCACGGCCGGGAAGATCCGCATCGGGACCTCGTAGGGGTTTTCGCCCGTGATGCGCTCGTACATGTCGAACAGGTTGCCGTACTTGGCGCTGACCTGATCCTTGCCCATGCGCTCGATCGCGTCGGCGAAATCGAGGTAGACGCCGAGCCCGGAGGGGCCCACGCCGCGACCCTCATCGCAAACCTGCTTAGCGGCACGCGAAGCGATATCGCGCGGCACGAGGTTACCGAAGGCGGGGTACTTACGCTCCAGGTAGTAGTCGCGGTCCTCTTCGGCGATCTCGCGCGGATCCTTCTTGCAGTCCTCGGCCTTCTTGGGCACCCAGATGCGGCCATCGTTACGCAGCGATTCCGACATCAGGGTCAGCTTGGACTGGTAGTCGCCGGAGACCGGGATGCACGTCGGGTGGATCTGCGTGAAGCAGGGGTTGGCGAAGTAGGCACCCAGGCGGTGGGCGCGCCAGTTCGCCGTGACGTTGCAGCCCATGGCGTTGGTCGACAGGAAGAAGACGTTGCCGTAGCCACCGGTTGCAAGGACCACCGCGTCGGCCGTGTGGGTCTGGACTTCTCCGGTCACCATGTCGCGAGCGATGATGCCGCGCGCGACGCCGTTGTCGATGATGAGATCGAGCATTTCGTGGCGCGAGTACATCGTGACGGTGCCGGCAGCCACCTGCCGCTCGAGCGCCTGGTAGGCGCCGATCAGCAGCTGCTGGCCCGTCTGGCCGCGCGCGTAGAAGGTACGCGAGACCTGGACGCCACCAAAGGAGCGGTTATCGAGCAGGCCGCCGTACTCACGAGCAAAGGGCACGCCCTGCGCGACGCACTGGTCGATGATATCGGCGCTGACCTCGGCGAGGCGGTAGACGTTGGACTCGCGGGCGCGGTAGTCGCCGCCCTTGACCGTGTCGTAGAACAGGCGGTAGGTCGAGTCGTTGTCGTTGCGGTAGTTCTTGGCCGCGTTGATACCGCCCTGGGCCGCGATCGAGTGCGCGCGGCGCGGGGAGTCCTGGTAGCAAAACGCGTCGACGTTGTAGCCCATTTCGCCTAGCGAAGCGGCAGCAGCGCCGCCAGCAAGGCCGGTTCCCACGATGATGACGCGCAGCTTACGGCGGTTGGCCGGGTTGACAAGCTTGGCTTCAAACTTGCGCTGCGACCAGACTTCGGCGATCGGCACCTTGGGTGCCTTGGTATCGGCGATCGGCTCGCCTAGCGTGTACAGACCATCAATAAGTTCAGTCATGTTCTTCCTCCTTAGCTAGCTGATCCAGCCGAACAGGATCGCCGTCGGCGGGAGCATGAAGCCCACGAGAACGATCGCGGCCACGAAAATGGCGACGAGATTAATGGTGTCCTGACGACGCTTCTTGTTCCCGCCCAGCGTTGCCATCGCGGACCACACACCGTGGCGCACGTGCATCGTCAGCGCGAGGATCGCGATCAGATAGATGACCCAGACGTACCATTCGCCAAACGCCACGACCATGCGGTCATACGGGGTCATCTGCAGGTAGTTGCCGCCGAGCTGGATGGTCAGCGTCGTGAACTGCAGGATGTGGAAGATGATGAACAGCAGCAGAATGACGCCACCCCAGCGCATGGTGCGGGAGGCGTAGGTCTGTGCAAGGGTCCGCCTGGCGACGTACTTGCTTCCGCGCGCGCTGCTCGCCTTGTGCCACAGCGAGAAGGCTGCGTAGGCGTGCAGGATGAGCGCGGCCAGCAAGACGATCCTCAAGATCCAGAGCAGGCCTTCATAGGGCAAAATGGGCTCGCCGAAGGTCCGGAGGTGCTCAGCGTAGTCGTTGTATGCCTGAGCGCCGGCGAACATCTTCAGGTTGCCGTACATGTGCATGAGGATGAACAGGACGAAAAGAATGCCCGAGACCGCCATGCCGATCTTGAGTGCGACAGAGGTATCTCGTGCCTTACGTTTCGTCGTCACAGTTGTAGAGACCACGTTTGTGATCATACCGAGATAGGGCGGCCAATAAGCCCGGATGAACGTCCTAGATGTGTCCGGTTCGACCGATTTAACGAGGCGTTGGTCACGTCACGCCGATTTCGGGATTTCCGCAGAATTACGCACGATTACTGTTACGTAATTGCGTCGGCGCCGATCGGTCCGGGAGGGGGCGCCACCAGGCGCGCGACCATGGCGACCGCATCGATTCCGCCGCGATAATATCGGCGCCGAATTCCTATCTCGGAAAAACCCGCAGAGGCATAAAGTGCGCGCGCAATCTCATTATCGATTCGCACTTCCAGGAATAATTCTCGCGCTCCGCCGGCCGTTGCCAGGCGCATCATCTGGGCGAGCAATTCACGGCCGAGTCCGCTGCCCTGGTGCGCGGGCGCGACCGCGATCGAGAGCAGCTCGGCCTGCGGCGCGATGAGGATGCCCGCATAGGCCGCGAGCTCGCCGCCGCGCTCGATCCCCCACCATGCGCGATCGCTGCGCGCGAGTTCGGCCTCGAACGTGGCGGCGGACCAGGCATCGAGGCCGAAGAGCTCGGCTTCGAGTTCGACGATTCGCGCGATATCGGCGCGCGTGAGCTCGCGTAGCACTAGCCGCGGTGGATATCGGGCTCGCGCAGGTACTGCGGCTCGGTGTCCATCGCGATCCCGGCGGCGGTGCGCGAGCGCGCGAGACGCACATACGTCGTGACATCGAGCTCGAGCGGGAGCGCGGGCGCCTCGCTGTCAGCAAGGAGGTGCACCGCGCCGACGAGGGTGCCAGCTGGGACGAGGTCCGCGGGCGAGATCACCTCGGGCGGGCGCACGACGCGCACATCGTCGTCCCCCGCGGCGTCAAAGGATGCGGTGTAGACCTCCCGGCGGCGGGCGTCGGTCACGACCGTGACGGGGCCTTCGCCGAGCTCATCGAAGCCCTGGCGCGCGAGCGCGTCGAGGATCGAGACGCCGGCTAGCTGAAGTCCGAGGGCATCGGCCAGCACGCGCGCTGTCACGATGCCGACGCGCAGGCCGGTAAAGGGCGCGGGCCCCACGCCCACGACGATGGCATCCAGCGCCTCGGTGCCGCCGACCTGGGTGATCAGGGGCGCGAGGTTTTCCGCGTGGGCGCGCGGATTCGGCTCGCTCGCCACGCGGACGCGCTCGTCGTCGATGCGGGCAACGCTCGTACCCGCCGAAGTATCGATCGCGAGCACGTGAGTAAAGGGGGTGGTCATAGCGCCGATTCTACGGCGTTTGATCCTCCTCATCCTGGTCGCGCTGCCAGGCAAAGAGCCACATAAGGGCGCCGAGGATCAGCAGGGTGAGGATCGTCGCGATGATGGGGGCGCGGGCGCCGCCGGTGCGGGCGGCCTCGGCGGCCGGGCCCTTCATGCTGGCCGTGAGCGAGTCCAGGTAGGTTTCGATCGGCACCTCGCCGGCGACGTGGTCGCGGGCGGCGGCATCCAGTGCGACGACGTTCGGCAGGTTGATCCCGATGAAGCCGTAGTCGTCTCGCACGATCGTGTGGGGTGCGCCGATGATGCGCTGCGCCGCGGGCGCCGACCAGGTAGCCGCAACCGTCGTCGTCGCGCGCTCGAAGGCCACTTCTAGGACGCCGACGCCGGCGCCGTCCAGCAGGACGGGCACCCACCAGACGTCGACGGCCTGGACGAGGCCCTCGGTCACGGGATCACTGCCGGCGGGAAGCGCACCGGGGTGGCGCGGCGGGGAGGGACGTCGCTCGGGCTCGTTCTCGCGCGAGGGCGGCACGAGGCGACCTGGACCCGCGTCCTCATCGGGCCAGAGCGGCTCGCTCTCTTCGCCCGCGCCGAGGACGCGCGGGTGCCACGTCAGGGCGCGCACGGGCGTGCCGAAGGACAGCGCGGCGGGATCGAGGTCGGCGCTACGAGTGTCATCGAGGGCGATCCACTCGCGCGCGGAATCGGCGACCCACGCCGCGATCGAGCGGTTCGGCTCCTCATCCGGATCGATCCAGCCCGCGGCGCTCACGCCCGGCGCCGCGCCGCACACCAGCAGCACGGCGAGCAGGGCGCTGACGCCGACGCGGTAGATCATGAGCCGGCAAGCACCGCCAACTCGGCTGCGCTCCAGCGGGAGCCGTGGGGCGTGAGGTGGGCGAGGCGGGCGCCTTCCGCGAGGCCTCCGGCCTCCCGGTCCAACGTGATCGCGAGGTAGTCAACGCCGAGTTCGTCGACGAGCGCCTCGCCCCATTCGATGACGGTGATCGTCTCCGGGATGGAGGCGTCCAGGTCGATCGTCTCGAGGTCGAGCAGTCCCGTGAGGCGGTAGGCATCGACGTGCACGAGATCGGGGGTGCGCTCCGGGGCGGGGTGGATGCGCGAGATTGTGAACGTGGGTGAGGTGACGCGGCCGCGCACGCCGAGGCCTGCGCCGAGGCCCTGGGTGAGTGTCGTCTTGCCCGCCCCGAGCGCCCCGGTAAGGACGATGACGTCGCCCGCGCGGGCGATCCGGGCGAGGCGCTCGCCAAGAGCGCGCGTGGCGTCGGCATCGGGCAGGATCACGGTGTGCGTCATGGCTTGTCCTCGTTGATGTGGATGCGCGGCACGCGCGGACCGAGCCGGGCCACCATCTCGTAGCCGATCGTGCCGGCGGCGCGCGCCCAGTCCGAGACCGAGGGCCCGCCCGGCCCCCACACGATCGCCGCATCGCCGGGCTCCGCGGGCGAATCGGGCCCGAGGTCGATGATGAACTGGTCCATGCAGATGCGGCCGACGACGCAAGCCTCGCGCGCGCCCACGCGCACGCGCGCGCGGGAGGATGCGTGGCGGTCCATCCCGTCGGCGTAGCCGAGCGGCACGATGCCAAGCGTCGTCGCCGCCACGGTCTGCGTGTGCCCGTAGGACACGGGCGTGCCCGCGGGCACGCGCTTGACCATGGTGAGGTCGGCCTCCAGGCGCATGACGGGGCGGAGCTTTGCGGCCGCCGGGTCCGAGTCGTCGGGCATGATGCCGTACAGCGCGATGCCGGGACGCACGTGCGTGTGATGCGTGGCGGGGTGCCAGAGCGCGCCGCCCGCCGCCGCGAGGTGCGCGTAGTCGATGGTGACGCCGGCCGCGCGCGCCTCGGCAAGGACCCGCTCGAAGGTGGCCTCCTGGCGCGCCGTCGTCGCCGCGTCATCGTCGGCGCGCGCGAGGTGGGACCAGATGCCGACGACGTCAATTCCCGCGGTATCGAGCGCGGCCGCGATGAGGGCGGGCGCATCCTCGGCGAGCACTCCCCCACGCCCCATGCCGGTATCGACCTTGAGATGGACGGCGACCGGCGGCAGTGCGTCCGCGCCCCCGGCGGCCTCGGCGGCGAGGTCGGCCCGGGCCTGGCTGATCGCGGCGAGCGCCCAGTGATCGGGCACCGAGAAGTGCAGCCCGGCGCGGATCGCGGCGCGCAGCTCGGCGCGCTGGTGCGGCGAGTATAGCCACGTGAAGATCGTGGGGCCCGCACCGTCAAGGGCCGCGGCGAGTTCGAGCGCCTCGGAGAGCTGGGCGACGCCCACGATGGCTGCGCCCGCGCGGTGCAGCGTCGCGACGCAGGGCACCAGCCCGTGGCCGTAGGCATCGGCCTTGACGATCGGCATGACCTCGGCGGCGGTGCGCCCGGCGATGACGCCATAGTTGTGGGCCAGCGCCGCGTGATCGATGATGGCGCGCGAAGGGTAACTCATGGCTCCATTGTGGCACCGAGCGCGAGCGCGATCCCGGCGGCGAGATCGAGCGCGCGGATGGGGCCGGGCGCACTCGGGCAATGCGCGACGGCGCTCGCATGCAGCTGGGCCGCGATCCCGGCCTGGTAGGACAACGCCGGCACGGTCTCGCCGGCTTCGGCGCGCGCGGCGAACTGGGCGAGGGTCGCGGCGAGCACTCCGGCGAGCACGTCCCCGCTGCCGGCCGTCGCGAGGTAGGGCGAGGCGGGCGGGATCGTGACGATGGGCTCGCTGGCCTCGACGATGACCGTCTCTGGCCCCTTGGCAACGACGACGGCGTCGAAGCGCTCGGCAGCCTGGCGGGCGTAGCGCACCGGATCGGCCTCGACGTCGGCCCGCTCGCAGCCCAGCAGCGTCGCCAATTCGCCCAGGTGCGGGGTGAGAATCAGCGCGCCGCGGTCCCGCGCGGCCTCGCTCACGCACGTCAGCGCGCCCGCATCGGCGACGACGGGAATGTCGCGCGCGAGAAAATCGGCGAGCGCGGCGGCGATGCGCGGCCCGCCCTCGGTGCCCGAGCCGATCAGTGCCGCCTGAATGCGCCCGGGCGCGGTGACGACCTCGGGCATGGCGGGAATGATGAGGCGCGCGACGCCCTCCTCGCCGAGGAATCGCACCATGCCGGGGCCGGCCGCGAGCGCCGCGCGGGTCGCGAGCAGGCCCGCGCCCGGGTAGGTCTCGCTGCCCGCGTCGATGCCGACGACGCCGCGGGTGTATTTGTGGTCGAGGTGGCGGGCGCGCGGGAAGGACGCGCGCAACTCGACGGCGCCCAGCTCGATTGCGGCGGGCGCGCCGACCAGCTCGATGCCGAGGTTTTCCACCCTCACGCGCCCGATCAGGCGGCAGGCGGGCGGGAGCAGCAGCGCGGGCGTCAGCGCCGCGAAGGTGATCGTTTCATCGGCGCGGATCGCGAGACTCGCGCCCGGGTCATCGGATAATCCCGAGGGGCAATCGACGGCGAGGACGAAGGTTTCGGCTCGCTCCCGTTCGGCGGCGAGTGCGTCGATCAGGCCCGCGAGTGGCTCGCTCAGCGGGCCGGAAAGCCCAATCCCGGCGAGCGCATCGAGCCAGATCCCGAACCGGCCCGCATAGGCCGCAACGTCATCGACGTCTGCCAGCTGGTCGATTTTCACCCCGGCGCCGCGCGCGGCGGCGAGCCCTTCGGCGTGCGGGTGTTCATGAGCGAGGAGTACCCGCGGCGCGAGGCCGAAATCGGCAAGTTCGTAGGCGGCCCACAGGCCGTCGCCGCCGTTATTGCCGCCGCCGACGAGCACGAGCACTTCGGCGTTCACCCCCGCTGCGCGGCGCTCGCTTACGACCGCGGCGGCGCGCTCGGCGATAGCGCGGGCGGCCCGGCGCATGAGGGGCACGCCGTCGGCCAACAGGGGCGCTTCGGCGGTACGGATTGCCTCGGAGGTGTAGGCGGTGCGCATTAGGCGTCCTTCCCTTCGGCGATGACGAAGGCGATCGCGACCCCGCCGTCGTGCGACATCGACAGCTGCCAGGAGGTGACCCCGCGTGCAGCGGCGACCTCGGCGACGGTGCCACGCACCGCAAGCGCCGGCGCCCCCGAGGCGGCCGTGAGAACCTCGCAGTCGTGCCAACGCATGCCGCCGGGCGAACCGAGCGCCTTGGCGACGGCCTCCTTAGCGGCGAACCGCGCGGCCAGCGAGCGCGCCGGGCGCTGCCGCCCGCCCGCACCCGCAAGCTCGCCCGCGGTAAACAGCGCAGACGCCAGGCGCGGGTTGCGGCCGAGAGTCGCGGCAAAACGTTCTACGTCGACGACGTCGACCCCGATCCCGCGCACTGCCATACCTTATGTCTACTCCACGGTGACGGACTTGGCGAGGTTGCGCGGCTGATCGACATCCAGCCCCTTCGCACCGGCCAGGTGGCAGGCGAACAGCTGCAGCGGCACGACGGCCAGCAGCGGCGCGAGCAGCGTCGGCGCGGCCGGAATCCGCATGATCACCTCGGCGTAGGGCTCGACGTCGGTGTCGCCGTCTTCGGCGATGACGATCGTCTTCGCGCCGCGGGCGCGCACCTCTTGAATATTGGAGACGACCTTGGCGTGCAGCTGATCGCGCCCGCGCGGGGAGGGCACGATGACGATCACGATCTGGCCCTCCTCGATCAGGGCGATCGGCCCGTGCTTGAGCTCACCCGCGGCAAAGCCCTCGGCATGAATGTAGGCGAGTTCCTTCAGCTTCAGCGCGCCCTCAAGCGCCACGGGGAAGCCCACGTGCCGCCCCAGGAACAGCACGGAAGTTACGTCGCTGAGCTCGCGGGCGAGCTCGCGCACCGCGTCCTCGGAGTCGATCACGGTCTGGATCTTGTCCGGCATTTCGGCGAGCTCCGCCAGCAGCGCGCGGATCTCGTCGCCGAACATATTGCCCCGCAGCTGGGCGAGGTAGGCCCCCAGCAGGTAGCAGGCGGTGATCTGCGCGAGGAACGCCTTCGTCGAAGCGACGGCGACCTCGGGCCCGGCGTGCGTATAGAGCACGGCGTCGGCCTCCCGCGGGATCGTGGAGCCGTGCGTGTTGCAGATCGCGAGCACCTTGGCGCCCTGTTCGCGCGCATGCCGCACCGCCATGATGGTGTCCATCGTCTCGCCGGATTGGCTGATGGCGACGACGAGCGTCTTTTCGGACACGATCGGATCGCGATAGCGGAACTCGTGGGCGAGCTCGACCTCGACGGGGATGCGGCACCAGTGTTCGATCGCGTACTTCGCGACGTGGCCTGCATAGGCCGCCGTCCCACAGGCGATGACGATGATCTTATCGATGGCGCGCAGCACGGCCTCATCGATGCGCAGCTCATCGAGCCCGAGGTGACCGGATTCGTCGACGCGCCCGCGCAGCGTATCGGCAACCGCTCCCGGTTGGTCGTGGATCTCCTTTTCCATGAACGTGGCAAAGCCGCCCTTGACGGCCGCCGACGCGTCCCAGTCCACCTCGTAGGTGCGCCCGGTAACCGGCTGCCCATCGGCGTCAATGATGCTCACGTCATCGGCGGTGACCGTCGCGATCTGGTCCTGGCCCATTTCCAGGGCCCGCGAGGTGTGCGAGATGAAGGCGGCGACGTCGGAGCCGAGGAAGTTCTCGCCCTCGCCAAGCCCGATGACGAGCGGCGAATTGCGTCGCGCCCCGACGATGACGCCGGGCGCATCCTCGTGGATTGCGAGCAGCGTGAAGGCGCCCGCCAGGCGCGCGGTGACGACGCGCATCGCCTCGGTGAGGTCCCCGATCTCAGCAAAAGCACGGGCGAGCAGGTGCGCGACGACCTCGGTATCGGTCTGCGAGGCAAACGGCACTCCCTCGGCCTCGAGCTCGGCGCGAAGCGACGCGAAGTTTTCGATAATGCCGTTGTGAATGAGCGCGAGCTTGCCGTCAGCGCTCAGGTGCGGGTGGGCGTTCATATCTGAGGGCGAGCCGTGCGTCGCCCAGCGCGTGTGTCCGATCGCGGTCACGGCCTCGGGCAGCGGATCGGCGGCCAGGCTGTCGAGCAGGTTGGCGAGTTTGCCCGCCTTTTTCCGGCTCACGAGCAGCCCCGGCGCCCCGAGCGCGACCCCGGCCGAGTCATAGCCGCGGTACTCCAGGCGCGCGAGCCCCTCAAGGCACACGTCTAACGGTCGATTGCTCGGCGCATTCGGGCCAACATAGCCCACGATTCCACACATGGGGAAAAGAATAACGCCGTAGTCCTTGCGACGGAATAACGCCGCGCAGGTGGCGCGCATCGCACTATGGGAAACTAGGAGCCGTGAGGACCGACAACCAGTACTCCCCCTTCGTGGATTTCACCCGCGAGCAGTGGGCGAAACTCTCCAAATCGACCCCGCTACCGCTGTCCGATGAGGACGTGCGGCGCCTGGCGGGCCTGGGAGATCCGATCGACCTCGCGGAAGTGGACACCGTCTACCGGCCGCTGTCACGCCTGCTGCAGCTCTACGTCGCCGGCACCCGCGCCCTGCACCAAACCACCTCGGGATTCCTTGGCGATTCCACCTCCCGCACCCCGTTCGTCATCGGCGTCGCGGGCTCGGTGGCCGTCGGAAAATCCTCCACCTCCCGCCTGCTGCGCGAGATGATGCGCCGCTGGCCGCAGACCCCGCACGTCGAACTCGTGACGACCGACGGCTTCCTCTACCCCAACGAGGAACTCGAGCGCCGCGGCCTCATGACGCGCAAGGGCTTTCCCGAGTCCTATAACCGCCGCGCGCTGCTGCGCTTCGTCCAGGAGGTCAAGTCCGGCGCCCCCGAGGTCACCGCACCCGTCTACTCCCACCTCACCTACGACATCGTGCCCGGGGAAAAGATCCACGTCCGCCGCCCCGACGTCCTCATCATCGAGGGCCTGAACGTCTTGCAGCCGGCGCGCACCGGCAAGGATTCCTCCCTCGCCGTCTCGGACTTTTTCGATTTCTCCATCTACGTCGACGCGCGCCCCGCCGACGTCAAGCGCTGGTATATCGAGCGGTTCTTGCAGCTGCGCTCCACCGCTTTTTCCGTGCCCGGCGCCTACTTCGCGAAATACGCGGGCCTCGACGACGATGCCGCGCGCGCTGTTGCCGCCACCATCTGGGATTCGATCAACGCCCCGAACCTCATGGAGAACGTCGCCCCCACGCGGGGCCGCGCGAGCCTCGTGCTACAAAAATCGGCCGATCACTCGATGCACCGCATGCGGCTGCGCAAGCTCTAGGTGCGCACGCCTAGAATCCGGCGCGAGCGGACTCGCCGCGCGCGAACTTCTCGGCCTTGCGTGACAGCAGGCGCCCGTAGACGCGCTTGAGCACGAAGTCGAGGACGAAGCCGATGATGACGCCGCCGGCGACGCCGACGAGGACGCCGACGAGCGGCCGGTCGGACAGGATAGTTCCGGCCACGAGGCCGAGCGCCACCGAATACAGCGCCCAGCACACGGCGGCGCACGCGGCGATGACGATAAAGAACGTGCGGCGAAAGCCGACGGCGCCCGCCGTAATGTTGACGGCCACGCGCCCGATCGGGATGAAGCGTGCCGACATGATGTAGACGGTCGCACGCTCAGCGAGCGCCCGCTCGGCCCACAGCATGGCGCGCGCGACTTTTTCGCCGCGCAGCAGCGGGATGCGTTCGATCGGCAAGAATCGGCCGATCGTGAAGGCGATCATGTCGCCCACAAAAGCGCCGGCTGAGGCCGCGAGGATGAGCCAGCCGATGTGCGGGCCCTGCCCCGCGACGATGAGGACGCCCGCGGCGATGACGATCGATTCACTGGGGACCGGCGGGAAGAACCCGTCGATCACCGTGAGCAGGAACACGGCGAGCAGGATCCACGGGCTGTCGACGAGGCTCAGCACCGCATCCTGCACCGACGTGAACCATTCGATCACAGTGTGAGTCGCTCCTTGACGACGTCCGCGATCCGGTGGGCCACGCCATCGGCATGGTCCTGGGTCGCGGCCTCGACCATGACCCGCACGACGGGCTCGGTGCCCGAGGGGCGCAGCAGCACCCGGCCGGTATCGCCAAGGAAATCCTCGGCGACGCGCACGGCCTCGGCCACGCCCTCATCGGTGGCGGCCGCGGCCTTGTCCACCCCGCGCACGTTAATGAGGATCTGCGGCAGGCGTTGCACGACGGAGGCGAGCTCGGCAAGCGACTTCCCGCTGCGCGCCACCTTGGAGGCGAGCATGAGGGCCGTCAGCAGCCCGTCACCCGTCGTCGCGTGGTTCGCGTTAATGATGTGGCCGGACTGTTCGCCGCCGAGCACATAGTTGCCCTCGCGCATCGCCTCCAGCACGTAGCGGTCGCCCACGGCCGTCTGCATCGTCTGGATGCCCGCATCCCGCATCGCGAGCAGCAAGCCGAGGTTGGACATGACGGTCACGACGAGCATGTCGGAGTTGAGCATGCCGCGCTCCTTCATGTCGATCGCGAGCAGCCCCATGATCTGATCGCCGTCGACCATCTGGCCCGCGGCATCGACGGCGAGGCACCGGTCCGCATCGCCATCGAAGGCGACGCCGAAGGCAGCGCCCGAGGCGACCGTGACGGCCTGCAGCGTCTCCGGATGCGTCGAGCCGCACTCGGCATTGATGTTCGTGCCATCGGGCGAGGCATTAATGACGACGACGTCCGCCCCGGCTTCTCGCAGCGCCGTGGGCGCCACATCGGAGGCGGCCCCGTTCGCGCAGTCGATTGCGATGCGCAGCCCCTTGAGCGGGGTATCAACGGCAGCGAGCAGGTGGTCGATATAGGTGCGATCGGCGGTGACATCGTCCTTGCCGATCCGGCCGACGTCCCCGCCCGTCGGGCGCTCCCATTCGGTGCCGAGCATCGCGGCGATCTCGTCTTCGACGGCGTCTTCCAGCTTGTAGCCGCCGTGGGCGAAGAACTTGATGCCGTTATCTTGCATCGGGTTATGCGAGGCGGAGACGACGACGCCGAGGTCGACGTCGGTCGCGGCCGTCAGGTGCGCGATCGCCGGGGTGGGCAGCGTGCCGACGCGGGTGACATCCACGCCCGCCGAGGCGAGGCCCGCCGCGAGCGCCGAGACGATGAACTCGCCGGAGACCCGCGTATCGCGCCCGATCACGGCGCGCGGCCGGTGGTCGCTCGAACCCTCGCGGCTGAGCACGCGCGCGGCGGCCACACCAAGGCCAAGGGCGAGTTCGGGGGTGATGTCACGGTTCGCGAGTCCGCGAACGCCGTCGGTACCGAAAAGGCGGGTCACAGTGGGATCCTTTCGCAAGCTAACCCCATTATTCTGCCACGCCGATTCGGCAGTTAACTCCCCCTGCAGCACGATCCATCCCCGAGCAGCTGACTGAGCCGGAGCCCTACGCCTCGGGGGTGGTCGGCGGCGTGCTCGGCGGTGTGCTGGACGGAGGCGCGCTCGGCGGCGTGCTCGGCGGCGGGGTGCTGGACGGCGGGGCGGCCGGCGGCTGCTGCTTGGCCTTGGCAAAGCGCGGCCACAGCGCGAGGGCGGCGGCGGCCAGGAGCGCCAGCGAGACTAGCAGCAGCAAGAACAGCCCGATGCTGGGCGAGATCTTCGCGCCGAAATCGTAGCCCGCGGAGGACGCGCTGGACAGCGATGCGAGCGCGTCGATGCTGATGAACAGGCCGAGGAGCCCCGCGACGGCTGCCGCGATGTGGGAGGCGAGCGGTGCCCACGCCACCTGCTTGAGCAGGCTCAAGGCGCCAAAGACGATGACCGCAAGCAGTAAGAGCAGCAGCATCACGCCGCGGCCACTCATCCCTTCGGAAAACAACGTGATCGATTGGCTGCGACGATCGCCCAGGAAGTCCACCGTGACGGAGACAAACGGCAGGAAGAGGCTGATGAGCCCGAGCAGGCCGAGCGCGGGAATCGCGAGCGGGATCCAGGCGGCGACGTCCTTGCTGCCCTTGACCTTGGCGTACTCGGCGGTGGTGGCATTGCGCAGGTTCTTCGCGGCGCTGCTCGCGGCGGGCGCGACGTTGGTCTGGAAGAATTCCTTCGCCTCGGCGGCGATCTTCTTCGCGCCTTCTCCCACCTGATCCGTGCCGGAAGCGGCGTATGCCGAGGAGCCGGCCTGCTGATCGATCCATTCCTTCAGCGCCGGATAGCACGCGGGATGCTTCGCGACGGCGGCGCGCAGGTCGGGCCGGTGCTGTGCGATGTGGGCGAGGGTCTCGGGCGAAAGCGTCGGATCATTGAGTGTCTCGGCGGTATAAGTCGAGGGGTCTGGGCTCGTCATGGGGTTCCTCCCTGCATGCATGGCGGCGGGGCCGCTCGGACTGGACCAGACTAGCGGCTGTGGCACACATCGCAAAGGCCCGCGCCCCATGATGGGACGCGGGCCATGCACGCAGCTCGAGGCGGGTTAGCGCTTGGAGTACTGCGGAGCCTTACGGGCCTTCTTCAGGCCGGCCTTCTTGCGCTCGGTGGCGCGGGCGTCGCGCGTGAGGAAGCCAGCCTTCTTCAGCGCGGGACGGTTGGCGTCGCGGTCGATCTCGTTGAGCGCGCGGGCAATGCCCAGACGCAGCGCACCGGCCTGACCGGACGAGCCACCGCCGTTGATGCGAGCGATAACATCGAAGCGGCCTTCGATGTCGAGCAGCTCGAACGGCGAGTTCACCAGCTGCTGGTGCAGCTTGTTCGGGAAGTACTCATCGAGCTCGCGGCCGTTGATGGTCCACTTGCCCGAACCGGGGATCAGGCGGACGCGGGCGATGGCGCGCTTGCGACGACCGAGGGCCTGGCCCGGGGCGGTCGCGGAAACGCCGGCGCCGGTGTTGACCTTCTCGGTTTCCGATGTGTAAGTGCTGGGAGCGTCCTCTTCCAGCTCGTAGTCTGCAATGGTCTCAGCCACTGTTCTCCTCAGATCTGTGTCGGCGGCGAACCCTTAACGGGTTACTGCGCCACCTGGTCGATGGTGTAGGGCTGGGGCTTCTGAGCGGCATGCGGGTGCTCGCTGCCGGCGTAGACCTTCAGCTTGCGCATCTGCGCGCGACCCAGCGAGTTCTTCGGGACCATGCCGGCCACCGCCTTCGTGACGGCGCGCTCCGGGTGCTTGGCCAGGAGCTCGGCGTAGGAGGTGGCTTTCAGGCCGCCCGGGAACCCGGAGTGGCGGTAGGCCATCTTCTGTTCGAGCTTGGCGCCCGTCAGGGCGACCTTCTCGGCGTTGATGATGATGACGAAGTCACCGGTATCAACGTGCGGTGCAAAAATCGGCTTGTGCTTCCCACGGAGCAGGCGGGCTGCCTGGGAGGCCAGGCGGCCGAGGACGACGTCGGTGGCGTCAATGACGTGCCACTGCTTGTCGATTTCCCCGGGCTTAGGAGTGTACGTACGCACGGACTCTGCCTATCGTTTCTCTTCAGCAATCACTGCCTGGGCCTTGCCGGGCACCCGCATCGTGAACATGCGAGAGCGAGCCGGTTCAAACACGCCTCGGCAGTGACATTTCGCTGGAAATGGTCATGGTTTGCGCTGTGGGACCGCGAGCTCCATCGGCGAGTGGGAGGCGCCAAGGGGCAGTCGCACAACAATCACTTAGATTATCGCGCCCGCCCGCGCGGGTCAAAGGTCGTGACGCGGGTGTGCGGCAGTCCACACCGTGGCAGACTTAGGCTATGAGCACTTCAATCAACGACGATACCTTCGGCGACGGCGACCAGCCGCCCGTGGACACCTACCAGGGCACTGGCAACACGCTCGATGATCGCCTGCGGCAAGAAGAACCCGAAAACGATGAGCCGCGCGATGACATTCCCTATGACCGCTCCCCCGGCGGTGTCGGACAGCTCGTCGCCGAGCCCGACGATGACGGCCCGGAGGACCTGCCCGGCGAGGAGCAGTCGATTCTGGCCCGCGCCGAGGGCGCACCGCGCCGCGATGCCGCCCCGGAAGAATCCGCGATGCACCTGTCCGATGGCTACGACGACGCCGATCTGTACGACGGCGACGATGAGGACTACGAGGACAGCGCCGAGGATGACGCGGAGGCGGAATACGAGGACGCGATCGACCGCCGGGATGACTCCTCGGCCGAGTTCGCCTTCGACGAGGAAGAAGACGACGAACTCGCCTAGCGATGGAGCACCACGTAGCCCTTCGCGATGGGCATCGCCTGCCTATCCTCGGTTTCGGGCTCTATAAGGTCCCGGCCAGCCAGGCCGAGGACGTCGTCACCGAGGGCCTTGCCTTCGGCTACCGACTGGTCGACAGCGCGGAGTTTTACGCCAACGAGGCGCAGGCCGGGCGGGGGCTCGCCCGCAGCGGCGTCGAGCGCGATGACATCACCGTCACGAGCAAGTTCTGGGGCGAGGACTCGCAAGCTCCCGAGGCTGTCCGCGCCGCCTTTGATGCCTCCGAACGCGCCCTGGGCCGGATCGATCTCTACCTCATTCACTGGCCGCGACCGAGCCGCAATCAATATGTCGATGTGTGGCGCACGCTCATCGAGCTGCGCGATGCCGGCCGGGTGCGCTCCATCGGCGTCGCGAACTTCTCGGCCGATCAGATCACGCGCCTCGGCGAGGAAACCGGCGAGCTACCGGTCCTCAACCAGATCGAGCTCCACCCCTACCTGCAGCAGGCCGAGTTGCGGGACTTTCACGCCGAGCATGGCATCGTCACTCAGGCCTGGAGCCCGCTCGGGCGCGGCCACCTCTTGAGTGATCCCACGATCGTCGCGATCGCGGGCGCACACGGCGTCAGCCCGGCGCAGGTGGTGATCCGCTGGCACCTGCAACTCGGCACCGCCGCCGTCCCGAAGTCCGTGAACGCCGAGCGGCTGCGCAGTAACGCCGACATCTTCAGCTTCGACCTCACCGCAGCGGAGATGGCGGCAATCGGCGAACTAGAACGCGGCCAGCACTTTGGCACCGCACCCACCGACCGGCAGTAGCACGATGCCAGCTCCTCGCCGCTAGTCGGCGCTTCCCCGCCCCGCGGCCGACGTGCGAACCTGCCGGGTCGCTTCTTGCCGGGCAGCCCACTGCTCCGGCGGCGGATACCGCACCGCAGTGAGCGTGAGCCCGTGCGCGGGCGCGACGGCGGCGGCGAGCGAACGGTCCTTGCGCGCGAGTACCTCGCCCATCCAGTCCGGGCTTTTCTTGCCGCGGCCCACCTCCACCAGGCACCCGACGATAGAGCGCACCATCGAATGGCAAAACGCGTCGGCGGCCAGGTCGATCTCGATGCCCGCCTCGCTGCGCGTCACGGCACAAGTCAGCAGCCGGCGGATCGTTGTCGCCCCCTCGCGCGGCTTGCACAGCGCCGCAAAATCCCACTCCCCAATGAGGTAATCGGCGGCGGCCTGCATCGCGTCGGCCGCCAGATGCTCGCGCACCCACCACCGGCAGTGCCGCGTTAGCGGATCAAATCCGCCAGCCGACAGGTCGGTGATGCGATAGCGGTAGGAGCGCCCGATCGCGGCAAAGCGCGCATCAAAGTCGCGGGAGACCTCTTCGGCTCGGTGCACGACGACGTCGGAGGACTTCGGCGGCGCTCCACCGCGCGTCATGATGCCGTGCAGCCGATCGATGAGTGCATCGGCCGGCGCGCGATCGCTGCGTCCCGGAAGCGCCAGCCACGCATCCGCCGAGCAGTCGAAGTGCGCGACTTGCCCGGCCGCGTGAACGCCGGCGTCTGTGCGACCGGCGACGGTGAGCCGCACGTCCTCGCGCAGCACGGTCGCGAGCGCCTCGGTCAGCACGCCCTCGACGGTACGCTGCCCGGACTGGGCCGCCCAGCCTGAAAACTGGGTGCCGTCATAGGCCAGATCAAGTCGGATTCGCCTCACGCACGTCATTGTAGGCAGGTGCGATAGCGTGCAGTCATGACCCCTCGCACGACGCTCGCCATCGATTGCGGCGGCGGCGGCATCAAGGCCTCCGTACTCGACGATTCCGGAGTGATGCACGCGGCGCCGGTGCGCGCCGTGACGCCCTATCCGCTCTCGCCTGCGCGCCTCGTCTCGATCATCCGCGACCTTGCCACCCAGCTCCCCGCCGCTCGGCGCGTCACCGTCGGAATGCCGGGCATGATTCGCCGCGGCGTCGTCGTCACCACCCCGCACTACATTTGCCGCGCCGGCCCCCGCACCCGCGTCCTGCCCGAGCTCCTGGCCGCCTGGACGGGCTTCGACATGCGCGGCGCGATCGAGGAATCCCTGGACATGCCCGCCCTGGTGTTAAACGACGCCGAGGTCCACGCCTGCGGCGTCGTCACCGGCACCGGCCTCGAAATGGTCATCACGCTCGGCACGGGGCTCGGCAATGCGATCTTCGACAACGGCGTCCTTGCCCCGCATGCCGAACTGAGCCAGTGCCCCGTCAAATGGGGCCTGACCTACGACGACTACATCGGCGAACACGAGCGCCTGCGCCTGGGGGATGCGCACTGGTCACGCCGCGCCCGCCTCGTCATCGAGTCGCTGCAGCCCGTCTACCACTGGGACCGCCTCTACGTTGGCGGCGGTAACGGGCGCCGCATCACCGCCGCGAACGTCGCGCGCCTTGGCCCCTCGGTCATCATCATTCCGAACGCTGCCGGCATCTCGGGCGGTGTGCGCGCCTGGGAGATGGCGCCCCAGGACTAGCCAGATACGCGTGATCCCCGCCCGGATTCCCGGACGGGGATCAGCTGCGTTGCGCGAGCTCAGTGCGAGGAGACGTTACTCCTTGTCAGCGTCCTTGTCGGACTCGGCGGCCGCGTCGGCCTCCTGGCTGACCTCAACCTCGGTCTCTTCGGTTTCCTCATCGCTCTGCGCGAATTCGGTTTCCTCTGCCGGGGTGGCGGGGATGTTCTTCTCGTCCTTGTCGGCGGCCTTCTCGGTTGCCTTCTCGGCTTCCTTGACGACGGCCTGCTTCGGGCTGTACGCCTCGGTGACAAGCTCGATCAAGGCCATCGGAGCGTTATCGCCCTTGCGCGGGGCAATCTTGGTGATGCGGGTGTAGCCGCCTGGACGCTCGGCAAACTTCGGGCCGAGGTCCTCGAACAGCTTGGCGACGATGTCCTTACGGGTGATCGTCTCCATCACCTTGCGGCGGGCGTGCAGATCGCCGCGCTTAGCGAGCGTAATGAGCTTTTCCGCGACGGGGCGCAGGCGCTTGGCCCGCGTTTCCGTGGTGCGGATCGCTTCATGCTCGAACAGCGACGTCGCAAGGTTGCTGAGCATGTGCTTTTCGTGGGAAGCGGAGCTCCCCAGGCGGGGTCCCTTAGACGGGGTAGGCATGTTTGGTCCTTTTCTTATCAGAGCTCGTCGCTGAAGTGCAGGTCTTCGAAGGTGACACCGTCGTCTTCGGATGCGAAGTCAACGCCGGAATCCTTCAGGCCGAGACCGTAGTCGGCCAGCTTCTCCTGGATCTCATCGATCGACTTCTTACCGAAGTTACGAATGTCCAGCAGATCTTCCTTCGAGCGTGCAACCAGCTGCCCGAGGGTGTGGATACCCTCGCGCTTGAGGCAGTTGTACGACCGCGACTGCAGGTCCAGGTCCTCGATCGGCAGTGCCAGATCCTGGGCGAGGGCCTGATCCGTCGGCGACGGGCCGATCTCGATGCCTTCTGCTTCCACGTTGAGTTCGCGGGCCAGGCCGAACAGCTCGACGAGGGTCTTGCCAGCGGAGGCAAGAGCATCGCGCGGAGCCATCGAGGGCTTGGTTTCCACGTCGACCACGAGGCGATCGAAGTCCGTGCGCTGCTCGACACGAGTGGCTTCCACCTTGTAGGTCACCTTCAGCACCGGCGAGTAGATCGAATCCACCGGGATCCGACCGATCTCGGCGGTTTCGTCCTTGTTCATGGCGGCCGGCACGTAACCACGGCCACGCTCAACGGTGAGCTCGATCTCGAGCTTGCCCTTGGCGTTGATGGTCGCAATGTGCAGATCCGGGTTGTGCACCTCGACGCCGGCCGGCGGCGTGATGTCGCCGGCAACAACGACGCCCGGGCCCTGCTTGCGCAGGTACATAACGACGGGCTCGTCGTGGTCGGAGGAGACGACCAGGTTCTTAATGTTCAAAATGATCTCGGTGACGTCTTCCTTGATCCCCGGGATGGTGGAGAACTCGTGAAGGACGCCGTCGATCCGGATGGAGGTAACCGAGGCACCCGGAATCGAGGACAGCAAAGTCCTGCGAAGCGAGTTGCCAAGGGTGTAGCCGAATCCTGGCTCCAGGGGTTCGATAACGAATCGCGAGCGGTTCTCGCTCACGACCTCCTCGGTCAGCGTGGGACGCTGGGCAATCAGCACTTGGTAATCCTTTCAGCCGGCATCCGCTATTTGACGCCGTGCGGGACAACGTGTGGTCCCCGGTGGGTCTCTGTCTACCGCTACCGGGGCGGAAGCGTCTTAGACGCGACGACGCTTCGGCGGACGGCACCCGTTGTGTGCCTGCGGCGTAACGTCAGAGATCGAGGAGACCTCCAGGCCAGTGGCCTGAAGGGAGCGGATAGCGGTCTCACGTCCAGAGCCGGGGCCCTTAACGAACACGTCGACCTTCTTCATGCCGTGCTCCTGGGCGCGGCGCGCGGCGGCTTCAGCGGCGAGCTGAGCGGCAAACGGCGTCGACTTACGCGAACCCTTGAAGCCCACCTGACCGGAGGAGGCCCATGCGATGACGGCGCCTTCCGGATCGGTGATGGACACGATCGTGTTGTTGAACGTGGACTTGATGTAGGCGTTGCCCTGGGCAACGTTCTTGCGATCCCGGCGGCGGCCCTTGCGCGCCACCGCGGATGTGCGGGTCTTGGGAGGCATATGTGTTTCTATCTCCAGGTCATCGGACCGGTCAGCTTGCGCTGTGCCGGACTACAGTTAGCGGGTCTTCTTCTTACCGGCAACGGTCTGCTTCGGACCCTTGCGGGTACGAGCATTGGTCTTGGTGCGCTGGCCGTGCACCGGCAGGCCACGACGGTGACGCAGACCCTGGTAGCAACCAATTTCCACCTTGCGGCGAATGTCGGCTGCGACCTCGCGGCGGAGATCACCTTCCACCTTGAAGTTGCCTTCGATGTAATCGCGGAGGGCAACGAGATCAGATTCCTGCATGTCCTTGACACGCAGATCGGGCGAAACACCCGTCGCTTCGAGAGCTTCCTGGGCGCGGGTGCGACCCACACCGTAAATGTACGTCAGCGCAACCTCAAGCCGCTTTTCGCGGGGGAGGTCAACGCCAGCTAGACGTGCCACTGATCAGTCTCCTGACTGTTCGGACCGGAGGTCTTTCCCGTTGCCTTCTCGCGGGATTGCGAGCCCCGGCCTCCGGACCGGGGGTTGCGCGATGCGCTGGCAGCAGGATCGATGGGCGATGCCCATCTTTCTCGTCACTTAGCCCTGACGCTGCTTGTGACGAACGTTTTCGCAGATGACCATGACGCGACCGTGCCGGCGAATAACCTTGCACTTGTCGCAGATCTTCTTGACGCTAGGCTGGACCTTCATGTCATTCCTCCGCCACCGATAATCTCGGCAGCTAACAGTTACTTGTAGCGGTAGACGATACGACCCCGAGTGAGGTCGTAGGGGCTCAGCTCAACGACGACCCGATCTTCGGGAAGAATACGAATGTAGTGCTGACGCATCTTCCCGCTAATGTGGGCAAGCACAATGTGCTTGTTATCAAGCTCTACTCGAAACATCGCGTTGGGCAGCGCTTCGACGACAGTGCCCTGAACCTCGATGACGCCGTCCTTTTTTGCCATGCTCTACGTACTTCTCCTCATATATCGGCGCCGATTGGCACCCTCGTGCGGTGCCATAGGGATGTATGGCACGTGTACGCACGTCCAGCTGACCATCCTATGGGAATTAGAGCGCGAAAGAAACTCTTCGCCGACGTGAAGCGCGCCACCAGGGCGCTACAGCTCGATCGGGGTAACGCCGTAGCGCGCGAGGTCGGCCGCGCCACCATCGGGCAGCGTCAAGACGCGCACTCCCCCATCTACGAGTGCGACGGCGTGCTCCCAGTGCGAGGCGCGTGAACCATCGAGGGTCACGACGGTCCAGTCATCATCGAGCGTTTCATTATCGGGGCTGCCAAGCACGAGCATCGGTTCGACGCACACCGCCATGCCGGACTTGATCTTGGGGCCCTTCGGGCTCGCATAGTTCACGACGTCGGGCGGCTGGTGCATCGCGGAGCCAATGCCGTGCCCCACGTATTCGCGCACGATGCCAAGTTCACGCCCGTCGACGGGGTTGTCTTCCACCACGCGCTGGACGGCCTTGCCGACAACGTTCAGGGATTTGGCGTCCGCGAGGGCAGCAATCCCCTGCCACATGGCTTCCCGGGTGATCTCGGAAAGTTTGAGATCCTCCGGGCGAGGCGTTCCGACGATAAAGGTGCGAGCGGAATCGCCATGCCAGCGCCGTCCCGAGGGCCCGGCGACACTGCACCCACCGTCAACGGAGACGATATCGCCGTCGCGCAGCACGCGCTCGCCCGGGATGCCGTGCACGATTTCCTCGTTGACCGACAGGCAGACCGTTGCGGGATAGCCGTGGTAGCCAAGGAAGTTCGGCTTTGCACCGGCATCGCGGCAGACCCGTTCGGCGATCGCATCGAGCTCGCCCGTCGTGATTCCGACCTCGGCGGCCGCTTCGACGGCGGTGAGCATGTCATAGACGATCGCGCCCGCCTCAGCCATCGCGGCGAGTTGGGCGCGCGTCTTGATTTCCGGTTTAGGTCCGAACATCACAGGGCGTCAACGGCCGCAAGGATGCGTGCGGTGACCTCGTCGACTTCGCCCATGCCGTCCACGGAGACCAGCAGGCCGCGCTGCCGGTAGATGTCGGCAACGGGGGCGGTCGTCTCGCGATAGATGTTCAGCCGGGTACGGATGACGTCTTCGGTGTCATCCGTGCGACCCTGGTCGATGCCGCGCTTGAGCAGACGCCCAACAACCGCGTCCTCATCGACGGTGATCTCGATGACGCCATCGAGGCCCTGATCTCCGAGCAGCTCGTCGAGCAGCTCGACCTGCGCGGGGTTGCGCGGGAAGCCGTCGAGGAGGAAACCGTTACCGGTGTCCTTGGCGGCGAGGCGCTCCTTCAGCATCTCGACGGTGACTGAATCGGGCACGAGCTCGCCGCGCGCGATGTAGGAGCCGGCGAGGTGGCCGAGCTCGGAGCCTTCAGAGATGTGCGAGCGGAAGAGCTCGCCGGTGGAAATCGTCGGGACTCCCAGGTGGGAGGCCAGGCGCTCCGCTTGCGTGCCCTTGCCAGCTCCGGGGGCACCAAACAATACTAATCGCGCGCTCATGACAGGAATCCTTCGTAGTGACGCTGTTGCAGTTGTGAATCGATGTCCTTAACAGTCTGCAGTGCGACACCGACCATAATCATGATCGATGTGCCGCCCCATGGCATGGCGCCGTCCAATCCCATGACCGCGAACAGGATCTCGGGGACGAGGGCGACGACAGCGAGGTAGAGAGCGCCGGGCGCCGTAATACGCGTCATCACGTAGTTGAGGTAGTCGGCGGTGGGCTTGCCGGCGCGGATGCCGGGGATGAAGCCGCCGTAGCGCTTCATGTTGTCGGCTACTTCTTGCGGGTTGAACGTAATCGCAGTGTAAAAGAACGCGAAGAACAGGATGAGCAGGGTGTAGACGGCCAGGCGCATCGGGTGCGAGGGCGCGAACCACTGCTGCAGCGCGAGAGACCAATCTGCGGTCCGATTGAACTCGGCGATCATGATCGGCAGGTGCATGATCGAGGACGCGAAGATCACGGGGATAACGCCCGCGAGGTTGATCTTCATCGGGATGTAGGTCGAGGAGCCACCGTACAGGCGGCGGCCCACCATGCGCTTGGCGTACTGGACCGGGATGCGGCGCTGGCACTGCTCGACGAAGACGACGGCCAGAGTGATCAGGAGGATCACCGCGATGATGATGAGCAGCTTAACGAGGCCGGACTCCAGACCAAAGACGCGGCCAAGGCCCGTCGGGAAGGTCGCGGCGATCGAGGTGAAGATCAGCAGCGACATGCCGTTGCCGATGCCCTTTTCGGTGATGAGCTCGCCGAGCCACATGATCAGGCCGGTACCGGCGGTCATCGTCAGGATCGTCAGCAGCAGGGTGCCGGGTCCCGCGTTCGGGATCGGGCTGACCGGGCAGCCCTGGAAGAGCAGGCCGTTGGCCGCCGTCGTGACCATGACGGTGGACTGCAAGACACCGAGGAAGATCGTCAGGTAACGCGTGTACTGGGTGAGCTTGGCCTGGCCCGCGTGACCTTCCTTGTGCAGATCCTCGAACCGCGGAATGACGACCCGCATGAGCTGCACGATAATCGACGCCGTAATGTACGGCATGATACCGAGGGCGAAGACCGAGAGCTGAAGTAGGCCGCCTCCGGAAAAGAGGTTCATCATGCCAAGGAAGGTGCTTTCGGCGCCGGCCACGCACTGCTGCACGTTCCCGTAGTCAACTCCCGGCGCGGGCACGAACGAGCCGAACCGGTAGATGGCCATGATGGCGAGCGTAAACAGCAGCTTCCGACGCAGGTCAGGGGTTTTAAACGCCTGAGCGAATGCAGCGAGCAAAATTCCTCCCAGTGCGTTGGCCGCCTGCGACACCGTTTTCTTCGCCCGGTGCACGGCCAACTGGAGAGTCGGGGTCCGACTCGAGGGTCAATCTCTTTAGAGTGTACGAGCTAAACTCGCATCTGCGGAAATGCCCCCGCGCCTCGCTGAGGCACGGGGGCGTTCCACAGGTGGGTGGCAGCACCGAAAACTTGGTGTGCCGACCGCGTTAGGCCCCCGTAATGGAGCCGCCAGCGGCCTCGATCTTCTCCTTGGCGGAGCCCGACCACGCATCAGCCGTGACGTTGACGGCCACGGAGATCTCTCCCGTGCCCAAAATCTTCACCGGCTGCTTTGCGCGAACCGCGCCCTTGTCCACGAGGTCGGCGACGGTGACGTCCCCGCCCTTCGGGAAGAGCTCGGCGAGCTTCGTCAGGTTCACGACCTGGTAGGTCACCTTGTTCGGGTTCTTGAACCCACGCAGCTTGGGCAGCCGCATGTGCAGCGGCATCTGGCCGCCTTCGAACCCGGCAGGGACCTGGTAGCGGGCCTTGGTGCCCTTGGTACCACGACCAGCGGTCTTACCCTTGGAGCCTTCGCCTCGACCCACGCGGGTCTTGGCCTTCTTGGCGCCGGGGGCAGGACGAAGATCGTGAATCTTCAGTGGCGTCGACTCTTCAGCCATGCTCACTCAACCTCCTCGACAGCGACCAGGTGGTCGACCACGCGGATCTGCCCACGAATCGCGGGGCTGTCCGGACGGACGACGCTCTGACCGATCTTGCGCAGCCCGAGGGCGCGCAGCGTCTCACGCTGGTTGCGAAGCCCGCCAATGGTGGACTTCTTCTGGGTGATCTTCAGATTTGCCATTACGCACCTGCCTCGGCGGATTCGGCTTCGGCCTCGGCCTTGGCACGAGCTTCACCTTCGGCGCGGTGGCGCAGCAGCGCGGAGGGCGCGACGCGGTCCAGCGGCAGGCCGCGGCGAGCCGCAACCGCTTCGGGCTGCTCGAGCTGCTTGAGCGCGGCAACCGTGGCTCGCACGATGTTCAGCGCATTCTGCGATCCCAGCGACTTGGTGAGGATGTCGTGGATGCCAGCGCATTCCAGGACCGCGCGCACCGGACCGCCGGCGATAACACCGGTACCGGGAGCGGCCGGACGCAGCAGGACAACACCTGCAGCGTCTTCACCCTGCACAGTGTGCGGGATCGTCTTGGCAATGCGCGGGATGCGGAAGAAGTTCTTCTTCGCCTCTTCCACGCCCTTGGCAATGGCGGCGGGAACTTCCTTCGCCTTGCCGTAGCCGACGCCAACCGTGCCATCGCCGTCACCGACGACCACGAGGGCGGTGAAGGAGAAGCGACGGCCACCCTTCACAACCTTCGCGACGCGGTTGATGGTGACAACACGCTCGACGAACTGGTTCTTGTCATCGCCGCCACGGCGGTTGTCGCGACGCTGTTCGTCGCGGCCCCGGCGGCCTTCGTTACGCTCGCGTCCCTGTTCGGCGGAACCCGAGCCGGTCCGATTTCGCTGCGGTGCAGCCATGGATTTACTCCTGCTCTCTTCGTTCTCGCTGGTTACAGGGCCAAGCCGGCTTCGCGGGCACCGTCAGCGACGGCGGCCACGCGGCCGTGGTACTTGTTTCCGCCCCGGTCGAAGACGGCGGACTCGATGCCCGCTGCCTTAGCGCGCTCGCCGAGCAGTTCGCCCACCTTGCGTGCCTTATCGACCTTGGAACCTTCAGCCTGACGCAGATCGACTTCCATCGTGGAAGCCGACGCCAGGGTGTGACCCGCAACGTCGTCGACGAGCGTGGCCACCATGTGGCGCGCGCTGCGCTTGACGATGAGGCGGGGACGCTGCGCGGTGCCGGCAATGTGCTTGCGCACGCGCTGGTGGCGGCGCTTCCGGGCGATCGCCTTGCCCTTGCCCTTAACGCTAACGGACATGGGTTACTTACCAGCCTTTCCTGCCTTGCGGCGAACCTGCTCGCCGGCGTAACGCACACCCTTGCCCTTGTAAGGCTCAGGCTTGCGCAGCTTACGAATGGAGGCCGCGGTTTCACCGACGAGCTGCTTGGAAATACCCGAGACCGAGAACTTGGTCGGGCTTTCCACCACGAAGGTGATGCCTTCGGGAGCGGTGACCGAGATGGGGTGTGAGAAGCCGAGCGCGAACTCGAGGTTCTGGCCCTTGGCGGTGACGCGGTAACCGGTACCGACGATCTCCAGCTTCTTCTCGTAGCCCTTCGTGACACCCTCGACCATGTTGGCGATGAGGGTGCGGGTCAGGCCGTGCAGCGAACGCGATTCGCGCTCGTCGTTGGGACGGGTCACCACAATGGCGCCGTCCTCGTCGCGGTCCACGGTGATCGGAGCGGGAACGTAGTGAGTCAGGGTGCCCTTGGGGCCCTTGACGGTCACGACGTTGCCATCGATCGAGACGTCCACGCCGGAGGGAACCGGAACGGGAATCTTGCCGATACGTGACATTGTGCGTTCTCCTTTCCGGTTCTTACCAGATGTACGCGAGGACTTCCCCGCCTACACCCTTAGATTCGGCCTCGCGGTCCGTCAGCAGACCGGAGGACGTGGACAAAATAGCGACACCCAGTCCGCCAAGCACCTTGGGGAGCTTGGTGGACTTGGCGTAGACCCGCAGGCCCGGCTTCGACACGCGCTTGACGCCGACGAGGGCGCGCTTGCGGTCGTTGCCGTACTTCAGCTCGAGGGTGAGCTTCTTGCCCACCTCGGCGTCCTCCGCGGACCAGTCCGCGATGTAGCCTTCGGCCTTCAGGATTTCGGCGATGTTCGCCTTCAGTTTCGAGTACGGCATCGACACCGTCTCGTGGTACGCCGAGTTGGCGTTACGCAGACGCGTGAGCATGTCTGCGATGGGATCTGTCATAGTCATGTTGTTGGGCCTTCGCCCTTCCTCGTCGCGGTTTCCCTAGTGGGGACCTACAACGTAGTGGTTACCAGCTGCTCTTCGTCACGCCGGGGAGCTGGCCAGCAAGGGCCATCTCACGCAGGCAGATACGGCACAGGCCGAACTTGCGGTACACCGAGCGCGGACGACCGCACTTTTGGCACCGGGTGTAGCCTCGCACGCCGAACTTCGGCTTGCGGGAGGCCTTGACTTTCAGGGAGGTCTTCGCCATCTGTCAGTTCTCCTTAAACGGGAAGCCGAGGCGGCGCAGCAGCGAGCGACCTTCGTCGTCAGTCTTGGCGGACGTCACGATGGTGATGTCCATGCCGCGCACGCGGTCAATCTTGTCCTGGTCGATCTCGTGGAACATGGACTGTTCCGTGAGGCCGAAGGTGTAGTTTCCGTTGCCGTCGAACTGCTTGGGCGACAGGCCACGGAAATCACGAATGCGGGGCAGGGCCAGCGACAGGAGGCGGTCCAGGAATTCCCACATGCGGTCGCCGCGCAGCGTGACGTGCGCACCGATCGGCATACCTTCGCGCAGCTTGAACTGGGCGATGGACTTGCGGGCCTTGGTCACCTGCGGCCTCTGGCCGGTGATCAGCGTGAGGTCGTTGATCGCGCCGTCGATGAGCTTGGAGTCGCGAGCCGCGTCTCCCACACCCATGTTGACAACAATCTTGACGGGCTTAGCAACCTCGTTGATGTTGGGGTGGTTGAATTCCTCGCGCAGGCCGTTGATGACCTCGTCGCGGTAACGCACCTTCAAACGGGGCTGAGTCTTGGTTTCGCTCATTACAGCTCCTTACCCGAACGCTTAGCGATGCGCACGCGCTGGGTCTTGGTCCGGCCGTTGCGCTCGACGGTCTCGACGCGGTAGCCCACGCGAGTTCCCTTCTTGGTTTCCGGATCCACGACCATCACGTTGGAGATGTGGATCGGCGCTTCGATGGTTTCAATACCACCGGTGCGGGCGCCACGGGTGGACTGGCCAACCTTGGTGTGCTTCTTAACGCGCTGAACGCCTTCGACCACCACGCGGTTGGTCTCGGTCAGAACCTTGAGCACGCGTCCGGTCTTGCCCTTATCGCGACCGGCGATGACGACGACCTGGTCGCCCTTCTTCACCTTTGCCATTTAGAGCACCTCCGGGGCGAGCGAGATGATGCGCATGAAACGACGGTCACGCAGCTCGCGGCCAACCGGGCCGAAGATACGCGTACCGCGCGGTTCACCATCATTTTTCAAAATGACGGCAGCATTCTCATCGAATCGAATGTATGAGCCATCGGGACGGCGACGTTCCTTCTTGGTCCGGACGATGACGGCCTTGACCACGTCGCCCTTCTTCACGTTGCCGCCGGGGATGGCGTCCTTGACGGTGGCGACAATCGTGTCGCCGATACCGGCATAGCGCCGGCCGGAGCCACCGAGAACCCGGATGCAAAGAATCTCCTTCGCACCGGTGTTGTCGGCGACCTTAAGCCGCGACTCCTGCTGGATCATTGAGTGTTCTCCTGTCGTCGTGCCGGTTCTCGGTCAAATGCCCGAGCCTAGCCGAACGGTTTACTGCACTGCCTTGTCCGGCCTCTGAAGCGAGGCACGGTGACCGTTCCGGACCCGAAGAATCTGCGAAATTAAAGGCGCAGGAAGGTCCAGTGGCCACAAGGCAACCGTTCGAGTATAGATCATTGACCAAGCGCAATCCAAGCGTTTTTCGGCGGCTAGGCGTGTAATCGCTCACGCCGCTGCGCACTGCCGTACTCCCCCGCTCACACGAGGCGGCCGCACACATCAACGGGGCCGACAATCGGACTGATTGCCGGCCCCGTTGTCATGCTTGGAGCAGCTGGGTTTAGCGAGCCTTTTCCAAGATTTCCACGACGCGCCAGTGCTTGGTGGCGGACAGTGGACGGGTCTCCATGATGCGAACGAGGTCGCCAATGCCACACTCGTTGTTCTCATCGTGGGCCTTCACCTTGGAGGTGCGGCGAACGACCTTGCCGTACAGGGCGTGCTTGACGCGGTCTTCGAGTTCAACGACGACGGTCTTATCCATCTTGTCGCTGACCACGTAGCCACGGCGGGTCTTGCGGTAGTTGCGCGCCTGGGGCGCGGCCTCAGTGGTAGCGTTATCGCTCATTGCCTACAGACCTTCCTTACTTCTTCACGGGAGCGGTGCGAATGCCCAGCTCACGCTCGTTGACGATCGTGTAGATGCGTGCGATATCGCGACGCACGGCCTTAACGCGGCCATGGTCTTCGAGCTGGCCGGTCGCAGCGGCGAACCGCAGGTTCAGCAGTTCGGCCTTCGCCTTCGCAAGTTCTTCGGCGAGGCGCTCGTTGTCCATTCCGTCCAGGTCGGACGGGGTCAGGCCCTTGGATCCGATGGCCATTAGCCTTCACCACCCTCACGGCTCACAAAGCGGGTCTTGATCGGCAGCTTGTGCTGCGCGCGGCTCATGGCCTCGCGAGCGAGCTGCTCGGGAACACCACCGAGCTCGAACATGACGCGGCCCGGCTTAACGTTGGCCACCCACCACTCAGGCGAACCCTTACCGGAACCCATGCGGGTTTCGGCCGGCTTCTTGGTCAGCGGGCGGTCGGGGAAGATGTTGATCCACACCTTGCCGCCACGCTTGACGTGACGGGTCATGGCGATACGAGCAGCCTCAATCTGGCGGTTCGTGATGTAGCCACTTTCCAGGGCCTGGATCGCGTAATCACCGAAGTTGATTTCGGTGCCACCGCTGGCGCGACCGCTCCGCTTGGGGCGGTGCTGCTTACGGAACTTAGTCCGACGCGGGATAAGCATGATTTATGCCTCCGATCCGGTTTCACTCGCCTGAGGCTGCTCGGGGTTAGCGGCAGCCTCGGGGGCTTCGCTGCGGCGCGGAGCGCCACGGCGGCCGGCACCTTCACCACGGCGTCCGCGGCGGCCTTCGCCGCGACGGCCACCACGCGGGGCAGCCTGGGCCTGGGCGCGAGCGAGTTCCTTGTCGGTGACATCGCCCTTGTAGATCCAGACCTTCACGCCGATGCGTCCGAAGGTGGTGCGGGCCTCAAAGAAGCCGTAGTCAATGTTGGCGCGCAGGGTGTGCAGGGGCACACGGCCTTCGCGGTAGAACTCCGAGCGCGACATTTCCGCACCGCCGAGGCGGCCGGAGCACTGCACACGGATGCCCTTGGCGCCGCCACGCTGGGCGGACTGGATGCCCTTGCGCATGGCGCGACGGAAGGAGACGCGAGCAGCGAGCTGTTCGGCGATTCCCTGGGCGACGAGCTGCGCGTCGATCTCGGGGTTCTTAACTTCCAGAATGTTGAGCTGGACCTGCTTGCCCGTGAGCTTTTCGAGCTGGCCGCGCAGGCGGTCAGCTTCGGCGCCACGGCGACCGATCACGATGCCCGGGCGGGCCGTGTGCAGATCGACGCGAACGCGGTCACGGGTGCGCTCGATGTCCACGCGAGCAATGCCCGCGCGCTCCAGGTCCTCGGACAGGAGGTTGCGGATCGCGACGTCCTCCCGGACGTAGTCGCTGTACCGCTGGCCTTCCTTGGAGGAGTCGGAGAACCAACGCGAACGGTGGTCCGTCGTAATTCCGAGACGGAACCCGGTCGGGTTAACCTTTTGCCCCATTACCGATTCCCTTCTTCTGGCGCACCGACAACAACAGTGATGTGGCTGGTCCGCTTGTTGATGCGGCCCGCCGCGCCCTTGGCGCGGGGACGGAACCGCTTCATCGTCGGGCCCTCGTCGACATATGCCGCGAGAACCACGAGGTCATTTTCATTGAACGACTCGGAGGCCTGATCGGCCTTGACCCGAGCGTTTGCAATCGCACTTTCGAGCACCTTGCGTACGGTACCGGCTGCCGCCTGCGGTGCGAAGCGGAGGATATCGAGTGCCTCCACTGCGCCCTTGCCGCGAACGACGTCGATGACGCGCCGTGCCTTCATGGGCGTGACGCGCACATATCGCGCCTGCGCCTTGGCTTCCATCGCTTCCTGCCTAACTTGGTTCATGGTTCGAGGATGTAATCGCGCCCCGCTTAGCGGCGGCGGGCCTTACGGTCGTCCTTGTCGTGCCCGCGGTAGGTGCGGGTCGGCGCGAACTCCCCGAGCTTGTGGCCAACCATCGACTCGGTGACAAATACCGGCACGTGCTTACGTCCGTCGTGCACCGCGAAGGTGTGACCCAGGAAATCCGGGGTAATGACGGAACGACGCGACCAGGTCTTGATGACGTTCTTCTTACCAGCCTCGTTCATCTGATCGACCTTCTTTTGCAGATGGTCGTCGACGAAGGGGCCCTTCTTCAAACTACGTGGCATTTCGTCTCCCTATCAGCGCTTCTTGCCGGTCCGGCGACGACGCACGATCATCTTGTCGCTCGGCTTGTTCGGACGGCGGGTACGGCCTTCCTTCTGGCCCCACGGGCTGACCGGGTGACGGCCACCGGAGGTCTTACCCTCGCCACCACCGTGCGGGTGGTCGATCGGGTTCATGGCGACGCCACGCACGTGCGGGCGCTTGCCCTTCCACCGCATGCGGCCGGCCTTGCCCCAATTGATGTTCGACTGTTCGGCATTGCCGACCTCGCCGACGGTCGCGCGGCAGCGCGCGTCGACGTTGCGGATTTCACCGGAGGGCATACGCAGCTGGGCCCAGGTCGATTCCTTGGCGACGAGCTGAACGCCGGCGCCCGCGGAGCGAGCGATCTTGGCGCCGCCACCGGGCTTGATCTCGATGGCGTGCACGACGGTACCGAGCGGGATGTTGCGCAGCGGCAGGTTGTTGCCGGGCTTGATGTCCGCGGCGGGACCGGCCTCGATGCGATCGCCCTGCTTGATCTTGGCCGGAGCCAGGATATAACGCTTCTCGCCGTCGGCGTAGTGCAGCAGTGCGATGTTCGCGGTGCGGTTCGGGTCGTACTCGACGTGCGCGACCTTGGCGGGGATACCGTCCTTGTCATGGCGACGGAAGTCGATGACGCGGTAGGCGCGCTTGTGACCGCCACCGCGATGACGCGAGGTGATGCGGCCCGTCGAGTTACGGCCGCCGGTCTTGTGCAGCGGACGCAGCAGCGACTTTTCGGGCGTCGAGCGCGTGATCTCCGTGAACTCGGAGACCGAGGCGCCGCGGCGGCCCGGGGTCGTCGGCTTGTACTTGCGGATAGCCATTAGATAGCCACCTCACCGAAGATATCGATGGTGCCCTCACGCAGCGTGACGATGGCGCGCTTGGTGTCCTTGCGCTTGCCAAGACCGTCGCGGGTACGGCGGGTCTTACCCTTGCGGTTGATGGTGTTGACCGATGCGACCTTGACGTCAAAGATCTGCTCGATGGCGTTCTTGATCTCGGTCTTGTTCGAGCGGGGGTCCACGATGAACGTGTACTTACCCTCGTCGATCAGGTTGTAGCTCTTTTCGGAAACGACGGGAGCGAAAATGATGTCCCGCGGGTTCTTCGACGGCTCGATGCTCACTTGGTTTCCTCCTTCGCGTCCGCTTCGCGGCCGGCGAGGAATGCGTCGAGCGCATCGGAGGTGAACACCACGTCATCGCGAACGAGGACGTCGTAGGTGTTCAGCTGGTCCGGCCAGAGAAGGTGGACGGTCGGCACGTTGCGCAGCGAGAGCTGGGTCAGCTCGTCTTCACGCGTCACGACGACGAGCGCCGTGCGGCCGGTGCTGACGCCCTTGAGGGCGGCCAGGGCCTTCTTGGTCGACGGGGTGTCACCGTCGAGGAACGAGGAGATGACGAAGACGCGACCGTGACGGGCGCGATCCGACAGGGCACCACGCAGCGCGGCGGCCTTCATCTTCTTCGGGGTGCGCTGGGCGTAGGAACGCGGCTGCGGGCCGTGAACGACGCCGCCACCGGCCCACTGCGGAGCGCGGATGGAACCCTGGCGCGCGCGGCCGGTGCCCTTCTGGCGCCACGGCTTGCGGCCACCGCCGGAAACGGCGGCGCGGGTCTTGGTCGCGGCGGTGCCGGCACGACGAGCGGCCTGCTGCGCAACGACGACCTGGTGAATCAGGGGAACGTTAACTTCGACGTCGAAGATCTCGGCGGGCAGTTCAGCCGTGCCGGTCTTCTTACCAGTTGCGTCGAGAACGTCGACCGTGGTGGCGGTCATGACTAGGCTCCCTTCGCGGCGTTACGGATCACGACCGTGGCGCCCTTGGCACCGGGAACGGCACCGGAGAGCAGAACGTAGCCGTTCTCCTCGTCGATGGCGTGGATCGTGAGGTTCTGGACGGTGGTGCGCTCGTTGCCCATACGGCCGGCCATGCGCATGCCACGGAACACGCGTCCCGGGGTCGCGCAGCCGCCGATGGAGCCCGGCTTGCGGTGAATCTTGTGGGCACCGTGCGAGGCGGGGCCACCGCCGAAGCCGTGACGCTTCATCACACCGGCAAAGCCCTTGCCGCGGGAGGTACCGGTCACGTCGACGAGCTCGCCAGCGGCGAAGGTGTCGAGGCCGATCTCCTGGCCAGCGCTGTAGTTGTCCGCATCCGAGGTGCGGATCTCGAGGACGGTGCGACGCGGGGTCACACCGGCCTTAGCAAAGTGGCCCTTGAGCGGCTGGGTCACCTTGCGGGGATCGATTTCGCCGGCAGCAACCTGCACGGCCTGGTAGCCATCGACATCGAGGGTGCGCACCTGAGTAACCACGTTGGTGTCCACCTTGATGACGGTGACGGGGACGAGGCGCGCCTCGTCATCCCAGACCTGGGTCATGCCGAGCTTCGAGCCAACAAGCGCCTTGACGGCCTTGCCAGCTTCCGGCTGGGTAATCGTAGTCATGTCAGGTTCCTCAGAGCTTGATCTCGATGTTGACGTCCGCGGGCAGGTCGAGACGCATGAGCGAATCAACGGCCTTGGGCGTCGGGTCGATAATGTCAATCAGCCGCTTGTGGGTGCGCATCTCAAAGTGCTCACGGCTGTCCTTGTATTTGTGGGGCGACCGAATAACGCAGAACACGTTCTTTTCAGTCGGCAGCGGCACCGGGCCCACGACCGTCGCACCAGCGCGGGTCACCGTATCGACAATCTCACGTGCCGAGCTATCGATGACCTCGTGGTCGTAGGACTTGAGCCGGATGCGGATCTTTTGTCCCGCCATGGCGTCGTCTAACCTCTCTCGTACCGCAACTTCTCCGACCCCCGCGCTCGGGCGTGTCGCGTGCGCAATGAGCGCATTTGACCACGCTCCGGCAGGTTCCGGGTCGTTGGTTACTTGGTTGGACGGGGGCGATTTACCACCCGCCCGAAGTCTGCACACTCGGACGTGAATCCGAGCAACCGTACTAGTCTGCCAGAACTTCCCGCACCATGTAAACCCGCATCTGCGTGATTCAGCGTACGTTCTGGCCGGCAACCCATGTGGGCGCCAGGCGTTCCGGCCGTTCGAGATTACCGCATGTGGGCGCGGATGTGAAACCCGCAGGGGGCATATGGGTGCGTGAGCCTGCCCACGCCCCCGCGCTCGGGCGTGTCGCGCTGTCAGGAACCGCCGTCAGACAGCCCTCTCCCCCGCCGAACCACCGCTGTAGCCGCCACACCGGAATCTCTGGGCATAGCAAAGGGCCCGGCTCCGTGCGGAACCGGGCCCTTTGACTGATCGTGTCAGATCAGAAGCTCAGCAGGTGCCTTACTTCAGGATCTTCGTCACGCGGCCGGAGCCAACGGTGCGGCCACCCTCGCGGATAGCGAAGCCGAGGCCCTCTTCCATGGCGATCGGCTGAATGAGCTCGACCGTCATTTCGGTGTTGTCGCCGGGCATGACCATCTCGGTGCCCTCGGGCAGCGAAATGACGCCGGTGACGTCCGTGGTGCGGAAGTAGAACTGCGGACGGTAGTTCGTGTAGAACGGGTTGTGGCGGCCGCCCTCATCCTTGGACAGGATGTAGACCTGCGCCTCGAAGTTGGTGTGCGGGGTGATCGAACCCGGCTTAACGACAACCTGGCCACGCTCCACGTCTTCGCGACGGGTGCCGCGCAGGAGGAGACCACAGTTCTCGCCGGCCCACGCCTCATCCATCTGCTTGTGGAACATCTCGATACCGGTGACGGTGGTCTTCTGCGGCTCGCGGATACCGACGATCTCAACTTCGGAGTTGATCGGCAGCTTGCCACGCTCGACACGGCCGGTCACAACGGTGCCGCGGCCGGTGATGGTGAAGACGTCTTCGATCGGCATGAGGAACGGCTTGTCCATGTCACGCACGGGCTCCGGGACGTTCTCGTCCACGGCTTCCATGAGGGTGGCAACGGACTCGACCCACTCGGAGTCGCCTTCCAGGGCCTTCAGAGCGGAGACGCGGACGATCGGGGCGTTGTCGCCGTCGAAGCCCTGCGAGGAGAGCAGCTCGCGGATTTCTTCCTCCATGAGCTCCAGCATGTCCTCAGCGTCGTCGCCGTACTCGGCCATCGCCTGGTCGGTCTTGTTCAGCGCAACCAGCAGGTAGGGCACGCCCACCTGGCGGGCGAGCAGAACGTGCTCGCGGGTCTGGGCCATGATGCCGTCGGTGGCGGCGATCACGAGGATCGCACCGTCCATCTGAGCGGCGCCGGTGATCATGTTCTTGATGTAGTCGGCGTGCCCCGGGGCGTCAACGTGCGCGTAGTGGCGCTTCTCGGTCTGGTACTCAACGTGGGAGACGTTGATGGTGATGCCGCGCTGACGCTCCTCGGGAGCGTTGTCGACCTGGTCGAAGGGGCGGAACTCGTTCAGATCCGGGTACTTGTCAGCCAGCACCTTGGTGATGGCGGCGGTCAGCGTCGTCTTACCGTGGTCGACGTGACCGATCGTACCGATGTTAACGTGCGGCTTTGTCCGCTCGAACTTGGCCTTAGCCACTGGTGTCCTCCTGGGACTCGGGTAGTTTTCTCACAGCCTATGGCAGGTTTTCAGTGTACCTGCTGGCGGGGAGAGGTCCTACTGGTCGGTTGTTTTTCTTCCGGTTGACCGGTGGGACTACTCGCCCCGGGTCTTTTGAATGATTTCCTCGGCAACGTTCCGAGGAACCTCGGCGTAGCTATCGAACTGCATCGAGTACACCGCGCGGCCCTGCGTCTTTGAACGCAGATCACCAACGTACCCGAACATGCTCGACAGCGGCACCAGGGCGCGAACGACCTTGACGCCGGTCGCGTCCTCCATCGACTGGATCATTCCACGACGGGAGTTGAGGTCGCCGATGACGTCGCCCATGTATTCCTCAGGCGTACGCACCTCGACGGCCATCATCGGCTCCAGGAGCACCGGGTCGGCGCGGCGAGCGCCTTCCTTCAGCACCATGGAACCAGCGATCTTGAATGCCATCTCCGAGGAGTCGACATCGTGGTAGGCGCCATCGATCAGCGTCGCCTTGATACCCACGAGCGGGTATCCGGCGAGGATGCCGAGCTGCATGGCGTCCTGGATGCCAGCGTCCACCGACGGGATGTATTCACGCGGGACGCGGCCACCGGTGACGGCGTTGGCGAACTCGTAGGTTTCGCCCTCGGCCGTATCGAGCGGCTCGAAGGTGACCTGCACCTTCGCGAACTGCCCGGAGCCACCGGTCTGCTTCTTGTGGGTGTATTCCACCTTCTCCACCGGGCGGCGGATGGTTTCGCGGTAGGCCACCTGGGGCTTACCGACATTGGCCTCAACCTTGAACTCGCGACGCATGCGGTCAACGAGGACGTCGAGGTGGAGCTCGCCCATACCGCCGATGACGGTCTGGCCGGTCTCATCATCCAGTCGGACGGTGAAGGTCGGGTCCTCTTCGGCCAGCTTCTGAATCGCCGTGCCGAGCTTCTCCTGGTCACCCTTGGTCTTGGGCTCGATCGCCACGTGGATCACGGGCTCCGGGAAGGTCATCGACTCGAGGATGATCGGGGCATCCTGGGCGCACAGCGTGTCGCCCGTCGTGGTGTCCTTCAGACCAATGAAGGCGTAAATGTGGCCAGCGTGCGCCTCTTCAACAGGGTTTTCCTTGTTGGAGTGCATCTGGAAGAGCTTGCCGACGCGCTCGCGCTTGCCCTTGGTGGAGTTGAGCACCTGGGCGCCCTGCTGGGCAATGCCCGAGTAGACGCGCACGTAGGTCAGCTTGCCGAAGAACGGGTGCGCGGCAACCTTGAAGGCGAGCGCCGAGAAGGGCTCATCTTCGCTGGGCTTACGCTCCATCGTGACGTCTTCATCGCCGGGCTTGTGACCCTGGATCGCCGGAACTTCCAGCGGGGAGGGCAGGTAGTACAGGACCGCGTCGAGCACGGGCTGCACGCCCTTGTTCTTGAAGGCGGTACCGCAGAAGACCGGGTAGGCATCGCCGGCGATCGTCAGGGCGCGCACGCCGCGACGGATCTCGTCGATCGAGAGTTCGCCGTCTTCGAAGAACTTCTCCATGAGCTCTTCGTCGGCCTCAGCAACGGTCTCGACAAGCTCGGCGCGCATCTCTTCGGCCTTGGCCTGAAGCTCCGCGGGGATCTCGCGCTCGTCGATGACGGTGCCGAACGAGTCATTGCCGTCGGCGTCCTTCTCCGGGAAGTACAGCGCCTTCATCTCCACCAGGTCGACAACGCCCTGGAAGTCCGACTCGGCTCCGATCGGGATCTGCATGACGAGCGGGGTCGCCTTCAGGCGATCCTTGATCGTCTGCACCGAGTAGTAGAAGTCGGCACCGAGCTTGTCCATCTTGTTGATGAAGCACAGGCGCGGCACGTTGTACTTGTCGGCCTGGCGCCACACGGTCTCGGACTGCGGCTCCACACCTTCCTTGCCGTCGAAGACGGCAACGGCACCGTCCAGGACGCGCAGTGAGCGCTCTACCTCGACCGTGAAGTCGACGTGTCCCGGGGTGTCGATGATGTTGATCTGGTGGTCTTTCCAGTAACAGGTGGTGGCAGCCGAGGTAATCGTGATGCCGCGCTCCTGCTCCTGCTCCATCCAGTCCATCGTGGACGCACCATCGTGGGTTTCACCAATCTTGTAGTTGATGCCCGTGTAGAACAGGATGCGCTCGGTGGTGGTGGTCTTGCCGGCGTCAATGTGCGCCATGATGCCGATGTTGCGGACCTTGGTCAGGTCGGTCAGCACGTCGAGTGCCACGTGTGGTCTCTCTTCCTAAAGTTCGGACACAAGCCAGCTGGTGCTTACCAGCGGTAGTGGGCGAACGCCTTGTTGGCTTCGGCCATGCGGTGCATGTCCTCGCGGCGCTTAACCGCGGCACCCAGGCCATTGGAGGCGTCCAGAATTTCGTTCATGAGGCGCTCGGTCATCGTGTTCTCGCGGCGCTGCCGGGAGAATTCCACGAGCCAGCGCATCGCGAGGGTCGTCGCACGCAGGGAGCGGACCTCGACGGGCACCTGGTAGGTGGCGCCACCGACGCGGCGGGAGCGAACCTCCAGCTGCGGGCGGATGTTGTCCAGAGCGCGCTTGAGCACGGCGGTCGGCTCGGAGTCCGTCTTTTCACGGACGCCTTCCAGCGCGCCGTAGACGATGCGCTCGGCCGTCGACTTCTTTCCATCCAGCAGCACCGAGTTCACGAGCTGGGAGACAATCGGCGAGCCGTAGACCGGATCGGAAACGAGGGGGCGCTTAGGCGCGGGACCCTTACGAGGCATTACTTCTTCTCCTTCTTGGCGCCGTAGCGGGAACGAGCCTGCTGACGATCGCGCACACCCTGGGTATCAAGGGCGCCGCGCACGATCTTGTAACGGACACCGGGAAGGTCCTTCACACGGCCACCGCGCACGAGCACGATGGAGTGTTCCTGCAGGTTGTGGCCGACACCTGGAATGTATGCGGTGACCTCAATGCCACTAGAAAGACGCACACGAGCAACCTTGCGCAGCGCCGAGTTCGGCTTCTTGGGCGTGGTGGTGTACACACGGGTGCACACCCCACGGCGCTGCGGGCTCCCCTTGAGGGCCGGCGTCTTGGAGGTCCCGGCCTTGACGCTGCGGCCCTTGCGGACCAGCTGCTGAATCGTGGGCACTACTTCTCCGTCTCGAAGTTCTAACAGTTGAATTGGTTTCTTGCCCGCCTTACGGCCGGCGCGGATTCGGATAACGAATCAGGCTCGCGCCGCTTGCCCCGATCTGGCTCGAAATCCGCTTATCGCGGGGAGCACACACGAGGGCCCGGCGTGCGGGCACCAGCGACCAGGTTAGCGCGATCTTTATCCGTGAGTCAAAGGGGCGCCGACGTGAATCCGCGTGGTATCGGCCACCTTGAAGGTTTGGGCGGCGGGCACGGCTGTGGCCGGTATCTCAGTTCGAAGCATAGGCGACGCGCAGGTGCGCGGTGAGGGCGGGCACGGCTGTGGCCGGTATCTCAGTTCGAAGATACCGGCCACGAGCGCGGATGATCTAGGAGAAGTCGACGTCGAAGTCGTCGCCGAAGTCTAGATCGTCCAGGTTGAGCGGTTCGCGCGATACCGGCGCGAAGTCGATCTCGGACAGGCCGAGGCGGCTGAACGCCTCCGCCTTGGCTTCCTCGGTGGGCTCGACATCCACGTTGTGGTAGCGGCCAAGGCCGGTACCGGCGGGGATGAGCTTACCGATGATGACGTTTTCCTTCAGGCCGAGCAGCGGGTCCGACTTGCCGGACATCGCCGCTTCGGTCAGGACCTTCGTCGTCTCCTGGAAGGAGGCGGCCGAGAGCCAGGATTCCGTGGCGAGCGAGGCCTTGGTGATACCCATGAGCTCCGGACGTGCCGAGGCGGGCTGGCCACCTTCGGCGACGACGCGGCGGTTCTCGTCGGTGAAGCGGGCCTGCTCGACGAGGTCGCCCTGCAGCAGGTTCGTATCCCCGGCGTCGAGCACGGTCACGCGGCGCAGCATCTGGCGCACGATGACCTCGATGTGCTTGTCGTGGATGTCCACGCCCTGGGAGCGGTAGGTCTCCTGGACCTCGTCCACCAGGTGCTTTTGCACGGCCCGCGGGCCCTTGACGCGCAGCACGTTCTTCGGGTCGATGACGCCGTGCACGAGCTGCTGACCGACCTCGACGCGGCCGCCGTCTTCCACCATGAGCTTGGCGCGGGAGGCGATCGGGTATTCCAGATCCTCTCCCCCGTCGTCGCGGGTGACAACGATGACCCGTTCGCGGTCGCGGTCCTCGATCTTGACGGTGCCGGCGGCCTCGGAGATCGGGGCCTCACCCTTGGGGGTGCGGGCCTCGAACAGCTCCTGGACACGCGGCAGACCCTGCGTGATGTCTTCCGCGGAGGCGGCGCCACCGGTGTGGAAGGTACGCATCGTCAGCTGGGTGCCGGGCTCACCGATCGACTGCGCCGAGATGATGCCGACGGCTTCGCCGATATCGACGAGCTTGCCGGAGGCCAGCGAGCGGCCGTAGCACAGCGCACAGGTGCCCACGCGCGAGGTGCAGGTGAGCACGGAGCGCACCTTTACCTCGGTGATGCCGGCGGCCACGAGGCGATCGATGATGACGTCGCCCACATCCTCACCGGCGGCGGCAAGCACCTTGCCATCGGCGTCGGTGACGTCGGCGGCCAGGGTGCGGGCGTAGACGGAGGTCTCGACGCGATCCGCGCGGGCCGTCGTGCCATCCTCGCGCACCTCGGCGATCGGCAGCGTGAGGCCGGCGCGGGTGCCACAGTCGTGCTCGCGCACGATGACGTCCTGGGAGACGTCGACGAGGCGACGCGTGAGGTAGCCGGAGTCGGCGGTACGCAGCGCGGTATCGGCGTTACCCTTACGCGCGCCGTGCGTCTCGATGAAGTACTCCAGGACGGACAGGCCCTCGAGGTAGTTCGACTTAATCGGACGCGGGATAATCTCGCCGCGCGGGGAGGCCACGAGGCCACGCATACCGGCGATCTGACGCACCTGCATCCAGTTACCGCGAGCGCCGGAGGTCACCATCCGGTTCACGGTGTTGGACTCGGGCACGTTTTCACGCATCGCGTCGGCTACCTTATCGGTCGCCTCCGTCCAGACCTTGATGAGTTCCTCGCGACGTTCCGCGTCGTGCAGGAAGCCCTGCTGGAAGGACTCTTCGATCTCCTCGGCCATCTTTTCGTAGCGCTCGAGGATCTCGGCCTTCTGCGGCGGCGCGACGACGTCGGAAATCGCGATCGTCGTGCCGGAGCGGGTGGCCCAGTAGTAGCCGGCGGCCTTCAGGGCATCCAGCGACTCGGCAACCTCGACCTTCGGGTAGCGCTCGGCCAGATCGTTGACGATGCCCGAGAGCACCTTCTTGTCCACGATCTTGTTGACGAACGGGTAGTCCACGGGCAGCGCCTCGTTGAACATCGTGCGGCCCAGCGTCGTTTCCACGACGACGGGCTCGCCCGCGGCGTAATCCTCGGGCAGCTCGACGTCGGGGCCGGGCACGATGGAGGTGAAGCGGATCTTCACCTTCGCGTCCAGGCCGAGCTCGCCCGCATCGAACGCCATGATGGCCTCCGACGGCGAAGCGAAGGCGCGGCCGGCGCCCACGGCGTCGTCGTGCAGGTTCGTCAGGTGGTAGAGCCCGATGATCATGTCCTGCGACGGCATGGTCACGGGGCGACCGTCCGAGGGCTTCAGGATGTTGTTCGTCGAGAGCATGAGGATGCGGGCCTCGGCCTGCGCCTCGGGGCTCAGCGGCAGGTGGACCGCCATCTGGTCACCGTCGAAGTCGGCGTTGAAGGCGCCACACACGAGCGGGTGCAGCTGAATGGCCTTACCCTCCACGAGCTGCGGCTCGAAGGCCTGAATGCCGAGGCGGTGCAGCGTGGGCGCGCGGTTGAGCAGCACGGGGTGCTCGCGGATGACCTCTTCCAGGACATCCCACACCTGCGGGCGCTGGCGCTCGACCATGCGCTTGGCGGCCTTGATGTTCTGCGCGTGCTGCAGGTCCACCAGGCGTTTCATGACGAACGGCTTGAACAGTTCCAGGGCCATGGCCTTGGGCAGGCCGCACTGATGCAGCTTCAGCGTCGGGCCGACGACGATCACGGAGCGGCCCGAGTAGTCCACGCGCTTACCGAGCAGGTTGCCGCGGAAGCGGCCCTGCTTGCCCTTGAGCATGTCGGAGATCGACTTCAGCGCACGGTTGCCCGGTCCGGTGACGGGGCGGCCGCGGCGGCCGTTGTCGAACAGCGCGTCGACGGCTTCCTGCAACATGCGCTTTTCGTTGTCGACGATGATTTCCGGCGCGTTCAGGTCCAGCAGTCGCTTGAGGCGGTTGTTGCGGTTGATGACGCGACGGTAGAGATCGTTCAGGTCCGAGGTGGCGAAGCGGCCACCGTCGAGCTGAACCATCGGGCGCAGATCCGGCGGGATGACCGGGACGCAGTCCAGGACCATGCCCTCGGGCGAGTTGCCCGTGGTGAGGAATGCGTTGACGACCTTCAGGCGCTTGAGCGCGCGGATGCGACGCTGGCCGGTGGCCGACTCGGCGATTTCCTTCAGCGACTCGGCTTCGCCCTTCAGGTCGAAGTTGCGCAGGCGCTCCTGGATCGCGGCAGCGCCCTTGGAGCCCTCGAAGTACATGCCGTAGCGGGCACGCATCTCGCGGTAGAGCGACTCATCGCCCTCCAGGTCGCCGACCTTCAGGTTCTTGAAGCGGTCCCAGACCTGCTCGAGGCGATCGAGCTCCTTGTCCGCGTTGCGGCGCAGGTTGTTGACCTCGCGGTCAGCGCCCTTGCGAGCCTTTTCCAGGTCCGCGGCCTTGGCGCCGGCCTCTTCGAGCGCGGCGAGATCGGTTTCCAGCTTGCGCAGGCGGTACTCGACGTCCGCGTCGCGCTGCTGCTCAATCTGCTTGCGCTCGACCGAGATCTCGGCCTCCAGGTCCGGCAGGTCCTGGTGGCGCCCCTCCTCGTCGACCTTCGTGACCATGTACGCGGCGAAGTAGATGACCTTTTCCAGGTCCTTCGGCGCGAGGTCCAGCAGGTAGCCGAGGCGCGAGGGCACGCCCTTGAAGTACCAGATGTGGGTGACGGGAGTCGCCAGCTCAATGTGGGCCATGCGCTCACGACGAACGTTGGAGCGGGTGATTTCCACGCCACAACGCTCACAGATGATGCCCTTGAAGCGGACGCGCTTGTACTTACCGCAGTTACATTCCCAGTCGCGCGTCGGACCGAAGATCTTCTCGCAGAACAGGCCGTCCTTTTCCGGCTTGAGCGTGCGGTAGTTAATGGTTTCGGGCTTTTTCACTTCGCCATGCGACCACGAACGAACGTCGTCGGCGGTGGCGAGGCCAATGTGGATCGAGTCGAAGACATTGACGTCGAGCAAGATTTCCTACTTCCTCAAAATTTCTAATAAGAGCCGTGTCGAAGGTGTGACCGCGCCGCCCGCCGTGGCGGGCAGCGCCGGCCCTATTACAGAGAGTCGAAGCTCGCGCCATCGGGACGGCGGCCGAGGTCAATACCCAGCTCCTCCGTCGCGCGCAAGTCGTCGTCTTCGGTTTCGCGCAGTTCGATGGCATTACCATCGACGTCGAGCGCTTCCACGTTCAGGCACAGGGAACGCATTTCCTTGATGAGAACGCGGAAGGACTCCGGCATACCGGGCTCGGGGATGTTATCGCCCTTGACTATCGCCTCGTAGACCTTCACACGACCGGTGACGTCATCAGACTTAATCGTCAGCAGCTCCTGCAGCGCGTAAGCGGCGCCGTAGGCCTCCAGGGCCCACACTTCCATCTCACCGAAGCGCTGGCCGCCAAACTGGGCCTTACCGCCGAGCGGCTGCTGGGTGATCATCGAGTACGGGCCGGTGGCGCGCGCGTGGATCTTGTCGTCGACGAGGTGATGCAGCTTCAGGATGTACATGTAGCCGACGGCGATCGGATCCGGGAACGGTTCGCCCGAACGGCCATCGAACAGGCGCGCCTTGCCATCCGTGTTCACGAGGCGTTCGCCGTCGCGGTTCGGGTAGACATTGGCGAGCAGCCCTTCGAGCTCGGGGCGCTGGATACCGTCGAAGACCGGGGAGGCCACGAGCGAGCCGGGCTCACCCGTCAGCGCTTCTTCCGGAAGCGAGTTGACCCATTCTTCGCCGGCCTGCTTCAGCCCGGTGATGTCCCAGCCGTTAGCGGCGACCCATCCGAGGTGCAACTCCATGACCTGACCGAGGTTCATACGGCCGGGCACACCGAGCGGGTTCAAGATGATGTCGACGGGCGTGCCATCCTCCATGAACGGCATGTCCTCGACGGGCAGGATCTTGGAGATGACGCCCTTGTTGCCGTGGCGGCCAGCGAGCTTGTCACCGTCGGTGATCTTGCGGCGCTGAGCGATGTAGACGACGACCTTCTGCGTCACCTCGGGGCCGAGATCATCGCCGTTTTCGACGTTGAACTCACGCACACCGATGACGATGCCCGACTCGCCGTGCGGCACGCGGGTGGAGGTGTCGCGTACTTCGCGAGCCTTTTCGCCGAAGATCGCGCGCAGCAGGCGCTCTTCGCTCGTGAGCTCGGTTTCGCCCTTGGGCGTAACCTTGCCGACGAGGATATCGCCGGAGGAAACCTCGGCGCCGATGCGGATGATGCCGCGCTCGTCGAGGTTGGCCAGCATGTCTTCGGAGACGTTGGGCAGATCGCGCGTGATCTCTTCCGGACCCAGCTTCGAATCGCGCGCCTCGGCCTCGTATTCCTCAATGTGGATCGAGGTCAGGAGGTCATCGGAGACGACGCGCTGGGACAGGATGATCGCGTCCTCGTAGTTGTAGCCTTCCCAGCTCATGAATGCCACGAGCAGGTTCTGGCCGAGCGAGAGCTCGCCCTCGTCGGTGGCCGGACCATCAGCGATGACCGAGCCCGCCTCCAGGCGATCGCCTTCAGAGACGACGACGCGCTGGTTGTAGGCGTTGCCCTGGTTCGAGCGCGCAAACTTCGTCACGCGGTAGACGCGGGTCTTGCCGGAATCTTCCGCAACGTAGACGGAATCGGCCGAAACCTCGGTGACGACGCCGGGCGCGTCGGCGATGAGAACATCACCGGCGTCGACGGCAGCGCGGCGCTCCATACCGGTACCCACGAGCGGGGCGACCGGGCGGACCAGCGGCACGGCCTGACGCTGCATGTTCGCACCCATGAGGGCGCGGTTAGCGTTGTCGTGCTCCAGGAAGGGGATCATCGCGGTTGCAACGGAGACCATCTGACGCGCGGAGACGTCCATGTAGTCGACCTGCTCGATCGGCGCGAGGATCGGCTCGCCACCGGAGACGCGGCACAGCACGTGATCCTCTTCGAAGCGGCCATCGTCGGTGAGCTTGGCGTTGGCCTGCGCGATGATGTGACGATCCTCGTCGTCGGCCGTCAGGTAGACGACCTTATCGGTGACCTTGCCGCCCTCGACCTTGCGGTAGGGGGTCTCAACGAAGCCGAACGGATCGATGCGCGCGAACGTCGCGAGCGAACCGATCAGACCAATGTTCGGGCCTTCCGGCGTCTCGATCGGGCACATGCGGCCGTAGTGGGAGGGGTGCACGTCGCGCACTTCCATGCCGGCGCGATCACGCGAGAGGCCACCCGGGCCGAGCGCCGAGAGGCGACGCTTGTGGGTCAGGCCCGCGAGCGGGTTGTTCTGATCCATGAACTGCGAGAGCTGCGAGGTTCCGAAGAACTCCTTGATCGCGGCCGTCACCGGGCGGATGTTGATGAGCGTCTGCGGGGTAATCGCCTCGACGTCCTGCGTCGTCATGCGCTCGCGCACGACGCGCTCCATGCGAGCCAGGCCCGTGCGGACCTGGTTCTGGATGAGCTCGCCGACGGCGCGGATGCGGCGGTTGCCGAAGTGATCGATGTCGTCGGTCTCGACGCGAACCTCGATCTCCTTGCCCTTCTTGACGCCCGGCATCGTTTCATGGCCGGCGTGCAGCGCAGCAAGGTACTTGATCGTCGCGACGACGTCTTCCACGCGCATGACAGACTCGGACAGATCCGCGTCCAGGCCAAGCTTCTTGTTGACCTTGTAGCGGCCGACCTTCGCCAGGTCGTAGCGCTTGCCCGTGAAGTAGAAGTTGTTCAGCAGGTTACGGCCCGCGTCCGCGCTCGGCGGCTCACCGGGACGAATCTTGCGGTAGATGTCAACGAGCGCTTCGTCCTGCGTCGTGACGGTGTCCTTTTCCAGGGTTTCTAGTACGACGGGGTAGTTCGCGAACTCCTCGCGAATCTCCTCGGTCGTCATGCCAAGGGCCCGCAGGAAGTGGGTGACGGACTGCTTGCGCTTGCGATCGATACGAACGCCGACGGCGTCGCGCTTGTCGATCTCGAATTCCAGCCACGCGCCGCGCGACGGGATGATCTTCGCGGTGAAGATATCGCGGCCGGAGGTGCGGTCCTCGCTGCGCTCGAAGTAGACGCCCGGCGAGCGGACAAGCTGGGAGACGACGACACGCTCGGTGCCGTTAATGATGAAGGTGCCCTTGTCGGTCATGAGCGGGAAGTCGCCCATGAAGACCGTCTGGGACTTGATCTCGTCGGTGGCGTGGTTGATGAATTCGGCCACGACGTACAGCGGAGCCGCATACGTCTTGGACTTTTCGCGGCACTCCTCGACCGTGTACTTCGGCTCGTAGAAATGATGCTCCTTGAACGTCAGCTCCATGGTCTGGCCGAGGTCCTCGATCGGAGAGATCTCAGCGAAGATCTCCTCCAGGCCGGAGGTCTCGGGGATCTGACGGTCGCCGCTCTTCTTTGCGGCAGCTACCCGCTCCCGCCAAGCCTCCGAGCCGAGGAGCCAGTCAAAGCTCTCGGTCTGCAACCCGAGAAGATCGGGGGCCTGCAGCGGTTCGTGGATTTTTGCGAATGACTGACGGCGCGAAGCCGTACGATTCTTAATGGCGTCAGCCGATGGGGTGCTCGAGGCAGCCAAAGGGTGTCCTTCCCTACGGTTCTCATGCGCACTGGCGCGTCATCGGCCCCTACCTGGTACTGTTCCAACCACATCCTGCGCGCGGAAACGGATGCCGGACCACAGTCCACCTCGGACACGATAAGCGCAACTCTCTACATTAGGGCCAAATTACGCGCGTGTCTAGATGTCGACCTCATGGCCTTGCTCACGTGCGGTACACTACCGCCCGCCCGGCGCCCCCGAGCTACTTCTTAGGCAGCTCGCGCGTGTAGATCGCCACGTCGAACGGCGTCTCGTTGGAGAACTTGAACTCAAGCTTCGCATTACCGGCATCCGGCCGGAACCGGTAGGACGACCTCGGCGAACCGCACGGCCCTCGCCCTGTTCCTTACCGTTGACCAGCAGGGTGAACTTCGAGTCCTCCTCGGCGCACACCGGCACAATGACAACTTCCTCGTTGTCCTTGACCTTGACGTCCACCGTGAGATCTTCCCCGTTGACCACCGAGGAGACGAAGGTGGGGTAAGGCTCCGACGGAACAAGTGAGAGCCACATCTTGGGGTTCTTCGACAGGTACTCCTCTACCCCGCCCTTCGTGGGCTTCTGGTAGGTCTGCTCGAAAAGCTTGTCCGACTCGGCCGACGCGCTCGTCGGCGACTGCGTTGATTCCGAATCGGTGCAGGCTGCCAGTTCACCAACGGTGGAAACCGAGATCGCTAGGACTGCGGCGCGGAGCTAGGAAGACTTCTTCACGCGATCAATCTAGTACATACCCTCGATGATCCCCATACCTTGACCACGTTTTCCTGCTCGCTGCGAGCGATCTCACGACGCCCGCGGAAACCAAAAGACCCGCTCACCCCGAGGGATGAGCGGGTCTTTGAGTAAGCGTCTCGCTTCAGCAGGCTAGCGCCTGCAAGGAGTTACTTGAGAGTGACGGTCGCGCCGGCAGCCTCGAGCTCTTCCTTGGCCTTGTCGGCGTCTTCCTTCTTGGCGCCTTCCAGGACCGGCTTCGGAGCGGAGTCCACGAGGTCCTTGGCTTCCTTCAGGCCGAGGGAGGTCAGGCCACGAACAGCCTTGATGACCTGGATCTTCTTGTCACCGACGGATTCGAGGATGACGTCGAACTCATCCTTCTCTTCCTCGCCAGCGCCGGCGTCGCCGCCAGCAGCCTGGGCGCCACCGGCAGCCACAGCGGCAACCGGAGCAGCAGCGGTGACCTCGAAGGTCTCCTCGAACAGCTTGACGAATTCGGACAGCTCGATGAGGGTCATTTCCTTGAAAGCATCGAGCAGCTCTTCGTTGGTGAGCTTAGCCATGGGGGCTTTCCTTCCTTAGAGTTTCTGCTACGCGAGCAGGGGGTTGTTATTGCCGACTTAAGCGTCGGCTGCCTGCTTGTCGCGCAGGGCATCGACAGTACGAACCGCCTTGGACAGGGGTGCGTTGAAGACGTAAGCAGCCTGGAACATGGTGGCCTTGAGGACACCAGCCGCCTTGGCCAGCAGGACGTCGCGGGACTCGAGATCAGCGAGCTTGGAAACCTCTTCGGCCGGCAGAACCTTGCCGTCCATGTAGGCGCCCTTGATCACGAGCAGAGGGTTCGCCTTGGCGAAATCACGCAGCGCCTTGGCCGCATCCGGAACCTCGCCGGATACGAATGCCACCGCGGTCGGGCCAGCGAAGTACTCGTCGAGTCCTTCGATGTCCGCTTCCTTGGCAGCGATGGCTGCGAGAGTATTCTTCGCCACGGCGTAGGTTGCGTGCTCGCGAAGCGAACGGCGCAGCTCTTTCAGCTGCTCCACTTTCAGTCCGCGGTACTCGGTCAGCACAACCGCATTGGAGGAGCGGAAAAGTTCCACCATCTCGGCAACGGCAGCTGCCTTATCAGGCCTCGCCATGGCCCTCCTTTCGATCGGTGCCGCAGATCTTTCTCAAAGCAGCGAGGAGGGCAAAATAAAAACCCTGCACGCATAAGCGGACAGGGCGACAGAAAACTCTGTATCTCTTTCCACCTACGCGGGCTCCTTGCGGACTTCGCTTCCCTGACGGGAAGACCGGCGGTCTTCGGCAACGACAACACTAGCAAGGCGAGCGACGAAACGTAAAGTAACCCGGCGCGCATCTACGGGTGACATCGACCACCTCGCACAAGGCCATCATCTCACGAAGTTCTGTTCGCTCATCACGACGGGCTATGCCCCTCACTCCCCCGACCGCTACGGGTGCACGCACGCTCTCGTACGCCCATCGTTTTGCGCGCGTACCCACTTGCGCGCGCCTGCGCGTACGCGCGCGAGGACGCAATTGTTGCGGACTGCTGACCACATGGCCCTGTGGTGAGGGCTTGTTCGCCTGGCCGTCGTTCTCCACACTCCGCCTCCCGACGCTCTGCGCATCCGGGTTTTCGGGGGTCCAAGGTTTTTGGGTGTTGACGTGTTGGTTTGATCGTGGTCAGTCGCTTGCAGCACTCGCAGCAGGCACAGATCATCCGCCCACTGTTTGGCTGGAGGGAGGCGCATTATGGAACTCACGTCGTTGTTCGAGGCGGCTGGTCTTGATGTGCCCACCAGCCACCCGGCCGCAGGTACTGCGCCTGTCGTGTCGGAAGACCTATTGAATCTCGGGATTGGGATCCTTGCGGCGGCGGTGGAGAACGGTGTTGATCTGCCTGAGGCGCTGCATAAGTTGATTGCGGCCCGCAACATCGAACGCGCATTTAATGCGGTATCGACGCTGCGCACGCAGATTATTGCTGCAGCCGACCGGGCGGGTGCTGCCGAGATCGATGGCTTATCCATGGCAGACGTCATCGCTGAAGAACGCCGCATCCCGAAGAATGCTGCCACCAGCGAGATCCGTACCGCCCGTTCTCAGGCTGAGTTCCCGAACGTGTTGAAAGCCGCCGCAGCATCCCGCATCTCCCAAGACAACCTGCATACCGCGGTCAAAACGCTGGAGAAGATGCGGCCCCACTACAGCGAGACCGAGTTCCCGCACGTGGAAGCAGCATTGTTGGAAGAGGCGGAGACTCCGGTACCGGGTGAGTTCCGTAAGAAATGCCGCACCACCCTCGAAATGTTGGATGAAGCGCTACGTAAGGCCAACAATGCCGCGACCGCGAAACGACGCAAGCAGTCCTTTGATGAGCGGGGGCTCGCGATCACGCTGATCCAAGACGGTGAGTTTGGGGCGAACCTGTTCGCCCACATCCCCGCCGAATACTTGCGCATCTTGATGCCAGCATTGGAGAAGAAAGCCGAAGCCATCGCAAGAGCCCAACGCCACAGCAAAACCCGCAAGGCTGCCGACCGGAAGACCCGGTTGTTGGATGCACTATTCACCACCATGACCGGGCACTACCCACCCGAGGCAGACGACCTCACCCACCTCACCGGAAACGACACCGACAACGGCCAGGACCCGACAGGTCAAGATCCTTCCGAAGATCTCTTCGACGGCGTCGAGTCCTTCAACGACGAAGACCCGTTCGACGGCCCCGGCCCCTACGGCAACGACGACCCCTCCGGTGACGACGGCCCCTCCGGTGACGACGACCCCTCAGGTGAGGACGGCCCGTCAGGCAACAATGGTGGTGGCGGAAGCCCGCTCCCGAATAACCCTGGTGGCAATGGAAGTCATGGAGCCGATATCGAGGGCCCGGAAGCGGACTCCTTTGAAGATGATGCCGAGTCGCTTATCGACCGCATCATGGCAGACGATGACTTCACCTATGGCGACACCTCACGTCCCAGCGCCAGCGCCACGGAGCCGACAACCAGCACAACCGAACCAGAAACCATGGTGTTGACGCCGGCACCGCCCGCCCCGCACACAGTGTCAGCAGACGATGCGCTGCTCGCTTTTCCGGAGCGCACCCGCCACATCTGGGACACACGCGAAGCAGACCGGGGACGAGAAACCCGGCTCGCTAGCAAGAAGCTACGGAAACTCCTAGCCCTCCGGGACGGGGGGGTGTGTCTTCCCGATGTGTACCGACCCACCCGAGGGATGCGTAGCGCACCATATTGTTTCGTGGGAAAGTGGCGGCCCCACCAACCTCACCAACCTGGCACTCGTGTGTTCACGGCATCATCCCCGAGTCGAGAAACCACCCGGTGACCCCAACAGCTGGACCATCATCATCGACCAGAACGGGATCCCCGCAGCTCGGCCACCCCGCCGGATCGACCCCGACCAACAACCGATCTACCATCCCCGGCTCACGTCGCCCGTGTGTGCCATCCCCAAACCAGGCGCGCCACCCCGGCCTGGAGATGAACCCCTCACCACCACCGCGAACACCGATACCGCGATGACACCTGAGGCAACGCAGACAAGCGCGGCAGGGCAGCCGCGCGGCTTCACCCTAGCCAACGACTGGCGCTTCGACGAAGCCCTCAACGGACCACCACCCTTCTAACGCACACCCGCACGCCAACGCAGCAACGGGGAAGCCCCTGTCACCAATACCCGCCACCTGGTGGCAGGGGCTTCCCCGTTGCTAGCGGCGCTCATTGGCGCTGGGGTGCGCTCGTCGAAGCCGCCGCGAGGCAGCTACGGGGCGCTAGTTTCCGGCGGCTTCGGCGAACCAGCGGGTGATCGTCGTCGGGTGAGTGATGGCCGTTCCCACGCACGCGGCGTGGATGCCAAGCTCGAAAACGCGGGCGACGTCCTCCGGGCGATGCAGCCGCCCTTCGACGACGACGGGCGCGGAGACAGCGTCGAAGACCTCGCGGACGAAGTCGACGTCGGGACCGTCGGTCTTCTCCCGCGCGTACTCATAGCCGGGGGTGTAGCCGGCGAGCGTCGTTCCGATGATGTCGGCGCCCGCATCCTCGGCTGCCTTGGCGTCGGTGAGCGAGGCACAGTCCGCCATGATCGCAACGCCCGGAAACTCGTCGTGGATTGCGACGACGGCGTCGGCGAAGGTTTCCTGCTCGCCGCGCTCCCGCAGCGTCGCGTCGATCGCGATGATAGAGGCACCCGCGTAGGCGCAGGCGCGGGCGTGCGCGATGGACGGCGTGATGTAGACGCGGCCTGGCGGTTCTTCTGGTCCTTCATGGGCGAGTTATCGCCGTTGTTGAACATGATGAACAGCAGCCCGAAGCCCTGGACGGATTCGACGTTTGCCGAGCCCTTGACCTGGTCGATGGACAGGTAGGGCACCGAGTCGATTGCCTGGACGGACTTGGACTCGATGGCGTTGGTGCGGGTAGAGGCGTCGGGCAGGATCTGCCAAACCATCTTGTCGGCCTTGGCCGGCTTGGGACCGGTGTAGTCGGGGAACTTCTCGAAGACGACCTGGGCCGAGGCGGAGCCGTTGTCGGTCATCTTGTAGGGGCCGGTGCCGACGGGGTTGGCGTCGAAGGCTTCCTTGTCCTGGGCTGCAGCCTTGGGGACAATCTTCACGTTTGCCAGGCGCTCCTTCACCAGGGAGAAGGGGTACTTCAGCTTCAGCGTGACGGTCTTGTCGTCCTTGGCCTGGACCGAGTCCAGGAAGGGGATGAAGCCGGCATACAGCGACTGGTTGGCCGGGTCGAGCACGCGCTCGAAGGAGAAGACGACGTCCTCGGCCGTGACGTCCTCACCGTTGTGGAACTTCGCGCCATCGCGCAGCGTGACCTCGTAGGTGATCTCGTCGACCTTGACGGGCTCGGAGTCCTTAGACAGAGCCGCGTAGCAGGTGCGGTCTTCCGTCGGCATGATTTCGAACAGGCCCTCCATGGTGTGCCAGTTCGCGGCGACGGTGAGTGCCGCGGTGGTCATCATGGGGTCGTAGCCGTTGGTGCCGAGCTCGTAGGAAATGCCGGCATTGATGCTGCCGCCTTCGCCGCCACCGTTACCGGAGCCGCCCGCTGCCGGGCTCGTAGTGGAGATCCACCCTTGTCGCCGCCGCAGGCTGAGAGTGTGGCCGCGATGCCGGCCGCAGCAGTGAGGGTGCCCGCAAGCCTCAGCAAGCTGCGGCGATCCGTCCCTCCCGTTGGATTCATCATTGGAGTCTCCTGACATATCGGACGTCTGATGTCTGACGCTGGTACAGTTGGGGTACGTGGAAGAGCAGACAAGCGCAAGAACTCTCACACGCCGACGTGTGAGGCGCATATACTGCACTTTCGCCCACGGTCACGAAAGGTAGCCAGATGGCGAACCCGCCCCCAAAGCCGCGAGCGGCTCGACTCCTCCACAACGCCACGATGCAGCACATTAAGGACCTCATTTTGCGCGAGGGCCTGCGCCCCGGCGACCCCTTGCCGACCGAGTCCGAACTGTGCGACATGCTGGAGGTCTCCCGATCCTCGGTGCGCGAGGCGATCCGTACGCTGAGCGCTCTCGACATCGTGGAGGTGCGTCACGGCACGGGCACCTTCGTCGGCCAGATGTCGCTGCAGCCGATGATCGACTCGATCGTCTTTCGCGGCGCGATATCGCAGCAGGGCTCAAGCCTGCAGATCCTGAAAGAGATCGTCGACGTGCGCCACCGCCTCGATGTCTCGATCGGCCCGAGCCTCGTCGAGCTCATGCGTGGCAAGCTGCACCCGGAGCTCGATGAGCTCGTCGAAGACATGACTGAGAAGGCTGACCGTGGCGAGATTTTCGTCAACGAGGATCGGGCTTTTCATGTGCGCCTGGTGGAGCCGCTTGCCTCGACGCTGCTCATGCAGCTCGTGGAGGCGTTTTGGAAGATTCACACGGTGACGGCGCCGATGCTCGGCGTGCCGACACCGGAGGACATTGCGGTGACGGCGCGCTCGCACGGGGACATGCTGCGTTCGGCGCAGGAAGGCGATTTGGCTGGATATTTGGCCGCGGTTGCGAGCCACTATGCGCCGCTGAAGCGCAATATCGAGCGCTTTGAGGCCGAGCAGGAGGCGCGCACCGAGTAGTCGGTCAGGCGCACACCGCGGAGGCCGTCGGGCGCCCTTAGCGCGGCTTCTAGTGGCTGCGGGCGGCCGCGCTCGGTTGTGTGTCGCCGGCGCTAGGAGGCGAGGGCTCCTCGCAGGGCGCTGAGCATGGCGGCGCGGAATTCGAGCATTGCAGGTGCTTCGGGACGCAGACCGTCGGCGGCGTGGTACATGCCCGGCACGGTCACGAGGTCGACGGGGACGCCGGCTGCGCGAAGGCGCGCGGCGTAGCGCAGGTCCTCATCGTAGAACAGATCGAGTTCGCCCACCCCGATCCACGCCGGCGCTAGGCCAGACAGGTCCTCGCGCTCGGCGGGCACCGCGTAGGGGCGCCCGTCGCGATTGGTGACGTCGCGTCCGAGGTAGCTGCGCCAGCCGTAGCGGTTGGCCGAGGGGGTCCAGGAGAATTCGCCCTTGCCAGGCATGGGCGTGTGCCCCGTGCCGGATTCGAGCATCGGGTAAATGAGGCCTTGCAGGGCGAGCGCGATCCCCTCGTCGTGCGCGCGTTGGGCCGTCGCGGCTGCCAGTCCCCCACCGGCGGATGCGCCAAGGATCACGAGGCGCGCGGGATCGAAGCGCCCCTTCGTGGCCTCATCGGCGAGCCATGCCAGGGCCGCGAAACAATCGTTGAGTGCTGCGGGGAAGGGGTGGTGCGGCGCGAGGCGGTAGTCGACGGAGGCGACGGTGATGCCGAGGTCGAGTGCGAGTTGCGAAGAGTGCGTGTGGTCGAGGGCGGCGCTGCCCATAATGAGGCCGCCGCCGTGGACCCACAGCAGCGCGCCGCGGGACGTGACACCCGCCTGCGGGGTATAGACATACAGGTCAACGAGGTGGTCGTCGTCCGGGGCCGCGGTGGGGATCTGGAGGTGCTCGACGCTGACGCCCTCCAGGACGGGAGTCGGCTTGTGCACGATGTGCTGGTAGTAGGCAAGGACGAGCGGGTTGTTGACCGGCAGCACGCGATAGTTGAGCCGGTGACGCAGGCTGGGATGGGCCAGTTGGACCTGACGGTGGCGGCGCGCGAACCATGCTCCGGCGCCCGTAGCGGCGGCAAGCGCGGCGATCGTCCAGGCCTTCACGGCAGTCTCCTTGGTGCGTTCGGGGGGTGTCCCTATGGTGGTTGTCAAGCAGCTGCAGAGATTCGGGGCTCGTATAGCGTGCCTGTTTTCATCATCGCGTACATGACGTTCAGTCGGCGACGCGCCAAGCACATGACCGCCGCGTTGTGGCGCTTGCCCTCGGCTCTCTTCCGCTCGTAATACGCCTTCGACAGCGGGTCGTGGCATGAGGCGACCCACGCGGACCGGAACAAAGCGTTCTTCAACCGCTTGTTCCCAGCGCGGGCGGGGAACTCACCTCGGATGGACGTCCCGGACCGTCGGGTCACTGGGGCGATCCCGGCGTAGGCGGCCAGGTGTCCTGGGCTTGGGAACGCGGACATGTCGCCGGCGGCCAGGAGGATCTGCGCTGCGGTCTTGACCCCGACTCCCGGCATTGACGTCAAGACCGTGGAAAGAGGGAAGTCGTCGACCAGCTTCTCGACCTCTTCGGCAACGATGTCCCGCTGGTGCTTGAGCTCTTTGATCTGTGCTGCGACCCTCGGGATGACGAGCTCGACAGCTTCTGCACCGGGCACCGTGACAGTCTGCTCAGACAGTGCCGTGAAAACCTGGTCGATGAGTGGGCCCGGGTCTTTCCTGCTGTGGTTACGTGCCCACCGCTTCACCCCGGCCTTCCCAGCAGCCTTGAGTCCGGCGGGTCCGTGGTAACGGATGAACAGATCCAACACGATCGCCCGGGTGAGGACGACACCAGGGAAAACGCGTTCCAAAGATGGGTAGATCTGGACCAGAAGGGACCGCAGACGGTTGATCGCGCGCGTCGACTCGCGAGCGAGGTCCTCGTCGAACCCGGACAGCACCTTCAGCGCCGATAAGACCTCGGAGTTGCGGTCCACGGCTCGGAGCGTGTGTGGCATTGTCCTGGCGGTATCGGCGATGATGAACGCGTCCCTGGCGTCGGTCTTCGACCGTCCCGGATACAGGTCCGCGGCTTTGCGCATCGCCAGCCCGGGTAGGTATGCGACTCCCGCGCCGAGATCGCGAGCGACAGCGATCGGCAATGCCCCGATCGTGTTCGGCTGGTCAACGACGACGAGCACCGAACCGTGCTGCTGAAGATTGGTGATGACTTTCCGCAGCGCGGTCTCATCTTGGGGCAGCTCGCGGTCGTACACGCGTTGCCCGTCGGCAGTGAGAGCGCATCCGTGGTGGGTGGACTTCCCGACGTCGAGTCCCAGTGTGATGGCGTATTCGGTTGTCATGACAGGCTCCCTTGTCCTGCTTGTATCCCTGGCCGCTGGTGTCATGACACCCGATGCTGGCACCCACGTTACGAAGAGACCTCAACCGAAGTCGGGCCGTGTCCCTATCAGCAGTCAACGCGCGTCCTGGACCCCTGGCGGCAACACCCCCCGGATCATCGATGACAGGGCAAGACAGCCATACCAGGGCCAGCGACCAGATCCTCTGGTGAGGACCTACCAATAAATGTAACGGG
>NZ_FNQV01000021.1 GCF_900107735.1 Bowdeniella nasicola | reverse complement strand
GGTGGTGAAGGCCCCCTACAGACCATGGGGTTGATAGGCCGGAAGTGTACGCACAGTAATGTGTTCAGCTGACCGGTACTAATGGCCAAAAACTAGCCAAACACTCGCGTCCCTATACGGTTCCCAAACCACCCAAACACAAATAGACCCATCCCGTAATGGGTCCCCCCACAAACGTACGGCGGCCATAGCGGAGGGGAAACGCCCGGCCCCATTCCGAACCCGGAAGCTAAGCCCTCCAGCGCCGATGGTACTGCACCCGAGAGAGTGTGGGAGAGTAGGACACCGCCGACACCACCCAAAAACCCGGTGGCCCCACCCAACAAGGTGGGGCCACCGGCATATACACCCCACAACCCTCGCCCCCAAGCGAGGGTTGTCTTGTGCCCAGATGACACCACGCATGGTTCTAGGTTCACAGGGGTTCCACAAGAGTCACTTTCCACCCATCCCCCTAAGACGACGGGAGAGTGACCAAGTTCTGTTATACGCCGGCTTTGCGCATCGGACCCACAAATCCCTCCGTTACGACCTGTTGCTGTTCGGGTCGTGAACTGAGGAGTCGTGAGAGCACCAAGTGAAGCACAAAGGTGATCATCAGCGCTCCGAGGCCGGACGGGAAATCCCAGGGGAGCGGCATCCAGTACTGGAAGACGATTCCCATGACTGCTCCGATGATGAACGAAATGACAGCTGGCCACCGTACTGGAGGCATGGCGTTCGGGTCCGCGGTGAAGTACTCCTGCTTCCTCACTACGTAGTAATCGGCGAGGATTGGTCCAGCTAGGGGGACGAATGCTGCTCCCAATATCGTAATGAAATCGCCGAAGAAATAGCTGTAAAAGCCCAGTGCTCCGAGTATCGTCCCTAGAATGCCAACCGTAACCACAATCTTGCTTCGATGGATCCGGAAGCCGGCGGATTCCGCGGCTGGACCTACGTAAAGGGCGTTGCAGTACAACTCCGACATGTTTGTCGTCCAGAGCGCTAGAACCCATAGGATCACGCCGAGTGCGGTAAGTAGCGCTCCCTTGGTGACCATCCAAGCGATGAAGTTTGAGTCCCCGGTTGCGATGGAGCCCGTATAACCGATCAGGTTCAACAGAGGGTTGGTGAGAACGAAGCAAGCAGCGGCTCCAATCAACACGTGTCCAGCTCGTTTCGCGTATCGGAAGATGTCCACTCCCATGATGACGCCGGCAATCCAGGCGCCAATAATAATGGTGACTCCCGTTCCCTGAGACATGCCGCTGCGAGTGTTTGCTTCCGCGAGCACATTACTGAAACCACCAAACTCGTTGATCATCATGATTGCGACGACAATAGCGACGATCAGAACGAATGGTGCTGCACCTCCCGAGATCTTCTCTATTGCGGTGATACCTCGCCATGCTGACCAGGTGAATATTGCCCCCCAGAAGAGACACATCAGCACGTACTCGAAAGTGAGATTGTTGATCAGAGTGATTCCTGTAAGTTCGCCAAAAGCGACATCGAAGATCTCTCCGACCATTCCTACGATCGATGCGAACCAGCCAAGGGTCAGTAGAGCCATGATCAGCATTGGTAGGATCATGCCCTTCTTTCCATACGAGATGCGGGAAATCAGAGATAGGTTGAGGCCAGTATTCATAGCAGCTAGACCAAGCGCAAAGGTTAAGAGCACGAGAAGACCTTGTCCCGTGACAATGGCGGTAACGGCCTCTCCAAAGGTCATCCCCGCATTTCCGCCCTGACCAGCGAGCTGACCTCCCACAATGAGACCCGTGGGCACATAACCGAAACCTACCCAGATGACGAACATGGCCCACCACGGTCGGCGAGCCTGCTTCGGGACTGGTTCCAGCATGAACTCCTCATGGTCTTGCGGGTCCAGGCCCAAGTCATGCGTAGTTGTATCTGATACTCGGTTTCCGTCTTCCATGACTCTCTCCTTGCCTAGCAGATGTAACTACATTACGTGATCTGGGTCATATGCGAAAGGTCTGCGTCGTGGTTGAACTGATCTAGTCGCACTTTTGCACGGGTTTCGAAGTGTGAAGGTTCGCCGCTCTAGCTTTGAGAGGTGGAACACACTACCGTTAGGAGTGACCCGAATTCTGAACTGAGGAGCGAGCATGAGCAAGGACGCGCAGCTTGAGAAGAACCACTGGTACCGAAATGACGATATTCCTGGGGTGGCCGGCCCTGATCGTGAGATAGTCGGCTACGGAGAGAAGCCGCCCCGGATCCGCTGGCACAACGATGCCAAGGTCGCAATCAACATCGTCATCAACTACGAAGAAGGTTCTGAAAAGACCTTTGCCATGGGAGATGGGATGAACGACGGCATGTACGAGTTGCCGTTCGAGGTAGATGACCAACGCGACTTAGCCAAAGAGTCGATGTACGAATATGGATCTCGGGCAGGGATCTGGAGGATGTTCCGTACCTTCGATAGATACAACGTTCCGGTGACCATCTTCGGTGCGGCTGTCGCTCTGGAGCGAAACCCGGAAGTCGCCCGTAAGATCAATGAACGCGGGGATGACATCGTTGGACATGGCTATCGCTGGATCGATCACTACGAGTACTCTCGCGAAGAAGAGAGAGAACTCATCCGCATGGCGATGGATTCTTTCCAAAAGACCCTGGGCCGGCAGCCCGAGGGGTGGTACTGCCGTGAGATGTCGGTCAATACGCGAGAACTGCTCGTAGAAGATGGTCGCTTCTTGTTCGACTCTGACTATTACGGGGACGACTTGCCGTTCTGGACCTTCGTCAATGACAAGGCGCACCTCGTCATTCCGTACTCGCTGGTAGTCAACGATTGTCGCTACATCATGGGGACGGGCTTTGCTGCCCCATCCGATTTTGTCGAAGTCGCATCCCGCACCCTCGATCAGCTCCTGGACGATGGAGACGATTGCGGTCGCATGATGTCAATCGGAATCCACCCGCGAATCACCGGCAACCCCGCGCGTATCCACGGCCTGGCGGAGTTCATCAAGTATGCACAGTCCAAGGATGACGTCGTCTTTATGACTCGAACCGATATCGCGAAGTCGTTCATTGACCAAGTGCCGAAGCCCGATCGCCCAGAAGACCGACCCAATAGCTAGCGGAGCGTTTGAGAAGAGCTGTGCCCCCGCGAGATATCGCGGGGGCTCAGTCATTCTGGCTCGAAACAATCCGCAGAAATCTGGGAGGATTGCTACGTGATTTCCTTCCACTACGACTCCGCTGACATTCGTCCGGACATGATCGACGGATTCTTCGTCGGTTGGCCGAGCCCTCCCAACGCTCAGACGCTTATCGACGTGATGGATGGCAGCTACCGTCGGATCTGGGCTGTAGCAGACGGTAAGGTCGTCGGCTATATCAATGCCATAAGCGACGGTGTGTTGAACGCCTTCATTCCTTGGCTCGAAGTTCATCCCGATTACCAGGAACAGGGAATCGGACGGGAACTGGTCGAGCGTATGGTCGCGGAACTAGAGTTGATGTACGCCATCGATCTCATGTGCGACGAGGAATTGATCCCGTACTACGAAAAGCTCGGCTTTATGGCAGCCACGGGAGCGGTTCGGCGCAACCGGACAGCCCTGACCTAACGGGTCCACATACGTAATCAATGACATTCTTCCCCCGCCTGTGACGGAACTTTTCGTCTACTAGGCTATGAGGGGTACATAAACAGATAGAGGACACCATGACTGAACACGACTCTTCCGGTCGTCGAGAAGACGACGGCGACCGATACAACAAGCCCCGCTACGGCAAAGACGGCGGGCGGGAAGGTTACCGGAAGAGCTCGGGATCCTCGTACGGCAATCGCGATGATCGCCAGGGCGGGTACCGCAAGAGCTTCGGCGATCGGGATGACCGCCGCGGTGGCGGCGGTGGTTACCGCAAGAGCTTCGGCGATCGCGATGATCGTCGTGGCGGTTTCCGTAAGGACTTTGGCGACCGCGATGACCGTCGTGGCGGCTATGGCCGGGATCGCGATGATCGCCAGAGCGGGTACCGCAAGAACTACGGTGATCGTGACGATCGTCGTGGCGGTTTCCGTAAGGACTTCGGTGATCGTGATGACCGTCGCGGTGGCTATGGCTGGGATCGCGATGACCGCCGCGGTGGCGGCGGTGGTTACCGCAAGAGCTTCGGCGATCGCGATGATCGTCGTGGCGGGTACCGTAAGGACTTTGGCGACCGCGATGACCGTCGCGGCGGCGGTGGTTACCGTAAGGATTTCGGCGATCGGGATGATCGCCGTGGCGGTGGCTTCCGCAAGGACTTTGGCGACCGCGACGGCCGGCGCGATGATCGGCGCGAAGACCGTGGTGGGTTCCGCGAGGACCGCAGCGGATTCCGCAAGGACCGCGATTTCGAGCGTGATCGCCACCAGCGCGATGAGGCCCCGATCAACACTAAGGGCGATCCCGAGCTGAGCGAAGAGATCACTGCGGACATGCTCGACCCGGCGATGCGCAAGCACCTGCAGACGCTGTCCAAGGACAATGCGGAGCTCGTGGCGCGCCACCTCGTTATGGCGGGCGCGCTCGTCAACGATGATCCGCAGGCGGCGCACGAACACGCGCTGGCGGCGCAGCGGCACGGCGGTCGCGTCGGCATCGTACGCGAGGCTCTCGCGATGACGGCCTACGCCGTCGGGGCGTACAACCTTGCGCTGCGCGAGATCCATGCGCTGCGGCGCCTGACCGGCACGAAGGCGCACGTCGTCATCGAGGCGGATTGCGAACGCGGCATGGGCCGGCCCGAGCGGGCGCTCGACGTCATTGCCGAGGCGGATCGTGAATCGCTGACTGACCAGTTCAAGGTCGAGCTCGCGCTCGTCGAATCTGGGGCGCGCGCGGACCTCGGCGAGTACGAGGCGGGGCTCGCGATCATTGAGGACGAGCTCAGCCAGCCCTACGACGATGAGCTGAAGGCGCGGCTGTATTCGGTCAAGGCCGATCGGCTGGAGGAGCTAGAGCGTGGTGCGGAGGCCGAAGCGGCGCGCGCGACGGCGCTTGAACTCGATCCGGAGGTGCTCGGCGAGCAGGGTCCCGGTGGCGAATCGATCGACGAGGAGATTACCCTCGTCGAAGACGAGTAGGACTCGCGATGAACGCACTCATCGACACCTTTGACCTCGCGCTGTGCGATCTGGACGGGGTGGCGTTTCACGGCTCGGATCCGATCGAAAGCGCGAACCGCGGGATCGCCGCGGCGCGCGCGGCGGGGCTGCCATTCCTGTTCGTGACGAATAATGCGATGCGGACGCCCGACCAGGTGGCCGCCCACCTGAGCCGGCTGGGCGTGCCCACCGAGGCGAAGGACGTCATGACGTCGGCGATGGCGGCCGCGCTGCTGTGCGCTAAGCGCTATGAGCGCGGCACGCTCTGCCTCGTCGTCGGCGGCGATGGGCTGCGCGAGGCGCTCGAAGCCGAGGACATGCGGCTGACGGGCTCGGCCGCGGACCGGCCGCGCGTCGTCGTCCAGGGACTCGCGCGCGACGTCGGCTGGGCGGAGCTGAGTGAGGCCGTGCTCGCGATCAACGCCGGCGCGGATCACATCGCGACGAACCTCGACTCGACGCTGCCGACCGAGCGCGGCTTTGAAATCGGCAATGGCTCGCTCGTGGCCGCCGTCGTCAATGCCACGGGCGTGACGCCGACGTCCACCGGCAAGCCGCAGCCCGAGATCTTCCACACGAGCGCCGCAGCGGCGGGGGCGAAGGCACCCGTCGTCATCGGCGACCGCCTCGATACCGATATCGCCGGGGGCGTCGCGGCCGGCATGCCGAGCATCCACGTACTGACGGGCGTGAGCGATGCGGCCGCGATTGTGCGCGCGGCCCCGCACGAGCGGCCCACCTATCTGCTGACCGACCTCGAGGCGCTCACCGAGCCCTACGAGGACGCGCAGGTTGTGGCGCCCGGGCGGGCGCGCTGCGGGCAGGCGCACGCCGCCGTCATCGATGGCGCGCTGTGCGTCGGCGAGGACGACCAGGTTCTCGCGGAGGACGTCGCCGTCGATGTGGCGACCTACCGGGCGCTCGTCGCCGCCGCGTGGGACGCCGCCGATTCCGGGCACGCGGTTCGCCCCGTGCGCTTTGAGGTGACGCGATGAGCGAGGCGACGCCGAAGGACCACGCGCGGCAGACGGCGAGTACGCAGGAGTTGCTGGCTAGCCTTGAGGAGACGCCGCTTCAGCGGCATCCAGAGGTTTTTAGTGCGATCCACGCCAAGCTGACCGAGACGCTGACCCGCGAGCAGGGCGAGCGCTGATGGCGCGCCTGGCGCGGATCGATGCGGAGCTCGTGCGGCGCCGGCTCGCCGACTCGCGCACGCACGCCCGCGAGCTGATCGAAGCCGGGCGGGTGCGCCTCGATGGCGGGATCGTTGAGAAGCCCGCGCGCCAGGTCAACCCCGCGCAGGCGATCGAGGTCGTGGATGCGCCGGGCGAGAAATGGGCCTCGCGCGGCGCCTACAAACTTCTGGGCGCGCTCGACTACCTGGGGCCGGACGCGCCGCAGATCGAGGGTGTGCGGGCGCTCGATGCGGGCGCCTCGACCGGTGGATTCACCGACGTGCTGCTGCGCCGCGGTGCGGCGAGCGTCGTCGCCGTCGACGTCGGCTACGGTCAGCTCGACTGGCGGCTGCGCTCCGATTCGCGCGTCGAGATCCACGACCGCACGAACGTGCGCACGCTCGATCCCGCGACGGTTGCGCCCGCGCCGAGCCTCGTCGTCGCCGATCTCAGTTTCATTTCGCTGACCCTCGTCATTCCCGCGCTCGCCGCGGCCGCGGCGCCCGCTGCGAGCTACCTGCTCATGGTCAAACCGCAGTTCGAGGTCGGTCGGGAGCGGCTCGGCAAGGGTGGCGTCGTGCGCGATACCGCGCTGCACGCCGAGAGCGTCGCCGCCGTCGCGCAGTGCGCGATCGAGGCTGGGCTGCAGGTGTGGGCGGTGGCGCCCTCGCCACTGCCTGGACCGGCCGGAAACGTGGAATACTTCATTGCGCTAGCCGGCCCCGATGCCGAGCCGCCGCGCGCGGCGCTGACGGGCCCGGACCTCGCCGACGCGATCGCCGCCGCGATTGCGGCCGGACCTGCGGGAAAGGACGCGACATGACACGGATCGGCATCGTCTCGCGCCAGCAAGAATCCGATCTCGCGCGCATCCCGCACGTCGTGCGCCTCGTCGAGGACGCCGGCGGCACCGTCGTCGCCGAGAGCGAACTGCGCACCGCTGACGTCGTGCTGGTCCTTGGCGGCGATGGCACGATCCTGCGCGCGGCCGAGGGCGTGCGCGGCACGGACATCCCCGTCATTGGCGTGAACTTTGGGCACGTCGGATTCCTCGCCGAGGCCGATCCGGAATCGCTCGCCGACGTCGTGGCGCGCCTCGTCGTCCGCGACTTCACCGTCGAAACCCGCATGACGCTCGCCGTGCGTGTCACCCAGCCCGATGGCAGCGTCGAGACCGGGTGGGCGCTGAACGAACTCGCGCTGGAAAAGGTCGAGCGCGCCCGCATGGTTGACCTCACCATCGGGGTCGATGACCACCCGATCTCCTCCTACTCCTGCGATGCCCTTGTCGTCTCCACCCCGACGGGCTCCACCGCCTACGCGTTTTCGGCCGGCGGGCCCGTCGTCTGGCCGAACGTGGAGGCGATCCTCATCGTGCCGATCGCCGCGCACGCGCTTTTCGCCCGGCCGCTCGTCGTCGGCCCCGATTCGACGATCACCGTCGTGATGAACGAGATGGGCTTCGTCGACGGCGAGCTGTGGTGCGATGGCCGGCGGCGTCTTGCCGCGCCCGTTGGCTCTCACATCGAGATCACGCATGCCGAGGAGCCCGTCCACCTTGCGCGGCTGTGGACATCGCCGTTTTCGGGCCGCCTCGTGGCAAAATTTAAGCTCCCCGTCCGCTCGTGGAGGCACCAGGAAAGGCCATGATCGATCAGCTCGCCTGCACCAATATCGGTGTTATCGAACGCGCCGAGCTGTCCTTCGGACCCGGCCTGAGCGTCATTACCGGTGAGACCGGTGCGGGCAAGACGATGCTGCTGACCGCGATCGGGCTCATCGCGGGGGACCGGGCCGACGCCTCCCGGGTTCGCGCGGGCGCCGAGCGCGCGACGGTCGATGCGACGATCTGCGACCCGGACGATCCCGCGGCGCTTGCCGCGCTTGCTGAGCGCGTCGACGGCGAACTTGATGATGGCGCGCTGCTCGTCTCGCGCAGCGTTCCGGCCAGCGGGCGGGCGCGCGCAAGCCTCGGCGGCCGGCCCGTGCCGGCCGGGGTGCTGGCCGAGCTTGCCGAACGCTACGTCACGATCCACGGCCAGGCCGAACAGCTCAAGCTCCGGCGGGCCTCCCACCAGCGCGCGATCCTCGACGCCTATGGCGGCGAGAAGGTCGCGGCCGCCCGCGCCCGGTACGTCGCCGCATTCGATGCCGCGCGCGAGGCCGCCGAGCTGCTTGCCAAGCTGAACGAGTCATCCACCGAGCGGGCGCAACGCGCCGCGGCCCTGCGGGCCGGGATCGCCGCGATCGAGGAGGTCGATCCGAAAGCTGGCGAGGACGACGAGCTTAAGGCCCGCGCCGAGCGCCTGACCAATATCGACGAGCTGCGCCGCGGCGTGGAGACCGCCTACGCGCACCTGGGGGCGCGCGAGGATGCGGCCACCGCCCAGCTCGCCGAGGCCGAACGGGCCCTTGCCAGCGCCAGCCACGTCGATGAGTCGCTCGTCCCGCTGGTCGACCAACTCGACGAGTCTGCCACCGTCATCGCTGACGTCGCGAGCCAGCTCTCCGGGTATTTAGGCGACCTGGACGTCGCGCCCGGCGAGCTCGATCAGATCCACGCCCGCCGCGCGGCGATCACCCAGCTGCTGCGGATCTACGGGCCGGAGATCACCGACGCCCTCGCCTGGCGCGATGATGCGGCGCGTGAGCTCACCGAGCTCGATGACTCTCCGGAGGCCCTCGCCGCCGCGCGCGCCGCGGCCGAACAAACCGCGGCAGCGCTCACGAAGGCGGCAACCGCGCTGCGACAAGCGCGGCGCGCGGCCGCGCAAGAGCTCGGGGCGGCCATCACCGCCGAGCTCGCCGATCTTGCCATGCCGAATGCGCGCGTGCGCATCCGCGTCGAGGAAATCGAGCCTGCCCGCCACGGCGCCGACGAGATAGCCTTCGAACTCGCCGCCCACACGGGCGCCGACTTCCTGCCCATCACCCAGGGCGCCTCCGGCGGTGAACTCTCCCGCCTCATGCTCGCCCTGGAGGTCTGCATTGCCGCGAGCCAGCCCGCGCGCACCTTCGTCTTCGATGAGATCGACGCCGGCATCGGCGGCGAAACCGCGACCCGCGTCGGCAAGCGCCTCGCGCGGCTCGCGGCCCACCACCAGGTCATCGTCGTCACCCACGTCGCCCAGGTCGCGGCCTTCGCCTCGGGCCACATCGTCATTGAAAAGCACGACGGCGCCACCGTCCGCACCACGGCCCGCGCCGTCGAGGGCGACCAGCGCGTCGCCGAGGTCGCCCGCATGCTGGGCGGGACGGACACCGATGTGGCGCTCACACACGCCGCCGAGCTGATCGCGGCCGCCAGCTAGCTCCCGGTATCAAATGCGCCACGATGTGGGCCATGCGCACGCCGCTCGGCTAATCGCGGGGCGAGCCGTGGCACGATAGGCCCGTGAGACTGTTTTCCGCTGGCCGTCGTCCGACCGAAGTCGCCGACGATGGCACCATCACCGGTGCCGTCCAAGTCGACCCGCGTACGAAGGACCTCACCAAGCGGCTACGCCCCGGCGATATCGCCGTCATCGACCACGCGGACCTCGATCGCGTCGCGGCCGAGGCCCTGGCCGCGTGCGCGCCAGCCGCCGTCCTGAACGCCGCGAAGTCGACGACGGGCCGCTACCCGAACCTCGGGCCGGGCATCCTGCTGGATGCCGGCATCCCGCTCATCGACGACCTCGGCGGCACGGTCATGGACCTGAAGAATGGGCAGAGCGTGCGCATCGATGGCGCCGAGGTCTACTCCGATCAGGAACTCGTCGCCGCGGGCGTGCTGCAGGATCGCGACTCGCTGGCCGCCAACATGGCCGAAGCTCGCGCGGGCCTGTCCGTGCAGCTGGAGGCCTTTGCCGCCAACACGATGGACTACCTCAACCGGGAGCGCGACCTGCTGCTGGACGGCGTCGGCATCCCCGTCGTGCGAACCGAGTTCGAAGGGCGGCACGCACTCATCGTCGTGCGCGGGTATCACTACAAGGAAGACCTCGCGATGCTGCGCCCCTACGTGCGCGAGTATCACCCCGTCATTATTGGCGTCGACGGTGGGGCCGACGCCGTGCTGGAGGCGGGGCTCACCCCGGACATGATCGTCGGCGATATGGACTCCGTCTCCGATCGGGCGCTGACCTCTGGCGCCGAGATTGTCGTCCACGCCTACCGCGATGGGCGGGCGCCGGGCAAGCAGCGGGTGGAAGACCTCGGCGTCGAGCACGTCATCTTCCCGGCGGCGGGCACGAGCGAGGACATCGCGATGCTGCTGGCCGATGAGCGCGGCGCGGAGCTCGTCGTCGCCGTCGGTACCCACGCCACCCTCATCGAGTTTTTGGACAAGGGGCGCGCGGGCATGTCCTCCACGTTCCTCACGCGCCTGCGCGTCGGGTCCAAACTCGTCGACGCCAAGGGCGTCTCGCGGCTCTACCGCACCCGGATCTCCACCTGGCAGCTCTTCCTGCTCGCCGTCGCGGGCCTCGTCGCGCTGCTCGTCGCCATCATCTCCACCACCGCCGGGCAGACCTTCCTCGGGCTGTCGGGCGCCTGGTGGGATGACCTGTGGAACTTCATCAAGCACCTTTTTGGCTCCTCGTAACGGTTGGACTCATGATTGATTTTCGCTATCACCTCGTCTCGCTGATCTCGGTGTTCCTGGCCCTCGCGGTCGGCATCGTGCTCGGCGCGGGCCCGCTGCGTGAGGGCATCTCCGATGCCCTGACCGGCCAGGTGCAAGAACTGCGCACGGATCGCGACAAGCTGCGCACTGAGCTCGACGCCGCCGGGCGCGAGGCGCTCGGGCGTGGCAACCTCATCACCGCCGTGCAGCCCGAGGCCGTCAAGGGCGTGCTCGAGGGGCAGAAGGTCGCGATCGTGACGCTGCCGGGCGCGGGCGAGATCGAGCCGATCACCACCGCGCTCACCCAGGCCGGGGCCGCCGTCGTCTCCCAGACGGAGGTCAGCGAGGCCATGGTCGATGCCGAAACCGCGACGTTCCGCTCCTCCTTCGCCTCCCAGTTGACGACCTACCTGGAGACGGAACCCGCCGCTGATGCCTCCACCGAGGAGATCCTCGGGCAGGCGCTCGCCTCCTCCTTCGCCCTGGCGGGCAGCGATCAGCAGCGCGCGACGACGCTGACGGAATTCCTCACGACGAACGACCCCGCGTTTGCGACCATCGTGACGCCGAGCGCCGAGGCCGCCACCGCGATCGTCGTCATCGGAGCGCCGCACGCCGAGGTCAAGCCTGCCGACGCCGAAACCGTGCGCGAGCTCGGCCGGTCCTACACCCGCGTCGCGAACGGCATGGCCGCGGTGCTGCCGACGCTCGTCGTCGGATCCGCGCAGGCCGATACCGACCTCGTGGCGCTGCTGCGCGCCTCCGCGATGGCCGAGACCCTGCCGGCCGTGGACTCCGTCGCCTCGCCGGTCGCAGCAATCAATGCGCCGCGGGCGCTCGCCGAGCGCCTCGGCGGTGGCGCCGGCCAGTACGGCATCGAGACCGGGGCCACGGCGCCGCTCGCGCCGCATACCGTGGCGCCGCAGCCGACGCCGCCGGCCGCCGAGCCCGAGGGCGCGGAGCCGAGCGAGAGCCCCACGAGCGAGGAATAGTGCTCACCGCTCTCGCCGCGGGCGGGGCCGCTGCCGCAACCGCGCTCGCCACCCGCACCATCGACGACGGCGCCCTCGCGCAGGCCTTCGCCCGCACCAACCACGCCGGAGCGAGCGTGAGCCTGTCCGAAGGCGTCGGCCTTGCCGCCGGGACGCTTGCCACCGCGCTCATCACCCGCGATGATGCGGCGCTGCTCGCAGCGGCCGCCGGCGCGGGCTTCGGCGCGCTCGACGACCACCGCGAGTCCGGCAACGCCAAGGGGCTAAAGGGCCACCTGCGCTCGCTCGCGCGCGGCACGCTCACCACCGGCGGCGCCAAGCTCGTCGGCATCTCCGCGGCGGCGGGACTCGCCGCGCTCATGATCGGGCGCGACCGCGGGGCACGCGGCCTCGCGCGCCTCATGGATGCGGGCATCGACGCCGCGCTCATCGCGGGCAGCGCGAACCTCATCAACCTGCTCGACCTGCGGCCCGGGCGGGCACTCAAGGGCGCGGGCGCCCTCACCGCGCTGGCGGCGCTGCTCGCCGAGGACCGTGGCGAGATCCGCGCGGATATCGCGGGCCTTGCTGCGACGATAGCTACGGCCGCCCCCGGGGACCTTGCGGGCGAGAAAATGATGGGCGATACCGGGGCGAATGCGCTCGGAGCCGCCACCGGTGTGCTGCTGGCCCGCGGGATGTCGCGGCCCGTGCGGGTCGCCGCGGCGAGCGCCATCGTCGGGCTGATCCTGGCAAGCGAGAAGGTCTCCTTCAGCGCCGTCATCGACGCCAACCCGGCGCTGTCCGCGATCGACCGGTGGGGCCGGGGCTAGCCGATGCGCCGCCCGGTGCTGAGCTCGATCCTCGGGGCCGCGTCGATGATCGCCATCATCACGCTCGCCTCGCGCATCGTCGGCTTTGTGCGCTGGCTCGTCCAGTCCTGGACGCTGCACGGCGGCTCGCCGACCGCGGGCGGCTACGCGGCGGCAAACCAGATCCCGAACGTGCTGTTCGAGGTCGCCGCCGGGGGCGCGCTCGCCGGGGTTGTCGTGCCGATCATCGCCGCGCCGCTGGCCAAACACCTCAAGGGCGATGTCAACCGCTGCGCGTCGGCGCTGCTGACCTATACGCTCGCGATCCTTGGGCCGCTGGCGATCCTCGTCTTCCTGCTGGCCGAACCGATCGCCCACCTGCTGCCGCCGCCGGCCGGCGCGAGCCCAGAACTCGCCGCGGCGCAATACGCTTTCATGGCGAGGCTGCTCGCGATCTTCGCGTGGCAGATCCCGCTGTACGGGATTTCCATCGTGCTATCGGGCATCCTGCAGGCGCATCGCTCCTTCTTCTGGCCCGCGATCGCGCCGCTACTCAGCTCGCTCGTGGTCATGGCCTCCTACCTCTACTTCGGTTTCCTCGCCGCGGGGCATCAGGACAATCCGGGCGCACTGTCCGACCTCGCCGTCAACGTGCTTGGCTGGGGAACGACGCTCGGGGTGGCGGCGCTGTCCCTGCCGCTGTTTGTACCGGCCTGGCGGCGCGGCGTGCGCTTTACGCCGACGTTTTCCTTTCCCGATGGCGTGGCAGCCAAGGCGGGTCGGCTCGCGAGCGCGGGCATCGGCGTGCTGCTTGCGCAGCAGGCCTCCGTCGTCGCCATTTTGTGGCTCTCGCCTTTTGGTGGGGATGCGGGCACGCTCTCAATTTGGCAGTTAGCGCAGGCCGTCTACTTCCTGCCGTATGCGATCGGTATCGTTCCACTCGTGACGGCGGTCTTCCCGGCGCTGTCGGCGGCCGTGGCAGAAGAGCGCCACGAACGTGCGGCCCAACTCGTCTCGCGCTCGACGCGGCTCATCCTCGCGGTCTCGATCGCGGGTGTGGCGGTCTTGATCGCCTCCGCTCCAGCCGTCCCGACCCTGTTTCGCGTAGGGGACGAGATGGCTGCGGCAATCTATGCCGTTGCACCCGCCCTGCCCGGATTTGCGCTGCTGTTGCATTTCACCCGGGTGCTTTACGCCTTCGACCGGTCCGGGCTCGCGGTCGTCGCGGGCGTGATCGGGTGGGGGAGCGTCACGCTGGCCGCCGTCATCGGGGTGCTCCTCGTGCGCGGTGAAACGGGAGAGCGTACCCAGACCCTCATAGCGTTTGGGATCGCGCATGCCATCGGCTTGAGCCTCGCGTCGATCATCTTGTGGCTCGGGGTGCGGCGTGCCGCGGGAGCCGACGCGTTTGTGGGCGTCGTGCGTTCGGTCGGCATTGCGATTGCGCCGGCCGCGATTGGCGCAGCTCTTGGCTACTTCGCGACGACCGCGATCATGGGCGAGCAGCCCGGAGTCGCGCTCGCTACCGTCGCTGCCGGTATTGGAGCGCTCATCCCGCTCGTGCTCGTTGCCGTGAGTATCTACGGTGCAGATAGGAACGCGTTGAAGGCGGTGAGGGCATAGTGCGCATCATCGAGATGACCGGCACGACATCTGGGGGAGTGCGCTCCCACCTCATTGATGTCCTCGGGCTGCTCACCAGCCACCACGAGGTCGCATTGCTGGCGCCATCGTCGGTGCTGGAGTCCTTGTCGCCGGCTGAGATGTCCGGGGCGCGTGCCGTGCCCGTTGAGATCGCGGCGAAACCCACGAGCCGTGATGTGCGGTCCATTGCGACCGTCCGGACCTGGGCGCGGAACGCGGATGTGATTCACGCTCATACGCTGCGAGCTGGTGCGCTCGCCGTTCTGGCGTGCGTGGCACTCTCTGATCCGCCGCGCATCGTCGTCACGCTCCACAACATGCCGGTCGGCTCTGCTGCCGTGCGGGCAACCGGTGAGGCGCTGTTTAGGGTGGTGGCAGCCGGCGCCGATCGTGTCCTCGGTGTCTCACCCGATTTGGTCGATAAGGCGCTTGAGTTAGGAACGATTGCGGATCTGGCGATCGTTCCCGCTCGCCCCACGCCGCTCGTCGTGACGGGCCCGCAGACTCGTGATGCAGCAACCCTGCTCACCGTTGGACGGCTCAGTCACCAAAAGGGTCTCGACATCCTGCTTGATGCCGCGGAGATCGTGGGGGAGAAGGTTCTAAACGTTCGTTGGCTCGTCGCGGGTGATGGCCCATACTTCGACGAGCTCGCAGCCGAGATCGAGGAACGCCAGCTGCCCGTCGAGCTCCTTGGCCGGCGCGATGACGTCGCGGAACTGCTGAATCGCACCACCCTCGCTGTTCAGACGTCTCGGTGGGAGGGCCAGCCCGTCGCCGTCCAAGAAGCGCTTCACGCGGGCACAGCGCTGGTCGCCACCGATGTCGGCGGAACCCGCGTCGTCGTGGGGGAGAACTATCCGCTCGTTGCCCCAAATCCCGATGCCATCGCGAAAGACATCATCGAGCTGCTACTTGAGCCGAACAAACTCGAGCAGCGCAGCGAACTCAGCCGCGCGAGAGCACAGACGCTGCCCGGGCTAGCCGAGCTCGCTGGCCAGTTGACCAACGAGCTTCGACTATTTCCGCCGGTTAATCGGTAGGGTTGGTTACTTCTTCTGACCCGTGATCTCTACAACGTGTGCTGTTACCGCTGGTACAGTCGTCGATCCATCCATCGTGGTGGAGTATGAGAACGCTTCTCTTACCTCGACGTAGAGGGTGACCAGATCATCAGTGACAACGGTGGTCTCGATGTCGTCTCCAGGTATCACGAGGGTGTTCACGGGGTAGTCATACCACCGGCGCTTCTTCTCGCCTGACGTGTGTGCGCGGAACGCGGGTGCGGTGTTCGCGTCGGCCTGAGTGACATAGCCGTAGATCACGTACTTTTTACCAACGTAATCCCCCGGCTTTTGTTCCACAATCTTCCAGTCGCGTTCGCTGATCGCTTCGTAGGTGGATTTATCCTTGAGTGCAGCTTTCGCTTTGGCCTCTGCGGCAGCCTTGGCAGCTGCCTCCTATGCTGCCTTCTTTTCTTCCTCTGCCCGTCGCTGTCGCTCTTCTTCCTCCTTGGGTTCCTTTTCCTTGCGCTCGGCTTCGAGCTGCTCGGCGGATTTTGTCGGAGTAGGTGACGCAGTCGCTTTGGCTTGGCTCATCGCTGTCGGAGCAGGAGCCGTCTTCTCCTCGGTCGGTGCACCGCCCATAGCAGCCTGGGCAATATTGCCGGTTACCGAGATAGCCAAGAGAGCTGCAAGTCCGAGGGTCAGAGGTGAAAACCGACGGGCTTTTGGCTCGGCTTCGGCGGGAGCGACTTCTTCTTGCGAGGATTGCGCAGCGGTATCGGGATGATCAGGATTGGTGTCGTCAATCCAGAATTCCCAACCCTCCGGTGCCGGTTCCCAGTCGGATGGGGGCTGCCAGCCGGGAAGGGGAGTCCATCCGTCGGGGGGTGTCCCTATGGTGGTTGTCAAGCAGCTGCAGAGATTCGGGGCTCGTATAGCGTGCCTGTTTTCATCATCGCGTACATGACGTTCAGTCGGCGACGCGCCAAGCACATGACCGCCGCGTTGTGGCGCTTGCCCTCGGCTCTCTTCCGCTCGTAATACGCCTTCGACAGCGGGTCGTGGCATGAGGCGACCCACGCGGACCGGAACAAAGCGTTCTTCAACCGCTTGTTCCCAGCGCGGGCGGGGAACTCACCTCGGATGGACGTCCCGGACCGTCGGGTCACTGGGGCGATCCCGGCGTAGGCGGCCAGGTGTCCTGGGCTTGGGAACGCGGACATGTCGCCGGCGGCCAGGAGGATCTGCGCTGCGGTCTTGACCCCGACTCCCGGCATTGACGTCAAGACCGTGGAAAGAGGGAAGTCGTCGACCAGCTTCTCGACCTCTTCGGCAACGATGTCCCGCTGGTGCTTGAGCTCTTTGATCTGTGCTGCGACCCTCGGGATGACGAGCTCGACAGCTTCTGCACCGGGCACCGTGACAGTCTGCTCAGACAGTGCCGTGAAAACCTGGTCGATGAGTGGGCCCGGGTCTTTCCTGCTGTGGTTACGTGCCCACCGCTTCACCCCGGCCTTCCCAGCAGCCTTGAGTCCGGCGGGTCCGTGGTAACGGATGAACAGATCCAACACGATCGCCCGGGTGAGGACGACACCAGGGAAAACGCGTTCCAAAGATGGGTAGATCTGGACCAGAAGGGACCGCAGACGGTTGATCGCGCGCGTCGACTCGCGAGCGAGGTCCTCGTCGAACCCGGACAGCACCTTCAGCGCCGATAAGACCTCGGAGTTGCGGTCCACGGCTCGGAGCGTGTGTGGCATTGTCCTGGCGGTATCGGCGATGATGAACGCGTCCCTGGCGTCGGTCTTCGACCGTCCCGGATACAGGTCCGCGGCTTTGCGCATCGCCAGCCCGGGTAGGTATGCGACTCCCGCGCCGAGATCGCGAGCGACAGCGATCGGCAATGCCCCGATCGTGTTCGGCTGGTCAACGACGACGAGCACCGAACCGTGCTGCTGAAGATTGGTGATGACTTTCCGCAGCGCGGTCTCATCTTGGGGCAGCTCGCGGTCGTACACGCGTTGCCCGTCGGCAGTGAGAGCGCATCCGTGGTGGGTGGACTTCCCGACGTCGAGTCCCAGTGTGATGGCGTATTCGGTTGTCATGACAGGCTCCCTTGTCCTGCTTGTATCCCTGGCCGCTGGTGTCATGACACCCGATGCTGGCACCCACGTTACGAAGAGACCTCAACCGAAGTCGGGCCGTGTCCCTATCAGCAGTCAACGCGCGTCCTGGACCCCTGGCGGCAACACCCCCCGGATCATCGATGACAGGGCAAGACAGCCATACCAGGGCCAGCGACCAGATCCTCTGGTGAGGACCTACCAATAAATGTAACGGG
>NZ_FNQV01000017.1 GCF_900107735.1 Bowdeniella nasicola | reverse complement strand
AACCCCTCACCACCACCGCGAACACCGATACCGCGATGACACCTGAGGCAACGCAGACAAGCGCGGCAGGGCAGCCGCGCGGCTTCACCCTAGCCAACGACTGGCGCTTCGACGAAGCCCTCAACGGACCACCACCCTTCTAACGCACACCCGCACGCCAACGCAGCAACGGGGAAGCCCCCTACCACCAAGAATCCGGTGGTAGGGGGCTTGCTCGTCTGTTGAAGTCAGTCGTTTCGACGTTGCGATATGACGACGAGAACGGCAAGAAGGATGAGGCCCACGACACCAATGCCCAACACGCCTGGGGGCACCCGCACGACTCCGAGCGGAAGAAGGCACGCGATGGCCCACAAACCCTGTGCCGTCAGCTGTGCAGGAAGCGAGCGCTTGACCACGTAGCCGATCGCAGCCAGTTCTACCCGCGCGGTGTAAACCGTTCGCTCGGTAAAACGGGCCGAGATCAGCACGGCCTGCATGAGCACGATAACTGCGGCGATGGCAGCCCACCAAGACAGCGATGTCTGCAGCACCCCGTCGACGTAACGCGCTGGCATGAACTGCGCGACGGCACCGAAGGCCATGCCAAGAAGCGGTGCCCATGCCGCAGTTGAGGCGAGCGCGAGAATTGAGGTGAGAAGAAGCAGCCAGGTGGGCGCACCCCACAGCAGACCAATGACGATCGCAGCGACGAAGCGGAACGCGAACAAGGACCACGCGGGAATCGCGGGCCCGATAGCAAGGCGAAGATCGCGTGATTTCTTCATCGACGTGCTCCTCGGTTTCGGGCCTGCAGGAAGGCAGCAAGATCGGGTTCATCGATTTGGCGCCACGAGAGGACGTCGATCCCGGTCTCCCGCAGTGCCCGGATGCGCAGCTGCCGTTCGGCGAGCTCCAACTCCAGCGCGGTAGAAACTGCCTTGTCATGAGAGACCAGGCCTTCTGGCAGGACATCGATGATCCGGATGTCGTGGCCAGTGTGAGCCCAATGCAACGCGAAATCGACGGGAACATCATCTAACAGCGTCGAAATGAGCCAGATCGATGCCGTCGGAGCGATGCGGGGTGCGCGTACCTGACGCGTTGCTCGGTGCGGAGGCCGCGCCGTTGTCACGTAGCGAGAAATGCGCTCTGCTGTTCGACGGCCCGTTCCTGGCGGCAGACCATGCCCGGGGTTCGACAGGTCGACAAGTCCGACGCGATCGCCCTCGGCCAGATGAGCCTGCGCGAGCGAAACGGCGGCGTTGCGGGCCACGTCGAGGCTCGTGATAGCAGTGGGGGAGCGCTTGGAGCCACCGGCCCAGGCATCAACGTTCCGGCCGACGTCATCGCGCGGATCCAAGGCAATCATGACGATCGACTCGGAGCCGGCGTGGTTCCGGGCGATGAAAATTTGGTCGATGTCTGCACCCGTGGCGTGCCGCGCGGTCGAGCGCCACGAGATCCGTGACAGCCGGTCGCCCCTTCCAAGGGGAGCGACGTCGAAGAACCGGGTACCACTGCCAGCGCGGCGATCCTCCCGCGGCCCCCACGCGCCGACGAGCCGGCGCGGGCGCGGCAGCACCGGTAGCACGGAGGTCTGCGGCGGCGCATAAATCCGCATCGGTAACAGCTGGATCGGACCGAGTGCCCCGCGCGAGGTTTGCGCCCGCACTTCGGTGCGCATCAAATCGAGCGGCCCGCTGCGCCCGCACGAATCCAGTGCGTCAAGTTTGCGTCCCCACGTCTCGCCCTCATACGCGTGCGCCGCGACGACGACAGCATCGGGAATACCGGAAACTCCGGAGGCACGAATCGACAGCGCATCTGGCACCGGACCTGTGCCGGCGCATTCGACGGAGCCCGTCAACACCCCATCGTTGTCCAGGTGCGGGCGGACGCGGTTCACCACGATCGACGATGCCGACCTCCGCAGGCCATCGAAGGCGCACAATCCGGCAAGCACCGCAAGCTCCGGCCGTGCGGTAATGAGCGAGATCGTCGCCAGCACGGCAGCCGTGAAGAGCCCACCAATGTGGAGCAGGGTGGGTTTGAGGGTGCGTGTGCGATCTTCGCCGAGCATTACGCGACGGAGGGCACGGGGACCGTATCGATGACGCTGTCGATGACGGAGGCGCCCGTGACACCAGCCGCCCAGGCGCGAGCAGTCAGCGTGAGGCGGTGCGCCAGCGCAGGAACTGCCACGGCGCGCACGTCATCGGGCGTGATGTAGTCCCGGCCGAGCAGTGCGGCACGCGCGCGGCACAGCAGGAGCAGCGCCTGCGCCCCGCGGGGGGAGACCCCGACTTCAACTTCCGGGTGCTCGCGCGTAGCGGCGGCAAGCTTGACGCAGTATTCGGCGACGTCGGGCTTGACGTCAATCGCTTCAACCCCGGCCTGCATTGCCAGTACCTGTTCGGCATTGACGACGGGGTTGACGTGGGTTGCTTCTGTGCGTCGAGCGACGCGGTTGAGCAGAATTGTGGTCTCCTGCTCGGTCGGGAGATAGCCGACGGACAGGCGGATCATGAAGCGGTCGAGCTGTGCTTCCGGAAGCGGGAACGTGCCCTCGAGTTCGACGGGGTTTGACGTCGCAATGACGTGGAACGGGCGCGGTAGGCGGAACGTCTTGCCTTCGGCGCTGACCTGGCCTTCCGCCATCGCCTCTAGCAGCGCGGACTGGGTGCGCGGCGAGGTGCGGTTGATCTCGTCAGCGAGCAGCAGCCCGGTAAAAACCGGTCCGGCACGGAAGTCGAACTCCCGCGTCGACGGGTCCCACACGAAGGAGCCGGTGACGTCAGTGGGTAGCAGGTCCGGGGTACATTGCAGACGCGCGAAATCAAGGCCGAGCGCCCCGGCGAGCGTCCGCGCCGCAACGGTCTTGCCGAGTCCCGGCAGATCCTCGAACAGCACGTGCCCGCCGGCAAGCACCGCGGACAGTGCCGTGGTGAGGGCCTCGTCCATCCCGACGACAATCGTCGCGACTTCGTCGAGCACAGCGCGGCCGCGGCTAGAGATCTCCTCGATAGAGGCGGGCATGAGATCGGTCATGATCTGTCCTTTTCATTGAGTGCGGAAAGCAGGCGCTGGGCCTGCACCGGAGTGAGGTGAGCCGTTCCGCTCATGAACTGGTCGAAGTCGGCGCCAAACATTTGGCGAACTTGCGAATTGCTGAGGTGATGACGCGCGACGTAGTCCTCGACGACGGTCCTGATTCGCTCGGCAGTGCGCCCAGTAACGCGGGCCTCTCGAAATGCGCCGGCCGTCGTGGCGACCGATGGCCGCAATCCGGAGGCGGGGTGGACCTCAAACTCGCCGCGCTTTTCGGTGTCGACATTCTTGAAATACTGCGCGGCCGCGGTCACCGCGGCGGCTCCCGCACCAAAGGTCAGGCAGTAGAACAGCGGCCAGGAAACGGCAAAGGTCAGCCCGAACAATACGAGACCCACGACGAAGGGGAGCACAGCGTACTTTTTCACCGGCGACCCCTCGCGTGTGCGGCGCCTGCTTCGTCCAAAGAGTCCTCGATGCGAGAAAGTGCCTGGCTAGCCTGTGCGATGTCCGCCTCGGTCGTGACGTGACCGGGCCGGAAGCGCGCCCGGTAGTACAGGTCGAGGAGAGCTTCGACGGCGCCGCTATCAGCTCCCGAGGCAATGAGGCGCTGCTGAGCCCACTCCGACGGCGTAACGGTTGCGAGCCGGTTGCCGTAGCGGCGGCTCGCCGCGTCCTCGAGCTCAATCCACGTCGCAATCACGCGGTCCTCGTGGGACAAACTGAGATCCGCGAGGGCAGTCCGAGCGAGCGCCACGTCCTCGACCTCCATCGGATCCTCGGCGGTAATCAAATCCGTCAGGAGCGCAGCCTCATCCAGGTCTGCTTCTTCGAGCTTGCGCTTACGGTAGCGGCGGGAGAACCAGAGGAAAACCCCGAAGATGACACCAGAAGCGATGGCGATAAAGAAGATGTATCCCATCGTCGTCATGATCCATGAAAAATCAGGCGGGGTCGGTGGGAAGACTTCATCGGTGGAGCCGCGTGGCGGTGCACCGGGCATCCCGGATCTGCGTTTTCCTGGTGGCGGAGCGACGTCGATCTGGGTACGAACGGCGGGTGGGAGCGAGCCGATGAACACTAAGACGATCGCCGCCAGGGCAGCGAATGCCGCTAGTGCTCGGGTTCTCACGCCGTTTACTCCGTCGTTCGTTCAGTGTTCGCGCTCACGAGTGTAGAGCAGCGCGAGTCCAATCACAGAATCTGTAACTCAGTCCGCGGGCTGATTTTTGCCACGGCCCGCAGTGGTATTGGCCGGAAGGAAGTTCGGGCGCAAACGTATCGCCAGCGACCCGCACGTCGATCTCGGTGACCGAAGCGCGATCAATGACGGGCATGGCAGCGCGGTAGATTTCGCCGCCGCCCATGACCCACAGATCCTCGTCTTGCCAGCGCGGATCGGACAGAAAGCCGTCGAGATCCGTGACGAGGCGCGCGCCCGGCGCGGAGAACTCAGGATTCTTGGTCGCAACGAAGTTTTCTCGTCTAGGCAGTGGGCGGAAGCGCTCTGACAAGGACTGCCACGTGGCTCGTCCCATGAGGACCGCACTCGACATCGTGACAGATTTAAAGTGCGCGAGATCCTCCGGCAGGTACCAGGGCATGTCGCCGTCGGCACCGATGACTCCATGAGCGTGCGCCCAAATAGCGCCGATCATACGGAGATGGGCGCCGAGATCGCCGGATGGTGTTCGTATCCCTCAACCTGAATGTCATCGAAGTCGTAATCGAAGATCGAGGGCGCCTTGCGGAGCTTTAGCTGCGGCATATCGAAGGCATCTCGCGAGAGCTGCTCCTTCACCTGGTCGAGGTGATTGAGGTAGATGTGGCAGTCACCGCCAGTCCACACAAAATCGCCGACATCGAGGCCTACCTGCTGCGCGATCATGTGAGTGAGCAGCGAGTACGAGGCAATATTGAACGGGACGCCAAGGAACATGTCTGCGCTGCGCTGGTAGAGCTGGCAGGAGAGCTTGCCGTCCGCAACATAGAACTGGAAGAAAGCATGGCAGGGCATGAGCGCCATCTTGTCCAGTTCGCCGACGTTCCATGCGGAGACGATGATGCGCCGCGAAGAGGGGTCCTCGCGGAGCTGGGTAAGGACTCGTTCGATCTGGTCGATGTGCCGGCCATCGGCCGTCGGCCAGCTGCGCCACTGCACCCCGTAGACGGGACCGAGCTCGCCCTCGTCATCGGCCCACTCATTCCAGATTCGGATGCCGTTGTCCTGCAAGTACTGGATGTTGGATTCGCCCTTGAGGAACCACAGCAGCTCGCCCACGACGGATTTGAGGTGGACTCGCTTGGTCGTCACGAGGGGGAAGCCGTCGGCGAGGTTGAAACGCATTTGGGCGCCGAAGACGGACACAGTGCCCGTCCCGGTGCGATCCTCACGGCGGGTTCCGGTCTCAAGAACGTGGCGCAGGAGCTCTTCGTAGGCTGTGTTGACGGTCACAAGACCACCTTAGACTAAAGAATCCTCGAGCTGTTTGCGGTTCTGATCTGCGATCTCGAAACTCAACGGGGCCGGCCCAAAGGCCGTCTTGATGCCGTCGAGCACCGACTGGCCCATGGCCTTTCCGCCAACCCAGCCCACAGCGGCGCCGACGCCAAAGGGAGCAAGTCGGCCGAGCATGACCGTGCCGCCCTTCGCGGCCGCCTTCTTCGCGGCCCGCTTCCGCAGCGCAGCATTGACCGACTTCACCGTCGAGGCAGGCATCTTGGTCAGCGCCTGGCGCGCCCAGTGCACGGTCGACAAGCCAAGCGAGGCTTGGACGGCGTTTGCGCCTTCTTCGCCCAGCAACGCAGTCAGCAGCAGGGTGCGGCGACGATCAATATCATCCGTCGGCACTCCGTAGACCTCCGCCACGGCCATGACGTGGAACGCGGTCGCGGCGACGAAGGCCGCCATCTGCGCGCCGGTGAGTCCAACGGCGGCGGCGGTACCGACCGCCGGGACGGCCGCGGCGACGCCCACGCCGGCACCGGAGGTCTTGGCCAGGCGCATGTACTTCTTATCCAGCATGGCGATGATCTGTTCAGGGGTGGCGCGGGGGTGCTTGCGGCGCAGCTTGGCGACGGTCTGCTTCACGCGCGCGGAGGGAATCGTGACGGCCTTGTCGAATGCCGCATCGAAGCCCTTCATGGAAAACAGTGAAGCCATCCGTTTACTCCTTGAATACCTGCCCACCTACGGTGAGCGTCGTTACCGGGTTCCCCTCTAGTGTGTGCCCTACCGTGCAAAGTCGCGCGATGGCAGCGGCTGCTCGCTGCGCGAGTTTCGTCTCCTCCTCGCTATCGAGGGCGCTGAGATCTGCGTCAGCGACGACGTCGAAACCGACGTATTCATCGCCCTCGGCTTCGAAGATGGCGCGAACCCACCACGTCGAATCGTGGTCCTCGCCCAGGGCATGGGACATGCGAGCGTCGGCGCTCATCGCATTGCAGCCGGCCAGCGCAATTTGCAGGAGTTCTCCGGGGGTAATGGCGCCCGGGACGTCAGCCGGACCCACGGTAAGCTGCTGGCCACGCGGGGCGGTTGCCACGAACGTGCGTGTGCCCAGGCGGCGTAGCGAGATGGGTGGACGCGCGTGCTGCGAGTCGGTCGGCTCGGTGGGGAAGGCAGGGACAGGGCTCTCGGTAGTCATGGCGTAATCGTCGCACGCGGAGCGCGAAACGTGGATGTAAGGTGCGCTCGTAATTGGTACCGTGGGACTAAGGGTCAGCCCGGCATTGATGCTGCGCTCGATCTGTCACAACTGTTGGGATGATGGAGGAATTTCAATGACCCAAGTACCCGCTGACGTTCTCGCACTTGTCGATGACTCAGTTGATCTTGCACACCGGTGGATCGACGAAACCGAAGCCGGACAAACGGATGAGGAGCGGGCTACTACGGGTCAATTGGCGGCACTCGTGGCCGACCCTGCGGGCCTTGATCTGGCGATGCGGTTCGTGGACCGGGTCGCGCGCCCCGAAGACTCCAAAGTCGCCGCCAAGGAGCTATCGCAGCTGACGGCCTCGGACGCGGCATCCTTCCTCGGCACGATTGACCGCACGCTGCTTGGGCTCGGCGCGAAGGCGGCACGCCTGGCTCCCGGCGTCGTCGTGCCCCTCGCCCGCAAGCGCCTGCGCCAGATCGTCGGACACCTCGTCGTCGACGCGCGCGATCCGCAGCTTGGCGAACACTTGGAAAAGTCGCGCAAGGATGGCTTCCAGCTGAACATCAACCTCCTGGGTGAGGCCGTGTTGGGGGAGCAGGAGGCTGCCTCCCGCATGCAGCGCACGATCGACCTGATCAAGCGCGACGACGTCGACTACGTCTCGATCAAGGTGTCCTCGCTCGTCTCCCAGATTTCGACGTGGGATACCGAAGGCACCACGCAGCGCGTGCTGGAGCGGTTGCGTCCGCTCTACCGCGCGGCCGTTGCGACCAGCCCGCACACGTTCGTCAACCTCGATATGGAGGAATACCGCGACCTCGACCTCACGATCGAGGTGTTCACGCGCATCCTGAACGAGGAGGAGTTCCACGACCTGTCCGCGGGCATCGTGCTGCAGGCCTACCTGCCGGATTCGGTGGGGGCGCTGGAAAAGCTCATCGACTTCGCGCGCGAACGCCACGAGCAGGGGCACGCGCCGATCAAGATCCGCATCGTCAAGGGCGCGAACCTGTCGATGGAGCGCGTGGAGGCCGAGATTCACGGCTGGAAGCAGGCGCCGTATGCCGATAAGGATGGCGTCGATGCCAATTACCTGCGGCTCGTCGAGCGCATCCTGCGGCCCGAGAACCTCGGTGCGCTACGCATCGGCGTGGCCTCGCACAACCTGTACACGGTAGCGCTCGCGCACCTGCTGGCGACCGAGCGCGGCGTCAGCGACATGCTCGACATCGAGATGCTGCAGGGCATGAGCCCCTCGCAGGCGCGCGCCGTGCGTGACCGCGTGGGCTCCGTCCTGCTCTACACGCCCGTCGTCGCCCCCGAGGATTTCGACGTCGCCGTCTCCTACCTGGTGCGCCGACTGGAAGAAAACGCCCAGTCACAAAACTTCCTGCGCGCGATGTTCGCCGAAGAAGGCGACACCTCGGGCGCCGGGATGGACGATCAGGAGCAGCGCTTCCGTCGCTCGGTGGCGAATATGGCCGACGCTCCGATTGGTGCCCGCCGCACGACCGAGCGCGCCCCCATCGGGGACAGCTTTGCGAACACGGCCGATTCGGATCCGGCGCTGCCGGCGACCCGGCAGTGGGCCCGCGAGGCCGTCGACCGCAAGCCCAAGGAGCTGTGGAGCCCGGTCCTGAAGTCCACCGGCGAGGTCGACGACGTCGTCGCGAAGGTCAAGGGCGCCGTGGCCGGCTGGCGCGCCAAGTCCGCCGCGGAGCGGGCGCAGATCCTGCGCGCCGTCGCCCAGCAGTTGGAGGACCGTCGCGGCGAGTTCATCACCGTCATGGCGGCCGAGGGCGGCAAGACCGTCGAGCAGGGCGATCCCGAGGTCTCTGAGGCGATCGACTTTGCGCGCTACTACGCGGATCGGGCGCTGGAGCTCGAGCCGGAATCCGGCTCGCTGGCAACCGACGGCGCCCGCTTCGAACCCGTCGACGTCACCCTCGTGACGCCGCCGTGGAACTTCCCCGTCGCGATTCCCTGTGGCGGCGTCATTGCGGCGCTCGCGGCGGGCTCTGGCGTCATCATCAAGCCGGCCTCGGCCGTTCCGGGCTGTAGCGAACTCATTGTGGAGGCCTGCCATGCGGCGGGCGTGCCCGGCGAGCTGCTGCAGGCGATCCGGACGAAGGAAAACGAAATCGGCAAGCATCTCATCTCGCACGCCGACATCGATCAGGTCATCCTCACGGGTGCCTCCGAGACGGCCGAGATGTTCGCCGAGTGGCGCGCCTCTCACGACGGTGGTGCGCGCGTCTACGCCGAAACTTCGGGCAAGAACTCGCTCATCATTACGCCCGCGGCCGATTACGACCTCGCCGTCGCGGACCTCGTGAAATCGGCGTTCGGGCATGCCGGGCAGAAGTGCTCGGCCGCCTCGCTCGCGATCCTCGTCGGATCCGCGGGCACCTCGGATCGCCTCATGAACCAGCTCGTGGACGCCGCGTCCTCGGTGCGGGTGGGCTACCCCGATGACCTGTCGACGACCATGGGCCCCGTCATCGAAGAGCCCAGCGGCAAGCTGCTGCGTGCGCTGACGACGCTTGAGCCGGGCGAGTCCTGGCTCGTCGAGCCGCGCAAGCTCGATGACAGCGGCAAGCTGTGGTCCCCGGGCGTGCGCGATAACGTGCAGCCGGGTTCGTTCTTCCACATGACGGAGTGCTTCGGGCCGGTGCTCGGCATCATGCGCGCCAAGACGCTCCAGGAAGCGATCGAGATTCAAAACGCCGTCGACTACGGCCTGACGGGCGGTCTGCACTCGCTCGATGAGAAGGAGATCGAGACCTGGCTGGACAACGTCGAGATCGGTAACGCCTACGTCAACCGCCACATCACGGGCGCGATCGTGCAGCGGCAGGCGTTTGGTGGCTGGAAGCTGTCCGCCTTCGGCCCCGGCGCGAAGGCTGGCGGCCCGAACTACGTGGCGCAACTGGGACGCTGGCTGCCCGACGGCGAGCCGCAGCACGGCATCGAGCTCACCGACGAGGTGGCGGCCCTGCATGCTGACTACACCGGGCTCGTCACCGATCAGGCGGAGCGGGCGTGGCTACGCTCGGCTCTCGCCTCCGATGCGGCGGCCTGGGCGAGCGAGCTCGGCGTGGAAGAAGACCTCTCCGGCCTGCACGCCGAGGCGAACATCTTCCGCTACCGCCCCACGGATGTGACGATCCGCGCGGGCCGGGGCGCCAGCGCTGCGGAGCTCGTGCGGCTGCTCGCCGCAGCCGAGCTTGCGGGCTCGCGCGTGCGCGTCTCGCTCAATCCCGAGCTGTCCAAGGAGCTCAAGGCGATGCACACGGCTGGCCCCGCCGCCGTCGCGGGCCTGCAGCGGCTCAAGGACGTCGTCGAGGTGGGAGAGCGCACCGATCAGTTCATCAACCGTGCGCGCTCCGGGCAGATCACCGGCCGGATCCGCGTGATCGGCGAGGAGGGCGCTGAGATCGCTGAGGCGCTCGGTGCGACCTCGGCCGTCACCGTGCTCACCGGCCCGGTGCTCGCTACCGGGCGGCGCGAGCTGCTGACGTTCCTGCGCGAGCAGGCGATTTCGCTGACGCGCCACCGCTTCGGACACCTGCCCGCGGGCGAGGAGGTCCCGGTCTTCTAGCGGACTTCGATAGCCGAGAGACGCACAATGGCGGCGGACCCAGCTGGGTTCGCCGCCATTGCCGTGCGCGGGGCGCGCTAGTTCTTGAGGTAATCGACGGCGATCGCCTTTTCGGCCGCGACGACATCCTCGACGGCCCCCACGGCGGCGCGTTCGATCGGCCCGGAAAACAGCGGGACGGAGGCCTTAACGTCGCCATCAATCGTGCGCGTGCACTCCGTCGCGGATACCGGCAGCAGCTCCATGCGCGCGTTCACCCGCACGGGCGCGCCCGCGATATCGAGCGAGAGGGTTCCGGCGCGGCGGCCGTCGCCATCGGCGGGCTCCCAGGCCTCGACGATGGTGACCTCTAAGACGGCGCCGACGAATCGTCGGGCCGCCTTCGGCAACACATCGGAGGGGATCTCGGCTCGGATCGTCACGGTTAAGTCCGCGTCGCCCGCGATCGTGACGGAGCTGCGCCTAGCGCCGGCGCGTTCGGCCTTGGTCCGCTGGAAGGACTCATCACGCCAGAGCTCGGCCACCTTGACAGCGGAGGCTGGGTACGTGACGGAGGTGGAAAAATGCATGAGGGCTCCTTGCCGTGGACATATTGTTCTCAGGTTACCGCTCGGGGTGTCACTTCGGCATGGCAGCACCGATAGGCTAAAGGGCGTGTCGAACTTAAACGATCTCATCCGGCGGCTCGGCGGCCTCGACGCCCGGCAGGCGGAGTGGCTCCACCTTCTCGTCGGCGACTGGCAGATCCTGTCCGATTTGGCGTTTGCCGATCTCGTGCTGTGGGTGCCGGATGGGGAGGGGTTCACGGCGGTCTCGCACTGCCGGCCGTCCACCGGGTCGACGGTCCACCACGACGATGTCGTCGGGCGGCACATTCCCGAGGGCCGACGCGCGATGCTGGAAGAGACGATGGCCTCGGGCCAGATCCGTCGCTCCGATGAACCGCGCTGGACGGGCTCCTACGCGGTGCGCGAGGACCTCGTGCCCGTCGTCTTTGAGGGCCAGCCGATCGCGGTGCTTTCGCGCGAAGCAAACCTCGGGACAGCGCGCAGCCAGTCGCGGCTGGAACGCAACTATCACGGCGCCGCCGACGACCTGTGCGCGATGATCACCCGCGGCGAGTTTCCCTCGACGTCGGTGCCCGGCTACCGGCGCGGCATGCCGCGCGTCGGCGATGGCATGGTTCGCCTCGATCCCGACGGCGATGTCACCTATGCCTCGCCCAATGCGCTCAGCTGTTTCCATCGCCTCGGCGTGCAGGGCAACATGAATGGGCGCAACCTCGCCCAGGCGGTATCCGACATTATCGAGCCGCACTCGCTCGTCGATGAGACGCTTCCCGTCGTCCTCATGGGGCGGGCGGCGTGGCTGACCGAAGTGGAATCCTATGGGGTGTCGCTGACGCTGCGCGCCCAGCCGATTACGGAGCATGGCCAGCGTCGCGGCGCCATCCTGTTGGTGCGAGACGTCTCCGAGGTGCGTCGTCGCGAACGCGAGCTGCTGACCAAGGATGCGACCATCCGGGAGATCCACCACCGGGTGAAGAACAATTTGCAGACGGTGGCGGCGCTGCTGCGGCTGCAGGCGAGGCGCTCCTCCTCCGATGAAACGCGCGAGGCGCTCGGCGAGGCAATGCGGCGTGTTGCGACGATCGCGACCGTGCACGAGACGCTGTCGCAGACGATCGATGAGACCGTCGACTTTGACAACGTATTTGTGCGGGTGCTGCGCCTCGCGGCCGATGTGGCCTCGCCGGGCGATCATCCGACGACCAAGGTCATCGGCTCCTTCGGTTTCGTCGGGGCCGATGTCGCGACGAGCCTTTCCGTCGTGCTCATGGAACTTGTCTCGAACGCGGTGGAACACGGCTATGACGGGCAGGGCGGCGAGATTGAAATCGAGGCTCGGCGCGATGATTGTGATCTGACGGTCTACGTGCGAGATTCGGGCAGTGGTGTGACGGACGCGGGACCTGGAACCGGATTAGGGACGCAGATTGTGCGCACGTTGGTGCAGGGGGAATTGCGCGGAACTATTTCGTGGAATCCACGTGAGCCGCAAGGAACCGAAGTGATGGTGCACGTGCATTTATGTAATCGCGCGACGACGGATGGTGAATAGCGCGAAAAGGCGAAAAAGGGCGGGGCCCGCAGTAATCTGCAGGCCCCGCCCTTTTGCGTTAGCGATGGTGGCTGAGGATTAGCTGGCGCGGCGCGCGCGAGCGGTGCGGCGCTTCAGGGCGCGGCGCTCGTCTTCACTCATTCCGCCCCAAACGCCGGAATCCTGGCCATTTTCGATCGCCCACTTCAGGCACGTCTCCTGGACGTCGCACTGGCGGCACACGGCCTTGGCTTCCTCAATTTGGGTTAGGGCCGGGCCCGTATTACCAATGGGGAAGAAGAGTTCAGGATCTTCCGTCAAGCACTTCGCCTTATGACGCCAGTCCATTAACATCTCCTTGGGTGTGTTGAGCGTGCTACCGACACTTGACGGAGCCCTGCTCAACATCATCGTCTGCGGTCTGCTCTCAAGCTTCGCACTAATGTGAGGGCGGCACAAGAGACGTTGCCACTGCAAGTCCGCCTCGTTGCGGTGTAGTTGATCACACGGCGTTTACTGCTCGGACATCCCGGCGTTACGAACGCCGCGTGATGCACGTCGTAGGCTAGTTGGGTGAAGTCCGAATCGAGTTTTCTTGCTATGCCGCGCCCGTTGCTGCTGTCCGTCGTGATCGGCGCTGTCCATGCGGCGATGTACGTGGTTTTTGCCGCGATCTGGTTTCCGGCAGCGATGACGCAGCCGAAGTTCGGCAAGGCGATGGCGCTGATGGCGGGGGCGGCGCTCGTGATGGCGCTGTGCCTCGGTTTGGCCGTCTTTGGCATAATTCGGCGGAAGCGGGCGGCGCGGGCGCCTCTGCTGACGCTGTTCTTGGTGGAGTTCTTCTCCTTCCTGTTCACGCTCGGCAACGTTCCGGGGTGGTTTTCGCTCATTGGGCTGGCCTCCGTGGTTGGTGGCTGGGGGTTGTTGACGCGCTCGACGCGGGAGTACCTCGGCGTCGAGGAGCGCCCGACGAAGTTCGATTAGGACGCCTGGGCTAGCTGGACTAGGGCAGTTGGGCTAGCTGGACTAGGACGGTTGCGCTACCTGGATGACGTGGGCGCCGGCCGCGTCGAGCCAGACGCCCCGGCCCGGGGCGTTCATCGCGGGAGTGTGGGCGTAGACCCAGCTTGGGACGGGCCAGGCGAGGCCGGCGATGCGGTTCATCCGGTGGGGGCGCAGGAGCAGGACGGCGCCGGTGGCTTTGAGCTGGGCGAGCGCTCCCGTTGCCGCGAAGGAGACCCGGGCGGGATCACTGGCCGCGAGGATGAGTGCAGGGCGGGCGGGCGCTCGCGGGGCCGGGGCGGGTAAAGGCGCGCTTGCGGCGTCGTGGGGGTCGATCTCCTGGACGTCAAAGCCGCGAGCGATGAAGTGCTCGCGCAGCGTGTGCAGGGCCGTGCGGCGGCCGGCGCCGGCGGGCGCGATGACGAGCACCGAGGAAGGTGCCTCGGGAGCGAAAAGCTCAGCCGCGGGCGCGATCGCGCCAATGCCGTCTTTCGAGTGGCACGTGAGCGAGGTTGGCAGCGGCCGAAAGCGGTGAGGAGACGCGGCGAGGGCTTGGACGGGGGAGTGGGCGTCCGGGGCGGAGGCGTGGATGCCGGCGTCCGGGGAGGCGGCGCGGGGTAGCGGCGGGACGAACGACAGCTGGATTTCGCGCTCCGTATAGCTCTCGCGCGCGCGACCCGGGTGGGGTGCGAGGGCGGAGTGGTGCGGCAGGCCGCACAGCGTCTGGCTCATCGGGTCCAGGCCGGGAAGGATCAGGCGCTGCGGCATCGCTCCGGCCCAGCGGGCGCTCGCGACCGAGGCATCCGCAGTGGCGATGACGCTGCGCGCCGAGCGCAGCAGACGCTCGATCATGTCGTTTCCCGACCCGATCCCGAACGCGTCATCGAGGTGCGCGCGCCAGGTGTGCAGGTCGTCGATCATGACCTCGAGCTGGCCCGGTTCGCTGGTGACGGCTTCGAGGAAGAGACGCGAGAGGTGGGCGTCGGTTAGGGGGATGTGGCCGATGAGGCCGGGACGGGCTGCGCTGGCGTCATCGCCTCCGATGAGGCAAATGCGGGCGGCGGGATCGCGCAAGCGCTGGGTGAGGGCGAGCCGGATGGCGGAGGATTTGCCGCTGGCGGCGCCGCCGAGGATCAGCAGGTGGCCGGGGCGCGGCAGGTAGGGGGCGTGACGGAGGTTTTCTGGCTCGTCGATAAGCCCCCAAGAGGGCGAATCGGGGGCAAGAGGTAGGTGGCGCGGCAGGGGCGGGGCCCAGGGCTGCGGTGCGGGTGCACCACCGGCCAGCGCCTGCCAGGTGGCGGTGATGCGCTCAACGAGCGCGGTGACGTCGCTGAGCTTGCCTGCCCAGGCCCACTGGACGATGGTGGCATCCTCGCTGGCGACGATTGCGCGGCCTGGGATCGCCGGCAACGCCGCCGCGTCGGGGGTGCAGAGGATGTCGGCCGAATCGGCCGTGGAGGTGACGCGCAGGCAGATGCGTAGCGGCATGTTGGCACGCATCGTCGGGGTCACGACGCCAGCTGGTCGCTGGGTGGCGGCGATGAGGTGGATACCGAGCGAACGGCCCTGGGTGGCGAGGCGGACGAACTGATCGAGCAGATCGGGCTCATCTGTGGCGAGGGCTTGGAATTCGTCGATGACGACGAGGATGCGGGCAAGGGGCTCGCGTGGGCCGGCGAGCGCGTCGTATTCGGCAAGGGAGCGCACGCCGCTGGCGTGAAAGATGCGTTCGCGCTGTTTGAGCTGGGCGGTGAGGGAGGTAAGGGCGCGCGTTGTGGCGGCCGGATCGAGATCGGTGAGGACGCCGATGGTGTGGGGCAGACGGCGCAGCGGCCCGAAGGCGGCGCCGCCCTTGAAGTCGACGAGCAAGAAGGTGAGGTGGCGGGGTGAGGTGGTGGCGGCGAGGGCGAGCAGCCAGCTCGTGAGGAGTTCGGATTTGCCGGTTCCGGTCATGCCCGCGACGAGGGCGTGGGGGCCGTCGGCGATGAGATCAAGCTGGCAGGGGCCGGTGGCGGTGACGCCGATGGGGACGGGCGCGGGCCCGGGCGGGTGGCCGGGGCGTTCCCAGCGCGCGCGGATTGCGGGCGCTGAGAGCTCGAGCAGGTCCGCGAGCGCGATCGTGGTGGGCAGGGCGCTGCCCTCGGCGGATTCGGCCAGCGCGGCGGCGAGCGTCGAGGTGAAACGCGCCGAGGCATCTGGCAGGCGGTGACCGCGGCGGATGGGAAGCGGCGCCGCCCATGGGAGCGGAGCGCCGATGGTGATGACGACCTCGCCGGCCTCAGGAGAGCGTGCGGACTCGCTCGCAACGAACCGTACCCGCGCCTTGGCCTCCGGGTGGTGTGTGCGCACCCAGGGACTATCGACGCTCAGCACGTCGGGAGCGTGCATGCCGGCGAGCCAGCCCGCCAGCCAGCGCGCGTGGGCGGGCGCGGACTCACCTTGCAAGCTCCAGGCCTCACCCGGCTCGAAGGTCACGATGCGACGCAAGCACCGCGGCACGCGCGGGGTGTGGGCGCCGCGCTCGCCGAGCAGGACGGCGAGGAGAACCTCGTGCGCGGCGAGGGGCAGTGTGCGGGCGGCGGCCTTCGCCGTGCGCCGGGCGCGCAGCGAGATGAGCCCCGCGATCGCCATGACGGCGGGCAGCGCGACCATCGCCCACCGCCACGCCGGCCCGCCCCAGGCCAGGGGGGTCATGACGAGGCACATGAGCGCGGGCACGCCGATGCGGGTCAGGACACTCGAATCGAGGGGACGTTCCAAGCGGGAGGCGGCGATGGCACGAAATTCGACGCGGGACGCGCCCATCGTCAGGTGGCAAGGCCGGCGCCCGACGGCGAGTTTGCGATATTCGCCGCCGGCGACCTTCAGCCGCAGGCCGCGCGCATCGAGGCGGATCGTCGCGTGCATGCGGGAGACCTGCGGGTCGGTTAGGGCGATGTCTCCGGCGCGGCCGATCGTGTGCGTGCCGGGGCTGATGAGCTGGGCGTAGCCGGTGTCGGGCCCGGACAGGACGGAAAAGGCGATGGACATGGCCCCAGGCTCACACCGGCGCGGCGAACAATGCGGGCAGCTGTCGCGCAGGGCTCACGTCGCGGGCGGGGCGGCGCGGCGTGTGGATGGGCGCGGCCAGGCTAGCCGGAGAGGTCGTCGACGTTGAAATCCCGCAGCACGGTGTGGGCGGGAATGATGGAGGAGAGTACTCCGGCGGGGATCGACAGGGCGATGAGCACGAGGATCGTGCGGATAGGGAAGTCGAAGGCGAGCGGGATTTCGGAGCGCGTCAACACGAGGATCGCGCCGACGATCCCGATGAGCGTTCCCCCGAGGACCCCAAGGACCGTGCCGATGACGGAAATGAGGAGGCCTTCGGCGGCCAGCGAGCGGCGTAATTGGGCGCTCGTCATGCCGACGGCGCGCAGCAGCGCGACCTCCCGTCGCCGTTCCACGGCCGAGAGCGTCATCGTATTGGTCACGCCGACGAAGGAGATGATGACGGCGATCGCCAGCAGGCCGACGATGACGGCGAACAGCACGGAGAGCACCTGCTCGACGGCGCCGCGCACGATCTGCGAGCCCTCCAGCACGAAGGTGGCATTGGCCGACATTGGCGCGAACGTCGTGCGGGCGGTGTCGGTGGCCTGGCGTGCCATGGCCGGGTCGAGGGAAGCGAGAGCGACGAGCGACGTCGATTCGGGGTCGAGCGAGGCGAAGGTGGCGGTGGTCAGCAGGGCGGGCGACCAGGCGTCGGTGTGGATAACGCGCAGTTTTTTCGCCTCGGCCGGCGGACTGCCAAGCCCCAGCGGATCCTCCTGGCTGGGCGAGGTGCCAAAGGTGCCCTCCTCGGCGCTCGCGGGCACCTCCACGGGCCGCGGCACCCACACGGTGACCTCGGTGACGTCGCGCGGAATGCCGTAATCGGAGCTGAGGACGATCGTGTCGTCGCGCAGCGCGGGGGCGATATCGCTGTGATGGGCGGTCAGGGCAACCTCGAGGGGATCGACGCCGGCGGCCGAGACCGTCGTGCGTTCGTCCTCGCTGCCGTAGGACACCGCGAGCTCGGTGACCTGCCCGATGGCGACGTCGGTGACGCCCGGAATGGCGGCGACGTGCGAGCGCAGGAACGTGGCCGCTTCGCGATCGTGCTGCCCGTAGGCCGAAACCTCCAGGTCGAACAGGAAGAGGTCATCGAGCGTGGAGTTGATGGAGCCTCGCGAGAGCGAGGTCCCGACGGCCGTCATCGTGACGAGCGCCGTCGTAAGAAACAGCGCCATCGTCGTGGCCGCGACGCGCGCGGGGTGGCGGGTGATGCCCGAGCTCGTGAGGTTCAGCGGGACGCGGCTCGTGCGCGGCAGCAGCGCGGCAAGCCCGCGGGCCAGGCGCTGCGCGAGGTAGGGCAGCAGGCGCGGGGCGAGGACGGCGAGACCCGCCACCATGGCCGCCACGAAAATGCAGGCGACGACGAGAGCGCCCTGGAGCAGCGGGAAGGCCTCGGCGATCGGGGCGAGCCACGGCTGGATGAGCAGCGAGATGCCGAGGCCGCCGACGCCGCCGACGATGAGGCCAAGACCAACCTGGGTGCACCACGTGGCCGCGCGGCGATCCGCGGGCAGATCGGCCAGGGCCAGGGCCTGCAGGGGCGGCACCTTGGAGGCGATGATGGCGGGCCAGATGCTCGCAAGGATCGACATTGCGACGGCGGCGAACACGGGCGCGAGGATCGCCGCGGGGTTGCGCGGCAGCGCCATCTCGAAATTCGTGATCGTCGGCAGGTTTGCGAGGTAGGCCAGGGCCGCGGAGATGAGGCCGTAACCAAGCAGGATACCGGCGATACCGCCGATGAGCCCGAGAACCGCGGCCTCGATCATGACGGCGCCGCGCAGCTGGGCGGGTTTGGCGCCGACGCAGCGCACGAGCGCGAGGATGCGGATGCGTTGGGCGACGAGCACCTGGAAGGTATTGGCCACGACGAGCGCCGCGACGACCATCGCGAGCGCCGAGAACACGAGGATGATGGCGGGCAGCAGCGAGGTTTGGCCCGTCGTGTAATCCAGCCGCGCTTGGGAGGCTGCGGCAACCGTCTCGGCCGTGATCTCGTCGGGAAATTCGGCGGCGATCGCCTCGATGAGCGCCTCCGGGTCGGGGATGGCCACGAGCACGCGGTCGACCTGCTGCGGCAGGGCCCCGAGGGCGTAGAAGGCGGAGATGTCGTCGGCGGAAATGACGACGCGTTCCGAATCGCCGAGCACCGTCGGCGGGGATTGGATGATGCCGGTGACCGTCACCGTGGGGTGGAACGTGCACTCCTCGCCGCTGCAGGCAAGGGCCTCGCGGTCGCCGGTTTCGGCGGTGAGTGCGGCGCTGGCGGGGACGGGCAGCGAGAGCGTGAGCTCATCTCCGATGCCGACGCCGAACGTCGCGGCCTGGCGCTGGGTGAGGGCGATCTCGCCGCGGTGGGAGGGGTCATATCCCTCCAGCAGGTGGTAGCGGGCGAAGGCCGAATCCTGGGCGGGCACGAAGACTTCGTGCACGACGCGATCCCCCTGGCGGATCCCGATCGTACCGGTGACGTCCAGGGCGGTATCGGTGACGAGCGGCAGGGCGGCGAGTTCGTCGACGGTCTGTTGGGTGAGGGGGCCGGCCACGGATTCGACGACGACGTCGGCGCGGCCGTAGTCCAGCGCATACATCCGCAGCGCGGCGGTGGAAATCAGGGGCGTGGAGAGCATCGCGACGGCGAGGAAGGCCGTGGCGAGCATGATGGAAATCCCGGCGGGCAGCAGCGCCGTGATGCCCGCTCGCAGATTAGCTCGTGCGAGTCGCCACATTAGACGACGGAGGAATTGACCGCGCGCAGCGCGTCGAGGGCCGTGACGACGGAGTCATAGCTGGGGTGTTCCACGGTGCCGGCGATCGTGCCGTCGGTCAGCAGCAGGACGTTATCGGCGTAGGCGGCGGCCATCGGATCGTGCGTGACGAGCACGAGGGTTTGGCCAAATTCGCGCACCGCCGAGCGCAGCAGGGACAGCACCTCAGCGCTCGTGCGGTTATCGAGGTTGCCGGTGGGCTCGTCGGCCATGATGACGTCCGGATCGGTGATGAGCGCCCGGGCGATGGCGGTGCGCTGCTGCTGGCCGCCGGAGAGCTCACTTGGCAGGTGTTCGAGGCGATCGGTCAGCGATAGCGCGTCGGTGATGCGCGTAAGGTCCGCGTCGTTGATCGTGCGGCCCGCCAGATCGAGCGGCAGCGTGATGTTTTGCCGCGCGGAAAAATGCGGGACGAGGTTATAGGACTGGAATACGAAGCCGATGCGGTCGCGGCGCAGCTCGGTGCGCTCGTTTTCGCTCATCGTCGTGAGGTTGGCGCCGCTAACCTCCACGTGGCCGCCGGTCGGCTCTTCCAGGCCCGCCAGGATGTGCAGCAGCGTCGACTTTCCGGAGCCGGAGGGCCCCATGATCGCCGTGAACTGGCCGGGCGGGATGTCGAGCGAGACATCGCTGAGCGCGCGCACGGCGGACTCGCCGGAGCCGTAAACCTTCGTGAGGTTGCGTCCGGCGAGGGCGATACGTGAGTCAGCTGAGCTCGACATGGTGCTCATCGTAGGTGCGGCCACAGTGCTATCGAATCACGTCGACGGTTGATCATTCATCCACCCCTGGGGTGAGTCGGGCTAGGCTCCGGGGGCGACGAGCCCGGTTTCGTAGGCGATGATGACGGCCTGGACCCGGTCGCGGGCACCGAGTTTGGCAAGGACGCGCCCGACGTGAGTCTTGACGGTGGCTTCGGCGACGAAGAGGTGCTCGGCGATCTCCGTGTTGGAAAAACCGCGGGCCATTTCGGTTAAGACCTCGCGCTCGCGCTCGGTAAGGGCGTCAAGGACGGAAGTGTCCGCGCGCTGCTCGGCGGGCAGCACGTGGGCCAGGTGTTCGATGAGGCGTTTGGTGGAGCTCGGGGCGATGACGGCGTCGCCGGAATGGACGGTGCGGATCGCTTCGAGCATGTCCTCGGGGGGCGCGTCCTTCAGCAGGAAGCCGGAGGCGCCGGCGCGAATGGCTTGCAGGACGTATTCGTCGAGGTCAAACGTCGTCAAGATGATGACCTTGGGGCCGGTTTCGGCGGCGGTGAGTTCGGCGGTGGCTTGCAGGCCGTCCATATTGGGCATGCGCACATCCATGAGGACGACGTCGCACGTGTAGGAGCGCAGCGCGCGCAGGGCTTGGACGCCGTCGCCCGCCTCCACGACGACTTCCATGTCGGGCTGGGAGTTGATGACGAGGGAGAAACCGGCGCGCACGAGCTGCTGGTCGTCGACGATCGCGACGCGGATCGGAGTGGTCATGGCGTGTCCTTGGATGAGTGATCGGCTGGGGACAAGGGTAGCCCGGGTGCCGGGGTCGGCGGCGGCGAGGTCGGCACCGGGAGTTGGAGATGGACGCGGAAGCCGCCGCCTTCGCGGGGGCCGGCCGTGAGCGAGCCGCCGAAAACGCCGGCGCGTTCCCGCATACCGAGCAGGCCCTGGCCGCGGCCATCGTTGGGGGCGCCCGCGCCGCGCCCGTCGTCGTCGATCTTTAGATCGACCGAGGAGTTCAGCCACTGCAGCACGACGGTGATGCGGGCGTGCGGCCCGGCGTACTTCAGGCAATTGGTCAGGGCCTCTTGGCAGATGCGGTAGATGGCAAAGCCCGCGCCGGGGGGCAACGGGCGGGCGACGCCGATGCGCACGAGGGAGATATCGAGCCCGGAGGAGCGCATCTGGGTGATGAGTTCATCGAGGTCGGAGTCCACCGGCTGCGGCAGGCGCGGGGAGGCGTCGGTGCCGTCATCGCGCAGTACGCCGAGGATTTTGCGCATGTCGGCCAGCGCGTCGCGCCCGACCTGGCCGATGGTTTCCAGGGCGGTAACGGCCGCGGCGGGGGAGGCGGAGGCGGCGTAGCGGCCGCCGTCGGCCTGGGCAATCATGACCGACAGGGAGTGGGCGACGATGTCGTGCATCTCGCGTGCGATGCGATTGCGTTCCGCGGTGGTGGCCAGGCTCGCCTGCTGGTCGCGGTCTTCTTGCAGGGCGCGATTGTGCGCGGCCAGGGCGGCGATCTCGCGTTGGCGCAGGCGTCGGGTCAGCGCGATCGACCAGGTCATCGTGACGGCGCCGGCGCCGCCGAGGAAGGCGTACAGGCCGTTGATCGGGCGGGGGCGATCACCAAAGGCGAGCGTGCCCGACCAGACGGCGATGATGATCGCGCCGATGTAGGCGCCAACGATCCCAAGGATTTGGGCGAACTTCGAGCCGTAGAGCACGACGGAGTACAGCGCCGAGAGCACGAGCAGGTCCACCGGCAGCAGATGGGCGCCGACTGCGAAGTGGGCGAGCGCGCACAGGTAAATGAGCGCGGCGGAGGCCGCGGGCAGGGTGCGCCGGAAGGCGGTGGCCAGCGGCATGATGACGCACACGGCGTAGGCGGCCGGCGCGAACGGCTCGTGCTCGGCGTTGGAGATTGCGGCGGTCAGCGCTGCAGTCGGGCCCCCGATCATGACCGGCAGCCCGAGCATGATGAAGGCGCCCGCGGCGAGCAGGACGTCGCTGCGCCCGGGCAGGAACGCGACCCGCGGCGCGGCCTCGGGTGCCTGCTCACTCATAGCAGCGTCGCCGGCTCGATGAGGTGCGGGGCGTTATTGCGCACCGCGTTGACCTCCGTGGAGACGACGTGGTGGGTGAGCTCGGGCGGGGCGAGCTCAAGCATCGAGATCGCCTCCTCCGGCTCCTTTATTGCGGGATCGAGCCAGGAGTCGATGACGTCAGAATTCAGGATGACGGGCTCGCGCTCGTGAAGCTCGGCGAGCTCGGCACGGGCCGCGCGCGTGAGGATCGTGCACGTCATGAGCTCCTCGCGCCACAGCGAATACATGCCGGCAAAAGCAATGACGCCACCGTCGGCGCGGTAGATATAGTGCGGGGTTTTCAGCCGCCGCCCGGCCTCCGGCGCCTGCCACTCGTAGTACCCATCGGCGACGACGACGCAGCGGGAGTAGCGGATCGGGCCGCGATAGGACGGTTTTTCGGCGACGGTCTCGCTGCGGGCGTTGATCATGCGCGAGCCGATCGCCGGGTCCTTCGCCCAGTGCGGCACGAGCCCCCACCGCGCCAGCTCGAGGGTACGAATTGGGGCGGGGGAGACGTCGGTCGCATCGCGCACGATCCGCACCGCTTGGGTGGGCGCCACATTCCAGCTCGGCAGCAGCTCGGCCGCGTCGGGAGTGACCAACTGGATACGAAAAACGTTGACGAGGTCATCGGCATCGCGGAACTGTGCATAGCGGCCACACATATGGCCATTATCCCCCACGATGAGACAATGGAGCCCATGAGCACGCCTAGCGATGACCTGCCCGCAACGATCGAGTCCGAGCCGGAACTTGCCGCCGCCCAGACCCGCTGGAGCGAGCTCGCCGAGCAGGTCGATGCGGCACGCGAGGCCTACCACGGTGGCGATTCGCTGCTCATGGCCGACGCCCAGTACGACGAGCTCATCCACGAGCTGCGGGCGCTCGAAGAACGCTTCCCGCAGCTGCGCACACCGAAGTCTCCGACGGTGCAGGTCGGCGCGCCCATCAGTAGCGACTTCGAACGCGTCACCCACCCCGAACGCATGCTCAGCCTCGATGACGTCTTCTCCCTCGACGAGGTCCGCGCGTGGTATCAGCGCATGGAGCGCGAGCTCGGAGCAGAGCCCGCCGTCGTCGCCGAGGTCAAGATCGACGGGCTCGCGGTCGATCTCATCTACGACGACGGCGTCCTTACCCGGGCCGCGACCCGCGGCGATGGCCGCGAGGGCGAAAACGTCACCGCGAACGTCAAGACGATCGCGGGGCTGCCCCACACGCTGCCCGCGCCCTATCCGGCGCGCGTGGAGATTCGCGGCGAGGTCTACTTCCCCTCCGAGAAGTTCGCCGAGCTCAAGGCCGCGCAGGAGGCCGCCAAGGAGAAGGTCTACGTCAACGCCCGTAATGCGGCGGCCGGCTCGCTGCGGCAAAAGAACCCGGCCGATACCGCCGCCCGCCCGCTTGCCTTCCTCGCCCACGGCCTCGGCGTGTGGGACGCGACAAAAACCGCGCCCGCCCCCATCACGCAGATGGGTTTCATCGAGCAGTTGCGCGCCTGGCAGATCCCGACGTCGGATGCGGCCCGCCTCGCCCACTCGATCGACGAGGTCATCGAGATGATCGCCTATCACGGCGAACACCGCCACGATCTCGCCCACGAGATCGACGGCATCGTCGTCAAGGTCAACGACATCGCCGCCCAACGGGAGCTCGGCGCTACCTCCCGCACCCCGCGCTGGGCGTGCGCCTACAAGTACCCGCCGGAGGAGGTCACGACGCGCCTGCTCGACATCCAGGTCAACGTCGGACGCACCGGCCGCGTCACGCCCTTTGGCGTCATGGACCCGGTCTTCGTCGCCGGCTCCACCGTCTCCCTCGCTACCCTGCACAATCGCGACGAAGTCGCGCGCAAGGGCGTCCTCATCGGCGATCTCATCGTGCTGCGCAAGGCAGGGGACGTCATCCCGGAGATCGTGGCCCCCGTCGTCGACGTGCGCGACGGCAGCGAAGTCGCCTTCGTCATGCCGAGCACGTGCCCCAGCTGCGGCACCGAACTCGCGCCCGCTAAAGAGGGCGACGTTGACCTGCGTTGCCCCAACCGCAAGGACTGCCCCGCCCAGGTCACGGGCCGCGTCGAGCACGTCGGCACCCGCGGCGCGCTCGATATCGAGGGCCTCGGCGAGGAAGCCGCCATCGCCCTCACCCAGCCGGAGGCCAAGCGCCCGGAGGTCATCGCGGCGCTCGCGGACGGTGCCACCGTCGAGGACGAGTTCCGCCGCCAGCTGCGCATCGACCTGCCCGAGGACGCACCTGCGGCCGAGCGCCTGGCCGCCGCCGAGGCGCTCCTGCCCGCCCCCGCCGAGCCGGCCCTGGTCAACGAGGGCGGCCTGTTCGCGCTCGACGTTGATGACCTGCGCGACGTGTTCGTCTGGCGCAAGGCCAAGCCCTCGGCGCCGATCCTGGGCGAGCTGCCCGAAACCGCCGGCAAGGTCGCCGAGCTCATCGCGGCCGCGGGCGAGGCACCCACGCCCGTGGGCGAAGACGAGATCTGGGTGCGCTATCCCTACTTTTCCAAGCAGCGCACGGCGGTGCGCCAGCGCAGCCGCGGCGGCGTGAAGTACTACTTCGCCGAGCGCCTGCCCATCGAGCCGAACGCCGCCGGCACCGAGTTGATCGCGGGCCTAAATCGCGCAAAGTCCAAGGAGCTGTGGCGCGTCCTCGTGGCGCTGTCCATCCGGCACGTTGGGCCGACGGCGGCGCGCGCACTCGCCCAGCGCTTCGGCTCCCTTGAGGCAATCGAGGCCGCGAGCATCGAGCAACTCGCAGATGTCGAGGGCGTGGGCCGCATCATCGCCGAATCCGTCGCCGCCTGGTTCGAAGTCGACTGGCACCGCGAGATCGTCGCCGCCTGGCGCGCCGCGGGCGTCCAGCTCGCCGATGACCGCGACGAGTCCACCGAGCAGACCCTCGCCGGCCTCACGGTCGTCGTCACCGGCTCGCTTCAGGGCTACACCCGCGATGAAGCAAAAGAAGCAATCCTCGCGCGCGGCGGCAAGGCCGCGGGCAGCGTGTCAAAAAAGACGAGCGTCGTCATCGTCGGGGAGAACGCCGGCTCCAAGGAGACCAAGGCGCGCGAGCTCGGCGTGCCAATCCTGACCGAAGACGGCTTTGAACGCCTGCTTGCCGAAGGCGAGGCGGCGCTGAGCTAGAGCAGCGGGCGCAGCGGGCGCAGGAACATCTCCAGCACGCGCTTCCAGCGGGCCCGATGCTCCCAGCGCTCGAGCTCCAGCTCCTCACAGTTGGTGAGGTCGGTGTGAAAGACGCGCTCCATTACGCGCGCCTGATCGGCGTCAAAGATCTCGAGGTTAATCTCGAAGTTGCCGAGCATCGACAGCCGGTCGATATTCGTCGTCCCGACCGTCGTCCACCAGCCATCAACCGTCGCCGTCTTGGCGTGCACCATCGCCTCGCGGTACAAAAAGATCCGCGCCCCAGCCTTCAGCAGCGTTTCGTAATATCCGCGCGAGACCCAGTCCGCGACGACGTGATTGGACACCCGCGGCACGATGATGCGCACATCGACGCCGCGCTTGCAGGCCGCGATGATCGCGGCCGTAATGTCCTCATCGGGCAGGAAGTAGCCCTGGGTAATGAGGACGTGATGGTCCGCTCGGTCGATCGCATCGAGGTAGAGCCCGCGGATCGGGAACATCATGCGGTTGGGCATGTTGAGCGCGGCACGCACCCGCGAGTCCCAACTCTTCGCGCCGCGATCGGGCAGGACGGGATGGTGACGCTTGCGGTAGACGTTCCAAAAATCGACGTAGGCGTTCGTCAGCTCCCACACGCTCGGCCCCACGAGCCGCACGTGGGTATCGCGCCAGGTATCGGCATACAGCTTTCCGATGTTGAACCCGCCAACGAAGCCGATTTCTTCGTCGACGACGAGGATCTTGCGGTGATCGCGGCCCGCATGACGCGGGTTTAGCGTGAGCAGGCCCGGGCGGAAGAGCGGGAAGGGCAGGACGTGCAGCGCCGGGTCGAAGCGTTTAAAGGCGGGGGAGACGACGAGGTTAGCGAAGGTGTCATAGATGATGAAGACCTCCACCCCGCGGTGCGCGGCGGCGGTCAGCTCCGCTTTGAACTGCCGGCCGACCGGATCGTCCTTCCAGATATAGGACTCGAACAGGATGAGCGATTTGGCCTCGCGGATCGCGCGCAGCATGTCCTCATACAGCGTCGCGCCCTCGGTGTAGGTCGTCAGCTCCGTTTTGTGGACGGTGGCGCGCTGGGGTGGCAGCGAGGGGAACCCACCGTGCGGCCCCTCGCGCTTTTTTCGCACCGCATCGACGGCGGTCAGGACTGCGGCCGCACCAAGCTGCGCTGTGAACGTGACCGCGAGCCCGGTCAGCAGCGCCCGCGGGATGGATCGGCCCCGGATTGTCCATCGCTTCATTCCATCTACCTTACCGATCGGGCGGCCCCGGGCCGCAGCACCACGCCCGGTGCCAACCCACTACACTTTGAGACATGTCGACAATCTCCAGCTCAGAAGTGGCCCGCGTGGCCGACCTGGCTCGACTGGCACTCACCGATGACGAAATCGAGCGCATCGCGCGCGAACTCGACATCATCGCCGACGCCGTCGCCAAGGTCGCCGAAGTGGCCACCCCCGATGTGCCCGCCACCTCCCATCCGATCGCGCTCACCAATGTCATGAGGGATGACGTTGTTGGCCCGACGCTGGACCGCGACGAGGTCCTGGCGCAAGCGCCCGCAAGCGAGGACGGTGGCTTCCTCGTGCCGCAGATCCTAGGGGAGGACTAAGACGTGTCGAACATCTACCAGCTGAGCGCGGCCGAGCTCGCCGCGCACCTCGCCGCCGGCGAGCTGAGCGCCGTCGAGGTCACGACGGCATTTCTTGATCGAATCGATGCCCACAACGAGGAGCTGAACGCCTTCCTGCACGTCGATCGCGAGGGCGCGCTTGCCACGGCCCGCGAGGTCGATGAGCGCCGCGCGGCGGGCGAGCAGCTGCCGCGCCTGGCCGGAGTGCCGATCGCGCTGAAGGACAATATCGTCACCCGCGGCATGCCAACGACGTGCGCCTCGGCCATGCTCGCCGGCTGGCTGCCGCCCTATGACGCCACCGTCGTCACGCGCATCAAGGCCGAGGGCATGCCGATCCTCGGCAAGACCAATATGGACGAGTTCGCCATGGGCTCCTCCACGGAGAACTCCGCCTTCGGGCCGACGAAGAACCCGTGGGACCACACCCGCATTCCGGGCGGCTCCGGCGGCGGATCCGCCGCGGCCGTCGCCGCTTGGCTCGCCCCGCTCGCGCTCGGTTCGGACACGGGTGGCTCGATCCGCCAGCCCGGCGCCGTCACCGGCACCGTCGGCGTCAAGCCCACCTACGGCGCGGTCTCGCGCTACGGCCTGATCGCCATGGCCTCCTCCCTCGACCAGATCGGCCCCGTTGCTCGCAGCGTCACCGACGCCGCACTCCTGCAGGACGTCATCGCCGGCCACGATCCGGCCGATTCCACCTCGCTGACCGACGTGCCGGGCGATCTCGCCGCCGCGGTGTCCGAGGGCCTTGACCTGACGGGCGTGCGCATCGGCGTCGTCCGCCAGCTGCAGGGCGAGGGCTACCAGGCCGGCGTCCTTGCCGCCTACACCGATACCATCGAGCAGCTGCGCGCCGCCGGCGCCGATATCCGCGAGATCGACTGCCCCAGCTTCGAGTACGCCCTGTCGGCCTACTACCTCATCATGCCCGCGGAGGTCTCCTCCAACCTGGCGCGCTTTGACGGCATGCGCTACGGGATGCGCGTCGAGCCCGAGCACGGCCCCGTCACCGCGGAGACCGTCATGGCCGCCACGCGCGGCGCAGGTTTCGGCGACGAGGTCAAACGCCGCATCATCCTTGGCACCCACGCGCTGTCGGCCGGTCTCTACGACGCCTACTACGGCGCCGCCCTGAAGGTGCGCACCCTCGTCCAGCGCGATTTCGCCGCGGCCTTCGACGAGGTCGATTTCCTCATCTCCCCGACGGCGCCCACGACGGCATTCGTCTTTGGCGAGAAGTCCGATGACCTCATGGCGATGTACCTCAACGACGTGGCCACGATCCCGGCCAACCTCGCAGGCATCCCCGCGATGAGCATCCCGTGCGGCCTCGCCAGCGAGGACCAGATGCCCGTCGGTTTCCAGATCCTCGCGCCGGCACGCGCCGATGATCGCATGTACCGCCTCGCCGCCGCGGTCGAACAGCTCGCCGCGGCCCCCGCCTGCCCGGGCCTGAAGGAGAACTAGTCATGACGAACCTCATGGATTACGCCAAGGCCACCTCCCAGTTCGATCCCGTCCTCGGCCTGGAGGTCCACGTCGAGCTCGGAACCGAGACGAAAATGTTTGACGCCGCCCCCAACGCCTTTGGTGGCGACCCGAACACCTTCGTCACGCCGACCTCCCTGGGCATGCCCGGCTCGCTGCCCGTCGTCAATGCCAAGGCAGTGGAATACGCGATCAAGATCGGGCTCGCCCTGAACTGTGAAATCGCCGAATCCTGCCGCTTCGCGCGCAAGAACTACTTCTATCCGGACCTCGCCAAGGACTTCCAGACCTCCCAGTCCGACGAGCCGATCGCCTATAACGGCTACCTCGATGTCGAGCTTGCAGACGGCGAGGTCTTCCGCGTTGAGATCGAGCGCGCCCACATGGAAGAAGACGCCGGAAAGAACGTCCACATCGGCGGCGCCGACGGCCGGATCCACGGCGCGGAGTACTCGTTGGTGGACTACAACCGCGCGGGCGTGCCCCTCGTGGAGATCGTGACTCGCCCGCTCGCGGGCGCGGGCGCGCGCGCCCCCGAGGTCGCCGCCGCCTACGTCCAAACGCTGCGCGATATCTTCCGCGCCCTCGGCGTCTCGGAGGCCCGCATGGAACGCGGCAACGTCCGCGCCGATGTCAACGTCTCGCTGCGCAACAGCCCCGAGGACCCCTTCGGTACGCGCACGGAGACGAAGAACGTCAACTCCTTCCGGTCCATCGAACGCGCCGTGCGCTACGAGATCTCGCGCCAGGCCGCGATCCTCGATGGCGGCGGCACGATCACCCAGGAGACGCGCCACTTCCACGAGGAAGACGGCTCCACGTCCTCGGGCCGGGAGAAGTCCGACGCGGAAGACTACCGCTACTTCCCCGAGCCGGACCTCGTGCCCATCGCGCCCGACCGCGCCTGGGTCGAGCAGCTGCGCGCCGAACTACCCGAACTGCCCGCCGCCCGGCGCCGCCGACTGCTTGACGAATGGGGCTTTAGCGACATGGAGATGCGCGACGTCATCAACGCCGACGCACTCGACGTCATCGAGGCCACCGTCGCCGCCGGCACCGCGCCGGCCGCCGCCCGTAAGTGGTGGATGGGCGAACTCGCGCGCACCGCGAAGGACGAGGGGGTCGCGCTCGGCGATCTCGCCGTCACCCCCGCCCACATTGCCGAACTGCAGGGCCTCGTCGACGACGGCACCCTCACCGATAAGCTCGCCCGCCAGGCACTGGCCGGTGTGCTCGCGGGGGAGGGCAGCCCCGCCGAGGTCGTCGAGCAGCGCGGTTTGAAGGTCGTCTCCGACGACGGCGCACTCGAGGCCGCGGTCGATGAGGCGCTGGCCGCCAACCCGGACATCGTCGCCAAGATTCAGGGCGGCAAGGTTCAGGCCGCCGGCGCGCTCGTTGGCGCCGTCATGAAGGCCACCCGCGGCCAGGCCGATGCCGCCCGAGTCCGCGAGATCATCATGACGAAGGTCGGCGCCTCCTAGCGCTGCTCACCAGTCGATCGGTCCCACAGTGTCGGGGTAGCCGTGCCATATTCTGCTGGCATGGCTACCCCGACACCCGCATATCGCGTCTCACTTCGTATCGACATGCCCGCCACGACGGCCGGCGCCTCCGAGATCGTCGCCACCGCCGCGGCCACCGGCGCCCTCGTCACGGGCCTGGACGTCGCCGCCTCCGAAGGCGGCCGCCTGCTCGTCGATCTCACGTGCGATACGCGCGATTCGCGCCACCGCCGCGAAGTCGTCGCCGCGCTCGAGGCCGTGCCCGGCGTCGAGGTGCGCACCGTGGGCGACGCGACCTTCCTCGCCCACATTGGCGGCAAGCTCGAAATCGCCGCGAAAGCCCCGCTGCGCAACCGCGATGACCTCTCCCGCATCTATACCCCGGGCGTCGCGCGCGTGTGCAAAGCCATCTACGACACCCCCGCCAAGGCGCGCCAACTCACGATCAAGAAGAACACCGTCGCCGTCGTAACCGACGGCACCGCCGTCCTCGGCATGGGCGATATCGGCCCGGCCGCGGCCCTGCCGGTGATGGAGGGCAAGGCGGTGCTCTTCAAGGAGTTCGGCGGCGTTGACGCCTGGCCCATCGTCCTCGATACCAAAGACACCGAGCAGATCATCGCGATCGTCAAGGCGATCGCCCCCGCCTATGCCGGCATCAACCTCGAGGACATCTCCGCGCCCCGCTGCTTCGAAATCGAAGAGCGCCTGCGCGCCGATCTCGACATCCCCGTCTTCCACGACGACCAGCACGGCACCGCCGTCGTCGTCCTTGCCGCCTTGCTCAACGCCCTCAAGGTCGTCGGCAAACGCATCGAGGATGTACGCATCGTCGTCTCCGGCGTGGGCGCCGCCGGCCATGCCATCATCCGGCTGCTCGCCGCCCAGGGCGCGCGCGACATCGTCGGCTACGGCCGCACCGGCGCCCTGCATGCCGGCGACGTCGAGGGCATGAACTCCCACCGCCGCTGGCTCGCAGAAAACACCAACCCGCGCGGCGTGACCGGCACCCTGAAAGAGGGCCTCGTCGGCGCCGACGTCTTCATCGGCGTCTCCTCCGGCGACATCCTCACCGGCGATGACATCGCCACGATGGGGCCCGACGCGATCGTCTTCGCGCTGGCCAACCCCACCCCGGAGGTCGACCCCACGGACGCCGCCGAGCATGCTGCCATCGTTGCCACCGGCCGCAGCGACTACCCCAACCAGATCAATAACGTCCTCGCCTTCCCGGGCCTCTTCCGCGGCCTGCTCGACGCCGAGGTCTCCGTGATCTCCGACGAAGTCCTGCGCGTTGCTGCCGTCGCCATCGCCGAGACGATCGCGCCCGAAGAGCTCAACCCGGCCTACATCATCCCGGGCGTCTTCGACCGGCGGGTCGCCACCCGCGTCTCGCGGGCGGTGCAGGAAGCCGCACATGAGCACCAGGCGTGACGACGGCCACCTAACCATTTGAGTGTGATCTGCTTCATAAACTAGCGGCTAAGCGGGAGCGCGTCGGTGTTTTGGCCCGGAATCCCGGGCAAAACACCCCCGCACCGCAGCGCCCGAGGCGACTTGACCCGGGCTAGGCAGGGTCGTAATGTCGTACCTGTTGCCGCGACGGGCCAAGCGCCCGGAGCAGACAACAGGCCCGGAATCGAAGAGCTTCAAGCCCTGAGATCCAGGCCACGAGAGCCGGACTTGACAGCGAGAAAATCTCTCTGGTAAGTTGGGTTCTCGGCCCTGGAAGTCCGGGGCAGAAATCCTCACCTTCTGAAAGATCAGCAATCCTTGCGGATCGGACAGCTGTGTGGTGGTTCCTTGATAACTCAACAGTGTGTCATTTTGTATTTTTTGTGATGCCATTTGGCCTGTGCTTGCCTTTTTTGGTGGGTGTGGGTTGTTTTGTTTGGTTGGCTGCCCCTGTTTTGGGGTGGTTGGCTGGGACATTATTTTTCGTAATTGCCTGTATTGGTTTTTTTGCGGAGAGTTTGATCCTGGCTCAGGACGAACGCTGGCGGCGTGCTTAACACATGCAAGTCGAACGGGATCCATTTCCGCTTGCGGTTTTGGTGAGAGTGGCGAACGGGTGAGTAACACGTGAGTAACCTGCCCCCTTCTTTGGGATAACTGCCGGAAACGGTGGCTAATACTGGATATTCAGCAATGGTCGCATGGTTGTTGTTGGAAAGGTTTTTCTGGTGGGGGATGGGCTCGCGGCCTATCAGCTTGTTGGTGGGGTGATGGCCTACCAAGGCTTTGACGGGTAGCCGGCCTGAGAGGGTGACCGGCCACACTGGGACTGAGACACGGCCCAGACTCCTACGGGAGGCAGCAGTGGGGAATATTGCACAATGGGGGAAACCCTGATGCAGCGACGCCGCGTGAGGGATGACGGCCTTCGGGTTGTAAACCTCTTTCAGTAGGGAAGAATTTGACGGTACCTGCAGAAGAAGCGCCGGCTAACTACGTGCCAGCAGCCGCGGTAATACGTAGGGCGCAAGCGTTGTCCGGAATTATTGGGCGTAAAGAGCTCGTAGGCGGCTTGTCGCGTCTGCCGTGAAAACCTGCAGCTTAACTGTGGGCTTGCGGTGGGTACGGGCTGGCTTGAGTGCAGTAGGGGAGACTGGAATTCCTGGTGTAGCGGTGGAATGCGCAGATATCAGGAGGAACACCGGTGGCGAAGGCGGGTCTCTGGGCTGTTACTGACGCTGAGGAGCGAAAGCATGGGGAGCGAACAGGATTAGATACCCTGGTAGTCCATGCCGTAAACGTTGGGCACTAGGTGTGGGGACCAGTTCCATGGTTTCTGTGCCGTAGCTAACGCATTAAGTGCCCCGCCTGGGGAGTACGGCCGCAAGGCTAAAACTCAAAGGAATTGACGGGGGCCCGCACAAGCGGCGGAGCATGCGGATTAATTCGATGCAACGCGAAGAACCTTACCAAGGCTTGACATACACCGGAATGCTGCAGAGATGTGGCAGCCTTTGGGCTGGTGTACAGGTGGTGCATGGTTGTCGTCAGCTCGTGTCGTGAGATGTTGGGTTAAGTCCCGCAACGAGCGCAACCCTTGTCTCATGTTGCCAGCACGTGATGGTGGGGACTCATGAGAGACTGCCGGGGTTAACTCGGAGGAAGGTGGGGATGACGTCAAATCATCATGCCCCTTATGTCTTGGGCTTCACGCATGCTACAATGGCCGGTACAGTGGGTTGCGATCTCGTGAGGGTGAGCTAATCCCGTAAAGCCGGTCTCAGTTCGGATTGGGGTCTGCAACTCGACCCCATGAAGTCGGAGTCGCTAGTAATCGCAGATCAGCAACGCTGCGGTGAATACGTTCTCGGGCCTTGTACACACCGCCCGTCACGTCACGAAAGTTGGTAACACCCGAAGCTCACGGCCTAACCTTTTTTGGGGGGAGTGGTCGAAGGTGGGACTGGCGATTGGGACGAAGTCGTAACAAGGTAGCCGTACCGGAAGGTGCGGCTGGATCACCTCCTTTCTAAGGAGACTGTTTGTCTCTAGTGCATCTCTTTTTGTTTTCATGCCTGCTTTGTTTGTGGGTGTGGGGGGTGTGCGGTTTTTTGGATGGAATCATCACGAAAAGGTTTTATACGGAATGGCATGCTGTTGGGTTGTGGGGGAATCGCCTGTGTGGTGGTTTTCTTGTGGCCCTGTCTGCTGGGTGGCTCGTTGTGGGCGGTCTGGTGGGTGTGGGTGGGTTGTTTGAGAACTGTATAGTGGACGCGAGTATCTTTTGGTCTAGTTTGTAA
>NZ_FNQV01000027.1 GCF_900107735.1 Bowdeniella nasicola | reverse complement strand
GTTGGTGGATGGAAACCTTATCTTGAAGCAGGCTTCCCGCTTAGATGCTTTCAGCGGTTATCCTTACCGAACGTAGCTAACCAGCCATGCACCTGGCGGTACAACTGGCACACCAGAGGTTCGTCCGTCCCGGTCCTCTCGTACTAGGGACAGCCCTTCTCAAGTTTCCTGCGCGCGCAGCGGATAGGGACCGAACTGTCTCACGACGTTCTGAACCCAGCTCGCGTACCACTTTAATGGGCGAACAGCCCAACCCTTGGGACCTACTCCAGCCCCAGGATGTGACGAGCCGACATCGAGGTGCCAAACCATGCCGTCGATATGAACTCTTGGGCAAGATCAGCCTGTTATCCCCGGGGTACCTTTTATCCGTTGAGCGACCACGCTTCCACAAGCCATGGCCGGATCACTAGTTCCGACTTTCGTCCCTGTTCGACACGTCCGTCTCACAGTCAAGCTCCCTTGTGCACTTACACTCAACACCTGATTACCAACCAGGCTGAGGGAACCTTTGAGCGCCTCCGTTACTCTTTAGGAGGCAACCGCCCCAGTTAAACTACCCACCAGGCACTGTCCCTGATCCGGATCACGGACCGAGGTTAGACATTCAATACGATCAGAGTGGTATTTCAACGATGACTCCACACCCACTGACGTGGATGCTTCACAGTCTCCCACCTATCCTACACAAACCGCATCGAACACCAATACCAAGCTATAGTAAAGGTCCCGGGGTCTTTCCGTCCTGCTGCGCGAAACGAGCATCTTTACTCGTAGTGCAATTTCACCGAGTTCATGGTTGAGACAGCGGAGAAGTCGTTACGCCATTCGTGCAGGTCGGAACTTACCCGACAAGGAATTTCGCTACCTTAGGATGGTTATAGTTACCACCGCCGTTTACTGGGGCTTAAATTCTCAGCTTCACCACACACAAGGCGTGATTAACCGGTCCTCTTAACCTTCCAGCACCGGGCAGGCGTCAGTCCGTATACAGCGTCTTGCGACTTCGCACGGACCTATGTTTTTGATAAACAGTCGCTTCTCCCTGGTCTCTGCGGCCCACACCAGCTAAACCCGTAAAAGGGTTTTCACCAGGCGGGCCCCCCTTCTTCCAAAGTTACGGGGGCATTTTGCCGAGTTCCTTAACCATGATTATCTCGATCGCCTTAGTATTCTCTACTTGACCACCTGAGTCGGTTTAGGGTACGGGCGGCTCACACCTCGCGTCGAGGCTTTTCTCGGCAGCATAGGATCACCCTGTTATCCCCCAAAAATGGGGCCACCATCAGATCTCACACTTATATGAGGCGCGGATTTGCCTACACCTCGTGCTACATCCTTAGACACACATTGCCATTAAGTGCGCCGGGCTACCTTCCTGCGTCACCCCTGTTACTACGCTTACCTACTACCAGATCGGGTCACACGCGCAACCACCACCACCTCCCGAAGGAGACGATAGCAGTCTTGGGTGCTTAGCATCACTGGGCTCGGTACGGGCGGTGCTTTGCCGGTAGGAGAATATCAACTCCTTGTCCATCGACTACGCCTGACGGCCTCGCCTTAGGTCCCGACTTACCCAGGGCGGATTAACCTGGCCCTGGAACCCTTGGTCATTCGGCGGACGGGTTTCTCACCCGTCATTCGTTACTCATGCCTGCATTCTCACTCGTACACACTCCACGACACAATCACTTGGCCGCTTCATCGCAGTGCACGACGCTCCCCTACCCAACAACACAATGTGTCATTGTCACAGCTTCGGCGGTGTACTTAGCCCCGCTACATTATCGGCGCAGAATCACTTGACCAGTGAGCTATTACGCACTCTTTCAAGGGTGGCTGCTTCTAAGCCAACCTCCTGGTTGTCTATGCAACTCCACATCCTTTCCCACTTAGCACACGCTTAGGGGCCTTAGCTGATGATCTGGGCTGTTTCCCTCTCGACTACGAAGCTTATCCCCCGCAGTCTCACTGCCGCACAAAAATTTCACTGGCATTCGGAGTTTGGTTGACGTCAGTAACCCGGTGGGGCCCATCAGCCATCCAGTAGCTCTACCTCCAGCAAACCTACATACGACGCTGCACCTAAATGCATTTCGGGGAGAACCAGCTATCACGAAGTTTGATTGGCCTTTCACCCCTACCCACAGGTCATCCCCCCAGTTTTCAACCTAGGTGGGTTCGGTCCTCCACGACGTCTTACCATCGCTTCAACCTGCCCATGGGTAGATCACTTCGCTTCGGGTCTAGAACATGCGACTTTGGCGCGCTCTTCACACTCGCTTTCGCTACGGCTACCCCACACGGGTTAACCTCGCCACATGCCACTAACTCGCAGGCTCATTCTTCAAAAGGCACGCCATCACCCCAACCAAGGAGGCTCTGACGGATTGTAAGCATCCGGTTTCAGGTACTATTTCACTCCCCTCCCGGGGTACTTTTCACCATTCCCTCACGGTACTATCCACTATCGGTCACCAGAAAGTATTTAGGCTTACCCAGTGGTCTGGGCAGATTCACACGGGATTTCACGGGCCCCGTCCTACTTGGGAACACTATCTAGCAAGACTGCAGCATTTCGCCTACGGGGGTATCACCCACTACGCCAGGCCTTCCCAGACCCTTCGACTACACCACAGCTTTCTCACTTGCCCACCACGCGGCAGCATGATGACAACAGGCCCCACAACCCCACGCACGCAACCCCTGCCGGGTATCACACGCACGCAGTTTAGCCTCCTCCGCTTTCGCTCGCCACTACTCACGGAATATCTCTTCCTACGGGTACTAAGATGTTTCACTTCCCCGCGTTCCCCCCAACGCCCTATCAATTCAAGCGCTGGTAACCAGACACAACTCTGGCCAGGTTTCCCCATTCGGACACCCTCGGATCACAGCTCGTTTGCCAACTCCCCGAGGCATATCGCAGGCTACAACGTCCTTCTTCGGCTTCTGGTACCAAGGCATTCACCGAATGCTCTTACAAACTAGACCAAAAGATACTCGCGTCCACTATACAGTTCTCAAACAACCCACCCACACCCACCAGACCGCCCACAACGAGCCACCCAGCAGACAGGGCCACAAGAAAACCACCACACAGGCGATTCCCCCACAACCCAACAGCATGCCATTCCGTATAAAACCTTTTCGTGATGATTCCATCCA
>NZ_FNQV01000015.1 GCF_900107735.1 Bowdeniella nasicola | reverse complement strand
GAGCAAGATGGTGGGTCGCCAGCCGAACGGCTCGTGCGCCAGACGACGCACCACGGTGCCACGTGGCGTTCCCTCGCAGCCGCACCGCCGGCACCACTGGTCCGGCTCAACGACCCGGCAGGCCAACACGGCCCGCTTCGGCTCGATCTGTTGGCCGACGACCTCCAGGCCGAGCTCGTCGAGGCGGGTGAACGTGGTCAGGTTGGGGCGCGTGAAGGTAGCGTGAGGCACGTCGAGGTCTTCCGGATGATGAGTGTGAGAACTTCCATCTTCGGGAGGCCTCGACCCTCATCCGCGGACCGACGCGCCGCCGTGATCACCCCGCCTCTACACCCTCAAATGTGATGAGCCACTATTCTACTGTGAAGCCAATTCGGGAAACGCCTCAGAATGTAAATCAACAATTCTCAACATAAAGGAATGATCCCGCTATCAAACGAACCAGATAGTTCGAAGCGGATCGCTCATTCCGGTCACTAGCCCGCGATTACTTTATAGGGCCGGTAGACCCATGCTGACGATGGCGCCGCCACAAAGGCTAGGAAACGCCATGTGGATAGCTTGTTGCTTGACGAACGGAGAAGAAAACTGGACGACCGGCTATCCCTAGCTCATAGTCAGCCTCTTCGTCTACTGAAACCAGGACCTCCAACGAAATCCATGCGGAGAAAATCCACGCTATCCGCTCGTCAGAAGCCCTTTTACGCCGCCCCCCCGGGAAGATAATCTCGCTTGAATAGACTTCGAGTCCGTTCGACAGTCCAGCTTCAATATATAACGAGTACTCATCGATAAAGTAGAAAGAGAATTCTTCGCCAGCAACGTGCACTTGAAATAGTTGTTCCGGATACTCTAACCCCAAAGACCGAGATATATTGTAAATATATCTACCTCTGGCACCATTCAATTCTTCGAGGATCTGCGATACTGGCGGAACAGGCATCGTAATACGTTTCATTTTCTCCTATCCCACCATTTCACGTTTGAAGGCTGGGAAAATAGGTTTTTATGGCTCCCACGATCACCCATTCTCCAAGTGACTGGTAACACCCGCCCTCGCTTTTCTCCTCGACTCCACCCGATTCGATAACCTTTGATATTTATTTGCGACATGCGGGGATTTTTAGTCCCCAATACCCTGCTATTTGCTTGCCAGCCAACAATTTTTCTGGCCCCTCTTCCAAGTAGATTGTTCTTTGAAGCAATCTTTCCCACTAGTCTTGCTCCCGGTATAAAGCCGACAGCTGCTGCACCAGCCTCCGCATAGTTGCCGCGGCTCAAGTGAGCTATTGCAACATCACCTCACCCACCTTGGCAACCAACGGCGGCTGATTCGTCCACCGCGACGCACTCGACGCCACACCCCCAGCCCGCCACACCTGCACCGGCCTCGCCGAACACGAATACGACCACGTCTCAAACACATGCAACTGCGCAGAAACAACATCCACACCCCGCACAGCCGACGACGAAAAATTCATCAACCCCCGCGCAGCATTCCTCCCATCCCACGCCCCCACCAACACATCCTCACGCATCGAACGATCCGCAGTCGTCCCACTCATCACATACGTGTCAAACGCAGCCTTCACCGACAACTTCGCATACGTCGGATCCACCACCACCGGATACACCCGCGACTCATCAACAACCCACGCATAAGAAACCCCCAACGACACCTCAATAACACCATCACCCACAACCTCAAAACCCATCGAAACCGGAACCGAACTCACCACCCCACCAACACGATCATCCGCCGATGAATCCCACGCCTCAGGAGCAACCAAAACCGAGACCACCTCACCCGAAGCATCAACAAACTCAATCACCCCCTGCCCACCCTCACGCGCCTGAACCCCCTCCAACCGCATCGGCACCCGCAACACCACCTCATCACCCACAACCTCACCAGCAGCCAACAACGACTCCACATCCCGCACCTCAAACGACTGCTCAAAACCATCCCGCGACGCATCAATCAACAAATCAACACCAGCAAAAACATCCCCATACCGCGCCCGAGAACCCTCCAACACCGGAACCGGCACAACCCCCTGCCAACCAAAAGCAACACGCCACCCATCACCCGACGACAACCCCACCACATCAGACAAACCCGCAGACGAATCCCCCAACGACAACACCACATCACCCGGAACCGACACCGGACCAGCCACACCCCCCTGCTTCACCAACCTCGTATCAATCTCCTGCCACACACCCTCACCATCACGAAACCGCACCGGAGCCGCCCACTGCCTAACAGAAACCGTCCCATCCGGATTCACCCACGTCTCAGACGCCTCAGTACGCTCCCCCGAAACCTCCACCCGCTCCCCCCGAGCACGAGCAGCAACCATCGCCCCCGCAAAATCCACCACCTCAGCACCCTCATCAACCACCACAGACGCCACCGCCCCATCAACCTCACCCCCACCCGAAGGCACCCCGCCAACCGGCACAACCCCCACCACAGCCACCAACGAGACAACACACGCCACCACAACAACGCAATAAAACCAGAAAAAACGCAGACCGCGACAAACACACATGGCAATCCCAATCGCTCAACGGGACCTTCCACCATCGGAATTAGCCCAAACCTACACCCCCACCACACACCCACCCACCACAACACCCACACAACACATCACAAAACCATAACAAACCAAATACCACTCAGATCGGGAGCGCATCTCATCAAACGACGCCCCTCCAACCAAACTCTCCGACACAAAATGCACACCCTCACATCGAGACAGCAGCATGCCGTACTTCATCGAGCCGCAATTCGTCGCACGACTCGCACAGGACTACATCCACCAGATTCACCGCTCCAAATGCCTAACTCCACCAACCCCCTGACCCACGACTCCTCGCCCGGGCCCAACAATTGCGCAGTCTCAGCGACGGTAGGTGGGCCTAGGCTCCACAGCACATGCGACATCGAACAATGACAGTGTCTACAACCTGTCAAGCTCCCTGACACCCATCAACGAGGTTGCTCCTGACACATACGATGTCGCCACTCCTGAAGGCCTCTGGACAGCAACCGTTCTAGATGGGGGACGTAGCATCTCAGTCACTTCCCCTTCAGGGATAACTCAGAATTTCGACACAACAACCCAGCAGTTCCGCGAGGCTGCGGAAGCACTTGAAGAATACGCTCGGGACCAGATCCAGGATTCGTCCGGGATCGCACCTCTCAAGAAGAATACTCCGGTCTGCAATGCCGTGTTCTATTTCATTGAACTGGTTAACCAGTTTGGCTGGGGACTGGCCGTGGCCGTCGCGATTTCTAACCCGGTGACCGCTACTCTTATCGGCGCGGTGGTCGGACTCGGACAGGGTGCGTTTTGGAGCTGGGCACGCTCGCATTGCTAACGGTATTGCATTAGAGGAGTAAAAGATGGAATCTGCAGCTTCTACCCCAATACCACGATGGGTGATACCTATCCAGTTTGTCGTCGGAGGTGCCGGTGCACTCGGTGCGATCCTTGCACTCGTGTATAGCGAGTACGTGGTGGCCCTAGCATTAGTCGGGGCGACAATCGCGTTGGTACTAGTTCTGGCACATGCTACGAGATCGGCTTCTACCTCACCTGCTACTCGTGACATTTCGCATCGCTCCAGCGGACTCGCCATCGCAGGTGTCGGTCTCCTGGCCCTGATCATCGGGGTTGTCCTCTGGTGGCATTCCGGCACGATCTCTCAGTCGGTCAGTCTGTTCGCTGCTGGAGTCGGCTTCATCGCTGCCGGCCTCGTTGCCGCCAGAGTGCCTCCGAATTCCGCAAGCTAATCGTAGAACTACGAATCTCGCTGATCACTCGACGGTCACGAACTGGGTTTCAGCGCCCTAATGACGAGAGACGCGGCGACCAGAACGACACCATTAACGGTGTTGAGAACGGGGCCAAGGATCGAATAGATCGACGACAAAGCCGAGGCCCCCATGGGATTATTCCCCTGAGCGTGGCCTGCGAGCATGCTATCGACGTTGGCACCAAAAACACTGAGCAACCATCCCAACACAATGATGGCAATCCCAGTGATACGTAAAGCGGCTTCGATGCGATCAGCACGTGCACCATCCATGCACCCATCCTTCCAGGGGGGAGCGATTTACCACTGGAGGCCCCGACGATGATCGTCGAGGCCTCCAGGGGACAGGGGTTTGAGAGTGCTGCGGGGGCAGCTACCAAACTCTGCGGGTGGAGCCGCCAATCGGCACCAGGTTCAGGATCAGTCCCACCACCAGGAGGATGAGGCCGATCGTGACGAGGATAGACATGCCCTTCAGGAGCAGGCCGAGGATCAGAAGGATAAGACCAAGGGTGACCATATCGATTCCTTTCTTGAGTACTTCCAATTATCAGACACCATGCGACGCGCCGCACGTCGAAAGATGACATGTGTACGACAGCGCTGTGGATAACCTGCAGGGCCTGGGCTCCAAGGGGTTAGCGTAGCGGCGTGGACCTGAATGAACTTCGCGACTTCGCCCTCACCCTCATGCGCGAGCATGACTTGCAGGGCTGGACCTTCGGCTACGACCGCGCCACCCGGCGAGCCGGGCTGTGCAATTACACGCACCACAAGATCACGGTCTCGCGCCATCTCATGCGCCTGTATTCGGAGGCCGAAGCGAAGGACACGGTCATTCACGAGGTCGCGCACGCGATCGCGGGACCCTTGGCCGGGCACGGCCCGATCTGGAAACACGTGGCGCGCTCGCTCGGCGGCAGCGCCTCGGTCAGCGTCGGCCGGGATGCGCCGCGCGTCCCGCCGAAGTACCGCGGCGTGTGCGCATGCGGGCGCGAATTCCACCGGATGCGGCTGCCGAGCGAGGGGCTGTTGTGCAAGGCCTGCGCGCTGGCAGGAATGCCTGGTGAGATCATGTGGTTTAAGCGCGCGGGCTAGCGTCGTGCCGTGTGCAGCGTCCCACTATCGACGGTATTGTGTGGACAGCTAAGGAGTGTCCATGAGTTCAGCTGCGATCGAGGCGAAAAATCGGCCCGGCTATCGCAAGGCCCGGCGTCGTGAAACCGCGTCGGCCTATGCCCTGCTGATCCCGTCATTTATCGGGGTCGGCATTTTTCTCGTCGTGCCCGTCATCCTCATCATCATCCTGTCGCTGTTCAATTGGAACCTCATCTCCCCTCCGGTTTTTGTAGGGCTCGATCATTACGCGTCCCTGTTTTCTGACACCAAGCTCATCAACTCGATCTGGGTGACGCTCACCTTCGTGTTGATGTCGATTCCTACCTCGATCATCCTGGGGCTGCTGCTGGCCGTCGCGATCAACCGTAAGCTGCCGGGCACCGGCTGGTTGCGCGTGATTTTCGTGCTGCCGTGGGTGTGTGCCCCGCTGGCGCTCGGCGTCGTGTGGCGGTGGATTTTCGATCCGAGCACGGGGGCGCTCAATACAATTCTGGGCCGCCGCATCGAATGGATGAGTAATCCCGACCTCGCGCTGCCCGCGGTGGCGTTCGTATCCGTGTGGTCCACCGTCGGCTATATCTCGCTATTCTTCCTCGCGGGATTGCAGCAGATCCCGAGCGGCGTCTACGAGGCCGCGAAGCTCGATGGGGCAGGCCCGGCCCGCACGCTGTGGTCGATCACGCTGCCGCTGCTCATGCCGACGACGTTCTTCGTCACCGTCACCTCCGTCATTTCCTCCTTCCAGGTCTTCGACCTCGTCTACGGGCTCACGGGCTCGGCAACGGGCTACCCGTCGGGCTCAACCGACGTGATTGCGGCGCGCATCTATCAGGACGCGTTCGTCTCGAACAATATTGGGCACGCCTCGGCGATGGCGTTTTGCCTCTTCGTCGTCCTCGTCATCGTCACCCTCATTCAGCAGCGCTGGTTCTCCGGCCGGATCACCTACGACATGACGTGATCGCGATGCATTCCAAATCCCGCGCGACGTGGCTCGCGAACCTGCTGACCTACCTCATGCTCATCGGCTCCGCGCTCATCGTCATTGGCCCGTTCTTCCTGTCCGTTATGACGGCGGTCAAGACGCCGCGGCAGTTCGCCACCCAGCCACCGCTGACTCCCCCCGATCCGATCACCTTCGAGAATTTCACGCAGCTGTTTTCCGGCTCGCACAACTTCGTCGTACCGATCGCGGTGACGGCCCAGGTCGTCGCCGTCATGGTCATCGGGCAGATGTTTTCCTCCATCCTCGCGGCCTATGCGTTCGCGACGCTGAAATTCCCGGGCCGCGATGCGCTGTTTTGGGTGTATCTGGCAACGCTCATGGTGCCCGCTGTCGTCACCATCATTCCGCTGTACGTCATGGTGACGCAGGCCGGCATGAAGAACACGTTCTGGGGCCTCGTCGTGCCCTTCATGTTCGGCTCGCCGTATGCGATCCTCTTGCTGCGGGAGAACTTTCGCTCGATGCCGACCGAGATTATGGACGCGGCCCGCATCGATGGCGCCGGAATCTTGCGCCGACTGTGGCACATCATGCTGCCGATGAACAAGCCGATCCTCGCCACGCTGCTCCTCATTACCGTCGTCAGCCACTGGAATAACTTCATGTGGCCCAAGGTCATCGCACCCAAGCGCGAATGGAATGTTCTGACGGTCGCGACGGCGAGCCTGCAGACCCAGTACTCATCGAACTGGACGCTCGTCATGGCCGCGACGACGGTGGCACTCGCCCCGCTCATCATCCTTTTCCTTATCTTCCAGCGGCATATCACGCGCTCGATCGGCCTTTCCGGGCTGCGCTAGCGCAATTGTTGTCAAACCGTTGCCGTTCCGAGGCGCATTTATGGCGCGTTGTGGGAGAAGATCGAATAAGGACTGTCCCGACGGAAGGTTGATAGATGCGTACCTCTCGAGTTTTTGCGGCAAGTATCGCCGCCTTGGCACTAGGGATCACGGCGTGCTCGCCGGGATCGGGTGGTTCTGGCGGCTCGACCGCATCCAGCACCGAGAAGGAAGGCTCCACCGGCGCCACGACCGTCACCTTCCGGCTGTGGGACGAAAATGCCGCGAAGGCCTATAAGGAATCCTTCGACGCCTTCACCTCGCACAATCCCGACATCAAGGTCAACGTCGAGGTCGTGCCGTGGGGCCAGTACTGGGAGCAGCTGCCGCTCGACATCCAGTCCGGCGACATGGCCGATATCTTCTGGACGAACTCCTCGAGCTTTGCGCTGCTTGCCGATAACGGCAACCTGCTCGACATCGGCGAGGTCGTCGGCAATGATCACGACGCGTGGATCGAATCGACGGCGACGCTCTACGAGCGCGACGGCAAGCTGTGGGGCGTGCCCCAGATCTGGGACTCCATCGCGCTGTTCTACAACAAGTCGCTCGTCGAGGAAGCCGGCGTCGATCCGGCGAACCTCACCTGGGCGCCCGATGGTGGCGAGGGCGACACGCTGCTCGATGCCGCGAAGAAGCTGACGAAGGACGGCGCTGGCAAGCATGCCGGTGAGGACGGCTTCAACGCCGATTCGCGCGTCCAGTTCGGCTTCAACTCGCAGGCCGACCTGCAGGCGATCTACCTCAACTTCCTTGGTGAGGCCGGCGCGCAGTTCCAGGTGGAAGACGGCGATGACTTCGCCTTCGATTCCCCCCAGGGCGTGGCGGCTTTCCAGTACCTCGTCGACCTCGTCAACAAGCACCACGTGGCACCGAGCGCCGCGGACACCAACCAGAACGGTGACCTGGCTCGCGACCTGTTCGTCCAGGGCAAGCTCGCGCTCTTCCAGTCCGGGCCCTACTCGCTGCCGGCGATCAGCGAGAACGCCGACTTCGAATGGGGCATTGCTCCGATGGTCGCCGGCCCCGAGGGCCGCAAGTCCGTCGTGCACTCCGTGGCGGCGCTTGGCAATGCGGCAACGCAGAACAAGGACGCGACCGTCAAGGTGCTGAAGTGGCTGGCCTCCAAGGACGGCCAGCTCGCGCTCGCCTCCTCCGGCGCGGCCATTCCGGCCGTCGTCGATGCGCAGAGCGAATACGAGAACTTCTGGAAGGAAAAGAACGTCGACATCTCTGAGTTCCAGAAGGCCGCCGAGGGCGATACGCTGCCGGCGCCCGTCGGGGCGAAGGTCAATGCCGGAATGACGGCGTTTGGCGACACGATCAAGGAGATGTTCCTCGGCACGATTCCCGTTGCCGATGCGCTGAAGAAGGCGCAGGAGGAAGGCAACGCGGCGATGAAGTAGCGCTCCGCGCGACCGCTTCCGGCGGCGCGGGCCCGGCCACTGGCGCTGGGTCCGCGCCGCCGTTGTTGCTCCCTACAATGGGGGCGTGACATTCGTCCTCGCGCTACTTCCTTCCCTGATCTGGGGCATTACGAATCTGCTGACGCCGTGGGTTGGTGGCAATCTGCGCCAACAGCTCATGGGGATGTCGACGGGGGCGCTCGCCCTGTCGGCCATCGTCTTCGCCGTGCTTCGGCCCGAGATCTCGCTGCCGGATGCGGCGCTCGCCTACGCCTCGGGCCTGCTGATTTCGGCCGGGCTGTACTACATCCTGTGGGCGTTCAAGGCGATCGGGGTCTCGCGGGCATTACCGCTAACGACGGGGATCCAGCTCGTGGGCCTCGCGCTGTTTGGCGTCATTGGCTATGGCGAATGGGCAACCACCCTCGCGAAGGTCTTTGGCGGTCTTGCGCTCATCGTCATCACGGCGGGTACGGCCGCGATCAGTTGGGAAGACCGCCGCAGCGAGCGCGTCGGGGACGCTGCCGACTACCCCGTCATCCCGTTGCGCTACGGCCTGCCGGCGGTGCTGCTCGCGAGCGCCTGCTTCATTACGTATCCGGCGATGCTGCGGGTCGGCGAGGTGTCGGGCTTTGGGACGATCGCGCCGCAGGCGCTCGGAATGTTCACGGGCTGCGCGCTTTTCACCGCGGCGCGGGTGGGCGATGCTCCGGTGCGGATGCTGCTGCCCGGATCGCGATTCGCGCACGCGGTGGCGCTCGGTGGAGATCACCTGCATCCGCTCGGCGCACGCCCACGCCCTTGGCGGACCGACCTGGCGAGCCGAAAGTTCGCCGCCTTCGTGGTGCTCGGGGCGCTGTGGCTTTCGGCCGTCGCCCAGCTCGTGTGGAACAACGAAAACATCGGCGTTGCGACGGCCTTCCCGCTCTCCCAGCTCGGCGTCGTCATCTCCACCCTTGGCGCCCTGTACTGGCTGAAGGAGCCGAAGACCGGCCGCGAGCGCCGCGCGATTTTCGCCGGCGCGATCGCGCTCGGGATTGGGGCCGTGCTCATCGGCGTCGCGAAGAGCTTCGACCTCTAGCGGGGGTAGAACTCCACCTCGGCGGGCGCGGGCAGCCGTGCCGGCGTGCTCGTCGTCGGAGCAATTTCCAAGAACGTCGGAACATCTGCCTGCAGGTGCAGCAGGACGAGCGCGTGGCCCGTGCTCGCTTCGATGGTGCTCGGGGCGCGGGGCTCAGGCGTCATGCTCCTGGGCGGAGACGAGGGCGGTCACGGCGTCGATGTCGTCGCGGATAAGCGCGGCGAGAGCCAGGTTCGGATCGGCGGCGCCACCCTCTCCTGTCGCATCAGCTTCCGCGCGGCCGTAGCGGATTCCGGCATCGAGGCCGACGAGCAGGGCCGTCATCGGGGCACCCGGGCGCGAGGGTCCGTGGGCGACGATGCGAATGAGATCGAGCATCTGCGGCGTGACGTGGTCGAGGACGGCACGGTCCAGGTCGAGGGTCGTGCACACGTCGTCGAGCCACGCATGCATGACGGCCATCTTTTCTTCTTCGCTCATTTTCGCCATGCGCCCACAATATCGCCGTTTCGGCGATCCAGCGTAGTGTGGCGGTATGACCGAAACGCACGTGCCAGAGAAGTTGAAAGCGCCCGTTCTCGGCGCCGTCATCACCGTCTCCGACCGCTGTTCCCGCGGTGAAGCCGAGGACCGCTCCGGCCCACTCGCTCTCGCCCGCCTCGCCGAGTTTGGCGTCGAGGTCGCGCATCCCGTCGTCGTTCCCGACGACATTGACTACATCCGCTCCGCGCTGCAAGAGGCGCTGGATGCGGGAGCCCGCGTCATCGTCACGACGGGTGGCACGGGCATCACGCCGCGCGATAACACCCCAGAGGCGACCGAGCCCTTCATTGCGCTCAGCCTCGATGGCCTCGCCCAACAGATTCGGCTTGCGGGGTTAGCCGCGACGCCCCTCGCGACGCTTTCCCGCGGGCTCGTCGGGGTCAGCGCACGCGGGGATCGCGGCGCGCTCATCGTGAACGCGCCCGGCTCCACGGGCGGCGTGGAAGACGCACTGGCGATTATCGGCCCGCTCATTGGCCACATCCTGGGGCAGCTTTCGGGCCGTACGCACGAGGTGGAGAGCGCCGATGAGTGAGGCGGCGGAACGGGACTTCGCGGCGATCGATGCCGCCGATATTACCGACCGCGCCATCGCATGGACGGTCATCTCCGCAGCGTTTGCCACCACCTTGAACCCGCAGACGCTCAGCGCCCTGCGCGATCCCCATCAGCTCGCCGAATGGCCGCTCAAAGGCCCGCATTTCGAGGCGGCCTGCCACGAGCTCGGGATGAGCGCGGCACTCGCCGCCACGGACGAAACCGAATCCGAGCTGCGCCTCGCCCACCAACGCTTGATGAGCGGGCCGGGCCCGGTCGACCCATCGCCGTGGGAATCGGTCCATCGCTCGCGCGAGGGGCTCGTCTTTGACGAGGAGACGAGGCAGGTGCGGGCCGCCTACCGCGAGTTCGGCCTGCAATCCAAGCTGCTCATGAAGGTTCCCGAGGACCACGTCGCGATCGAAGCGGAATTCCTCGCCTACCTCCTATCCGAGGCCCTGGAGTGCATCGATCGCGGTGAGAGTGCGCAGCGCTTCTTGGCGGCCTACGGCGCCTTTTTGGCGGAGCACGCTGGCCAGTGGCTCCCGCGATATTTCGCGCGGTTTAGCGAGACCGCCACGACGCACTACCACCGCGGCATCGCTGGCCTCGGAGCGCAGACGATCGCCGCCGCCGCGCTATGAGCGGGCCGTTGGCCTCGCTGGCGCGCTGGGCGGGCGAGCTCGCCGAGGTCACGCACGTCTGGTTCGTCGACGAGTCGGCGCTGCAGACACCGCCAACGCGCGCGGAGCAGCCGCGTGCTGACGTGATCGCTGTGGCAATTCCCGGCGGTCCGCGTGAGATCGATGAGCGCACCTGGCTCGAACTGCTGGCGACGCCGCACCTGCGGATCGTCTTCACCCACGACGTCGAGCTCCCCGCACTCATCGCTGAGATTTGCTCGGCGTGGGAGCCCGCAACGGCGCCGCAGGTTGTTGCGCCCGACGAGCCTGGGCGTTCGCTGCGTTCGCGGGTGCGCTCACGCGGGAGCGTTGAGATACTCGATGCACGCGCGATGCCACGCTCGCGGCGTTCTCTGCTGCGAGTCGCAGCCACAGATGAGACCCCGCACACCCGCAGCACGGCCGAGCTCGTGGAGCAGATCTGGCAGCTGCGGAGCCGCGAGGGGGATGCGCCCTCCCCCGCGCTGGACCTGGCCGCCACCGGCTGCATCGCCTGCGGCACCTGCGTGAAGGCCTGCCCGACCCAGGTCCTCGCTCTTCAACCTCCGCGGGCGCCCGCGCACCCACGCGCGCACGAGGAAGCTGCTCGCCTCGACCTCACCTACGACGCGCGCGGCTGCATCGGTTGCGGCACGTGCATCTCGCTGTGCCCCGTCACAGCGCTTTCGAGCAGCGGCACCCTTGCGTGGAATGCGATTTTTAGTCGCGAGCACCACGCCACTTTGGAGGAGGACTCGGAGAGCGAGGTCGAGGTCCTCGAAGAATTGACGCTGAGCCGGTGTGCTCGCTGCGGCGCCACGTTTGCCGGCGCCGGTGAATTCTGCCCGGCCTGCCAGGCCCGCATGAATAACCCCTTTGGGTCCTCGCTACCGCCCGCCTCCTGGCTCGATCGCGGTTAGGCCCGATCTATTCACAGGGGCTAATTGGGGCGCAGGTCCTCGGGGGTATCGATATCACGCGTAAGCTCGGCGGGTAGGTCGACGACGGCGATATCCAGCGCGGAAATAAACTTCCATACCGGTGCGCCCGCGAGCTCGCTCGGTCCCCACTCCTCGATGCGGCGCTGTAGCGCCGCGATGCGGTAGACGCCGAGGAGGTACTGCTCGCGCCCGGCGGTATCGCGCCCGATCGCACAGTCGTGCCTACTCGGCTCACTCGTGAGTGCGGAGCGGAGGGTAGGCAGCGCTCGACCGGCGGCCGGCGCATCGCACGTCAGGATCGCGACGAGGTCATCATCCAGCGTCGCGGGCACCGCCGCCGCGAGCTGCGCGAGACCCGCAGCAATGCCCGCGACCGGCCCACCGAAGGGCGGCTCCTCCAGAGTGCGCGCGACGCCGTCCGGCACCGCGACGGTCTCGGGCGCGACGACGACGATTCGGCCGGTGACGGCCTCGCCGAGCGAGTCGAGGACGTGGTCGAGCAGGCGTCGCCCGCGGTAGTTGACGTCGGGTTTGGACACGCCCCCGAGCCGGCGGGCAGTGCCTCCGCCGAGAATGATGGCGTGCAGCCGCGCCCTAGGCACGGCCGTTCACTCGCTTTCGCCGGGGCGCACCCAATCGCCCGAGCGACCGCCGGATTTGCGTGTCACGCGGCAGTTGGTGATCGCGGCGGAGCGGTCAACGCCCTTGACCATGTCGACGATCGCGAGCGCCGCCACCGTCACGGCCGTCAGCGCCTCCATCTCCACGCCCGTGCGGTCGGCCGTGCGCACCGTCGCGGTCACGAGGACGCGATCCTCGGCGAGTTCGACGCCGACCTCGCAGCCGTGCACCCCAATGGTGTGGGCGAGTGGCAGCAGCTCGGGCACCCGCTTGGCGGCGGCGATCCCGGCGATCCGGGCGACGGCGAGGACGTCGCCCTTGGGCACGCGCCCCTCGCGCAGCGCGGCCAGCACCTCGGGCGAGGCGGTCACCTCTCCCGCGGCGCTCGCTTCGCGAACCGTCGGCTGCTTGGCGGTGACGTCGACCATGTAGGCCGCGCCTGCGTCGTTCAGATGCGTGAAGTTCATAGCTCGATGACCTCCAACACGTCCCACGGCCCGACGTCGTCCGTCTCCTCCGGCACGATCGCCAGCGCGTTGGCCTTGTGCAGCGAGGCGACGAGGTGCGAGCCGGAGCCGAGGCGATGCGTGGGGATGATCGTTGGAAGGTCGCCGGGGCGCTCGGCCTCACTGAGCCGCACGGGCGCGAGCTGGCGCCGGCCGGGCGGGGACTTCCAGCCGAGGCTCGTCGTTGCCATCCGCCGCGGATGGATCGCGACGGCGTCCTCCATCGGCTGGCCCGCGAGCAGCGCGAGGACGGGACGGGCGAACATGTGGAAGGAAACGAACACCGAGACGGGGTTGCCGGGCAGGCACAGCATCGGCACGCTGCGGCCGCCCTCGGCCTCGATGAGGCCGTGCCCCTGCGGCTTGCCGGGCTGCATCGCAACCTTGGAGAACGTGATTCCCGCGCCGGAGGTGGCTTCCTTCACGACGTCATAGGCGCCGGCCGAGACGCCGCCCGTCGTGATGACGAGGTCCGCGCCCGCCGCGGCCTGGCGCAGCGCCGCGAGGAGTTCGGCCGGGGTGTCCCCGGTGCGGGCGACCTCGGCAATCTCGCAGTCCGCTTCGCGCAGCAGGCCCTGTACGAGCGTCGTGTTCGAGTCCGGGATGTGCCCGGGCGCCGGCACCTCGCCAGGTTCGGCGAGTTCCTCGCCCGTCGCGAGGACGGCCACGCGCGGCCGCCGGTAGACCTCGAGTTCGCCGTATCCGACGGAGACGAGTGAGGACAGCGCGGCCGCCGAGAGCTTTGTCCCGGCCGCAACGATTTGGGCGCCGAGCGCCACGTCGTCGCCCGCGTTGCGCACGTGGCGGCGGGCGGCAACGGGCTCGTAGACCTCGATCTCGGCCGGCAGCTCGTGCGGGCCGGCGGGAATGTTCGTAAGTTCGACGGGTACGACGGCGTCCGCCCCATCGGGCAGCATCGCGCCCGTCATGATGCGCTGCGCCGTGCCGGGCGTGACCCGCTCGCGCGGCGCCGCGCCCGCGGGAATGTCGGCGGTTACGGCCAGGCGCACCGGCTGGTCCGCGCTCGCCTGTGCGACGTCGGCGGCGATGACGGCGAAACCGTCCATCGCGGAGTTAGTAAACGGCGGCACCGCGAGCTTCGCGGCGCAATCGTGCGCGAGCACGAGCCCGTGGCACTGCGCGATCGGCAACGTCACTGTGGCCAGCGGCCGCGCCCCCGCCAGCACCTGGCTGAGGTGGTCCTCAATCGTGATCATGTCGGCCTTCCCCTAGATCGTCATCGGGCATCGCGGGCTGGTCGTCCGCCAAAATCTGTGCGGCCCGCGCCCGCTCCGCGCTCTCGCGGCGCACCGCGGCCACGTACTCCACCGTATTCCACCTCGCGGCGGCGACGTCCGCGATGAGGATTCGGCCGAGCAGCGGCTCGCCGAAGCCTGCGATGAGCTTGATCGCCTCGGTTGCCATGGCACTGCCGGCCTGGCCGCACGCGGCCCCCAGCACGCCGACCTCGGCAGAGGACGGCGTCGAGCCCGCGGGCGGCGCCGCCGGATACAGGTCGCGCAGGCTACAGGCGGGAACGCCCGCGGGCGGCGCGGACCAAAACGCCCCCACCTGGAACGTCGTCGCCACAATGGTGCCCCACACGAGTGGCACCCCCGCCGCCGCGCACGCATCGGCAACCAAAAACTTGGTGTCGAAGGTATCGGAGCATTCCAGCACGAGGTCGTGGTCCGCCACCTCAGCCGCCACATCGGCCGCGGTGACAAATCCTCGCTCGCGCACCTCAACGTCGGCGTTGAGCCCGCGAATCCGCGCGGCCGCAGACGCGGTCTTGGCCGTCCCTACCCCCGCGCGCGAGTGCACGATTTGGCGCTGCAGGTTCGTTGCCTCCACGGCGTCCGCGTCGGCGATCGTGATGTGCCCGATGCCCGCCGCCGCGAGGTAGAGCAGCACCGGCGAGCCGAGCCCACCCGCCCCGACGACGAGCACGCGCGCCGCGAGCAGCCGCTCCTGGCCCTCCTCCCCCAGCCCCGGCACGAGCCGCGTGCGCAGGTATCGCTCGCTCTGATCGCGCGTGAGGGGGACGCGCGGGCGTTTCAGCGGTACGGTGATGTTCATTCGTTCCCTTCAACTCCCGGAGCTCCATCGTATGTCCGCTCGCGTCGTTTCCGCTGTCGTGACCGAGTCGGCGATCGACGTCGCCGCGCTCGAAGCCGCCACCACCCGCCCCGCAGCCGGCGCCATCGTCACCTTCCGCGGCGCCGTTCGAAATCACGACGATGGCCGCGCGGTCGACGCCATCGAGTATTCCGCCCACCCGAGCGCTAGTCAGATCATCCGCGACGTCGCCTGCGATATGTCCGACGCCTTTGACGTCCACGCGCTTTCCGTCGTCCACCGCATCGGCGCGCTTTCCGTCGGCGACGACGCGCTCGTCGCGGTCGTTGCCGCATCTCACCGCAAGGAAGCCTTCGCCTGCCTCGCTGCTCTCGTCGACGAGGTCAAGGCGCGCCTGCCGATATGGAAACTCCAGAAGTTTTCCGACGGCACCGACGAGTGGTCGAACTGCCCCTAGGTACCCGCGATTCACGATGTCCATCTTCAAATGTCCAGTTTGTGACGGAGCATCGTGGGCCCCCATCATCGTAGACTCCCCTGAGGATGCCACCGAAGAGTCCCTCGGTTCAAAGGAAAAGTTCTGGCTAGAGAACAAACAGCTGCTCTTTAAATTCGCCAGAGACGATCCCCCTGGCGACGTACGTGGTGAAGATTGGGCTGAGTGTGTCGTTCACGCAGTTGCACGCGCCCTAGCGATTCCGTCTGCATGTGTTGCCCTCGGCCGGTGCCGCAATCAGCGGGGCGTTGTGGTCAAAACGGTGCTTGGGCCGGCCGAAACTCTGAAGCACGGCAACGAGATCATGGAAGAGTTCCTTAAAGACTTCGATGCGAACCTTGAGCGCGCTAACCCGCAGTACACCGTTGACAACGTCGCCGCAGCGCTTCACTCCTACGATGCGAGCCCGACCTTACCCGAATGGAACGCTCTAGATCAGTTCATGGCTTACCTAGTTCTCGATGCGCTCGTCGCAGGAACCGACAGACATCTTCAAAACTGGGGCATCATTGTGCGTACGGAGGGTACACCGACGATGGCGCCGACCTTCGACCATGGAAATGCCCTGGGATTCTCGGAGCCTCCTCACCGGATTGCCCAGCTGCTCTCAGATTCGAGAGTGGCTTCCTCCTGGGTTAAAAAGGGCGGAAATCGCTACTTCAATGGGAAGCCCCGCCTCGTTGATCTTGCGAGGGAAGCGTACTTTCACGCTTCTGGCCTTGCTCAAGACGCGATCGTCGATCGGTTAAAAGCCATGGACTTGCACTCCATCGCAAACACGATGTCCGGGGTCCCTGCCGATGTAATGTCAGATGAACAGCGTATGTTTGCCAGAGTCGTGTTGGAGCTGAACCAGAGGAGGTTGTTGGATGCACTCAGCACCTAAGATTGATGAGCGGCCAGAAGTCTCCACCGAAGCGACCTCACTGCGGCTCATTTGGAAACATCCAGAAACCCGTCGCTACCACGAGATCGGCAAGTTCAGTGCCCTCGTTGATGGAAGCTACGTGTTCGAATACAACAAGGACGTCGCCGAGGTACCCGATTTTACTGAATTCGGTCCATTTCCAAATCGTGAACAGCCGTATGTTTCCAAACGTTTGCCGGCGTTTTTTGCGAACCGAGTGATGTCCCAGCGGCGTCCTTCCTTCGATGAATACATCGGATGGCTTGGATTGAACAAGGATGCCGCCCCAGTCGAGATACTCGCGCGCACCGGAGGCGGTCGCGCGACCGACACTTTCCATCTCGTCGAAGATTACGACCGCTCAGCCGACATGGTCGAGTTCCGGTTTTTTGTCTCAGGTATCCGCCACCGCTCCTCACTTGAGATCTCATCTCTTAAGGTCGGCGCTCCCCTTGAGATTCAAGAAGAGCCCGACAACGTCGTCAATCCCCGAGCGCTCCTGCTGACCTCTGATGGCAGTGCCTTGGGGTGGATTCCTGATTGGCTAGTTAACGATGTCCACGAGCTGCGCGACAGCGGAGAGGTGAAAATCTCCGTCGATCGCATCAACGAAGACGCCCCTGCCCGCCTCCAGTTGATGTGCAAACTTAAGTGGACTCGCCGCTAGCCGCCCGCGAACGGCGGCAGTACATCGATCGCCTGAGCCGTGCCAACAAGGACCGCGCGATCGGTCGTCACGACGCCGTCGACGACGAAGGACGAGACCGCTAATACCTTGGCGAGCCGGTCATTTCCCAATCCGAGGCGCGCGGCGAGATCGGCGAGCGATTCGCCCTCGGTCACGGCGATGACGGCCTCGTGGGTGCCGGCGGCTTGCGCCGCGCCCGCGAAATAGCGGATACGCAGATCCCTCATGTACTCCTCCTAGCCGCCAATGGCGGACATGGTGCGGCCCGGCTGGATGAAGCGCGGGTCGTCGATATCGTGGCCGGCCTTCTTGCCTGCCATCGCGCCCGCCCAAATCTCGGCGAGCTCAAGGTCGGTTGCGCCCTCGCGCATCGGCGTGCGCAGGTCGGTTTCGGTGCGCGAGAACAAGCAGGTGCGCATCTGGCCGTCGGCGGTGAGCCGGGTGCGGTCGCACGCACCGCAAAACGGCTGCGAGACCGAGGCGATGACGCCGACGGTGCCCGCAGGATGGTCCGCGCCCGCCGCGACCTGCCAGACCGCTGCCGGCGCGCTGCCCTGCGGCGCGGGCTCTTGGGACAGCTCGAAGCGCTGCGATAGCCGCCGCAAGATCTCGGCGGCGTCGACCATCTGCGTGCGATCCCACGTGTGCGGCGGACCGAGCGGCATCTGCTCGATGAAGCGCAGGTGATAGCCATTGACGAGGCAAAAGTGCAGCAGCGGCGCCGCGTCGTCCTCGTTCACACCGCGCATCAAGACGGTGTTGACCTTGATCGGGGTCAGCCCCGCAGCTCGCGCCCCCTTAAGGCCCTTGATCACGTCGTGGAAGCGGTCGCGGCGTGCGAGCTTGGCGTAGCGCCGCGGATCGAGCGTGTCGAGCGAAACATTGGCGCGCGTCAGCCCCGCGGCTTTCAACGACGCCGCCCGCTTATCGAGGCCCAGCCCGTTGGTCGTGATCGATAGTTCGGGCGCCCTGCCGTGGCGGGTCGTGAGCGCCGCCGACTGCTCGATGATCGTCTCCAGGCCGCGCCGCAGCAGCGGCTCGCCGCCCGTAAATCGCACCTCGTCGATGCCGAGAATCTCGACGGCGATGCGGATGAGCCGCGAGACCTCCGCATCGGTGAGCGTCACCTCGGTCGGCAACCAGTCCAGCCCCTCGGCCGGCATGCAGTATGTGCACCGCAGGTTGCACCGGTCTGTCAGCGAGACGCGCAAATCGCGCGCGATCCGGCCGTAGGCATCGCGCAGGATAGGACGGCCGTCCGCGCCCCGCGGCACAGCAGTGGTCGCCGCGGCTCCGGCCGATTTTTCCCGACGAGTTCTGGACATATCGTCCACCCTATGACGAGCGAGGCGAGTTGGCGAGAAGGCATCACTGTCAGCTAACGCACGTCGACGCAGAAAAACCCGCGCGGTATCGTGGCCCGCGATGACTGATATTGGACTCGCCGGTGCCATCGTTGGCGGCATCGCTACGCTGCTCAGCCCGTGCGCCGCCATGCTGCTGCCAGGATTCTTCGCCTACGCCTTTGCCTCGCGCACCAACCTGCTGGCAAAGACGGGCGTGTTCTATCTGGGCCTGCTCACGACCCTGGTGCCGCTCGGCGCCGTCGCCGGGGGCCTCGGCCGCCTCCTCGTGACCTACCGCCACTTACTCATCATCGGCAGCGCCGTCCTCGTCATCGCGCTCGGAATCCTCATGACCCTCGGCGTCACCTTCCGCCTGCCCGGCGCCGCCATGGCCGACCGCGCCAGCACGTCCGAGTCCGCCCGCGCCGACCGCAATCCCGCCGGCTGGATCGCCGTCTACGTCATGGGCGCGACCTACGGCGTGGCCGGCGGCTGCTCCGGGCCGATTCTCGGCTCCGTGCTAGCCCTCGCGGGCCTTGGCGGATCGGCCGCCTACGGCGCCCTCGTGCTCGCCGTCTACGCCCTCGGCATGCTCGTGCCGCTCGTCATCCTCGCCGCCCTGTGGGACCGCTTCAAGATCGGTGAACGCGGCTGGCTGCGCCCCCGCCCCCTTCACCTCGGCCCGATCAAGACGACTATCGCCTCCTTCGTCGGCGGCCTACTGTTCATCGCGATCGGCATCCTGCTGCTGGCAACGAACGGCACCCAGAACCTTGGCGGCCTGCTCTCGCCCGATCAGCAGGTCGGCATCGAATCCTCTGTCACCAACGCGACGCGCGGAATTCCCGACGTCTTCGTCCTGCTCGGCATCGCGATTCTGCTCGTGATCGGCGCGCTCATCTGGGCGGTCAAACGCGAGAAGTCGCGCGCGCCATCCGAGCACGTCGGATAAGTTATTCGCCCTATCCGCGGCGGCGGCGCTCGTCGTCAATACCGTCCATCAGTGGCGGGACGCTTGCGCGTCGTTCCATCACCTTGATCGCGATGAACAGCGCCACCCACGCGATGCCCGCGACGGCGGCCCACCAAAACAGGCCCTTGTACCAAAAGGAGGCCACTGCGAGCGCAAGGAAGGCGACGGCCGTCGCGAGCTGAGCGACGGCGATCGAGACGAGCGCCGGATTGCTATCGGGATTCATGCTGGTTGTCTCCAAAGCTCGTGGCGAAGGTGCCGCCGGTTCGCGCGAGTTCCTCGTGAAAAGCATAGGCCCAGGCGCGGTAGGGGTTGACCGAGAGGCGGTCGTTGGAAAAGCGCGCGTCCTCGGTGAGCTCATGCGTGCAAAAACTCGGGATGACGAGGTCGACGACGGGGCCGCCGCGCTCGACCTCGGCAATGACGAGCGGGGCGTTCGCGCCCGTGAACTGGTCGATCACCCAGCCGTCCTCCCCGAGCCAGGCGCTGTAGCGTAGTTTGGCGACTTTCGCGCCGCCGCGGCGCACCATTTCCAGGCCGACGCTGACGTCGAGTTCCCGCTCCGCCTCATAGCGGGTGCCGCCGACGTAGGGGCCCTTGGCCGTCAGGCCGCAGAAGTCAACGTCGCCCGCAATCATCTCGAGCACGGCATCGGCGCCATCGGCAGGCGTCGGCAGCCGGGAGGGATTGGTGGCCTGGGCGCGCACGCGCACGGCGTAGCCGTCGGAGGCCAAGAGATAGGACTGCACCATGACGCTCGGGCGCTGGGAGGAGGTGATGGCTTCGGGGAGCTCGGCGACGAAGAACCGTCGTTCGAACTCAAAATCACCGAAGTTTTCGTGGTCCATCCCACTAGCGTAGCCGTCCCGATGGCGGAACGGGCTGCTCGCGCGCGGGCGTGAGTGTCACAATAGCGCTCATGCATGCCGATCTTTCGCCCGCTGCCATCTCCGCTGCTGCCGAGCGGCTCGGAACGACGATTCGGCGCACCCCGCTGGAGATGTCGCTGCGGCTCTCGGGCGATCTACACACGCCCGTCTACCTCAAGCGCGAAGACCTGCAGATGGGCCGCTCCTACAAGGTGCGCGGCGCCTACACGCTGATCTCCTCGCTCAGCGATGCGGACCGCGCCCACGGGGTGGCGTGCGCATCGGCGGGCAATCACGCGCAGGGCGTGGCGTTCGCGTGCCGGCAGCTACGCATCAAGGGCCGCGTCTTCCTTCCGACGACGACGCCGCGCCAAAAGCGCGATCGTATCCAGGACATTGGCGGGCCGTGGGTGGAGCAGGTCATCACGGGAGTGACGTTCGACCAGTCCTCGGAGGCCGCGCAGCGGTACGCCGCTGAGTCCGGCGCGAACTATGTGCCGCCCTTTGACGATCCGCGCACGATCGTTGGCCAGGGCACCGTCGCGAAGGAACTGCTGGAGCAGGCGGGCGAGAAGGTCGGAACGATCATCGTGCCGATCGGCGGCGGCGGCCTGATTTCCGGCATCGCGCTGTGGGCAAAACACGTCGACCCCTCGATTCGCGTCATCGGGGTCGAGCCCGCCGGCGCTGCCTCCATGCAGGCAGCGCTGCGCTCTGGCGGGCCCGTCGCGCTCGAGCAGGTCGACCCGTTTGTCGACGGCACCGCGGTGGGCAAGGTCGGCCAGTACACCTTCGAGGTCGTGCGTGAGCTCGTCGACGACATCGTCTCCGTGCCCGCGGGCGCCGTCTGCACCGAAATGCTCGACCTGTACCAAACCGAGGGCATCATCGCCGAACCCTCCGGCGCGCTCGCCTCGGCCGCGGCGCGGCGCTACATCCCGGGACTCGGGCGCACCTCCAAGGCAACCGACGCGATCGTCTGCATCGTCTCCGGCGGCAATAACGACGTCTCCCGCTATGCCGACGTCCTGGAGCGTTCGCTGATCCACGAGGGCGTGCGCCACTACTTCCTCGTCACCTTCCCCCAGCAGCCCGGCGCCCTGCGGCATTTCCTCGACGATACGCTCGGCCCCGACGATGACATCGTGCTGTTTGAATACACGAAGAAGACGAATCGTGAGACGGGGCCCGCGCTCGTCGGCATCGATCTCGCCGGACCCGAGGCGCTACCCGCATTACTCGACCGAATGGCGGCCTCTCCCCTTGCGATTGAGAAGATTTCGCCCGACTCGCCGGTTTTCGGTTTCGTCCTGTAGTAGCGTGCCCTTGTGAGATCTGAGTTACAGGTGCGCCCGATGACCGTTGCGGACGCGGCGGCCGTCGCCCGCATTCACGTCGCGTCCTGGCAGCATGCCTACCGAGGTCTCCTCCCCTCCAGAGTGCTCGATTCGCTCTCCATCGCGGACCGCACCGCCAAGTTCACCCGCAGCATCCGCAAGGGCGGCCCGGTGCGCTATCTCGTCGCCGAGGATGGCGGCACCATCATTGGGTTTGCGGCCGTCGGGCCGTGTCGCGACGAAGATTCCTCGACGGACGACTCGGAGCTCGCGGCGCTCTACGTCCACCCGCTGCACCTGCGGGCCGGCGCCGGCCGCGCGCTGCTGGCCAAGGCGAAGGAGGCCGCCAAACAGATGGGCTGCAAGCGCATGATCCTGTGGGTGCTGAAGGACAATGCGAGCGCGCGGGCGTTCTACAAGCGCTGCGGGATGAAGCAGGAGGCGACCCGCGGGACGCAGACCATCGCAGGCACCGACTACGTCAAGATGAAGTACTCCGCGCGGCTCTAATCGGCGAGGAGGCCGCGGACGTCCTCGGGGGTGAGGGCGCCTGCGCCGAAGTCCGAGCCGTCGCCGATCACGTCGTCGAAGAGGCGGCGCTTGCGCTCCTGCAGGGCGAGGACTTTTTCCTCGATCGTGTCCGCCGCGACGAGGCGGTAGACGTTGACCGGGCGGGTTTGGCCGATGCGGTGGGTGCGGTCGACGGCCTGTTCTTCCACGGCGGGGTTCCACCAGGGGTCCATGAGGAAGACGTAATCGGCCTCGGTGAGGTTGAGCCCGAAGCCGCCGGCCTTCAGCGAGATGAGGAAGACGGGAACGTCGCCGGTGCGGAAGCGCTCGATGACGTCGGCGCGGCGCCGGGTAGCGCCGTCGAGGTAGCAGTACTCGATTCCGGCGGCCTCGAGTTCCTGGCGGACGAGCGCGAGGTAGGTCGTGAATTGGGAGAAGACGAGCGCGCGGTGGCCCTCGGCGGAGATTTCTAGCAGGTTGCGAATCAGGGTGGCGGTTTTGGCCGATGCTGCCGAGGGGTGCTCGCTCGTGGCGAGGGCCGGCGGGCGCTGCGCGGCGCCGTCCTCGGGCTCGGCGTCGCGGGGGCCGAGGCGCACGTCGAGGGCGAGGCGACGCAAAATGGTGAGCGAGCGCAAGATGGCGACGCGGTTCTTGTCCGCGTCTTCGAGCAGGCCGAGGACGCGCTGACGTTCGATCTGCAGCTGTTCGTCGTAGCGACGGCGGTGCGCGCTCGTGAGTTCGATGGCGAGGATTTGGTCCTGCTTCTCGGGTAGTTCGGAGGCGACGTCGCGCTTCGTGCGGCGCAGCAGGAAGGGCGCAATGAGGCGGCGTAGCTGCGCGCGGCGATCGCTTGAGTCGGGCTCCGTGGCGGCGTCGGCGGAGCTCGCATCGGCGGCGGCGGTCGCGTCGGCGTTTTCGATTGGTTTTTTGAAGCGGCGCTGGAACTGCTTGAGCGTGCCGAGCAGGCCGGGCGCGGTGAGCGCAAACATCGCCCACAGGTCGGTGAGCGAGTTCTCTAGCGGCGTGCCGGTGACGGCGATGACGACGTCGGAGGGGATATCGCGCAGCGCGCGGAACGTCTTCGAGCTCGGGTTTTTGACGAACTGGGCTTCGTCGATGATGAGCGCGGAAAAACCCAGCGCGGCGAGCTCGTCGGCATCGATGCGGGCGATCGCGTAGCTCGTGACGAGGATATCGGCGCCGGCCGCGAGATCGGCGAGGTCGTGTCCCGCGGCGGCGGCCGAGCGCGTGATCGGCACGACCGAGAGGTCCGGCGTGAAGCGCGCGGCCTGCTCGACCCAGCCGCCGACGACGGAGGTGGGGGCGACGACGAGGGCGGGGCGCGGCAGGCGCCCGTCGGCCTTGGCGATCGCGATCGTGGTGAGGAGTTGGAGCGTTTTGCCGAGGCCCATGTCATCGGCGAGGACGCCGCCGAGGCCGGAGGTCCACAGGTGGTTCGCCCAGGCGACGCCGCGCTGCTGGTAGTCCCGCAGCTCGGCGTTAACGGTTGCGGGAACGGCGGCGGCCTCGGGGGCGTCGCCCGAGGCGAGGGCGGTCAGCGAGCGGAGGCGATCGACCCAGTCGCGGGTCTTGGCGTCGTCGATATCGCCGATCGCGTCCAGGGCTTCGGCCGCCGCCACGTCGTAGCTGGAGACGGAAAGCTCGCCGCGACCGGTTTCGGTGCGAGTGTGCAGCGAACGGGCGGATTCGATGAGCGTGCGCAGTGGGTCGAGGCTCGGGTGGGCGAGGTCGATCCAACGGCCGGAGGCGAGGTGGAGCTTTTCCGCGCCGGCCGCGAGCGCCGAGAACAGCGCTTCGAAGGGGACGCGCTCGCCGGCGACGGTGACGTCCACGTCCAGATCGAGCCAGCCGGAGGCGCCAGTGGGTGCGGCGGCAACAGCTGTCGGGGCTGCCGCGCCTGGCGGCGCGGTGGCGGCGCTGATCGCGACGTGCGGGGTGGAGGCCTGTTCGTCGGGCACGGCGATCGCGATCTCGCCGAGGTCGATATCGCGTTGGTCGCCCAGCCAGGCAAGGAGCTCACCGGCGGCGAGGCGGACGTCGTCGGCGCCAACAATGCGCCGACGCCAGGTGCCGTCCTCGGTACGGTCCTCCGCGGTGGGCAGGAGGCGGCCGAAGGCGGCGGGTGCGGCCGCGCGCAGGGCGCGCAGGAGGTGGCCGCCGAGCTCGGCGGTGACGTCGTCATCGCTGAAAAAGGCCGAAAGTGGCGCCGCGGGGGCGTCGATATCGAGCTCGGGGGCGCTGTGATCGACGAGGGCGAAGGTGAGCGCGACGGTGGGTCGCGCGCCCGCGATTGACTGGGCGGAGGCGGAAAGGCGGGGACGCGTTGCTTCCGGCAGCGCGGCGGAATCGTCGGAGGAGACGACGTCGACGTGCAGCGCCAGACGCGGCAGCTCCCGCGCGAAGAACGCCGTTTTCCCGGCGAGCGGAATGCGGCGGCGGCCAGCGGCGGCGAGGCGAGTGACGTCCTCGATGCTCGGGCGCGGCAGCCTCACGAGTTTGGCGCCGCCCTGGCCGACGACGAGGGCGCCGTGCATTGGTGCGCCAAGCGGCAGCAGTCTGCCGGCCGGGGGTGGCAGGGTCGCGGCTCCCGTCGGCGGCTGTAACAGGACGCTGATGTCGAGGCCGTCCTCGCGCTCTCGAATGTCGACGGCGGGCGCGTAGGCATCATCGAGCAGGGCGATGGTCTTCGTGCCGAGGCCGAATCCGGGCACGAAGACGACGCCCGCGTCGCGCGCGGCCGCGAGCGCCGGCCAGATGCGTGGCCCGAGGGTATCGAGTTGGACGCGGCGCGAGCCGTAGGCGTAGACCTGCCGGCGCGCGAGGAGGAAGACCTGGTAGAGGTCGAAGATCGCATCCGATTGGTCCGTCGTCGCCCACCGCACGCCCGCTGGATCGGTGAACGCCTCCCAGCTATTGCCGGAGGCGATCCACTTGTTTTCGCCCGTGCGGCGCACCGGTCGGACTTCGACGTGGTCATCGGGCGTGAGGGAGAATTCCAGGCCCACCCGGGAGGTCGGTGCATCCGCCGGCCGAGCGCTTACCGGCTCGGCTTCGCGCGCGGGCTCAGTCGCGCGCGAGGAGCCCTGCTGTGTGTCGGAGGAGTGCGCCGCGGCCGGCGAGTCGTCCTCGGCCGCCGCGATAATCGCCGCCAGGGCGTGGACGCATGGCTCGTCGGCGCGGTTGGCGCCATCGCAACTGCAGTGTGAGGAGAGCGTCTGGCCGTCGTAGCTGACGCGAATGTTCTCCACCCCGCGGCTGGTCAGCGGACGGATCGTCGCGATGATCGTTTCGCCTTGCTCCGAGACGACGAGCATCCGGACGCGGTCCTCGGTTGCCAGGACGCGCGCACGCTCGAGCAGGTCCTCGTCGGCGATCAGATGATAGGAATCGGCCGCGAAGTCACGTGCCCAGCTGGCGCGGGCGGCCCCGATTCTCATCCCTTAAGGATAAGCCGACGAGGATCGACCTTGCGTTCCTCATCTCAGGTGGGGGCGTCGGAAATCTCACGTGTGTCGCAGGCGCCCTCATCCCCCGCTAACGCTGAAACCTGCGATGAACGCGATACACACGCCCGCAAGAACGATCGGCGACAGGGCGAAGACGATAAGCCAGCCGAGTGCGAAGCGCCGCCAGCCATTGACGAACAATAACGCGATCGGGGGCGCGAGGACGGCCAAGAAGAAGGTGAGAGACCCGGGGTTCTGACCGGAAAAGAACACGTAGACCATGAGGGTGGTCCAGATCAAACCGGCGAGGATTCCCCAGCCGGGGCCGTGGCTGACGCGCTGGAGGAAAGTGCGCTTTTCGGGTTCGCCGTACGGCCGGTTCGGATCGTAGCCGGGGGCGACGCCGGTGTGCTGGAACGGGTTGGTGCCGCCAGGGACCGGGGCGCCCGGCACGGCCGGCTGGTCGCGCCGATTCGGCTGGTTAGGCGGGGTCGGCTGATTGGGTGAATATGGCTGGTTCGAGGTCTCCTCCGGCACAATCGGCGAGAACGGTTCACCCGATTGCTTCGAACCGAAGGGGCCGCCAGTCCCCGGGCGGTAGCGGTCATCGCTGCTGGCGCCTTGCCCGCCCTGCGGGGTTGGGCTGCCGGACTGGGAGAAGTCAGACTGGCGGTGTTGCTCGTCGTCGCCAGAGGGGCTGCGCCACGGGTTATCAGTCATGATCTAGCTCCGAAATACGTCGAGCAGGGTGGTGTCGGTGAAGAAAAGCACGATGCCGACGATGGCGGCGATGGCGAGGGCTGCCAGGTAGCCGATGACGAGGCGGGTGTCTCGCAGGTAGCACTTGGAGCGCAGCAGGCCTGCACGGCGGGCACGGATATAGGCGGCAAGACCGAAGGCGGCGAAGACGAGCAGGGCGAAGGGGCCCGCGAGCCAACCGAGCAGCGCGACCGTGGCGTAGATGCACAGACGCAGCGGGTCGAAGGGTTCGTCCTTGCGCATCGCGGCGATTTCTTCGTGCCACGGCGGGGTGGTGTTCGCTGTCATGAATCCTCCCGGAACCTCGGGGCGCCGAGCGCGACGGGCACGCGCTCGCTGGACGCCGCTGTCGCGCGCGCGTTCGTCGCCGTGGAGAGCCGCGAATCGGAGAGCGGGCCCCATGCCTGGACGGCGCAAAACGGCGCGCATTGGTGGGCGTCGGCCGGAGACTTGGTACCAACGTGGACGCAACACTGGGTGAGGCGTTCTTCGAGCATCGTGGAGATGTCCATGAAGGGTTTGACGGTGATGCGCACGACGCGGTCGGCGAGCAGGGCGCGCATGCGTTCGCGGCCGCCGGACAGGCGTCCCGCGGCGAGGGTGGCCAGGGTAGAGATGCCGAGGTCGCACGCGGTGCAAACATCGCGCCACGCGCTCGTGAGGTTGGGGTGCGTCAGGGAGTTTTGCTCGGACAGCAGATCGAGCAGCGAGTTTTTCACCGTTTCGCGCAGTTGCTTGGGGATCTCGGCGTCGGCGATGCGGTTGGCGAGGAGTTCGGGCTCGAGATCGAGCCAGGCTTTGAGCTGATCGTGGCCCATGATCTCGGTGAGGGAGCGCCACACTCCGGCGTCGTCCTTCAGGAGATAGCCGACCGATGCGCAGTGGGGATGAGAGCACGGCAGTGCGGTCAGATCGCGCCAGGTCACCCGATCCCCGGTTTGTGGGCCGAGGCGGGCCAGCACGCCGGTGTGGGTGAGGCGGTTCATCGGATCGATGCCCGCCGAACGGCCCGAACGGAAAACGGGTTGGATCGCCACTCCCCCGATGTAGGGGGTATCGAGGGCGCGATTGACGACGTGTCCGATCTCGTCGTCATTGATGCCGAGCGCTGCCGTCATCGTGAGGGTCACGAAGATGCCGGCGCCGGTGAGGCGCTCGATTGCTCGGTCCTTCATCGCGCGCAGATCGCCGCCGCGGTGATGGCGGGAGGCGTGTTCGGACTCGCCGTCGTATTGCAGGTAGACCTCGACGCGCTCGCGGTGACGCGCAAGCAGATCCAGGAGTTCGTCGTCGCGCGAGAGTGTCAACCCGTTGGTGTTGACCATGATGCGCGTGATCGGTCGCGCGGTGACTTCCTCGAGGAGCTCGGCAAGCTCCGGGTAGAGCGTGGGTTCGCCGCCGGAGAGCATGAGGACATCGAGGTGGCCGCGCTCGCGCGAGAGCCGGGTGTCGATGTTGGCGAGGACTTCGGCGAGCGGCGCGACGGCCGCGAGCTGCGGTGAGGAGGAGGCGAAGCACGTCGGGCATTTGAGGTTGCAGTGATCGGTGATGTCCTGCAGGAGGATGCACGTGTGCTGCGAGTGGACCTCAGGCAAACCGTAGGCGAAGGCCTCCGGAACGGGCCGAAAGTTGCCGGGCTCGTCGGGCATGTGGATCTTGGTCGGTGCGGTCCACTCTTCTAGATACGACAGGATCTCGGGATTCTCGTCATACATTGTGCGGATCCAGCCATGGCGGCGGCAGGCTCGCTCCAGCCAGACGGTATCGTCGCGCACCGAAAGCCAGCCCGAGAGTCGCTCGACATCGGCCAGGGGCCGGCTGGGATCTTCGTCGTGGCAGGTGGGGCAAAAGGAGTTGACGTAGCGATGGATGCGGTCGCCGCGTAGCGGCATCCCGGTCCCCTCCTGCTTCTGCCCACCAAAGGTGTTGCGCGTCATATCTGGAGCCTACCGGAGCGCTCGCGCCGGGGCGTGTGCGGTGCTGCCGCGGCGCAGCGAGTCGTAGCGACCGTGGCGGTAGCCATACCCAATACGCGCGAAGATCAGCGGAATCGTCGCAGCCAGGACCAGTTGGGGCCGGGTGAGGCCAGCGAAGACGACCTCATTGCCGCGGACGAATTCGACGCCGAATCGGAAGACCGCATAGGCCGCGATATATAGGACGAACATTTCGCCCGGGGCCTTCAGGCGCTTACGCAGGTACCACCACAACACGGCGAACGCGGCGGCGTGGAAGAGGATTTCGTAGACGAAGGCAGGATGGAGCACCACGCCGGCCGGCGCTCCTAGGCGGCTAGCGGTCTCGGGGTCGAGGGTTAGTCCAATCCCGCATACGCCGTTGGTGGCGTGACAGGTGGCACCCAGCGCGCATGCCGGGCACGGCGTTCCGGGGTTCTCTGTCAACAGGCAGGCGATGCGACCGACGGCCATGCCGGCAGCGACGGCCGGGGCGTACAGGTCGCCGGTGCGTTCGCGATAGCCGGTCAGGCGTTTGGCGATGTGTACGCCGAGCCATGCTCCGAACAGCCCGCCAATGATGGAGCGGTTTCCGTAAGCCCACTGCTCGGCGAGGGTCGCGTTCTCTCGCAGGTCGGTACTTTGCAGCCAGGTCCCAAGGCGCATAAAGATCCCGGCTCCGAGCAGCGCTCCGAGCACGGTATAGAGGACGGCATCGGAGGTCTGGCCCCGACGTCTGGCCTCCCACCAAAAAACGATTCCAGCGACGAGGACGCCAACGCCGACGAAAAAGGCGTGGGTGTCGATCGGCAGCGTGATGCCGAACAAGTCGCCGAGAGTGGGGAACATGGTTTGAGTCTGCCATGGCGTGATCTCGAAAGTTGAAGGACGACACAGGCGCGTCACTTGTCAAGCCACGCGCGCCCGAGACCGCCGAAGAGCAAAAAACGCGCAAATCCGCCATAAGGGCCGCACACTAGCTCGATGTTTGTATACAAACTTGAGTTCACGGAAATTGTTAAGTCTCACGGGTGACCAAAATCCCGAAATGGTGACACAATTAATATGTCCTGCAATGTCGCACGGACGGTGCGGCTGACTGAAACCAGCCGCAAGCTGTGCGATGCACACACGTAATTCGGGAGGAATAACATGCGTTTCAGGCGATTTTGGGGAGCGCGAACGCGCTCGCCAAACCCTGAGCCGAAGCGGAAGGGTCTGGCAATTGCCACGACCGCCGCGCTCGTCTTGGGGTTGAACTTCTCCCTGCCGGCCGGAGTGCTGGCAGATGATGAGACGGCGGATAACGCCGATCCCGTCGTGGCAACTGAGGTAGTCGGGGAAGCTACCACAGAGGCCGTGGCGGACGAAGCAACCGAGGAAACCCCCGCTCCTGAGGTGGAAGCACCGAAGGAAGCGACTCCGGCTCCAGCCCCTGAAGAATCCGACAAGGACGCCGTCGAAACTGACACGGCTCCAACCGAAGCGGAAGCTTCGACGCCCGAAGCCCCCGCGACCGAACCCGAAGCCGAAGATGCCGAAGAGACGGTCGAGGTCATGGCCGACGCGCAGTGTCAGGTCGTCGAACACAACCAGTGGGCAAACCTTGCTGGAGCGTGGCAAAACGGCAACCTGAACGGCAACAACTCGGCATACGCTGAGGGCGACTGGGTACCGCGCCGCGCAATTGTCGATATCCAGACCCCGGGCGAGCCCGCGACGGTGGTCGTCCAGATCGACAAGATTGTCAACGGCAAGTATGCCTTCGACGCCCTTCGCGTGGACTCCGGGGCGACGATTATCGGCATTCAGGATAACGGCGCCACGATCAACTACACCCTGCAGTTCGCTGCCGATACTGCCGGGCCACACACGATCCTGTTCTCCACCCACATTGCTAGCGAGCTCGACTACGGTCCCGGCATGGGGGCGGGCAGCATCAACGGCTCGCCGTACCACACGCGGATCATTGAGCTGTCGTGCGGCAACGTGGGCCAGCAGGACCGTTCGATGAAGTCCGACGCGGTCAAGGCCGGCAACATCACCATCGTGAAGAAGGCCGATCCGGCGGATGGGACGAAGTTCAACTTCACTCTCACCTCGCCCTACGCCTCCACCTCGGACATCTACCTGGCCGATGGCGAGTCGGTGACCTACCGGGTCGGCGTTGGCACGGCAACGGTCACGGAGAACGTTCCGGCTGGCTGGGAGCTGTACGACGTGAGCTGTGTCGGCGGCGCCGGCGCAACCTACAGCGGCAGCACCGCCACGGTGCCGGTTGCTGACGGCGATAACTGGGTCTGCACCTTCACCAACATGCTTCCGAAGTACGCAGACCTCGTCGTCACCAAGACGGCAACGGCTTCCTACACCGCGAAGTTCAACTGGGGCATCGAAAAGACGGCCGAGCCCGCAAGCGCGATCGTCATGCCCGGCGGTAGCGCCCTGATCGCCTACACCGTCAAGGTCAGCGAGATGGGCATCGACTACTCGGCGGCGCAGGTCACCGGCCAGATTTCGATCGAGAACCCCAATGGTGTTGCGATCGAGATCGTCGATGTCACCGATGTCGTCGATAACGGCGGCACCTGTACACTCACCGCACCGACCTCGGTGCCGGCACTGTCGACGGTGAGCGTGAACTACACGTGCACCTACCCGGATGGCGAGATCCCGGCGGATGGCACGAACACCGCGACGGTGTCCTACAAGCCGCTGTACGGCATGTCGGACTCCCCGGCGGTTGCCACCGCACCGGTGCTCTTCTCCGAGGCGACGGTCAGCGAGATCGACAAGACTGTCACGATCAAGGACAACAAGTTCACCTTCGATCCGGAATGGACGCTGACCTACGGCGATGCGGACAACGTCTACGAAAAGACCTACGAGGTCAACGTGCCCGCACCGGAAGGCGCGGAGGACGGCCGCTGCTACAAGGTCGTGAACGTCGCATCCGTGTGGGGTGACCTGCCGGATAATCCGATCGTCGAGGACGATGCGTCAGTCGAAATCTGCGTCGAGGCGGACCTGACCGGCATCAAGTCGCTCAGCCCGAGCCTGACTCGCACCTACGACTGGGATATCGAAAAGACCCTCGTTGAGGACTCCGTTGTCATTGATCCGGAAACGGGCAAGGGCACCGCGGACTACTCGATCGTCGTGACGCCCGGCGAGTTCACCGACTCCGACTTCGCCCTGACCGGCTGGATTCGCGTGACCAACCCGAACGACTGGACGGTCGACTACAAGGTGTCTGACACCTTCGCTGGCGCCGATGGCGAAACCTACACCTGCACCATCGAAGGAGAACCCTTCCAAGAGGGCTCCCTCGGCAAGGGCGGTTTCACCGAGTTCGAGTACTCCTGTGACCTGCCCGCAGACTTCGTAGGCGCCGCAGGCGACAAGAACACCGTCACCGTCGAGTGGGGCGATGGCAAGTCCACCACCTCCGAGTTCGCGGTTGACTGGTGGGACGACCTCAACGCCGACATCACCGAAGTGCACAAGGAGATCGTCGTCAAGGATTACTTCAATGGTGCAGACGACGGTGTAATCGTTCACCCCGACGCCACCCTGCAGTGGCGCGACGGTGAGCCCTACACCTTCACCTACACCGGCGAGTTCCAGGTCGATCCTGGAACCTGTGAGGTCGTGACCAACTACGTCGAGATTGTCGGAACCGACTGGAACGACATGACCGAAAACGAGTGGTGTCTCGCCGCTCCGGAAAAGCCCGGCAAGCCGCCGGTCAAGCCGACTCCGAAGCCCGAGATGCCCGTGACCGGTGAGGATTCCGGACTTTTGGCGATGCTCGCTCTCATGAGCATCCTTGGCGGAGCCGTAGGTATTGCGGCCACCCGTAAACGGCACGCATAGCGTGCAGGCGATGCCGGTAGCCTCCCTATAACCGCCGGCAACGATGGCCCCGGGTCTGACTGAGCCCGGGGCCATCGGCATGCCCGGCACCCTAGAGTTGGACCATGCACCCCTCAGTAGACTCCCCGCCGGCGCGCGATGAACGCCTCGAGAACTACGAGGCCAAAGCCGACATCGCCCTCAGTTTCGCGGCCGTGGCATTCCTCGTGTGCTACGCGACGCCGATCCTCAAGCCCGTTCTCGCGCCCAGTACCGCGCAGGCGCTCCAGTTCGCCAGCCGCGTCATCTGGGTGTTCTTCGCAATCGACTTCGTGCTGCGCGTCTACGTTGCTCGAGCGCACCTACGTTACGTGCGAACCCACCTGCTCGACCTCGCCATCGTCGTGCTGCCGTTCTTCCAACCCCTGCGGCTCCTGCGTCTCGTCGTCCTCGTGCGGCTGTTCAACCGCCGGGCCGGAGCGAGCTTGCGGGGCAAGATCGGGATGTATGTGGTGAGCGCGTCGGTCATCATCATCTTCATTGCGGCGCTCGCGGTGCTCGATGTGGAGCGCGATGCGCCCGGCTCCCACCTTGATTCGTTCCCGGACTCGGTGTGGTGGGCGTTCGTGACGGTGACGACCGTCGGGTATGGCGATATTGCGCCGGTGACACTCACCGGCCGGGCCGTGGCCGTCGGGCTGATGATTTACGGCATCGGCCTGCTCGGTACCGTCACGGGGACGCTCGCGTCGTGGATGGTGGAGCAGATCGATGACCAGGGCGAGGAGCGCAAGAAGCGCGAGAGCCGCGCTCACGGTGAGACGTTGAGCGAGGTTCGCGCGCTGCGGGCCGAGATCGCCGAGCTGCGCGAGCTCGTCGCGGCGGGCGCCGTCCCCGGCCCGGGGGCCGACGGCGAGCGCGGGCGTTAGCCGAGTTCGCGGGGGCGGACGAAGTCCTTGCCGCGGACGTGGGCGTCGACGAAGGCGAGGACCGTCTCGTACCAGATGCGCGAGTTTTGCGGTTTGAGGATCCAGTGGTTCTCGTCGGGGTAGTACAAGAACTTGTGTCCGGTGGCCTTCGAATCGCGCAGGAGGGCGTGCCATAGGGCGTGGCCCTGGGAAATGGGGACGCGGTAGTCCTTATCGCCGTGGATCACGAGCATGGGGACTTCGATGTTGGCGACGTGCTCGTGCGGGGAGTATGCGGCGCTCTGGCTCTCTCGCATCCACTCGTGCCAGACACCGTTGTCGGTGGTGCGGCCCATGATGTCGATATCCCACAGGGAGGCGTGGGTGACGATGCAGCGGAAGCGGTCGCCCGTGTGCCCGGCCATCCAGTTGGCCATGTAGCCACCGTAGGAGCCGCCGAGCAGCGCCGTGTGCTCGCCGTCGATATCGTCGCGGGCGATGGTGGCGTCGATGAGGGCGAGGATGTCGGTGTACGGGGCGTCGCCGATCGCGTCGTTACCGCGGTCTATCATGTGCTGGCCGTAGCCGGTAGAGATCGCCGGGTCCGGCAGCAGGACGGCGTAGCCCTTGGCGACGAACGGGCCCGGGTTCCAGCGCCACGTCCAATCGTTCCAGGAGCCCCAGGGGCCGCCGTGCGCGAAAACGAGCAGGGGCGCGCCGCCGCTTGGGATCTCTTCAGGCAGGGCGAGCCAGGCCCGCACCTCGGTGCCGTCCTCTGCCGTGGCGGTGACCTCGGTGAGCTGTCCAACGGGCTCGACAACAGGAATGACCGCGGCGAGCTCGCTGACTTCGCCTGTCGCGACGTCGATCCGCACGGGGACGGCGGGCTTGGAGATCGAGGAGCGCAAGGCGAGGATCGTTGCGGCGTCGAGCACCTGGGCGCTGGAGAAGGACTCGTCGCCGTCGGTCAGCAGTGTGACCTCGTCCGCATCGCCGTTGGAGACGTCGACGAGGTAGAGGCTGACGCGGCCGCGGCGATCGGCCTGCATAATGAGGGCTTCGTCGTCGAGCCAGGAAATCGAGCCCGGCCAGTCATCGAAGTCCGGCATGAGGCGACGTCGTTCGCCCGATTCCAGGTCCACAAGTTCGGCCCATTCGCGAAGCGGCTTGCCATCTCGATTGCCCGTCGTGACGGAGAGGACCGCGCGGCGACCGTCGGGGCTGATATCGCCCGCGTAAAACTCGAGGAGATCGTCGCTATCCTCGCCGTCGCTGTCCTCGCGCAGGGCGGGGGCAATGGCGAGCGGGGTAGCGTCCTTGCCCGGCACGAGGTGGTAGACCGAGGAGCGGGAGTCGGTTCCGGCGTGGGGGCGGTTGATGGTGAGCAGGAGCGAGGAGCCATCATCGGCGACGGAGATTCCCTGGAGCTTGCCGTCGGGAATGGGCAGTTCGCTCAGCTCGATCTGCTCGGTGCCGTCGAAGTCCGGAACGTCAGCGACGTAGAGGCGGGAGTAGGCCGGGCCGAGATCGTGGTCCCAGTAGCGCACCGGGAAGTCCTCGTGGAGGATCGCGCTGATGGCACCGTCCTTGCGTTCCTTGAGGATCTCGCGGTTCGTTTCCTCGTCGGTGGCGTTGGTGAGCGTTTGCGCGGTGATGTACAGCTTGCCGCCGGCCGCGATCACAGAATTGACGCCGCCCGGGCGCCGCAGGATGACGCGGGCTTCGCCGCGTGGGGGCAGCATCCACAAGGCGACGTCGAGATCGTCGTCGTTGTCTTCATCGGGACGCTGGGAGGAGAAGTACAGTTCGCCGCGTTCGCCGATTCCTACGAGCGCTTCGCCCTTCTTGGAGCGCGTAAGAGTGAGTGCGGGCCCGCCTTCGGGGTCGAGTTCGACGAGGCGCGTGGTGTAGGCATCGCCCTTCTTGTTCAGCTCAGTGACGGCGGCGATCGCGCGGGCGTCGCGTTCGTCATCGGCTTTTCGGGTCACAAGGGAGGTAAAGCGCGGTGCGGCGACGAAGTCCTTGAGATCGTCGAAGATCTTTCCGTCGGTGCGCGGGGTGGTGGGGGCGTTGTCTTCCTCAGCGGATTTCTCGTCGGTGGCGGCGTTGGCAGCGGTGTCATCCAGATGGGTCATGCCTCCCATCGTAGGGGGCAGGTGCGACGGGCGTACGATCTATTTATGGCGGGCAGGCGGGCATTCGTGACTCGGCGAGGTTTTATTCTCGCGGCAGGCGCAGGCGCGCTCGCAGCATGCACCCCGTCGGGACCGCGCACATCTGGGACCTCATCCCCGTCGAGTGCCGCCTCGGTGAGCTCATCCCCCACCACGACGACGTCCGCCTCCCCCTCGCCCTCGACGGCTCCTGCTACGGTGTCGCCCTCGGCGCAGCTACCGAGCGATGACGACATCAGCGCGAGGTTCGCGGGCGTGACGCCGCGGGCCTGGGGCATGGAAATGCCCGGCATCGTCTCGCGGATCGAATCCGATGCGCTCGCGCTGACGCTCGATGCGTGCGGCGGGGCTCGCGGATCCGGCTTCGATGCGGCACTCATCGATCTGCTGCGTCGCCACCAGGTGCCCGCCACGCTGTTCCTCAACCATCGCTAGGTGACGAAGAATCTGGCTCTATCGCGCGAGCTCGCTTCCGATCCGTTGTTCGAGATCGCCAATCACGGCACGAAGCACTGTCCGCTGTCGGTCACGGGACGGGCAGCCTACGGCATTGCCGGGACGGCCTCGCCCCTCGAGGCATGGCGCGAGGTGCGCGATAATCACGACTTTCTACACCACGAACTGGGCGTGACGCCACGGTTCTTCCGATCTGGCACAGCACACTATGACGATATTGGCGTTGAAATAGCGAAGCTGGCGGGCGAGCAGGTCGCAGGATTCTCTGTCAACGGTGATCAAGGGGCGAGGGCCTCACGAGTCAGCGTGCGCACGGCCATCTCGCAGGCGCGCGCGGGCGACATCATCTTGGCGCACATGAACCAGCCGACCGGTCAGACCGCCCGCGGGCTCGCTGACGCGCTTCCCGGCATCCTCGATGGCGGCACGCGCTTCACGACGCTGGGTGCCGCCCTTTAGGGGGTGGTGAAGCGACTGCATCGTACTGGCTCGAAGCCAAGTTGAGTTCTCCGTGGTTGATCAACTCGAAGAGTTCCTTGCAGTAGTAGGCGACAACCTTTCCCTTGTGCTTGTGACCAGTGAGGATTCCTGCGTTTGCCGTCCGACAACGTAGCCCACGACGCTCCTTTCCTCGATCACTCCAGGATAGAAGTTATCTTGAGCGCCCACGGGTACTTTTGCATGGATAACTCTTATCTTGAGTAGTTCAGCGCCGAGATGACAAGGATAAGAGTTATCGTGCAGAGCCTCAGTGCATGAGGCCATCGTTTTGTGCGGTGAGGTAGGCAAGGACTGCGCGCACCCGGCGGTTATCTTCGCCGACCGGTAGGCCGAGCTTCACGAAGACAGCTGCGACGTATTTGGCAACGGCGCCACCCGAGAGGAAGAGCTTGGCGGCGATTTGGGTATTCGACAGCCCTTCGGCCATGAGGGCAAGGACCTCACGCTCACGGTCGGTGAGCGAGTCCAGTGGCCCCGAGCGCGCAGCTGCGAGTTGGGCCGCGACTTCCGGGTCGATGACGACTCCCCCGGCCGCGACGACGTCGAGGGAGCGAAGGAAGTCCGCCACGCGGGCGACGCGGTCCTTCAGCAGGTATCCGAACCCGGCACCGCCGTGCGCGAGGAGCTTCGCGGCATAGGCGGGCGCGACATACTGCGAGACGATCATGATGGCAAGGTCCGGATACCGCTCCCGCAGGGCGATGGCGGCATCGAGCCCGTCGGTCGCCATCCCGGGCGGCATGCGCACGTCGGTGACGACGACGTCCACGCCGTTGCCTGCGCGCGCCTCGGTGACGGCTGTGATGAGGCCCGGGGCGTCCTCGGCATCCGCGACGACTTCATGGCCCTGGCGTTCGATGAGACCCCGCAGGCCCTCGCGCAGTAGGGCGGAATCGTCAGCGAGCACGATTTTCAAGCGTCCTCCTCGGGCGTCGTGGGAGCGGCAACGGCGGATTCGCCGCGGTTGAGAAGCAGCGGCATGGCAGCGATGAGTTGCGTCGGGCCGCCGGCAGGCGAGGACACCTCGAGGGTGCCACCGAAAGCCGCGAGACGCTCGCGCATGCCGGACAGCCCGTGGCCGGGGCGAATGACGGCGCCGCCGGGACCGTCGTCGGTCACCGAGATACGTAGGGTGTCGTCGCAGGCGAGCAGGACGGTCACCGCTGAGCCCGGCGCATATTTGGCGGCGTTCGTCAGAGCTTCGGAGACGAAGAAGTACCCGGCGGCGACGACGCCCTGGGGCAGCTTCGGCAGCGGATGGGGGCAGCGGACCTGCACGCCGGGCACGCGCGCGCCGAGGTCGCGCACCGACGCTTCCAACCCCAGGTCCGTCAGCACCTTGGGGTGGATGCCGTGCACGGTCTGGCGCAGTGCCCGCAGGGCGCGATCGATGTCATCCTGGGCTGCGCCAAGGAGCTGGCCCGCGGGCGAGTCTGAAGCCACATCGAGGCTCGCTTCCCCGAGTTTCATGCTGGCGGCGACGATGTATTGCTGCGCCCCGTCGTGCAAATCGCGTTCGATCCGCCGCCGCTCGATCTCAAAGGCGGAGACGATCTCGCGTCGCGAGCGCGTGAGCTCGGCCAGCATGTCTGGATAGTCCGCCACATCGGGCGGGGCTTCGGTGACGCGGCGAGGCCACAGCGCAGCCGAAAGGATGAGGGCGACGACGATGACCAGAAGTGCGGGAATGACGTTACCCGTCGCAAAAAGCCCGAGGACGATGACTGCGACAAGGCCATACGCGCCCCACAGCACGAGGCGGGAGGGTGCGGTCATGACTCCATCGTAGGTGGTCGGTTCTCAGCGCCTTCCTTCAGCGCTTGCTAGATCGCCTCACCCCTCGCTTGACCTTGTCGATTACGGTCGTAATTCGCGGGCTGGTGAGTTGCGGAATGGTTCGGATCAAGACCCCAGACAATCTCCGCACTCGCGTCACCGAGTTCGCCAGATCAATATACGCCTCAGCGATTCGCCGCGGATCATGGTTGCTCCGGATAATTTCAGCGAGGCGAGCATCCGGATTGAAGGCCGCGATTTCGTTCGCGAGCTCCTGAGCACTTGGCCAACGACCTTGAGCATGACCACCAAAATTCACGTCATACATGTAGGCCAGGTTCTCCTTCGTCACCCGCCCGTGAAAGCCGCAGTAGTCGAACGCGATGACATCTCGTCCACAGGCCAGGGCTTCTACCGCAGTCCGAGCTATCCCTATAACTAGATCCGCCCAGTCATATACTTCTTCGACGTCATCAACCGCAGTCTCCCCTCCCACTACGCGAAACTCGACCTCTGGCAAGAGACACGCAGCTTCATCAACGATTGAACGAGCATCACCTTGTCTGTTCGACACGAATGCAACTCGAGAGACACTTGAACTAACTAAAGATCGTGGGCGGAATCGCTCGAGGTCGAGGGGGTTTCGGATAATCTCGCTCTTAAACGGAATATGTCTCGATACTGACTCTGACACAGACACATAGGCATCTGCACCCCAGCTTGGCCACTCTTCCGCAGGGATCACTCCATGGGACGTCACGATCCTGACGCCGATCGAGGCATTGCTCAGCGCTCGAAACGCTGGAAAGTGGTTAATCAAAGCTACGTCGTACTGGGCTTCCGGATCAAAGGGCTGCGCCCACCCGGGAAGACGCCCAGAATGGACAAACAAGGCAACGGCATGATCTTCGGATAGGACGTCCCACATGGTCTTTATCCACGCCTGGGTGCCTCCCCGATACTCCATTTCAGAATTAGCGAGAAGAATGCGCACACTCCAACTCTACTAATGGAATAGGCCTTCCCCGACGCTTCCAATCGCTGTGAGTAGCCCAGCCACGAACCTAGTACGGGTGGTAGGCAGGGTGGAGCTAGGTCCACCCAGTTGTGGCGCTAGCAGGATTCCGCCAGCGGGCGTGAGAAGCTGAAATTGAATCATGAACGAAACACTGACTGCGACAAACCTCGTCAAGACCTACGGCCAGGTCCACGCCCTTGCCGGCGTCTCGCTCGCCATCAATGCGGGCGAGACCGTGGCAATCATGGGCCCCTCGGGCTCGGGTAAGTCCACGCTCTTGCACTGCCTGTCGGGGATCTTGAAGCCGGACGGCGGCGACGTGCGCCTAGGCGGCGCGGACATTACGACGATGTCGGATGCGCAGCGCTCCAAGCTGCGGCGATCCCGCTTCGGCTTCGTCTTCCAGGACGGCCAGCTCGTCGCGGAACTCTCCGCGGCCGAAAACGTTGCCTTCCCGCTGCTCCTGGCCGGATGGTCGCGCAGCAAGGCGCTGGCCGAGGCAAACCAGTGGCTCTCCCGGCTCGGGCTCGCGGAGATGGGCGGGCGCAAACCGGGCGAGATGTCCGGCGGCCAGGCTCAGCGCGTCGCCATCGCGCGGGCGCTCGTGCACAAGCCGGCCGTCGTCTTCGCCGATGAGCCGACGGGCGCGCTCGACCAGGCCACCGGGCACGAGGTCATGCAGATCCTCACGACGGTCACCAAGATGTCGGGCGCCTCGCTCATTGTCGTCACGCACGACACGAAGGTGGCGGGCTGGTGTTCGCGGCTCATCGAGATTCGCGACGCGCTGATCCACGCCGATTCCGCGACGAACCAGGCAGGTGTCCGATGATTGGGCTCTCCTCTCGCCTCGCGTTATCCCGCCTGAGCGATAACCGCTCGGGCCTGGACGCGCTCGCCGTCCTCGCGTTCGCCGTCACCAGCTGGCTCGCGCTCACCGTCGCCGGCGGCACGTCGATGTTCGTGGCGCGCGCGGCCAACCCGCCAGAGCCGTTCGTGGAGGCCGCCGGCAAGGTCGATTTCCCGCAATCAACGGCTAATCTCGCGTCGATGTATCCCTCGCTCGCGGCGATCGCGTGCGCAATCCTTGTCATTCCGATCCTCACCCTGGGTGGTGCCGCGGCGAGGCTCGGGGCCTCCGGGCGAGCGCGCCGGCTTGCGGCGCTCCGCCTCATCGGCATGACGGGTGGGGAGGTCATCCTCATGAGCGTCATCGAATCACTCGTGCTGGCCGCAATCGGGATTGCGATTGGCGCTGTCCTGTGGCTCGCGACGCTTCCCGCGTGGTCCGCCGTCAGTTTCCTCGGAGAGCCGCTGCGCGCTTCAGAGATGTTGATGCCAGCGTGGGTGGCGCTCGCTGTCATCGGGACGATCCTGCTCCTCGTGGCCCTGTCGACCATCATCGGTTTGCAGCGCGTGCGGATCTCGCCGCTCGGGGTTGCTCGTCGGGAGTCGACCCGCGCACTGACGTGGTGGCGGGTTTCGATCCTCGTTGGTGCGATCGCGGCGTTCCTTTTCGTTGCTCGTTCCTTCAACCTCCGTAGCTCCGATATCGCAGGGTTCGTCATAATCGGCGGCGTCTTGGCTGGGGCCGTGTTCGCCGTGAACCTCGTCGGACCGTTCGTCATCCAGCTCGTGGCGCGGCCGCTTGCCCGGACCTCGAATCCGAGCCGCCTTGTTGCGATGCGTCGCCTGGTCGCGGACCCGAAGGGTGCCTGGCGCAACGTGTCGGCGGTGTCCTTGCTCGGCGTTATTGCGGCGTTCATGCTGGCGGTGCCCGGGGACTTTGAGGACATGCCCGAGATCTTCGCGATCCAGTTCGCCGACATCCGCACCGGCGCGATCATCACGCTCACGATCGGGCTCCTGCTCGCGGCGACGTCCACACTCATCAATCAGGCGTCCGCCACGGTCGATCGTGGCGAACAAACGATCGCGCTCACCCGCATGGGAACCCCGCGCTCGGTCTTTACTAAGGCTCGAATCGCTCAGGTCGTTGTGCCAATGGTGACGACGCTAGCGATTTCAATTCCGCTGGGGCTCCTCCTCGCGATGCCGTTCATGACTCAAATGTCGGCATCAGCTGGGTCTCCGCTGAAGGCGACCGCGTCAATCGGCGCGATCGTCGGGGCCGGCATCGCTATGTCGATTGCCGCAGCTCTTGCGTGCTCGCCGATCGAATCGCGCATTCTTGCGGCGGATTACCGCCCGAACGACTAACACAGTCGCCCAACACGTGAGGCCGATCGCATCACGCGGTCGGCCTCACGTGTTGGCCAAAGAACCGGCTAACCTCGGGGTGTGAGGAGCACGTACGCATTCTTGAGTGACATCAGCAAAGGCCCCTACGGTACGGACATTCTTGCCGACCTCGATATCACCGCTCGCGGCATTTCAACTCCCACGAGCCGGGCCGTCATCAAAGCCAGGAACGTCGTCCATCACCGCAGCGGAATCGACTTTTATCCCGCGATCGCCGCAGCCAAGGCTCTTCGAGGCAGCGATATCGTCGTCGGCCTGTTGGAACACGCAACGCAGGCAGCAGCAATACTCAAAGGCCGCTCGCTACCTCCCTACCGTTCACGTCCCCTCGTCATGATCTCGTGTTGGCTGGCGCACTGGCTCCAAACAAAGCCCACGAACGAAGCACGAAAGCTCGTCCACCGCTTCCGCTCAGTGGATCTCATCTTGACCCTCAGCCGCAACCAGATTCCTATTCTCGAAGACGCCGGGTTCTCGCCGGAGCAACTCGGATCGATTCCCTTTGGCTGCGAGCCCCGAAACTTCCTGCACGAGGCCGACGCGCCCCGAGATATTCCGGTGCTGGCCGCAGGCTTCGACCATGGGCGGGACTATCGCACGTTCTTCGACGGTGTGCGTGACTTGGACGTACCCATCACGCTGCTGTGCCAGGAGGCGAATATCCGGGACCTCGACATTCCTACTAACGTCGAGGTGAAGGGGGTCGTGCCCTATGACGAGTATCGAAACCTGATCCGGCGGGCGCGCGTCGTTGCGGTTCCTACGAAAGAACTCGCCTACCCGACCGGACAATCGGTGGCACTCGACGCCGGAGCCGCTGGCGCCGCACTCATCGTGACGGGGACGACCGCGATGCGAGAGTACTTCTCGGAAGAGAACGCGACCCTCGTTGACGTGGCGGACAGCGCCGGGTGGCGCGCCGCGGTATCGGAGTTAGTTTCGGACGACGAGCGGCGGCAACGACAAGCCCGCACCACCCACGATCACGTTCTTGGCTCGTTCACCAATCACCACATGTGGCGCAGTTTCCAGGAGCAAATCGCGGCACACGGCCTGTAAGGCCTTCGGCCCGGCCACCACTGGTGACCGGGCCGAAGCACTGGAGACCTGGCGCTACTTAACGAGCGCATCAATAATCTCGTTCAGCGTCGTTGACGGACGCATGACTGAGCTGGTCTTGTCTTCATCGGGGCGGTAGTACCCGCCGATATCCACGCCGTTGCCCTGGACCTCAATGAGCTCGGCATCGATCTTTTCCGCGTTGTCCGCGAGCTTGCCCGCGACATCGGTGAAGAGTTCGGCGAGTTCGGCATCGTCAGTCTGCTCGGCGAGGGCCTTCGCCCAGTAGGTCGCGAGCCACATGTGCGAGCCACGGTTATCGATCTGTCCGAGTCGGCGAGCCGGGGACTTGCCCTCGTTCAGCACACCCTCGGTTGCAACATCGAGCGCATCAGCAAGCACTTCCGCGCGCGGGTTATCGGCGAACCGGGCGAGATGACGCAAGGACTCGGCCAGCGCCAAGAATTCACCGAGCGAATCCCAGCGCAGGTAGTTTTCCTCGACGAGCTGCTGGACGTGCTTGGGGGCAGATCCACCGGCTCCCGTTTCGAACAGGCCGCCGCCGTTCATCAGCGGAACGACGGAGAGCATCTTGGCGCTCGTGCCGAGTTCGAGAATCGGGAAGAGATCGGTGTTGTAGTCACGCAGGACGTTACCCGTAACCGAGATGGTGTCCTTTCCTTCGCGGATGCGCGCGATCGAAGCCTTCGTCGCTTCGACCGGGTTCATGATCGAGATCGACAGGCCACCGGTCTCGTGCTCAGGTAGGTAGGAGTTCACCTTCTCGATGAGGTTCGCATCGTGCGCGCGGTCCTCATCGAGCCAGAAGATAGCCGGCGTATCGGAAAGGCGAGCGCGCGTGACGGCAAGCTTGACCCAGTCGCGAATCGGGGCGTCCTTCGTCTGGCAGGCGCGCCAGATATCGCCGGCCTCCACCTCGTGGGAGATGAGAACATCGCCCGCGGAGTTCACGACCTCGACAGTGCCGTCGGCCGGGATCTCGAAGGTCTTATCGTGGCTGCCATATTCCTCGGCCTTTTGAGCCATGAGACCGACGTTGGGAACCGAGCCCATCGTCGTCGGATCGAAGGCGCCGTGTGCCTGGCAGTCCTCAATTACCGCCTGGTAGACACCGGCGTAGGAGGAATCCGGGATCACGGCGATCGTGTCGTCTTCTTCGCCGTCCGGCCCCCACATGTGGCCGGAGGTACGGATCATCGCCGGCATGGAGGCATCGACGATGACGTCGGAGGGTACGTGAAGGTTGGTGATGCCCTTATCGGAGTTCACCATGGCAAGGCGCGGCCCGTCCTGCAGGGCTTTTTCGAAAGCGGCCTTGATTTCTTCGGCGTTGTCGACCTTGCCGGATTCCAGGCCCGCGAAGATGGCTCCGAGGCCGTCGTTCGGGGAGAGTCCGGCGGCAGCCAGCTGGTCGCCGTAGGTATCAAAGACATCGGCAAAGTAGGCCTTGACGACGTGGCCGAAGATGATCGGGTCGGAGACCTTCATCATCGTGGCCTTCAGGTGCACGGAAAACAGGACGTCGAGATCCTTGGCGCGCTTGACCTGCTCGGCGAGAAACTCATCGAGCTTCTTCGCCGACATGAACGTGCCGTCAACGACTTCGCCTTCCAGGACCTTAAGATTGTCCTTCAACACGATCGTCTCGCCGTCAGAGCTCTTGAGCTGAATCGTCAGGGTGTCGTCAGCGGGAATGATGACGGACTTCTCGTTTGAGGCGAAGTCATCGACGCCCATCGTCGCGACTTCAGTCTTGGAATCCGAGCTCCATGCCCCCATCCGGTGGGGGTGCTTGCGAGCAAAGTTTTTCACCGCGATCGGGGCACGGCGATCGGAGTTCCCCTCACGCAAAACGGGGTTGACCGCGCTGCCCTTGACCGCATCGTAGCGAGCACGGGCATCCTTATCCTCGTCAGTTTCCGGATTATCCGGGTAGTCCGGCAGGTCGAATCCCTGGGACTGCAATTCGGCAATGGCGGCCTTGAGCTGTGGGATCGACGCGGAAATGTTGGGGAGCTTGATGATGTTGGCTTCCGGTTTCTTCGCCAGATCGCCGAGCTCGGCAAGCGCGTCAGCCACCTTCTGGTCATCCGGGAGCTTGTCAGCGAAGGCGGCCAGAATACGGCCCGACAGCGAAATGTCACGCGTTTCGATGTCGACGCCAGCGGTCTTCGCAAAGGCTTCGATGATGGGGAGCAGCGAGTGCGTCGCGAGCATCGGAGCTTCGTCGGTATGGGTGTAAATGATTGTCGCCATGAATCCTCTTCACTCGGGTTACAGCCTTAGGTTATCGAAGGAGGGACGTCAGGCCCCGCCAGTTGACCGGAGGACGGTCAGCCGTTCGCGTCTTTCCCCTCCTCGTCGAGCAAGGGGAAGAATTCGAGACGAAGGAATGAACGCGAATACTCGCCGGATTCGCCAGCAGCGTCCCTGTTGGCATCACTCGCCTGCCGGGCTCGCTCAAAAATGTCCTCTAAGTCATCGTGCAGTTGTTTTTCCTGCTCATCGGTTAGATATAGGAAGTACTGCCCAACATTGATTCGATCAGCATGATCGCCAGCGCGAGCCATCGCTCGCTTGCGATAGCGAGCCACCAAAGCGGCTTCCCCTTGAAGGAGCTGGGATACCGCAGCAACGAGCGGAGCGGCCTCGTCGTCATCCCTGTCGAGGTGAACAAACAAACCCTCATCACGCGCGACATACCGAGTCTCGCGCGAATCGCGGCCGGGCTCGGGTGCAACCTTACGCACCAGGCCGCGGCGCTCCAATTCGGACAGGTGATAAGACACCGAGTTGACCGGCTTTTCGACAAGAGCGGCCAAGTCCGAGACCCGTTGCGGCTCCTGCCGCAACTGCAGCCCAATGAAAAGGTCGTACCGAACAGGGTTGAGCAGACACTTGATCACATCGGCATCGCGAGTCTCCATACGACCATGGTAAAAGCATCGCACCTTTTATTCCACAAACATTGCGCAAGAAATCTTGCATATCTCATTTTTCCTTTCTACTCTGAGGTCATGACCAACCACGACATGCCACCAAAGGGCGGTCCCAGCCTGTGGCGTAACCGCGATTACCTTCTATGGTTCATCGGCGATTTCATCGCCGATGCGGGCTCCGCCATTCGTGCTTTCGCGATGCCCCTCATCACCCTCGCCGTCACCGGATCCCTCACTCAAGCAGGGGTCATCGGATTCGTCTCGTCGGCGGCGAGTGTGGGGCTCATGGTTCCCGGTGGGCTGCTGGCGGATCGGATGGACCGCAAAAATCTGCTGCTGCTCGGGCATGTTGTGGGATTGGTGACGTGGGGAACTGGGGCCATCCTCTATCTAACCGACCTGCTCACGTTTGCCTCGCTCCTCGTCCTCGCTCTCGTTGCGGGAGCCCGCTCAGGGATCTTTGGCGCGGTCTCGAACACGGTGATCAAACAACTCGTGCGCAAGGAGCAACTACCGTCCGCCTTGGCGGCGAACCAGGGACGCGAGGCCGTGCTGTCCCTGGCCTCCGGCCCGCTGGGCGGTTTTCTTCTCGCATTGTCGACCGTTGCTCCCTTCATCGCGGAAACGATCGGCCACGCGATGGCATGGGGGACGACCCGCCTCATCCGAACGGACCTCACGCCGCGCTCCCCCGATGCCGAACCAACGACGTGGCGCGCCCAGGTCAGGGAGGGCGTCGCGTGGCTCAAAGCCCACTCGACGGTGCAACGGTTTATCGCCATTGCTGCCCTGCTCAATATTGGGATCAATGGCGTGTTCTCAACGCTCGTCCTATCACTGCGCAACCGCGGCGTCGGTCCCGAAACGATTGGTTTCGTGAGTGCGGCCCTCGGCGTGGGGATGCTGCTGGGGTCGTTCGCGGCACCCAGCATCACCGCACGCATGCGCGTCGGAACGATTTTTGTCGTCGGGATCGGGTGGACCGTTGCTTTCAATGCACTCCTCGCCATCACCTCATCGATACCGGTCATTATTGCGGCAGCGTGCCTCGGAGCTATCGCGCTCGGCCCGGTGAACTCAGCGCTCGGCGGCTACTTCATGGCGATGATCCCCAACTCGAAAATGGGGGCGATCACCTCGGTCATGGGGATGGTCACCATGGGACTCATGCCCTTCGCTCCCCTCCTCGCCGGCCTCGGGCTCGACCACTGGGGGCACGTGCCGACGATGATCGTCATGATTTCGCTGTTTGTCACCGGCTGGCTGATGTCCGTTTTTACCCCATCGATCCGCTCGATTGGGCGCCCCGACGAGTGGGAGACCGGCGCGCAGAACCCCTAGGCGAGCTGGCGATCGATTCGGTGGATAAGCATGTCGAGGGCGACGAGGTTATGGCCACCCTCGGGGATGATGAGATCCGCTCGGCCCTTGGATGGCTCCACATAGAGCTCGTGCATCGGCTTCACCGTCGTGAGGTACTGCTTTTCGACTGATTCCAGGGTGCGGCCGCGCTCGACGACGTCGCGTTTGATACGGCGCAGGATGCGCACGTCGGCATCGGTGTCGACGTAGAGCTTGATGTCGATGAGGTCGCAGATCTCGGGTTCGGCGAAGATGAGGATGCCCTCGACGATGAGGACGGGGGCGGGATCGATGCGCTGGGTTTCTTCCGAGCGGTTATGGATGGTGTAGTCATAGACCGGGCAATCGATGGGGTTTCCGGCGATGAGGTGCTTCATCTGCTCGACCATGAGGGCGTTATCGAAGGCCTCGGGAGAGTCGTAGTTGAGCTTGGAGCGCTCCGCGTAGGTCAACTCATCGTGACGCTTGTAGTAATTGTCGTGAAAGATGACGCTCGTCTTTCCCGGGAAGCGCTCGATCAGCGCCCGCGTCAGCGTCGTTTTTCCGCTACCGGTTCCACCCGCGACTCCGACTACCAGTGTCGACACGTTAGCCCTTCCGCCAAGAATTGGTCTCACCCAAATTTACCCCCTTGTCACTCCTTCAGCGGCCTGGTCGCGGCTGTGAGGGAGCCCTACACTGACGCCATGACCGAGTTTGCGGCGACGCCTCCCTTGACCGGCCAACGCGTCCGCCTGAGGGGGCTACACGAGAGCGATGAGGCTGCGCTAGCGCGCGCCGCCGAAGGAGTGACCGGGCTGTGGTACGCGCCGGTTCCACAACCGAGCGATATGGCTGCCGAGATCGCGCGGCGACTGGAACTCAAGGTGCAGGGGCTCATGGCGCCCTATGTGATCGAAGATGAGAAGAGCGTCGTCGGGATGACGACGTTCATGAATATCGACGCGGCCAATCGTCGGGTCGAATCCGGCCACACATGGATCGCGCGCGAGGCGCAGGGCAGCCACGTCAACCCCGAGACGAAACTGTTGCTGCTGACCCGCGCCTTTGAGGAGCTCGATTGCATCGCCGTGGAGTTTCGGGCGCACTTCCATAACTTCCGTTCGCGGCGCGCAATCGAGAAACTCGGGGCGAAGCGCGACGGGGTGCTGCGCTCGCACCGAATCGTCTCGGGCGTGCTGCGCGATACGGCCGTCTACTCCATCACCGCGGCTGAGTGGCCGACCGTCAAGCTCGGGCTGACCGAGCGTCTGGCTGCGCTGTGACACTCATTTCCCCGCCGAAGCTCGCCGCCGGGCAGTCGATCGCGGTCCTATCCCCCTCGTTTGCGGCGCCTGGTTTCGCGCCGGCCGTCCACGAACAGGCGATGGCGCGGCTGACGGCCCTCACGGACGCGGAAATCGTCGAATACCCCACGACGCGGCGGCTCGGGGCGAGCCCGGAAGATAGGGCGGCCGACCTCATGGCCGCGATGCGCGATGAGTCCATCGGCGCGATCCTTGTGACGATCGGGGGCGAGGACCAGATCACCGTCATCCCCCACCTCGATGTGGACGTCGCGCGGGAGCACCCGACACTCTTCTGCGGCTACTCCGACAACACCCACCTGCATACGTTTCTCACGCGCGCGGGCGTGGCAAGCTTTTACGGCGGCTCGACCCAGGTGCAGCTCGGGCCGGGACCGCACGTCGATGAGGTGCACGCGACCTCGCTGCTCGCGGCGTTGCGGGACGGCGGCGAGCTCGAGCTGACCGAGCCGGGTGAGAGCGAAGATTTCGGCTACGACTGGCTCGATCCGCGCGCGCTCACCGACGTTCGCGAGCGCCGCCCCACCGAGGACTGGCAGTGGTTCGGGCCTGAGGTGCGCGTCAGTGGGCACACCTACGGGGGCTGCGTCGAAGTCCTGAAAGACATCCTGCTGGCGGGGACGTTCCCGAGGGACGATTACCTCGATGGCGCGATCCTGCTGCTGGAAACCAGCGAGGAGATCATCTCGCAGGCGTACTACTTCGAGTTCCTGCGGGCGCTCGGGATTCGCGGCGTCCTGGAACGGCTCGCCGGCCTCGTCTTTGCGCGGCCGCCCGCGACGTCATTCACCCACTCCCCCACGCCTGAGGAAGCTGCCACCTATCGCGCCGACCTCATTCGGCTGACGGGCGAGGCGCTCGCCACCTACGCGCCACACGTCGTTGGTGTCGCCGGTGTGCCGTTCGGGCACACCCGCCCGCAGTGGATCGTGCCGCACGGTGGTCAGCTGACGCTCGACGGCGCGGCCCGGCGGGTTTTCGCCGACTACGGCGCCTGAGCCAGGCGCTGCGCCCAGCGCTCCGGGCGGGGATCCATCCGCCGCTCGAGCGTGTCGTGGCCGAGCACCCAGTCATTGGTAATCCGCCCGACCGCGGCGAGGCCCGGGATGGGCTCGCCGGCCGCCGAGAGCACCGAGGCGTCGGGCGCGATACGGACGCCACGACGCTCGCCGCCCGCCCCCTTCGCGGCGAACACACCAAGGTATTCCTCGATCGGCGCGAGCGCGGGATAGGCGCCGGACCAGAATCCCGACGGCGGCAAGACAGCGTCGATCACGACGTCGACCAAGCGCTCTTGCTCGGTGAGCTCGCCCTGTCCGATGCCGGCATCAAGCCAGGATGTATCGACGATGCCCGCCTCAATTAAGGCAAGGAGTTTCTCCCCGTTGATCGGCGGCGGCCCAAAACCGCGGCGTTCCATCAGGGCATCGACCCGCAGGAATTCTCGCCACTGCTCATCGGGCCACTCGCGATGCGCGAGCGTTTCAATAATCGCGTCATACATCGTCGTCCACACCGCGCCGACGATTGGCCCCTGGCTCGATTCTTGCCGGCCGCGCGCGACCTCGATCGAGGTTCGCAGCTGGGCGGTCGCTTCACTCGGCGCGGGCTCGGGATCGGTCATCGCCTCGGCGGAATCGCCGCCGGCCTCCTCGATGATGGCGCCGATGCGTGAGAGCAGCTCCAGCGGATCCTGCGAAGCGCGTACGCTCGCATCCGCACGAGCGACGCCGTCTTCGCCAATCAAGGTGGCGAGCAGTCCGGCCGGGGGCTTGACGTCGAGGAATCTGCCCTGGCGAGCGATCGGGAGGATCGCTGCGGGTTCGTTGTCGCCGCGCCGGTAGTGCAGGCGACCGTCCTCGTCACGTTCGAAGCTGCCGCCGCGGCCCTCGGTGAGCGCGAGCGAGGCGTCGATAAAGGTGAGGGCCGCGCCGCGCACGACGACAGTCGCGCCCGGTCTGATCGCCTCGAGCCGGCTCACGGGATAGACCGCTCCGATCACAGGGATGGGCGCGACGACCTCCGGGCTCAGCGCAGCGGGCCGATCAGTGGAGTGCCCGAGCGCGAGCATGACTTCATGGGCGTAGACGGTCGCGGCATCACTTTCGACTTCCCAGCCGCCATCGTTCGCTCGCCGCACCGCGGTCGCCGGGCCGTGTTCGGTGAGGTGCATGGTGGCGGGTAGGCGCGAGCGCAGGAACCGATAGCTCTCGCCAAGGTAGGTCCCGACGCGGGCGCGCGGCGGATAATCGACGCCGTGCCAGGCCGGATCTACGTCGTCGAGCCAATCTGAAAACGTCACGCCGATCGGCTCAACGCCGTCGCGTCGAGCCGGGTAGAACATGTCGATGATGCTCCGCTTGGCGTTCAAACGGAGGAAGTCGGGTTGATCGGGCGCGAAGGCACTACCGGCTCCTGCGACGCGCACGCCGTCGGCATCGAGGGCGCCGAAGAGGTGAACGTCGATGGGGCGATCGAGGTCGCGCCACGCGCTGGCAAGAGACTGGAGGCAATTCAGGCCGCGAGGCCCGGCGCCGATGATCGCAACGACAAGCGGTGAGGGGGACATATGTCGAACATATGACAGTGCCGGGCCTTGCGCGCGGGCACTAGTCTGGAGGTGATGACTTCTCCAGCCCCGATCTACACCTCGGCCGTCGTGTTCACCGACGTTGACGGCCGAATCCTCACCGCTCGCAAGCGCGGCACGAAACGTTTCATGCTCGTCGGCGGTAAGCCCGAGCCTGGCGAGCAGCCCCGCCAGACCGCGCTGCGGGAGATCCGCGAGGAAGTCGGACTGCTACTCATGCCAGAGGATCTGGAGCTGATCGGCATGTGGCGCACGGCGGCAGCCAATGAATCCGGGCGGGACGTGCACGGTACCGCGTTCGTCGTACGCGAGCCGATCACCGAACTGCCCCGCGCGGCCGCCGAGATCGCGGAGTTGCGATGGCTCGATCCCGCGAGCGCCCTGCCCGACGACCTCGCGCCCCTGCTGCAGACCCGGATCTTGCCCGCCCTGGCCGGCGAGGTCCACCCCTGGGATACGGACCATCTGCCGGCCGAAGAGTTCGCCTATCCCGGTCCGCTACGCGACCAGCTCGTGGCGGCCATCCAAGCGGGTGCGAAGACCGCCACGAGTTCGCTGCACGCCGATTACCTCACCGGTGGCGAGCCCCTTCCCCGGGTGGGACAGCTCGGCAATCTCGTCGATTCGGAAGACCAACCAGTGGGCGTCATCGAGACGACCGCCGTCGACATCGTCCCCATCGGGTCCATCACCGAGCAGTTCGCCTTCGATGAGGGCGAAGGGTTTGCATCGGTCGCCCAGTGGCGCGCTGCCCACGAGGAGTTTTGGGGTTATCGGATGGCAGACGACGAACTCGTCGTCTGCGAGTACTTCCGCTACTACCGCTCTTAGGATTCCGGCGCGAGGGCTAGGACGACGGGGATCCAGCCCAGCTCCGTGCTGTAACCAATAACCGAGGTCGTGACGTTCATGAAGTTCGGGACGACGGCGACAATCGTCTGGCTTTGCCGATCGTAGGTGATGAGGCGGCCGCCGCTCTTGAACAGATCGACGTCGGCTAGCGCGGGATTCTGCGGATTCTCTGAAATCCCCGTCACGTCGACGGCGACGTTTTCCCGAATCTGGATGACGGCCTCATCCTGTTGACTGCGGGCATAGTCCTGCAGCGCCTGGCAGTCTCGGCACGAGACGAAGATGTCACCGTCAAGGACTCCGGGCTCCCCGCGATGGATCGCGTATTCCCACAGCTGGTAGTAGTACTGCCCGGCGGCGCTCCCCGCCGCATCTCCGCGTTCCCTCAGATCGGGCTGCGTGGGCGGCTCAGCGAAGCCCGTAGCGGCAAGAAGATCGTCTTCCGAGATCTTCGCCCCGACGATGAGGCCATCGCCGCCTTCCGGCTGTGTCGGACTGGGCGAGGCGGACGCCGTGGGGCTCGGCGCGGACGCCGTAGGTGATGCGGCGGGGGTTGAGTGGGTCGTCGGTGATGGGCTCGGCGCCGGGAGCGTGGTCGGCGGATCGCTCGGACCGCAGGCAACGAGAGGAGTGGCGAGCAGAAACGCAGCGAGGGCGACTGACGTGAATCTCTTTGTCATACTGTGAACGCTACCGGCATCAAACGACTATAAACAGAACCCTCCTCAACCTGTGCATAACGTCGTAGCGGAGTAATCTGAAGGCATGTTTGGTGCAGTGCTGTACGGCAAAGACGACGTGCGCTACGAAGAGCGCGAGGACCCCCGCATCATCGACCCGGCCGACGCCATCGTGCGCACCGTTGCGACGTGCGTGTGCGGTTCGGATCTCTGGCGTTATCGCGGTATCAATCCGACCGACCGCCCGAGCCCATTCGGGCACGAATACGTTGGCATCGTCGAAGAGGTCGGACGCGAAACCACGACGGTCTCGCCCGGGCAGTTCGTCGTCGGCGGCTTCCTCTACTCTTGTGGCACCTGCGCGACCTGCCGCGTTGGCCAGCAGGCCAATTGCGAAAACGGCGGCGGCTACGATGGCTGCCAGGCCGAGTACATCCGCATCCCCTACGCCGACGGCACGCTCGTCGCCGTCGAGGAGACGTCCACGGACGACGACCTCATCGCCGACCTGCTCTCGCTATCGGACGTCATGTGCACCGGGTGGCATGCGGCCGTGAGCGCAGGCGTGACAGAGGGCTGCAGCGTCGCCGTCGTGGGCGATGGCGCGGTGGGACTATCCGGTGTCCTTGCCGCCAAGATCCGCGGCGCTGAGACGATCATTGCGATGAGCAAATACCCCGAACGGCAGGCGCTGGCTCGCGAGTTTGGCGCCACGCACATCATCGCCGAGCGCGGCGACGCGGGAATCGCGGCCGTCCGCGAGCTCACAAACGGCATCGGTGCCGACGCCGTCCTGGAGTGCGTCGGTACCCAGACGAGCGTTGATCAAGCGCTGCAAAGCGCTCGGCCCGGCGGCCGCGTCGGCTGGGTGGGGCTGCCGCACATCGATGGCATTAACCAGTCGCACATGTTCTGGCGCAACGTGGGCCTTGCGGGCGGTGTCGCACCCGTGCGCGCCTACCTGCCCGAGCTCCTGCCCATGGTCCTTTCGCGCGCTATCCGGCCCGGCAAGGTCTTCGACCTCCGCCTCCCACTCTCCGACGTCGCCGACGCCTATGCGGCGATGGATGAGCGCCGCGCGATCAAGGTGCTGCTCACCCCATAACTGCCCGCACCTGAGGAATGCTTAACATTGGCTACCAGACAACATCCACGGTGACCATCACGTTTAGCGAACCGGTTTCGAAAGCCGACCTTCAGCTTCACGACATCACCGCGATCCGCACCGGGGGCCAGAACCAGCACGGTCGGTACGTTGACCGAATCGCACTTGATCAGCCGTGGTCGATGACCGGTGATATGCAGTCGGCTAACAAGACGATGGGCAACGCCGGAGAGTATTTCGAGCGCACTGCTGATTCTCCGTCTAACCACAAGGCGTGGCTCAATACCATGTCGACGCGCGGCCAATCGCCTTTCACATCACTGACTCTGACCTACAGCGCTCCGAGTGCTGTTTTTGGTGACGCGACGAGGTGTGGTTGGCAGTTCATTGCCATCGGCAACATTGATTTCTGCCTCGCCTAGCCAGCAGCAGTAACCGCGACAATCTCGTAAGTAACCGCCGACTCGAGGAAGGCTCTGACCTGGTCGTGAGCCTCCTCGGGCACCGGCAGTCCGGCGCCTTCCAAACTGTCGATGAGCTCATTGACGTTCAGTGGTTCGGGCGACTCGGAAAGCACTTGCAGGATGCTGGGTGCGACTCCATCAAGCTGGAGGACGGGCCCTTGCGGTAGAGGCGCGACCCACAGCGTCGAACCGTCGAACTCACTCGCCCACGGTAGTGCCGAGTACTTGCGATCCATCCAGACCCACCTCCCCAAGACTCCTCAATGGCATTTGCTTTGGCTCGCTACGATGGAGCCATGACGTCATCGGCCGAGGTACCTGCGGGAGTCCATCGCCGATTAGCCCATGCGTGTTTGCAGTTCATCGCCAACACCGCCGATGTCAGAATACTGCACATCAAAGGTGAAGCCTTGCACCCCGATCTCGCTGATGGTCGCAGCGCACCGAGCGATTGCGATGTCCTGGTCGATCCAGCTCGCGTGATGGACTATCAGCAGGCGCTCACGCAACTCGGCTGGGAACTGTACACGCGCTTTGAGTACGGCAGCATTTTTGGCCACGCTGCGACCCACTACAACCCCCGTTGGGGAACCGTCGACGTGCACCGCAGCTTTCCCGGATTTGATCTCAGCCCGCAGGAGGTCTTTGACCAGCTGTGGGACGAGCACTCGAGCGTCGAGTTGGGATCCGTCGAATGCGCGGTCCCTAGCCTTCGTCACCAGCGAATCGTCATGCTTGCTCACGCCGCGCGGGACCCGTTCGGCCGTGGTGTCTTCGACGTCGAAGCGTCCTGGACAACCGCCACCGACGAGGTCAAACAGGAGATTGACGAACTAGCCGAATCCCTAGGTGCTCGAGTCGCCTTGGCTTTTGCGACCGACCGCGAAGATCGCGCGTCGGGCCTGCCCGGTGAGCATCTGTGGCGCGCCTTGTCCAGCAACGCGAATTCGTCAGAGATCTGGCGCGCTCGGGTCAAAGAATCCGTTCGCCAAGGGCCGCGCGCATTGCTGCGGACGCTCGCGACGGCGACCCACGTCAATCCCGATCACCTCGCGCTCAAACTCGGACGCAAACCCACCCGCGCAGACCTGCGCGCAGAGCAGCGCGAGCGGGTTCGCCGTGGCTGGCACGCCGTTAGAGCCAAGTTCAAGCGCAGCTAAGCAGCCAGCTAGCCCTTCAAGCCAGTGTGCGCAAGGCCCTCTATCACTCGGCGCTGCAGAAGGATGAACAGGATTAGCACCGGCGCTACAGCCATAACGGACGCTGCCATCATCACCGAATAATCAGTCGCAGTGCGCCCCGCGAATGTAGCGATACCTACTGACAATGGCATCGCCGTATCTCGGGTTGTGACGATCAGCGGCCAAAGCAAATCGTTCCAGGACCACAGGACGGTCGTAATAGCGACGGCCGACAGTGCGGGCTTAGACAAGGGGAGCATGATCTTCCAGAAGATCTGGAACGGATTCGCGCCATCCAGGCGTGCCGACTCTTCAAGTTCTTTGGGAAGAGACATGAAGAACTGGCGCATCAAGAAGGTTCCAAACGCGGAAAAGATGCCTGGAAGAACGATTCCCCAAGGAGTTTCCAGCAGATTCATCCCTTGAATGATCTGGTACTGCGGAAGCAAGTACACCTGTCCCGGCACCATGAGAATCGACAAGACGATACCCAGAAGGATGCCGCGGCCAGTGAAGTGCATCCGCGCGAACGCGTATCCTGCCATCGCGCACAAAATCAGCTGCCCGGCAGTTCTCAGCACTGTAATGAGCACTGAGACTCCGAACTGCTTCAGGAACGGGATCGTTTGAAACACCTCGGCGTAGTTCCCCCACTGAAGCTCAGCTGGCCAGAACGTTGGAGGTACTGACTGGATCTCATAATTGGTCATGAGCGACATGATGAGCTGCCAGATGAACGGAAATACCATGAGAACTCCGCCAAGACAGAGCACTACATGGACCCAGAAGTGGTTGCCGGTTTTGCTCTGAGTCTTAGACATAGTTGACCCACCTCTTTTGCAAACGGAACTGAATGGCCGTGACGATCGCGACCAGAAGCAGAATCACGACGGCGATAGCAGCGCCGTAGCCCTTGTCATTGTTGATGAAGGCTTGCTCGTAGAAGAGGTACACCATCGATCGCGTGTGCGGCATGGCCGGAGATGAGGGCGAGATCAGAACGAAGAGGGTGTCAAACAGCTGGAAGCCGGAAATCGCCTGCATGACGGTGAGGAAGAATATCGACGGAGTCAGCAGTGGCACCGTCACCGAAAAGAACTGGCGCATATGCCCAGCACCATCAAGGGAAGCGGCCTCGTAAAGCTCCTGAGGGATACTCTTCAACCCAGCAGACAAAATAATCATGTTGAAGCCGATGGACGCCCAGAGGCCGAGGATCGCTACGGCGAAGAGGGCGAATCCAGGAGTTGAAAGCCAATAAGGCGGGTTGTCGATGCCGATCGATCGAAGAATGTAGTTCAGAACGCCGAAGTCGCCGTTGTATATCATCTTCCACACGATCGAGATCGCCGCAGGCATCGCGACATACGGCATGAAGTAGATCGTGCGGTAAACGTTGGCACCCTTCAGCCCGGGCCGCGAGATAAGCGCTGCGAGGAACACTGCGATCGGAATCCCGAGCAGCACGATCCCCGTATACAGCATGGTGTTGAGGAACGCGCCGCCAAGCTGTCCGGACTGGATGAGGTTTTGATAGTTCTGGAGCCCTACGAACTCCGACCGGTTTCCGAATGGGGAAACCTGCTCGAAGGAGAGCATGAAGTTCTTCGCGATGGGCCACAGATAGAACAGGAGCACACCGGAGAGTAGAGGCAGGACGAACAACCATGGCCAAGCACCATCACTGTGCGCAGATCTTCTCCGCTTTCGTTGTGGGGCTGCCCCGGTCCGCGTGGCATGATCGCCACGCGGACCGTCGGAAGGGGTCCCACCGAGTTCGGCAGCAGCGGCGGCCGTTTCAATCGGTGAGGAGGTCATGAGCTAGTTGCCTTCCTTTGCAAGCAGCTCATTCATCTTGTCTGCCATCTGCTTCGCCGCCTGCTCGACGGGCACCTCGCCAGCGAACGCCGGGGCGAGAATCTCAGCTTCCAGCCCCGCCCATGCGTTCGTGTTCTTGGAAACCGGATATGGGAATGCGTAGTTCTGGGCAGAATCCGGGTAGACCTTCACGTTCCAGTCCGGGTAGGTTTCCAGATACTTTTCCTGGGTTCCTTCGTATGCCGGCAGAGTTACCCCTGCAGCGCCTTCTATCTCCGCACCTCGCTTAGACCCGAGGAACTGAGCAAATGCCTTCGCTGCCGCGACATTCTTGGAGTTCTTGGCAACGACGTTGGCGAGGCCATGGATAACCGTCGCCTGCTTGTCCTTCTTAGGTAGGTCGGTCAGATCAAGGTCAGACGGGTTCGGGTTGTTCTTGGCGTAATTTGTGGTGTTCCACGTTCCCGCCCAGATCATCGCCGCTTTGCCCGAAGCAAACATATCGTTTGGTTTGTTGTCCGCCATCACCTGGACACTCGGCATCCCGCCGTCCTTGATGAGGTCAGCCCAAATCTGGAGGCCCTCGATTGACTTCGGGTCGTCAAATCCCGACTTGCCCTCCTTGATGACGTAGCCGCCTGCTTGCTCCATGGTGTTGTAGAACGATTCCTGACCGCCGGTCAGATCGGCCGTTACACCATAGATGCCTTCGCCTTTGAGTTTTGTGGAGATCTCGTTGGCAGCCTTCGTGAAGTCATCCCACGTCCAGTTTGAATTCGGAAGCTCCACCCCGGCCTTTTCAAAGATGGCCTTGTTGTACCACAGTGCGGTGGTGTCGAAATCCTTGGGGATTCCATAGTGCTTTCCCTCGAAGGAATACAGCTCAACGAGAGCTTCGGGTAGCTTGTCCCAGTCGACGTCGATGTCATCGAGGGGCGCGAGTTGGTCGCCATCGGCGTACAACTTGATATTTGGACCGTTCATCCAGAAGACATCGGGCAGGTTATTGCCTTCGGCTTGGGTCATGAGCTTCGTCCAGTACTGCTTGTACGGAGTGTGAGCCACGGTCACCTTAATTTTTGGGAACTCCTTATTGAACTCCGCAATGGATTCATCGATGAAGCCCTTCTGGTTTTCATCCCAGATCGCATAGGTGATTTCGGGCTCATCACAATGCAGGGTGTAGTTGGGGTCTGAAGCCGCCGGTCTCGAGCAGTGATCTGGCGATGTAGTGGGTGAGGTTCCGGAATCCCAGGGCGGAACCGCGGAGGTGTTCGAGGCGGCCGTTCAGGGCTTCGGTAGGGCCGTTCGACGTGCCGGGTCGGTCGAAGTAGGCCAGCACGTCGGTGGCGCGTTTCTTCAGGGTGCGTCCGAGGGTGATGACCTCACGTAGGGCGCCGGGGACCCCGCTGCTGATGCTGGCGATGAGTGCCTCCATGCGGGCGCGGCCGTTGGCTCGGTCGGGGTCGCGGTAGGCGGCGACCAGCTGCTGGTAGACGCCGT
>NZ_FNQV01000026.1 GCF_900107735.1 Bowdeniella nasicola | reverse complement strand
CTGGGGTTTTAGTTCCGTGAGTTCTTTCCTGGTAAACGACATGATGGCCGCAACTCCCTGATGTCAGGGTGTTGCGACCATCACTAGAACCCGCCAGCTGGCAGGGGCACAGGGGTTGAGCTCAAGGGGTATGTGTCGAACTCCGTGCGGTCAGCGATCATCTGCTGCTGGAAGCCAGCCTCTGGATCGCTAGATGCGGAAGGCGCGTGAGCGGCACGGGAGGTTCCGCGTGGCCGACGGGCGCATCTACTGGAGGTCTGCGATCTCCATGATCCACGTGTTCAGCTCACCAACCGCATCCTCAAGCGAGATCCTGATGGTCCCGGAGGCGGCCGCGCGGGCGTAGTCGTCTGCCCAGTGCGTATGTGCGACAAGGGCCGGCGGCCAGGTCCTCATCGGCTGCCCAATACCGGCCTCGTCGGGCGAGACTTCGAACTGAACGCGCCGCCACGTCACACCTCGCAGGCTGAGGATGATGTCGAACCGGCGTGGTTTGACGAGCCTGGTCGGTACATCGATCATCCCGACTTCGCCGCGACGCAACGTCAGCGGCCTCAGGGCTCGTCAAGGTCCTCTTCCAGCGAGGTGAAGAACTCTTCCATGTCGCCCTGGATCAGACCATCGACGTCCTTGGTAGCGCGGGGTGTGGCATCGAGTCGGTGTTGAAGCAGAGTGCCGCCTTTCAGTAGAAACAGCTGACGCCTATCCTTGTCCAGAGCACGCTGAGCCGCGGCAACTGCAACCGACGATGTGATCAGCCAGCCAAGGAGCCCACCGTTAACTTCATCGCCAAGTTGGCCCTCGGCCTGAGCGACCCAGATGTTGAGAACCTTTGCAGAGACCGGTTCCATCCCCTGCGGCTTAAACGTCTTCAGGAGTGCGGCCAGCCTGGAACCGACATGGTCATCGGTCATGGCGGTCCTCGAATGCTTCCGCCAGGGAGTCACGCTCAGCCGACTTTAGGAATCCCTGCGCATGCCCACGTTCGATCGCCTGCCGAAGCGAATAGGTCGGCGTGCCATAGGCGAGACACTGCTCGATCGCCGTTGCCGGGGTCACCCTGGGAATCTCTTGCTACCAGCCGATCAGCTCAGGCATAAGGTCCTGATAGCGGACGACGTAGTCGCTCCCGCCCGCACGCCGGAACCGGCGATGCTTGCCCACAGTGACATGTATTCGGTTGGGGTTGATGTCACTGATGCCGTAGGCTTCGAGCGCGGTCTCATGCGAAAGGACGGCTTCGTGGAGTGCTCGATCAGCTGAGCACACACGGGCTAATCCTGCTGGTCGTGGATCAGCCGGCGACGATCGGCGCGTTGCCCGTCGCCGTCGCGCAAGCTTCCGGCGCACTGGTCGGATTCCTTCCAGGGCTGGCGATGCGGCGCATTGCGGACCTGCACCCGGGTGAGGCGAAGACCGACGCGAGGGACGCCGCGATCATCGCCGAAACTGCACGGACGATGCCGCACACGCTCCGCTCGATCCAAGTCGCGGACGAGCAAGTTGCGGAGTTATCGATGCTCTGCGGCTTCGATGACGACCTCGCCGGCCAAATCACCCAAGTATCCAACCGGATCAGGGGTTTGCTCACCCAGATCCACCCTGCGCTGGAGCGAGTGATCGGGCCACGACTGGACCACCCAGCAATGCTCGACCTGTTACAGCACTACCCCCGTCACCGGCGGCGATGAAGACCGCGGGCGAGAAGCGGCTCGGGAACCGGCTGCTGAAGAACGCGCCCCGCAAGGGCCGCGTCTAAGCCGCAGAGGTCACCCTGGCTCTCGGCGAGCAGACCGTCGTTGTCACCGGCACCGCCGCCGCAGCCCTCGTTCTGCCACGTCTCGCGGAGCAACTCGCAGGGCTGCGCAGGCAACGGGACGAGATCGCCGCCGAGGTCGAGAAGATCGTCGACGCTCACCCTCTTCAACCGGTCTTGACGAGCATGCCCGGAGTCGGCGTCAGGACCGCTGCCAGACTCCTCACCGAAGTCACCACAAAGGCCTTCCCGACCGCCGGGCACCTCGCCGCCTCCGCCGGCCTCGCACCCGTCACCAGACGCTCCGGAAGCTCAATCCGAGGAGAACACCCCTCCAAGCGCGGCAACAAGACTCTGAAACGAACCATGTTCCTCTCCGCGTTCGCCGCACTCCCAGACCCCGAATCACGCGCCTACTACGACCGCAAAACTGCCCAGGGCAAACGCCACAACCAGGCCCTCATCGCCCTCGCTAGACGCCGCTCCGACGTCCTCTACACCATGCTCCGCGACGGCACCCTCTACGAAGGACGAACCACACCACCAGCCCTCGCCGCTTGACAAACAACACAGGGCCCCCGAGGTGGAGCTCAGGGGGCACGTGTTGAGCTCTTTGCAGTGAGAAACCACCGGTCGTTCCGAATTCGCTTATTTGCACCGGTTCCTGCGTCCAGCAACAACAATCAGGTGGGCGGGATGGACGAGCATCGCAGGTCGGCTGGGGCTACTGTACTTTTGCTTTTGACACAATAGGTCTTACAGCCGACCAAGAGACATCTCAAGGATGCAACAACTACCCCCCAACTCTAGTCTCCGATTGCTGTCTCCAAGGCTCGATCAATCATTGGGGTCAATTGTGTGGCAACTCTTCGGAATTTCTGAGCAAGCTCACCCAAACTATCTTCAGGTTCTAACTCGAAATTCGCTCTAGCGAACTGGAGTTTGGATCTCTTGATCTGCCAAGGACAGCATTCATCTACTCCACCAATCTGAGCTTGTACTGATTCGCGAAGTGCAATCTTGGTCGACTCAAGCCATTCCTGCTTAAGGATGCTTAGGTTTTTTCTCTCTTGATATGGATTCGGGACGAACTGAACATGAAGTGAAGTGTGCGCCTTGTTCTGAAGAATCCGGCTTCTTAGATCATCCGTACTGAAGTGGATTTCCCACCCTGGGTATTCTTCAGAGCCTCTTCGCTTCCATTGTGATCGATAGAAGCCACACTCTGCGCCTCCGCGAGGCTTGGAGTAAGAATATGTTTCCCATCCTTCATCAAGGGCGAGGCTTTCAAGAACCACGTCACAAATCCGTCTCGCCAACTTCTTCTGAAGCAACGGACGTTCCGTGGAGCTGGCATCTCTAATCTGTTGGATGGTCGTCTCAGCACTGAGACCTGAAAGAAACTCAGCATCAGGGCCGTACTCCATACCAAGGTGGACCAAGAGATCTCTGAACAACAACCAATCCAGCTCCCGAATATCAGCGTTGTCGGGATTGCGATCGTCAATTCGTTTCTGGAGCTCTCGATATGTCAGTGTCAAGACGCCGGAGCCAACCTCTTCTTCAGAGATTGTCAGGTAAACTAATTCGGGCGTATTTACCAGCTGCATCGTCGCAAACTCAGGTGGCAACGCTTGTATGAGCCGTTTACTTTGCGTGTCACCGAGGTATCGAAAGAGCTGGTCCTTCCCTTGATCTGCAGCAACCTTTATTTCGACGATCGTTAGGTTCAGCAAACCATCTAGTTCCTGTGCAACAAGGATGTCATACCGTCCCGAGTCTCCTCGAACCTCTGGTTGAGCCAGAATCCGTGTTGACGAAACAAGGTCGCGATTCAGTAGTGCAGAGAGCACAATCGGCCCTTGATCAGAGTTGAGAACGGAGGACAGGAGCCGTGAAACGATGGTCTCCTGACTAGCCAAGTGCAACTTGGCCGATAGAGACTGGTTTATCGTGTCTGCCATTGTTAGCTTCCTTGCTTCAACGTGCGTGAGAATAAGCCATTATAACCACATTTGAGGCCCACTTCTTTTCGTCACCACGCACAAAACCCCTTCTGAGTTGGTATTTTCCAAACCAAGAGAGTTCCAAAACTCGATGGAGCTCTGGGCCGTGTCGAATGACCTGCACTGGGCGATCCTTGGATGATGGAGGCGAGCCTCATGGCTGCCTGACCTGCGCCGTGCAGCCACCGATAGGGGCGTGGTGGACAGGTGGTCGCGGACAGCCCTCGCAGAATCGGGCCGGTCGCACGTGAGAAATTCAGTGGGCGAGGAGGTTGCCATCGGCCGCCGCATCGCAGCCGGAGAGTTGCCCGCCGACATATTCAAGAGCACCACGTACGTGCTACTCACGGACGTCGAGGATGGCATCGCTCCTCATCCTGTGCCGGTGGAATACTCCCCCATCGACGATGCCCACCTTGCCCGGTTCGGTCTATCTGACAGGAGGTGCCATGTAGGGCACCGGTCATAAGGCGTTACTGACCTGCATACCCTCTATACGCCACACGAAGAGCCCTATAGGCCAAAGCCTTAGTCGCCGAAGTAGGTCGTGTGCAATCTGGCTTGAACAAAGGAAAAACCCCCGGAATCTCAACGGGCGGGTTCTAGTGATGGTCGCAACACCCTGACATCAGGGAGTTGCGGCCATCATGTCGTTTACCAGGAAAGAACTCACGGAACTAAAACCCCAG
>NZ_FNQV01000028.1 GCF_900107735.1 Bowdeniella nasicola | reverse complement strand
AACAAGCACTCGCCCAACTCGCAGCCGCCTACCCAGACCGTATCAACCCCTACTTGTAACCAATCAACTTACACAAAAAACTTGACAGGCCCGCGCTACTTGAGACAATCCCTCCACACGACGAACTCGTCCAAGATCGCAACCGATTGGCGACGCTGAGCCTGCTCGCCCTGGTCACCGCGGAACTCGGCGACCGCGATATGGCGGCGGCGCTTCGCATCATCCTGCTGCCGTTCCGAGACCAGCTGATCACAATGGGCTTCGGCGCGATCTGCCTGGGAACAGTGCATCGCCCCATCGCCCGTCTGAGCCTCCTGCTCGGCGACAAGGAAGAGGCCATCCGCCACTACCGCGCAGCCATCACCTTCACGGCGCAGCTCGGGGCGCACCCCTGGCTCGCCGAAGCACAGATCGACCTGGCCGAGCTTCTCCTACAAGGTGATGACTCCGTGCGCGCAGACGAGGCAGAGACCCTCGTGGTCGAAGCACTCGCCACAGCCCGTGCCCTCAGCCTGCACAGACTCGAGGAGCTCGCAGCCTCCTTACTCGCAACGGCCCGCAGAAAAGGCAAAGACGCCATGCTGCGCACGAGTTTCCCGGAACCACATGTCAGGCCAACGATCCGCGTCCTCGGCACGTTTGATGTCACGTCGATACGGGGAGAGCCAGTTCGCTGGCAATCCAGAAAAGCCCGCGAACTTCTCAAGATCCTCGTCTCCCGCCGAGGCACCACGGTCACACGGGAACGACTCATAGATCTCCTGTGGCCCGACGAACAACTCGATCGGCTGTACAACCGATTGGCGGTCGCAGCCAGCACAATTCGCCGGGCGTTCGACCCGGCAGCAGAGCTCCCTCCGAACACCTTTGTGGAAAGTCGCGGAGACCTGATCCGACTGAATACTCGGTTGATCGAGATCGATGCCGAGTGCTTCATGAGCGACGCTCGCGCGGCACTCGAGCACGCACTGGACACGACTGCTCGTATCGATATGTTGGTGGCCGCGCTTGACAGATACGCGGGAGACGTCCTTATCGACGAGCCGGATGCGCCATGGGCGCTCCACTATAGGCGCGAAGTGCACGACACCTTCCTTGAAGCCGCTTATGCGCTCGCACTCGCGGCAAGCGCGAAGGGCGACCAACTCACGCGTGTCGACGCATACCGACGCATCCTCGGGCTCGACGTGTACGAACAACGAGCACACGAAGGCCTCATACACGCGCTGACCACTTTAGGTGCCCGCGGCCAAGCTGCAGAGGCAGAAGCAAACTACATGCAGCGCATGCGAGAGCTTGGAGTCAACGTCGGACAGGCCCGCCCGTCGCACTCTGAGGAATAGGAGGCGGCACTGTGATGAATCAGGAGATACGTCCGCGTTTCCACATCAAGGAATAACCACGTTGACTTTCAGTGCAGTGAGGGTGCTGTGTTTAGGTTCGGGGGAGTCCCCCTGTTAGTAAAAGAAGCTACGAACTATCGTCCGACATGGCCGGTGTCAGTGCCCGCCGTCAAAATAGTCTTCACGCTATCCGGTTGGGCGCGAGTGCATACTCCGCTCAGCGAGATGATTCTTCCCACCCGAACCCCACCAGGACGCGTTCGCCCTGCCTGATGGCGGGCCGGACCCCTACGGGTTTAAGGATCCGCATGAGCTGTGGCGCGAGACCTGCCTGCATTTGGCGTACGCGGCCTCGTCACCAAACAAACCAAGGGCCGCGACATCCCCCACGTCCCCATCCTGCAAGCCCTCACACCCGTCCTGGAACGCCTCACCCACGACCGCGAACCCAGCGAGCGGCTCCTGACTGGTCCCCGAGGTGGGGTGCTCACCACAGCATCGGTGCGGGATGCGACGAAGTGGGATCAGCTCGTCACCGAGCTCGAGCTCCCCAGCCTCACCCGGCACGGGCTCCGCCACACCGGAGCGACCTGGCTCGCCGACGCAGGCATCCCACTCCACGTCCTCCAAGGCATCCTCGGCCACAAATCGATCGAGACCACCCGCGGCTACCTCCACCCCGACACCAGGCACCTCACCGACGCCGCAGCACGCGCCAACGCGTTCCTCGACGGACACGAGAATCCCGATCGTGAGAGCCCCGCTACGTCCAGTCGGGCGACGGCACCTCGGCGATGAAAAGGCGGCCGATCGCGGCCCACAACGGGCTCCAGGTCCCGGCTCGTCGCAACGGCCGCAATCGACGCGTCCCGGAAGGCATCAGCATCCGCGGTCGGATGCTTCGGGTTACCGGCCAAAACGTGTTGCTTAAGATCGGAGTTTGCCGCGTTGTGGTGCGGGAAAGTCGGGGTGATTAGCTCGAAATGAGCTAATCCCG
>NZ_FNQV01000014.1 GCF_900107735.1 Bowdeniella nasicola | reverse complement strand
GAAGCAGCCCTCCTGAAGGAGGCGGAGACTCCGGTACCGGGTGAGTTCCGCAAGAAATGCCGCACCACCTTAGAGATGCTGGATGAAGCCCTCCGCAAAGCCAACAACGCCGCCACAGCCAAACGACGCAAGCAGTCCTTTGATGAGCGTGGGCTCGCGATCACGCTGATCCAGGATGGGGAGTTTGGGGCGAACCTGTTCGCCCACATCCCCGCCGAATATTTACGCATCTTGATGCCAGCGTTGGAGAAGAAAGCCGAAGCCATCGCCAGAGCCCAACGCCACAGCAAAACCCGCAAAGCCGCCGACCGTAAAACACGCTTGTTGGATGCCTTGTTCACCACCATGACCGGCCACTACCCACCCCAACCAGACGACCTCACCCACCTCACCGGAAACGACACCGACAACAGCCAGGACCCGACAGATCAAGATCCTTCCAAAGATCTCTTCGACGGCGAAGACCCATTCGACGGTCAGGACCCGTTCGATGGTCCCGGCCCCTACGGCAGCGGTGGCGGAGGTACTCGTCCCGACCCGAATCACTCCGGTGGTAACAGCGGCAACGGTGCTGGCATCGAAGGCCCGGAAGCGGACTCTTTTGAAGATGATGCCGAGTCGCTTATCGACCGCATCATGGCAGACGATGGCTTCACCAATGGCGACTCATCTCGCCCCACTGCTACCACGACGGTAGCTACCGTAACCGTTGCGGAAACTGCCGAGTTGACGCCGGCACCGCCGGCTCCTCCGATCCTTGCGGACCCCACAGTGGCGTTCCCGGAGCGTACCCGCCACATTTGGGACACGTGCGAAGCAGACCGCGGACGAGAAACCCGCCTCGCCTCCAAAAAACTTCGAAAACTCCTAGCCCTCCGGGATGGCGGGTGTGTCTTCCCCATGTGTACCGACCCACCCGAAGGATGCGTAGCGCACCATATTGTTTCGTGGGAAAGCGGCGGACCCACTGACCTCACCAACCTTGCCTTGGTGTGCTCACGGCATCATCCCCGAGTCGAGAAACCACCCGGCGACCCCAACAGCTGGACCATCATCATCGATGAGAACGGGATCCCAGCAGCTCGGCCACCCCGAAGAATAGATCCCGACCAACAACCGATCTACCATCCGCGCCTCACGTCACCGATATGCGATATCCCGCGCCCCAAAGGCAACACCGAAAGCAACGCGCCGACCGGCCCAGACGATCAACCCCACGCCACCCCCGCGACCACCGATGCAGCGATTACCAATGCGGCAGGACAGTCGCGCGGCGTCGCCCTAGCCAACGACTGGCGCTTCGACGAAGCCCTCAACGGACCACCACCTTTTTGATGCGGGCAGCATTCCACTGCCAAAAGAAAGCCGCTCCGATACTTCAGATGAGAATCGGAGCGGCTTTTTTGCTGCCTCCCTTAGTCCAAGAGGCCGTGCTCGTACGCAAAGACGACAAGCTGAACTCGGTCGCGCAGGTCGAGCTTTCGTAGCAGCGCCGAGATATGGCTCTTGACCGTCGATTCCGAAGCGCCGATCCGCATAGCGATCTCAGCGTTCGATAGTCCCTCCGCAATAATCATCAGGACTTCGCGTTCTTTAGTCGTGAGGCCGTGAAATGCCTCGGGCAGCTTCTCGCGAGTGCGGAAGCTACCCTCCATGAGCGTGGAAAGATCATTGGGGGCCAGAACCGCATTACCAAGATGGACCGTGCGGATCGCTTCAGCTAGCTGCGCCGGCGAAGCATCCTTCAACAAAAAGCCGGCCGCACCGTGACGAATGGCCGTCGTCGCACGGTCGTCGAGATCGAAAGTGGTCAAAATAAGGACGCGGACGTCGGGATTGTTGCCAACGATCCGTCGCGTTGCCTCCACACCATCCATGTCAGGCATTCGAATGTCCATGATGACGACGTCGGGCCGAAGCTCGTCAGCCATTGCCACTGCTGCTGACCCATCTTCTGCCTCGCCGACAACGTCGATGTCGGGAAGTGCTTTGAGTTGGATCGCAATCGCGGTCCGAAAGAGTGCCTGGTCATCGACGATGATGACGCGAATCGGAGTGTTCATCGGATTTCCTGATGTCGGGTGATGGGGATCGAGAAGTGGGACGTCACAATGTCGCCCTCGCGCCAGACGCGCGCGGTTCCACCAACTGCGAGGGCCCTTGCTGTCATAGACTCAATTCCCATTCCGGATCCGTCCGGCGGGCCGGAGTCCGGCGACGAAGGCCTGATGGTAGGCGGCGGCGAAAAGCTCTAAGCCCTCCTCGTTGTGTTCGGGCCCGAGTCCCGCGTCGGGTAAATGTCCCATGAGGCCGATCACCCGAATGAGGCCGGCGCGCTCCAGGGCGCGGGACCGGTGGATGAGCGGCAGCAACTCCGAGCTGCGCGCGCCTTCGCGGTTCATGCCGCAATCGACGTGCAGGTGGATTCGCCCGGTGCGCCGCGTCGTGACGCAGACGCGCGCGATGGCCTCGAGCACGTCGAGGGTGCCGACGGCGATATCGAGCTCGGCGGCGAGCGCTGCCTCATGGTCATCGCCCGGCGAGATGAGCCAGGTGAGGATCGGAGCAGTGATCCCCGCCCGTCGAAGCCCGAAGGCCTCGTGGTACGTCGTCACGCCGAGCCCCGAGGCGCCGGTGCGCATCGCGGTGTGGGCTACGCGAACGTCCCCGTGGCCAAAGGCATTGGCTTTCACGACCGCGATGACCTCGGCCATCGCTGCGAATCGTCGAACATTATCGGCAACTGCGGCCAGGTCGATAATGATCTCACTACGTCCATCCATACGATCAAGCGTGCGCGAATGGGCGTGCGTTGACATCACTCTGGTGGCCCGTTTCAGCTGGCTTTCGGGGCGAGCGGGCTAGCCAAAAGTACGACGGTGCCATCCCTCGGTAGGGTGGGAGCATGCCGTTGCCTGATGTTTCCGTCCGCCCTGCCCTTGCCGAGGACGCCGAGGCGCTCTGGGCTATTCAACGCTCCGCCCTGACTGAGGACATCGCCGCCGCCTTTGGCGGCCAGGTTCCGGATGCCGCGCGGCAGCTGATCGAGGAGACGGACGGCACGTCCTCATGGCGCCAGACGATTAAGTCGCTGCCGAAGAACTCCGCTGTCGTCGTCGCGCTGCGAGCCAATCGCGTGGTCGGTTACGGCACGCTCGTTCCGCTGCCGGAGCCCGTCCAGACCCCGGACGGCCATGGCGTCATCCACGCGGAGATCACCGGCCTGGACGTTCGAGGCGCCGATCAGCGCGCCGGGCATGGCTCACGGCTGCTCGCGGCCCTGATGGACTATGCCGACACGTTTGGTTTTTCCGGCGTTGCGACGTGGGCCGTTGCCGGGGAGGAAAGCCGCACCCGCTTCCTGATTTCCGCTGGGTTCGCGCCGCTCGGGATCAAGCGAGACCTAGACGTTGTCGGCCAGGTGCTGAGCCAGGTCGGGTGGTACACGCTTACTCCGGCGCGCGAGAGCTAGCGTGTTGCTTGCTGGATATCGTCCAGACTGACCCCGACGGGCCACACCTTCAGCATGGGGGTGTCGAGATTGGTACAGACCGTCGCGGGGTATTCCACGAACTGGGTGCCATGGCCGCCCGGCGGGGTGATCGATAAACCACTCACGTGCATGGGCTCGCAATCCGAACCGAAGGCGGACATGTCGCGCAGTTGCAGGACGACGCTCAGTGCTCGATCGGGCGTGACGCGAAGGGACTCAGTTGTCCCTGGCTGCTGCTCCGCGGGATCCCCCAGCGGGGTGCCGTCGCTATCTTGTGAGAACGTCACCTTCGGATAGCCCTCTATCGTGCAGCCACGCGCATGCGCCGCATTGATGTCTACGACGATGAAACCGGCGGCAGCCCGTTCGTCGTCGGGTACACGGACACTCAATACGAGGTCGGACGACACGCACGGAACCGCGGCGCCGCCTGACGTGGCTGACGGCACTGGCCCAGAAATCTTCTCGGTGCCTGCGCAGGCCCCCAGGATCAGGGCCGCGCCGAACACCGTCGCTGCGAGCTTCCTCACACCCTCATCGTACGCCCCTGGAGTCCCGCGTCGCCGTATGTCATAATCTGCGTATGAATGCAGATAGCCGAGAAACGTGGGGTCACACTGATCCCGCGACGCACACGCCTGATTCGACTGACGTAGAGCTCGCGGTCGAGGTGTTCTCGATGCTCGCGGACGCCACTCGGATCCGCATTATCTTGGCCCTGCGCGCGGGCGAGCTCCCCGTCAACACGCTTGCTGAGATTGCCGGGAAGTCTCCCGCTGCGGTCTCGCAGCACCTCGCGAAACTGCGACTGGCCAAGATGGTCCTCACCCGGCAGGAAGGCACGCGCGTCTTCTACCGGTTGGCTAATACCCACGCGAGCGATCTTGTCTCCGATGCCATCCACCAGGCCGAACACATCGTCGCGGCGGCGCCCGGCCACGAGCACTGATCGCCATGCTCGCCGTTCTCAAAAACCCGTCGTATGCCCGACTGTTCAGTGCCCAGGTCATTGCACTTATCGGGACCGGCTTACTGACCGTCGCGCTCGGATTGCTCGCCTTCAATATCGCGGGCGGGAATGCCGGCATCGTGCTGGGAACCGCCCTGATGATCAAGATGGTCGCCTACGTCGCCGTTTCTCCAGTGATGGCCGCCCTCACCGCGTCTCTCCCGCGCAAGCATGTCCTCATTGCCGCGGACATCGTGCGAGCATTGGTGGCGGTCGGCCTGCCGTTCGTGACGGAGACGTGGCACATCTACGTGCTCATCTTTGTGTTGCAGGCCGCCTCGGCGACATTCACGCCGACGTTTCAGGCGGTCATTCCCGAGATTCTTCCCGCGGAGCGCGATTACACCTGCGCGCTGTCACTGTCTCGTCTCGCCTATGACCTCGAAGCAGTCCTCTCCCCCATGCTCGCGGCGGCGCTGCTCACCGTTATCCCGTTCAACGACTTGTTCATCGGGACGGTTGTGGGGTTTGTAGGTTCCGGATTGCTGGTCGCCCTCACGACCTTTCCACCGATGGCAGCCAGCGATGCGGCACCGTTCGTTGACCGGCTGACGCGCGGCGTTCGGGTGTTTGTGCGTTCCGCGGAGCTGCGCGCTTTGCTTGCGATCAATGTCGTTGTCGCGGCGTGCGGCTCATTCGTGATCGTCAACACCGTCGTCCTCGTGCAGTCCTACCTCTCGCGCCCGGAACAGGACGTCGCGGTACTGCTCGCCGCCTACGGGCTCGGTTCGATGGTGGTCGCCCTGCTCTTGCCGCGGGCCCTTGGGGCGGTTTCGGATCGACCCGTCATGCTCGCAGGTTCGGCTTTACTCGCCTTAACCACGCTCGCCGTTGCCGCGACGCTCAGCGCCTCGCCCGCAGAGCTGTCATGGACGAGGCTGCTGATCCTGTGGGCAATCTTGGGGGCTACAACATCGGCGGTCCTTACCCCCTCGGCTCGACTGCTGCGCAGAGGGTCGACGGAGTCCAACCGGCCCGCGGTCTTTGCAGCTCAGTTCGCGCTGTCGCATGCCTGTTTCCTTGTGACCTACCCGCTTGCCGGAAATCTCGGGGCGCGGATTGGATTGTCGTCGACGGCAGCAATCCTCGGCGGGATCGCCGTGGTTGCGGCAGTGATCGCCATCGTGGTGTGGCGTCCGGCAGCTACCGCCCCGGCAGGTCCATCACCTGGTCGAGGCCGTAGGTCAACGGCTGCAATTGGGGAATCTTCCGAATCGCGAGCAGCACACCCGGCATAAAGGACGCCCGATCGAAGGAGTCCGTGCGGATAGTCAGCAACTCGCCGGGGTTTCCTAGCAGAATCTCTTCGTGCGCGGTGAGCCCGCTGATGCGCAGCGCGTGAACCCTCACGCCGTCAATGAGGCCGCCGCGCGTGCCCTGCGGATCATGCTCCGTCGCATCGGGCATCGGCGCTGAGCCGCGGACCTCAGCGATCTTCTTCGCCGTCGCTTGGGCGGTACCACTCGGGGCGTCCAGCTTGTTCGGGTGGTGCAGCTCGATGACCTCTGCCGACTCAAAATAGGGCGCCGCAAGCGCCGCGAAGTGCATCGCAAGAACGGCTGATAGCGCGAAGTTCGGCGCGATGATGACGTTTCGTCCGCTGTCTACAGCGGCTTGTCGCACGCTGTCGATGGCCTCTGGTGTCCATCCCGTCGTTCCGACAACGACATGGCATCCGGCGGCGAGTCCCGCGAGCACGTTGGTCTGCGCCGCCGCAGGGACAGTGAAGTCCACCAGGACATCTGCACCGCGCACGGTATCGGTCGAGATCTCGTCTTCGTGATCGAGCTCCGCGACGAGCTCGAGATCGTTAGCTGCCGAGACGGCCTGAACAACGGTGGAGCCCATACGGCCGTGAGCCCCGGATACGGCGACGGTAATCATGACCTAAAGGTAGCGGAATGGGCGGCTAACTCGCCGCGCGCTCATGTTTCGAGATCAGGTGTAACGCTGCCGGCTGGGCGGCGGCCGGGGCAAAGGGAACCGGCCAGGTCCGCTATGGGACCTGGCCGGTTTCGTTGGTGAGTTAGGCGAGCTTACTCGCTGTCATCCTCGCGGCGACGACGGGTGCGCTGGCGCGGGCGACGCTCGCGGCGGCGGTCATCTCCGTTGGAGCGACGGTCATCGCGACCACCGCGGCGCTCGGAGCGCTCTTCGCGGGGCGAATCCTCGCGGGAGTCGGCATCGTCGGAGCCGTCTTCGTTTTCTTCGCCTTCGACGACAGCGTTCAAGGAGAGCTTGCCGCGGTCATCGATTTCGGCCAGTTCGACCTGGACCTTGGAGCCGACGGGCAGCACGTCGTCGACATTCTCGACGCGCTTGCCGCCGACGAGGCGACGAATTTGGGAGACGTGCAGCAGCCCGTCCTTGCCCGGGGACAGGGAGACGAACGCACCGAAGGTCGTGGTCTTGACGACCGTTCCGACGAAGCGCTCACCGATCTCGGGCATCTGCGGGTTGGCGATCGCGTTGACGGCGTCGCGGGCGGCGTCCGCGGCAGCGCCGTCGGAGGCGCCAATGTAGACGGTGCCGTCGTCCTCAATGGTGAGCTCGGCGCCGGTGTCTTCCTGGATCTGATTGATCATCTTGCCCTTGGGGCCGATGACCTCACCGATCTTGTCGACGGGGATCTTCACGGCGATGATGCGCGGCGCGGTGGCGGCCATCTCGTCGGGCGCGTCGATCGCTTCGTTCATGACGTCCAGGATGTGCAGGCGCGCGTCGCGGGCCTGGGACAGGGCCTTGGCCAGTTCCTCGGAGGGGATGCCGTCGAGCTTGGTGTCAAGCTGAATGGCGGTGACGAACTCGCGGGTGCCGGCGACCTTGAAGTCCATGTCGCCGAATGCGTCTTCGGCGCCGAGGATGTCGGTCAGGGCGGCGTAGCGGGTTTCGCCGTCGACCTCGTCGGTCATGAGGCCCATGGCGATGCCGGCGACGGGGGCGCGCAGCGGCACACCGGCCTGCAGCAGCGAGAGCGTGGAGGCGCACACGGAGCCCATCGAGGTGGAGCCGTTGGAGCCGAGTGCCTCGGAGACCTGGCGGATCGCGTAGGGGAATTCCTCGCGGGTGGGCAGCACGGGCACGAGGGCGCGCTCGGCGAGGGCGCCGTGGCCGATTTCGCGGCGCTTCGGGGAGCCAACGCGGCCGGTCTCGCCGGTGGAGTACGGCGGGAAGTTGTAGTTGTGCATGTAGCGCTTGGAGGTGACCGGGCTCAGGGAGTCGATCTGCTGCTCCATGCGCAGCATGTTGAGGGTCGTGACGCCGAGGATCTGGGTCTCGCCGCGCTCGAAGATTGCCGAGCCGTGAACGCGTGGCAGAACTTCTACCTCGGCGGACAGGGTACGAATGTCCTTCAGGCCGCGGCCATCCATGCGCACGCCTTCGGTGAGGGTGCGGTGACGCACGAGCTTCTTGGTCAGCGCGCGGTAGGCGGCGGACAGTTCCTTCTCGCGGCCCTCGAATTCTTCGCCGAGGGCTTCGAGCATTTCGTCGCGGCCGGCGTCGATCTGGGCTTCGCGCTCCAGCTTGCCGACGATCGCGATCGCCTTGGACAGGTAGTCGGTCGAGTGCTTTTCGACGGCCTCGAACGCGTCGTCCTGGTAGTCCAGGAACAGCGGGAATTCGGCGGTCGGCTTGCCGACCTTTTCCGCAACGACGAGCTGGGCTTCGCACAGCGCCTTGATGAACGGCTTGGCGGCCTCGAGGCCCTCGGCGACGATTTCTTCCGTCGGAGCCGTCGCGCCCTGGTTCTTCACCAGGTCCCACGCGTTATCGGTGGCTTCGGCTTCGACCATCATGACGGCGACGTCGTCGCCCACGATGCGGCCGGCCACGACCATCGAGAAGACCGCGCGCTCCAGCTCGGAGTAGCGCGGGAAGGCCACCCACTGGTTGTCGATGAGCGCGATGCGCACGCCACCGATCGGGCCGGAGAACGGCAGACCGGCGATCTGGGTCGACATCGAAGCGGCGTTGATGGCGACGACGTCGTATGCGTCGTCGGGGTGGATCGCGAGGATCGTCTCAACGATCTGCACCTCGTTGCGCAGGCCCTTAACGAAGGCGGGGCGCAGCGGGCGGTCGATGAGGCGGCAGGCGAGGATCGCGTCGGTTCCCGGGCGGCCTTCGCGGCGGAAGAACGAGCCGGGGATCTTACCCGCGGCGTATTGACGCTCTTCGACATCGACGGTCAGCGGGAAGAAGTCGAACTGATCCTTGGGGTTCTTGCCGGCAGCGGTGGCCGACAGGACCATGGTGTCCTCGTCGAGGTAGACGACCGCGCTTCCGGCGGCCTGGCGGGCGAGCCGCCCGGTTTCAAAGCGCAGCGTGCGCTTTCCAAACGAGCCGTTGTCGATGACGGCTTCGGCGAATGTGATTTCTGGGCCTTCCATGGCACCTTCCTGTGTCATGGCCACTCCCCCGACGGTCATCGATCGAAGCTCACGGACTCGACTGTTCCGGGAGCCACCACCGAGGACCGGGCAGGCGGTGTGGCGCTCTTCAGTTGGGGTTTGCTTCGCGCACCAAGTGCACGAACGGCCCGGGAGTTACCCCGGGCCGATTCCGTCTAGCGGCGAATGCCGAGACGTTCGATGAGGGAGCGGTAACGCTCGATGTCGATCTTCTTCAGGTAGTCCAGAAGACGACGACGCTGACCAACAAGCAGCATGAGACCACGACGTGAGTGGTGATCGTGCTTGTGGGTCTTGAAGTGTTCGGTCAGATCCTTGATGCGCTGGCTCAGCAGCGCAACCTGGACCTCGGGGGAGCCGGTGTCGCCCTCATGGGTGGCGTACTCGGCGATGATCTTTTCCTTGACGTCCTTGCTCAGCGGCACAGGCTTCTCCTTCTACTTGTTGCACAGAGCCTCGGGGCAGGTTCTCCCAGGCACGACGCATCCGTGGCCGATAATGACGGCAACCGCTAGGTTATCACGCACACCTCGCGATCAGCGGAGCGGGCAACGACGTTCGGTATGTGCGATCAAACACCCTAGAACGAGGCGCGTCCGGTGGCGAGCATCCACATGAAGGTCATGGTGCCAGCGATGAGGAATGCGAGGACCGCCCATTCGACGGGTTTGAAGATCCCGCGGTGGCCGGATTCGCGCCGTGCGGCGACATACAGCGGCGTGAGAACGAGATAGGCGGTGATGGAGCCAAAGAAGTACTCCAGACCTCCGGCGTAGATGAGCCAGGTGCCGTAAATCGTCGCGAGGAAACCGATCACGGTATCGCGTTTGCGCACCTGCTGGGCGTCGGGGGCGCTGGGTTTGAAGGAGCTGAGCAGCTGGAAGAGCGCGACGAGCGTGTAGGGAATCAGGAAGACGCCGGAGGCGAGCAGGATTAGGAACTCGTAGGTTTTTTCGCTAAAGGCCGTCCACAATAGGACGATCTGTACGCAGATATTCGTGATCCACAGCGCGATGCGCGGGGTGCCGTGGGAGTTGAGGCGCCCGATGCGTTCGGGGATGACACCGTCGAGGGAGGGAATCCGCAAAATCTCGGTGGCGAGCAGGATCCAGCTCAGCAGGACGCCAAGCAGGGAGATGATGAGGCCACCGGAGATGAATTTCGCGCCCCACGGGCCGACGACGTGAGCAAAGACGCCGGCGAGCGATGGGTCGGCGACGTGCGAGAGCTCGTTTTGGCTCATCACGCCGTACGACAGCAGGTTGACGGCGATCAGGAGGGCGAGGACGAAGAGGAATCCGAGGACGGTGGCGCGGCCGACGTCGCGGCGCTCGCGGGCTCGCCGGGAGAAAATCGAGGCGCCCTCAACGCCCGAGAACACCCACACGGTAATGAGCATCATGCCGGCGACCTGGCTCATGGTGGAGCCGAGCAGCGTTTCCTCGCTCGTTCCGTTGACGCTCACTGCGGCGTTGTCGCCCCAGAAGTTCTCGGTCAAAAAGCCGGCTTTGAAGAAGAAGAACGTCACGATGATGAAGACGAGCAGCGGCACGACCTTGGCGATCGTCACGATGACGTTGACGATCGCTGCGGTCTCCACGCCGCGCAATACCAGGTAGTGCACCACCCACAGCAGCGCGGAGGCGCACGCGATCGCGATCCACGTGTTGCCGCCTTCGAAGGCGGGCACGAAGGTGCCGATCGAGCTCATGAGGAGCACGAGGAAGCCGACGTTGCCGATCCAGACGCCGATCCAGTAGCCCATGGCGGCGCAAAAACCGATGAAGTCGCCAAATCCCTCGCGGGCGTAACCGTAGATGCCGCCGTCGAGCCGCGGTAGGCGCATGGCCAGCGATTGGAAGGACAGGGCAAGCATGAGCATCCCGAAGCCGGTGATGGCCCAGCCGATCATGAGCGGGCCGGGGGCTGCGGCGCGCGCCATTTGGGAGGGCAGTCCGAAGATGCCGCCCCCGATCATGGAGCCGACGACGAGGGCCGTCAGGGCTGGCAGGGCAAGGCCGTGCTGCTTCGGTGCAGTCTGGGAGGACATGTGCCTACTTTAGCGTGCAGTGACGTGGCTTGGGTCGACACGGCAGGCCGCTGGGATACCAAGGATGCGGCTGGTTTCGGCCAGATCGTTATCCATCGCCGCGAGGAGCTCGTCGAGGGAATCGAAACTCGCCATCGCGCGGATGCGTTCGGTGAACTCGACTTCGACCGTCTCGCCGTAGAGGTTGAGGTCGGCGCGGCCGAGGACGTGGGCCTCCACCGTGCGGCGCTCACCGTCGAAATGCGGGTTGGTGCCCACCGAGATGGCGGCGGGTAGGCGCTGCTCGGTGGCGTCATTGCAGCGGATGAGCCAGCCCGCGTAGACGCCATCGGCTGGGACGACGCCGACGCCCTTGGCGTGGACGTTGGCCGTCGGGAAGCCGAGTTCGCGGCCGCGCTTTAGGCCGTGTTCGACCTCGCCGCGCACCCGGTGCGGGCGGCCGAGGACGTAGGCGGCCTCGCGCACGTCGCCCTTCAGCAGGGCTTCGCGCACCCAGGTGGAGGACCAGCGGCGCCCGGTGCGCGGATCGTGCAGGTCGCGCACGATCTCGACGTCGAAGCCGAGGTCCGCGCCGAGGGCAGCGAGGCAGGCCGCGTCGCCCTCATTTCCGGCGCCGAAGCGCACGTCTTCGCCCTCGACGACGCAGGCGGCGCCGAGGCGCTGAAGCAGGAAGGTTTGGACGAACTCGCGCGGGGACTGCGCGGCGAAATCGAGGCTGTATGGCACGACGTCGACGTCATCGACGCCGAGCGAGGTCAGCAGATCGATGCGGTGCTCGAGCGTGGTGATCTCGGTGAGGTAGGCGCCCGGGCGGTGGACCTTGACGGGGTGCGGGTCGAACGTCATGACGATGAGGGGCACGCCACGGCGATCGGCCTGGGCGCGCGCGGCGGCGAGGACCGCTTGGTGGCCGCGGTGCACGCCGTCGTACATTCCGATGGTGACGACGCTGCTCACTGCGCCTCCAGGACGATGACGGGCCGCGTCTTGCCCTCGCGGGTGGTGATGACGGCGATGAGGCGGCCGTCGCAAGCGGCGAGGGCGAACTCTGAGGTGCGGGTCGGTGCGGGGGCGGAGGCGGAGGCGGGCTCGGGAGGTTCGACGGGGTCGAGGAAACGCCCCTGGGCCAGATCGGCTGCCTCGGCCTCGCTAACCTCGCGCACCGGTAGGACGCGGCTCATGACCGCGAGCGGATCGAGCAGCTCGGGGGCCGCGAGCTCGCTCGCATCGTCCAGGGTGAAGGGGCCGACGGCGCTGCGTTTCAGGCTCGTGAGGTGGCCGCCCACGCCGAGCGCGGCGCCCAGATCGCGCGCAATCGCGCGGATGTATGTGCCGGAGCTGACGCGGGTGCGGATCGAGAGATCGATGACGCCGGCCCCGCTCTTGCCCGTGGTAGGCGTCGGGCCGGAGACGAGCTCGAGCTCGTGGATCGTGACCGGGCGGGCGGCGAGTTCAACGTCTTCGCCCGCGCGCACGCGGTCGTAGGCGCGTTTACCGTCGACCTTGATCGCCGAGACAGCAGTGGGCCGCTGCAGGATGTCGCCGTGGAAGGCCTCGAGCGCGCTCAGGATCTGCGCGTCGGAGAGGCGGAAAGCGTCGGGCGCTGTTGCGTCGTCGGAGGCGGGCGCGGCCGCGGCCGCGGAGAGGAACTCCCCCTCGGCGTCGTCCGTCGTCGTCGCCTCCCCCAGGCGGATCGTCGCCTCGTAGGTTTTATCCAGCCCGACGAGGTAGGTCAGCAGCCGCGTGGCGCGCCCGACCCCGGCGATGAGCAGGCCCGTCGCCATCGGGTCCAACGTGCCGGCGTGGCCGACCTTGCGGGTTTTCAGTTCGCGGCGCAGCGCCGCCACGACGCCGTGGGAGGTGGGGCCGGCGGGCTTGTCGATCAGGACAAACCCGCTGGGGCCGTTACTCATCGACGCGCGGCTTCTTGTACGGGTCCGCCTCCCCCGCATAGGACTTGGTGGCGGCCTGCTCGGCGATCTCGGCGTCGGCGGCCGCGGCGCGGCGCAGCGCGTCGTCGATCGCGGCGGCGGATTCCGGCAGGGCGTCGGGAATGAACTCGATCGTTGGCGTCAGGCGCACGCCGGTGCCCTTGCCGACCTCGCTGCGGATCAGGCCGCGCGCGGATTCGAGCGCCGCCTGGGTGCCGGCCTGCTGCTCCTCATCGCCGAAGACGGTGTAGAAGATCGAGGCGTGCTGAAGGTCGCCCGTCATGCGCACGTCGGTGATGGTGACGAAACCGAGGCGCGGGTCCTTGATGCGCGAATCCAGGAGCTTTGCGACGATGACCTTGATTCGCTCGGCGAGCCGCCGGGCGCGTTGTGGATCAGACATGCCTCTAAGGCTAGTAGCGCTCGCGAATGCCGTCCATTGCGCGCACCGCATCAAGGATTCGCAGGTGCGGCAGCGGGTCGAGGCCCTGCTCGATGACGTAATCGGTGAGCTGGTTTTTCACGACGGCGATGAGCTCGGCGGGCGACCACGGCTTGGCGATGTAGTGATCGAGCCCGGCCTCGTTGACGGCACGGATCGTGTCGTCCTGATCGGCCTGGCCCGTCACGAGCACGGTGCGGGCGGCGGCCGTGCGCGCATCGGACTGCATGGCGACGAGGAAATCGACGCCCGTCGTGCCCGGTAGGCGGTGATCGGCCAGGATGAGGGCGAACGGGTCGCCGTCGGCATCGATCTCGTCGACGACCTGCCAGGCGTCGGGCACATCCTCGGCGAACTCGACGCGCGCGACCTCGGCGATCGGCGCGAGATCGCGGGCGAGGGCCGCGCGCACTTCGGCCTCGTCTTCTAGCACGATGATGGCAAGTCGCATGTCTTACTCCTTGGTTGTGGGTAGGCAGACGGTGACGCTCGTGGCGCCGGGCTGCGAGTCGATATCGATCGAGCCGGCGTGTTCGTTGACGATGTGGGCAGCGAGGCCGAGCCCCATGCCGAGGCCGAAGCGCACGGTGCCGTGTTTCGTCGTGAAATGGGGTTGGAAGACCTGCGGCAGGACGTCCGGATCGATGCCCGGGCCGTTATCGGCGATCGTGACGCAGACGCGATCGCCGGGGGCGTCGGCCACGGTGATGGTGATGACGCCGCCGCCTTGCGGGCGGTGTTCGGCGAGCGCCTCGCCCGCGTTGACGAGCACGTTCGTCCAGACCTGGCCGAGCTGGGAGGGGTGGCCGGGCACGCGGCCGCGGGCGGTGTAATCGCGCACGATCTCGATATCGCGCAGGCGGTGCGAGACGAGGTGCAGGGTGTCGTCCAGCGTTTCGGCGAGATCGATCGCGGGCAGGATTTCCTCGTCCGGCCGTGCGTAGGAGCGCAGCGAGGTGACGAGGGTGGTGATGCGGCGGGTGGCGACGGTGATGCCGCGCAGCTGGGCGCCGATGCGGCTGGCGAGTTCGAAGCGGTCGACGGCGGCGGGGCCCTCGGCAAGGACCCCGCGCGCGGCGGTCTCATCGGCGATGCCCGCCGTGACGAGGCGCCAGGCCGTGGCGGCGTCGGTGAGCTTTTCGAGCGCGCGGCGCAGGCGGCGTTCCTCGGCGGTCGAGCGCGGGGCGCGGGTGCGGGCGGCGGTGATCGTCGCGGTGAGGGCGGCGCCGTCCGGGTGGCTGGCGAGCAGCGTGTCGAGGTCATCGGCGAGGTGATCGGCGCTGCGGGTCAGGGCTGCGACGGGGTTGTTGAGCTCGTGGGCGAGGCCGGCCGATAGCTCGCCGAGCGTGGCAAACCGCGCCTGCGCGATGAGCTCCAGGCGCGCTGCCTCCAGCTGGCTGAGGGCGGTGGCCAGTTGGGCGCGCTCCTTTTCCAGCGCGATGTTGAGGTCATTGCGCTCGACCTGCAGCTGCTCGCTGCGCAGCAACCGCGCCGCGAACCCGCGGATGGCGACGGCCGCGAGCGCCGCGCCCACTTCCGCGTCGAGGGCGAGGGCGCGATCGAGCTGCTCGATCGAGAGGTGAATAACGACGACGTCGGTGGTCGTCGTCGCGGTAAAGAACGCCTTTTGGGAGCGTGACAGGCTCAGCAGCCCGACGACGGGCCCCGTCGAGGCGTGATGCAGCAGGAGGTCCTCGGCCTCGGTGTGCCGGGTGAGCGCGACCCGGCCGGAGATCACAACGAAAACGCCGTCGACGCTCCGGCCCTGGCGGGTCAGGCGCACCCCGGCCGGCAGGTGCAGGCGCGGCCGCGGCCCGAGCGCCCGCTCAATCGCGGCGACGAGCTCGCCTTCCACGACGTGGCTGGAGGCCTCAATATCGCGCAACAGCTCGGACTTCGGCGAATCCGCCCTGGCGGCCTGGTCCTGCTCCTCGAGCACGGCGAGCGCGCCGGGGTGGTGCAGGCGCAGCCAGCGCGCGATCTGCGAGGAGGCGTGCTGGCCCAAGAATCCGCTCGTCATCGGCAGCGCGACGAACGCGTCGACGGTGCCGGAGTCCACGGCGCGCGCGACGTCGGCGTGATCGCCCGGCGAGGTCAGCAGCAGCACTCGCGCCCCCGCGAGCTCTTCCATCGCCGCGAGCGCATCGATGCGCTGATCGGCCGGCCCGAGCCCAGGCAGGATGACGAGCAGCGGCACCTCGCGGTCGCCCGGCAGCTCGGCGCGCACCGCCGCGACGTCGGGATAGGTCGAGACGATGGTCGCCTCATCGACGACGGCGCGCAGCTCGGCGGCGACGTCGTCGGCGGGCTCACCGTGCCCAACGACGACGACCCGCAGCGGCCGGATGCGATCGGTCATAGGAGGCCCAGCGTCGTCCAGAACCAGGGCATGACGAAGGCGAGCAGCACCGCGCCGGCAAGCCCAACGATGACGCCGATGAGCGCCATGTACTTCGTGGGGACTTCGCCCGTGGCATAGGCGATCGCATTCGGCGGCGTGGAGATCGGTAGCGACATGCCAAGCGAACACGCGAGCGCGATGATGACGCCCACCTGAACGATGTCGAGCGCGATCGCCGAGCCGAGCCCGAGCGCCAGCGGAATGAGGAGGTTGGCGGCGGCCGAGTGGCTGATGACGTTGGACATGCCGAGCCCCATCGCCGCGAGGACGACGATCAGCCCCGTCACGCTCATCGCGGTCCAGTTCACCGAGCCGAGCAGCCATTCATCCAGGCCCGAAGCGCCCACGCCTACCCCGAGCGCGATGCCGCCGGAGACGAGCCAGAGCACGGGCCATTGCAGCATTTTCAGGTCATCGCCCGTCATGACCTGCGTCGCGAGCAGGATCGCGACGGGGATGAAGCCGACGACGTTGGAGTTGATGCCGTGCAGCGGCTCGGTCATCCACAGCGCGACGGTCAGGCCCGCGACGACGTAGTAGATGCGCGCGGGCGCGGAGCGATCGAAGTTGCTGCGCAGCGCGAGCTCGAGGTTCGTGCCCTTGGGGATGAAGAACGTGACGATGACGAACCAGCCGATCGCAAGCACGATGAGCATGAGCGGGACGGCGAGCATCATCCATTTCAGGAAGGAGATCTGGATGCCGTGGGAGGCGAGCGCGCCGAGCGCGATCGCGTTCGGCGGCGTCCCGACGGGAGTCCCCATGCCGCCAATATTGGCCGCGACGGGGATCGACAGCGCGAGCCCGGCGCGCGCCTTCGCGTCGGACATGACCGCGAGGATTGGAATGACGACGGCAAACATCGTCGCCGTCGTCGCCGTATTCGACATGAACATCGACAGCACGGCCGTAATCCCCATGAGCCCCAGCACCGTCATCCGGCCGGAGCCCTGGAAGGGCTTGAGCATGACGGCCGCCAGGTTGCGGTCGAGGCCGAACTTCGCGGCCCCGTCGGCGAGCAAAAACCCGCCGAGGAACAGGATGATGACCGGGTCGGCCAGCGCCGCGAAATAGGCCTTCGCACCGAGGGCCTGCTCCCCCACCGGCAGGAGCGCCGCGGAGGAGATGAGCAGCACCTCAAAGAGGATGACGAGCACGGCCGTCGCGACGAGCGGGATCGCCTCGGTCACCCAAAAGACGATCGCGAGCAGGAAGATCGAGAGCATCCGCTCGCCCTCGGGCGCCAGCCCGGGGATGTCGACGACGAAGGGCACGAGGAAGGCAAGGACCCCGAGGATGATGCCGGTGAGCTGGATCTTGTTCGGGCGCTCAAGACGTACGACGGGGCGAGTGTGTGCTGATGCGGGCATCAGGTCTCCGTGGCTAAGGTTCGGCCGGGCTGCACTGTCCGGCTGGCGCGCGCCACCTAGGCGCGGCCACGTACCTCATTCTAGGCGGGCTGGCGCGCTCGCTTCGGGCCCTTCGGCCCGTGCACTAGGCCCGGCAGCCGGCGCTGCGTCATGGCGACTAGGTGGTTCGCCGATGAGGACCTCGACGGCGCATAGGCATGCCATCGAGTCATAGCGCGCGAGGGCTGCGTCGGTGTCGGCATCGCCGGTGCGGCGTCCCGGAACCGGGATGGTTGTAGCTGAAAGCTGCATGGTTTCCCCCTGTTTTACGATCCGCGTGTCAGCGACGAATAGGTCAGGATATGGCACGGGCCGGCATTTCCGCTATGGAAATACCGGCCCGCGTCGACTGCGTGGTTAGTCGCGCTTCTTTTCGCGCATCTCCCACGTCTCGATGGTGTCGCCTTCGGCGATGTCCTTGATGTTGCCAAGGCCAATACCGCACTCGAAGCCCTCGCGGACCTCGGTCACGTCGTCCTTTTCACGACGCAGCGACTCGATCTTGAGGTTGTCGGCTACGACGATGCCGTCGCGCAGCAAGCGGGCATGGCTGCCGCGCTTGATGGTGCCGGAGCGGACAATGGAGCCCGCGATGTTGCCGAACTTGGAGGAGCGGAAGATCTGGCGGATTTCCGCCGTTCCCAGCTGCGCCTCTTCGTAGATTGGCTTGAGCATGCCCTTCATCGCGTTTTCGATGTCCTCGATCGCCGCGTAGATGACCGAGTAGTACTTGATCTCCACGCCCTCGGCATCGGCCAGTTCGCCCACGCGTTCGGCGGGGCGGACGTTGAAGCCGACGATGACCGCGTTGTCGACGGTCGCGAGGTTGACGTCGTTCTGCGTGATCGCACCGACTCCGCGGTGGATGATCCGCAGCTGGACTTCTTCGCCAACATCGATCTTGAGCAAGGAGTCTTCGAGAGCCTCGACGGCACCGGAGACGTCGCCCTTGAGGATGAGGTTGAGGGTTTCGACCTTGCCTTCCTTCAGGGCGGCATCGAAGTCCTCCAGCGAGATGCGCTTGCGGCGCTTGGCCAGCTGCGCGGCACGCTCGGCGGCCTCACGCTTGTCAGCGATCTGACGGGCGGTGCGGTCATCGGGCGCTACCAGAAAGGTATCGCCTGCGCGCGGTACGCTCGTCAGGCCGATCACCTGGACCGGGCGGGACGGGCCCGCCTCGTCGACGTTCTCACCGTACTCATCGAACATCGCACGGACGCGACCAAAGGCCGTGCCCGCGACGATCGAATCGCCGACATGCAGGGTGCCCGACTGCACGAGCACCGTCGCAACCGAACCGCGGCCGCGGTCAAGGTTCGCTTCGATCGCGACGCCGCGCGCGTCCTTGTCCGGGTTGGCCGTGAGTTCGAGCGCGGCTTCGTCGGTGAGCAGGACGGCCTCCAGGAGGCTGTCGATGTTCAGGCGCTGCTTAGCAGAGACCTCGATACACATCGTCTCGCCGCCGTACTCTTCCGGCACGAGACCGTACTCGGTGAGCTGGCCCTTGATCTTGTCCGGGTTCGCTTCCTCGCGGTCGATCTTGTTGATCGCGACGACGATCGGCACGCCGGCCGCCTGCGCGTGGTTGATAGCTTCGACCGTCTGCGGCATGACGCCGTCATCGGCCGCGACCACGAGGATCGCGATATCGGTGACTTCGGCACCACGGGCACGCATGGCGGTGAACGCCTCGTGGCCCGGGGTATCGATGAACGTGATCGTTTCTTCGTGGCCCTCGTGCGGGACGCGGACCTGGTAGGCGCCGATGTGCTGGGTGATGCCGCCGGCTTCGCCTTCCACGACGTTGGTCTGGCGGATAGCATCCAGCAGCTTCGTCTTGCCGTGATCGACGTGGCCCATGACGGTGACAACAGGTGGGCGCTTGGGAAGATCCTCGCCCTTTTCCCCAGCCGCTTCCGCGTCGAGGTCGATATCGAAGGCTTCCAGCAGCTCACGATCCTCGTCTTCGGGCGAGACGATCTTCACGACATAGCCGAGTTCGGCGCCGAGGGCCTGGAACGTGTCCTCGTCGACGGACTGCGTGGCCGTCACCATCTCGCCGAGGTGGAACATCACCGTGACGAGCGATGCGGGATTGACGTTGATCTTGTCAGCGAAATCCGTGAGTGAGGCGCCGGCGCGGATCCGAATCTCGGTCGTGCCATCGCCGCGCGGGATCTGGACGCCGCCGATCGACGGCGCTGACTGCTGCTCGAATTCTTGCCGCTTCGCGCGCTTGGACTTCCGGCCACGCACGCGCCCGCCGCCGCGCCCGAAGGCGCCCTGCGTCGAGCCGCGACCACCGCGACCACCGCGCGGAGGACCGAAGCCGCCGCCACCGCCGGGACCACCAGCGCCGCCGGGGCCGCCGCCACGACCGCGGCCACCACGGCCGCCGCCGCCACCGCCCTGACGTGCGGGGGCACCCGGGCGCGAGACGGCGGAGCGATCGGGCATCATGCCCGGGTTCGGACGTGGGCCACCGCCGCCACCGGGGCGAGGGCCGGGAGCCGGCCGCGCGCCACCGGGACGCTGCCCGGGACGGGGACCGCCCGAGCCGCCCGGACGGGGCATGCCCTGCGAGGAGCTGAACGGGTTATTGCCGGGACGCGGACCACCGCTGCCACCACCGCGCTGTCCCCCGCCGCGCTGACCCGGACGGGCCATGCCCTGCGAGGAGCTGAACGGGTTATTGCCGGGACGCGGACCGCCGCCGCCACGCTGGCCGCCGGGCTTGGGTGCCTGGGGGCGCGGTGCGCGGGCACCAGGCTTGGGTGCCTGGAACTCCGGTGAGCTCGACTCCGGCTTGGGCGCCTCGGGGGCCGGAGCAGACTGGCCGGTAACGTCGGCCGGCGTCGGAGCCGCCGGGCGCTTGGGCGCGGGCTTCGGGCTCGGCGTCGCCGATTCGGCCTTTTCGGCCGGTCCGCTCTTCTTTGCTGGGCCGGGCTTCGCGCCGGCCGTTGGCTTGGGGGACGCCTTCGGCTTAGCTGCCGGGGCGTCCTTCTTAGCCTCGTCCTTTTTCGGGAAGGCATCGCGTACGCGCTTGGCTACGGGTGCCTCGACCGTCGAGGACGCTGTTTTGACGAATTCTCCGAGCTCGCTTAGCTTCGCGAGCACGGTCTTGCTGTCGACACCGAGCTCTTTGGCGAGCTCGTGGACACGCAACTTTGCCACAATTCTCCTGTCCGGGTCCGTTCCCGCACAGGAAACAGACCGCTAGTTGTGCTGGCAGCTCATCGCTGGGTACTCATCGGGTGCCCATCGGCTTCCAACCCGCTTTCCTCGTTGGTGGTCCACATTGGACCGGTCTTACTGGTTGATCGTCTCGACCGACGTAATGCGCGTTTTGAATGCGCGGTTGAATCCGCCATTTTTTAGCGCCGCCGCTCGACACGTCTCATCCGGATGCAACCAGGCTCCGCGCCCCGGTGCACTGGCTTGGGGGTCATAACAAGCCGTGCCCGAACGCACAACGAACCGGATGAGGCGATCACGTGGTGAACGTTGCCGACAGCCGACGCAGGTACGCAGCGGCGTGCCGATCTCATCATTCACCGGATCCACCCTAACGCCTGGGGCGCAGTTTCGCCGCATTCAAATGCGCGAAGAGCCCCGTTGCGTGAGCGGACTCACTGCCCGGAAGGCTCCGCATCCGAGCGGATATCGAGCTTCCACCCGGTCAATCGGTGGGCGAGGCGGGCGTTTTGCCCCTCCTTGCCGATCGCGAGCGAGAGCTGGTAATCCGGCACGATCGCGATTGCCCGGTGGGCTTCTTCGTCGATGATGACCTGGGAGACCTTCGCCGGGGACAGCGCGGCAGCTACGAACTCGGCGGGATCGTCACTGTAGTCGACGATGTCGATCTTCTCGTTACGCAGTTCGCTCATGACGGCGCGGGCGCGCTGACCCATCGGGCCGATGCACGCTCCCTTGGCGTTCAGGCCCGCCACGTTGGACCTCACCGCGATCTTCGAGCGGCGCCCGGCTTCGCGCGCGATCGAGGTGATCGTGACGTCGCCCTTGGCCACCTCGGGGCACTCGTGGGCGAAGAGGCCGCGCACGAACTCGGGGTGGGTGCGAGAGACGATGATCTGTGGGCCCTTGCGACCGCGGCCAACCTCCACCACGTAGGCGCGCAGGCGCTCGCCGTGCTCATAGGTTTCGCCGGGCACCTGCTCGTGTTCGGGCAGGATCGCCTCGACGTCGCCGAGGTCGATGGAAATGTGGCGGGTGCGGTGATCGTGCTGGACGACGCCGGAGACGAGCTGGCCGGCCTTGTCCTTGTAGTTGCCAAGGACCTGCTGATCCTCGGCGTCGCGCAGCCGCTGCACGATGACCGAACGGGCGGTCTGGGCCGCGATGCGGCCAAAGCCCTCGGGCGTGTGCTCGAACTCGCCGATGATCGTACCCTCGTCGTCGTACTCCGGTGCCCACACCGTCACGGCCCCGGTGCGGCGATCGATATCGATGCGGGCGCCGCGGACGGAATCGGGCAGGTGGTGGTAGGCGGTCAACAGGGCTTCTTCGATCGCCGAGATGAGGACATCCAGCGAGATCTCCAGCTCGCTTCCCACGAGCTTGAGTGCACTCATGTCGATATCCACAATCGTCTCCTTATCTCACCCGATGCCGGGTGTGGCCATAGCTTGATGTTGGTGGGCGCGCGCGGGGCGCGGCCTCTTAGAGTGCGAGCCGGATGCGCGCTTTGCGCACCTGCTCGATGGGTAGGACCACGTCGTCTTCGTCGATGCGCAGCGTGACGGTCTGATCCTCATCAGAGGCGTCGATGACGCGGCCAAGGAGCTTGGTGCCGTCGTGCACGAATTCGATCTCGTGGCCCTCGGTGCGGCGGAAATGCCGGGGCGTGGAAAGGGTGCGGGTGGCGCCCGCCGTCGTCACTTCCAGCGTGTAGGTTCCGGGCAGCGGGTCGTGCTCGTCGAGATACCTCGAGATTTCGCGGGAGAGCTCGGTGAGTTTTTCCGAATCGACGCTGCCGGGACCGTCGGGCAGATCGACGGTGACACGGAGGACGGATTTCTTGCCGGCGGGCACGACTTTGACGTCTTCGATCAGCAGTTCGTGCGCTTGGCCAAGCGGGGTGAGGTGGCGTAGCAGGTCGGTTTCGCGTTGGTCGGCCATCTGACAACCCTCCATGTGTAGTTGTATCGCTCGCCATGCTACCAGGACGCGCGCGGCGGGTTTTTCCGCCGCGGCGGCGGCTGTGGCACCCTAAAGAGGTGCAACGACTGCGACTTCTGCTAGTGGCCTTGGGCTGCGCGTTACTGCTCGGCGGGTGCGCGCTGCGCTTCGATATGCCCGCACCGACGCCCGAGCCCCCGAGCGCGGAGGAGACCCTGCGCCAGGAGGCCGCGATCGCACTGCAGGCGCTGGCCGCGGCGAGCCCGGAGGCGCTCGGCGATGAGCAGGCCGCTGACCGCTACCGCACTCGCGTCGAGCTCGTGGGCGGCGTGTGGCAGGCATGCCCGACGGACGCGAGCGAGCAGGAGTGCGAGGCACTGCCCACTCCCCCGGCGATTCCGCCCGTGACGACGAGTGAGCAAGCGATTGCGCAGCGCACCGCGGCAGCAACGGCCCTAAAGCAGCTGGCGGGTGAGGACACGTCGAGCGGAGTCGTCGCCGCGGGCATGCTGCCCGCGTTGCTCGCTGAATTCAGTGCCGAGGATGCCCCCGTCGAGCTGCCGGATTGGGGCAGCGGGCGGTGGACGACGTCGGCCGCCGTCGTGGAAGCCCTCGACTGGGGTGCGTGGCAGCTGGAGGCGCTCGGCGCGCGCTCCGGCGACAAGGAGTCCGTGACGCTGGCCCGCAGTTATCGCGCGGCCGTCGCGGCGCCGCAAGCAAGCGGCGTGAGCGGGGTGCGACCGCCGTCGATATATGTCACGGAACAGCTCTCGCGCGCTGAGATTATCCAGCGCAGCGCCGCGGCAGTCGCGGGCGCCCTGCCCGATCTGGCGGTGGCCGAGCGCGGCGCGGTCATGAGCTATTTGACTGAGGCGACGCGGCAGCTCGCGACCGCGAAGATTGAGGTCCCCGCGAGCTGGTTGGCCGGCTAGGCGCCGCCACCATCCCATACGAGGCCGCCCGCGGGTAGGAGGCGCGCGCCGTCGCTGATGCGGTGCGCCTCGCGCCGGTTGCCGGGTAGCAGGTGGACGACGCCAACACCGAAGCTGAGCTCGGTGACGTCGGCGATGAGGCGGCGATGGCAGCGCCACCACACCGTCTCCGAGCACATGATCGCGACGCGCCCGCGAGGGACCTCGGCGAGGAGTTCGTTCATCGCGTCGGCGAATTCGGGGGTGCGGGTGTGGGCGGCGTAGGCGCGAAACGAGGCGACCTGCCACCACGTATCCGGCGAGCGCGCATCCGCCTCACGGTTCAGGTGTCGCCGGCCGCCGAGGCGCTCATCCCAGCGATAGGCAATGGCGTGCTCGGCGCACATGCGGGCGATGGCCTCGCCCTGCGCGTCCGGGTTGTGCCGCGAGTGTGGGAAGCGCCGGACGTCAACCAGTTGGGTGACGCCCGCCGATGTGAGGAGCGCGGCCAGGCCGGCTGCGGTGAGCCGGCCGTGGCCGCACGTGAGGAGACGTGCCTTAGGCTCCGGCGTCAAGGAGCTGGGCGGTGAGCTCGTCGGCGATGGCCTGCGAAGCACCGTCGATCTCGATCTCGCGGGACTCGCCAGTTGCGCGGTTGCGCAGTTCGACGACACCATCGGCAAGGCCGCGCCCGACGACGAGGATGTTCGGTACGCCGAGCAGCTCCGCGTCGGCGAACTTCACGCCGGCGGAGACCTTGAGGCGATCGTCGTAGATGACGTCGAACTCGGCGTCGTCGAGGTCCTCGGCGAGCTGGGCCGCGGCCTCAAAGATCGCCGGGTCCTTACCGGTGGCGACGATGTGCACGTGGGCGGGCGCCACCTGGATCGGCCAGGTCAGGCCGTGCTCGTCGTGGTATTCCTCGGCCAGCGCCGCGAGGATGCGCGAGACGCCGATGCCGTAGGAGCCCATCGTCACGATGCGCGATTTGCCGTTCTCATCGAGGACGCTCAGCCCCAGCGCTTCGGCATACTTGCGGCCGAGCTGGAAGATGTGTCCAATCTCGATACCGCGGGCGAGCTCGAGCTCCCCGGAGCCGTCGGGGGCAGGATCGCCCGCGCGGATCTCGGCGGCCTCGATGCGGCCGTCGACCTCGAACTCGCGGCCGAACACGTTGTTGATCGTGTGGTAGCCATCTTCGTCGCCGCCGGTCGCCCAGGCGGAGCCGTACGGCACGCGCGCGTCCATGAGGTAGGTGATGAGCGAGTTGCCGTCGGCGTCCTTGCGGCCCTGGGGGCCGATGTGGCGGGTGCCGATGAAGCCGGGAACGAGCTCGGGGTATGCCTTGAAGTCATCCTCGCTGGCGGGTTCGACCTCGGCGGGGCTGAGTGCCGCCTCCACGCGCTTCAGGTCGACGTCGCGGTCACCGGGCAGGCCAATGACGAGCAGGGAGTCGCCATCGGTGGGGTGGCTGACCTTGAGCACGACGTGCTTGAGCGTATCGGCCGCACTCCAGCCCTGTTCGCGGGGAGCTTCGGTCTCCAGTCCGGATACCAGCGTCGCGATCGTCTTGGCGCCCGGGGTATGGATCTGGCTCGGCTCGGGCACGCTGGAAAAATCGACGTCAGCGGGCGCCGGCGTCTCGACGGCCTCGGCATTGGCGGTGTAACCACCGGGCGAGCGCACGAAGGTATCTTCGCCGATCGCGGTCGGGAAGAGGAACTCTTCGGACTTTGAACCACCCATCGCGCCGCTCATGGCCGCGCAGATGACGTAGTCGAGGCCGAGGCGCTGGAAGATCTTTTCGTAGGCTTCGCGGTGCTTGGCGTAGGACTCATCGAGGCCGGAGTCTTCGACGTCGAAGGAATAGGAGTCCTTCATGATGAACTCACGGGCGCGAATGAGGCCCGCGCGCGGGCGCGCTTCGTCGCGGTATTTCGTTTGGATCTGGTAGATGATCGCCGGCAGGTCCTTATAAGAGGAGTACAGGTCTTTCACGGCAAGGGTGAACATCTCCTCGTGCGTGGGAGCAAGGAGGTAGTCGTTATCGCGGCGATCGCGCAGGCGGAACAGGTTGGGGCCGTATTCGACCCAGCGGTTGGTCGCCTGGTAGGGCTCGGCCGGCAGCAGGGCCGGGAAGTGCACTTCCTGGCCGCCGATCGCATCCATTTCTTCGCGCACGATGGCCTCGACCTTGCGCAGAACCTTCAGGCCCAGCGGCAGCCACGTGTAAATGCCCGGGGCGGCCCGGCGAACGTATCCGGCGCGCACGAGCAACTGGTGGCTCGCGACTTCCGCATCGGCGGGGGTTTCGCGCAGCGTGCGAAGGAAGAGTGTTGTCAGTCGAGTGCTCACGGTTTGACCTTACCTAAAAAGTTCGGCAGACGGTTCTCGCTGTGCGCCTGCGGCCGGGCGCAATGAAAACGACTGCACGTGCCAGCATCCATCGTGGCGCGCACTCATGTGGAGCGCGCTGTGCTCGACGCGGCCGTCGGCATGCTGCGTGCTCACTTCGCCACGAATCGTCGCTAGGTCACCGCGCCAGGACACGTGGGCGCCGTCCAGGTGGTAGGTGGGAGCGAGCTCTCGGGCGAGAGGAGCATCGCTCGCGCGTTCGGCGCGTCCGGAAAGCGCACGCGAACCTGAGATAAGTCTCACATATTCTGGGGCGACGATGCCGCATGCAAGGTCAGTCAAGCCAGCCAGAACCGAGGAAACAAGGGCCTTGGTCTCAGCATCAGTAGGGCGTGTCGTCGCATTCATAACGCCACCTTACTGGTCTTCCCAGACCCTCGAGTTGAGAATCCTTTATCGCAACAATAATTAGCAAGATTCAACGACAGCTGTTGGGCGAGTGGCCTCTCGCGGCCGCTGTCAACCCTTCAGCTTTCCGGGAGACGACACCCATATGGGCACCTCTTATGGGGGTGGAAAGCGTCGCGTAGCGTAACCCCCATCGAGTGACCCTCGACACCATGTTGTAATTTCTCCTCATGATAGGACTGCCGATGCCAGGTAGATTCTCCCGGCGTGCGGTGGCGATTCCCGCGGGTCTTGCCGTTGCGTTTTCGCTCACTGCACCCGTCGTCGCCGCTCCCTCGCCGAATCCCGATGTCGCCGAGCTCAGCGCCGCCGTCAAAAAGACCTCTCCGAGTCCGTCCGCCAAGATCGTCTCTCCGCTAGAAAAGGGCCGCGTTACCGCCTTCGTGCAGGTCGCGGCCCCCAGTGTTGTCACGGCCAGTGATGATGGCGTGGCACCCTCGACCGCTAAGAAGCGCGTCGAGGCCATGACGTCGGCCGTCGCCGATGCCATTGCCGATCCCAAGGCGACCGTCATGTACACGACGACGAACGCCATTTCCGGTTTCGCGGTTGAGGCCGATGCGGAAGCCCTGACCAAGCTTGCCCAGCGCGATGACGTCATCGCGATCCGCCCTCTGACGCTCCGCACGCCGTCCAACGGCGGGACGAACCAGCTCACGAAGGCGCTGCAGGCTTGGAAGTACTCCGGCGCGACCGGTAAGGACGTGACGATCGCCGTTATCGACTCCGGCGTCGACTTCACCCATAAGACCTTCGGTGGCTCGGGCGACTACAGCCCCTACCGCGATGCGGCAGCTCGCACCGCGAAGCCGACGTGGCCGATCGGCAACGTCATCGGCGGCTGGGACTTCGTCGGTGAGGACTACTCCCCCTCCGGTTCTCTCGGCTCGCGCGTTGCGGTCCCGGATCCGAACCCCATCGACATCGCCCCCGAGGTCTGCACCGCTGACCCGAAGATCCGCCGCTCAGGCGGCCACGGTACGCACGTGGCCGGAACCGCTGCTGGCAAGGGCGTCAATGCCGATGGCACCACCTTCACCGGCGAGTACGCCGCCCTGAGCGACGAGGATCTGGCCGGCTTCCAGGTCGCCCCGGGCTCAGCACCGGAAGCCAACATCCTCGCATTCAAGGTGTTCGGCTGCGCGGGATCCACCGGCTACGTGCCGGCTGCCCTCGATGAGCTCCTCGCAAAGAACGACGACGGCTCCTATAAGTGGCCCAAGGTCGACATCGTCAACATGAGCCTCGGCGGCACCTACGCGCCGGCTGGCGATCCCGAAAACCTCATCGTCGATGCCCTGTTCAAGGAGCGCGGCATCGTCTCCGTCGTCGCTTCCGGTAACGACGGCGACCAGTACGACATTGGCGGCTCCCCGGGCAACGCCGCGTCGGCGCTGACGGTAGCTAACTCCACCAATGGCGTGTCCTACTTCGACGCGGCGACCTTCGACCTGGGCGGCACGGAAGAAAAGCTCGCCGGGCAGTACTCGGTCAGCTACGAGTGGACCTCCGAAGCGGTCGGCCCGAAGGAGGTTGTCGCCCTGACCGGAGACAACTCCGAGGCGTGCGAGCCACTGTCGGCCGAAGATGTGGAAAAGGTCAAGGACAAGGCCGCGCTGATCGACTGGGTGGAGGCCCCCTCGCTGAAGTGCGGCTCGGCCGCCCGATTCAACAACCTCGAGGCCGCTGGCGCCGCAGGCGTCGTGCTGAAGTCCTCGGTCAACGAGTTCACCTCGGGCATCGCCGGTAATAAGGCCCTGCCTGGTTTCCAGCTCACCGCCGATAACACCGCCAAGGTCGAAGCGGCGCTGGCCGCCGGACCGGTCTCGGTTACCTTCACCAAGGACGGCATCAGCGCGATCCGCGAATTCGACGCGAACAACGCCGACAAGCTCAACTCCTCGTCCTCGCGCGGCGTGCACGGCTCCTTCGGCATCGTCAAGCCCGACGTGGCAGCCCCCGGCACTCAGATTGTCTCGGCCGCGGTCGGTAGCGGCAACGGCCCGACTGCCATGACCGGCACCTCGATGGCCACCCCGCACGTCGCGGGCGTGACCGCGCTGGTCAAGCAGGCGCACCCGGAGTGGAACGCAATCCAGCTCAAGGCCGGCGTCATGAACACCGCCTTCCACGACATCACCTCCGACAAGGGCGCCTACGGGCCGCAGCGCGTTGGCGCCGGCCGCGTCGATGCCAAGGCCGGCGTGGACAACCACATCGTGATGTTCGATTCGCAGGCCTCGGCTCTCGCCTCGGTGAACTTCGGGATCGTCGAGTTCCCGGCGGCCGGCTTCACTGCCGATCGCAAGGTCACGATCCAAAACACCGGCGATAAGGCCGCAGCTCTGAAGCTCTCCTACCTCGAGGCCACCAAGGTTCCCGGCGTGACATATTCGGTCTCCCCGGCCGCGGTCAACGTCCCGGCAGGTGGCCAGGTGGAAGCAACGGTGACGATCGCGATCGATCCGAAGCGCTTCGCCAAGGTCATCGACCCGACGATGCCGCTCGAGCAGGAAGTCGCAGCCCTAGGCGGCGCGAAGTTCCTGCGCGAGTTCATCTCCACCCCGACGGGCCGCCTCGTTGCCAAGGGCACCGGCGCTCCTGAGGGCGGCGAACTGCGCCTGCCGATCTCCGCGACGGTCAAGCCCGCCTCTGCCCTCACCGCGAAGTCCGACTTCGACGCGGACAAGAACACCGGCACGCTGAGTGCCACCGGCGAAACCTTCGCTCACGACAGCGCCTACCCGGGCAAGGTCAACGCGTTTGTGCCCGTGGCACTGCCGCTGGAGTTCGTCGCCTCCTCCCCGGAGAAGAAGGTCTCCGCCGAAGAGGAGCCATACGCCGAGGTGTTGAAGTCCACCGACATCAAGCGCGTTGGCGTCCTGAGTAACGTCAAGCAGTTGACCGGCACCCCGGAGGAGATCGCCAAGGAAGCCCAGGTGCTCGTCGGTCTGGAGACCTACGCCGCCTGGCCGATCTCCCCGGCCGCCCCCGGCTACCTCTCGCTGAAGGTCCAGGCTAAGGGCAAGACCTACTCGGTCCAGGCCATGCGCCTGGAAGGCTCCGATGTCGCCGTAGTCGCGGTCTTCGACGACGCGGGTAAGAACACCGGACTGTCCTTCGTCAACCAGGTGCCCGGCGGTGCCTTCGATACGAACACCTTCGATAGCGCTGTCATGGCGCTGCCGTTCGAGCTCACCGCCGTCGGATTCACGCCGGAGGAGATCGCCGCCGGTGATCTGCCGCTGACCATCACCGCGGTCGGTAACTCCTGGTACGCCGCGGAAAAGCCCGACGAGGGCCTGGCCGCTGGCGAGACCGACGCGGTCGCATTCGAGTACAACGCTGGCAAGCCGCGCATCTCGTTTGCCTCCAACCTCGGCGTCAAGGGCGTGGATCTGAACCTCGACGGTGAAGCCATTGCCTACACGCTCGATCCGGACGCCAAGCGTCCCGTCGCGAAGAACGCGCAGGAGGGCGACGACAAGCACGACGTGCTCTACTTCCACCTCCACAACAAGGTCGGCGAGCAGGCCGAACTGTTGGCGCTGAAGGCGGCGACCGAGCCAACGGAAACCCCGACGGAAGAGCCCACCGATACGCCGACGGAAGAGCCCACCGAGACTCCGACCGAGGAGCCCACCGAGACTCCGACCGAGGAGCCGACCGAGACTCCGACGGAGACTCCGACGGACGAGCCAACGGAAACTCCGACGCAGTCCCCCACCGATGAGCCGACGGCCAAGCCGACGAACCCCGGTAGGCCCGGACTGCCGATTACCGGCGGCGAGGTGCTAGGCGCAGGATTCCTTGCGCTCGTCCTGCTGGGCGGCGGCGCGCTGCTGATCCGACGTCGGACGGCCTAACCGATCCGAGCCCCGCGGGCCGGGTTCCACCACGGTGGGACCCGGCCCGTTGGCGTTGCCGACATGCCGAATTTCGGGGAAGAATACTTCGAGTTTTTTAGCTCTCCTAAACTGGCAGTCAAGAAGAGCTAAACGAGACAGAACCGCGAGATGATGCGGAAAGAGTGTGGCGCAGATCCTGGCTATTAGGTGACGAAATGGTAACGATTCTGCCCTGCGACTTCATGGCGGATTGAGCTGGTACATGACGGGCGACATTTTTGATCGTAGGATGTCCAGAGTCGAGTGACCCTCAACACACCTGAAGTTAGATCCCCTCACGATAGGACTGCCGATGCCAGGTAGATACCACCGTCGTGCGGTTGCGATTCCCGCCGGTATTGCCGTCGCGTTATCGCTCGCCGCACCCGTCGCAGCTGCCCCCTCGCCGAATCCGGATATCTCGGAGCTCAAGGCGGCGGTTGCTGCAGCAAAGATCTCCCCCTCGGACAAGATCGTCTCCAATCTCGATAAGGGCCGCGTCTATGCCTTCGTGCAGGTCGCGGCCCGCACTGTTGTGGATGCGACGGACGCGGGCGAAAAGGCCTCCGTGGCAAAGAAGAAGGTCGAAGATAAGGCGAAGGAAGTTGCCGGTGCCCTGACCGATTCCAGCGCCGAAGTCCTGTACACGACGACGAATGCCATCTCCGGCTTCGCGGTCCAGGCCGATTCGGAAGCGCTGACCAAGCTCGCCGAGCGCGATGACGTGGTAGCGATTCGTCCCCTGACGCTGCGCACCCCGTCCAATGCTGGCAGCAACCAGCTGACGAGCGCCCTGGATGCCTGGCAGTACTCGGGCGCTACGGGTAAGGACGTCACGATCGCCGTCATCGACTCCGGCGTCGACTTCACCCATAAGACCTTCGGTGGCACGGGCGACTACACGCCCTACCGCGACGAGGCCGCGCGCACCGTCGCCCCCGAATGGCCCATCGGCAACGTCATCGGCGGTTGGGACTTCGTTGGTGAAACGTATTCCCCCTCCGGTTCTCTCGGCTCGCGCGTCGCGGTCCCGGACCCCAACCCCATCGACATCGATCCCGACGTGTGTAACGCGGATCCGCGCATCAGCCGCTCCGGCGGCCACGGCACGCACGTGGCCGGCACGGCCGCTGGCATGGGCGTCACCGCAGAAGGCGAGACCTTCACGGGAGATTACTCGGCGCTGATCGCCGAGGATCTCAACACCTTCAAGGTTGCTCCGGGCTCGGCACCGGAAGCCAACATCCTCGCGTTCAAGGTCTTCGGCTGCGCGGGATCCACCGGCTATGTGCCGGCCGCCCTGGATGAGCTGCTCGCCAAGAACGATGATGGCTCCTACAAGTGGCCCAAGGTCGACATCGTCAACATGAGCCTCGGCGGCACCTACGCCCCCGCGGGAGATCCCGAAAACCTCATCGTCGATGCCCTGTTCAAGGAGCGCGGCATAGTCTCCGTCGTCGCTTCCGGTAACGACGGCGACCAGTACGACATTGGTGGCTCCCCCGGCAACGCGACCTCCTCGCTGACGGTGGCAAACTCCACCAACGGCGTCTCCTACTTCGACGCAGCCACGTTCAACCTGAACGGCTCAGAAGAAAAGCTCGCCGGCCAGTACTCGGTGAACTACGTGTGGCCCTCGGATGTCGTCGGCCCGCAGGACGGTGTTGCCCTGACCGGCGCGAACTCCGAGGCCTGCCAGCCGCTGTCGGCTGAGGACGCCGCGAAGGTTGCCGGCAAGGCCGTGCTGATCGACTGGATCGACACGCCTGCCCTCGCCTGTGGTTCGGCCGCCCGATTCAATAACCTCGAGGCTGCGGGCGCCGCAGGCGTCGTGCTGAAGTCCTCGGTCAACGAGTTCACCTCGGGCATCGCAGGCAACGCCACGATTCCGGGCTTCCAGCTCACGGCCGATAACACCGCCAAGGTCGAAGCGGCGCTCGCAGCGGGACCGGTCTCGGTCACCTTCACCAAGGACGGCATCAGCGCGATCCGCGAATTCGACGCGAACAACGCTGACAAGCTGAACCCGTCGTCCTCGCGTGGCGTGCACGGCTCCTTCGGTATCGTCAAGCCCGACGTAGCTGCCCCCGGCACCCAGATCGTCTCGGCCGCGGTTGGTAGCGGCAACGGCCCGGCTACCATGACCGGCACCTCGATGGCGACCCCGCACGTCGCCGGCGTCACCGCCCTCGTCAAGCAGGCGCACCCGAAGTGGAACGCTGTTCAGCTCAAGGCCGGCGTCATGAACACCGCCTTCCACGACATCACCTCCGATAAGGGTGTCTTCGGGCCGCAGCGCGTTGGCACCGGCCGTGTTGATGCCAAGGCCGGCGTGGATAACCACATCGTGATGTTCGATTCGGCCAACCCGCAGCTTGCTTCGGTGAACTTCGGTGCCGTCGAGTTCGCTGACAACACCTTCAACGCCCAGCGCAAGGTGACGATCCAGAACACCGGCGATAAGGCCGCTGCCCTCAACCTGTCCTACGTCGAGGCCACCAAGGTTCCCGGCGTCACCTACACCGTGACGCCCGCGAAGGTCTCGGTGCCCGCCGGCGGCCAGGTCGAGGTTTCGGTCAAGCTCACGATCAACCCGAAGAACTTCTCCAAGGTCATCGACCCGACGATGGAGCTGTCGCAGACTGTGGCCGCCCTGGGCGGTGTCGAGCTGCTGCGCGAGTTCATCTCTACGCCGACGGGCCGTCTCGTTGCCAAGGGCACCGGCGCTCCCGAGGGCGGCGAGCTGCGCCTGCCCGTCTCGGCAGCGGTCAAGCCCGTCGCCAACCTGAAAGCGAAGGCCAAGCTCGATAAGAAGACGAACGACGGCACTCTGACCGCTAACGGCAAGTCCTTCAGCTACCCGAGCGCCTACGACGGCGTCGTCAACGACTTCTTCCCAGCTGCCCTGCCGCTCGAGTTCGTGGCGTCCTCGCCGGAGAAGGTCGTGGATGAGGCCGACGCGGAATACGCGGAGCTGCTGAAGTCCACCGACATCAAGCGCGTCGGTGTTCGCTCCAACGTCAAGGAACTGACCGGTACGCCGGAAGAGATCGCGAAGGACGCGCAGGTCATCGTGGGTCTGGAGACCTACGGCGCCTGGCCGATTTCCCCGGCCGCGCCCGGTTACCTGTCGCTGCAGGTCGTAGCCAAGGGCGTGCCGTACTCGGTTGAGGCGATGCGCCTGGATGGTTCGGACGTGACGATCGTCGCCGTGTTTAACGCCCTGACGGGCCGCAACACCGGCATCTCCTTCGTCAACCAGCTGCCGGGGGGCGCCTTCGATACGAACACGTTCGATAGCTCCATCATGGCGCTGCCGTTCGACCTGACTGCGGTCGGCTTCACGCCGGCCGAGATCGCTGGTGGCGACCTGCCGCTGACGATCCGCGCGATCGGTAACTCCTGGTACGCCTCGGCCAGCCAGGAAGAAGGCCTCGCCTCCGGTGAGACCGACGCCGTGGTCTTTGAGTACAACGCGGCTAAGCCCCGCATCTCCTTCGGATCCAACCTCGGTGTGACGGGGATCGACGTGAGCGCTGATGGCGAGCCCATCCCGTTCAAGGTCTTCCCCGAAAACCCGCGCCCCAACGCACTGAACGCCCAGGGTGGAGACGACAAGCAGGACGTGCTCTACTTCCACTTCCACAACAAGGTCGGCAACCAAGCTGAACTTCTGAACCTGAAGATCAAGTAGCCGATACGACGGCGGCCGGCACGATTGAGATCGTGTCGGCCGCCTTTGTCGTGTCTAGAACAAAATCGTCGCGAAGGTGGCGACCTGTTCGAAGCCGGTGCGCTGATAGATTCGCATCGCCGGCGCGTTATAGGAGTTGACGTACAGGCTCACCGTCGAGGCGAGGTGGGCGGTCGTCAGCTCGCACACCCCGGCCATCGCCGCCGAGCCGATGCCGCGCCCCCGCAGGCGTGGATCGACCCACACGCCGTGAATCTGCGCGACGTCGCCCGCCAGCACCCCAACCTCGGCTGTGAAGACCACGGGCGAGCCGGGCGTATCGTCCTCCGTAATGACGAAGGTGCGGCCCGCGCGGATCTGGGAGCGGATGTGGTGCTCGTAGCCCGCACCAAAACGCCGCGGGTCATAGCCCACTTCCTCGGTGTACATCGCGATCGCGGCTGGGACGATCGCCTCGGTATCGGCCACGGTGGCAAAGCGCAGCCGCGGATCGGGCGCGACGCTCGAGGGCTGGCGTTTGACGAGGACGGGCTGGTCCAGGCGCTCTTCGCGCGGTGGCGACCATACGTCACGCAGCTGCTCCCACAGCCCGGCGACATGGCCGAGATGCCCCACGATCGAGGAGCAGCGCCGGCCCTGGCTCGCGGCCAGCTTCGCAAAATCATTAAGGGCGTCTTGATAGCCGAGCGCGATGAGGTTCGCGCCCGACCACAGGGCGGCATCCACCCGCGGTCCCCGCTCGGTTTGCTGCACTCGGGCATAGAGCTGGCCGTAGGCTGCCGAGCGCCGGCCCATCGCATCGACGTGGCGGCGCATCATCACCGCCGTGACGGGTTCGGCTTCACACAGCTCGATGACGGCGTGGCGCAGCGCCACGTCTTGGGCCGTGACCGGCCGGATCTGAGGGCCTCGGCTCGCGCCGCGTCGCGCCCACCGCTGCAACACGGCGGCTTACTTTACGGCGACGGTCGGTTCGCCGGAGGCGTGACCTTCGGCTTCCATCTGTTCGGCGATGCGCTGGGCTTCGGCGATGAGGGTCTGCACGATCTCAGCCTCGGGCACCGTCTTGATGACCTCGCCCTTGACGAAGATCTGGCCCTTGCCGTTACCGGAGGCGACGCCGAGATCGGCTTCGCGGGCCTCGCCCGGGCCGTTGACGATGCAGCCCATGACGGCGACGCGCAGCGGCACGGTAACGTCCTTGAGGCCTTCAGTGACCTCGTCGGCGAGCTTATAGACATCGACCTGGGCGCGGCCGCACGAGGGGCAGGAGACGATCTCGAGCTTCTTTGGCCGCAGGTTCAGCGACTGCAGGATCTGGATGCCGACCTTGACCTCTTCGACCGGCGGCGCCGACAGCGAGACGCGGATCGTGTCTCCAATGCCCTTGGATAGCAGCGCGCCGAAGGCGACGGCGGACTTGATCGTGCCCTGGAAGGCCGGGCCGGCCTCCGTCACGCCGAGGTGCAGTGGCCAGTCACCGCGCTCGGAGAGCATCTCATAGGCCTGCACCATGACGACCGGGTCGTGGTGCTTGACCGAGATCTTGAAGTCGTGAAAATCGTGTTCCTCGAACAGCGAGGCTTCCCATACGGCGGACTCGACGAGGGCCTCGGGGGTGGCCGAGCCGTACTTTTCCAGCAGGCGCGGATCCAGCGAGCCGGCGTTCACGCCGATGCGGATGGAGGTGCCGTGGTCCTTCGCGGCCTGGGCGATCTCCTTGACCTGATCGTCGAACTTGCGGATATTACCGGGGTTCACGCGCACGGCCGCGCAGCCGCCCTCGATCGCGGCAAAGACGTAGCGCGGCTGGAAGTGGATATCGGCGATGACGGGGATCGTCGACTTGCGAGCGATGATCGGCAGCGCTTCGGCGTCGTCGGCGCTCGGGCAGGCGACGCGCACGATATCGCAGCCGGCGGCCGTCAGCTCGGCGATTTGCTGCAAGGTGGCGCCGATGTCCGTAGTCTTCGTCGTCGTCATTGATTGCACCGAGATGGGGGCATCGCCGCCGACCTCGACGGAGCCCACCTTAATCTTGCGGGTCGGGCGCCGCTGCGCGAGGACGGGCGGGGCTTCCTTAACCTGGGGCATGCCTAGTGAGATCGGAGTAGTCACAGCCCTAGGGTACCGCTGCTGGGGCGGGCGTGCGTTCGGGAAGGGATCGCGCCCGCTATAACGTGATTGGTTTGACGATATCGGCGTAGCCGAGCAGCAACGTCATCCCGATCAGGAGGATGAAGACGGTGTAGGTCAAGGGCAGCATGCGCGCGGTATCGACCGGGCCCGGGTCCGGCCGGCCGAAGGCGCGCGCGATGCGGCGCCGGGCGCCTTCATACAGCGCCCCCGCGATGTGGCCGCCGTCCAGCGGCAGCAGCGGGATGAGGTTGAAGGCGAACAGCGCGATGTTCAGCGAGGCGATGAGCGAAAGCAGCGACATGATCTTGTCGGTCCAGCCGGGACCGGCGCTAGTGCCGGTAGCGGCGCCCTCGCTCGGGGTGGCCGCGACCTCGCCGGCGAGGCGGCCCACACCAATAATCGACATGACGCCGTCCTCGCGCGGCTCGTCGGTCACGAGCGAGCGGGCCACGTCATACAGCCGCATCGGCAGCGCCCCGATGACCTTGAACGTCTCGGTGACGCCCTTGCTCGTCATCGCGACGACCTCGCCGAACGCCGCGGGCTTGCGTTCCTGGCCGGCGATCACGGTAATGACGGGCCGTTCGACGACTTCGCCATCGACGCGGGTGACGCTGCGCAGCTGGGGCGTGATGGGCGCGGTGTGCTCGACGCCGTCGGAGACGAAGGTGATCTCCGTCGGCTTCAGGTCGTTTTCCGCTACCGCGCGGGGCAGATCCTCCCAGGTGCGGATGGGCTTGCCCGCGAAGCCGGTGATGGTATCGCCGGGGCGCAACCCCGCGGCGTATGCGGCGCCGGGGCTATCGCACGGCTCGGACTCGGTGGCGCACGCGGGGACGTCGGCGAGCGTCGTCGAAGCGACCGGTAGCCCCCAACCCATGAGGATTCCGGCGAGCAGCACGAACGCGATGATGAGGTTCATGACCGGGCCGGCGAGCATGACGATGATCTTTTTGGGCGTCGACAGGCGGTAAAAGGCGCGGTGCTCCTCCCCCGGCTCGAGGTCCGCGAGGGCCTCGGCGCGGGCGGCGCTTGCCAGGGAGCGGCGATCGGCGGGGACCTTGGCGAGCGCCTCGGCTGGCGGGTACATCCCCGCCAGGCGCACGTAGCCGCCGAGCGGGATCGCCTTGATGCCGTATTCGGTCTCGCCGCGTTTCGTCGACCACAGCGTCGGGCCAAAGCCGACGAAGTACTGCGGCACCTTCACGCCGAACTTCTTCGCCGGCCACATGTGGCCGACCTCGTGCAGCGCGATGGACACGAGGAGTCCAACGATCAGTAACCCGATACCGATCAGGTATGACACGCGCTCAACCTTTCGCTCGCTTCGCGCCGGGCCCAGGCATCGAGCTCGGCGAGGTCGTCGAGGCTTGGCGTCCTACCGGAATCCCACCGGTGGGCGGCCAGCACCTCGCTGACGGTATCAACGATCGCGAGGTAGGCGATGTTCCCGGAAAGGAACTGTGCGACGCACGCCTCATTGGCGGCGTTGAGCACGGCCGGGTGCGTGGGGGATGCGGCGACGGCGGCGCGCGCGAGTTCGGTCGCGGGGAAGGTTTCGGTGTCCACGGGCTCAAAGGTCCAGTTCGTCGGCGCATCCCACTGGCAGGCGGGCGCCGGGTAGGTGCGCTGCGGCCAGGTCAAGGCGAGGGCGATCGGCAGGCGCATGTTGGGCGGGGAGGCCTGGGCGATCGTCGAGCCGTCAACGAAGGCCACCATGGAGTGGACGATCGATTGCGGGTGGACGACGACGTCGATATTCGCGGCGTCGACGTCAAACAGGAGCTGGGCTTCGATGAGCTCCAGGCCCTTGTTCATGAGGGTGGAGGAGTTGATCGTCACGACGGGGCCCATGTCCCACGTCGGGTGGGCGAGCGCCTGCTCCGGGGTGACGGCATCGAGCTCGGCGCGGGTCCTGCCGCGGAAGGGCCCGCCCGAGGCGGTCAGGACGAGGCGCGCGACGTTGGACTCGCCGTCGAGGTTTTCGCTGCACAGGCCCCGGTGGTGGGTGCCGGCGGCGAGCGCCTGGAACATCGCGGAGTGCTCGGAGTCGACGGGCACGATCTGGCCCGGGCGCGTCATGGCCTCGGCGACGAGGGCGCCACCGACGACGAGCGACTCCTTGTTGGCAAGGGCGAGGCGGGCGCCGGTGGCAAGGGCCGACAGCGTGGCGGGTAGGCCGATCGAGCCCGTGATGCCGTTGAGGACGGTGTCCTCGCTTTGGGCGCGCCCCGCGAGCTCGGCGGCGGCGGCCGCTCCGATGAGGATGTCGGGGGCGGCGAAGGTACGGCCGGCGCCGGCCTCGGCCAGCCGCGAGCGCAGCTCGGCTTCGCCGCGCTCATCGGCGATCGCGATTACCTCGGGCGTGAATTCGGCCGTTTGGGCGACGAGCAACTCTAGGTTCGCGCCGCCGGCGGCTAGGCCTGCAACGCTCATCTGCTCGGCGCGGGCGACATCCAGCGCCTGCGTGCCGATCGATCCCGTCGCCCCGAGGACGAAGAGGGCGGCCACTACTCGACCGCCAGTAGGACTTCGGCGACCCGATCGAGATAGGCGTCGACGACGTTCTCGCTGTAGGCCTTCGAGCCGCGGGCGGCGGGAAAGTCCGCGTGCCGAATGTCGTGGCTCGTGAGGTCAGCGCCGTCGTCAAAATACGACACGAGCGTCTCCATCAGCTCATCGACGTCCTTTTTGGCATAGCCGCTGCCCTCAGCGTCGGCGAAGCGCTCGCCGGCGGGGCGCTGCAGGCGCGGGTAGAGCGTCTTGGCAAGCTCGGCAATGTGGTCCATCCAGGCTTCCTGGCCGTTGGCGGCGATGAAGTCGGCGCGGCGGCGCTTGACGAAGGCGACCTCGAGGCGGTCCAGGGCCGCGTCAACGGCGGCGAAGCGGTAGCCGCCGCGCACCTGCTCGAAAGCAATGTTGCGCACGTCCTGATCGCTCATGGAGCGCGTGCCGGCATCCGCCTCGTAGGAATCGCGAGCTCGGGTGAAGAACTCCTCGACCTGCTCGATGTCGTACCCCTCGCTGAAGCGAGACTCGCGCGGAAACATGTCCTTGCTCATGACTGTGCCCCTTTCAGCACTTCGGTCGCGAGCTGGCCGCACGCGCCGTCTATGTCGCTGCCTCGAGTATCTCGCACGCTCGTGTGAATTCCGGCCCGACGCAGCGTGTCGACGAAGGTCCGGGTCGCCTGCTCGCTCGCGGCCGTCCACATCGAGCCGGGCGTCGGGTTGAGCGGGATGGGGTTGACGTGCGCCCAGCCGTGGCCGCGCGCGTTGAGCTCATCAGCGAGCAACTGAGCGCGAAACGCCTGGTCGTTGATGTCTTTAATGAGGGCGTATTCGATCGAGACGCGGCGGCCCGTCGCGCGGAAGTAGGCGCGCGCGGCATCGAGCAGCTCGCCGACCTTCCACCGCGAGTTCACGGGAATGAGGTTGTCGCGCAGCTCGTCGTCGGGAGCGTGCAGCGAGACGGCAAGCGTGACGGGGATCCCCTCGGCCGCGAGCTTATTGATAGCGGGCACGAGGCCGACGGTCGAGACGGTGACGTGGCGCGCGGACAGGCCAAAACCCTCGGGCGATTCATCCACGAGGCGGCGCACGGCGCCGATGACGGCGCGATAGTTCGCGAGTGGTTCGCCCATGCCCATGAAGACGATGTTCGACATGCGAGCCGGGCCAGTTGCGAGCGCGCCGTTTTGGCTCATCGCCGCCGCGATCCGCACCTGCTCGATGATTTCGGCGGTTGACAGGTTGCGCGTCAGGCCCATCTGGCCGGTGGCGCAAAACGGGCAGGCCATGCCGCAGCCGGCCTGCGAGGAGATGCACAGCGTCGTGCGATTGTCATAGCCCATGAGGACCGATTCGACGCGCACCCCGTCGAAGAGCCGCCACAGCGATTTGATGGTGGCGCCGCCGTCAGCAGTGATATCGGTGACCTTGCTGACGAGTTCGGGCAGCAGCAGCGAGGTGAGCGATTCGCGCTGGCTCGCGGGAATGTCGGTCATGTCGCCCGGCTCGCGCGTGAAGTGCGTGAAGTAGTGGCGCGAGAGCTGATCGGCGCGGAATGCCGGCAGCCCGGCTTCGCTCACGAGGTCGCGCCGCTCGGCGCGGCTGAGGTCGGCCAAGTGCTTGGGCGGTTTGCCGCGGCGCGGCGCGGTGAAGGTCAGCGGCAGGCGCAGGGCCGGGTCGAGCGACTCAACGGGCGCGCCGGTCGGTTCGGATGTCATGCGACGGCCTCCAAGACGAGGTAGATCACGGGTACGGTCACGAGCAGGGAGTCGAGGCGATCCATGATGCCGCCGTGCCCGGGCAGGATCGTGCCCATGTCTTTCAGGCCGAGGTCGCGTTTGATGAGCGATTCGGCGAGATCGCCGACGGTGCCCGTCAACACCCCGAGCACGCCGAGCAGCACGCCGGTCCACCACGGTAGGCCGAGCGCAAAGTGCGCGCAGACAATGGCGATCGCCGTGGCAAGCGTGATCGAGCCGGCAAAGCCCTCCCAGGACTTCTTCGGCGAGATCGACGGACTCATCGGGTGCTTGCCGAAGAGCACGCCCGCGATATAGCCGCCGGTATCGGAGGCGACGACGATCGCGACGAATGTCAGCACGGCCCAGGCGCCGTCCGGCCGCCGCGCCAAAAGGACGGCGAAGGAAGCCAAAAATGGCAGGTAGGCCGCGACGAACATTGCCGTGGAGGCATCGCGCACGGCGGCCAGTCCCCCACCTTCGACGACGCGCCAGACGAAGACCGCGCCGCAGGTCAGGGCGAAGGCCATGAGCAGCGCCGATGGGCCGCCGACCCACGCGGAGATCATCATGCCGGCGCCGCCCACCCACAGCGGCTCGAGCGGGATGCGGATGTTGGACAGGCGCACGGCGCGCGCGAGTTCCCACATGCCCGCGCCGATGACGAGGGCGACGAGGCCGACGAAGATACGGATGTCGTAGAGCAGCGAGGCGACGAGCACGAGCGCGAGCCCGATGCCAACGCCGATGGCGGCGGTTAGATCGCGACCGGCGCGGCCGTGGGTCGTCGGCGGATCCGTTGGGGTGGGCGGGGCGGGCTCAACGAGCGCGCTTGACGCCCGACGTCGAGCCTCCCGCAGCCGGTCAAGGACCTCGCGAGTATCGGATTCTTCGCTATGGCGCACTTAGATTTCGAGGAGGTCGGTTTCCTTGGCGTCCAGCAGCTCGTCGATGAGCTCGACGTACTTCTTGGTCAGCCCTTCCAGCTCCTTTTCGCCGCGCTCGACGGCGTCTTCGCCCTCGTCGCCGTCCTTCTTCAGCTTGTTCAGGGCGTCCATCGCCTTGCGGCGTTCGTGGCGCACGGAGATGCGGGCGTCCTCGGCCTTCGTCTTGGCGAGCTTGACATACTCCTTGCGGCGCTCTTCCGTCAGGATCGGCAGCGCGACGCGGATGTGCTGGCCGTCGTCCGTGGGGTTGACGCCCAGGTCGGATTCGCGCAGCGCGCGCACGATGGCGTCGGTGGCGCCGCGGTCGTAGGGGTTGATGAGGACCATGCGGGCCTCGGGAATCGTCAGGCCCGCGAGCTGCTGCAGCGGGGTCGGCGCGCCGTAGTAGTCCACCAGGATCGATTCGAACATCGCGGCGTTGGCGCGGCCGGTGCGGATATTGCCGAACTCTTCGCGCGTGAAGTCCACGGCCTTGCTCATCTGCTCCTCGGCTTCGAGGAGAATATCGTCAATCACTTGTGCTCCTTACAGGGGGTATCTCGCTACCGGCGGCGCCGCTAGGAGGCGCTAACCAATGTTCCTATTGTGTCACCTCGAAGCGCCCGCGCGACATTGCCGGGCTCGCTCATGCCGAACACGCGCATGTTCAGGCCGTTGTCCATGCACAGCGAGAAGGCCGTCGCGTCGACGACCTTCAGGCCCTTGGCAAGGGCGTCGTGGTAGGTGACGTAATCGAGTTTTTCTGCGTTCGGGTCGAACTTCGGGTCGGCCGTGTAGACGCCGTCGACGCCAGATTTGCCGACGAGCAGCTCATCGCAGTTCGTCTCCAGGGCGCGCTGCGCGGAGACGGTATCCGTCGAGAAATAGGGCATGCCGGCGCCGGCGCCGAAGACGACGACGCGGCCCTTTTCCATGTGGCGGATGGCGCGCAGCGGAATGTAGGGCTCGGCGACCTGGCCCATGGTGATGGCGGTTTGCACGCGGGTGCGGGTGCCGGCCTGCTCGATGGCGTCTTGCAGCGCGAGTGCGTTGATGACGGTGCCGAGCATGCCCATGTAATCCGCGCGGGCGCGGTCAAAGCCGCGGCTGGACAGTTCGGCGCCGCGGAAGAAGTTGCCGCCGCCAACGACGCAGGCGACCTGGACGCCTTCGGTGACGGCGTCGTGAATTTGGGAGGCAATGAGGTTCAGGACGTCGATGTCCAATCCGAGAGTGCCGCCGCCGAAGACTTCGCCGGAGAGTTTGAGCAGGACGCGACGGGGCTTTTCGGACATCATTCCTCGTTTGCAGGTGGTGGGTGGTGGTTATGGGCCGGCCCCGCCTCGCGCAGTGCGAAGCGGGGCCGGGGCGACATTAGGCGCCGACGCGGAAGCGAGCGAAGCCGGTGATGGTGCCGCCGGTGGCGGACACGATCTGGCCGACGGTCTGCTTCGGATCGCGGGCGAAGGCCTGGTCCAGCAGGCAGTTCTCCTTGAAGAAGCCGTTCATGCGGCCTTCCACGATCTTCGGCAGCGCCTGCTCGGGCTTGCCTTCGTTCTTCGCGGTTTCCTCGGCGATACGACGCTCGTCCTCGACGGTTTCGGTGGGAACCTCGTCGCGGGACAGGAAGTTCGGCGAGTAAGCCGCGATGTGCATCGCGACGTCGCGGGCCACCTCGGCGCCAGCGGCGTCGGAGGCGACGAGCACGCCAACCTGCGGCGGCAGGTCCTTGGCGGTGCGGTGCAGGTAGACCTCGACGTTCTCGCCGGTGACCGACGCGATGCGGCGGATGACGATCTTCTCACCGAGCGGCGCGGTGGCGTCGGTGAAGGTCTGGCCGAAGTCGGAGTTCAGCAGCTCTTCCGGCGTCGCGATGCCGTGCTCGGCCGCGTAGGCGACGGCCTTGTCGGCGATCTCGATGAACGGGCCGGACTTCGCAACGAAGTCGGTCTCGCAGTTGATCTCGATCATCGTGCCGACCTGGCCGCCCTCGCCGGGGCGCACGTCGGTGGCAATGATGCCCTCGGAGGTGGAACGGCCCTCGCGCTTGGCGATGCCCTTCAGCCCCTTGACGCGGATGATCTCGTGAGCCTTTTCGGCGTCGCCGTCAGCCTCGTCGAGAGCCTTCTTCACGTCGAGCATGCCGGCGCCGGTCTTTTCGCGCAGCGCTTTGATGTCAGCAGCGGTGTAGTTAGCCATGGATGGTTCTCCTTAGGCGTTGTCGGTGGTCTCGGACTTGTCGCCTTCGACGACGGTCTCCGAGGTGGTCTCCTGGTCCACGTCACCGGCCGGGGTCGACTCGGGAGTGGCGGTCTCGACTGCGGACTCTTCCGTCGTCGAGGCTTCAGCCGGGGCCTGCTCGGCCGCTTCGGCCGACTCGTCGGCCTCGGTGGCGGTCTTGTCCTCGCCGGAGCCTTCGAGCATCTCGCGCTCCCACTCGGCCAGTGCTTCGCCCTCGCCGGCTTCGCCGGTGGAGCCACCGTGGCGGGTCACGAGGCCTTCGGCAGCGGCATCGGCGATGACGCGGGTGAGCACGGCGACGGAGCGGATCGCGTCGTCGTTGCCCGGGATGCCGTAGTCGACCTCGTCGGGATCACAGTTGGTGTCGAGGATCGCGACGATCGGAATGTTGAGCTTCTTGGCCTCAGCGACGGCGAGGTGTTCCTTGTTGGTGTCCACGATCCACACGGCCGAGGGGACCTTGGCCATGTCGCGGATGCCGCCGAGGGTGCGCGAGAGCTTGTCCTTCTCGCGGGACTGCATGAGCAGTTCCTTCTTCGTCAGGCCGGAGCCGGCGACGTCATCGAAGTCGACCTGCTCGAGTTCCTTCAGGCGCTGCAGGCGCTTGTGGACGGTGCCGAAGTTGGTGAGCATGCCACCGAGCCAACGCTGGTTGACGAACGGCATCCCCACGCGCTGGGCCTGCTCGGCCACGGCTTCCTGGGCCTGCTTCTTGGTGCCAACGAACAGGATGGTGCCGCCGTGGGCGACGGTTTCCTTAACAAAGTCGTAGGCGCGATCAATGTCGGTCAGCGACTGCTGCAGATCGATGATGTAGATGCCATTGCGTTCCGTGAGGATGAAACGCTTCATCTTGGGGTTCCAGCGACGGGTCTGGTGTCCGAAGTGGACGCCGGACTCCAGCAGCTGGCGCATGGTTACGACGGCCATGACGCTTCCTTCCCGCAGACGGTTGCCTGCGTATTTCGGGCAGCGTAGCTACCCTGATTTCGGTTGATAGTCCTAGTGCGCGGTTCGCCGGGCGCCCCAGGGGGACCGATGCCGGGCGAGGTTTTCCACGCACGCGATAGTCAACGAGCAGAAGAGTTTCCACACGTTGCCACGCGTGAGTTTACCTGATTGCGCCGCGTCGAGCCACGACGAATGCGCCGATCCTGCGGCGAGGTTGCCCACATGCGGCGGCTGTCGCCATCCACACTGGGGCCCAGGGCGCTCGGCGTGGCGCTGCGACGATGACGAAACTCCTGGATCGCCACGTCGCGGTGCACGGTAGGGCCATGAATCGACGAGTACGTGCGGCAGGGCTGTTGGCACTCACCATGGTGGTGCTGCTGTTCTCCCCGGGCGCTGCAGTAACGCGAACGCCGGAGTCGAGCGATCTTGACTTCGACTGGCCGACCGGCGGGCCCGTAGCGGTGCTGCGTGCTTTTGATCTGCCCGCCCAGCGCTGGCAGAGCGGACATCGCGGAGTTGATCTGGAGGCTGGGGCGGGCTCACCTGTTCGAGGTGCGGGGGCGGGCCGGGTCGCCTTCGCGGGCAAGGTCGGCGGCAAGCCCGTCGTGGCACTGGAACACGCGGGCGGGCTGCGCACGACGTACGAGCCCGTTCAAGCCCTCGTGAGCGTGGGAGACGTCATCGCCCGAGGGGACCTCATCGGCGAGCTCCTGCCGGGCCACTGCGAGGGGGCTTCCTGCCTGCATTGGGGCGCGAAATACGGGACAGGGCGAAACGAGCAATACATCGATCCGCTGCTGCTGCTCCAGCCGCTGCGCTACCGGCTCGTGCCCGATCGCGACTAAGCGCGGGGATGGGCCTGCTCGAACGCGGCTCGAAGCTTATCTTTCGTGACGTGGGTGTAGCGCTGCGTCGTTGAGAGCGAGGAATGTCCCAGCAGCTCTTGGACCGTGCGCAGGTCTGCTCCCCCGTCGAGGACGTGCGTTGCGGCCGAGTGCCGTAGTCCGTGCGGCGCAATATCGCGCACGCCGGCGCGCGTAGCGAGGCGATGCAACGCCGCTCGAATGGTTCGCGGGTCAAGGCGCCCGCCACGTGCACCGATGAAGAGCGTGCTGGCGTCGTTCGCAGCGATGTCCGCTCGGACGGCAAGCCAGCGGTCGATCGCTTGTAGCGCGGGTCGTCCGATCGGCACCGTGCGGGTTTTGCGGCCTTTACCGGTGACGGTGACAACGAGCCGTGACCGGTCGATTGCATGCAGGGGCAACTCGGCGGCTTCACTGACGCGCAGTCCCGCCGCATAGATGAGCTCAAAGATCGCGGCGTCCCGGATCTTTATCGGATCGTCGTCGGCTGCTTCCTCGTTGGCGAGTGCGAGCAGCGTCGTGACTTCGTCTTCTCGAAGAACCGTCGGCAACCGGGAGTCACGTTTGGGAGCGACGAGCCGGAGCGCCGGGTTCGATTCGATGAGCGAGACATTGGCGGCCCAAGAGAAGAACTGCTTAATGGCGGAGGTGCGGCGCGCAAGCGATGCGCGTGACTCCCCCGCTGCGGCGAGCGTCGCGAGCCAGCCGCGCAGCGTCGTGAGGGTGAAGGCGAAAGGTTCGAGCGATTCGGGGGACGAATCCTCCAGTGCTGCCGCCGTCGTGGAATCCGGCGCCGCAAATATCAGGAGCGAGCGCACATCGGAGAGGTAGGCGCGCACGGTGTTCTCGCTGACGTCGCGCTCATAGCGCAAGAAGTCAGCGTAGCGAGAAAGGACCGGGGCCATGCCCTCAATCGTGCCACGGCCTCCTCACGAACGTCGGAATGCATGGCCCACCTGTTCGACTTTTCCGGCCAGCGTCAGCATGCCGAGGGCCGCGCGAGCGTCCTCGATGGACAGCGCACTTTCTTCGGCAACGCGGGTGAGCTCGTAGCTGCCGCGGGGCGGGAGTACATCGAGCACCTTGGCCTCGTGGGGCTCGAGTCCATCGAGGAGGCCAGCTTGCTCGGATACCTTCGTGGCATCGTGGGTGCCGATCGGTGCGATGAGCTCGCGGACCTCGTCGGCATCGGTCACGAGCACCGCCAGCTGGGAGCGAATCGCCTCGTGGCAGCCGGCGCTCGCCATATCGGTGACCGGGCCAGGAATGGCCGCGACGTGGCGTCCAAGTTCGCTAGCGTCGCGAGCGGTGCGTAGGGCACCGCTACGCAATGCCGCCTGCACGACGATCGTGACCTCTCCGAGGGCGGCAATGAGGCGATTGCGTTCCAGGAACCGGAACCGCGAGGGCGCGCGTCCGGGCGGGTGTTCACTGATGATCAGCCCGCGGCTTTCGATTGCTTCCAGCAGGGATGTGTGCGCTGCCGGATAGAACCTGTCGGGACCTCCCGCGAGGATCGCGATGGTAGGGCCATCGACGGCGAGCGCGCCGCGGTGCGCCGCCCCATCGATCCCGAAGGCGCCGCCGGAAACGATCGTGTGGCCAAGAGTTGCCAGGTGCGAGGCGAGCTCCGTTGCCATGTGCAGCCCGTACGTGGTGGCGGCGCGCGCTCCAACGATTGAGACGTGCGGCGCCGCGCTCATGAGCGTCGTGAGGTTCTTGCCGCGAGCCCACAGCGCAAACGGGGCGCGGTCGCCCAGGTCAGCAAAGGGTCTCGGCCAGGCATCATCGTCGGGCGTGAGCAGGAAGCCCCCGTAGCTCAGGTGGCGGTCAACGAGCTCGTCGAGATGGAGAGCCGCGATGCGCGGCGCCCAGCGTTGCACCGCTTTGCCGGGAACGGCGATCTCGGTGCCGCCCGCGATCGCGCTGCCCACGAGGTTGAGTGCCTCAATGGGCCCATGTCGGGCGATGAGGCGGTGGGCATCACCGTCGCCGCTTTCGGTCAGCGCCGACCATGCGGCATAGGCCATTCGGACGGGGTGGGAATAGTTACGCCACGTGAGCATGGTCGTCTCCGATACGAAGCAGTAGGGCCGTTGAGATGTCATCGCGCGTGGGCGCTGTCCCGCGCAGATCCGCCAGGGTGAGCGCGAGGCGAAGGATGCGATCGAGTCCGCGTAACGTTATGTGGCCGCGCGCGAGATACGGATCGAGCATCGTGCGAGCCGAGGCGGGAAACGGGGAGTCGGCGCCGCGCAGGATCTTCGCTGGCACATGAGCGTTCAGCGAGAACGGGTAGTCACGCCACCGCTCGGCCTGCCGGTTCCTAGCATTGGCGACGCGCTGCGCGATCATGGCGCTTGTTTCGGTGCCTGCGAGGGGACGGGACGTCGAGGGTGCCATGACGTGGCTGCGAATATCGATGCGATCGAGCAGTGGGCCCGACAGCGCCTCGAGATAGCGACGCTTCTGCAGTGGCGTGCACCGGCAGCGAGCACCCTTGCCATGGCCGTTGCCGCACGGGCACGGGTTCGCGGCCAAGACGAGTTGGAAGCGAGCCGGGTAGGTCGCCACCGATTGCGATCGATGGATCGAAATCTCGCCCGATTCGAGCGGCTGACGCAGAAGCTGAAGATTGGCGGCGCCGAATTCGGGTGCTTCGTCGAGGAACAGGACCCCGCCGTGGGCCTGGGAGATCGCACCGGGGCGCGCGATACGGGCCCCACCGCCAACGAGCGATGCCCGCGAGGCGGAGTGGTGGGGCGCCACAAACGGCGGCGTCCGGACGAGTTCGGTGCCGCTAAACGTCCCCAGCACGGAACGCACTGAGGAGACCGCGACAGCGACGTCGTCGTCAAGGGGCGGCAGGATCGTCGGGAGCCGGGAAGCGAGCATCGTCTTGCCGGTGCCGGGCGGGCCCATGAGGAGGACGTGGTGGCCACCCGCCGCGGCGACTTCGAGGGCGTGCTTGGCATCGTCTTGACCGGTGACGTCAGAAAAGTCGAGTGCCTCGGCGCACTGATCGTCGGCAGCGATAGCCAGCCGGTTGATCACTGGCATGGGCGTCACGGTGCACTCGAGCGCGTAGTGGTGCAGCAGGTGGGACATGTGATCAAAGGCGAGCACATCCATCTCGGGCACGAGCCTCGCCTCGGCCTCATTCGCGCGGCTCGTCACGACCGCGCGGTAGCCGGCTGCCTTGGCGGCCTGCACCGCCGGTAGGACGCCACGCACCGGCAGGATCGCGCCATCGAGGCCAAGTTCGCCGATGTGGACGACGTCGGTAATGGAGGGCCGATAGGCGGCAGGCTCGTTCGCAACGAGCACGGCGATCGCGATCGCCAGGTCGAACCCGGATCCGGTCTTCGGCAGCGAGGCGGGCTGCAGGTTCACGGTGATGCGCTGCGGCGGCAGGATGCGTCCGCAGGATTCGATCGCTGCACGCACCCGATCCTTCGCCTCGGCAAGCGATGCGTCGGGCAGCCCGACGAGAGTGAAGCGCGGGATGTGCGTCGCGAGGTGCGCCTCGACCGTCACGACATCGCCGACGAGTCCGCTCAGGCTGACAGCGAGCGTGCGGGCGAGCTTCACCGGTCCGCCCCTTCCAGGTGCCACACCTGGGGCGTGGTGCCGGAGGCGTCAACGCAGATGAGGTCGAGCCGAACCGGGTGCGGTCCGCCCTTCTCGCGTCGCCAGTACCCCGCGACCTGACGCATTCGCGCGATCTTGGCGCGCGTGATGGATTCGGCCGGGTGGCCGTAGGCGAAGGTGGATCGCGTCTTGACTTCGACGAGGCAGATCGGGCCGCCGCTGGCTTTCGCGACGATATCGACTTCCCCGGCAGCGCATCGCCAGTTGCGATCGATGATCTGATAGCCGTGGGAGACGAGGTAGGCTGCGGCGGTGTCCTCGCCGTAGGTTCCGAGGCGTTGATTGTGGGTGCTCATGGAGCACAGCCCACCAGGCATCGCGCCTCAGCTGGCGCCGCGGTGTGTCCTCAGCCGGCCTTCGCGCGCCAATCGCGCGCTTGTGGATAGTGCCGGCGAGCTAGATCGTCATGTCGGGTTTGGTGAGCTCTTCGATGTTGACGTCCTTGAACGTCACAATGTTGACCTTGGCAACGAAGCGGGCCGACCGGTACACGTCCCACACCCAGGCGTCGGTCAACGTGAGTTCGAAGAAAACCTCGCCCCCCGCGCTGCGTGGCTTGAGCTCGACCTCGTTGGCGAGGTAGAACCGTCGCTCAGTTTCCACGACATAGCTAAACAGGGAGACAACATCGCGGTATTCGCGGTAGAGATCGAGCTCGAGCTCGGTCTCGTAATTTTCCAGATCATCGGCACTCACCCTGCCATCATGCCGCGTTGACTGCCCGCGCGCAGTCGTTTGTCTGGCGCTGTTCGCCACCGGGTGAACACCCGCGCCGCGTTAGGGGGTTGGCAGCAGGCGCCAACTGCGCCGATGAAAATTGCTCGGCCCGAGCCGCTGCAGTGCCTCCCGGTGCACCGCGGCGGCATAGCCCTTGTGCGCGGCAAAGCCGTAGCCCGGGTCGGGGTATTCCACCATGATCCGATCGCGCTCGACTTTGGCGAGCACCGATGCAGCCGCGACGACGGCGCACTGCTGATCGGCCTTGACCCGCATCGTCACGGGTGCCTGGCACCAGGCATGCGTCTCAGTGGGCGTGAAGAGATCGAGCGTCGGCACGAGCCAGTTGTGGCTCCCATCCAAAATGATGGCGCAGGCGGCGGCACACGCATCTTCCCCACCGAGGCCTTGGGCGGCGACGGCGAGCGCCCGCAGCGCAGCAAGCCTGAGTGCCGCGATGATCCCGACGGCATCGATCTCGGCTGGCGAGGCATGCCCGACGGCTCGCGCTGCACCCCACGAGGCGAGCTCTGCCACCATCGCCTCCCGGCGGGTGGGGGTCAGCAACTTGGAGTCGGTTAGCCCTTCCGGCGGGCGTCTCGTGTCAGCGTCGACGACGCACACGCCGACGCTTACCGGCCCGGCGAGTGCGCCCCGCCCGACCTCATCGATCCCGATCACCCAGCGCGCACCCGCCAGGAGCTCGGTTTCCAGGTCGCGCGTCGCGCTACGGAGCTGGGACATTGTCAAAGGCCTTGGATCCATGGCCGAGCGACGTCCAATGGTCGTAGGGCCACATGATGACAAACGCGCGGCCGAGCACGTGATCGAGGGAGACGAAGCCGCCCCCTGGCAGCCCGATGTGTGCGCGTGAATCGCGTGAATTGGAGCGGTTATCGCCCATCAGCCAGACGCTGCCGTCGGGGACCTTGACGGAGAACTCGATATCCGAGGGGCTCACGCCGGGTTTGAGATAGGGCTCATCGATGCTCTCGCCATTGACCTTGATGCGGCCCTGCGCATCGCAACACTCCACGGTGTCTCCCGGCAGCCCGATGACGCGCTTGATGAGGTGTTCGCCCGCATCGGCAGGCAGGATGCCGATCGCGGTCAAGGCATCTTTGCCGAAGCGTTTGATCGTCGACGCCTCTTCCATCATCGGTGGCAGCCAGCCGCCCGGATCTTTAAAGACGACGACGTCGCCGCGGGAGATATCGTCGCTTCCCACGGTCTTGTTCACAAGGATCCGGTCGCCGATCCGCAGCGTGTCTTGCATCGAGGCGCTGGGGATAAAGAAGGCCTGGACGAGGAAGGTCTTGACGAGGAAGGACAGCACGAGCGCGATGACGACGATCAGCGCGGTTTCCTTGAGCCACGTGCCGAAGCTCTCTTGCGCGATCGCGCGCGGAGAGAGGTGCTTGGCGGGCTTTTTCGGTTCGATACTGGGCGGCATCGTATCTTCCGTCTCGCCACGCGGTCGGATGGTCCTCCGCGTAATGCGAGGTTCAGATGCCATGGAGTCCTCTTTCGGAAAACGTCAGTTACTGACCTTACTGCATTCTCGCACGAGTAAAGACATCGGCCCGGCAGGTGATGCCGGGCCGAAGCTGAGGTGTGAAAAACGACTTAGCGCTTTTCCTTGATCTTGGCGGACTTGCCGTGACGATCGCGCAGGTAGTAGAGCTTGGCGCGGCGCACGGCGCCACGGGCCACGACCTCGATGTGGTCGATCGTCGGAGCGTGCAGCGGGAACGTGCGCTCAACTCCAACACCAAAGCTCACCTTGCGGACGGTGAACGTCTCGCGAACACCGCCACCCTGACGGGCCAGGACGGTGCCCTGGAAGACCTGGATACGCGAACGGCTACCTTCGATAACCTTCACGTGGACCTTGACGGTGTCGCCGGCACGGAAATCCGGCACGTCGTCGCGCATCGACTTCTTGTCGAGGGCATCCAGCTTCTGCATGATTGTTCTCTTCCCGCTCGCGCCACAGGTCGCGCGCGCATATCGGGGCAACGGGTGTTGCCGGGTGGTTTGTGGTGTGCCGCCGAACTTCGACCGCCCCCTGTGGCAGGTGGCCGCGCGAGGCACATGACCGCACTAGTCTGCCACAGGCCTCGCGTATTTTGCCAGCTTCGGAACTGTGATGATGACGTCGTCTTGGGGCTCGCCTCCGACATCGAACGTCCGAGATCCGGTGACTTTCCAACCGCAGCGCTCATAGAACGTGATGGCGCGAACATTGGAGCGATTGGTTCCGAGCCACAGCCCGCGCACCGTCGGGCTCGCGCTCGCGACATCGCGCATGACGCGATCCATCAAGGCGCGCGCTAGACCCGTGCCGCGGGCGGCACGATCGACGTAGAACTTAGAGACTTCGGCCAGCCGCCCCTTCGGCAGGCGGTGACGGACCTCGCGCGCGCCCTCTTCGTCTTCTGGGCGCAGCCCGAAGATGACCATGCAGTAGGCATGCAGCTGGCCGCCGGCGCTGGCGAGCCAGATTCGTCGCTGTGGGTCGGCCAGGTAGCGCGCGAACTTTTCTGGCGTCAAGTACGTCTCGATGAACTCCGCGATCGCTTGCGGGCCGAGCTCCGGTGGGCAGGCGTCCGGGAACGTACGGCGAGCAAGCTCCGCGACGGCCACCGCGTCCGCCGTCGTCGCCTCGCGAATCTCACACGGCAGGACCTCTCCCCCAAGGACAAAGAAGCCGGCGCGCACGAGGGTGAGCCGATCGGCCATCGACAGGGGCTCGTCGCGCTCGATCAGCATGTCTGGCCGACGCTGCGCGGTACGCAGGAGCGCTTGCGCTCGCCGCCACTGACGGATCTTTGCGTGGTCGCCGCTGAGCAGGACCTCGGGGATGTCCTCTCCGCGCCAACTAACGGGGCGGGTGTAGACGGGGTATTCGAGCAGGCCGGCAGCGCCGTGGGACTCTTCCACCAGGGATTCGGGGTTGCCGACGACGCCGGGCGCTAGCCGACCGATCGCCTCAATCGCGACGAGCGCCGCGACCTCACCCCCGTTTAAGACGTAGTCGCCGATCGAAAACTCGACAACGCGCACCCGCTGCCCGTAGGACTGCGCGACGCGCGCATCGATGCCCTCGTAGCGTCCGCAGGCGAACACGAGATGGTTCTCGCGCGCAAGGTCCTCGGCCAGGCGCTGGTCGAAAACCTCGCCAGCAGGCGTGGGCACGAGCAAGACCGCGTCGTCGGTCAATACCTCATCGAGCGCCTGCCCCCACACGTCCGGGCGCATGACCATCCCCGCGCCGCCGCCGGCGGGAGTGTCATCGACGGTGCGGTGCTTATCGCTCGTCCAGCCACGCAGGTCGTGGACCGCGAGCTCAATCAGTCCCCGCTGGCGGGCCTTGCCAATGAGGGAGAGATCCAGCGCCGCGAGATAGTCGGGAAAGATCGTGACGACGTCGATCTTCACGGCCGGACTTCTTCCGCGTCATCATCAAATAATCCACGGGGCGGATCGACGACGACGCCGCTCTGCGTTACCTCGGGCACCAGTTCGCTGACGAAAGGAACCATGACCTCGCCGCGGGCGGTCTCAACGATGATGAGGTCGTGGCCCGGCATCGCTTGGATCCGTTTGACCGAGCCGAGTTCGCGGCCGGCCGTATCAACCACCGGCAGCCCGAGCAGTTCGTGATAGAAAAACTCGTCCTCGTAGGCGTCTTCGTTATCGGTTTCGATGTACAGCCGGACATCACGCAGCGCCTCGGCCGCCGTGCGGTCCTCGTGCCCCTTAAAGGCCACCTGCCACGACTTGCCATCGCTGCGCACATCCGCAACGGTCAGTTCACCGTCATCAGTGAGCAGAAGCGCGCCGGGAACGAATCGCGCTGCGGGATCATCGGTCGCGACCTTCAGCCGCACGTGGCCTTTAAGCCCGACGGCCGAGGCGATCGTTGCTACGGCAAGACGCATGATGGTCCTTTCAGATATGACAAACCCGGCCCATGTGGGCCGGGCGTGTCAGCTAGTTAGCGGCGGTCGGTATCGACGACGTCAATGCGGACGTGATCCTCTGACAGCGAACCGACGACGGTACGCAGCGCCTTCGCGGTGCGTCCGGAGCGTCCGATCACGCGGCCGAGGTCTTCCGGGTTGACGTGCACTTCGAGGAGTTCTCCTCGACGCAGCCGCCGGGTGTTGACCCGGACATCGTCCGGGTTGTCGACGATTCCGCGAACCAGGTGGTCCAGTGCTTCAGCCAGCATGATTACTCAGCGGACTCAGCAGACTCAGCGGACTCAGGCGAGTCAGCGGACTCCGGGGAGTCAGCGCTTTCCGGGGAGTCAGCAGACTCGGCGGAATCGGCGGACTCAGCGGAGGCGGCTTCTTCTTCAGCCTTCTTGGCGGAGGCAGCGGCCTTGCGCTTCTCGGCTTCTTCCTCGGCGGCCTTGATGGCGGCGCGAGTTTCTTCCTCGCTGACGCCCTCAGCGGTCCGGACCTTGCTTTCGGTGTCCTTCTCGCCCTTGAACTTCTGCCAGTCGCCGGTGAGCTTAAGCAGCTTCTCGACCTGGTCCGTCGGCTGCGCACCAACGGAAAGCCAGTACTGCGCGCGCTCCGAATCGATCTCGATGACGGAAGGCTCGCGGGTCGGGTGGTACTTGCCGATCTCTTCGATCGCACGGCCATCACGCTTGGTGCGCGAATCCATGACGACGACGCGGTAGAACGGCGCACGGATCTTGCCCATGCGCTTCAAACGAATCTTGACTGCCACTTGTGTGGTCAACTCCTGATAAATATCGGGGTGGACGCGCGCCCCTGCTGGTGGGTCACAGCAGCGGTGGTTGTCCTGGACACGTCCTCGCACGGTGAGAGGGGCCGTACGGGCCGGGTACAGCAGATCATTCTGCCACGAAAAGCGGGACGACGGCTAGCACGACGATGCCGGGCGAAAGGTGATACGCCTAACGCCCGGCACTCGCGACATCCCAGGGCTAGTTGCCGGGCACGTCAAATGCCCACATCACTCCGAACTTGTCGAAGACCTGACCGTAGGTATCACCCCACGGCGCCTTCTCGAAGGGCATGTTGATCTCGCCGCCGGCAGCGACGAGCGCGTCGATCAGCTCCTGCGCTTTGGCGACATCGTCGAGTTCGTACATGAGGGAGTAGATGCTGCCTTTAACGACGTAGTCCTCCCCCGGCATTCCGTCACTGCCCGTGATCGTTCCGCCCGGCAGGTCGAGTTGGGCGTGCGCGACGGCAGTCGGATCGGGTTCGAAGGGCATGCCCTCCATCTGCGGCATATCGGCGTAGGTAATGAGAGTGAGGTCGCCGCCGAAGACCCCCTGATAGTGCGTGAACGCTTCCTTGGCGTTGCCCGGGAAGGCGATGTAGGTCGAGAGCTGGGCCATGATGGACCTCCTGAACGTGTGGTGGTACTTCGAACCTAGGGTGTGCCGGGGCCGTCCGCTTGTCCCGAGTTGCTCACCTCAAGATCGAGCTGGCCTTTGGCCGCTTGCGCGAATAATCGCGGCAGGTTCAAGGTGATCGGCGGATCCTCGGCGATGCGCTCACGCAGCTCAAGGTCAACCGTCGCTCGTTCGGTCAGCGGGAACTGGACCGGCACTCGGCGCAGTTGGCGACGATTCCCCGCCATCTGGAAGTAGGCCCGCACATCGGATCTGCGCGGCACCTCGACGACCATGACGTAGTAAGTGCCTGCGGGAATCGCATCGACGTTGTATGTGTTCGTACCGAGCAACGCGATGCCTAACGTTGGCTCGTCGCGCACCAGCGGATCAGGATTCAGGGCGACGAAGAGCGCGCTGCCCGGCTGCGCGCCGCTGACCTGAACCGTCAGCGGATGGGCCGAGCGGTGTTCGCCCGCCACGAATCGCCGGTGAAGCACCACCAGCGGCGCATCCCGGTTCTGCTGGCGCATAAGGAAAGCCGCAAGCGACTGCATCTGTTTGCGATACTCCGCGGGCGCCATGCCGGTGTGACGACGAAATGCGCGATGAAAACTCGAGGGCGAATCGTGCCCCGCATCAATCTGCGAGCGCGTGACGTTATGCCCGTCGACGAGCCCATCGATACTCCGTTCCACCCGCGCCGCCGCGAGAAAGTCGCGCAACGGAAAGCCGAGGTGCTTTTTCAGCAGGCGCGACAGGTGGAACCGCGAGAAATGCGCCTGCGCTGCCAGTTCATCGAGGGAGTCAATCTCCCCACTACGCGCGGCGTCGAGCAACCGGGCGACGTCGTCGCGTGCCGGCTCCTCGGCTGGTGTGCCTGTGGGCGCCATGCGCTCATTATGCCCGTGTCCTAGTCGGGTTGGATGTCGCGAACCTGGAGCGTGGCAATGAGCGACGCCATCGCCGCAAGCAGGATCGGAACAACGAACACCGCAACGCTCGCGTCCGCCTCGAAGATGAGCTGCGGAATCAGAATCCCGGGCCAGACCCCCATCCCACTGTGGAGAGCAAGTGCCGCACCCCACACCACCAGGGTCAAAGCGCCCACTGTCACGGCAAGACGCCACGACGAGACCTCACTCACCACCTTCACAATCCACACCAAGCAGTACAGGAAAAGGGCGCGCAACACGATGCCCCAAAAATCCATATCGACGACGATGAGCTCGACGTCACCTGCGTAATACGGTGGCCTCAGTACGCTAGCGGCGATTCCGACGACGGCGGCGCAGCCCAAGCCGAGGGCTACCTGCACAGCCACCATGCCTCGCGTCATGCCTGCCCTACGTGCAGCGAAGAGCTGTCTCGAATCCAGCAGGGCGAGAACAATGGGGACGATAGCAAGGACCAATTCCAGCCAGAACGTGATCGGTAACAGCAAGCTGCCGCCCATTGGCAGGATCGGCGCCAGCAGTTGCATAGCAAGGGAGGCGATCAGCGCCATCGCTACACAGACGCCTGTAATGATTACGTTTGCTCTCATCAATATTCCTATGCCCGCTTCCGAGGCTCATAGCGCCACACCATGATCCCCAATGCGGCCCACCACACAATAGCGGCGAGGCTTCGCGCCGCCATCCCAGGCTCGGCCAATTCACCACCAATCGCCGTCGTCGCGAACCAAGGCCCTACCCACCAGATCGCTTGCACATTAAAAGACCACACCGCCGCCACGTTCGCGATGACGATGGCAAATATTAGGAGGGTCGTAAGTACCGCAAGCCCCCACCGACGATAGATCAAGACAAGGATTGACGTGGAGGCAAAAGTGATGAGAGGGGCTGTCACGACCGCCACCATGATTCCACTCGGACTTGCCATTCTGGCGTCGTTATCCCCGAAGAAGATCGTCAGAGACATGATGAGGACGACGAGCGAGCTTGCCACGATGATGAGTGCGGCAGCACCGATCATGGAAAGCACGACATCGCCTCGAGATTGTCCCGACCGGAGAGAACCATCAATTCGCCACGCCACCATTAGGCCAAATACATAGGGCAGCACCGTGACGGCCAAGCCGATCACTGTATAGGAGGTGATGATTGCTTCCATTAGCGGCTGGCCAGTAGCCGCAAGCGCCCAAATCCAGATGATCGAGATAGCCGAGAAGGCCGCGATGACGCCGACGACCTTCACCTCAGTCCGGAGGGTTGGCGTCACCACACTCATGATGCCTCAGCTCCGGAGACATCCATCAGGACATCAGTCAGCGAGCGTGCCCCCGGCAGGGCAGCTCGCAGCGCATCGGCGTCACCAACCCGGACGACGCGCCCACGGTCCATGACAACAGCGTGGGAAATGAGGTGCTCGACGTCCTCGATTTGGTGCGAGGAAATGATGTACGTCCCGCCGGTAGCGATGAATTCCTCGAGCAGGGTGTCGTAGTAACGGCGACGAATGACGGGATCCATTCCCAGGTGGATTTCGTCGAGAATCGTAAGCGGCGCGCGGCAGGCAAAGGCGAAGGCCGCGTTAGCGGAGGACCGCTCCCCGCGAGAAAGCATGTTCTCCTTCCGGTCGGCTCTGACCTCGAAGCGATCGAGCAGCTCGGCCAACCGATCGGTATCAAAGTTCGGCCGCTGCCGCGCCCAATAGAGCCCGAGCTTGTCGAGCCGCGTCGAGCGATTTAGGCAGCTTCCCGAACTCATAAGGACGACGCTCTTGAGCCCAGTCGCATCGCTGAACGGGTTGCGGCCATGAACTCGGACCGTACCCGAGCGGGGCCTGGCAAGACCCGCCGACAGGTAGAGCAGCGTCGTTTTACCGGCACCGTTGCGACCAAAGAGCCCCGCCACCATTCCGGCTTCGATCGAGACGTCGACGTCAGTCAGAACCTCTCGTCGGGACAGCGGGTAACGATAGGACACGTGCGAAACGGACAGCGCAGTACTCATAATCTCTCCTCGATCGAGCCCTGGCGGGTGGCGACGGCCTCACGCACGGCATCGAGGACTTCCTCGACGTCGAGCCCCAATTGAACAATGTCGTTGGCAAAGGGCCGCACGACGTCGGATTCGAAAGTTGCTTGGCGGCGTGCGAGCAGCATCTGGTAGGCGCCACTCGCCACAAAGACACCAATGCCCCGCTGCTTGTAGACAATCCCCTCAGCCTCGAGGATCGAGAATGCCTTAGCGGCGGTTGCGGGATTGATGCGGTAGGTCGTCGCATACTCCGTGGTGGACATGACCTGATCCCCCGCGCACAGCACGCCGGCGAGGATCTGCTCGCGAATATCTTGCGCGATCTGCAAGTAGATCGGTTCTGGTCCCGAGAAGTCCACGACACACCCCCTTTGGTTTCTTACTCAACTAATGAACCACAGAAGCGGTGTGCGCGTCAACCCCTTTGACACCTCGGACACCACCACACCCAGCGCAGCTTCAGCGGCCGACCATCGCGCTCCAGCACCTCACCGCTCGGTCCCAGCGCCAGGACCGAATCATCATGCTCCGCAACGAGGATCCGCTCTCCGCACCGACGACATGGGCGGCCACCGCGCACGTAGACCCATAGCGAGTCACGGCCGCGAGCCGCAAGACCCGTGGTGGAGCGCGGCAGCCGGAACTTATTGAGGTCGAGCAAGCGATGGGCCGTGCGCACTGCCTCCTCGACTTTCTCGGCGGCCACATCCCCGACGCGCACGCCGTGGCGCAGCCCGATGAGGAACATCGTCTCGTTGCGGTAAATGTTTCCGATGCCAGCCAGATTTCGCTGATCCATCAATGCCGACGACACACTGCGCGCCGGCCGTGCCAGGATCCGCTCGACGCTGGCCTCGACGTCGCGCTCCGAAAAACTCGGGTGGAGCAGGTCCGGGCCGAGATGGCCGATGAGCGTGGCCTCATCGCGCGTTGGCACTAGTTCGAATCCCTGGACGTCTTCCGCATAGGCGCGTACCCGCGCGGTTTCGAGCATTGCGCGCACCCGAAAATCTCGCGGGCGCGGCCAACCCGCCTCCTGGAAGCGCCACATCCCATCCATCATCAAGTGGGAATGGAGCGTGAAATCCCGCGTCGGCCTGGCCCCTTTCGACACCACCTCCACGGGTGCGCGCAGCCGAATCAGGAGGTGTTTGCCGACGGGAATGGCCTCGCGCACTAGCCAGCCGGAAAGGTCCGTCGTCGCGAGCTGCGGGACGCGAAACTCGCTGCGAACCACAACGTCACCCGCGAGCAGCTGGTGCAGGCGCGCTGCGGTCTGTAAGACGGTATCTCCCTCGGGCATCATTCACGCCCGCAGGCGCATTCCCTTCGGCGTCGCGGTAAAGCCCGCCTGCGCGAGCGAGGCCTTAACCGCCTCCGGAAGGGGGTGCCGCGCGTGAATCGAAAGTCCCGCGACCGTCTCAATCGTGACCCTCGACAAGGCTCCGGCAGCGACGACCGACGCGATCGCAGGCCCAACATCGGCGAGCGACGCCTCGTCATCGCGAAAGACGAGGAGCGATTTGCCGCCGCGTTCGACGTAGGAGAGCAGGTCCCCCTCGCGTAGCAGCACGACGCCGCCGGCTCGGCGCGCGGGACGGTGGCGCGCGGCGTCCTCGTCGAGGCTGATCGCCTCGGGCCATGCGAGGGCCGCGCCGTAGGCATTGGCCGGATCGGAGGCTGCGAGCGCGAGGACTCGAGGCCCCGCATCCTCACTGCCGGCCTGCGCCGAATCCGCCGCCCGCGCTTCCGCGTCATCGAGTTCGCGTGCCGTCTCGCGCAGCAGATCCACCGTGCTTGCCGCGGCGAACTGGGCGCCCCCAAGGTGGGAGATGAAGTGGCCCCGCCGCACCGCGCCCGCATCCTCCATCGCCGCAAGGACGCGGTAGAGCGCCGCAAAACCGCCCGGCACGTCCTCGCGGATGAGCGATCCACGCGTCACGACGCCGTGCCGGTCAAGCATGAGCTCAGCGGTCGCGGCCGCCCGAATGGCGGGTTCGAGCTCGCCGCGCCGCACGAGCGACCAGCGCCCGGCCGCCCGCTCGGAGGCGACCGTCATCGCACCGCGCACCGCCGCAGTCGTGAGGCTCCCGCGCCCCAGCCGCGCGGGTCGCAGCCGCCCCGCACCACGCCGCAGTGAATTGCGCGCCACGGGTGTCGGCGCCTTCGCTTTGTGTGCTCCGCCGCGCCGCAGCAGCGAGCGAATTGGCGCTAGCGAATCGTTCGTCACGTGCCCCGCGAAGAACAGCTCCCACAGCGCCTCGGTGATCTCCTCGCCGCTCGCCGCCACGCCCGCCTCCGCAAGCGCCGCCGCAATCTCGGCGTGCCGAAAACCGCCGCCGCCCGCCAGCACCTCGGCGATGGCCTGCTGCACGCCGGGCGCCACGGCCGCGTTCGGCTCCGTCAGCGTGAGATCGGCGGCCTCGGCCAGGTGGAACGCGATCCACGCGTCATCGCCGCCGAGCCGCCCCGCCCCGGTGACGAGCACCTCGCCGGAGCTGAGCGCAGCATCGAGCAGATGCGGCGCATAATCGGCGACGCGCGCCGGCAGCACGAGCGACTCCCACGCCGAGGCGGGCAGCGCCACGCCCGCGAGCTGATCGATCGCGGTCAGCAGTGCGTCGGTACCAGAGCCCGGCGCCGCGAGGTGCTGCCACGTCGGCAAGAACTTGGCGTAGGCCCGCTGCGAGGTGGGCTCGACCTCGGCTCGCAGCGCCGCTAGACACCGTCGCCGGATAGTCTGCAGCACCCGCGCATCGACCCACTCCGTCCCGCTCACCCCGGGCGTAAATTCGCCATCGGTCACGCGCGCGGCATCCTTCAAATCCATGAGCGCATGTTCCACGACGCCGACGGCGAGCCCCAGATCCGCGGCGGCCTGCTCGAGCGTGAACGGCCCGTGCGTTCTCGCATATCGTCCGACGACGCCCCGCAGCGGCGCCACGGCCGGCTCAAGGAACGTGCGCGCTATCCCCTGCGGGAGCACGACGCCGTACACGTCCCGAAGTTGTGCGGCATCCTCGATCGCGACGACGACCTCCTGGCCCGCCAGCCGCACGGCCACGGCGCGCCCGGCCGCCACCAGCTCCTCGATCCAGGCCCGTACCGCCACCCGTGCGGTATCTCCCGACGGATCCTCATCGCCGCCACCCGCTGCGCCGGCCCCATCCCAAGTAAGCCGTGCGGCGATCGCGTCCGCCGATAGCGGCCCTAGTAACCGCAGCAGGTCGGCGACGGACTCGGCGCTTGCCGGCAACCGCCGCTGCTCGCTCAGCCGCTGCAGGTCGGCCGCGACCTGCGCGATGATGTCCGCGTCGAAGAGCTCGCGCAGCCGCGCCCGCCCCAGCAGATCGTCGAGCAGCGAAGGATCGAGCGCAAGCACGGCCGCTTTCCTCTCGGCAAGCGGCTGATCGCCCTCGTACAAAAACTGCCCGACGTAAGAGAACAGTAGCGCTTGCGCAAACGGCGAGGCGACGCGCGTTTCGACCTCCAGGAGGGAAACCTCCCGCGCCGCAATCCGCGTGAGCAACCGCGCCAACGCCCCGACGTCGTACACGTCGTGCAGGCATTCGCGCAGCGTCTCAAAAATGATCGGAAAATCGCTGTGTTGACGCGCCACATCAAGCAGTTGGGCACCGCGCCGGCGCTGGGCCCACAGCGGCGAACGCTTGCCCGGATAGCGCCTCGGCAGCAGCAGGGCGCGCGCCGCGCACTCCCGAAATCGCGACGCAAACAGCGCCGATCCGCCGAGCCTACGCACGACGATGTCCTCGATCTCATCAGCGTCAAAGGTCACAAGCGAGGCGATCTGCGGCGGCTCGTCGGTGCGCGGCAGCCGCATGACGATCCCGTCGTCGCTGGCCTGCACGTCCCCGGCGGTGCCGTAGCGTTCCTCGACGCGCTCCCCGATCGCGAGCGCCCACGGCGCGTGCACCTTCAGCCCGTAGGGCGAGAGCAGCACGATCCGCCAATCGCCCAGTTCGTCTTCGAAGCGTTCGATGACGAGCGTCCGATCCGAGGGCAGCACGCCCGTCGCGGCCTTTTGCTCCGCGATATACGACGCGAGATTCTGCCGCGCGTACTCATCCAGATCCGCCAGCCCCAACGCCGCACCAGTCTCCCCGCCGACGTCGCGGCGCGAGGAAGAGATGAGCGCCCCGAGCTCGCGCACGAACTGCCCGACGGCCTCCCCGAGTTCGGCGCCGCGGCCACCGCCCTCGCCGTGCCAGAACGGCACCTTGCCCGGCAGCCCGGGCGCTGGGATGACGCTCACGCGGTCATGAGTGATCTCGGTGATTCGCCAACTGCTTGCCCCGAGCGCAATGACGTCCCCCGCGCGCGACTCATAGACCATCTCCTCATCGAGTTCGCCTACGCGCATGGGCGCGCGCCGCGCCCCGGCCCCGCGTCCCCCACCGGCCCCGGCCGCCGTCCCACCAACGACGGTCCCGGCCTCCGCCTCCGCAGCCTCGGTGCCGGGCCCCGCGAGGTAGACGGGGAAGAGCCCACGGTCGGGAATCGTGCCACCGCTCGTGACGGCGAGCCGCTGCGCCCCGGGCCGCCCGCTCAGCACCCCGGCCGTTCGATCCCACACGAGGCGCGGCCGCAATTCCGCGAAATCGTCGCTCGGATACCGCCCCGCGAGCATGTCGAGCGTTGCCTCGTACAGGCTGCGTGGCAGCGTCGCGAACGGCAACGTAGTGCGCAGCAGCGCAAACCACTCCTCGACGTCGAGGTCATCCATCGCGGCGGCGGCCACCGTCTGCTGCGCCAAAATGTCGAGCGGATTGGCGGGCGGCGCGAGCGCCTCAATCAGCCCGGCACGCATCCGATGAACGATGACGGCACTTCCGACGACGTCGGCGCGATGCGTCGGAAAAAACACGCCGCGGCTGATCTCGCCGACCTGATGCCCCGCGCGCCCGACGCGCTGCAGTCCCGACGCAACCGACGGCGGCGTCGCTACCTGAATGACGAGGTCGACGTCCCCCATATCGATGCCGAGCTCCAGCGAACTCGTCGCGACGACGCATCTCAGCTCACCGGATTTGAGCGCATCCTCGATTGTCGCGCGCTGCTCCTTGGACACCGAGCCGTGATGCGCCCGCGCGTACTCCTCGCCGCCCTCGGCGACGGCGGCCTCGTTGAGCCGCGCCGTGAGCCGCTCGGCCTGCCCGCGAGAGTTCGTAAACACGATGGTCGATGTGTGCGCGGCGACGAGCTGGGCGATCTCGGCCTCAATGTGCGGCCACAGCGAGGGCCCGCGCTCCCCGACTACCCCCGCGTCAGCGTCCTCCGCCTCGACGCTCCCCCGTCCGCCAGCCTCGACGTCAGCATCCCGAGCCCGCGCGTCCGACTCGTGCCCAACGCCCGCGAGCCGCGGATCGGCTAGCTCGTCAAGCCGCGGCGTCACGTTCCGCCTCTGCTCCGCACCTGTCGCTTGCCCCGGGATCCCGGCCAGATCGGTCATGTCCGGAACCGGCACCCGCACCGAAAGCTCGAGGTCCCGCCGCGCCTGCGGGTCCACGACGGTGACCGGCTGCGCGCCACCAAGGAACCGCGCTACGGTCTCGACGGGCCGCACGGTCGCCGATAGCCCAATACGTTGCGGCCGCCGCCCCCTGTCCGACAGCCGAGCCGCCTCATCCGCGCCTCGCTGCAACGCATCGAGCCGCGCCAACGACACCGCTAAGTGCGAACCCCGCTTCGTGCCGGCCACCGCATGAATCTCGTCGATGATCACGGTGTGGACGTCCCGCAGCGTCTCGCGCGCGGCACTTGTCAGCAGCAGATACAGCGACTCGGGCGTCGTAATGAGAATGTCCGGCGGCTGCGAGACCTGCCGCCGCCGCTCGGCCGCGGGCGTATCCCCCGTCCGCACCCCGACCCGCACCTCGCGCGTCGCCTGCCTGAGCTGCGCCGCACTGCGCGCAATCCCGACGAGCGGCGAGCGCAAATTCCGCTCAATATCCGTCCCGAGCGCTTTGAGCGGCGAAATATAGACGACGCCGACGCCACACTCACGCTCTGCCCCGTCCGTATCCTGCTCTGCGACGACGCCTCGTCCGCTCGCCGTGCCGCTGCCACCGCTCGGCGCGAGCGTCTGATCGAGCGCATACAAGAATGCGGCGAGCGTCTTACCGGAACCCGTGGGGGCGACGACGAGGGTGTCCTCACCGCGAGTGATTGCCTGCCACGCCCCAGCCTGTGCCGCCGTTGGCGCGGAAAAAACGGCCTCAAACCAGTGGCGCGTTGCCGCACTAAAGCCCGCGAGCGCCTCATCCGTCATGACGACACCCTATCCCCGGGACGCCGGCCCTCGCGCGCCCGCGCGCACCCCGCACATGCACCCGCACCCGCGCCCGCCCGCGCGCGTAACCGTGCGCGCCCGGGCTCATCGCGCCGAACTGCCCCCGGCGGCCTCCTCCTGGACACGCTCGGCATCGCCTGGCAGTTCGCGCGCGCATCCTCGCTGGTGACCGACGACGATCACGTCCCCGCCCCCGGCACCGCCACCACCCCAGACACCGCCTCCACCAGCGCGCCCACCAGCAACGCACCGGGTTTCGCCCCGGGCTGCCGGGCGGACATTGTCCTTATCGACGCGATGAATCCGCTCGACGCGCTCGTGCGCACGCCGCCCCGCGAGGCGGTCATCGGCGCTGGCCGCCTGTTGTACTCCCGCACCTAGGAGTTATCCACAGCCAGCGTTGACCCCCTCGACAGGTGCGCCGCGAGCCCGCATGCTGGCGTACATGTCTGCTGTTGCACCGATCACCTACGCGGAGTTCACCGCCGCCCGCGAGCTGCTCGCCCGCGCCGCGAGCGCCGGCATCGCGATGCAATCCAAGCAGACCAAACTTGCCCTCACGCGCGAGATCCTTGCCCTTGAGCGCAGCGTCGCCACTGCAAAACTGCGCATCCTCGCCGCCGCCGACGCCGCCAAGGCTGCGCGCAGCGAGGGCCACGACGTCGCCGACGTCCTCGCCGAATTCGAACACCTGCCAACGCGCGAATGTGAGGGGATCGTCCTTGGCGCACACCGCTCGATGCGCCATCCCGAGCTCTTGGAGGCCTACCGCAGTGGCCGCATCAGCCGCGCAAACCGCGTCACCGCCGAGTTCACGATCGACCACCTGCGTCCCCTCATCGCCGACGCCACCGAACTCGCGAGCATCCAAACGGCACTTATCGCCGACGCGCAGCGCCTCACCCCCACCTACTTCCAGCGCCACGCTGAGGCACTGAAGCATCGCTACGACGGCGAAGCGGCGAAGCGATCGAAGGCTGAGCGCGCCAAACGCGCCCGCGCCGCCCACGAACGCCGCGGCGTGCGAATGAGCCAGCACGGGCCGGCCTTCCGGCTGGGGCTCGACCACACGGCCGCGGCCGGTGACATCATCACCGAGGCCCTGGGCCGCCGCGCCCGCACCAGGCGCGCCGCGCGCCTGAACGCCCGCGCCCCCGGGGCTGCGGTGCCGCTACGTCAGCGCCTGGCGGACGCGCTCCTTGAGTTGTGTCGGGAGGACAACGCCCGCTACCCGTCGGCGCGCGAACTCCTGTCCGACCCCAACCCCAATGCCACCTCCGAAGCCACCGGCCCCCACCCCGCAACCGCCGGCACCCGCCCCGCAGCCGACGGCCCCCACCCCGCAGCCGCCAGCGCAACGGCCGACCTGCCCGAGCATCCGAGCCCGCGCCAACTGCGCGCCTTCGTCCAAGCTCGTTATCGCGGCCAGTTTGACCTCGGCCGCACCAAACGCCTCGCCGATGAGCGCCTGCGCACCATCGTCAACGCGCGCGACGGCGGCTGCGTCTACCCGGGCTGCACCACGCACGCCGCCCTCTGCGAAATCGCGCACATCACCTCGTGGCGGGACGGCGGGCCAACGGACCTCACGAACCTCGCGACGCTGTGCCCTCACCACCACTGGATCACGGAACACCCGGTGGGCGACCCGGAGCGCTACTCGATTACCGTCTCGGCCGACGGCCTGCCCGCCATCATTCCGCCCATCCGCGTCGACGCACGCCAGCGCCCCATCTTCCACGAGCGCTTCGGCCCCACGTCCTCCCCGGCGCCCTCCCCGAAGCACTCCTCCCACTCGGGATCGCCCTCCCGCGCTGGTCACGCTGACCCGACGAGTGCCGCCCTAGCCGACCGCACCGAACTTGCTCTCATCGGCCGGGCTGAACTAGCTGAACGTGCCGAACGCGCTGCCGAGGGTGCCCTACGAGCTCTTGAGCGCCGCGAAGCATCGTCTTCTCACCGCCACACCACGCACCGTGACCCGGGACCGACCCAACCTCTCGGCCACGAGCCAGCACCGACCCAGCCGCTGCGCCACGCCCCGGAACCGACTCAAGCCCCGGACATGACTCAAGCCCCGGGGCCGGCCCCAGCCCAGTCTCCGATACCGGACAGTTCGCCACCTCGATCCTCGAGCCGAAGTTCGATCCCGAGCCGTCGCGGCGAGTTCACCTCGGCACCAAGAAACTCCGCCCCCGCAGGCCCGGCCCGGGAGCACATCCCCCATGCAAACCCACCTGCCGGTCAATCACCGCCCGCGAATCCACCGCCGACGCACGCCCCGGCACGTCCGCCGCCATCCCCGGCAATCTCGTCATCGACTCCGAGCCACCAGATGCTCGCAACGCCACCACCGGAAGCCGCGCCACCGACGCAGGCCGCCCCACTACTGCAAGCAGCATCACCACCGGAAGTCGTCCCACCACCGCAGGCGGCGCCACAATTGGCACCGCGCTGCTCACCTCCGTAACAGGCGCCGCACTCACACGCGCCCACAACAAGAAACGGCCTCTCCCAAATCGTCGGGAGAGGCCGTTTCGCTGCGCCTAGCTATGCGCCGCTATGCTCGCCCGCACGCACGACGGTCGTCGGCGTCAACGCACCGGCCGCCAGCAGCTCCGCCGGATCCTGCTCGTAGTGCACGACATCAGCCATCGCGCCGTCGATCAAGCCGGTCGCGCCCGCCTGCACCGCACCCGCGCCCGGCCCCGACGCCAGATACGCCCGCGCCCGCCACGTCGCGAAATCCATAATGTCGCCTGCGGACAGCCCGGCCTCAGCCCACAGCGCAAGCTCATCCGGAAGCGTCCCATGCGCCAACGTGCCGCCGGCATCCGAGCCGGGCAGAATCTGCACTCCGGCGTCCACCAGCTGCGCAAGGAGCGCAAACCGCCGTTCGTAAAGCCAGCGCATCTGCGCCGCGTAAGCCGGGAACTTCGCCTGCCCGGCGGCCGCGAACTCGGCAAAGTTCGCCGATTGCACGAGCGTCGGAGTCACCGCCACGCCGCGCGCCGCAGCCTCGGAAATGTGCTCCTCCAGCATTCCGGATCCATGCTCGATGCAGTCGATGCCCGCCTCCAGCAGCGGGCCAATCGCCTCGGTGGAAAATGCGTGCGCGGTCATCCGCGCCCCCGCCTCATGCGCCGCAGCCACGGCATCGGCGAGCACCGCCGGTTCCCACAGTGGCGCGACGACGGCCTCCTGTCCCGCCGAGCGGTCAATCCAGTCGGCGACGATCTTGACCCAGCCGTCGCCCGCCCGCGCTTGCCGCGCCACTTCCTCGGGCAGGTCTGCCGCCTCGTCTAGTTCGACGGCCAGGTGCCGCAGGTAACGCTTCGGGCGTGCGACGTGCTGCCCGGCGCGAATGATGACGGGCACGTCGCCTCGCCCATCCAGGAAGTGCGTATCGGCCTGCGCGCCCGCATCGCGCACGAGCAACGTCCCCGCAGCCAAGTCGGCGCGCGCTTGCGTCACCGCCGTCTCGCGGGCGACGGGGCCCTCGCTACCAAGCCCAATATGGCAGTGGACGTCGACGAGCCCGGGATAGAACCAGCCGGTGAGCTCCGCGTCGGGAGCCCCCGCGCCCCTGCTTTCCGCGCTGCCTGCGCCCGCCGGATCGCGCAGCGTCAACCGCCCATCGACGAGCCAGGCGCGCGAAGCGCTCTGCCCGGAATTAAGAACGACGCGGCCCGATAGGGCCACCACGCGCGCCACGGCGTGCGCCTACTTCTTCAGGAACTTCTCGAGGCCTTCGGGCACTTCGAAGGACTGGTCGGCGCCCGCGGCCGAGCCGAGCGAACCCAGCCCGAAGCTCGAGCCCTTCGGCTTCGGTTTGCTCGCCTCTTCGGCCCGCTGGCGCGCCTTGCGCTCCATCTCGGCTTCCTGGCGCGCCCGCTTCGCCGGGTTACCCGACTTGCCCTTGGGACGCTTCTTCGCGGGGGCCTGACGCCCGCGTGCCTTCTTGCCCATCCCGGGCATGTTCCCCATCCCCGGCATGCCGCCAAGGCCGCCCATACCGCCGGGGCCGCCCATGCCCCCGCCGGAGCGCGCCATCGACTCCATCATCGTCTTGGCCTGCAAATAGCGTTCGACGAAGGCGTTAATCTCCGCCACCGTCGTGCCCGAACCGCGCGCAATGCGCGAGCGCCGCGAGCCGTTCAGGATCTTGACATTCGCGCGCTCGGCGGGCGTCATCGATCGCACGATCGCCTCGATCCGATCCACTTCGCGCTCGTCGAAGTTATCGAGCTCATCGCGCAGCTGCCCCATGCCGGGCAGCATTCCAAGCATCTTCTTCATCGAGCCCATGCGCCGCAGCTGGCCGAGCTGGCTGAGGAAGTCATCGAGCGTGAACGCGCCCTGCCCGAGCTTCTCGGCCATCTTTTCGGCCTCGCCCTCATCGAAGGCCTTTTCGGCCTGTTCGATCAGGGTCATGACGTCGCCCATGTCGAGGATTCGCGACGCCATGCGGTCGGCGTGGAAGCGCTCGAAGTCCCCGAGCTTTTCACCGGTGGAGGCAAACAGCACGGGCACGCCCGTCACGGTCCGCACGGACAGCGCCGCACCACCGCGCGCATCGCCATCGAGCTTGGACAGCACGACGCCCGTGAAGCCGACGCCGTCGCGGAATGCCTCGGCGGTGTGCACGGCGTCCTGGCCTATCATCGCATCGAGGACGAACAGGATTTCGTCGGGGTGGACGGCGTCGCGAATGTCGATCGCCTGCTGCATCATTTCTTGATCGACGCCGAGCCGGCCCGCGGTATCGACGATGACGACGTCGTGCAGCCGCGATTTCGCCGTCGCGAGGCCGCTGCGCGCCACCTCGACCGGATCACCGACGCCGTTGCCGGGCTCGGGCGCCCACACGGGTACCCCCGCCTGCTCGCCCACGACCTGCAGCTGCGTCACCGCGTTGGGGCGCTGCAGGTCGGAGGCTACGAGCAGCGGCGTGTGACCGGATTCGCGCAGCCACTTGCCGAGCTTGCCGGCGAGCGTCGTCTTACCCGCACCCTGCAGGCCCGCCAGCATGATGACAGTCGGGCCAGTTTTGGCAAAGCGCAGTTCGCGGGTGGCGCCGCCGAGGATTTCGATCAGTTCCTCGTTGACGATCTTGATGATCTGCTGGCCGGGGTTCAGCGCCGCGGAGACCTCCACGCCGCGCGCCTTTTCCCGCACCTGGGAGGTAAAGGCCCGCACGGCCGGCAGCGCGACGTCGGCATCGAGTAGCGCGCGCCTGATCTCCCCGATCGTCGTATCGATGTCGGCGTCGGTCAGCCGCCCCTTGCCGCGCAGGTTTTTAAACGACGCGGTAATCCGGTCAGAAAGCGTTGCGAACACGAAAAATCCTTACCTGATGAGGTATCCGGGCATATCTGCCCCATAGTCTATTGCGTTCGCCGCCGGAGGTCTTCTCACCCCACCCGCCGCTCGTTACAATATCGTATACATTAGGGGGTGCGGGCGAACGTGCCCCGAGCACGAACCCAAGGAGTCATCATGACACGTCCCGATTCGAGCCCCGGGGTTAACCGACGCAGCGTCGTCGCCGGCAGCGCATGGGGCGTTCCTGCCATCATCGCTGCCACCAGCGCACCCGCCTTTGCCGCCTCCCGCTGCGCGGGCGGCTTTAACAAGCACTCCTGGACCGTCGGCTGGTACGGCCTTACCGGCATTGTGGGGTATGTGAACGACGCGCATTCTTGGATCAAAGCCTTCGAAACGCCCACTCCCCCCGGCTGCCGGCCGGACCAGGCCATCGACAACTACGGGATCCCGCGGCGGATACCGGCGGCACCGTCGTCGTCGAAACCCGCCGCGCCTCCGGCTCGACCTCCCGCCTCCGCAGTGTTCTGCTGACCCAGGGCAACCCCAACTACACCAACGTCACGAAGACCCTCGACGTCATCAACGCCAAACCCTGGCAGATCGGCAAGGTCGACTACCGCTGGGAGGTGACCTTCGCGCCCGGCGAGCTCGCCCAGTGGAAAGACGGCGTCATGGTCAACCTTGGCAACGCAGACGGCGGCGTCATCGACGGTCGCATCACGCATGAACTCGTGATCGACGGGAAGCCGACGGGCCATATCTTCTGAGCCCGCGCAACCTCGCGGCCGGGGCCGAGCAGCCTCGCGGCGGGCCGCCGCTTAGCCGGCGAGGATCGCGTCGACGAAGCCCTCGGCGTCAAACGGCGCGAGGTCGTCCGCACCCTCGCCAAGTCCGACGAACTTCACGGGGACGCCGAGCTCACGCTGCACGGCCACGACGATCCCGCCCTTGGCCGAACCATCGAGCTTCGTTAGCACGATGCCGGTAACGTCGACGGCCTCGGAGAAGACCTGCGCCTGGCGCATGCCGTTTTGGCCCGTCGTCGCATCAAGGACGAGCAGCACCTCGCGCACCGGCGCCTTGCGCGACATCACCCGCTTGATCTTGCCGAGTTCGTCCATGAGGTGGGCCTTGTTTTGCAGGCGCCCAGCGGTATCGACGAGCACGACGTCGGCGCCGTCGGCCGCCCCCTGGCGCACGGCCTCGAACGCGACCGATGCCGGATCGGCGCCCTCCTTATCGCTTTTCACGACGGGCACGCCCACGCGCTCGCCCCACGTGGAGAGCTGCTGGACGGCGGCAGCGCGGAAGGTATCGGCGGCGCCGAGCACGACGTCGTGGCCCTCGGCGACGAGGACGCGCGCGATCTTGCCGACCGTCGTCGTCTTGCCGGCGCCGTTGACTCCGACAACGAGGATGCTCGCGGGGTGCTTCTCGCCGTCGTCGCCGACGACGTGCTCAATCTTCAGTGCGCGATCCATGCTGGGATCGACCAGGCGCAGCAGCTCGGCGCGCAGCACGCCCTGGATCGCTGCCGGATCGCTCGTGCCGAGCACCTTGGCCTGGGTGCGCAGGTGGTCCATGAGCTCCGTCGTCGGGCCAAGGCCAAGGTCAGCCATGAGGAGCGTCTCCTCGATCTCCTCCCAGTCCTCCTCGCGCAGATCGCCGCGCGACAGGATCGCGAGCAGGCGGTTGCCGAGCGCTCCGGAGCGCGACAGGCGCGCCTTCAGGCGCTGGAAACGCGTGCCGGCGGCCTCGGGGCGCTCCAGCGTCGGGGCCGAAACGCCCGCGCCCGTACCCGCGCCCGCGCCTGCGCCCGCGCCACCGGCCGGATCGGTCAGTGGCGGCTGATCGCGCTCGCCGGTTTCGGCGCCGGCCCCGCCCGGGAACGGGCTGCGCTGCTCGGGCGGCAGCTGGGCGCGGCGCGATTTTCGCACCCCGGCAACGAGCGCGACAATACCGAGCAGGAGGATGACGACGAGTCCGGCAATGAGGGCGTAATCTTGGCCAGTCATGCCCCCATTGTCGCCGAGAATCGCCGCGCGCCCAAACGAGATTTAGACTGGCCTCATGGCTAGCCTCGCACCCATCGCGTTTGCGCTGGTGCTCGTTGCGCTGCTGTGGGCCGGGCTCGGCGGCATGGTCGCCTACCAGCAGCATCGGCCACATTCCGCGCTGCGCGGCCTGATCGCCGTGGCGGCGCTCGTGGTGTTCGTCGTGAGCGTCGTTGCCGGGCGCTCGCCAGACCTCACCGCGGCCGCGCGCGGGTGGGGCATCGTGATCGTGCTCGCCGCCGGAGTCGCGGGTTACGTCGTGGGGTCGAGCCTTGCGCGGCGCGGCGGGCAGCGCCAGCCCTAGAGCCGCTGCGAAATAACGGCAGATACCCCGTCGCGCATCGAGACGCCGTACAGGGCGTCGGCGATCTCCATCGTGCGCTTTTGGTGCGTGATGACGATGAGCTGGGAGTCGCGCTGCAGCTCGGCGAAGATGCCGAGCAGGCGGTCCAGGTTGCGGTCATCGAGCGCCGCCTCGACCTCGTCCATGACGTAAAACGGCGAGGGCCGAGCCTTAAAGATCGCGACGAGCAGCGCGATGGCCGTGAGCGAGCGCTCCCCGCCGGACAGCAGCGAGAGTCGCTTGACCTTCTTGCCCGCGGGCCGCGCCTCCACCTCGATGCCGGTGGTGAGCATGTCCTCGGGGTCCGTCAGCACGAGGCGCCCCTCGCCGCCGGGAAACAGGCGGTCGAAGACGCCCGTGAACTCGCGCGCCGTATCGGCATAGGCCTCGGTGAAGACGCGCTCAACGCGCTCATCGATCTCGCGCACGATCGTCAGCAGATCGGCGCGCGACTTCTTGATATCCGCGACCTGCGTGGCAAGGAAGTTATGGCGCTCGTTCAGCGCGGCATGCTCCTCCAGCGCGAGCGGGTTGATCTTGCCGAGGCGCGCGACGTCACGCTCAGCGCGCTTGAGGCGCTTTTCCTGCTGCTCGCGCACATACGGCTGCTCGACGCGCACCTCCTCGCCGTCGGCGTCCGTTGTGACTTCGACGAGCGGCATGTGCGGCCCGAATTCCTCGACGAGCGTGTCCGCATCGAGCGCGAGCTCCTCGCTGATGCGCGTCGCGAGCGCCTCCAGGCGCAGGGTCAGCTCCGCGCGGGCGAGTTGCTCGCGGTGGGCGGCGTCGGTGAGCTCGGTCAGGCGCGTGCTCGCGTCGTCGATCGCCGCGCGCGCGGCGGCGAGCTCGCGCTGGTGTTCGGTCTGGGCGGCTTCGGCGGCCTCGCGCTCGTCCTGGGCGCGCGCCACGGACTCGGCGATCGCGGCAAGGGCGGCGTCGGCATCGGCGCGCACACCATCGGCGACGCGGGCGGCGGCCTCACGGCGACGGTGACGTTCCTCGGCGCGGCGGCGCGCCGTGCGCTCCGCCTCGGCTGCTTCGGCGAGCTGTTGCGCCCGGCCCGATAGCGCGCTCACGCGCTCCTGGATCGTGCGCAGTTGCAGGCGCGCGTCCGTCTCCGCGCGGCGCGCGAGCGTGGCTGCTTCGGCGGCCGTATCGCGCTCGCGCTGCGCCTCGGTGAGATCCGCCTCGGCATCCTGCGGCGCTTTTTCGGCGACGACGAGCCGCTCGCGTAGCTCGGCAAGCTCCTCGGCGTGCGCCGCGAGCTCGGTATCGAGGCGGGCGATCGCGGGCCCGGTGCGCTCGACCTCCGCCTGCGCCGAACGCAGCGTCGCCGATAGGCGCGCCAACTTCTGGTTCGCTTGCGCGGCGCTGGCGTCCGCATCGCGTACGGCGCTCAGGCTAGCCGCGACGGCGCGTCGGGCCTCCTCGGCGGCGGCGTCCGCGGCCTCGCGCTCGCGCTGCAGCTCGCCGGCGCGCGCCTCGGCTGCGGCGCCGGCTTCGGCGGCCTCGTCGTAGCGGGCCTGAAGTTCGATAAGTGAGCCGGCGGCGCTCCCCCCGCCGCTGACGCGCGCCCCATCGATGACGTCACCGGCCGCGGTGACGATCCGCAGGTGCGGGTGCGCGGCGGCGATATCACGCGCCTCGGCGAGGTCGGCCGCGAGCGCGGTTCGACTCAGCAGCGCGGTGATCGCCGCGGCGTATTGCGGCTCCTTCACCTCGACGACGTCCAGCGCCGCAGTCAGGCCCGCGGGCACCTCGCGCTCACCGGCCCGTCGTCCCTGCTCATGCGTCTCCGGTTCAGCGGCGCTTGCTGCCTGCGCCTCCTCGCGCGCGCGTGCGCCCGTGCCTGCGCGTGCGCCCGCGTGCGCGAGGCGCACACTGCCCGCATCGGCCGCTCGGGCGTGATCCAGCGCCGCCAGCGCGGCCGCGAGGTCCGCGGTGAGCGCCGCCTCCGCAAAGTCGCCCAGCGCCGCCGCGATCGCGGCACGCCACGGCTCGGCGACGCTGATCGCCTGCGGCACCAGCACGGCCGCATGCCCGTCGGCGACGAGCTGGGCGGTCCCATCGCGCCGATCGAGCGAGAGCGCGAGCGTGTCCATCTGCGCCGTCGCCACCTGGACGCGCGAGCGCTCGGCGCGTTCGGCCTCCGCAAGCTGCTTGGCGCTGCGGTCGGCGGTATCGGCGGCTGCGAGCGCGCGGGCATGCGCGGCCTCCAGATCCTCGCCGACGCCGACACTCGCGGCGATGTCACGTTCCAGCTCGCTGTAGTCCGCCTCGGCGGCTCGGGCGCGTTCTTCGGCTTCGACGAGGGAGGCGGCCAGCCGGCCCCGCTCCGCGCGCGCCGCCTCGATGCGTGACTCGCGCGCCGCGACCTGGCCGGCGAGCCGCGCCAGCCCCTCGCGTCGATCCGCCACCCCGAGGTGCACAGCAGCGAGCCGATGCTCGGCGGTGCGTTCGGCCTCCTCGGCCGCACCGCGCCGCTCGCTCGCCCCGGCTAGCGCCTGCTCGGCCGCCTCCTGCTCGCCGTGCAGTTCGGCCTCGGCGGCCCGCGCCGAGCGCGCCTGGCCCTCGAGCTCTTCGGGGTCCGGGCCGGAAAACGTCGGCGCGGGGGCGTCAAGGAAGCGGGCCCGTTCGCGCGCGAGGCTCTGGATCGATCCGAGCCGTTCGCGCAGCGTCGTCAGCGCCACGACGGTATCGGCCGCCGCGCGCACCCGCGGCCCGGCCGTCTGCGCCGCCGCCTCGAGCTCGGCGAGGACCCCGCGCAACCGCCCTAGCTCGGCCTGCGCCGCTGCCCGCTGCTCGCCCAGCTCCCGCTCGCCCTGGGACTCGCTGGCCAGTTGCGCGCTCAGCTGCGCGTAATCGTCGGCATATAGCCGCGATTTCGCATCGCGCAGGTCCGCCTGGATCACCTGCGCGCGCCGCGCCACGTCGGCCTGCCGCGCGAGCGGCCCGAGCTGCCGCCGAATCTCCGCGGTGAGGTCCTCCAGCCGGTTGAGGTTCGCGGCCATCGTCTCCAATTTGCGCAGCGCGCGGTCCTTGCGCCGGCGATGCTTGAGGACGCCCGCGGCTTCCTCGATGAAGCCCCGCCGCTCCTCGGGCGTGGCATGCAGCACGGCGTCGAGCTGTCCCTGCCCCACGATGACGTGCATCTGGCGCCCCATGCCGGTATCGGAGAGCAGCTCTTGGATGTCCAGCAGCCGGCACGCCGTGCCGTTGATCGCATACTCCGAGCCGCCGGAGCGAAACAGCGTGCGCGAGATCGTCACCTCGGAGTAGTCGATCGGCAGCGCCCCGTCGGTGTTATCAATCGTGAGCGAAACTTCGGCGCGCCCGAGCGCCGGCCGCGAGCTCGTTCCCGCGAAGACGACGTCGGCCATATTCCCGCCGCGCAGCGCCTTGGCGCCCTGCTCGCCCATGACCCAGGCGAGGGCGTCGACGACGTTGGATTTACCGGACCCGTTCGGCCCGACGACGCACGTGATGCCCGGCTCGAATTTCAGGGTCGTCGCAGACGCGAACGACTTAAAGCCGCGCAGCGTCAGCGTTTTGAGATGCACGCCTTGAGCTTACCGGCTCGGGCGGTGCGTTGCGGAAAATCGCGCCGCGCCTACACTGGCGAGGATGGCCGCGCTCGACCGTCGGCCGGGTTCTCGAGCGATACCGGATGCCACGCCTTGACCACATCGACCAGGCCACAGGCTTACCAATCCGCAAACCCAAACCATTGCGCTACGAGATGACTCGTCCGGGCGAGCTCGTGCACGTGGATATCAAGAAACTCGGTCGGATCCCTGACGGTGGTGGGCATCGCATGCTCGGCAGAACCCTCGGCAATAGAAACAACAAGAAGCAAGGTCGTGGCTATTCATTCCTGCATCACGCCATTGATGATCACTCACGATTGGCATATTC
>NZ_FNQV01000010.1 GCF_900107735.1 Bowdeniella nasicola | reverse complement strand
TTACCGAGCACATAATCGATGAACGCGGCGAAGGTAGCTTGCTGTGTTTGATCCTCGCGACGGAAGCAAACCGTGGCCCCGCAATAGTTGCATCTCCATCGCTGAGCCCCGGCCGCGCTGCGTCCGTATTTACGCATCGGCTGGAAACAGATCTGACACTTACGAGCTTTGGGGGACTTGGTTCGCACCGGTCAAGTTGACCCGCACACAACCAGGCCGATGTCAACAACCCGCCGGGATTAGCTCATTTCGAGCTAATCACCCCGACTTTCCCGCACCACAACGCGGCAAACTCCGATCTTAAGCAACACGTTTTGGCCGGTAACCCGCGCGCGTTCTCAGAAGCAAGTCGCGCATAGACGAGGGTGTCGGTCCATTCGCCCTTACTAAAACAGTCCTGAACGTGATGTGCTTCGAGCCGCATTCCTAGGCGCCTGGCCAGTGCTGCGGAGGCGCTATTGCGAGCATCCATCTGTGCGGTGATGCGGTGAAGCTTGTAGTGGTCGAACCCGAGAGCGAGCACTGCCTGCACAGCCTCGCTGGCGAAACCTCGTCCACCGTGTGTCGGGTCGAGGACCCACCCAATTTCGCCTTGGTTGTGCTTGTCATTGGTGAGCCACAGAACTACATCCCCGATCGCGATGCCCTCAAGCTCGATGACCAGCGCAAGCGAACCACTCTCACCATCGAGGCCGGTCTTGCCCAGGCGCTCGGCGAGCTTGTCACGGGCGACTTCCGCGGTCCACGGTTCGTCCAGCAGGTAACGGGCAACATCTGGTTGCGAGTACAGCTCGTGAAGCCATCCGGCATCGTCTGCGTTATGCAGACGGAGGCGCAATCGCTCCGTCGCCAAGGGCCACTGAACGGTAGGCGCAAGGTCGCGTCGGTAGTGGAACAACTCCTCGGAGTGTCCTGCAGGCGTAGTCCCGACGCGTTGCTCAACCAAACAGAACCCCGCGGCCGTCAAGCAGCGCTGCGAGGCTCGGTTCTCCGGGAGCGTGCGTGCAGTCAGGAATCGAAGACCACTGTTGTCTGCAAAACGCGATGCCAGTTCCAACGCTCGACGAGCATGCCCTGCTCCCCGTGCATCGGGATGAATCCAGAACCCGACCTCCGCAGCCTCGGAGCTGACGCCGAAAAGCACCACGGACCCTACGAACCGGTCCGTCTCTGCATCGGCAACTGCGAGGACTGCCAACCTACCCGATGACAGACCTGCTGCGACCTCGTCTTGGATCATCCGCCGCACGGACTCGGGGCTGTATTCCGGTTTGGGCAGGTGACCAAACTGCCGCACAGCCTCGTCCTTGGTGCCGGCTGCATATGCTTCCGCGTCCAGCGCGGACAGGGGACGTAGGCGAGTGTTCTTAAAGGTGATTGGGAGGGTGGTGGCATCCAGCATCCTCTTAACCTAACATAGATTGGATAGCTAACTGAAGCATGTTCGGTTAGGGTGGTGCGGTGAGCTACTGGGAACACTGCAAACCTGTGCAACGTCTCCGTGCAGTGGACATCGTGAAGGTTGCGAGGGCGTCCGTGAGACTGCTGGACGAAGGCGGATTAAGGGCCCTCACTCTGCGATCCGTGGCGCAACAGGTCGGTGTCGCCCCAGCTAGCCTCTACTCGCGCGTGGAATCAGTCGACGATCTGTTTGACCTCGCTCTCGACACAGCGCTCGCAGACGATCCCTTGATGTCCGAGGCGATCCGCAAGGCCGACCTGCCCTCCCTGATGCAAGCCTTCTTCGCGCACCTCACCACCCACCGCTGGGCCGGTCTGGTCATTGGCATGCGCGCACCCAGGGGCCCCGCCTACCTGGCCCTATCCGAGCGGATGTGCGTCCTGCTCGAACAAGCGGGCGCGCCGGATCCGCTGGGAACCGCCTACCGATTGTCCAACCTGGTGATCGGTTCTTCCCTGACCGCACCCATGGCACCCGACGAAAAGCGAGTCACTATCGACCCTGAGCAAGCCCCCACGTACGCGCGACTCCACGCGACGCACCACATCAGTCCGCAAGAGATCCTTGCTAACGGAATAAAGGCACTCTTGCCGTAAGGGACTCTTCTGCTTCGGGGCTGCCTTGCGATGCAGATTGCCACAGGTTTGTCTGCGTGAGAATGATGGGCGCATTGGAGCTGGTCTCGAGAGCAGGGCGTGCTTGGCCCCTGGTCCATGTCATTGCCCCTGTCATTCAACAACGTAGCGCGAGGCCATCTTTGCGAGCCGATGCGCTGGCTCAGTGCTGGCCTCAGTTCCCACAGTCCACCGAACACCATCAATTCCGAGGTAGCGGTCTCGAGCGCGCTCCAACACAGCACGGTCCGCATCCGAGAGCATCGCTCCGATCTGGCCCACCGCCTCATCTTTCGGAACGATCTTTCCGGTTTCGAGTGTCACCAGAATTCGCGCAAGAGTAAGGAGAACATTGCACTCGTCTCCTTCGACCCCGGCCACGACCTCCTCGACACAATCGGCTACAGCACGACGCAGGACCTGAGTCGGAACTGTGGGCAGTAATGATGTCAGAGGCGGACCTAGCAACACTTGGTTAGCTTGCTGCGCGGTAGCTATCAGCACGGTGACATCCGGATCAGTCGATGGGACCGGGAGTTCGCCTTCGACATAGTGATGCCGCAGCCACTCACCATATTGAAAATCGCGTACCGGGACATCCTCCCAATTCACGGTCTCCGCTCACACCACGCTGGTTAGTTCAATCGGACGCCGATCTTGGGTTTCAGGGAAACGCGCAGCATGACCGCGCCATCCGGAGCAGGCAAGGAGAAGATTCACTACATCACGCCGTTCAGCGCGAGACAGCGAACGCCTAGTGATCATGAGTAAGTCAATGTCGCTGTCCGGTCGCAAACCCACTCGATACAGCTGAGCCGAATACGTAGAGCCCTAGAACATCGCCAGGTTTCGTTCGCTCGACGTGCTGCACCACAGGAGCCACTTGCGCATGCCACTCTTGGTTGTACCCCACGGTGTCATTGTCTCAAGCGGTGCCACGTCAGTTGTTTTCGCTGCCTCACCACCGTGGGCTTGATGAGTGTGCGTCGGATTTTTCGATTGATGCGCGCGCCCCGCAGAGGCCGTGACATCTCCTCAATGCGGAGTAGGGTCGAGTAATCGATGGACGACAGGGAGTTCCACCATGAATCGATCGACCCGCACCGCAGCGGCCAGTGCCTGTCTCTCCCTGGCGATCGCAGCCTGTACACCCAGCAATCCGGCGCCGAGCGATAGCTCGCCGGCGGAGACGACGCCGGTGCCCTCCGCATCATCTACCGAGTCGGCATCGCCCGATCCGAGCCCGACCACGTCGGAGCAGTCCACCGCGACGCCCAATCCGCCGGGCCGCAAGGCAAGCAACGTCCCAATGGAGAAGCTGAAACCGGGAGAGAAGGCGCCGCAGTTCATCATCGTGTCATTCGATGGCGCGGGCTCACACGCCAAGTGGCAAGAGTTCATGGCCGTCGCCAAAAAGACCGACGCCCGCTTCGTCGGGTTCGTGACGGGCACGTATTTCATCGACGACCAGCATAAGACCGCCTACCAGGGGCCGGGGCACAAGGCCGGCAAGTCGTCGGTGGGATTCGGTGGCGATGCGCAGCGGATCGCGACGCTCGTCATTGACCTGAACGAGGCGTACGCCGCGGGCCATGAAATCGGCACGCACTATAACGGCCACTTCTGTGCCGGGGCCGGCCCCTCGGGCAATGACTGGTCCACCGCCGATTGGAAGAATGAGATCGGGCAGTTCAAGAAGTTCCTCACCGAGCACAAGGCGATCAACGGCTACGACGACTCGTTTCCGGAGCTGAAGGTGCCCGTCGAGCACATCAAGGGTGGTCGCACGCCGTGCCTGGAGGGAAAGCTCGAGGCGATGATCCCGGCGTGGAAGGATGTCGGCTTCACCTATGACACGTCGATGGTGCTGTCCAATGGGCTGTCGTGGCCGGAAAAGATCGACGGGATCTGGGAGTTCCAGATGCCCGTCGTGAACTCTCCGGCCTTCGACAAACCGGGTTATAAGTCGCCGACCGTCATGGCGATGGATTACAACTTCTGGATCAAGGTCAACGGCGGCAAGGACGATAAGTCCAAGACGGCGGAGATGACGCGCGCCGCGCGCGAGACCTATGACTACATGTATGAGCAGGCGTTCGGCGGTAACCGGGCACCGCTCGTCATCGGCAACCATTTCAATAACTGGTCAGGCAACGCCTTCAATCCGGCCGTGGCCTCCTTTATGGCGGACACGTGCGGCAAGGAGGCGACCTACTGCACGACCTACCAGGACGTCATCGCGTGGATGGAGCTGCAGGACCCGGAGGTGCTGAAGGCGCTGCTAGACCAGCCGGCTCACCCCTGACGCGTCGCCTTGGTGACGAGGTCGGCCATGGCTCTGGTGTTGTAGGGCCGCCGCCCCGGGAGACTGGGGCGGCGGCCGGTTGGGGCGAGGCTACTTGAGCGTCACCGTGGGTTCGGACAGATTCACCGTCGTGACGTCGCTACCGGAGGTCGAGACCCAGCTCGTGTTCGGGGTGAAGGAACCCGCGTCGAGGTCCGCCTGCGTCACCACGTGGAAGGGGAAGGTGCAGGTGTAGGACGCGTTGCCGCCGAGCTGACGGTAGCGGCAGTTCTGCCGCGCGTTATTCGGGTCGAGGTTCTCCAGGTTGCCCGTCGGCACGACCGTGGTGGTGGCGCTGGAGAGGTTGGTGACCTCGAAGTTGAAGCGCAGGACGTCGCCGACCGCGTACGGGCCCGACTTCGGGTTCGTGTGCGTCGCCTTGACCGAAATCCGGCCATCGACCTCGTCGGCGTTCCGTGGCACGATGACCGTCAGGATGCCCTGGGAGGTGCGGCCCTTGTTGGTCGTGAGCGTGAGCGGGATTTCGTAGGTTCCGCCGGTGGCGCTCGCGGGCACGGTGATGCTCACGTCGAAGCTCGTGGAGCGGTGCGGCTGCACGCGCTTGGGGGCATCGAAGTCGACGCTCCAGCGCTCGAGGGCGTCCGCGGTGATCGAACCGATCTTCAGGACCGGGCCGAGCTGGTTTTGCAGCGTGACCTCGACCGTTTCGGAGGTGCCGCGCTCGATCGTCGTTTCGTCGGCGGTCATCGGGGCGCAGACGCCCTCGAGCCAGGCCATGTTGAACTTGGAGAAGACGATGCCGTTATGCCCCGGTTCCCACAGCATGCCGATGGTGCCGTCGGGCAGGGTCGCGAGCGTCGAGTACGCCATTGCGCCCGTGGTAAAGACCTTGGACACCGGCCAGGTCTGGCCGTCGTCGCAGGAGACGCGGACCGTGCCATTGCTGCGCGAGGTCTTGGATGCGGCGTTGGAGAACAGCAGGACCTTGGCCTTGTCGCTGCCTTCCTCGGCGTTCGGGTAGGCCCGCACGATGGAGGCGTTGTTGCGCGGATCGATGAGGTTCTTATCCAGCGTCCAGGGGCCGTAGGTGTGGCCGCCGTCGGTGGAGTAGGCGACCTTGCGGTAGCCCTGGGCGTCGAAATCGCGCGAGTTCAACATGATCGTGCCATCGGAGAGCTCGACCGTCTTGTTCTCGTCCATCGCGGGGCCAAAGGGCTCGCCGGCCTGCCAGGTCTTGCCGTGATCGTCGGAGTAGATCGAGACGGCGAGCGGGCTGCCCTGGGCGGGCAGGATCGCGTACTGCTGGATGAGGCGACCGGCGTACTTGCCGTACTTTAGCTGGATGCCCTGGCCGGAGGAGGCGAAGCGCGCTTTGACCGAGAGGTCGGGCGTGATGTCGGCGGTGATGTTGCGCGTCGTCCCCGTCGCGTCGTCGTCATGGGACTCGGCGACGACGGCGTGCAGGACGTTGCGGTCGCTCGGATCGACGCCGGGCTTCGAGCCGAAGAAGCCCTGATCGTAGGACTTGACGTGGAAGTTGAAGATCGTGCCCGTTTCGCGATCGACGAGGTAGCTCGAATCGGAATAGCCTTCCTTCGGGTGGCTGGCCTTGCCGGCGTTCACGACGGTCTGCTCGTCCCAGGTGGCGCCGTTATCGCTGGAGGCGCGTTGCAGGATCGAGTTGGGGCCCGGAGCGTCGATGCCCGTGGGACGGCCGTCGTAAGAGGCGAGGACGGTGCCCTCGTTGGTGACCGTCAGGGCGGGGATCCGGTAATTGGGGGAGAGGCCGTCGCCGCCCATGGCGAGGGTCTGTTCGGTGTAGAAGGGGTTTTGGCCCGTCCACAACGGATCGGCGTCATAGTCGTCCGCGGCCTGGGCAGAAACCTGCAGGGCGAGAAGTATGGCCGTTGCAGCAGCGCCTAATGTTAGGCGGCGAGAATTTCAGACGCCAGACAACAGACAAGCTAGCACGGTCTGGCTCAACCGTAAAGCGATGAATTTACTGCGTAGTGGGTGACAGTTTGAAGGGATTCGTCTTCCTACTCAGCCGAAATGAAGGCTCGGCTAGCGACTTGAGACACTCGTACTACAGATGTGGGATTTCCGCGAAACTATGCCTACGGTAGAGCCGTGAACACCAAACCGCAGCTGGACCAGTGGTGGCGCGATCGCGTCGTCTATCAGATCTATCCGCGCTCCTTCGCGGATTCGAACGGGGATGGCATTGGCGATCTGCGCGGCATCATCGAGCGGGTCGATCACCTGGCGGAGCTCGGCGTTGGGGTCGTGTGGCTCTCGCCGATCTACGCTTCGCCGCAGGACGATAATGGCTACGACATCTCCGACTATCAGGCGATAGATCCAACCTTCGGGACGCTTGCGGACTTCGATGAGCTGGTGGCGGCGCTGCACGAGCGCGATATCCGGCTGGTCATGGATCTCGTCGTCAATCACACCTCCGATGAACACCCGTGGTTCGTCGAGTCGGCGAGCGGGCGCGAGTCGGCCAAGCGCGATTGGTACATCTGGCGGGATCCGAAGCCCGATGGCAGCGAGCCGAATAACTGGGAGTCGTTTTTCTCCGGGCCGACGTGGCAATTTGATGAGGCCAGCGGGCAGTACTACCTGCATTTGTTCTCGCGCAAGCAGCCGGATTTGAACTGGGAGAATCCGCAGGTGCGGCAGGCGATCTACGCGATGATGCGGTGGTGGCTTCAGCGCGGGGTAGACGGTTTCCGGATGGATGTCATCAACCTCATCTCGAAGGTTAAGGGGCTGCCGGATGGGCCCGTCGGGCCGACGGGGCGCGGCTCCTGCTTCGAGGCGTGCGCGAACGGGCCGCGGTTCCACGAGTTTTTGGCCGAGATGCACCGCGAGGTCTTCGACGCCTACCCGGATCGCACGTTCTTAACCGTCGGGGAAACGCCCGGAATTGGGCTGGATGATGCGCTGAAATGCTCGGATCCGGCGCGGCGGGAAGTCGACATGGTCTTCCAGTTCGAGCACGTCGGCCTCGATAACAATCCCGGCGATAAGTTCGCCGTCGAGCGGCCCGACATGCGGCTCGCGGACCTCGCGGGCAATCTTGCCGCGTGGCAGGAGGGCATGGGCGAGGTCGGCTGGAATTCGCTGTACTTCGAAAACCACGACCAGCCGCGCTCAGTGAGCCGGTGGGGCGATGAGGCGGAGGAGTGGCGGGCGAAATCCGCGAAGGCGCTCGCGGGCATGCTGCACGCGCACCGCGGCACGCCCTACGTCTACCAGGGCCAGGAACTCGGGATGATTAATGTCCCGTGGACGAAGCTGAGTGAGTTTCGGGACCTCGAGGTGCTGAATTACGTGGCGGCGCGGGCCGCCGAGGGACGCAGTTTCGCCGAACTCTTGCCCGGCATTGCGCGCGTGAATCGCGATAACGCGCGCACGCCCATGCAGTGGAGCGACGAGCCCGGCGCGGGGTTCACGACCGGTGAGCCGTGGCTTGCGCTCAATCCCGCGGCGCGCGAGATCAACGCGGCGGCGCAGGTGGGCGTGGCGGGCTCGGTCTTCGAGTTCTACCGCGAGCTCATCGCACTGCGCAGGGAGCTGCCCGTCCTCGTGGCGGGCGACTTCGAGCTGCTCTCACCCGCGCTCATCGACGCCGAGCGGCCCACGGTGTGGGCGGTTCGACGCACCTTCGAGGGGGAGCAGTTGACCGCACTCGCGAACTTCTCGCGTGAGGACGTCGACATACCCGAGCAGTGGTGGCCAGCCGGAGCCGAGGTCGTCCTCACGAGCGAGGACGTCACCGCGGGGCAGCTGCGCGGCTGGCAGGTCGTCTACCTGCGGCACTAACGTCGAGGCGCTAGGGCTTTGTGGCCCGCAGCCAGCGCACCCAGGGGGCCGTCGTCCCCGTAGCGACATCGATGAATCCGGCCTCGCGGGAGAGCTCGCGCAACCGAGGCTCGGGCAGGGCGGCGCGCACACAGCCGTGCCACCCGAAGGCCAGGCGCGCACAGCGCGTCGTCGGCCGCGCGATCTCGATGACGAAGAGCGTCCCGCCGCCACGCAGCACGCGCGCGAGCTCCGCGAACGTGGCCGCGTGTTCATCCGGCTCGACGTGGTGAACGACGAGCGAGGAGATGACGCGATCGGCCGCGTCGGTCGGGGCCGGAAGAGCTCGAATGTCGCCCTGCACGTAGCGCTCGATGCTACTGTCGCGCCGCCGCTGGGAGAACTCGACCGAGCGCTTGTTGGGCTCGACCCCGAGGACGCTGCCGCGTTCGCCAACACGCGCCGCGATCCGGCGCGTCAGCCAGCCGGTGCCGCTGCCCGCATCGATGACGTGTTCGCCGGCGCGCACCCCCGAGGTATCGAGCAGGCTCGCGAACAGGGCCTCGCGTCGCAGCAGCGTGAGCGGCGCCATGGCGGCGTCGAAGAGCCGCTGGCCAAGAAACAGCCGGGGCATGCCGAGGATCCTACGCGCCGCCGAACCCGCGGGGGAGTGCGGCGCCGGTATCGAAGGGCTGGCGCTCGGCGATGAGACCATCGGCGCCGATGAGCGTGACGACGCCCTCGCTGCCGCGCGGCCCGCCGCCGGTGACGTGCGCGTCGAGGTCGACGATGCAGTTGGTGAGCTCGACGCCCGCGCGGATCGTGGCGCCGTTGAGGACGACGCTATCGCGCACGATCGCCCCGGCTTCGATGCTCGCGCCCGGGCCGATGACGCTGTGCTCGACGGTGCCAGAAACGCACGCGCCCGCGGCGATAAGCGAAGCCGAGACGTCGCCGTCCACGCGCGCGGGCATGAATTGCGGCGCCGCGGTATAGATCGACCACTGGGGAGCGTCGAGGATGGCGCCGTCGCCGTCGATGAGCTGCAGGTGTGCCGTCCAGTAGGACTGCAGCGTGCCCATGTCCATCCAGTACCCGCTCATGCGGTGTTCGACGGCCCTGCCGCGGGACACGAAATGCGGCACAAGGTCTTCGCCGTAATCGCCGAGTTCGCCGCGCGCGGCGAACAGCTCATCGAGGGCGTCGACGAGGGCGGTGCGCGAATAGCAGAAGATCTCGGCGGCAATGAGGTTGCCCGCGGGCTCCGCGGGTTTGTAGTCGAAGGCCGTGACGCGGCCGCCCTCATCGGCGGTCACGACCCCATAGCGCGAGCAATCGTCGGCGACGCGCGTCGTCACCATAGTGAGCTCGGCGTCCGCTGCGAGGTGCGTGGCGATGACGTCGCGGAAGTCGAGCGTGTAGAGCTGGTCAGCGGACAGCACGAGGACGAGCTCGGCGCTGGCTTCGGCCAGGCGCTCGCGGTGGCGGTAAAGCGCATCGGAATTGCCCGTCGCAAACCCCTCGCCGTGTCCGCCCTCGAACGGTGGCGAGAGGATGAGACCGCCGTAATTGCGGTCCAAATCCCACGGGCGACCGTGCGAGAGATGCTCGTTGAGCGAATGCGGCAGGTATTGCTCGATGAGCCAAATATCGCGGATTCGGCTGTGCACGAGGTTGGAGAGCGAGACGTCGATCAGCCGGTAGCTGCCGCCCATCGGGAGCGCGGGTTTGACGCGCGTGTCGGTAAGTGCGCCAAGGCGCGAGCCCTTGCCGCCGGCGAGAATGATGGCGAGCACGCTCGGTTCGTTCATGGCTCCATCCCACCACGGCCCGCCCCCGATCGCGCGATCAGTGCGACAATGGCGCCATGCTCGCTCCCGCCGTCGCGCGCGATCCGCCGCAAGGCCGAAGCCGGCGGGAATGGGTCAACCGAGGGAAGAACATGACGCCAAAACGCCGGGCCAGCACGCTAGCTCTCATCGCGGCTCTCGCTGTTGCGAGCTGTAGCTCTCCCGTCCCGCCCGCCGCCTCCCCGAGCGCCTCGCAGACCGTGAGCGCCGAAAACGCCGAGGACAGCAACCGCGTCCAACGCTATGGCCTGACGGACGACGGTGGCCAGCTCCGCCTCAGCGAACCGGAGACGATCCTTGAGGGCATCCCCGCCGCGGGCAACCATAACGGCGGCCGTATCGCCTTCGGCCCCGACGGCAAGCTTCACGTCGGCACCGGCGACGCAGGCCAACGCGAGCTCTCCCAGGATCTCGACTCGCTTGCCGGCAAGATCCTGCGCCTCAACCCCGATGGCAGCCGCCCGGCCGATAATCCCTTCGACGGCTCGTTCGTCTACAGCTACGGCCACCGCAACGTTCAGGGCCTGGCGTGGACGGCCGACGGCACGATGTACGCCTCGGAGTTCGGCGCATCAACGTTCGACGAACTTAACCGCATCGAGCCCGGCGGAAACTACGGCTGGCCCGAAGCCGAGGGCGATTCGGGCGGCGCCTTCCTCGATCCCGTCGCCCAGTGGGCGACGAGCGAGGCGAGTCCCAGCGGAATTGCGATCCGCGGCGAGGATGTCTTCATCGCCAACCTGCGCGGCCGGTCGATCCGGCGCGTGAACCTCACCGATCCGGGCAAGCAGCAGCTCTACCTCGCCGAGGAGAACACGCGGTTTCGCGACGTCGCGGTGAGCCCCACGGGGGAGATCTGGGTGCTGACGAACAACACCGACGGTCGGGGCGATCCGGGCCCGGATGACGACCGGCTGCTGCGCCTCGACGTCGACGACTAGCCCAGGCAACGACGAAGCGGCGGGACCATCTGGTCCCGCCGCCTGCGTCTTGTTGATCGAGTTACTTCTTCAGATCGTCGATCTTCTTGTCGGCAGAGGCCTTAGCCTTGTCGGCGGCCTCCTTGATGTCCTTGGATGCGTCCTTCAGATCCTTGCGAACCTCGCCGATCTTCTCATCGGCCGGGGTCGCGGAAACCGAGCCCGCGGGCTCGGCGTCCTTCAGATCCTTCGCGACGTCCTTATCGACCTTGACGTTGCCCTGAGCGCCAACGCCTGTCGCGCCAGCGGCCTCGCCCGTACCGGTGACCTTGTCCTTGAGGTCCTCGGCCTTGTCCTTCAGGTCTTCGGCCTTGGTCGCCACCGCGTCGGCAGCCTTCTTCGCGCCTTCCTTGACGTTCTCGGCGGCTTCCTTCGCCTTTTCCACGAGCGGGGACTCCTTGTGCTGGGGCACGGCTCGTGCCGAGGTGGCCTCGGCCTCGTTCCAGTACTCCTCGGCCCAGGGATCCTCGATCGGCTGGGTGCGACGCCACAGCAGGTAGCCGGCGCCGGCAGCGACGGATCCGACGATGATCCAGCCGAAGGTCTTGGCGGCGGTGTTCTTCTTGGTCTTCGTCGTCAGTGCCTTGCGGGCAGCCTTGCCAGCCTTCTTGGCCTTCTTGTCCAGCGTCTTGCCGGACTGCGCGGCCTTCGCGGCGTCGTGCATGGCCTTCTGGATGCGCGGCAGGTAGTCCTCGCTGATGGCCTCGTAAGCGTGATCCACGCGCGGGCGGACGGCCTCCGTGGCGTGCTCAATCTTCGGAGCCGCGAACTTCACCGTCTCCTTGCGGGCCTTGGCGTAGGCATCCTTGCCTGAATCCAGGGCATCCTTGACGCGCGGCTCGGCCCAATCCTGAGCCTGGCCAAAGAACTCGGCGGCACGCTTCGTCAGGTCGCTCGCGCCTTCCGACACCAGGGATCCCGCATCCTTGGCAGCAGAGCGCGCACTCTTGGCGGCGAGAGCCGATTTCTTCTCGATCTTCTTCTTCTTGCAGCTGATCGCCATGGGGACTCCTCATTCTTGTTGATTCCCACCACGCCTGTGATGCGTGGCTGCTGGTATCTATCTTGCCCTGTTTGCCGCGCACGCGCAGTTCGTCGCAGTGCGGACTTCGACGTATTTGGTCATCTTACGGCCATTGAGGTTTCACTATATGACGAAGGGGTGGCAGCCAGGGGCTCGCGCCGATCCGGAAGGCCGTTTACCGGGATAGAATCCCAGGTGAGGGTTGGTCCCATTTTCTGCATCCTTCTTGTCCCGTCGATTCGTCCCACGTGGACCTTTCGTGGATTGGTTGTTTGTTTGGTAGAACTGGCGGAAAGCGGGATCAACCCTTCCTAATGTCCTGGCGGCAGGCCCTGACGGAACGCGGCTTGTGCGCCGCGGTGTTCACTGGTGGCCCACTGTGGGCCGCCGTCTGGGCAGAGCCGCCCCGAACGTGGAACACTAAAGCTCATGAGAGCGACAATCCATACCTCAGAAGGCGACATCAACGTCGAGCTGCTTGAAAACCACGCACCGGTCACGGTCAAGAACTTCGTTGGTCTCGCCACGGGCGAGCAGGAGTGGACCGATCCGGAAACCGGCGAGCCGACCAACCGCCCGCTGTACGAAGATGTCATCTTCCACCGCGTCATCCCGGACTTCATGATCCAGGGCGGTGACCCGCTGGGCACCGGCACCGGCGGGCCCGGCTACATGTTCGATGACGAGATCCACCCCGAGCTGACCTTCAACGACACCTACCTGCTCGCCATGGCTAACGCCGGCAAGCGCGGCGGCCGTGGCACCAACGGCTCGCAGTTCTTCATCACGACCGTGCCCACCCCGTGGCTGCAGGGCAAGCACACGATCTTCGGCAAGGTTACCGACGAGGCCTCGCGCGAGGTCGTCGACAAGATCTCGGCGGTCAAGACGAACCAGTCGCGGCCCGTCCGTGACGTCGTCATTTCCTCCATCACCATCGACCAGGAGTAAGAACCTCTCTTATGACTGCCTCCTACGGGGAGCACTCGCCCGAGAACCAGCCGACGTGTCCGCGCCATCCGGACCAGGTGACGTACGTGTCCTGCCAGCGCTGCGGACGCCCGACCTGCGCGAAATGCCAGGTGCAGGCGCCCGTCGGCGTGCGGTGTGTGGATTGCGCGCGGGAGTTTTCCAAGCGCGCACCCGTCGCGCGCACGATCGGCGGCGCCAAGGTCGGCCGCTTTACCGGCACCACCACGGTGACGATGTGGCTGATCTACCTGTGCGTCGGCATGCAGGTGCTCGCGTGGATCTTCTCAGCCCTGCCGCGCGCGCTGATGTTCGTGCCGGCACTCGGACCGGACGAGCCGTGGCGCTTCATCACGAGCGCATTCGTGCACGGCGGGCTGTGGCATCTCGCGCTCAACATGCTGGCGCTGTGGATGATCGGCCAGGGGCTCGAGCCGGTGCTCGGCAAGGTGCGCTACATCCTGCTCTATCTGCTGAGCGCGTTCGGCGGCTCCGTCTTTGTGCTGCTGCTGGCCTCAACCACGAGCATGGACTGGTACACCGGGGCCGTGGGCGCATCCGGCGCGATCTTCGGTATGTTCGGTGCGCTGTTCGTGCTGAACAAGAAGGCCAAGGCGGACATGCGGGCGATCACGATCCTCATCGCGATCAACCTCGCCTACGGGTTCTTCGTCGCCGGGATCTCCTGGCAGGCCCACCTGGGCGGCCTCATCACCGGGGCAATCCTGGCCTACGGCTTCATTACGAGCGCCCAGCGCAAGTGGCACTGGGGCGCCTGGGCCACGAGCGCCGTCGTCTTCGTCGCGCTCGTCGTGGCCGTCATCGTGAAGTACTCATCGGTCGGTCTTACACTCGTGTAATTATCCCCAATTGGGGATAACCATGTGGAAAACTCCCGCACCCTGCCGCGAAAGCGGGGTGCGGGAGTTTTCGTTGTTACTGGGAGCGCTTAGCCCCACAGATCAATGTAGACCTCGTCCGGGTTGGCGCCGGTGGCGGCGCCGCGCTCTAGGCCGCTGATCGCGGCGATCTGGTCCGGCGTGAGCTCGACGTCGACGGCGGCAAGGTTCTCGGTGATGCGCTCCGGCGTCACGGACTTCGGGATGACGACGTTGCCGATCGCGAGGTGCCAGGCGAGCACGGCCTGGGCAGGCGTGACGCCAGCTTCCTGAGCGACCGCTGCGACGACCTCGTCGTCGAGTAGACCGTGGCCGGAGGACAGCGGGGACCACGCCTCGGTGGCGATGTCGTACTGGTGGTGCAGCTCGCGCAGGTCCGCGCGCTGGTGATAGGGGTGCAGCTCGATCTGGTTCAGGACCGGGATCTCGCCGGTTTCGTCGATGATGCGCTGCAGGTGATGCGGCAGGAAGTTCGAGACGCCAATCGACTTGGCGCGGCCGGAAGCGCGGATCTCGATGAGCGCCTTCCAGGTCTCGACGTACAGGTCATCCTTCGGGCACGGCCAGTGGATGAGGTAGAGATCGACGTAATCGGTGCCGAGGCGCTCAAGCGAGGCGTCAAAGGCCCGCAGCGCCTTATCGCGCCCCTGGTCCTTGTTCCACAGCTTCGTCGTGAGGTAGACATCCTCGCGGGCGACATCGCTCGCGGCAATCGCGCGGCCGACGCCCTCCTCGTTGCCGTAGATGCGGGCGGTATCGATCAGGCGGTAGCCGTCGGAAAGGGCCTGGGCTACGGCCGTTTCGGCGACGTCGTCCTCGACCTGCCAGACGCCGAAGCCCAGCTGGGGAATGGTTGCGCCATCGCGCAGGGTGATGTCAGGTACGTTCGGCATAGCCGCTCCTTTAAGCTTGTCAGGACCAACGATTCGGGCTGTTACGTACCAGCGTAGGCAGTTCGCGCGTTATCGCCAGTTGATCGTCATGAGGAAGCCGGACATCATGAGGCCGATGCCGACGGCGAGGTTCCAGTTGCCGATCGGAAGCGGCCAGCGCCCGCCCATCAGGTACGTCACGACGATCCAGGCCAGGCCCAAAATCATGAGGCCCACCATCACCGGCGCCCACCAACTGGGGGACTCGATCGCGCCGGTCTTGCGCGGGGTAGCGGACGGGGTTACTCCAGGCTTCTTACGATTGCGTGACTTCGGCACGACATCCTCCACGGGGATAGGCAGGACAACTTCTCTTAGCTTAGTCTGGAGCAAGAACGTGACCTAAATTGGCCGAAAGGAAATGTTGCGCGTGACAAAGCGCACGTACCCGTGGTGGCATCCCCAGGGCTCCTCGCTGTCCGTGGGGCTCGTCGCCGTCGGTGCCGGGCTGCTGTTCGCCGCAAACGCGCAACTTTTTGAGGATCGCGAATACCGCACGCCGCAAAACCTCGTCGAGCTCGTCCAGGTCGAAACGCAAAAGCTTGAGAGCCGGGAAAAGGCCGTCTCCGCGCTGCGCGAGCGCGTCGATCAAGCGATCCTGCAGGCGGGCGAGACCGAGACGCCCGCGGAGGAAACGCCCAATATCTTCGGCTACCTCGACAAGGAGATGACCGGCGCGGCGCTCGAGGTTCAGTTGTGGGATGCGCCGAAGACGATCGCCGAATCCGGCGAGTGGGATCCGAACCAGCTCGTCGTCCACCAGCAGGACGTCGAGGCCGTCATGAATGCGCTGTGGTCCGGGGGCGCGGAGGCGATGACCGTGCAGGGGCAGCGGCTCGCGGCGACCTCCGGTGTGCGCTGCGTCGGCAACGTGCTGCTCGTGCACGATCAACGGTTCTCCCCGCCCTACGTCATCACGGCGATCGGCGATCCCGCGCGGCTGAAGGCAGCGCTGGACGACTCCCCGCAGGTGCACATTTACCGGCAATACGTCGCCGCTGCCGGGCTCGGACTATCCGTGACCGACAAGGCGTCCGTGACAATGCCCGCCTATGAAGGCACAATCGAGCTGAACTACGCCAAGATCCTGGAAGGCACTGGATGACGCACGACACCTCGCCCCCGCTGCCCCCGACGCGGCGGGCACGTCGCACCGCCAAGCGGCGGCGCAGCGCCGGCGACATCATCACCCTCGTGATCGGCGAACTGCTGTTTACCGCCGGCGCGTTTATCGGCCTCTTCCTGCTGTGGCAGATGTGGTACACCAACTTTGAGGCATCGGCGAACAATGAGCAGGCCGTCGCCGTCATCGAAGAAAAGTTCCAGCCGCGCGTCGAAAAGACCGTCGAGCCCGAACAACGCCGCACCGACCTGCCGCCCGCCGCCGAGCCCGTCGGCAAAAACCAGGGCTTTGCGACGCTGTACGTGCCGCGGTGGGGCTCGGACTACAAAGTCGGCATCGCGGAGGGGCTGAGCTACTCCGAGGTGCTCAACCACGGGCTCATCGGTCACTATCCGCAAACGTCGGCGATCGGCGAGATCGGCAACGCGGGCCTCGCCGCGCACCGGATGACGCGCGGCTCCGTCTTCCAGCACATCGATACGCTGCAAGACGGCGACGAGGTCATCGTCGAGACGGATAAGGCGTGGATGGTTTTTAAGGTCAAGAGCCACGAGATCGTCCTGCCCGATGCGGGCGAAGTGCTCTACCCCGTGCCGCATCAGCCGGGCGTGGAGGCCACGGAGGCGATGCTGACCCTCACGACGTGCCACCCGCTCATGTCCACCCGCGAGCGCTACATCGTCTACACGACGCTCGACTACTGGATCCCGCGCGATGCGGGCATGCCCGAGGCAATCTTGGAGGCGCAGTAATGTACGGCGCAATCTGGCGAATCCTGCCCGGCCCCACCTGGCTGCGGGCCATCCTGGCGCTGCTGCTGCTCGCGGCCGTCATCTACGTCCTGTTCGAGTTCGTCTTTCCCGTGATCGAGCCGTATATGCCCTTCCAGCAGGACGCCGTCGATATCGAGTAGCCGCTCCCATTACGATGTGGACGTGAACCCAGTGCGCGTCCGAATGATCGACAACTTCGATTCCTTCGTTTATACGATCGTGTCCTACCTGCGTGAGCTTGGCGCTGACGTTCAGGTCGTGCGAGCCGATCGCGCGCCCACCGACCCGCGCGACGTGGACGCCGTGGTCGTCTCCCCGGGGCCCGGCACACCCGAAGACGCTGGCGTCTCCATGGCGGCAATCCGGCAGTGCGCGCGCTATGCGGTTCCGATGCTCGGGGTGTGCCTGGGCCATCAGGCGCTGGGCGCCGTCTTCGGGGCGCGCGTCACCCACGCGCCCGAACTCATGCACGGCAAGGCCGACGTTGTTGAGCACGATGGTTCCGGCATCTTCGCGGGGCTTGCCAGCCCGCTGCCGGTGGCGCGCTACCACTCGCTCGCGATCGCCGCGGACTCCGTGCCCGGCGAGCTGCGCGTGACTGGGACGACGCCGTCCGGCACGATCATGGCGATCGAACACCGCGAGCTGCCGTTCGTGGGCGTGCAGTTCCACCCCGAGTCCGTCCTCACCGAGGGCGGGGCGACGCTCCTTGCCAACTGGCTCGCATCCGTGCCGTCCTGCGTTGGTGCAGGAAACGGGGACGCTAGGGAGAGTTAGGGCTGGGGGCTACCTACCTAAGTCTCCATAACCGCCCCCATGTCCGGTTTGCGCCGGGATGGGGGCGGTTATGTGTGGGTTAGGCCGCCGGCCGGCGGCTTGCTCGGCGCTAGTTGTTGTCGTCCTTGGGCGGGGAGGGCAGTTCGTTGCCTTCGCTCGGGGTGCCCGTCGGGTTAGGCGTGATGCCGTCCGTCGGCGAAGGTGTCTCCGTCGGGATGATGATGGCGGGCGCTTCCTTGGAGATGACGAGCTCGATCGTCGAGCCGACCTCCACCTTGCCGGAGTCCGATTGGCTCATGACGAGGCCCGGGTCAACGTCGCCCGTTTCCTGTTCCGTGATGCGCAGCGTCAGCTTGAGGTCCTCTTGCAGGATCTTCGTCGCTTCCTCGAGCGTCTTGTTCTTCAGGTCCGGGACGTTCACGAAGCCGGAGGCGACCACGATCGTGACGCTCGAGTCCTTGGGAACCTTCGAGCCGGCCTTCGGATCGGTGCTGAGGACGACGTCCTTTTGCTTGCCGGGGGCGTCCTCCGTCGAGACGTTGGAAACCTTCAGCCCGGCGGCTTCGAGGGCTTCGCGGGCGCGCTCCTGGGTTTGGTCCGTGACGTCGGGGACTTCGACCTCACCCGGCCCGGAGGAGAAGTGCACGGTGACGTCGCTGCCCTTATCGACCGAGGTGCCGGCGGGCGGCTCGGAGGAGACGAAGAGGCCGGCTTCGATCGAATCGTGCGGGACGTCGTCGCCGATCACCATAGACAGCCCGACCGCTTCGAGGGCGACGCGGGCGCCGTTTTGGTTCATGTCGGTAAGGACCGGGACTTCGACCTTGGGGGTTTCGGGCGGCGCCGTGTCCCGGTTCATGATGAGGTAGGCGGCGGCGACCGACAGCACGACGACGAGGAACGCTAGGAGGCCCCACAGCCAGCCCTTGGAGCTGCGCTGCTGGGTGGCGATCGCGGGCTGGGTGGAGGTGCCCGGGTCGCGCGGCATCGTCTGCGTGGGCGGCGGGACCGGGCTCGCCATGGCGGTGGTAGCGCCGGGGGCGATGCCGCCGGCGACGCCCCACACGGCGGTGGACGGCGCGCTGACCGTGCCGCCGCGCACCGAGGCGAGGAGGTCCTTGCGCATCTGGGCGGCGTCCGTGTAACGCTGATCGCGGTCCTTGGCGAGCGACTTCAGCACGACCCGATCGAGGGCCTCCGGGATATCCGAGGCGATCGACGATGGGGTGCGCGGGGTCTCGCGCACGTGCTGGTAGGCGATCGCGACCGCGCTATCCCCGGTGAACGGGGGTTGGCCGGTCAGCAGCTCGAAGAGCAGACAGCCGGTGGAGTACAGATCGGAGCGGACGTCCACGACCTCGCCGCGGGCCTGCTCCGGGCTGAGGTACTGCGCGGTGCCGACGACGGCATTGGCCTGCGTCATCGTCGCCTGCGAGTCCGCCATCGCGCGCGCGATGCCGAAGTCCATCACCTTCACCTCGCCCTGCGGCGTAAGCATGATGTTGCCGGGCTTGATATCGCGGTGGACGATGCCGGCGCGGTGGGCGTATTCGAGGGCGATGAGGACGCCGTCGACGATCTCGACGGCCTCGTTGATCGGTACCGCGGTGCCGTCCTTGAGCAGGTCGCGCACCGTGTGGCCCTCGACGTACTCCATGATGATGTAGGGCAGCGCGACCTTCTCTCCCGAGCGCGGGGAGATGACCTCTTCCTCGCCGGTGTCATAGACCGCGACGATGGCGGCGTTATTCAGGGCCGCGGAGGATTGGGCCTCGCGGCGGAAGCGGGCGAGGAAGACGGGATCGCGGGCGAGGTCTTCGCGCAGCAGCTTGATCGCCACGCGCCGCGACAGGCGCGTGTCGTACCCGATGTGAACTTCGGCCATGCCGCCACGGCCGATCAACTCACCGATCTCGTAACGGCCCGCCAGCATCTGCGGGGCTCGATCTACCACGTGTCCTCCTATAGGGCCGCTGGCGCCGGCGGGGCCGGCGGCTCAGGTGGGGTTGGATGTGCAACAGTATCAAGGGCGAAAAACTCGGCGGCGAGGGCCGCGGCGCTCGCGGGCCGGGCGGCCGGATCTTTGGCAAGTAACCGAGTGATGACGCGCGCGAGGGCGGGCGGCACGCGAGCCGGCAGGCGCGGGATCGGATCGGAGACGTGCTTCATCGCGATGGCGAGCGGGTTGGGGCCGTCATAGGGCCGGTAGCCGGCTACGACCTCAAAGGCCGTGACGCCGAGGGCGTACAGGTCCGTCGCGGGCGAGGAGGCGGCGCCCTTGACGCGCTCGGGCGCGAGGTATTCCGCCGTGCCCATGACGCGCCCGACCTTGGTCAGATCGGAGGAGCCGGAGCCAAAGGAGATGCCGAAATCCGTCACCCACACGCCCCCGCTGGGTGCGTCGACGAGGATGTTCGCGGGCTTGACGTCCCGGTGCACGACGCCGCGATCATGGGCGTGGGCCAGGGCGTCGGCGACCTTGCCGAGGATGCGCGCGGCGTCGGGGAAGCTCACGAGGCCCGCCTCACTCAGGGTGTGCAGCGGCACGCCGGGCACGAACTGCATCGCGAGGTAGTCGACGTTGCCGCTGTGGCCGTGCGCGACGAAGCGCGCGATCGATGGGTGATCGAGGGCGGCCAGGTGGGTGGCTTCGGCGGCGAGGCGGCGCAGGAACACCGTCTCGCAGCGCAGGTCCGGCCGCAGGATCTTGATCGCGACGGTGCGGCGCTCGCGGTCGGGCTCGTCGAGGTCGATGCCGCGCCAGACCTCGCCCATGCCGCCGCTGGCGATCGGGGAGTCGAGCCGGAAACGCCCGGCGAGGATGCGGCCGGGGTGGATGAGCGTGCGGGAGGCGATCACTTGGCGATCACCGCCTCCATGACGCGCTTGGCGATGGGGCCGGCGGTGCGGCCGCCGTCGGCCGCGGAGCCCGCGTCGCCGCCATTTTGGACGAAGACGGCGACGGCGACCTGCGGATCGTCGGCGGGGGCGAAGCCCACGATCCACGCGTGCTGGTGGGACTCGTTGCCGGTTTGCGCGGTGCCCGTCTTGGCCGCGACCTGGACGCCGGAGATGGCGGCGGGCCCGCCCGTGCCGTCGGTGACGACCGAGCGCATGAGGTCCTTCAGCGTCGCGGCCGTCTGCGCCGAGATGGGCTGGGAGTACTGGCTGGGGCTCGTCTCGGAGATGGCGGAGAGGTCAGCGTCGCGGATGGTTTTGACGAGGTAGGGACGCATGAGGCTGCCGTTGTTGGCGACGGCGGAGGCGACCATCGCCATGTGCAGCGGCGTTGCGCGGACCTCGAACTGGCCGATGCCGGACAGGGCGAGCTGCGCGCTATCGCCGACGGTGCCGAGCGTGCCGGGGGCGGCGCGCATGGGGACCTCGAGCGAGTCGGTGAAGCCGAAGGCCTCGGCCTGGGCCGTCAGCGCTTCGGTGCCGACGTCCATCGCGAGCTGGGCGAACGTCGTGTTGCAGGAGTGCGCGAAGGCGTAGCTGAGCGGGCCGACGTCGCCGCTGCCGCACGAGCCGCGCCCGGGGTTATGCAGGATGTGGGAGGAGCCGGGCAGTTGGAGCGTCGCCTGCGTCGGGACCTCCTGGGCGGCGTTGCCGCCGTGTTCCTCCAGGTAGGCCGCGGCGGTGATGACCTTGAAGACGGAGCCGGGCGCGAAGGTGTCGGGTCCGAGCGCGCGGTTCGTTAGCGGCTTGGCCGGATCCTTTGACAGCGTCTCCCAGGCTGCGCGGGCGTCCTTCGTCGCGTGGGTGGCGAGCGCGTTCGGATCGAAGCTCGGGGTGGAGACCATCGCGAGGATCTCGCCGGTTGCGGGCCGCAGCGCGACGACGGCGCCGCTCTGGTTGCCGAGCGCCTCCGCGGCGGCCTTCTGCGCGGCCGGGTCGAGCGTGAGTTCGACGGAGCCGCCCTTGGGCTGCTTGCCGGTGATGAGGTCCTGCATGCGCGAGATGAGGAGCGAATCGGCGGTGCCGTTCAGCACCTGCGACTCGGCGCGCTCGATCCCCGTCGCCGAGTTGAAGGCCGTCGCGAAGTAGCCGGTGGCGTGCGCATACAGCGGGCCGTCGGCGTAGGTGCGCTGGAAGCGGTAGACGTCGTCGGCGGGTACGGAGGTGGCGATCGCCTCGCCGCCGACGATGATCGGGCCGCGGTCGCGACCGTACTCGCGGTAGATTTCGCGAACGTTGCGGGCGTCGGCGTTCAGGGCGGGGGCCTGGAAGAACTGGATCGCGGTGGTGGAGATGAGTAGCGCGGCGAACATCCCCATCATGACGATCGACAGGCGGCGCAGGGGGGTGTTCATCGCAGCCGCACCTCCTCGGTGCGCTGCTGGTCATCGGACAGGTCGCCGATAGTGGGCGGCAGCGGGCCGTCGACGATCTGCGGGGTCGGCGAGCTCATGCCGGGCTGGCGCGCGCCGTTCGACATCCGCAGTAGCAGCCCGATGATCATCCAGTTCGCGATGAGCGAGGAACCGCCCTGCGCGAGGAACGGCAAGGTCAGGCCCGTCAGCGGGATGACGCGCGTGATGCCCCCGACGACGACGAAGACTTGGAAGGCGAGGATGAAGCCGAGGCCACCGCACAGCAGCTTGCCGAATGCGTCGCGGATGTTGAGCCCGATGCGGATCGCGCGCAGCGCGAGAATGAGGTAGAGCAGCAGGATCGCGATGAGGCCGGTCAGCCCCAGTTCCTCGCCGAGGGAGGCCGTAATGGAATCGGAGTGCGCGGCGTAGACGAGTTCGGGGTGGCCATAGCCCCAGCCGGTGCCCATAAGGCCGCCCTGCGCCATGCCGAATAGGCCCTGGACGAGCTGGAAGGAGCCGCCCGGGCTGCGGTTGTACAGCTCGGTGGATAGCGGGTCGCGCCAGATTTCGTAGCGGGCGTAGACGTGGCTGAAGAGGTTGCCGGCGAGGATGACGCCGGCGAGGAACATGCCGAGCCCGATGATGATCCAGGAGACGCGCTCGGTCGCGACGTAGAGCATCGCGACGAATAGCCCGAAGAACAGCAGCGAGGAGCCGAGGTCTTTTTCGAAGACGAGCACTGCGATTGCGACGCCCCACGCGATGAGGATCGGGCCGAAATCGCGGATCCGCGGCAGTTGCAGCCCGAGGATCTTCGGGCCGGCGAGCGCGAGGTTATCGCGCTGGGTCGCGAGGTAGCCGGCGAAGAAGATCGCGAGCAGGATTTTGGCGATCTCGCCGGGCTGGAAGGAGAAACTGGAAACGCCGATCCAGATGCGCGAGCCGTTGATCGTCTTGCCGAGGCCCGGCACGAGCGGCAGCAGCAGCATGATGAGGCCGCCGATGAGCGAGAGGTAGGTAAAGCGCCGCAGCGTGCGGTGATCGCGCAGCAGCAGGATGACGGCGAGGCCGAGCGCGATCCCGAGGATCGTCCATTGCAGCTGGCCCGAGGCAAAGGCGTGCGCGTTCGGGTCCTTCGCCTTGTAGGCGATGTCGAGCCGGGCGATCATCGCGAGCCCGATCCCGTTGAGCGCGACGGCGATGGGCAGGATGACCGGATCGGCATAGGGCGCCCGCCACCGCACGACGAGGTGCGTGATGATCGCGAGGACGCTAAATCCCGCGGCATACGTCGTCAGCCGCGCGGGCACGGCGCCGTCGACGGCGAGCCCGACCTGGACGTAGGCGTACAGCCCGAGCGCGAGTGCCGGGAGCAGCAGCAGGAGCTCGGTCAGCCGGCCGGAGCGGGCCGGACGCATCGCGACGGTAGCCATTAGGGCGACTCGCTTGGCGACGGGGAATCACTCGGTGTGGGCGACTCGCTGGGGGTGGGCGACTCAGTGGCGTCGGGGGTGGATTCCTCGGCGAGCGAGGGCCTAGCGAGGGAACGGAAGTTCGCGACGACGGCATCGGCCTCCTCCAGCGAGGAGCGCGTCGTCGGCGTGGTGAGGCGCGATTTGGCGTAATCGGGCAGCGCGTCGACGTCGATGTCGGTGCGGTGGTGAACGTCGGACAGCGAGATCGGCCCGAGCTTTTGGGGGATCCCTTGGAAGACGGTGACGACGCCCTCGTCCTCGGCGATATAGAACTGGGTGCGCGTCCACGAGTAGCCGGCGGCGAGGCCTCCGGCCAGGATGAGCAGGATGAGCAGGGCGCCGAGCGCGCGCCCGATGATCCGCCCGCGCCGTTTGGGCGCCGGGGCCTCCTCATCGGGCTCGGCCGCGCGTGCCGGTCGCAGGTTCGCGGCCCGGCCGGCGGCGCCCGAATTGAGCGATGCCCGGGTGCGCGCGAGTCGGTCGGTCGCGGCGGCGCCGACGATCTGCGGCGTCGTCGAGGGCTGGTGCCCGTCGGCGAGGAGGTTGGAATCGAGGATGTCGCACACGATGACGGTGACGTTATCGGGCGCTCCGGCTCGCAGCGCGAGGTGAATGAGCTCGTCGGCGCACGCATCTACGTCTTCGTGCTCGGTGAGCGTTTCGGTGATCGTTTCGGCCGAGACGACGCCAAAAAGTCCGTCGGAGGCGAGCAGCCAGCGCTCGCCCGGGTGGGCCTCGCGCACCGAGGTATCGAGCAGGACTTCGCCGTCGGTATCGCCGAGCGCCCGCAGGATCATGTTGCGCATCGGGTGGTGTTCGGCCTCGTCGGGGGTCAGGCGCCCGATGTCGACGAGGTGCTGGACGTAGGTGTGGTCCGTCGTCACCTGGTGCAGCGTCCCTTCGCGCAGCACGTAGGCGCGCGAATCGCCGATGTGGACCATGCCGAGTTTCGTGCCCGAGCGCAGCAGCGCGATGCACGTTGTGCCGAGCCCCTCCAGCTCCGGGTCGGTATCGGAGCGGTCCATGAGCTCGTCGTGCGCGGATTCGACGGCGCCGCGCAGCAGGTCGATGAGGTCATCGGCGCCGGGGGCGTCATCGTCGAGCGGCGCGAGGTGCGCGACGGCGACGGAGGAGGCGATGTCGCCGCCCGCGGGGCCGCCCATGCCGTCGGCGAGCACGAGCAGGTGGGGCCCGGCGTAGGCCGAGTCTTGATTGTTCGAGCGCACGATGCCGACGTCGGAGCGGGCGGCGTAGCGGAATTGCACGCTCATCGGCGCAGCTCCATCACGTGCTGGCCGATGCGCACAGGCGTGCCGGGCGCGACGGGCGTCGCCTGGAAGATCCGCGTGCCGCTGACGTACGTGCCGTTGGTCGAGTCGAGGTCTTCGAGGTACCAGCCGCCTTCGTGCGGGAAGAACCGTGCGTGGCGCGAGGAGGTGTAGTCGTCATCGAGCACGAGCGTTGAGGTCGAGGCCCGCCCGACGATGACGGCGGAGCCGGACAGCGGCACCGCGGAGCCGGTGAGCGGCCCCTCGGTGACGATGAGGCGCGTGGGTTCGGTGCGCGCGGGGCGAGCCGCCGGTCGTGCCTCGCGCCGCTTTGCGGGTTTGCTGGGCGGGCGTCCCGGGCCGCGGGGGGTGACGGTCGTGCCGAAGATATCGCGCCGCAGCACGCCGAGCGTAAAGAGGATGAAGAGCCACAAGAGGGCGAGGTAGCTCAGCCGTAGGAGGGTGACGGCGAGTTCGCTCATGGGCTCAGCCCTCGCTTCCCGGCTGCGACCAGAACAGGATGCGCGTGCGCCCGATCGTCAGCGTATTGCCATCCACGAGCGTCGCCGCCGGCACCTTATGCCCCTCGACGTACAGCCCGTTGGTGGAGTTGAGGTCGGTGGCGATCACGCCGCGCGGCGTGACCCGCAGTTCGAGGTGCTTGCGTGACACGCCCGTATCGTCGACGACGATGTCCGCCTCGGAGCCGCGCCCGATGACGGTGACCGGGCCAGTGAGCAGGTAGCGCCGCCCATCAATGTCGACGATGGGGTGCCGCTCGGCCGCATTCGACGTCGTCGCGGGAGCCACGGCCCCGCGCTTGGTCGCCGAGGCAATCTGGTACTGGCCCGTCGTGAGCTCCGAATCGAGATCGAAGGTGACGCGCACTGGCCCGACGAAGGAATAGGACTGGCTCATCGCGTGCTCGGTCGCCGCCGCCGCGATTTCCTCGGCCAGGGCGTCGGCGCCCCATGCCTCAAAGTTGTCTTCGTCCGTCGCCGAGAGTGTGACCTTGAAGTCATTCGGCGCGATCGTGCGGTCGCGCGCTACCGCGGCGGCTCGCTCATCCATCGCGCGTCGCACCGCCGAAGCGATCTCGACGGGTTTGATCTCCGAGCGGAAGGCCTTGGAGAACGCCCCAGAAACGACGTTTTCCACCTTCTTTTCGAACTTGTCGAGAAAGCTCATTGCTGGCCCCCTGGGGTTGGACATACCTATACACTGCGATTCTAACGGGTGAGGTGTGCTGAGCATCTCTCTGGCCCAGATTTCCTTCGACGCGCTAGGCGCGCTACGATACTGATGTTCCAAAATGAACGCTGCTCGAGTGGCGGAATTGGTAGACGCGCACGGTTCAGGTCCGTGTGCCCGTAAGGGCGTGGAAGTTCAAGTCTTCTCTCGAGCACCATGGCTATTCGCTGTACTAGCCACTTTTCTTCAAGAGAACTCCCGGTCCCGGGTCACCTGGGCCGGGAGTTCTGCGTTGGAGGGCCCTGTGGCCTTCGACAAGACCGTGACTAACCGCCTCGCCATCGACAGGCCCAGCTTCAAGCATTCTGTCGGTGCCGCTGCCTACGATGGTAAGAGCGGGTCTGGAGCACTCGCAGACCGTGAAGGAGGCGTAGCGAGTGTCGCGGCTGACTGAACCCGCCACACAACACGGGTGCGAAGGACTGGAAGTACAACAACTACGTCGAGGCAGCCTCATCTTTTTCGGAACCGATCACGCCGCCCAGGTCGTCGCAGACTTGGTGGACCCCCACGGGCATCACCTCTCCGATGCCCTGCCCAAGTTGCGCGGGCAGGCTGCGTTCGCGGAGAAGTACCAGGGCGAGCTCCGCCGCATCGAGTCCGTGGCCGAGACCGGAGAGGCCAGGCGTGTCGTCGACCTGACCATGCACCACCTCCGTCAGACCATCCGCGACGCCAATAGCGCCAAGGGATTCTACGAGTCCGACATCGCGAGCGACTACTGAGATGGCCCTCCTTGACTGGCTCAGGCGCATTTGGACCTCTCCTGCACCCACAAGCACTCTGTCCGGCGCGTCCGCTAGCGACCCTGATGCAGCGACAGTCACAGAGGCTTGGAATGTCCTGACCAACGTCAACGAGTGGGTGAAGCACGCCGAAACCAAACTTGGTGTGGTGCTCGCCTTCCTTGGGGTGCTGGCAGCCGGCCTCATCACGCTCGTGGTCGAGGCTGGGAGCCCTTCGGCAGCCATGCTCTGGATCGAAGGACTGACGGGACTGCTTCTCCTTCTCGCCGCTGGCGCAGCCACGCTGGGTCTCCTGCCCCAGTTCGCCCACGAGCCCGACCAGACCAAGTTTAACCCGCTCTACTACGGCGACGTTCATCGGCACTTTGCGGGCCAGCCCGACCAGTACGCGGCACACCTCAGGGTCGCATTGGCTGATCCGAATACGGTCACCGAGCACCTTGCGCGTCAGATCGTGGCGAACTCTGGCGTAGCCGTCCGTAAATACACGTGGGCCAACCGGGCCATCTTTCTCGGATTCCTGTCTCTGCTGGGCACGGTTGCGGTAGTCGTAGGCCAGGCGCTGTGCTGGTAGCCCAAGAGTGTCAGACCGGCTCCGTAGACTTGTTTATATGAGCGATGAACCCGCCTTCCTGACCTCCCTCCTCGACGCACGGGGCGAAGAGGTGAACACAGTTCTGAACAACTCCGACATCCCTGTGGTGGAGAAGGACGGCACCTTCAAGGCCCAGGACATCCCCTCCTCGTCCAGCGACACGTGGATCAAACTTCCTGAGGTTGTGGCCGTGGTCTGTGACCTGAAGGGGTCTACCCACCTCGGTACCGGCAAGCACGACAAGTCGACCGCCCGCATCTACAAGAGCAGCGTCGAGGGTGCGGTGCGCATCTTCCACGACTTCAAGGCGAACTTCATCGACATCCAAGGCGACGGCGGATTCGGCCTCTTCTGGGGCGACCGGGCCTACGAGCGAGCACTGTGCGCAGGGGTCACGATCAAGACGTTCAGCGAAGACCTGGTGGAACGACTCGAGAAGCGGTGGCCAGACGCCCCGGAGACTGGCTACAAGGTGGGTGTCCACGCTGCACGCACCCTCGTCAAGAAGATCGGAACGCGGCGGAACGTCTCAGAACAGGAGGCCGTCTGGGCGGGCAGGCCGGTCAACTACGCAGCCAAGTGTGCGCAGGCTGCCGAGCGACACGAGATGATCGTTACCCAGCAGGTGTGGGAAAAGTTCAAGAATAACGACTACATCGCCTTCAGTTGTGACTGCAACGACGGTCCGTCCGCGAACCTTTGGACGGAGACAACCGTTGACCGTCTCCCACAGGACGACCAAGCCGCCGTTGTCCTCAAATCAGGTTGGTGTGAGAAGTGCGGGCCGGAGTTCTGTGACGCGATCATGGCAGGTGAGACGAAGAGAGACATCTCCACCAGCGTTCGCATGACGATGCCTCGAATGGCGATGGAGAGGGCGCTGGAGGCAAAGCGCGAAAGAGACAGGCTGCGCGTTTCGCAGCGCGGCTACCGCCTGTAGATACTTAGGTGGTTCGTGGCAATGCGTCTGGGCTACCAAACCGGGGGCGGCTGAACTCGTAGCGTCTGAGTTCACGTTCGGTCAAGACTTTCCTCGGGATGGCCTATCCGGTGCGCGAGCGACCCTTCATGCAGCCAGTCCACGACCATTCTGAGGGCCTCCTCCATCACCTCACCAAACGTCCGGTCGGCGCAGTCTTCGCGGTAGGCCGTGTGGTCTGGCCTGCCTCGGCTCGCGGTCAGGACCGCGATTCCGACACCGTGAGTCAGCGCCGTCTCCCGCTCTTCGGCGGGCAGAAGATTCAGTTTGTCAACCAGAGACGCTATAGTAGCGTTCGCTGGGCCAGCCTCTGAGGACTGGTGGCGAGCGAGCCATGCCCAGAACACTTCGGCGGAACCCAACTGCGGCGCCTTCAAGTGGCAGTTGGAGCAAAGAAGTCCATACTCCTTCGGGTCAATGGCCTAGCCGCCGTCCCAATCGGCTGAAGCGGCGATGCTCACTTCTTTTTCGGACCCACACGCCCAGCAGGTGATGCACCCGCTGGGCGGTAGCCACGTCGCTCCGCGTCGGGTACCGCGTTCCGATCTTCGCGACTCTTTCGTTCACTCAGTCCAAATTACCCAACAGAGTGAGCCGACCGAGCGTGCTCGTACGCCTGTGCGTCTACTTTCTATAGCACCCAGCAGCGCAAACCCACATCACGGAGCGACCGTCATGAACCAGCAGAACCCCAAGGACACCCTCCAGGCTGACCTAGAGGTGCTTGCCGAGGTCTTCGAGGTCGTTGACCGAGAATACCGTCGCAAGGAGGCCCAGTCCCGCAGGGATGGACTTCCTGAGCCCGAGCGGGACATCCGGGCGTACCACGGCTTCGCGGACGGTGAAGCGGCTCCCCGAGACTGAGGTATATGTCCCCGCTGTCGACTCAGCCCGTCAATTCTGTCAGTGCTCCATGCCATGCTGGACTCCACCGATCAGTTAGGAGCCCACACGTGCCAGTACCACGCATGCCGTCCCAGTCCCAGATCAGGTCTCAGATGCGCGCAGCTCAGCGCAAGGCCGAGCAGCAGTTCGAGCGCGACCTGAAGGCTGCGCAGCGCAAGGCCGAGAACGAAGTCAAGGCCCAGCAACGTCGAAACGAGCAGGCCGCTCAGCGCAAAATCGACAAGTGGGTGAGGGACACGAACCGGAAGTTGCAGTCGGCCAGCCGCCCGAGCGTCACCTACCGCGCCACGGAGGACCGCACCTTAGGGGCCGTGGCTACGGAAGCCGAACGTCAGGCGGCAGCGCATCCCGAGCGTCGTGACGTGTTCCTGTGCCACGCCTGGGGTGACCGTCAAGGAGCCGCGCAGGAACTCCACGACCTCTTGGAGAGGTTCGGGGTAAGCGTGTGGTTCTCGGAGAAGGACGTTGCCCTGGGGACCTCCTTAGTGCGAGAGATCGACAAGGGTCTGCGCATGTCACACATCGGCATCGTGCTGGCCACCCCCAACCTTCTGAGGAGCCTCGCAGCCGAGGGCATCGCGGACAAGGAGTTGTCGGCCCTGCTGGCCACTGACCGGGTGATTCCGGTCGTCCACGGCATCACCTACGAGGAACTCCGTGACGAGAGCCCACTGCTGGCGTCCCGGTCGGGACTGAGCACCGGGGAGGACACGCTGGAGCAGGTCGCGGTGAAGATCGCCAACGCGGTGCGCCCCGAGTCCGACTGATCAGCCGCTCTCGACCCAGCGCCTGACGGCTTCACCACCACCGGCGTAGAGCACCTCATTGCCCTTCCGGCGCGCGTTCTGCATGACCTGCGTAGCCTCCCGGAGTGAGGCCAGGTCGTAGTAGTTGCGGACGTAGCCGAGATCGTCACTGCGACGACGACGCAACCCGTGCAGCACGGGGAGGGCGTGCAGGACATCGTTGCGCACCACCAGTGCATCTTCGGCCAGGGCGATGAAGTCCTCGATCCCGCCTACTGCGGGAGGGGTCCTGCGTAACTTCTCCAGCAACCTGCCCAGAGGGTCCTTGTACAGGTCCTCAGACTCGAAACCTGAGTGCACCCTCAGGAGATCGAAAGCGATGCCGGACAGCCCGGCAGCCGCGTAGGTGGCCCTCCCGAGTTCAAGGAGCCAGTCGGTGTGTTCAGGATGCCGTGGGTATCCGGGGTATTCCGCGTCGATGCTCATGCGTATATTCTCGGGGGCTGTCCACAGCCGGGTTGGCCTCTCTAGGGTGTTCAGACCGCCAGCGGCTGCTGATCCACGCCTCCTCCAGCAGCACCGACGCCAGCGCGTACTCGGTGCGGTCCCGGTTGAGATCGGAGACGAGGGGGGTGAGGTCATTCGTGGCGCGCTCGGCTACCTCGAAGACGGGGGAGATCAGGGATTGCTGGTTGGTCGCTCTCATGCGCCTGGACAGTTGCCAGGCTGGCCGACATCCTCAAGAACTCCAGCGAGATAGTTCTTGTCGTCGCTGAGATGCAGAACCCCGCGCCCTCTCAGTGAAGAGCGCGGAGTTCTAGTTCGGTCAGCCCTTCGGCGGGTAGGAGTCCCTCCCGTAGGAGTTCTTCTCACCGATGGTGCCGTCCATCTTCTTGATGACGTGCTCCACGCCTCGGTCCTTGGCCATCTCTCGGCCCGCCGCCTGCGCTGCTGCCTTGGTGTCGTGCACGTTGCTCGCCCGGCTGTTGCCCTGCGCGCGGTTCTTCCACTGGCCGTCCTCGTTGTACGTCTCGATGTCGCCCTTGCTCATGTTCACCTCCTTCCTCAGCTCGTTACCTCCAGCATGGACGGCACCACTGACACTCCTTGGACCACGGGAGCGCGCTACTACTGGGGCGTGTTGGCCTGGGAGCGCCAGTGGCTCAGGATGTCCTCGCGGTAGTGGTGCTTAGGACGCTTCTTGATGCCTTTGGCGACTTCCTTGGCGACGTTCCAGAACAGCACCGCTTCACGTCCCTACCAGCCCGCCCGCAGGGAAGCAGCGAACAGCAGGTCCGGCTCGATGACGGCCCGCCCTTCCGCAACTCCATGAGCCCATGGGTCACGCGGTCACCGTCGCCGTAGTCGTGCATCGTGGTGCCGTCGTAGCTCCTCCCGGTGAACGACATCATCGCTACGGCCATCGCGGGGTTGGTGATGAGGGGCTTGGGAGTCTGGATGGGCCGGCCTGACAGGCACTCGGGTCGGTAGGCGTTGATCCCAAGAACGGTCGAAAGGTAGATTGTCCCCGCCGATCCATCCGCCCCGCTCGTCGTTCTCCGGCATGTAGGCGTGCAAGAGGCAGACAGGGTCATCGAAGGGCTCGATCTCCACCAGAGTCTCCAACGGGAGGTCCACAGCCACGACAGGCCGTTCGGAGCACGGAAGGGGCGACCACCACGCGGACGTGGGTGTTCTGAGTGGACCGCGATCCCCAGCGAGGGGCCTGAGCCACGAGGCCCCGCAGGGAGGCCCTCCTTGTCCCAGCACCACAGCGTGACGGGCTGGCCGTCCTCGGCGTGGTCCAGGGCCCAACGAAGGGCAGTGATGAGGTCCTGGTCCCGGTCGGTCGCGTTGCACAGGGCGGTATAGGCGCGCTTCATGGTTAAGACGTTGCCAGAGGCCACTGACAGTTCTGGCGAGCACAGCCTCCCCGCTGTATCCCACCACCCTTGTGGTGAACCTACCCTTGGGCGTGTGGTGAAGTGTTCAGAACGTCGGTGAGCGGCGTCTGACGTGGGCATTCGCCGTTTCCCTGAATAGCCATCATGGCAATTCATTGGTACTAGCCGATCTTCTTCAAGAGAAGTCCCGGTCCCGGGTCACCTGGGCCGGGAGTTCTGCGTTGGAGGGCCCTGTGGCCTTCGACAACACCGTGACTAACCACCGCGCCATCGACAGGCCCAGCTTCAAGCATTCTGTCGGTGCCGCTGCCTACGATGGTAAGAGCGGGTCTGGAGCACTCGCAGACCGTGAAGGAGGCGTAGCGAGTGTCGCGGCTGACTGAACCCGCCATACAACACGGGTGCGAAGGATTGGAAGTACCACAATAAATACGTCGAGTTCCCGGTGCGGCTCTGCGAGTCGTACTTGCAAAACTTCGCCTTGAACCGGAGGTAATAACCATGACCACGAGCGTGCCGTTCAGCGTCTACCAATGGATGCGTGCCAACCGCGCCGAGGTGGCTTCATGGGCGGTCTGGGAGAACCCGCCGGAGGTGCTCGACCCGGACAGCCAGTTGACCACCGCAGGAGTGGGTGAGGTGGGCTTTTTCGAGACGCCCACTGAGGACGACTACCTCGCAGGAGTGGGGCAGGCCCTGCAGCGGGACATTGTGCTCGTCGGACTGAACCCTGCCGGACGTCAGGATAAGACCGGGCGGGTCGTTCGGGATGTGCGTACCTTCGGCTGCTTCCACGACACGAGTTCTGTGACCAAGGACCACCGCCTTCGTGCCGTGGCCTACCACTGGGGCCTGTGGGGAGGATTCATCGTGGACCTCGACACCATTACCGTGGAGACGTCTTCCAAAGTGGCCGAAGAGAAACTGAAGAGTGATGCCAAGCATCGGGATATCTGCGCCCAGCTCCTGGACGAGACCCTTGGGCATCTTGAACCGCCTCGCCACGCCACAGTCGTCTTCCTTGGTGGGAGCGTCGGGGATCTAGTGGAGAAGAAGCAGGAGTTCCGTACTGTCTTCGAGAAGTACTTCGACTCACCTGGCGTGACGATCTGGCACTACTCCCATCGAGATGGACTGAACGCTCGCATCTGCAACGCGACCAAAGTTCTCGGTTCCCGCCAGGACCCCTCGGGCCTGTGGGTGCCCGGACGAACGGACCGACCATGAGGTTCACCCTGAAGGACTACCAGAGCGAGGCCCGTCCGGGACGTGCTGCGTAACCTGGATCCGGCCCGGGACATGTACCGCCGCTACGGGCCGCTGTCAGAGTCATCTCTCACGGCGTCGACTGGCGCGGGCAAGACCGTCAAGGCGCGTCTGATCTGGGCATTCACCACTTCCCTGAATAGCCGCCATCAACCAGCAGGCTCGCCTGCTGGTTTTTTGCATCTGTGACGTGCCTCTAAAAAAAGCAAAGTGCCGCACGTACGTCAACCGTTCGCAGCTGTGACCTCGCTTCCCCTTTCAACATGCGACCATCCCTGCCCTCGGGCAGAGTAAAGGCATGACTACCAATGACAAGCAGATCATCGTTTCCCGGATCATCGACGCTCCCGCCAAGGACATCTTCGACCTGCTGACACTGCCGGCCCGCCACAGCGAATTCGACGGCTCCGGCACGGTCGTCTCCGACGAGAAGTCCCAGCGCATCCAACAGGTCGGCGACGTCTTCGTCATGAACATGCACGCCGAAGCCATGGGCGGCGACTACCAGATGTACAACCACGTCACCGCCTACGACGAGAACAAGATGGTCGGCTGGCAGCCCGCCCAGGAGGAGAACAAGGACGAGCCCGCCGGCTGGGAGTGGCTCTACACGCTGGAAGCCGACGGTTCGGATTCCACCAACGTGACCCTCACCTACGACTGGTCCAAGGTGACGGACAAGGACCTCATCTCGATCTTCCCCGCCTTCGACGAATCCGCGCTGGAAGAATCCCTCAACCAGCTCGCCGCCGCCGTCGCGACGAACTAGCGCCCTAGCTTTTCGCCCGAGCAAAGCCCGCCCCACCAGCCGTGGCGGCGGGCTTTGGCCTGTCACAATAAGAACCGTGCGCGCCGCCATCGATTACCCCCACCTCACGGACTCGCAGCGCGACTTCATCGCGACGGCGCTGCCGGGCGCGCGCCTCGTCGCCGATCTGTCGTGGCACCTCGTGGACTCCTACGTCCTGCACTGCGCGAGTGGAAACGGCGAGGTCATTATCAAAGCCGGCGGCGCGGACAACCACCACATCGCGCGCGAAATCTCCGCCCACGACGACGGCGCCCTGCAGGCCCTGATCGCCCGCGGCGCCGCGCCCCAGCTGATGGCCGCCGACCGCGAGGCCCGAATCCTGTGCGCCGAATACCTGCCCGGAACCCTCGTTGAGGGGACGGCCTGCGAGGCGGAACCGGACATCAGCGAGCAGGCCGGCGAACTGCTACGAGAGCTGCATTCAGCGAGCGAAAGCATCGACGAGTCAATCGAGCGCAACATGCGGAAAAAGGCGCTGCAGTGGCTGAACCGCCCCCACCGCATCCCGCCCGCTGAAGCCGATCGAGCGCGCGAGATCCTGCGCGCCCACCGTCCGGGGCCCGCCATCGTCGTCCCCAGCCACGGCGACTTCTCGCCCCGCAATTGGATCGTGCACGACGGCCGCGTCGCACTCATCGACTTCGGACGCTTCGGTCACCGGCCCGCCGTCCTAGATTTTCTGCGCATCGCTGGCCGCCAATGGCGCACGTACCCTGCCACGCGCGCAGCGTTTCACCGCGGCTATGGTCTGGCCGAGGGGATCGAATCGAGCCCGCAGTGGCTCATGGCCGAGCTACGCGAAGCAATCGCCACCGCCGCTTGGGCCTACAAGGTCGGCGACGAAGCCTTCGAGCGCGAGGGTCGGCAGCGCCTTTCCGCCGTCCTTGCCCGAGCAAACCGCTGACCTACGTGCGGAGCTCGGGAAACCGAACCTCCCACAGTTCGCGCACACGCCGCGGCAGCAGGAGCTCCGGCCACACCGACATGAGGCGAGCACGATTCATGACAGATACCTGATCGGCGACGGATCCCTCGGTCAGCACCGCCCGATAAGCCAGACCGATTCCTCCCTCCGCATCCAGATCGACTCGGCCACCGCCCGGTGCCCACAGCACCGAGTGCGGTAGATCGACAACACCGTTGGCTGGGCCCTTCAAATTCTCCAGCCTTTGCGGAACCTCATAGGGTTTCACGTCGCGAAAGAACACCCGGCGCTCCTCGATATCAAACGTCAAAGCCACGGCCGGCTCCCCTCTCCTGGCTGTGAGTCCACACTATCGACGACAACCGAAACCGATCTAGCATCAATTTCGATGTAACGCGTTTTCGATACTGGACTTCGACACGCTTCGCTTTTGTAGGGAGCGGCGATAATAGCGACATGGCTTCACACCCTTCCGACATGCCCACCTCCGATGATTTCCGACCGATGGTGCTCCAAGTTCTCCTCGATGGTGAGACGCGGGTGCGCCAGGAACTCAATTCCTTGGTCAGCAATTACGCAGGTCTAACACCCGAAAAACGGTCCGAGCGACTTCCCAGCGGGCAGTCGAGAAGCTTGAACCGGATCGGTTGGGCCATCACATCGCTCGCAACTGCGGGGGCAGTGGAACGTCCGGCTCGAGGGCTCTATCGAATCACCGAGGTGGGTCGTCAGCTCGCTGCCAAGTGGGGTGACAGGCCCTTCCGTGAAGCGGATCTTGCTGGCTTACCGATGTGGGACGCGTACCAGGCGAAACTCGAAGAACGTCGTGCATCGCGAGACGAAGTCCGTGATAGTTCCGCGAGTGTTTCTGACGACCAGGATCCAATGGAGACTATTCAGGACAATGTTGAAAAGATCAACGATGTCGTAGCGACGGAATTACTTGCCCGGCTGCAGGACTCGACACCCGAGTTCTTTGAGAAGGCGGTTCTCGATCTCCTGACAGCCATGGGTTATGGCGGAAAAGAACGCCGCATGGTTCATACCGGGCGCTCCGGTGATGGAGGTATTGACGGGATCATTCCCCAGGACCCATTGGGTGTTCAGAACGTCTACATCCAAGCAAAGCGCTACGCCGACACCAATTCGGTCGGACGCCCAGACGTTCAGGGATTCCTTGGTGCCATCACCGGACGCGGCGTGGATCGCGGCGTCTTCATCACCACGTCGTCTTTCACGTCAGACGCAAGAACTTTTGCAGAGCGAGAAATCCACGGCAAGATTGTCCTCGTCGACGGCCAGCTGCTGACGAAGCTGATGCTGCAATACGGTGTCGGTGTGCAAAGCCGCCAGGTCATCAGGATCCCGGAAATCGATGAGGACTTCTTCGAAGAGTAGGAGCAAGCTAGCGCAGCTGCGATAACACTGCTCGCGCATAGGCGGAGGCAGCGCTTGCATCTGCGTGCCGTGAGCCGTCGCGTAACTCCACGACGAACCCACCGGCGGCGGCTTCTAGTCGAGTGAAATTCTCGCCGAGGAATTCGCGTAGTTGGTCTTCTCGCGGCAACCACAGGACGTCATCGGTCGAGATCGAGTCGAGCGCCCACTCGGTCGTGCCGTTGAACTTCACGATCTGGCCCGTCGGAAGATTCTCAGCTTCGATCGTCATCTCCGAGATAACGAAAACCTCGTTATCGAGATCGCGGTCCGGAATCATGAATTGATCTCCGCTACGCGGCGTCCACGGGATGCCCGCAGCGCGAAGGTCACGTGCCCGATCAAGCGAAATCATTTAGGCGTGTCCCGCCATGCCCAGGTCTGAGGAGTCCGCGAGCTCGACGCCAGCATCGGCCATGGTCTGTCGCGCGGCCGCGCCCAGCTCCTCGGAGACTGGGACGGTAAGGTCGCTAAAGCAGCGCACCGGCCAGCCCTCCTTGCGGGCGTCGAGCGCTGAGGCGCACACGCAGTGAGACTCGGCGATGCCGACGACATCGACGGCCTCAATTCCCGCGTCCTTCAAGACCTCCGCGAGGCTCGTGCCGTCCTCGGTGACGCCTTCAAATGCCGAGTACGCCGCGGAGTATTGACCCTTTTTGACAGCGATGTCGGCGTTTAAGCCCGCGAGCGCGGGGTGCAGTTCGGCCTCGGCGGTTCCGGCCACGCCGTGCGGTGGCCAGGTGTCAACGAAGTCCGGATTGTCAGAGAAATGCTCGCCCGGGTCGATGTGCCAGTCCTGCGAGGTAGCGATCAGGGCGTAGTCGTCGCGATGAGATGCGACGAAGTCGGCGATTCGTTGGGCGACGGCATTGCCGCCTGCAACGCCCAGGGCGCCGTCCTCGCAAAAGGTCGGCTGAACATCAACAACGAGCAGTGCGCGAGCCATCACGGGTCCTTCCGTAGCGTGCTTCCACCCTACTGTTGCCAGGCCGTGAACCGCAGGGTTGTGCCGTTGCCGAGGTCAATGATCGGCTCGGGCGGCTCGTACATTGCGACGTCGCCTCCCGGGGCGAGTTGGATCGCGAACGCGCCTAGGTGCGGCTGCCAATTTCCTGCCAGCTCGCCTGTCCACTCGATCTCGGTAAATGCCTTACCACCGGGAGATAGGACGATTGCGCGCGGGGTGACGGGCTCATTGCTGATGTCGCGATCGCTCACCTCGAACCGCGGGGACATAGGCTCACCGTCGGTGGAGGCCACGCCCATTCCGGGAAAGAAACCCAGACCGCAATCCTGGGCGCTGATGTTCTCGACCTCGATGACGGCGTAGCGGTGGCCCGCGGCCGCATCGTTGAACTGGTAGCGGAAGATGACGTCCTTTGGCGTGCAGCTTGGCTCCTGCGGTTCGCCCTTGGCTTCGAGCAGTAAGAATGCTCGACGCTCCTCGCTCGTGAGGTCGGTGATCGGCTTGGGCGCGTTCGTCGCGGGGGCAGATTCGGCTGCATCAGGGGAGGCTTGACCGTAATTGTCGCTGCGGACGCGGTCGAGTGCCTCGCGATCAGCATCGGCGCCCGGCAGTGGACCACGAACGATAGGCTCCGGTGGCTCCGAGGAGCTGCACGCTCCGAGTAAGACCGCCACCGCGAGGATGAGTGGGCCACATCGTCGCGCGCAGTTCATGGGTGCGAGTCTACGCTCCCTCCGCAGCCGGCTTGAGGCGCTGGGTGCCGTCGGGATTCCACAGCTCGGAGGCACCTCGTCGGTGCGAGCCAACTAGATGGGTATCGACGATACCGATGGCTTCCATCAGCGCGAAGATCGTCGTCGGGCCCACGAACTGAAATCCGTGCCGCTTCAATTCCTTTGCTAGCGCTACGGACTCGGGTGACGAACTCGGCACCTCGGCTGCGCTGCGCGGAGCAGGAGTGCGTGCCGGCCGGTAGCTCCATACGAGATCCGACAGACTGCCGGTTGCTCGAAGCTCCAGCGTGGCGCGCGCATTGGCGAGCGTCGCTTCGATCTTGCGGCGGTTTCGGATGATGCGGGCATCGGCCACGAGCCGTTCGACATCGTCCTCGTTGAACATCGCAACGGCCTGCGGATCGAAGCCCGCAAAAAGTTCGCGGAAGGCCTCCCGGCGCGCAAGAATGAGCCGCCACGACAGCCCCGACTGAAACGCTTCGAGGCTGAGCCGTTCGAAGACACCGGACTCGTCGGTCACGGGCATGCCCCACTCGGTGTCGTAGTACTCACGCAGGAGAGGATCGCCCGCCGCCCACGCCGGGCGCGCGAGCCCGTCCTCGCCGATGATGAGGTCCGCAGTGCTGTCAGCCATAACTCGAGGGTAAGCGCTCGCGCGGCGATGGGCTCTCGGTCTGTGGATAGTGAGGTTTGCGAACTCTAGCTAGTCCTGCGCCTGCTACTATGTAAAACATAGATACTCGGTAAGCGAGGTAGCGAGATGAAGGCCAAGGACTCCCAGCTGCGCAAAGGCGTACTCGAGCTTGCCGTTCTTGCCGAACTCGAGCGCGCCCCGAGCTACGGCGGCGAACTCCTGGAGCGCCTCGCGACCAACGGCGGCCTGCGAGTCTCCTCGGGGACGCTGTACCCACTGCTCACGCGGCTGCGAGGAGCGGGATTCGTTGCCCCCCGTTGGCAGGAATCCCCGGTGGGGCCGCCGCGCAAATACTACGAACTCACCGCCGGCGGTCGGCGCCAGCTGGCGAACCTGACCGATGCCTGGCGGGAACTTTCTACCGCAATGACCGCGATCCTAGGACAGTGACATGACGACGACGCCCACCGCGCTGAAACAATTCGATCCAGAAAACCCCCAGCTGTTCGTCCGCCGAACGATCGGTCTCGGGTGGGACCTCAACCTCGGTGCGCTCGCGGTCAGGCTCGGCCTCATCCGCCCCGATGACTCGCTGCCCGACCTCGACCCTTACGTCCCTGCCCGAGTGCGCCGAGCGCTGGCACTCGCGCCCCTCGTGGGAGCCGCGACCACCATCGTCGCCGCGGGCGTCGTGGGCGTTCGCGCAAGGAAGCTGCCGACGGGCTGGAATAGCGCATTCCGGCCGCGGTCCTTCGCCTCACCCGCGGCGGCGCTCGCGGCCCCGATCGCCCTGTCCGTCGGCGCGGCTGGCCTCGCGCAGCTCAGCGGCAAGGACGACCCGGGCGCCAACGTGGCGGCATCGGCACTCGCGACGGGGGCCCAAACCATGGCAACGGGCCTCGTGCTGGCTGCCGCACGTTCCGCCGCCCGCCCCGACAAGCCCTCGCTGGCGGTCCTCGCCTCGATCCTCGCCTACCCCGTCGTCGCCGGTGGCGTCACGGTCGGAGTCATCAAGGCGGCCCTCAGCGAACTCGATACCCAGCTGCGCTCATGATCGACGTCGGCATCCCACTCGAACTCCTCGCGATCCTCGTCATCGTGCAGGCGGTCCTCGCCGTCACCGCTGCGATCATCTGGCTGCACACCGACGCCGCGCTCCTGCCGGGCAACAAGTTTGCCTGGCTCCTCGTCATCCTGCTGGTGGGCATCGTTGGCCCGACGATTTTCCTCATCATCGTCATCCGCGAACGCACGCGGCACAGTGAAGCGCCGCCCGAGGACCAACGAGCTGGCGAGACTCTCAGCGACCTCCTCTATCCCGAAACGGACGATACGAGATGAGCGATCTCGCTCTGTCGGCCACAGGCCTGACAAAACGCTACGGCGAGCACACCGCGCTCGACGGCCTAAATATGTCCGTACCGCGCGGCGCGATCTACGGTTTCATCGGCTCCAACGGTGCCGGCAAGACGACGACGCTGCGCATCGCGCTCTCCCTGGCCGCCGCTACGAGCGGCACGATCACCGTCCTCGGTATCGAGCGTGGCACGCTGCCCGCCCCGGCCGTGCGCGGCGTGTCCTATCTGCCCGACGTCCCCGGCCTCTACCCGTGGCTCACCGCACCCGAGGCGCTGCGCCTCGCGGGCGCTGTTTCTGGCACGCCGCGGGACGTGACCGACGCGCGCATCCCCGCACTGCTATCGACCGCAGGACTTGCGCGAGTGCGCGGCCGCATCGGCGGCTTCTCCCGCGGCATGACCCAGCGGCTCGGCATCGCGACGGCGCTCATCTCCGCACCCGAGCTCCTCATCCTCGACGAGCCGACCTCGGCCCTTGATCCGCTCGGCCGCGCCGACGTCCTCGCCCTGCTCGCCTCGCTGCGCGGCAAGACGACGGTGCTGTTTTCCTCCCACCTGTTGGCCGACGTCGAACGGGTGTGCACCCACGTCGGCATGATCCACAACGGCGCGATGATCGCCGAAGGCCCCATCGCTGACGTCCTCGCCCGCGGATCCGCCACCGGCGAATACGAGGTCCGCCTCCGCCTGCCGGGACCGGAAAGCGAGGGCGCGATCCGTGACGCGCTCGCAGACCAAGGTGCGGACATTGTCTCTGCGGGCGCGGTGGGCGCGAGCCTGCAGGACGTCTACGTCGAGCTCACGCGCGGCGGTGCAGCATGAGTGCCCCCACCACCATGAGCGGCCTGCGCACCATGATCGCCACCGAGTGGCTCGCGTGGCGGCGCGGCGCGCGCCTCGTCGTCATCGTCGTCCTCATCGCCATCTTCGCGTTCTTAAGCCCCATCGCCGCCTACTACCTGCCCGCGATCCTCTCCAGCCTCGGCGATTCCGCCCTGAGAGAGCTCATCCCCGAGCCCACCGCGACCGACGCCGCCACCCAGTGGACAAAGAACCTCACCCAGATCGTCCTTATCGCTCTCATCGTCATCGCTGGCGGCGCGATCGCGGGCAACGTCGCGCGTGGCACCGCGCAATTCCTCCTCACGCGCGGCGTCTCGCGCGCCGCCTACGTCACCGCGACGATGGTCGTCGGCCTTGTCATCACGCTCGCGACGAGCCTGCTCGGCTCCCTCGTCGCCGCGGGAATGACGGCCCTGCTCTTCGCCGACGGCGTCCTGGTGCGCCTCGTGGCCGCCACCGCGGCCTGGTGCGTCGCCGCCGCGTTGCTGCTTGCGGTCACGTGGCTCGCCTCGGCCGCGCTCGCCAGCCAGATCGGCGCCGCCGGTATCGGCATCGGCGCGTTCTTCGTCTTGCAACTCCTTGCCATCTGGCCGCCGGCCGCGCGCTACAGCCCCGCCGGCATCCTGGCCCTGCCCGGGCGCATCGCCACTGAATCCGTCTCTGGGGCCGAGCTGTGGCTCCCCATCGCGACGAGCCTGCTGAGTGCCGCCGTCATCGCCTACGCAGCCATCGAGGTCTTCCGCCGCCGCGAACTGCCCTAGCGGGACCGCCACGCCGCAGCCGCTCGCACTGCTCGCGCCGCTCGGCACACCATGCGGTTCGACGTGCGGCGGGCCCGGGCGCCGGACTAGGCTCAGTGCCGATGACTGAACCAATTACCAACACCGCCCTCATTTTCGAGGGCGGCGGCATGCGCGGCGCCTACACCTCCGCCATGGCCGTCGTGCTCATCGAGGCCGGGCTCGATTTTCGCTGGGTGGCCGGCATCTCGGCGGGTTCGTCGATGACGTGCAATTACATCGCCAAATCCCCCGAGCGCGCCCGCCAGGCCTTCGTCGAAATCGCCGCCGACCCGCTCCTTGGCAACTGGCGCACCTTCCTGCGTGGCCAAGGCCTATTCAACTCGCATTACATCTACCAGGTCTCGGGCCTGCCCGGCCAAGCCTTCCCCTTCGATTACGACGCGTTCATGGCAAACCCCGCCGACTTCCGCATCGGCGGCTTCAACGCCCGCAGCGGTGAACAAACATGGTGGTCCAAGCGCGATATCGGCGACATCCGCGATCTCATGACGCGCGTCCAAGCTTCCTCAGCGATGCCGATCCTCATGCCGCCCGTCACCCTCGACGGCGAGGTTTACGTCGACGGCGCCCTCGGGGGCGCCGGCGGCATCGCGATCGACAAGGCCGAGGCCGACGGGTTTTCCAAGTTTGTCATCGTGCTAACCCAGCCGCGCTCCTACGTCAAAGGTCCGCAGCGCTTTTCTCGCTATATTCGCCAGCATTACCGACGCTATCCCGCCGTCTACGAGGCCCTAACAGATCGGCACGTGCGCTACAACGACGCGCGCGAGCACATCTTCGAGCTGGAAAAGGCCGGTCGAGCCTACGTATTTGCGCCCGAAACCATGCCCATCACCAACGGTGAGCGCAACCTGAACAAGCTGTGGGCTGCGCATCGGCTCGGCCTAGACCAAGCCCGCCGGGAGCTCCCAGCCATCCGCGAGTTCCTCGGCCGCTAGCAGCTGGCGATTCGCTCACATGACACGACTGTTGGGGTCACGCGCCAGTCATCGTTGTTCTGGTTAGAGAACTTCGTTTTGGAATAATTGCTCTGATTGCCTGCAGAGGTCACCAAGTCGTGCGGGTATGCCGTGAATTGCAGTTGGAGCGTTCCGGTGTTCTGCGCCCCGCACGGCACATCGAAGGTGACGTCTCGGTTCTTCACCCCGCTCCATAGGGGATTCCGGTTTCTCACAGGCCCAGAGCAATTGTGCGGCGGTTCGAAGTGCTCGTACCCACTGGTCGGTTGCGTCGAGCCTTTGAAAAGAGAGACTGGCTGGCCGCCGCTGGGGATCCACGACACATCCAACGTGGTGTTGTTCGTGTCGCAGGATTCAGGGGATCCGGGACCCGGCCAGTTATAGCCTTTACAGGTTTCAAGGCCGAGCCTGATTGTGTATCGGTGTCCGGGCTCGACCCGAAGCGTCGTGGTCGCCCATCCGTAGCCGAAGGCCGGTCGGTCGTTCCTATACCACCACGCCCAGTCGATGATCGCTTCCAGCGTGGAGTTACCCCTGAACCGGAACGGCTTTTCGTTGACGTCCTTATTCGTCATCCTCCACGTGTTGATTGTCGGAATGCTTAAACATTCGGACGTAGCGAACGCAGGAGCGCTGGTTCCGAGCGCGATTGCAGGCACCGCCCAGGCGGCTCCTGAGACAACAGTGCGGCGGTCGAGCGGGGAGTGTGTGCGAGGAGTGGTGTTCATGTCCGGTAGACACATCCTTTTGTCGGGGCGCTCCGTCAAGAGCATTTCGGTCAAGCGTACGTGAGGGTTATTTGTATTACCTAAAGGCTACCAACGCAATGAGTTGTTCGACTATGTGCGAAGCTTGTGGACCTTTACCCCCTAGACATCCAAGTGAGCGCTTGAGTTCTGCCGGCCGTCAACTTCTTCTTCTACGGGGTGCGTAACAAGATAGGCAACGGAAACCGCGAGGCCGCCCCATACTGTCGCGATAGCAACAGCCATCATGACGATTGCGGTGGTAGTCATTGGTTGCTCCTTTGGTCGGGTGAGGCGGTAGCGCCGGGGGATTGACGTACGCCCGCCGAGGCGCCGTCTTCGTGGAAGTCGACGGGGTCGAACTCATCAACGTTCGTCTTCCACGGCGCGACGGTGAAGACAAACGCGGACAGCACGACGAGCACGAGCATGCCCCAGCCGAACTGGTAAATAAACGATGTCGAATACGAATCCGGGTCATAGCCCTCGGTCACGAGGGAGTAGGCCGTCGCGACGAAGATGACGGTCAGAACGATCGGCACGAGCGCCCCGATCACGATGTACCACCACGGGCCGATCGCGAGCGTCGAATAGTGGTTGATGTGCGCGCGTAGCTCGGGCAGTTTCTTGACGACGTAGGACACGAGCAGTGTCATGAGAATGGCCGAGGCCACGATGCCCAGTTCGTTGATGAACTTATCGACGACATCCAGCGCGTTCAACCCGTTCGTGGTCGAATACAGCCCGATCGATAGAATCCCGGTCGTGCCACACGTGATGAGGGCGGCGAGCCGGCGGTTCATCCCGAATTTTTCCTGCAGTGCAGACGAGACCACCTGCAGCAGCGAAATCAGCGAGGTGAATCCCGCGATGACGAGCGAGGCAAAGAAAATCACGCCGAAGAACGGGCCGCCCGGCATCATCGAAATCACCGCGGGGAACGTGACGAATGACAAGATCGGTCCAGTGATGCCCTGCAATTCGTTAACGCCCACCCCCTGCTGGAAAGCGAGGAAGCCGAGCGTGGCAAACACTCCGAAACCCGCGAGAATTTCGAAAGATGAGTTCGCAAACCCGGCCACGAGCGCCGTCGGCGCCAGGTTGGACCGTCGCCGCAGATACGAGGAGTAGGTCAGCATGATGCCAAAGGCGACCGACAGCGAGAAGAAGATCTGCGAATAGGCCGCGATCCACACCTGCGGATCGGCCAGCGCCTGCCAGTTCGGTGTGAAGAAGGAGTTCAACCCGTCAACCGCGCCCGGGAGCATCAGAGCCCGCACCACAAGGATGAGGAAGATGACAATCAGCAGCGGCATGAAGATCTTGTTTACGCGCTCCAGACCGCCCGAAATCCCGAGGGCCATGACAATCGCTGCCACAATCCACAAGCCGATCAGCGGCCAGAAGATCCCGGGAACAATCTTCGCAGAAAACTCCGCCGGACCTACCTGCAAGAAGTCCCCAACAAAGAACCCGAGCGTGTCCTCGCCCCAGGCCTCGTTGAGAGAGAAGAACATATAGCGCAGCGCCCAGGCCAAAATGACGGCGTAGTAGGTGATGATGACAAACGAGATCATCACCTGAAGCCAGCCGATCACCTCAAAGTTCTTGCTGAGCCGACGAAAGACGGCCGGCGCCCCGCCCCGAAAGCGATGACCGAGCGAGTAATCGAGCAGCAGGATCGGAATGCCCGCCGTCAGCAGCGCGACGAGGTAGGGGATGAGGAATGCGCCGCCGCCGTTGGAATAAGCGACGCCCGGAAAGCGCCAAATATTGCCCAGCCCGACGGCTGAGCCGATCGCGGCGAGAATAAATCCGTACTGGCCGGTCCACTGCTCGCGGCCATTGCCCGAGCTCGCATCACCACCCGGACGCATCGTCGGCTTCTTCATTGACATGACATCTCCCTAGCTCACACCCGGAGCAAGGAGGGGACCTGCTCCTCAGGTGAGCTCGACGTTAGGACCAACCAACACCTGACGCAATAGTGCGACCACCACGTGAGACGTGCGGACTAAACTGCACAAATACACAGCAGACCAGCGATCATTTCCGCACACCGTCAAACGATGGAAAGTGAGCGCATTCCACCTATTTCATCCAAAACCTTGCATGTTCGATCAGAATCGCGCTACCGTCGCCACAAGACGTTCATGAACCTCGCAAGAAGCATTGGGGTCATCGCGGTAGGTAGTCTCTTGAGTGCGGGACTTGCCCTCCCAGCCACCACGTCTCCTGCCGCTGCTGAGCCCGTCTATACCGCCATCGACCAAAGCCAGATGTCCATCGTCGACGTGAGCTCCGTCGAAGAGAGTGCCGAAGCGCCCAACGGTGCCGCCGCGCTCGTGCTTGATGGAAACAAAGAAACCTACTGGCACACCAAGTGGGCGGGCGGCGTCGATCCGCTGCCGCACCACCTCACCATCGAGCTGGTTGACGAAGCCGTTGACCTCGGCCGCGTCGTGCTCACGCCGCGCCAGTCCTCCAACGGCTCCGGCCGCGTGGCGCAGTACTCGATCCAGAAGGCCGAGTCGTGCGAGGCGGACTTCACCGAGGTCGCCAAGGGCGATGTCGCCGCAGAAACCGACCCCAAGGCCGACGTCGTCATCGACTTCGACGCCGTCGCAGCGCGCTGCGTCAAGGTCGTCTACAACGCCTCCTGGGGCGGTAACAACACCCCCGAACAGGTCGCTACCCTCGCTGAGTTCAACGCCTTCAGCGTGACCGACGACGGCAGCGAGCCCGTCGAGCCGACCGAACCGGCCGAGCCCACCGATCCCACGCCAGCACCCGGCCCCGAGATCGTCGTGCCCGACGGCGCGCCCGAACTGAGTGCCGACGGCCTGTCCGTCCGCCTCCACCCTGACTTCCCGCAGGTCGTCGATTACCGTCTCGGCGATGCCCAGCTCGCCGGCAAGCTCGGCGATCCCCTCACGCAGGTCACGATCGACGAAAAGCCTTACGACGTCACCGTCGCGGCCCCCACGGGCACCGGCGCGAGCGCCACCTACGCCCTGAGTGTCGCCGACCTCGACGTCACGTTCAACGTCACCATCACGGTTGCCGACGGCGTCCTGACCTGGACGATCACCGACGTGAACGACCCGGACAGCAAGGTCCACCGCATCGCGGTCCCGGGCCTGGATCTCGAGAGCGTCACCGCCGCCCAGCAGGGCTCGATCATCACGAGCAAGCTCGGCGTCAGCCGCTCCCAGAACCCGGACACGAGCCTGAACGTCGCAACCGCAGAGCCTGGCACCCACACCGGCTTCATGGTCGGCGCCAACGAGCAGGCGCTCGCGGCCGGCTTCATGTCCAACGCCGTCAGCGACAACACCTCCGACGGCCCCCGCTCCGGGTCCAACGCCCGCTGGATCGCGAACGTCACGACGATCGGCGACGCGCGCATCGGAACCGTCAGCCCCGGCCCGTTCGTCTACCGCGGCACCACCGCCCACCTTGGCCTTGGCCCCGAAGCAGACCCCTTCGCACAGGTGAAGATTGTCGCCGATGGTAGCTAGCCGTTATCCACGGCGAGGTCGTCGCCGGTCGCACCATCGACCAGGTTTCGATCGCCGAGCGGTGCCTGGAGCTTTACCTCGATTGTGTCCTGGCAATCTTCGCCCCCGGACCCGCCGAAGGTACGAGTCGAGACGACAGCAACCTCCACCGTCTCGTTCTGCTCGCGCAACAGATCAACAGCGGGTTCACCGCCGCACGTATTGACCACGAGGGTGAGGCTATCCTCAGCGGACAGGATCGCACGAGTGACCGGAACCTGGTCGCGCCAAGAGACGCCTCGTGTCAGCGTGACGGCGACAGCGACCACCGCGACCGCGAGCAGCAAGGCCGCGACAACCCAGCGGGTTCTTTTTCGCCCGGTCTGGTTCGCAGCCTTGCTGCCCGGCGGACGTTTCGCTCTCAATTCGTCGCAACCCAGACACCGAGGGCGTTGTCGATCCGGTCAGCCCGAGAGAACAGGTCACGGTCGGCGGGCCAAGCCGGGTCGTATTTCCAGCCTTGGTGCAGACCGTATGCGGTGTTTCCCCAGTAGATAGGTCCGCCGCTGTCCCCTCCGGCGGCCAGGCGCGCGCCCATCATCACGAGGTTGCATGCACTTCCGTTGCAGTGATTCAGCGCCCGCACCTGTTGGCAGCTTGCATGGTTCGTCGCCCCGTTCTTGCAGAGCGTCTGGCCCACGGTCGGCGACCCTACAGCTGAGACATCACGAAGGGTCGTCTCAGTCGTGCTCGCGGTACCTGCATAGAAGTCGTCAGACTCCGTCCTTGGCCCCGTGTGCCACTGGAAGTCGCCGTGGGTCCCCACGTGCCCACCCTGGTAGGTCAGCGCAGAGCCATCGTCACTCTGGCTGTTGCCACAGTGACCGGCGGTGGCGATCCCGCGGGTGCCGCTGGTACTGCTCGAAGCCCTGGTCCCGAACCCGGAGGTGCAACCCGAGAGAACCTCACCTCCGTAGTGATAGCTCGAACTGTCGACCCCGCCGAGAACCGCACGGTCGGAAACGTCCACGACCGCAGCGATGCCGAGCGACTTGGCGGAGGCAGCCACGAGCGCTTCTTGTGCGGTTGTATTCAGGTCGGTGACGACCGACTCTTGCAGCCCGTCGGCGAGGACGACACTCGTCGTGATCGTGCGAGTGGCGGCGTCGAAGCTCGTGGCGGCGTCTCGGACCCCCGGAGATTCGTAGACGGCGTAATGAACGCTCTCGATAGAGGCCTGCAACTCCCGTTCGGAGTAGCCCTCGCCACCTCGCAGTTCAACCTTGACGGATGGCGCGACGCGGGCGAAGGAATCGAGGACGGCGTGCACCCCCTCAGGAGGGGAGCCCTTGAAGGCTACCCAAGCGTGGTGCGCGTCGACAATCTCGGCACTGGAGAACAGGTCGGGGTACGTGTCCCGGATTTCCGCCGCAGCCAAGGCAAAGTTGTCGTTCCAGGCGTATCGCTCGATCACCTCGTCCAGTGGAGCGCCACTCTGCTCCGCCACAAACATCAAGTCCTGCATCTCTGCTGCGCTGATCTGATCTTCGATCTGCGGTGCGGCGACTTCCACCGTCTGCGCGGCGTCGGCCGCGTTGGTGCTCTCGTGCGCATACGCGATCGCGCCTTGAAGAACGAGACATCCAGCAGCAGCGGCCATCGCTGCCACTCGCAAAGAACGTGCCCTGAACATCGTGACTCCTCTGTCCGACGATTGGGAACCGGAGCTCGCGATCCCCCCGGTGTGTGATAAAGGCAACACGTCGTCCCGACGACCATCCTGCAAGACCCGACCAGGAATGTCAAGGGACAGTGAGATCTGCCCGGAGGCGGTCGTGAGACCTGCCCGGTGACAGTCACGAGTTCTGCCCGGTGATGGCCATGGGATCTGCCCAGGGGTTGGCCATCACGGTCCGGGGTGTCAGGCCAGGGGCTTCACCCCCTGACCGGTTAGGGCCTGGGAGAGGCGGACGGACTCGCCGCTGGTCTGGCAGATGTGGGCGTGGTGCAGGAGCCGGTCGACGGTCGCGGTGGCGATGGTCTTGGGCATGAGCTCGTCGAACGCCGCCGGGTGGAGGTTGGAGCTGATCGCGACGGCCCGTTTCTCGTAGGCGGCGTCGACGAGACGGTAGAGGCCCTCGGCGGCGTCGGTGGCGACCGAGAGCAGACCGATGTCATCGACGATGATCAGGTCGGCGCGCAGAACGCGGGCGATGGCCTTGGTGACGGTGTCGTCGGCGCGGTGCCTGCGCAAAAGAACGCCGAGGTCCTCGAGCGTGAACCACGAGACCCGCAGGCCCTGCTCGACGGCCTGCTGCCCGAGCGCCTCGAGCAGGAACGTCTTGCCCGTGCCCGAGGGCCCGCAGAGGACGAGGTTCTCCTTGCGGTGGACCCACTCCAGGGTCCGTAGCGCCTGCTGAGTCGGTGCTGGGATCGAGGACATGCTCTCGTCCCAGGCCTCGAAGGTCTTGCCGGTGGGGAACCCCGCCGCGGTGCGGCGGGTGGTCAGCGCGGCGCGTTCGCGTCCGGCGGCCTCCTCGGCGAACAGGGCTCGTAGGACCTCCAGGGGTTCCCAACGTTGGGCTTTCGCGGTCGCGACGACCTCGGGAGCATGGCGGCGGATGTGGGGCAGACGTACACGACGCAGCATCGCCTCGAGGTCATCGGGCAGCGGCGCTGCGGAGGGCACTCCGAGCGTCGGGACGCTCCTGCTCGTCGTGGTGGTCGGGCTCATGAGGCCACCTCCTGGTCCTGAGCGCCGACCTCGCCGGTGGTGGCCGTGTGCTGGCCCAGGGCGGCCCATCCGGCGGTGCCCTGGGTCAGGGACCGGTCCTCCCCGGCCCGGTGGACCGCCCCGCTCGTGCCGGCGGCTCGGTGGTTGAAGATCGAGGGCAGGTCGGCCTCGGCGAAGCGGGCGTGGACGGCGGCGTGACCCAGTGCCCAGTCGACCTCACCGGGCCCGAAGAGCTTGGCCAGCGAGACGGCCTCGGCCATCTTGACGCGCATCTTCGTCGTCCCGGCCGCGGCGGCCTCGGTCAACCAGAGCCTGGCCCCGTTGCCCAGCGCGAGGAACTCGGCCTCCGCGGCGCTCTTGGGCCGTGGCCTGCGCTCCAGCGCGCCGGCCGGGGCCGGCGGGAAGTGCCCATCGTCGATCCGCGGGCTGCCCGGGGTCGCGCGAGCATGGCGGGCAACCTCCAGGGGCCCGTCGGAGCTGACGTGGACGATGACGACCTGCTCACCAGCGCCCTGTCCGTAGACCCGGACCCAGACGGTCTCACCCAGCAGGCGGTGCGGCACGGAGTACTGCCCGCCCTCGAACGTCACCATCGGGCTGTTCACTGGGACGTGTCTCGTGGTGCCCAGTGCGATCGTGTGCGGGGTCGACGGCAGGGCATGCAGCCGGGCGCGCTCCTGCTCGAGCATCTCCGCGGGTGCGCGCCTGGTGACCCGGTGGACCCGGTTGTTGACCTCCTCGCAGAACGTCGCGCAGGCGGCCTCGAGGTCGGCGAACGAGGCGTACTCGCCCCTCAGGTTCGTCTCCTTCGGCACGAGGTCGGCCTTGGCGACCTTCACCGTCGACTCCGACCCGCCCTTCGAGGCCGGGTCGGCCGGCTCACACGTCAACACGGTGAGCCCGTAATGCCTGGCGAAGGCCACCATCTGCGGGTTGCGGACCGCCATCCCTGCGACGTGCTCGACGGTCACGGTCTTCTCGTTGTCGGTCAGCACATACGTCGGCGCCCCGCCCAGGCGCCGCAGCGTGACGTCCAGCGCCGCGAACACGCTCGGGGCGGTCTTGTCGCGAATCGCCAGCACTACCCGGAACCGCGACCACGCCAGCCACGCGCAGAACAGCACGGTCCGGACTCCGTCGATCACCGGCCCGTCGCCGAAGTCGTACTGCAACCACAGGCCCGGCTCGGTGACCCACGGCCGGTGGACCCGCACGCTTCCCAGCCGGTAGGACTTCTTCACCGCCGCGACCGCCCGGCGGGTGGTGCGCTCGGACCCGGTGAACCCCGCGGCGGTGAGCTTGTCGTGGACCACGTCCGCGCGGACCTTCCCGCGGGACTTCTCCACCCACTCCTCAACCTTGGGCAAGAACTCATCGATCAGCTGCGCCCGAGCCGCGGGCTTGTCGCTCAGACGCCCGGCATCACGGGCGGTGACGTAACGGGCGACGGTGTGGTGAGAGACCCCGGCGAGCTCGCCGGCATCCCGGTAGGACCCTGTCAGATCGAACGCTTTGAGAATTTCCATGATCTCCTCGGCAGACTTCATGTTGTCCCTCCTCGGACGCGATGGGCGCTTCAGCACCGCTATCGCACCCGAGGAGGGGCCTCGAACCGCGCAAGGCGGCGAGGCAACGAATGTCGTGTCGGGCAGATCCCATGACCATCAGCGGGCAACTTTCATGTCCGCGACCGGGCAACTATCTCGCCGTCTCCGGGCAGTCTGCCGTGGCCGCCGTCACAGGAAACCGGCGCCAACCGAGACGGCATTCGATCGAGATCGACGTCGACGTGACCGGCGTTGACGTGCTGACGCTCCTTGTGGGCGACGGCGGCAACGGGGTTGGAAACGACCACGCGAACTGGGGCGACGCCCGAGTTGAGTGCACGGTTGCCACGCCGACCGAGGAACCGACGGAGCAGCCCACGGACGAGCCAACCGCACCTCCGACGAAGCCTGGAAAGTCCGGACTGCCGATTACCGGTGGCCAGCTCACGGGCCTGGCGCTGCTGGCAGCGCTGCTCGTAGGTGGCGGTGTCCTCATCATCCGACGCAACTCCCACGCGTAGGAAACCGGCGCGCCCCTTAGAGCAACCGTGAGGGGCGCGCCCAGCTTGGGCCGGAATCTGGTGACCACGCTAGGCTCCGGCCCAAGCCATACCCCCCACCCTCGGAACCAACTCTCCGCCCCGGAAAACTCCGCCATAAAGCCCCCCGAACGAAGTACGATGCAAGCGTGAGCGAGAAACCCTCGAGAACCGAGCGCCTGACCCGGCTTTACGGCCTCGTCAAGGACGTCGCCAAGCCCGGCAACATCGCGCTCGCGGTCATGCTCATCGTCATCGCCGTCGTCGCAGCAACCGGCGGCTGGTCGAAAGCCAGCCAAGCCGTCGATAAAGAGGACGCCCTCCCGCTGATCGAGCTCGGCAAAGAGCTCACCGCCGGCCCCTTCACCCTGGTGTTTTCCGAGGCCCGGCACGTCGCGGAATGCTCGGGCTTCGCCTTCGACGCCGAGCACGGCTGCATCGAGGCCCGCCTCACGGCCACCAACACCGCCGATCGCCTCATCGAGGACACCGTCTTCGCCACTCACCTGCTCGATTCCGGCATGCTCACGGTCACCGTCGACGACGAACCCCTGAAAACCACCGTGCGCTACCCGCAGATTTACCGCGTGATTGACGGCCTCACGCAGGGCGCCTACCAGCCCGGCCTACCGACGGACATCATCGTGACGTGGCAGCCGGTCGCGCCCGTGACCAGCGAGGACGTCACACTGGTCGTCACGGGCGCGGAGGACGGCCGCTCCTCGCTCGACGGCCACCAGATCTTCCGTCTGACCGATCCGATCGCCCGCATCCCGGTCGAACCCCTCGCGGCAGGAGCCCCCTGATGCGCCGCTTCACCCCGAGCGGCCTCGTCACCGCAGCCGTCCTCGCCGCCGCCTTCGCCGTCGGCAGCGTCATCAACTCCTATCTGCCCACGCGCGCGGACATCATGTCCGAGCCCTACCCCGTCGCCGGCGTGCTCGACGAGTACGTGGCCATCCGCACGGGCGAAGTCAAGGCCACCAACCTCCGCCTCGCCACCGACGTCACCGTCTTCGGCTCGACGGCGAAAACCTCCGGCATCTTCGCCGTCGTCGACGTTACCTACGCGACGAACGGGAAGGAGCGCGTTATCTCGCCGATTTTCTGGCGCGGCGCCGACGGCAAGCGCTACGGCGGCAGCCAGCCCGGCCCGCGCATCACCGCGTGCGGGTCATCCGTCGTGGGCATCCCGGTCACGTGCACGATCTGGTTCGAGCTGCCCACCGACGCGATCGCCGGCGGCCACTTGCTCGTGCACAACTACCGCTCGGCCGGGGGCGATAACATCGCCGACATCGACTTGCAGATCACCGACGAGGACGCGGCCGCCATTCTCGCGGCTGCGACGTCGATCGAAGCGGAGTCGACGCGCTACGAGCGGAGGCAGCCGTGAGTTTCTCCGACGCGCCCGAGGTACGCCCCGACGCGACGCGGCCCGCCGACGCCACTGCGCCCGCCGCCCCAACGACCCGCGCGGAGCGCCACCGAAAGCGCCGCTGGTGGCGCGACAACGCCCTCGCCCTGATCCTCCTCGGCCCAGCGATCGCCGCCGCACTGTTCGCCAGCTCCTACCGCCTCACCGAGCTCTACCGCCCCTCGCTGCCCACCCACCAGCTCCCAGCATCCGGCGATTCCGGCACCTACACCTCAAGCTTCCGCATCGCCAACACCACCTACGAGCGCACGATCGACGTCCGCCTCGTCTCCGTCACGGAAGTGGGCGTGCTGCACGGCAAGCAGGCGGTCGACGGCGCCAAGCAGTGGGCCGTCAGCTTCGCCTTCACCGCCGACCCATCGGTCCCCGCAGACAGCTGCACCATCGAGCTCTTCGACGAAGCCGGCAACGTCTACCACCCGCGCAGCGCCCTCGTGGATACCCCCGGCGCCGAACCGCTCTTCCGCGTCGACGACTGCCTCGTGCCCGGTGAGGAGGGGCCGATCGTCAACGCCTTTACTGGAAAACTCGAAGAATCCGGGGCCCCGCGCCCGCCCTCGTGGCGCTCCACCATCGGATTCGCGATGCCCGACGACGTGGTCCCCGCCAAGGTACGCATCTACTGGGATACGCCGAACTACCTGGACTTCGACGCCAACGCCGACTAGCGACCGGCCGCCTCGCCCGGAGCCTCCGCTCCAGCCGCCTCTGCCGCACCTGTGGCAGCCGCCTCAGTGGCAGCCTCGGCTTCCGCCTTTGCTTGACGCTCCCGCTGCGAGAGCACGATCTGGTTAACGCCCGCCGCAAGCAACACGATCGTCGCGACGAAGTACACGAGGTTTTCCCCCAGATCGACAAACGGATCGAGCGCGTACTGCAGCGTTCCCGGCTGCGGCCCAATCGCCAGCCGCATGACGTAGTCCACGCCCACGCGCAGCCACCCGGTGAGCGCAAAAATCACGCAAAACAGCGCCATCGGGATGAGCCCCGCAACGGCCACCTTGCCGATCGCGTCAAAGGTCGATTTCACCGGCGTCACGACGGGCGACGTCACGTGCTTGGCCACCCGCCGCACCGGGGAGGGCACCCGCTTAATGCGCGCGGTATCGATCTCGTGCGTGATGACAGGATCGCCCTTTTTCAGCTGGCTGCCGTAGATCGTCGCGCCAATCGCCAGCCACGCCACGGGCACGATGATGAGCGAACCCGCCGACGAAATCAGCCCGCCGACGAACTTGAACGGCGCCAAAATGAGCGTCTCGATCTGGCTGTAGGTGTCTTGCAGCGTCTGCCACCAGGTGTAGATATCGTCGACGACCTTCCGGCTCGTCACCCACGCCTTAATCTCCTCGATCCGCGCGGTAAAGACGTAGACGAGCGCGGTCAGCCACAGCGCCTCCAGGTAGGCGGAGATCGCGGCCCACCAGCCGGAGGTATTGGCAAGCTCCTTCAGCGCAATGATCTTGCGCGCCGCGAGCGCCCCCAGCACGATGACGATGATGATGCCCGACGTGGGAAGCGCGAGCCGGGTGAAGGAGTCCGATAGGAAGTCGGCGCGCTCCAGCGAGGCGAAGACGACGCCCGACTGGTCGAACATGTACCGCTGCAGGTCGGCCTTGAGCAGGCCGTTGGAGGCATACACCGCGAGGAACGGTACGAGCGCCATGGCCGTGGCCTGCAGGTTGGAGCGCCACCGCATGCCGCGGGAGGTGCCGACGAGCTCGGCGAACGCCGGAAGCGAGGGCGCCAGCACCCGCAGCATCAGCGCGAGCGAGGCCAGCGTGGCGAGTGGCGCGAAGGGCAGGATCACGGTTGCGAGCGTCGGCGAGATCAGCGAGGCCTTACCAGCGAGCCACAGCGCCGCAAGCCGCAGCGCCTGCCCGGCAAAGAACAGCGTGAGGAGCTGCGGCCAGTGCCGCGCAAACACGCGCGCGCCCGTCGCGAGGACGGCAACGAGCCCCCGCAGGCCCGAGGTGATCTCCCCCAACGCCGCCTACCAGTTCGAGACGTAGTAGATGTGCGTGAACTTGCGGCCGTGCGTCTCCTGGGCGGTATCGAGCTCTTCGTTGCGCACGAGCCCCACCTTTTCGGCGACGCGATGCGAGGGCACGTTCGCGGGCACCGTGAGCGCGACGATCGGATATTCGGGCAGGTGCTCGCGCGCCAGATCGATCGCCGCGCGCGCCGCCTGCGTCGCATAGCCCTTGCCCCAGCTGCCGGGCTCGAAGCGGTAGTACAGGCTGAGGGCCGGGCGGTCGTGGAACGTGCGGAACTGGACGCCGGACATGCCAACGACGCGCGTCGGATCCTGCCGGTCCGTCGCCACCCAGAACCCGAACCCGTGCTCGCGCCAGTGCGCGACGGCGTCATCGTAGCGCCGCCCGACGATGGAGCGCGCCACCTCGATGGGCAGCGGGTGGTACATGAAGGTCTGCGGATCCGAGTGCAGCTTCGTCATCGACGGCTGATCCTCGGACGTCGGCGCCCGCAACATGAGGTTCTCGGTCACGATCGGCGACCAGTCGGCTGGGTTCTGCATGGCCCTATTCTCACCCGATTTGGCCTCGCGTGGCGACCATTCGCCGATTTTCCCGACGCTAGGACCTAGAAGTCTCGGCCCAGGCAAGGGCGGCTCCGCAGTAGACGCGCTGGCGTTGCCCACCGACGTGCTCTACTTCGACGACGTCGACCGCGCCTTCCGGCAGCGCGATGACCCGCAGTTGCGTCGCGTAGCTCGCGAGTGCCTCGCGAACCTGGCTGAGCGTTCCGGGAAACGCCTCGAAGCCCGGGAGCTCAGGCGCCGGTGTGCCCATGCGCTCGGAGACGATCTCGATCATCGGCAGGTGCGCCTCGTTCGCCGCGCGCAGCGCCACCTCGTGCAGGTGGACGTGATCGGGATGGCCATACGTCCCGGCCGCGTCGTAGGAAACGATCGCCTCGGGCTGGAAGGCCTCGATGAGCTCGACGAGATCGGCGACGGCGTCCGCGATCGGGCGCTTCGTGAAGGCCTCCGGCGGCGCATCGGGAGCGGGGCCGGCGACGGGCTCCGCGCCTGCTGATGCGTCGGCGCGCTCCTCGTCCGGCGCATCCAGCCACTGCATGCCGGAGTCGAGATAGGGCGCCTTGCCCTGGCCGAGCCACGCGTGCTCGGAGACGCCGAGCGCGGCGCAGGAGGCAGCGAGTTCGGTCGCGCGAACGTCGGTGAGGGAGCGGGTATCGCCCGGCGGTAGTGCGCCCGGGCGGATTTCGCCGCGTTCGCCGCGCGTTGCGGTGACGACGATGCAGCTGACGCCGCGCCTCGCAAGGTGGGCGATGAGCGCGCCCGTGGCTAGGGCCTCATCGTCAGGGTGGGCGTGCGCGAAAAGCACGCGCGCGGAGTTTTCTAGCGCGGCGAGCGGCGCCAACGCCGGATTGCCCGCCGAGCGCACGCCATCGCCCGCGCCGCTCACGCGAGCACCTCCTGGTAGGCGCACACGAGGTCCGTCGCGGTGTGCCGCCACGTGTGCTCGAGCGCGAACTCCCGCGCGGACTCACCCGCGGCCGCCAGGCGCTTGTCGTCGCCGAGCAGGTGGACGATCGCCTCGGCCCAGTCATCGGCGTCGCGCGATTCCATGAGCAGGCCGCCGGGCGCGACGGCCTCGGCGAGCCCACCGGCGCCGAGCCACCCGATCATGGGGACGCCCGAGGCTTGCGATTCCAGCGCCACCAGCCCGAACGTCTCGGACCAGCTCGGCAGCACAAACAGCGCGGCCTCGCGCATCAGGCACGCGAGCTTTTCGCGCGAACACGCGCCAGCAAAGTCGACGGCATCGGCGACGCCAAGCCGCTCGGCCTGCGCGCGCAGCTCGTCAGGATAGGCGTCATGGTCATCCGACGCCGCCCCCGCGAGCACGAGCCGCAGCCCGCGATAGCGCTCCAGCGCGCCACTTGCACCGCCCGCAGCGTCCGCACCACCTGCGCCACCCGCAGCACCATTAAGCTGCTCCCGTACCTTCGCGAACATCTCGAGCGCCAAGTCCGCGCCCTTGAGCGGCTGCAACCGCGCCGCAAACAGCAGGTAGGGCTGCTCGGGCGGCGGGCACGTGCGCGGCGTGAAAAACTCGACGCCGACGCCGGGCCGCGCAATGCGCACCTTGTCATCCGGCACGCGATAGCGCGCAACGATCGTATCCGCCTCGATATGCGATACAGCGACGACGAGATCCGAGCCTTGCCCAACTCGGCGCTCGCCGTCGATGCGCCCCTCGGACTCGCTCGGCTCCCCGAGCGCCAGCGAGGAGGCGTTCTTCGGCGCCGCGACGGAGTGGTAGGACTGGATGTGGGCGATCCCGAGTTCGCGCGCGACGGGCAGCGCCGCCACCCCCGAGAACCAGTGGTGGGAGTGGATGACGTCGAGCGGCTCGAGCGTGATGCCACCAATCGCGCCGCCGGACAGCACGCGCCGCAGCTCGGCGGAAAACGGCTCGATCGCGCGCTCCATCTCGGACTTTGCGAGCGGCGCGGCCGGCCCCGCGTCGAGCAGGATGAGGCGCACCCCCTCGCGCACCTCAGTCACGGCGGGCGCCTCCGGATCGGAGCGCCGCGTGAACATCTCGACCTCGTGCCCGAGCTCAGCGAGCTGACACGCCGTGCGGTTGACGACGACGTTCATGCCGCCCGCATCCGCGCGCCCCGGCTCGGCCAGGGGGGACGTGTGCAGCGAAATAAAGCCGATACGCATACCCCCAGCCTAGCGAGTTAGATCGCGCGCACCGCGGTGCGGATCGCCTCCTCGATGTGGCTGAGCGCCGCCTCGTCGTGCGCGGCGGACAGGAACCAGGCTTCATAGCAGCTCGGCGGCAGCGCGACGCCGGCCTTGAGCATCGCGTGGAAAAACCGCCCGTAGGCAGCGGCGTCCTGCGCCTTCGCGTCGGCATAATTCTCGACGCCATCGGCGGCGGGTCCCTCACCGATGAAGGCGGAAAACAGCGAGCCAGCGTGGTTGATCGTGAACGGGACGCCGGCGTCGGCCAGCGCCTCGCCGAGCGCGCCGCGAATCCGCACGGCCGCGCGATCGACGTGGTCGTAGACGCCCTGGTCGGCCAGGCGCAGGGTGGCGAGCCCCGCGGCGGTGGCGAGCGGATTGCCCGAGAGCGTGCCGGCTTGGTAGACGGGGCCGAGCGGCGCGAGCTCGTCCATGATCGCGGCGGGCCCGCCGAGCGCGGCGAGCGGCATCCCGCCGCCGACTACCTTGCCGAACGTCACGATGTCGGGCGCCCAGGCGCCTCCCGCGCTCCCAGCCGCGCCGTCGGCCGCGGCGGCCTGCTCCAGGCCCCACCAGCCCGCGGGCCCCACGCGAAAGCCCGTGAGGACCTCGTCGAGGATGAGCAGCGCGCCGTGCTCGGCCGTGATCTCGCGCAGGAAGGCGTTAAAGCCGGGCAGCGGCGGCACGACGCCCATGTTGGCGGGCGCCGCCTCGGTGATGACGGCCGCGATCTCGTGCCCGCGCTCGGCGAACAGCGCCCGCAGCGCCGCCTCGTCGTTATAGGGCACGACGAGGGTCTGCGCGGCGATCGCCTCCGGCACGCCAGCGGAGCCGGGCAGGCCCGCCGTCGCGATGCCCGAGCCGGCCTCGGCGAGCAGCGAGTCGGAGTGGCCGTGGTAGCAGCCGGCGAACTTCACGAGCACGTCGCGCCCGGTGACCCCGCGCGCGAGCCGGATCGCCGTCATCGTTGCCTCGGTGCCGGTCGAGACGAGCCGGACGCGCTCACACAGCGGCACGCGCTCGGTGATCGCTTCGGCAAGCTCCACCTCGGCGAGCGTCGGCGCGCCAAAGCTGAGGCCCCGCGCGGCGGCCTCCTTAACAGCGGCGACGACCTCGGGATGCGCGTGGCCGAGCAGCGCCGGCCCCCAGGAGCACACGAGGTCCACGTAGCGCGTGCCCTCGACGTCGCGCACGAAGGGGCCGGACGCCTCGGTGTAAAACCGCGGCGTGCCCCCGACGGAGCCGTAGGCGCGCACGGGCGAATCGACGCCGCCAGGGATGGCGTGCTTGGCGCGTTCGAACAGGGAATCGTTGCTAGTCATGGTGCGGTGGATCCTTTCGGCCGGGTCGGCGAGGTGAGTGACGGGGCGCGGCGGGGCTAGTTCCGGTAGCTCGCGGCGAGGTGGGCGGGGGCCTCGAGCGCCCAGTAGCTGAGCACGAGGTCCGCGCCCGCGCGCACGATCGAGGTGAGCGATTCGGCGATGACGCGTTCGCGCTCGATCCAGCCGTTGCGCGCCGCGGCCTCCACCATCGCGTACTCGCCGCTGACCTGATAGGCCGCGACGGGCACGGGCGAGTCGGCGGCGACATCAGCGAGGACGTCCAAATAGTAGCCCGCGGGCTTAACCATGACGGCGTCGGCGCCCTCGGCGATGTCGAGCGCCGCCTCGTAGGCGCCCTCGCGGCGGTTGGCCGGATCCTGCTGGTAGGTGCGGCGATCGCCCTCAAGGCTCGAGCCGACGGCGTCGCGGAAAGGACCGAAAAAGGCCGAGGCGTACTTGGCGCTGTAGGCAAGGATCGCGACGTCGTCGTAGCCCGCCCGATCCAGGCCCGCGCGGATGGCGCCGACCTGGCCGTCCATCATGCCCGAGGGGCCGACGACGTGGGCGCCGGCCGCGGCCTGGGCGATCGCCATCTCCACGTAGCGCGCTACGCTCGCGTCGTTATCGATGCGGCCCTCGCTGGTGAGGACGCCGCAGTGGCCGTGGTCGGTGAACTCGTCGAGGCACGTATCGGCCATGACGACGGTGGCGTCGCCGACCTCGGAGCGCACGCGGGCGAGCGCCCGGTTGAGGATGCCGTCTTCGGCGAGGCCGGCGCTGCCGGTGGCGTCCTTATCGTCCTCGGTTGGGACGCCGAAGAGCATGATGCCGCCGAGGCCCGCGCTCGCGACGTCGCTGGCGAGCGCCGCGAGCGAGTCAAGCGTGTGCTGGCTGACGCCCGGCATCGAGTCGATCGGCGCGGGGGCGTCGCTCCCGTCGCGCACGAAGACGGGCAGGATGAGCTGGCTTGGGCGCACCTCGATCTCGCGCGTCAGGCGGCGCATCGCGGCGCTCGTGCGCGCGCGGCGCGGGCGGTTGGTCAGGTTCAGGCTCATGGCTGCTCCTTCGGTTCCGGCGGGGTGGCGGTCGTTTCCGGGTTTGCGGTGCGGGCTGGTGCTTCGGCGTGGGCTGGCTCGCCGGTGCGCTCGCCGTCGGGGCGAAGTGCGTCGACGACGGCCGCGCAGATAGCCGCGGGAGTGGGCTGCACGGCGGTTGCGGCGAGCAGGCCGCCGCCGGCGCGGATCGCTCTAGCGGTTGGCTCGCCGATCGCGACGACGGCCGTGCCCGGGCCGGCGTGGCCGAACAGCTCGACGAGGGCCGCGGCGACGGACGGCGCGGTCACGACGACGGCGTCGATGAGGCCGCGGTGCCAGGCGTCGGCGACGTCCTGGTCCGCGCTCGGGCGCGTGCGCGTGGTGTAGATCGGGGTGCGGGTGACGCGCCAGCCGGCGGCGGTGAGCGCGTCGGCCAAGGTGGGCGCGGCGAGGGCCGAGGCGGGCAGCCAGGCGTGGGGCGCTGCCGCGGGCTCGGCGAGTTCCCCAGGCGCGGATGCTTCCGGGGGCTCGGCCGGTTCCGAGGGCTCGGGCGATTGTGCCGCCGCGATCATGGCCGCGGCGAGGGCGGCGGCGTCGTGCGTGCCGCGGATCGTCACCGGCAGCCCCGCGGCTTCACCGGCCGCGGCGCTCGCGGGCCCGACGGCGGCGATCACGAGCGGCGCGCGACCCGCGGCGGGGGATGCGCCACTAGTGGATGCCAAGGATACGGCTTCGGGCGGAGTAGCGGCGGCGCGGATCGTCTCCAGGAGGTTGAGTTCTTCCAGGCGCGTGATCGTGCGCGGGCTCGTGATCGCCAGGTGCGTGAGGCTCGGCAGGAGGTTCGCCGCCAGGGCCGCGGCGTCTACGTCGATCGGCTCGGTGAGCGTGACGGGGTGGGCGATCACGGCGGCGCCAGCGGCGCGGAGCTCGGCGACGATGTGGTCGTCCGCCTCGCGCGGCACGAACACGGTACGCCCGGCGAGCGGGCCGGCCTCGGGGCCCGCGGTGGTGGGGGCGAGCGCGGGCACGGCGTCGGAGCGGGCGCGGGTGTGGCGCGCGCCGATCTCGGCAATGTCGCCCGCGCCCTGGGCGAGCAGCTCGCGGGCGAGGTCACGCCCGATTGCGATCGCGTCCCAGGGGTGGCCCGTCGTCGTGGCGGAAACGGTCTCGCTGCCGTCGAGTGCGAAGACGGCCGCCGTCAGCGCGAGATCCCCGCTCGCGAGGAGTTCGCCGTGGGTGCCGACGGGGGCCGCGCAGCCCGCCTCGAGCTCCGCGAGCACGGCGCGTTCGGCGTCGATTACGGCCCGGGCGCCCGCGTCGTCGATCGCCGTGAGGGCCTCGGCGAGGGCGGAACCGAAGACGCCGGAACCGGCCGCGTCGGCGCTGCGGCATTCGACGGCGAGCGCGCCCTGGGCGGCCGCGGGCAGGATCGGCAGCGGCACGACGAGGCGCTCGGCAAGGAGCTCGGCGAGCGTATCTCCGAGGCGGTTGAGACCGGCGGCGGCGAGCACGACCGCATCGAGGTCCCCGGCGGCGGCACGCGCGATGCGGGTGGGCACGTTGCCGCGGATGTCGGCGATCTGGCAGGTGGGCAGCAGCGCGCGGATCTGTGCGGCGCGGCGCGGCGAGCCCGTGCCGATCCTCAGGCCGTCGGGCAACTGCGATAGCAGCGCGTCCCCGTCGTCGGAATGTAGCGAGCGAAGCTGGGACGCGAGATGCGGGGCGAGGACGAGGACGTCGGCGATATCTTCGCGCCCCGGCACGGCGGCGATGGTCAGTCCCGGCACGGGCGCGACGGGCAGGTCCTTCAGCGAGTGGACGGCGAGGTCGCATTCGCCCTCGAGCAGCGCGGTGCGCAGGGCCGCGGCGAAGACGCCGACGCCGCCCATGAGGGCCAGCGGGCGGCGGGAGCGGTCGCCGCGCGTCGTGATGGGGACGAGCTCGACGCGCAGGCCGCGCTCGCGCAGCAAATCGGCGACCCAGCTCGACTGCGTGAGGGCGAGGTCCGAGGAGCGGGTGCCTAGGCGGATGGTGCGGGGGGCGTCAGTCATGACGGGGCGACCTTGCGTTGTGGGGTGCGGGCGATGTGGGGGTGGGGGCGTCGACGGGGGTGGCTGCGTCGACGGGGGTGGGGGCGCCGAGTGACGCGGCGGCGGACCGGGCGTGGGGCAGGATTGCCGCGAGGCCCGAGCCAGCGAGCCAGGCGCCGGTGGCCGCGAGCGACGGGATGGCCGCGAGGCGCTTCGTCAGGGCGGAGACGTTCGCGCGGTGCTGCGGGGTGGGCGGCGCGAGGGTGCCGTCCCAGCGGATGAGGCGGTGTGCAAGGACATCGGATGCGGCCAGGTCAGCGCCCGTCATTGCCGCGAGGTCCGCGAGCGCCGCGGGCACGCTCGGCTGCGGGTAGGGCTCGCCGTGGCGCCCATAGGACAGGCGCACGAGGTGATGGTGCGGGCCAAGCTGCGCGCGCAGTGCCTCGCCCAGCCACGGCCACTTTTCGCTCATGTGGGTCAGGGCTTTGGCGCCGACGGGGGCGCCGGCTGCCGAGTGCGCGCCTTTGGTGACGAGCATCCCGGAGCCGCGGGGCGCCGCATCGAGGGCGGGGGCGCGCAGCAGCATCGTGAGGTGCGCGATCGGCGAGCCTTCGGGCATGTCCCACGGCTCGATATCGAGCGCCCCGGCAAGCAGGCGCAGCGCGTGCGGGCCGGAGCACGCGACGATGACGCGATCGGCCGCGAGCTCGCGCGTCGGCCCTGCTGGTTCCAGGTGCGGGCCGCGGGCGGGGGCCATCTCGGCCACGTCGAGCAGCCAGGCCTCGCCGCGGTCATCCCGGCCCGCGCCTTGCTGGGGGGCGCCGCGCCGGAGGCCAAGGACGCCAGTGCGCGTGCGGATCTCGCCGCCGGCCGCGACGATCTCGCGCGCGAGGGCGCTCGTGAGCAGGTGCATGCCGCCAACGACTTGGGCGACGATGGGCGGCGGCGTGGGGAGCTGGCGCAGCGCGGTGACCGCCCGCATGAGCGAGCCGTATTTCCGGGTGGCTGCGCGCAGGCCCGGGGCGACGACGTCGATCGCGAGCGAGGACGGCGGCGCAGAGTGGATGCCCCCGGCGACGGGCGCGACGAGCTTGGTCAGCACCGCTTCGCCGAGCCGCGCGGTAACGAAGGAGGCGAGGTCCGTGCAGTCGGCGCCAATATCCCCACCCATCGTCAGGTCTTCGAGTGCGCGGGCGAGTTCGTCGGTTGTGAGGGCGGCGCGTAGATCGTCGTCGATCCCAGTGGTGCCCGGCGGATCGAGGTAGCCGGGGATGCCGAGGATGCCGGCGGGGATACGGATGGGGGTGCCGTCGGCGGCGAGCACCCAGGAGCGGCCGGCGGGCGGGGCGACGGACAGGCCGAGATCGGCGGCGAGGCCCGCCACTGCGCCGCCGCGCGTCGCGAAGGATTCGGCGCCGATGTCCGCGAGGATGTCCGTGCCTGCGACGGGTAGCGCCGCGATGAGGCCGCCGGTGTAGCCGCGCGCCTCCAGCACGAGCGGGCGGTGGCCGGCGCGCGCGAGTTCGTAGGCCGCGACGAGCCCCGCGAAGCCGCCGCCGATGACGACGGGTCTCACCGCGCCGCCTCCGCAGCGTCAGGGGCGGCCGGATAGTGCGGCACGGGTAGCGAGTGGAGATAGGCGACGAGGTCGGTGAGGACCTGGGCGTCGGCGTTCGGCGGGACGCCGTGGCCGAGGTTGACGATGTGGCCCGGGGCGGCGGCGCCCTCGTCGACGACGCGCTTGGCGCCAGCGTGCAGCGCCTGAATTCCCGCGAACAGCAGCGCGGGATCGAGGTTGCCCTGCAGCACGTAGCGCCCGCCCAGCAGCGCGGCGGCCTCGGACAGCGGGGTGCGGTGATCGACGCCGAGCACGCTCGCTCCCGCCTCGCCGAGCGCGGGCAGCAGGTGCGCGGTATTCGTCCCGAAGTGGATGCGCGGAACGTCGGGGTAAGCGGCGGCGACGGTGGCGAGCACGCGCTGCGAATACGGCATGACGTGCGCCCGGTAGTCCGCCTCGGAGAGCGATCCGACCCAGGAATCGAACAGCTGCATGACGCGCGCGCCGACGCCGAGCTGGGCGAGCAGGAAGCCGGCAGACAGGTCCGCGCACCAGCTCATGAGGGTGTCCCAGCTCGCGGGATCGGCGTGCATGAGGGCGCGCGCGGCCAGGTGGTCCTTGGACGGCCGGCCGTGAACGAGGTAGGCCGCGAGCGTGAAGGGCGCCCCTGCGAAGGCGATGACGGGGGTGGCATCGCCTAATTCGTCGACGACGAGGCGCATCGCCTGCTCGATTGGCGTGAAATCGGCCTGCGTGTGGGAGGTCAGGCGCGCGATCGCCGCGGGGGAGTTGGCGGCCTCGGCAAAGACCGGCCCGACGCCGGGCGCGATCTCCACCTCGACGTCGGCGAGCTTCATCGGCACGACGATGTCGGAGAAGAACACGGCCGCGTCGACGTCGTGCCGGCGCACCGGCTGGCACGTGATCTCGGCCGCGAGTTCGGGCATGAGGCAGGACTCGATCATGCCCGTGCCGGCGCGCGCCTCGTGGTACTCCGGCAGGGAGCGGCCGGCCTGGCGCATGAACCACACGGGGATGCGGTGGGGGCGGCGGCGCTGGGCGGCAGTGAGCAGCGCGGGCGGTGCGGCCGGGGATTGCGCTCCAGCAGTTTTGTCGACACGGGGCTCGAAGGGCATGGCAGTCACGCCTCCATTGTGCCCGACGACGCGATAAAAGCCGAAGCCGTGTCGAGGAATCCGGGCTGCGGGTGTGTGGGGCAGCGGGCGTTGAGTGCGGCAGCGAATCAAGGGCTGCGTCGCGAAAGTTGGCGGCTGATGGCCGGGTGCAGCGTCGGCGCGCCGGAGAGGTTAGCCACGAGCTGTCGACAACAATCGTCGATTAAACCGATAAGGCGCGAATGTTGCGGTTGTCGACACGGGGGCTTCGCGATGTTGACGCGACGTGAAAAACTCCAGGCGCCAGGTGTGGTTGAATGACGGAATTGTGGGGCTCCATCTGTATTCCGTCCACCACCGCGTGCACGGGCTCGCGGGCGTCGAGCGGGTGACCCCCGCCGTCGACGGCCTCGCGCAGCGCGCGGTGAATTCCGCCCTGCCTATTCGCGGCGCCCTCACCCTTGCCACGTGTAATCGCGTGGAATTGCTGCTCGATGTGGAAGAAACCGCCGCACCGCTGAACTGGAGCGAGCTGGATACTTACGTCGAGGCGGAGCTGACGCGCCACGAGCAGGGGCGCGGTGGCGAGCGCGCGGGCGTCCATGCGACGGCCCATCACCTGGCCGACGCCGTCACTCACCTGTTCGATGTGGCCGCTGGGCTCGACTCGATGGTCGTCGGCGAGCGGGAGATTTCCGGCCAATTGCGCCGCGCGCTGACCGTTGCCGGGCGCCAGGGCACGGCCTCCTCCCTCATCCATCGCACCGTGCAGGCGGCGCTTCGTACCTCCCGCAAGGTGGCGCACCTGACCGGGCTGGCGTCCGCGGGTCGGTCCGTCGTGGGCGTCGGGCTGAACGTCGCTCAAGAGTTTGTGCCGCCGCTTGCCTCGTGCCGCGTCCTACTCATCGGGACGGGTTCGTATGCGGGGGCGTCCGTCGCCGGGCTGCACGAGCGCGGCGCCATGAATATTGCCGTGCACTCCTCCTCCGGGCGTGCCCAGCAGTTTGCCGCGGGGCACGATCTCACCGCGATCGCGCCCGATGCGCTCATCGAGGAGCTCGCGGCCGCTGACCTCGTGGTCTCGTGCCGGGGACTCGGTTCGCCCGTGCTGACCGTGGCGGACATGCGGGCCGCACTGGCGCTGCGTGGTGACGGCTCGCGTGGCGGAGGGACGCGCGACGTGGTGCTGCTGGATTTGGCGCTGACCCGCGATGTTGAGGTGGGCGTCGGCAAGTTGCCCGGCGTGCGCCTCATTGACCTGCACGACGTGCGCCGCGCAGTGCCCGACGTTGGCTTCGATCAGGTGGCACGGGCGATCGATCTGGTGCGTGATGGCACCGCAGAATTGGCCCGCGACCTTGATCAGCGGCGGCTCGATCCCGCGATTGTGGCCGTGCGTTCGCTCATTTCCGATGCAGTCGACGACGAGATTGCGCGCCTGCCCGCGGACGGCGAAATCTCCCGCGCGGCGGCGATCCAATCGCTGCGGCGGCTTGCTGCGCGGATGGCGCACATCCCGACGGCGCGCGCCCACGATGCCGCGGTGGCCGGGCGCGCCGAGGAATACGTCGATGCGCTGAACGCCGTGCTTGGTATTGATGCCGAATTGGGCGAGCGCGCGCTTGCGAGCGCCCAGGGCTGCGGCCGTGCCCAACTCTTTGGCGGCACCTCTCAGCTCACGGCGTCGTCGTCGCAGATGAGTGCCGAACGAGCGGCGGGTTCCAATTCGTTGGAGGGGACATCGGCGCTGGAAAATGCGTCGCGCGCCCTGGATGGTACGTCGAGTGAGTTTGATTCCTCGACCTGCCCCGTCACCGGCATTACCCTGACCGATCTGGGACGCAAGGAGTCGTCGTGAACCCTGCCGCCACTACCGATCCGCTCGCGCCGTTTGATGCGGTCATGTACGTCACCTATGGCGGTCCGAACGGGCCCGATGACGTGCTGCCGTTCATGCGCAATGCGACGGCCGGGCGCGGGGTGCCCGACGACCGACTCATTGAGGTCGCGGGGCACTATCAGCGCTTTGGTGGAGTTTCGCCGATCAACGAGCGCAACGAAGAATTGCGGGCGGCGCTCGCGGCGGAACTTGCTGCGCGGGGCTCGGCCCTGCCCGTCGTCATCGGGAATCGGAACTGGCATCCGTTCATTAAGGACACGCTGGCTGCGCTCGCGGCCGAGGGCAAGCGGAGGATTTTGGTGCTGCTGGCCTCAGCGTACGCCTCCTATTCCGGGTGCCGTCAGTACCGCGAGGATCTAGGCGTGGCCGCGGCCGAGCTGGCCGAGGCGGGTATTGAGCTCACCTTTGCGAAGGCGCGACCGTACTACACGACGCCGGGTTTCCTGGCGGCGGCAACGGATGCGACGGCGGCGGCTTGGGACGATCTGGTTGGTGGCGATAGCGGCAGTGAGGATCGGGCGGCGGATTCCCGGATCGCGTTCGTGACGCACTCGATTCCGACGTCGATGAATGCCAATGCGGGGCCACCGGATTACGTCGCCCAACACCTGGCGGTATGCGAGGAGATCGTGGCGCGGCTGCATGAGCGGCTTGGCTATGCGCCGGCTTGGGACCTGGTGTACTGCTCGCGCTCCGGACCCGAGCATGTGCCGTGGCTTGAGCCGGACATCAACGATCATCTCAGTGAGCTTGCGGCTGGTGGTGCAGCCGGTGGTGACGGTGCGGCTGGTGGTGCGACCAGTGGTGGAGGTGCGGTGCGCGGCGTCGTGGCCGTGCCGATGGGCTTCACATCCGATCACATGGAGGTCGTCTTCGACCTGGATGTTGAGGCGGCAGAGACCGCAGCGGAGCTGGGACTTGAGTATCGGCGGGCGGCGACCGTCGGGACCGACGAGCGGTTTGTTTCTTCGCTCGCGCACGTCGTGCAAGAGGTGGCTGCGGCGGAGCAGGGGCAGGACGTCGAGGCGGAGCCGGGCGACCTCGGGCCGTGGCCTGCGCGATGCCGGGCGGGGTGCTGCGCGGCGGTTCGGCATCCGCATGCGCCGGCGCCGCGGCCGACCGTGTGTGGGGCGGACTGAACATGTGGGATCGGGCTAAGACCAACTGAGCGCTGAAGCTCAGAACCCGGCGGGCAGCACCGCGCGGCGGGTCATCACGAGAAAAGGAAGCTGCGATGGAAGACAAACGTCCAGAAGCTAGTGGAGATGAGCGCGCCGAGGCTGCGGCGGCAGGAGCGGGGGCGCCGGGAGAGAACGGAGATCGCGGGCATCGGCCCAGCGCCTCGGTGCGCGATCACCGCGATGGGCCGCGCGCCGATCGCAAGGCCGTCAACGAGCTCGAGCACTTCTCGCTGCACGCCGTCTTTGGTGTGGCCGAGGGGGTGCCGGCTGACGATGGCGAGCGGGCTGCGCTGGTTCAGGCCGTTGCAGCCGCGACGGCAGCCGAAGGCGTGACGCTGCGCGGCTGGTATGACGTCGCGGGCTTCCGCGCCGAGGCCGACATCATGATGTGGATCCACGGCGAGGACGTCGATGCGCTGCAGGCCGTCTACCACCGGGTGCGAAATGAGCTCGTGGGCGCGTTCGAGCCGGTGTGGTCCGTCGTCTCCACGCATCGTCCGTCGGAATTCAACCGCGGTCATATTCCCGCGATTCTCGATAATTTTGGGCCGCGGCGTTATATCTGCGTCTACCCGTTCGTGCGCTCCTACGAGTGGTACACGATGGCGCCGGAAAAGCGCGCGAAAATGTTGGCCGAGCATGGGATTTCGGGGCGGCAGTTCCCCGACGTGTTGGCGTCGACGCTGTCCGCGTTTGCGCTGGGGGACTACGAGTGGATCCTGTCCTTCGAGGCCGATCAGCTGAACAAGCTCGTCGATGCGATGCGGCATCAGCGGGCTGTTGAGGCGCGGCATCATGTGCGCGAAGAGATTCCCTTCTTCACGGGTCCGCTCGTGGAGCTTGGCGAACTACTGGAGCGGCAACCGCGCGGCTGACGTGACGCGGCGTGGCTGGGTGCTGCGTCGGCGTGGAGGCATGGCTGAGGGCCGGACTCCGCTCCCAGGTGCTGGGAGGGGGTCCGGCTCAGCTGTGTGTGAGGCGGATTTTCGGGAGCTGTTTTATCGGCTCACGTACTTGGGGGGATCGCCCGATGAGCGTGCGGGATCACTGGGTGGGCCCGCTCGGGAGTCTGTGCTGGAGGCAGCTGAAGGGTCAGCGGAGGGGGCAGCGGAGGGGCCTTCGCCGGGGCTAGATCGGGGGCCTACCCGCTTGGGACGGGCACGTTTGACGCGTTTGAAGTGCGGTTTGAGTCCGTAGGTGGTTCCGAAGCGCGCGTGGCGGACCGGGCGCTGCAGCGGGTCGCGGCTGATCGGCGGAATGAATTCCGGGACGCCGTCGTCGGACATCCGCATAGTGGAGAAATCGCGGCTGTTTGGCGGGTTTTCGACCTGTGCGTGGTGGGTTTCGCACAGCGCGCACAGGTTGTCGAGTGTTGTGGTGCCGCCGGCGGCGAACGGCACGATGTGGTGGACGATGCAGCGGACGAATGGGATGTCGCAGCCCGGGTAGACGCAGCCGCCGTCGCGCTTGCGAACGTGTTCGCGGATCTCGCCGACGGCGAGGCGGGGTTCGTCTGCTGGACGGGGTGCGTCAGCTGAGCGTGGGTCCACTGCCAGTCGGGTCCCGGTGGTCGGATTGGTCTCCGCGGCGGGAGGGGCGGGCTGGGACGGTAGCTCATCGTCCGCCATCGCTATGGCTTCTTTGACGAAGTCCGGGGCGTCCTCAAGGTTTCCTTCGAGCGCGAAAAGCTCGTCGAAGGAATCAGGAAATGCGTCAGAGGGAGCTGTGGTGCCGGAGGGGCTGGGGGTGCGCGGGTTTGACGTGCGGCGCTTCGGGTCGCCGAAGCGGCGGGCCAGCTCGATGAGGGCCTCGATGCGGCGTTCTTTCAGCGGCTTCGGGTCTTTGCCGGCGTTCAGGCGGCGGCGTCGGATGGATTCGGCGATCCGGTCGATGACGGGGGTGAGGATCGAAGTGTCCGCGCCCGTCAGGTGCATGGCGACGTCGGTTCCAAACTCCGGGTGGTTGCGATCGCGCGGGGTGAGGATCATGGCGCGGTCCGCGGCCGAGCGCTCCTGCTTGATGGCGGCGAGGGCCTCTTGGGATTTCTTGGAGAGTTCGTCGACGTCGGCCATGAGGCGCTCGCAGTCGGTTTTGAACGACTGCGGGTCGGTTATGGCGGCGCGCTGAAGGAGGTCGCGCGTGAGGGCCTCGAAGGGTTCGTCGTCGAAGAATGGTTGGACGGTCGCAAGGGCCTTGACGGCGTGCGGGATGTGGCCGCGGCCGATGCGGGCGTCGGCGAAGGCGGCAAGGACGAGCGGGAACTGCGAGATGTCGCGCGCGGCGAAGACGGCGTTGGTGGCGCGGCGCGGGGTGTCCTTGGTTTCGCTGGCGATGATGTCCGCGAGGTAGGTGCGTTCGGCTTTGGCGGCCTTGGCGGCGTCGGCATCTGCGACGACGCGGATGCGCGTGTGCTCCGTGGCGCGGGCGATGCGTTCGGTTAGGCGGACGGCGCGTAGGTGGGCTTCGTCATCGGGGCGGTGCCAGCCGGCGGCGGTGCCGGCCGCGAGGATATCGCGCGCGAGACCGAGGAGATCAAGGCTGAGTTCGCCGCTCGTCGTCGTGAACTGCTCGATGAGGGTGGTGGCGTCCATGGCTCTCTGCTTTCGTGTTCGGCGCTTTTGCTGTCTGCCGAGCTTCTGCTGGGCGGTCGTGCTTCTGCTGGTGGGGCTCGTGTGGTGGTGGGGTTCGTGGTGTTGTGACGTCACTATGACAGGCGGGGCGCGTCGGGAACTGCGCGGTGCGGACGTCGCGTCGCGGATACGGTGGATGTGTGCCGTTGTGGACAACCGCGGCGGGCGCCGACGGATTCGGTGGGCGCTTGTGGCGTTGGACGAGGAGGAAGCATGGAATCGCGAGTTTTGGGTCGGACCGGGCGCGAGGTGTCCGTCATTGGGCAGGGGTGCTGGCAGCTTGGGGCGGATTGGGGAGACGTCGATGAGAAGGATGCACTCGGAGTGCTGCGGGCGGCTGCGGCTGGTGGCGTGACGTTCTTTGATACGGCGGATGTCTATGGCGATGGGCGTAGCGAGCAGCTCGTCGGGCGGTTCGTTCGCGAGGGGGCCGGTGCTGACGAGGGAGATCGTGCGGGTGAGGGCGACCAGCCTGGTGCGGGCTCGTCGGTGATGGTGGCTACGAAAATGGGCAGGCGGGCCGATCCGCATGAGGCGTCGGCCTATACGGCCGCGAATTTTGCGGCGTGGAATGATCGCTCGCGACGCAATCTTGGGACCGAGCGGCTGGATCTCGTTCAGCTGCACTGCCCGCCGAGCGAGGTCTACCGCGACGATGCGGTCTTCGATGCGCTCGATGACATGGTGGCGCAGGGGCGGATGGCGGCCTATGGCGTGAGTGTGGAAACCGTCGATGAGGCTCTTGCGGCGATTGCACGGCCGAATGTCGCGAGCGTCCAGATCATCATCAACGTCTTCCGGCGAAAGCCACTTGAGGAGGTGTTGCCGGCGGCGGCGGAGGCGGGCGTCGGGATCATTGCGCGCGTGCCGCTGGCCTCGGGACTGCTATCCGGCAAGTACACCGAATCGACGACGTTTGCCGCCAGCGATCACCGCAACTACAACCGGCGCGGTGAGGCGTTTGACGTCGGGGAAACCTTCGCGGGCGTGCCCTTTGAGGTGGGGTTGGCTGCTGCGCGGGAGTTTTCCGGGATCGTCGGCGAGCTGAAGTCGTCGTACTCGGACTTCGAGCCGGCAACTCCGGCGCAGGTTGCACTGCGATGGATCGTCGACCAGCACGGGGTTTCGACTGTTATTCCGGGGGCGCGGAGCGCGCAGCAGGCGCAGGCAAATGCCGCGGCCGGTGAGTTGCCGCGGCTGCCTGCGGGCGTGGATGAGGAGTTGGCGTCGCTATATGCCAAGCACGTCAAGTCGCATGTCCACGATCGGTGGTAGTGCCGGTTAGGGTTCATCGGGGCTGAAGATGTCCTCGATCTGGCACTCGAAGATGCTCGCGAGACGGAAGGCCAGTGGCAGTGATGGGTCGAAGTGGCCTTTTTCGACCGAGACGATCGTTTGGCGGGTGCCGCAGGCTCGTACGTCCTGGGTGTCAAGCGTCCTTGACATTTTGTTGCCGGGAGTTCGTCGGAGGCGGGTATAACCGTCGTTTCCCGGTTTGCGACAAAGAATCGGCAAATGCTTCGTTTGTGGGGCTTGGGTCTTCTTAGTTCGGCACGTGTCGGCTAGGTTGACGGGGTGATCAGCAAGAATTCCCGCACTTTAGGCGTGCCCGAAACCGATCCCGAGGACTATCGCGAGGGGACAGCGCCCAACAGTGCCGTGAACTGGCCCGTCTTTATTGCCTCGGGCGGTGGCATCCTCGCGATCGCATTGTGGGCGATTATCGAGCCCGGACAGGCCGAAACCGTTTTGACGTCGGCCGTCGGCTGGATCAGCGAGAACCTTGGCTGGTGGTACATCGGGCTTGCGACCGCCGTCGTCGCCTTCGTCGTCATCGTTGCGGCGAGCCGGTTTGGGCGGGTGCGGCTCGGGCCGGATCATTCGCGCCCGCAATACCCGTGGTACTCCTGGGCGTCGATGCTTTTTGCCGCGGGTATCGGCGTCGATCTGCTGTTTTTTGCCGTCGCCGAGCCGGTGACGCAGTACTTCACGCCGCCGGCGGGCGGGGCCGAGACCGTCGCCGCGGCGCGGCAGGCCGTCGTCCTGACGATCTTCCACTACGGGATTACCGGGTGGGCGATGTATGCGCTGATGGGGATGTGCTTTGGGTATTTCGCCTATCGCAAGGGGATGCCGCTGACGATTCGGGCGGTGCTGTACCCGATCATCGGCAAGCGGGTGAACGGCGTGGCCGGGCATGGCGTCGAGGTGGCGGCGATGCTCGGGACCGTCTTTGGGGTGGCGACCTCGCTCGGCATTGGTGTGGTGCAGCTGAACTACGGGCTGAGCCTGCTCTTTGGGGTGCGCGAGGGGCTCGCCGCGCAGATTGCGCTCATCGCCGTGGCCGTCGGGGTGGCGACGTGGTCGGCCGTCTCCGGAGTCGATAAGGGGATTAAGCGGCTGAGCGAGTTCAATGTCGGGCTCGCGATCGTGCTGCTCGGCTACATCCTCATTACCGGCCGGACGGCGTTTTTGATGGATGCGCTCATCATGAACGTCGGGGAGTACGCGACGAGCTTCCTTGGGCTGTCGATGGATACCTATGCGTTCGACGGCGCGACCGAGTGGCTCGGGCTGTGGACGCTGTTCTTCTGGGCCTGGTGGGTGGCGTGGGCGCCGTTCGTCGGGCTGTTCCTCGCGCGGATTTCGCGCGGGCGCTCCATTCGGCAGTTCGTGCTCGGCACGCTGACCGTGCCGTTTATGTTCGTGGCGCTGTGGATCTCGATCTTTGGCAACTCCGCGCTGGAGATCGTCATGGGCGGCGACGCGGCCTTTGGTGAGGCTGCGATGAACACGCCGGAGCGCGCCTTCTACCAGCTCATCGAGCTCTACCCGGCGGCGCCGCTCGTGGCCGGGGTGGCCTCCGTCGTCGGGCTGCTGCTGTACATCACGTCGGCCGATTCCTCGGCCCTCGTCATGTCGACGTTCACCTCGAAGGTCGATGCAGCGCACCGCGATGGGCCGGCCTGGTCGCGCGTCTTTTGGGCGCTGACGACCGGCATCCTGACGATCGCGATGCTCGTCGTCGGCGGGATTCCGACGCTGCAGATGGCGACGGTCATCATCGGGTTGCCGTTCTCCGTCGTGCTCGTGCTGGCGATGGTGGGACTGTGGCGCTCGCTGCAGGATGAGAAGGCGCGGGCCTCCGCGCGCGAGGCCGGAGCGTCGGCGCTCGGCATCGACCGATCCTTCGCGCAGCGACTCAGCTACGCCGTCACCTACGCCGACGACGATGACGTGCGCGATTTCGTGATCGAGGTGGTCCAGCCGACCCTCGCGGACGTCGGGCAGATGCTCCACACCATGTCCGGCAATGGGGAGGGTTCGGATGGAGTGCTGCTCGAGGTGCGCGACGTCGACGTCGTCGATGCCGTCGACGATCAGCTCGTGCACGAGCTGCCGGAAGTTGAGCTCGTCGTGCCGCTGGCCGGGGGCGATTTCATCTACGGCGTGCAGCCGATCTCGCGGCCGATGCCCTCGTATGCGTTCTCGATGGAGCCGCTCTCGCACGTCTACTACCGGCTCGAGGTTTTCGGTCCGACGGGTTCGCTCGGGTACGACGTGCTCGGCGCGACGCGCGAGCAGCTGACCGATGATGTGCTCGCGCGCTTTGAAGAACACCTCGAATACCTCGAGCTTTCCGGAATGCAAGACGGCGCTGCGCGCAGTGGCAAGCTGCGCGAGTTCTCCAAAAACGTGAAAAACCGGCTCGTCGACGTACGCTCCCGCTCGACCCGCTAGGCCCGCGCGCCCGCTCGTCCCGGACCGTTAACGGCGGCGCAACGCGGCGGCCCTACGATCGCGGCATGGCTCTTGTGCGCGGAATTCAGTCAGTCCTTGTGGCGGTCATCGCCTTCGTTGTTGCCCTCGCGGCGCTCGCGGTGCCCGCGGGAGCCGCGCCGGCGCGCTCCATCGACGTCCTCGGTTTCCAGGACGCCCACGAGTTCGAACCGCAAACGTGGAAGGACGGCCACGAGTACGGCGGCATCGCGCGGCTCGCCACCGTCCTTGCCGCGGCCCGCGCCGAGGATCCCCACGCGATCACGGCCTTCGGCGGCGATCAGGTCGGCGGAACGCTGTTCGGCGCGGTCTACCGCGGCGAACCCTTCGTCAAGGCGTTCAATGAGCTCGGTGTCGATGTCGCCGGGTTCGGCCAGCACGACTTCGATTTTGGGCTCGAACACACCCGCCACCTCATGGGTCTGGCGCAGTTCACGTGGATCAGCTCGAACCTGACCGTGGACTCCCAGCCCGTCAGCCCCGATGGCCGCACGGCCATCATCGAGCGCGGCGGGGTGAAGGTCGGATTCCTGTCGCTCTCGGGCGATATGGACACGACGATCGTCGGCGACGAGGTCGACCAGGGAGATTTCGTCGCCTCCGCTCGTAGCGCGGCCGAAGAACTTCAGGCCGGTGGCACTGAGGTCATCATCGCGCTCACCCAGATCATGAACGGTGAGGCGCGCGACGTTCTCAACGCGGTGCCCGCAATCGATGCCGCCATGACCGAGGAAGCGAGCGGGAGCTCCCCGGTGCGCATCGAATATGCCAGCGGCGAGCGGCCAGTCGTCTCGCCGGCCGCGGACTACGGCACCGTCGTGCGATTCCGCGCGAGCCTCGATGAGGCGGGCGCGGTCAGCGTCGTGCCGACGATCCTGCCTGTGAGCGAAAACGTCGCCGCCGGTCCGGCGTGGAACGAAGTGCAGGCACGTTACGCCGCCGAGATGGATACGAAGCTCAGTGAAGAAGTCGGGGCCGCCGCGCAGGACCTGTCGCGCCCCGAGCTCGGACGGATCGTCGCCCAGGCCTACCGCGAATACGCGGGAACCGACTTCGGGTGGCAAAACGGCGGCGGAATCCGCGTCGAACTGCCGGCCGGAACGCTCACCAAACGCAGCCTCCTGTCGGTGTTGCCCTTTGGCAACGGCCTCATCATCATCACGACGACGGGCGCCCATATGAAGGATGCGCTGGAGCAGGCGATCGAATCCGATCCGAACGGCAATCGCGGCTTCCCGCGCACCGCCGGACTCTTCTACGACGTCGACCTCGACAAGCCTGCCGGCGAGCGCGTGAGCAACCTGCGCGACGAGGCGGGACGCCCGCTCGATCCCGCGACGAGCTACACGCTCGCGCTCACGCAGTACGTCAAGCGCGGCGGCGACGGAGTCGTCGCGTTCAAGGACGACCCGCTCATCAAGGACCAGGCAACGATCGACGCGGACGCGTTCGCCGACTACATCACGCGGCACGGCACGATCGACGTCCTGCCTGAGACCTCCGGCAGCGAGCCGACCCCCACGCCCACCCCGAGCGCAGAGCCCACGGGCGAGCCCACCACCCCCGCGCCGTCGGCCTCGCCGACGCCCGCGCCGAGCAGTGCAGTGCCTACGCCGGCGCCGACGAGCCCTGGCGAGGGTGCGCCCTCGGGCGATCCCCGGCCCGCGCCCGGGCTACCGGTGACGGGCGGCCAGCTGCTCGGTCTGCTCGGCGTCGCAGCCCTGCTCATCCTCGGCGGCGCGGCGGCGATCATCCTCGCGCGTCGGCGCTCGGGCAGCATCGGGCACGACAACTAGCCAGACCACTCACGGTTTTGTCGACACTGTGGGTCAACTCACCATTGATCGGGCCTATGGAATTGGAGATCGACCGTAGTTGGCGGCTATAGTGAAAGTGTCGTCGACGCCGGAAGAAAACCGGCGGAATCTGAGCTTTTTAGGAGCACACATGAACCTCATGAACACCAAGATCAAGCCCTTCAGCGCGACCGCATTCAAGGAAGGCGAGTTTGTCGACATCACGGAGGCAGACGTCCTTGGTAAGTGGGGCATCTTCTTCTTCTACCCGGCCGACTTCACCTTCGTCTGCCCGACGGAGCTGGGCGATATCGCGGACCACTACGAGGAGCTCCAGCGCCTCGGCGTCGAGGTCTTCTCCGTCTCGACCGACACGCACTTCACGCACAAGGCCTGGCACGAAACCTCCGAGACGATCGGCAAGATCAAGTTCTACATGATCGGCGACCCGAACGGCGTCGTCACCAACAACTTCCAGAACATGCGCGAGGGCGCGGGCCTGGCCGACCGCGCCACCTTCCTCATCGACCCGGACGGCGTCATCCAGTTCATGGAGGTCACCGCCGAGGGCATCGGGCGCAACGCCTCCGAGCTCATGCGCAAGGTCAAGGCCGCGCAGTACGTCGCCGCCCACCCCGGTGAGGTCTGCCCGGCCAAGTGGGAAGAGGGCGAAGAGACCCTCGCCCCCTCGCTGGATCTCGTCGGCAAGATCTAACCAGCTCATGGCGTGGGCCCTCGAAGCATCGGGGGCCCACCGCCGTGCTGCCCGCGCGCTTCCGCCCGCGGTGCCCAGCCGCCCCAGCCGCCTGAACTTTTCGTCCTGATAGCACAAAGGATTTCTCGTGCCCGTCCTCAACGACGCTCTGACCGCCCAACTTAAGCAGCTGCTCACCAACGTCTCGCAGCCGATCGAGCTCCTCGCGAGCCTCGATAACTCCCCTAAATCCGCCCAAACGCGCGACCTGCTCACCGAGATCGCGGCGCTGTCGGACAAGGTCAGCGTCGGCGAGCTTGCCGATCCGCGCACCCCGAGCTTCCTCATCCGCCGCGTCGGCACCGACATCGGCGTGCGCTTTGCGGGCCTGCCGCTCGGCCACGAATTCACCTCGCTCGTGCTCGCGCTGCTGCAGGTCGGCGGGCATCCGCCGAAGCTCGATGACAAGCAGGTGGCCGCGATTCAGGCGATCACGCAGCCGCGCGAGTTCGTCACCTACATGTCGCTCACGTGCACGAACTGCCCCGACGTCGTCCAGGCGCTGAATGCGATCAGCGTGCTCAACCCGAAGATCCGGCACACGACGGTTGAGGGCGGCACCTTCCAGGACGAGATCGACGCGAAGGGCGTCATGGCCGTGCCCGCCACCTACGAGGGCGATGAGCTCATCTCCTCGGGCCGCGCGGGCGTCGATGAATTCATCGCGCTGCTCGATACGGGCGCCGAGGCGCGCGCCGCCGCCGAGATGAGCGAGGCCGAACCGTACGACGTCCTCATCGTCGGGGGCGGGCCGGCCGCCTCGGCCGCCGCGATCTACGCCGCGCGCAAGGGCATCCGCACCGGCATGGTCACGGACCGGCGCGGCGGGCAGGTGCTCGACACGATGTCGATCGAAAACCACGTGTCGGTCACCTACACCGAAGGCCCGCGGCTGGCCGAAGACCTCAAGGCGCACGTCGACCAGTACGGCGTCGACGTCTACACCCCGCAGCTGGCCGATGCGCTCATCCCGGCAAGCACGCCCGGAGAATTGCACGAGATCTCCACGACCTCGGGCGGCCGCCTGCGCGCCAAGGCCATCATCCTTGCGACGGGCGCGTCCTGGCGCCTCATGGGCGTGCCCGGCGAGAACGAATACCGCAACAAGGGCGTCTCCTTCTGCCCGCACTGCGACGGCCCGCTGTTCAAGGGCAAGCGCATCGCCGTCGTCGGCGGCGGCAACTCCGGCATCGAAGCGGCGATCGACCTCGCGGGCGTGACCGCGCACGTCACCGTGCTCGAGTTCATGGACGAGCTGAAGGCCGACCAGGTGCTCATCGACAAACTCCACTCGCTGCCCAACACCACCGTCATCACCGGCGCGCGCACCACCGAGGTGCTCGGCGACGGCGATAAGGTCACGGGCCTGAGCTATGAGGATCGCGCCTCGGGCGAGATCCGGGGCTTGGATGTCGACGGCGTCTTCGTGCAGATCGGGCTCATGCCCAACACCGCGTGGCTTACCGACACCGTAACGCTGTCCGATCGCGGCGAGATCGTCATCGACGAGCGCGGGCACACCAACGTGCCCGGCGTCTTCGCGGCGGGTGACTGCACGACGGTGCCCTACAAGCAGATCGTCATCGCCTACGGCGCCGGCTCGACGGCTGCGCTCGCGGCCTTCGATCACCTCATCCGCTCCTAGCGGGCGCATCGAGCACGGGAGTTTCGATGAAGCTGCGGGATCTGGAATACCTCGTCGCGCTGGCCGAGGAAGGCAATTTTTCGCGCGCCGCCGTGCGCGCCGGGGTGTCCCAGCCGACGCTGTCGACTCAGATCAAAAAGCTCGAAACCGAGCTCGGCGTCCCGCTCGTGGAGCGCACGCCCGCCGGGCTGCTGTTCACCGAGGCGGGGCGCCAGGTGCTCGCGCGGGCCCGGCACGTCATGAGCGACCTCGCCGAGATCCGCATGCTCGCGCAGCAGGCGGCCGATCCCGCGAGCGCCACGCTCACCCTCGGCATGTTCCCCACCCTCGGGCCCTACCTGCTGCCGCGCCTCATGCCGCACCTGGCCGAGCGCCTGCCCGAGCTCAAGGTGCGCCTCGTCGAGGATAAGTCCGAGGCGCTGCTAGCTCAGCTGCTCGCCGGTGAGATCGACGCCGTCACGCTCGCCGAGCCGCCGGCGGCCGACGGGCTCGCCGCCGAGGACCTCTTCCGCGAGGAGTTCCTGCTCGCAGCTCCCCGCGGGCACGCGCTCGTCGAAGGGGAGCTGGAGCCGCTGCGGCTGTCGGCGCTGCGCGACGTCGACGTCCTGCTGCTCGACGACGGGCACTGCCTGCGCGATCACGCCCTGAGCCTGTGCCAGTCCGTCGGCGCCCGGCAGGCGAACTTCCGCGCGACCTCGCTCGAATCGCTGCGCTACATGGTCGCCGGGGGAGCGGGCGTCACGCTCATGCCGCGCCTGGCCGTCACCCCGCCCGTTGCCGCCGTCGACACCCTCGAGCTACGCGAATTTGCCGCGCCCGCCCCCTACCGCGACATCAGCCTGATCTGGCGGGAAACCTCCGCGCTCGCCCCGCTCATGGGCGAGCTCGCGGCAGCGCTGCGTGAGGCAGGCAGCACCGATCTTGGATCGTGAAAAGGTGAGCGCTCTGCGAGCGTCTCGCCCCTAGACTGGCTCGACGTGACTCGCTCCTTTTCCCGCACCTACCTCGTGACGGGCCTCGCCCTTTTTGCCATGTACTTCGGTGCGGGCAACCTCATCTTCCCGGTCATGATTGGCGCCGAATCGGCGGGCGCCCGCCCCGCCGTGCTCGCCGGATTCCTCCTCACCGGCGTCGCGCTGCCCATCCTCGGGATGCTCGCCGTCGCGACGGAACGGCCCGGGGAGTCCGGCGGGATCGCGAGCCGCATCGGCGCCGTGCCGGGCCTCGTCTTCACGCTCGTCATTTTCCTGTCGACGGGCATGCTCTACGCGATCCCGCGGGTCATCACCATCAGCTATGAAATGTCAGTGCGGCCCTTTCTCGCCGGGTCTGCCGCGGCCGGGCCGCTGCCGCTCGCGCTGTACGCCGCCGCCTTCGTCGCGATCGCCATCGCGCTGACGATCAACCCGCGCCGGCTCATCGACCACGTCGGCGGCTGGCTCACCCCCGCCCTGCTGGCCCTGCTCGTCATCCTCATTACCGCGGCGGCGTGGCGGCTGTCGGCGACGGGCGGCGCCCCGAGCGGCGAGTACGCCACCCACCCGCTGCCCGCCGGCCTGCTGCAGGGCTATTTCACGATGGACGCGCTCGCCTCCTTCGTCTTCGGCGTCGTCATCATCGCCCAGCTGCGCGACCGCGGCTTTACCGGGCGGCGACGCCTGCTGCCGGCCATGGCGATCGTCGGCGCGATCACGGGCATCGGGCTCGCGGCCGTTTACGTCGGGCTCGCACTGCTCGGCAATCGCGTCGCGGACGCGGGAGTGGACAATGGCGCCCAGGCGCTCGCCTTCGCCGCCGAGACGCTCTTCGGGCGGCCGGGCGTCGCCCTGTTCGGGGCGATCGCGATCCTCGCGTGCCTTACGACGGCCGTCGGCCTGTTCGGCGCCGCCGGCCAGTACTTCGCGCGCCTCATCCCCGGCGCGCGCTACCGCGCCGTCCTCGCCGTGCACGCCGTCGTCGCCTTCGTGCTGGCAAACCTCGGGCTGGACGCGATCCTCGCCGTCGTCGCGCCCATTAACCAGCTCATTTACCCCGTCGCGATCTGCATTATCGCCGTCGCGCTGATCGAGGCCGCCCTCGCGATTGTTCGCCCCCGCCAGCTGCGCTGGACCTACCGACTCGCGGCGTGGGTCGCGGCCACCGTCGCGCTGCCCGAGGCTCTCGCGACGACGGGCATCGCGGCCTTCGCGCCGTTGCGCGAGGTGCTCGCGGGCGTGCCGGGCGGCGCCTTCCAGATGGCGTGGGTGCTGCCCGCGCTCGTCGGCGCCCTCATCGGCGCTGTAATCGATGCGCGCATTGTCGCGCGGGAGCCGGAGATAACTAGCTAAGCTAGGTATGTGTCTGGCGCGTCGCGACTGTCCAAAAATGTCCTCGCTACGACGGGCGGCGTCGTCGCCGCCGCCGCTATCGGCTTTGCTGGGACGGACTCTGCTCTACGCGACGATCGCCGGCACCACCGCGTTGACGATCCGTGATCTCGAGGAGGCCGAAAGCACCGACGAGGCGAACAGCGACGAGATGAGCGAGCGCGATCAGTACGTCGCGCTGCTCGCCACGAACCTCGCCCTGAACGCCACGTGGCCGTGGAGCTTCCACCGCGCGAAGGCGCTGCGCACCGCGACGGTCGTCTCAACCGCGCTGACCGCGACCGCCGCCGAGCTCACCCGCCGCACCTGGCGCATGAACAAGACGCGCGGGGCCCTGCTCGCCGCCTATCCCGCCTGGGGTACGCTCGCGACGGCGCTGAATGTGTGGATCATGCGCGAAAACCGCAGCGGGTAGCGCGCCTCAGGGCGCGGGCGCGGCTAGGAAATCGATCGGCGCTGCGAGCAGATTCGTGAACGCCGCATAGGCCGCACCGAGGACCGCGGCGTCCTCGCCTGCCTCGGTCGCCGTGAGCTCGATCGGTACGCGCCGCGCCGCCATCGCGCGGCGTCGCAGCACCTGTTCGATGCGCTCGCGCTTGCGCTCCAGTAGTTCCGCGAGCTGACCGCCGAGCACGATGACGGGCACGTCGAGCAGGTTGACGAGCGCGGCGAGCGAGACTCCCAGGGCCTGAGCGCTGACGTCGAGCACATCGCCGGTTTCCGCGTGGCGGCCGAGCGCCTCGGTGAGCGCCTCGCGGCCAACATAGCGTTCGAGACAGCCCGTGGAACCGCAGCGACAGTCGGGCCCATTCGGGTCGACGGTGAGATGGCCGATTTCGCCGGCCCAGCCATGCTCGCCGGTCATGACCGTACCGCCCTCGACGATCGCGGCGCCGACGCCGATCCCGCCGGAGAGGTAGGCAAAATGTTGCCGGGGCCGAGGTGCGCCCGGGGCGCGGAAGGCCGCGGTGAGTGCTGCGAGGTTCGCCTCGTTCATCACCTGCGGGCGGGGGAGGTGCCCCGCGGCGGGTGTATCCGCGAGTGCTGCGGCCACGTCGTCGGCGATGGGCACATCGTGCCAGCCAAGGTTGGGCGCATCCAGCAAAACGCCCGCGGCGGAATCGACGAGGCCGGGCACAGCGATCGTCACCCCGCACAGCCGCGCATCGGCCTGCAGCTGACCGAAGACATCGGCGATCATGACGGCGACTTCGGGCAGGACGTCTGCGGGTCGCGAGCCGACGAGGTCCCCGATGCGTACTCGGCGCGCGACTTCCACGCCGCGCAGGTTGATCGCAATGACGCGCAGCGCGTCCACCCCGATGTCGACGCCGATGCCGATGACGCGGGCCGAGCCCACGAGCCCCAGCGCGGGCCTGCCGGGCCCCGTCGCGGGCGGCGGCGGTAGCTCGTCGAGCAACCCGCCTGCAACGAGCTCGTCGCCGAGGCGCGAACTCGTCGCTCGCGTGAGCCCCGCGTCCGACGCGATCTGCGCCCGGGAGGGCGGTTCTTCGGATGCGAGCGCGTGCGCCAGGACGAGCTGCATGTTCATTGCGCGCAGGTTTTCCGCGCGAACGGAGTGCTTCGGCATTTTTTCAATCTACTCAACAAATCCCCTTGACACACGCGCAACGCGGTATTAGTTTGAGGAGTAAACAAAAGCGCGTGTGGATCTCAAAGGAGCGAGCAATGCGGCACCCAGCAAAGAGCGACAAGTTTTCCTTCGGCCTGTGGACCGTCGGCTGGCAGGCGGTCGATCCGTTCGGCGACGCGACCCGCCCAGCCCTGGACCCGTGGGAATACGCCACCAAACTCGCCGAGCTCGGCGCCTATGGCATTACCTTCCACGACAACGACGTCTTCCCCTTTGATGCGAGCGATTCCGAGCGCGACGAGATCGTCGGCAAGCTGAAGGATGCCACCGAAGCCGCGGGCCTCGTCATTCCCATGGTCACAACCAATACGTTCACCCACCCGATCTTCAAAGACGGCGGACTGACGAACAACGACCGCGCGATTCGCCGCTTCGGCCTGAAGAAGATCCTGCGCAACGTCGATCTCGCCGCCTCGCTCGGCGCGGAAGTCTTCGTCATGTGGGGCGGTCGCGAGGGCGCAGAATACGACTCCTCCAAGGACCTGAATGCCGCCTTCGAGCGCTACAAGGAGGGTCTGGACGCCGTCGCCGGCTACATCAAGGAGCAGGGCTACGATCTGCGCATCGGCCTGGAGCCGAAGCCGAACGAGCCCCGCGGCGACATCTTCCTGCCGACGGTTGGCCACGCCCTGGGCCTCATCGCTGAACTCGAACACGGCGATATCGTCGGCCTCAACCCGGAAACGGGCCACGAACAGATGGCGGGCCTGAACTACACGCACGGCATCGCCCAGGCGCTGAACGCCGGCAAGCTCTTCCACATCGACCTCAACGGCCAGTCGGGCATCAAGTACGACCAGGACAAGAGCTTCGGCCACGGCGACCTGTCCAGCGCATTCTTTACCGTCGACCTGCTGGAAAACGGCTTCCCGGGTGGCGGTCCGCGCTACACCGGACCGCGCCACTTCGACTTCAAGCCGACCCGCACCGAAGGCATGGAGGGCGTGTGGGAGGCCGCGGCGGCGAACATGGAAATGTACCTCATGCTCGCGGAGAAGGCGAAGGCCTTCCGCGCCGATCCCTACACCCAGGAGCTCATGGCAGCAGCCTCCATTCCCGAGCTCGCCGAGCCCACCATGGCCGAGGGCGAGAGCTACGCGGACCTGCTCGCCTCTGACGATATTGACCCCGAAGCCGCTGGCGAACGCGAGTACCACTACGTGGAGCTCTACCACAACGCCATGCGCCACCTCATCGGGTAGCTCGCCATGGCAAGGTTCGTCGCGGGCGTGGATTCCTCCACGCAGTCGTGCAAGGTTCTCATCGTTGATCCGGATTCGGGCGAGATCATCCGCTCCGGGGTAGCGCCCCACCCGGTCGGCACCGAGGTGAGCGCCGAGGCCTGGTGGCAGGCGTTTCGAGCCGCCGCGCGGGAAGCCGGCGGGCTCTCGGACGTTGCCGCGATCTCCGTAGGCGGCCAGCAACACGGACTCGTGACACTGGATGCCGACGGCGAGCTCGTGCGAGACGCCCTGCTGTGGAACGACACTCGATCCGCCAAGGCCGCGAGCGAGCTCACCGAGGAACTCGGTGCGCAGACGTGGGCCGAGGCGTGCGGGTCCGTGCCGGTTGCCTCACTCACGGTCTCCAAGGTGCGCTGGCTTGCCGAACACGAGCCGCAATCCCTGGAACGCACCGCCGCGATCTGCCTTCCGCACGACTACCTCAGCTGGCGCCTTGCCGGTACCGGCGAGATCGCCGACCTCACGACGGATCGCTCCGACGCCTCCGGAACTGGCTACCTCGATCTGCGCACCGCGGAGTATCGCCTCGATCTCCTCGCCCGCGCGCTGAAGGCCAGTGAATCGCGGGCCGCTGACATCCAGCTGCCGCGGGTCGTCGCGCCCTTTGACGTCGCGAGCGAGATCACGCGAGATGTCGAGGACATCGGCCTCGCAGCCGGCACCCTCATCGGCCCCGGCTGCGGCGACAATGCCGGAGCTGCCCTCGGACTCGGCCTGCAGCCAGGCGAAGCCTCGATCTCGATCGGAACCTCCGGCGTCGTCGCCGTCGTGAGCGATAAGCCCGTGTGGGACCCGAACGGTGTCATCACCGGCTTCATGGATGCCACTGGTAACTGGCTCCCGCTTGCCTGCACTCTGAACGGTGCGCGGATCCTCTCGTCCACCGCCGAGCTCCTCGGGGTCGACTTCGCGGCCTTCGACGAGCTCGCGCTGTCCGTCGCCGACGGCGCCGGCCTAGAGATGACGCCATATTTCGAAGGCGAGCGCACCCCGAACCTGCCGGACGCGACCGCCTCGCTTGCCGGCATGAACCTCGCGAACTGGGATCGTGCCCACCTCGCCCACGCCGCCGTGCGGGCACTTGCCACCTTGATGGCAAATGCCGCAGCCGCAGTGAGCGAGTGCGGGGTGCGCCTCAGCAAGGTCCGACTCATCGGCGGGGGAGCGCGGTCGGCTGCCGTGCAGCGCATCCTGCCCGAAGTCCTCGGAATCGACGTCGACGTCCCCGCCCCCGCGGAGTACGTCGCACTCGGCGCTGCCAAGCAGGCCGCCAACGTACTCAAGCGCGGATAACCCCCGCGGCCAGACCAATACCTAGAAAAAGTCCCGGCCATCGGGCAGAGCAAGGAGGCTCAAATGAGCAGCAAGGTGAAAAAAGTTCTAGGAACACTGTTAGGAATGCTGTTGTTCCTGACGCTAGGCGCATGTTCTAGCGAACGCGGCGGCGGATCAGGCGGAGAGGGTGGAACCGGTGAAACGGATGCTCTCATCGGAATCTCGATGCCGACGAAATCCCTCGAACGGTGGTCGCGTGACGGTGCGAACCTCGAGAAGAACCTCAAGGAGATGGGTTACCGCACCTCACTGCAGTACGCCGACAACAAGGTGGAGCAGCAGATCTCGCAAATCCAGAACATAGTTAATGAAGGACCCAAGGTTCTGGTGGTAGCTGCGATCGACGGCTCCGCTTTGGCTCCTGTTCTCGACCAAGCTGCCGGGAAAGGTGTGAAGGTCATTGCGTATGACCGCCTCATTCGAGACACCGAATCCGTTGATTACTACGCGACATTCGATAACTACCGTGTTGGTCAGCTCCAGGGCGAGTTCATCGTGAAGGCTCTCAAGCTAGAGAGCGAGGCTGGACCGTTCAATTTCGAGCCATTCTCCGGATCGCCAGATGACAACAACGCACGTTACTTCTTTGAAGGCGCATGGGATCAGCTCAAGCCATACCTCGATCAGAAGAAACTAGAGGTGCCCTCAGGCAAGGCTCCCGCGAGCGTCGACAACTGGCAGTCGATTGGAATCCAGGCGTGGATGGCTCCGGCCGCGCAGTCCGAAATGGAGAATCGACTGAATTCGTTCTACCAGGGCAAGAAGGTTCAGGCCGTTCTGGCACCTAATGATGCGCTAGCACTAGGGATCACCCAAGCGCTTGAGGCCAATGGCTACAGCGCCGGAGATGATTGGCCGATCATCACCGGTCAGGATGCTGACCAGGCTAACATTCGCAACATTCTTGACGGCAAGCAGGCTATGACCGTCTGGAAGGACACTCGCGAACTGGGAGACCAAGTAGCGAAGATGGTCGACCAGATTGTTAAGGGTGACGATGTCGAGGTCAATGACACGGAAACCTATGACAATGGCCGAAAAGTAGTCCCGTCCTTCCTCATTGACCCTCAGGTAATCACCAAGGACAACGTGCAGGAAAAGCTCGTTGACAGCGGTTACTACAGCGCATCGGATCTGGGACTTTAGGACAGACTTATGCAGACGAACGAGATCATCCTGACGATGTCCCACATCACTAAGGAGTTCTCAGGCGTTCGAGCACTGGACGATGTCAACCTCGAAGTTCGCCGAGGTGAAATCCACGCGATTTGCGGCGAGAACGGTGCTGGAAAGTCGACCCTTATGAATGTGCTGTCAGGAGTCTATCCAGCTGGCACTTACGAGGGGGACATCGAGTATTTGGGCGAGAGCTGCCAGTTCAAAACGATCAAAGACTCCGAACGAGTCGGGATCGTGATCATCCATCAGGAACTGGCGCTCTCTCCCTACTTATCGGTCGCGGAGAACATCTTTCTTGGCTCGGAGATTGCGCGAAACGGCGTGATCAACTGGAACGAAACTAACGATCGGGCTGCGTCACTCCTTGCCAAGGTAGGGCTAGATATTGACCCAGGTACGACGGTTGTGGATCTCGGCGTCGGGCGTCAGCAGCTTGTTGAAATCGCCAAAGCATTGTCGAAGGAGGTGAAACTCCTCATTCTCGACGAGCCAACTGCCGCTCTGAATGATGAAGATTCAGCTCACCTGCTCAATCTCATGCGACAGCTACGCGATGAAGGTGTCTCAATGATCGTTATTTCGCACAAATTGAATGAGATTGAGGCGATCGCTGATTCCGTAACCATCATTCGCGATGGAAAGACCATCGTTACCCGCGACATGAAGGGAGACGATCCAGTAACCGAGGACGAGATCATTCGGCTGATGGTTGGTCGGGATCTCACGAATCGGTACCCCGATCACGAGACCACAATTGGCGAAACTGTGCTCGAGATTGAGGATTGGACTGTCTATCACCCAATCGACACCACCCGCACAATGACCGATAACGCCAACTTGGTAGTGAATGCGGGGGAGATTGTCGGGTTGGCTGGCCTAATGGGAGCGGGGCGGACTGAGCTCGCAATGAGTGTCTTTGGGCATTCTTACGGCACAAAGATATCGGGCAAGGTCAGGATGCGGGGCAAGGAGGTTGATACTTCCACTGTCCCCAAAGCTATCGAAGCGGGTCTCGCGTACGTTCCCGAAGATCGGAAGTCCCTCGGGCTCAATCTCATCCAGGATATTCGGCGCAATGTCACCTCTGCTGCGTTACGAAAACTCGCGCGCGGGGGAGTAGTGGATGAGCACTCCGAAGCTGACGTTGTAGAGAAGTACCGAGAAGATCTTCGTATCAAGACGCCCGGAATTGGAAGCGTCGTCAGCTCGCTGTCCGGGGGTAATCAACAAAAGGTCGTGCTCGCAAAGTGGATGTACACCGATCCGGAGGTTCTGATCCTGGATGAACCAACGCGAGGAATCGATGTTGGCGCTAAGTACGAGATCTACCAAATCATCCATCGCCTGGCTGACGGTGGTCGCGGAATTCTTGTCATCTCCTCGGAGCTACCTGAACTCCTCGGAATCTGCGACCGAATTTACACCTTGAGCGAAGGGCGCATTACCGGATGTGTTCCGCGTGAGGAAGCTACCCAGGAGCGGCTCATGCAATTCATGACGATGGAAAAAGAAGGGGCTCACTGATGAGCAGGGCTACGAAATCTCTGAGTTTTAATATCCGTCAGTACGGAATTCTGGTCGCGTTGATCGCCATTGTGGTGCTCTTCCAGGTGCTCACCAAGGGGCTCCTGTTGGCGCCCAACAACGTTGCGAGCCTCATCCAGCAGAACGCCTACGTGATGGTCTTGGCCATCGGCATGACGATGGTCATCATTGCTCGACACATTGACCTGTCGGTGGGGTCTGTTGTCGCATTTGTGGGCGGTGTCGTCGCGATTCTGATGTTCGACTACCAGTGGGCCTGGCCGTTAGCGGTAGTCGTTGGCCTGGTGCTCGGCATCTTGATTGGCTGCTGGCAGGGTTTCTGGGTTGCCTATGTAGGGGTACCAGCCTTCATCGTCACCCTTGCCGGGATGCTCTTGTTCCGCGGTTTGGCGATCGTTCTCGTCGAACGAACTGTCTCGGGACTGCCCCACGGATTCGTCGCAATTGCCAATGGGTCAATTCCCAATTTCCTCGGCTTCGTCGACTACTACGATGTCGTCACCTTGGTCATTGGGGCGGTCGCCATTGCTGGAATCGTGTGGTCTGGTATCACCGCGCGGCGCAGGGCCGTAAAGGCTGGACGAGTCGTGGAGCCGCTCGTTGGCTTCATCATCAAGACAGCTGTGATTGCAGCTGTCGTCGGGCTCGTCACGGTCCTTCTGGCACTTTCTGCCGGCGGGACTCCTATTGTCCTTGTCATCATCGGTGCGCTCGTCCTGCTGTACACCTTCGTCATGAACAAGACCGTCTTTGGCCGCCATATCTACGCAGTCGGTGGCAACCTTGCCGCAGCACGCCTCTCAGGGATCAATACGAAACGGGTTGACTTCTTGGTCTTCGTCAATATGGGGATCCTTGCGGCACTGGCTGGGATAGTTACCACTTCGCGTGCAGGTGCCGCGGTGGCTACGGCCGGCAATATGTACGAGCTCGACGCGATTGCGGCGGCCTTCATCGGCGGAACGGCGGTTAGCGGTGGAAAGGGCAAGATTTCCGGAGCTATCGTCGGCGCACTCATCATGGGCGTTCTGAACATGGGCCTGTCCATCATGAGCGTGGACTCTGCCTGGCAGCAGTCGATCAAGGGGCTGGTGGTTCTCCTAGCAGTAGCTGTCGACCTGATTGGAAATCGCAAGAACAGCTAGAACAGGACAGCGAAAAGGGTCCGCAGGATTATTCTGCGGACCCTTTCTGCGCTTGCGACGAGCCGACTAGCGAGTGGCTTCCCGCTTGCGCGCTCCGCCCTTCTTGCGGCGGCGACGATGCTCTTCGAGCAAACGGCGTTCACGGGCGAGCTTCATGGCGAATTCTTGCTGCGACTTGTGGTCGATGTAGAGCGGATCGTTCGCGAGCCCCTTCACCAGCGCGACGGCGAGCGCCGCAATGATGATGAGGAACGGCGAAGCGACAATGATCGTCACCGACTGGAGATTATCCAGCGCGTCGTTGCCGCCCGAAACGAGCAGCGTCAGGCCAATCGCGGCGGTCAGGCTACCCCAGACGGCGGAGGCCCACGGGCTCGGGATGAGCCGACCGTTCTGGCTCATCGACGCCATCACCGTCGACGCGGAGTCCGCGGAGGTGATGAAGAAGGTCGCCAACAGAATCATCGCGACGACGGCCGCAATTGCGCCACCGGGGAGCTGGTAGAGCAGGTCGAAGAGCTGACGCTTGGAATCGCCGTCGCCCCAGATTGATTTGCCCGCCTGCTCGAAGTCGACGGCGGTGCCGCCAAAGATCGAGAACCAGATGGTCGTGACGGTGGCGGGCACGAGTGTCACGCCGACGATGAACTCGCGGATCGTGCGGCCGCGGGAAATGCGCGCGAGAAACATTCCGACGAAGGGGCTCCAGCTGATCCACCACGCCCAGTAGAAGATCGTCCAACCGGACAGCCATTCGCCCGCGGTGCCATCGGCGGAATCGGCGGTGCGGCCGGCCATCTCGAAGAACTGGCCGAGGTAGTTCGCGACCGAGGTCGGCAGCATGTTCAGGATGGAGATGCTCGGACCCAGGATGAACACGAAGATCGCGAGCAGGGACGCCAGGATCATGTTGACGTTCGACAGGATGCGAATGCCGCGGCCAACGCCCGACATCGCCGAAATGAGGAAGGCGAGTGTCAGCACCAGGATGATGCCGATGATCGTGCTCATCGACGCCCCAGGGATGAGGCCGGTCCGATCAAGGCCAGCGCTAATCTGCAGCGCGCCGATGCCGAGGGAAGCGGCGGTACCGAAGACCGTGACGACGATCGTCAGCACATCGATCGTTGCGCCGAGCGGTCCGTCAGCGCGCTTTTCACCGATGAGCGGGATGAATGCGCGCGAAAGCAGCTGCTTGCGACCCATCCGGAACGTCGAGTAGGCGATCGCAAGTCCCACCACCGCGTAGATCGACCACGGGTGCAGCGTCCAGTGGAAGAGCGTCGTCGCAAACGAGGCGCCGACATCATGCGGTTCGTGGTTTGGCACGCCCTCGCGATAGAACGTCAGAGGTTCCGTCGTGCCGTAGAACATCAGGCCGATGCCCATGCCCGCGGCGAACATCATCGCGATCCACGAGACGGTAGAAAACTCGGGAACGTCGGAGTCTCTGCCGAGCCGGATGCGGCCGAATTTCGACGCCGCGATCCAAATGATGAACGCGACGATGCCGGTGCCGAACAGGACGAAGGCCCACCCGAAGTCCTGCACCACGAAGGTGATGGCAGAGGCCGCGAAGTTCGCGAAGTTATCCGACGCGAGCAGGCCCCACAGGACCACTCCGACGACGAAAACCAGCGCGGGGATGATGACTCGCAGATCGAGTTCGCCCTGGTGGTACTCCGCCTTGTGGCGAAGGTCGTCGCCCGAGTCCACGTGCGTGAGCTCTTCGTGCGTCGCGATTAACTCGGCGAGAGTTTGCGTCGCGGTTGGCGGAACATCAGCTTGAGGGGAATGTTGGTCGTTGGTGTTCACTCATTCGACTATGGCACTCCTGATTGTCACGTCAACCGCATCGAACGAGCCGGTGGGCTTGCATGCGGCACGTCTTGAGCCGATTTTTCTCCTCGGCGAGCCACCGCCTGCGATCGGCGGTATCCGCGATGATCATGCGGCACAGAGCAATCGTCTGATTTTTGTCGACGTCCGTCGGAAAGAGGCGTAACCGGACGTCGTCGCCGGTGATCAAACTGTGCCAAAATCACACATTCCTTCACCGCTGTAGGAAGATGGGCACATGAGTGACGTCGTTGATCTAGGACCTGCGGCACCCCAATTCCCGACCGCTCCCGCCGTCGCGGAAGCGATCCTCAAAGCCGCGCATGCGTCATCGTTTCGATACACCCGGCCGGGCGCCCACTACGTCGAGGCCGCCGCCGCGTGGCAACGGGACCGGCATGGCTGGAATGTCGACGCCGCCGACGCGCTCTTTATCCCGAAGACGACACACCTCATGACGGCGCTCATCAATGCCGGCCCGACGTTCTACGAGCTCGCCGGCGGCTCCGAGGATCGATCGCCGATGTCGGCCGCGGCGGCTATGGAGATGGGCGCGCCGCGCGAGGTCGTGCTCGGCCGTGCCCAGCAGGAAGCGGACTCCCGCGTCGAAGCGACGGCCGACAACGGCGTGGAGCGCGCGCCCGTCATCGTGGCGCTCAGCCCCACCTACGGGCGGGTGGCGCAGATGCTGCAGCGTTCCGGCGCCGAGCTCAGGCTCGTGCGGATGGAAGACTTCGGCGGCCGCCTGCGAATCAACTGGCCCGCGCTCGAAAACGCGATGATCGGCGCCGACTACCTCTGGTGGATCAACCCGCACAACCCCACCGGGCGGATCTTCAGCGAAGACGAACTAAAGAAGGTTGGCTACCTCGCCGAGATCTACCGCGTCACCGTCATCAGCGATGATATCCACGCCGACTTTGCGAGGACCGAACGCCCCTATATACCGATGGCGAAGGCCTGCCCGTTCCTCTTCGAAGCAGGCCGACTCATCCACACCGCCTCGCCAACGATCACCTTTGCGATGTCCGGCATCGAAGCCGCCGTCGTCTTCGCGCGCGGCAAGGCTCGCGAAAACATCGAAGCCGCAAAGTCGCGCCTCAGTTTGTCGACGGCGAGCTACTTCGCACAGCCCGCAGCGATCGCCGCGTGGCGCGATGGCGGCGCATACGTCGACCAGATCGCCGCGACCGTCGCCCAAAACCAGCGGGACGTCGCCGCCTATCTGCGCGAGCACCTGCCGGTCACCGAGGTGGCCGACGCCGACGGCTCGATGCTGCTGTGGTTCAACGCGGGCCCGTACCTCGAGCCCGACGCAGATCTCTCGGCGCGCTGCGCGGCAGCCGGTGTCAGCGTGACGCCCGGTGGCCAGTTCGGCGAAACCTGGCAGAGCTGGATCCGACTGAGCCTGGCACTGCCGCACGAGGACGCCATGGAAGGCGCGAGGCGACTCGTCCTTGCGCTCACGAATCGCGCAGTGTGAGTCGACTTATCTAGCCCTTACGCCTGTGGAAACCAGGACGCACGACGTAGGAACGAGCCCTGTTTCGAAGCGTTGCAATAGGTTAAGGTTGATTGCTACGGAGTCAAATACTGGATAGTGGGCGCTTCACACCAGTCAAGTAACGAGCGCTCACCGAGTGAGTGGATGACGAGTTAGCTGTGGAACCAACCGAGCAACGGCCAGGGGATTGCCTGCGCCCCTATCTTCCCGTGACGCCGAGGTCAGCGTGAGAGTCGACAGCATTCGCTCCTACCGGATCGTTCTCCTTAGCGTCACGATCATTGACACGCTAGCTGTCATCTTTGCGGCCACCCTCGCCTGGAACCTGCCGGGCACCATTCCGTTCTTTCCTCCGGTGCCGTTCATCCCCTCCGCGGTGACGATTTTCGTCATCGCCGAATACATCGTCTTGCTGGCCGTGCTGAAATTCGTCGGGGGCTATGACCTCAGGGACATCGGAGCCGGCAGCGCGGAATACCGCGCGATCATTACCGCCCAGGCGCTGGCCTTCGGCGGCTGGGGCGTCATCGCCTACCTGTGGGACATCCCGCTCTCGCGAACCTACTTCCTCGTGCTCCTGGTCGTCCAGACGATCTTCTTGCTGCTCGGGCGCTTCATCTTTCGTCGCATCCTGCACCACTTCCGTGACGAGGGGCATTTCATGCGTCGCGCCCTCATCGCCGGCTCCCCGACGCGAACGAGGGCGATTGCAGAGGCGCTCGCGGGCCGCACCTGGCTCGGCCTGCTTCCCGTCGCATCCTTCCTATCCGCCGATCACCTGCCCACCACCGACAACGTCTCGAAGGATCCCGTCTTTCAAGACCTAGCGCGCGCGGTCAAGGAGTCTGACGTCGAGGTCCTCGTCATCGCGGACGGCTTCTTGAAAGACTCCGCCGAGTTTTCCTCCATCTCCTGGGCCCTGGAATCGCTGCACGTCTCGCTCATCGTGATGCCGGCACTCAGCAATATCGCGCAAGACCGAATCCACTCGCGCCCGGTCGCCGGACTGCCCTTCATGTGGGTGGAGCAACCTCGATCCGCCAAGGCCCTGTCGTGGGTTAAACGCCTCTTCGACCTCGTCGGCGCTGGACTCGGCACGCTGCTCATTTCGCCGTTCCTCTTGATTGTTGCCTTCCTCATCAAGGTCCACGACGGCGGGCCGGTGATCTTCTCCCAGACCCGCATTGGCGTCGACGGCGAGCCCTTCAAGCTGTTGAAATTCCGCTCGATGGTAGAAAACGCCGAGGAGCTTCGCGCCGAGCTCGTCGCAGAACATGCCGGCGAAGGCCTGTTCAAGATGGCGAAGGACCCCCGCGTCACGCCCATTGGGCGCTTCATCCGCCGCCACTCTATCGATGAGCTGCCGCAGCTCTTTAACGTCCTGCGAGGGGAGATGTCCTTGGTGGGGCCACGGCCGGCACTGCCGGAGGAAGTAGATACCTACTCCGAAAAGGCGTACCTGCGGCTACGTGTCCGGCCGGGCATGACCGGTCTTTGGCAGGTCTCGGGCCGCAGCGATTTGGACTGGGACGAAACCGTTCGCCTCGACCTGTACTACGTGGACAACTGGTCGATGCTCCGCGACATCATGATTTGCCTACGCACCATCGGGATCGTCGTCGGCGGACGGGGAGCCTACTAGGTCCGTCAGCTTTCCGACGAGCTCGTCGAGCAGTGGTGTGAGCTCATCGACCATCGCGCGGTAGGCGGGCATTCCTCGGCCGTAGGGGTCGGGGATATTGATCGCGCCGGCATCGTGCTGGCGGTGTCGTCTACGCCAGCGGTCAGCTTGGCGCGCCAGGTCTCGCACATTCTGCGCATCCTTGACGTGGCGGATGGAGGAAAGAAACTCGATCAGCGTAAAGGTCCGAGCGTGCACGGCCGGAACCTCAGTGACGATCTGATCGGCGTGACGGGTCGTTGCCGTCAAGACGACGTCCGAGGCGATGACCGCTGGTTCGTTCACGAGAGTGGGGCGGTGCTCTTTCAACGCGCCCTGGATGGGCCCCGGAGCCAGTTCGAGGATCTCCTCAGGCACCACTAGCTGCTGGTTCACTCCCATCCCGAGACTGGCGACCTCCAGATGGTGGAGCTGTCGATCAGCGAGCGCGCGGGCGACGTAGTGGTGTGCGAATGCGGAACGGCAGATATTGCCAGTGCACACGAACAGGATTCTTCCGCCCGAGGTCACTGCCGAGTTTTCGGCCGCGAAGCGTGCCGGCATTCGAAATCCTTTAGTCATGCTCGCCGCTCCTGCTCTCTCGAATCGACGTCTTGCCTGGCACGATCGAGTCTGCCAGACTCGCTCGATCAAAAGTGTGGGCTAAACATCATTTGTCTAAGTCAGAGCGCGTCTGTAGTCTTGACTCGGACTCGGTCCCCGCGGGCCGAGTCTGAAAATCCCCTCTGTTTCTCGCTTGAAGGACTGCCATGACTCAGCCGACTGCGTCTTCTGCTACGCCTACGCGCCGCCACGTTGTTAAAGGTGCGATGTGGGCCGTGCCCGCGATTGCCGTCGCTTCGCAGGTGCCCGCCTTCGCCGCCTCCCCCCTGATTCAGTTGACGCTCACCGCGAAGTGCCGCTACACCAGGAACAACTCGGGCAAGAAGGGCTCGGTCACGCTTTCTGCAACTTACGAGAATAAGACGAACCAGGAGATCACGGTAGCCCCCAAGGAGGGGACCCTCACTGCTGGCGGGACCACCAGGACAGGGGGCTTTACCTACGCGGGAAGCCCTGGCGGTGTCACGATTCCGGCCGGCGGGTCGACGACGATCGAGCTCATTTGGTCTGATCCCTTTAAGACAGACGTCCCGGTGGGTGATGCCACGATGTCCGTCCGCACGCAGGTGACCGGTGGGGGGCTGAATATCATCGATACGTCCAGCGTCGCGTTCAACGTACCCAATATTGAGTGCTAGGTCGCAATTTCTTCCTTCTTGCCTGACGGTTCGCGAAACAGATAATTATCTGTTCCTGTCAGTGAAACATGCTTGAGTGATGCGAAAGTGCGCGATACACTCAACTTGCCTTAGGGCATAGGTCCGCTCAATCTCGCCGAATCGGGAGTTCGGGTATGGGATGGGCGAAAAATTTTGTCGTCATCACCCCCCGTGATCGGACGTCACAGGAGGACTCAACATGTCAGTTCAGCGTTCTCAGGCCGGAGTGTCGCGCCGCACGGTGATCGCAGGTGCCGCGTGGGCCGTACCCGCAATTGCCGTCGTGTCCAATGCACCAGCGTTCGCCGCGTCGCCGATCGTAGAGCCCGAGCTTATTCCGGGGACCCTCTGCAAGTACCCGGGCGGTAGTGCTGGAAACGACCTCAAGCACGCCTACCGGTTCCGCGCGAACTTTACGAACAAGTCAACGCACACCGTCAACGTCGAGCCTCTTCCCGGCGCAAGTAGCATTACCTTTGACGGCGACGCGGGGCGGGTGGGGCGCCTCCGGTTCTTCGAGTCGGACCCGCTCACGGGTGGGGAACTCGGTTCCTTCACACTGGAAGGCGGCGAGACTAAGCCGTTCTACCTGGTGTTGGACAACTACGGCAATAGCCAGGATGCCAGCGGCACCATCACGATCGCCTTCAAGGTCACTGATAACGTCACCGGTGAGTCGATGACTCAGGTCTTCACGGTTCGGTTCCCCAAGGGCATCATCGGCTGCGACAAGCTCTAGCCACATACTTTTTTGGGGGCGATGCGCCAGTTGGCACATCGCCCCCAAAAGCGTGCTTTCATTCGCTAGTTGCGGTGGCGTACCGTCTTGCGTGCGCGTCGGCCGCTGCGCTTGTTGCTGCCGCGAGACCCGCGCGGCGCGGACTGGTAGGGAGCATAAGACTGGTCCGAAGCGCCATAACCGCCCCCGTAGTAGCTGCTTCCAACTCCCTTGGCGGGAACGCGGTTCAGCACGACACCGAGAACAGTGGCGTTGACGTTTGCCAGCATGTCCCGTGCGACCTCGACGTGATCCCGGCGAGTCTTGCCATGGCGAACGACGAGCACCGTCCCATCGACCGAAGTCGACAGCAACGTCGAGTCCGTCACGGGCAACACCGGGGGAGCGTCAATGAGGACGGTGCAGTGGCGTGACAGTTCCTCAAGCAGCAGCCTCATACGTTCGGAACCCAGCAGCTCCGATGGGTTAGGAGGCGTGCGGCCCGCGGGAAGGATGAGCAGGCCATAGGGCCCTACTTCCTGGATCGCGTCATCAAGTTCGACCTGACCGGCCAGGACCTCCGAGAGGCCAACCCGCCCTTCAATATTGAACAGTGAGGCCTGGCGAGGGCGGCGAAGATCCGCGTCAACGAGAATCACGCGGTCGCCCGAGGCAGCCAGGGCCGTGGCAAGCGCTGAAATGACCGTGGACTTTCCTTCGCCCGGATCGGCGCTCGTGATGGAAATAGTCTTCGGCGGGTTGTCGACACTCACGAACTTCAAGTTCGTGCGCAGCTGGCGAACGGCCTCCGATGCGCGCGGCGCAAGATGATCGACACCCTCGCCCGTCAGAGAGAACGTCTCATCGCTGGGTAGCGCACCCAGGATCCCGGCTCCGGCAGCGACACGGGCGTCGGTTGTGGTGCGGATGTTGACGTCGAACAAGCGACGCAAGAAGGCCACGGCAAGAGCGAGCGCCAATCCAATCGCGGCGCCGTAGGCAACGTTGAGTGGAATGTTCGGGCTCGATGGGGCAGTGGGAACAACGGCGTCCTCTAGAGCCTCGACACGAACCGCCGACTGGCTGCCTTCAATGCGGTTAGCGACCTCCGCGGTGGCCAGCAGCGCCGTGTTGGCAAGCTTTGCCGCAGCTTCTGGGTCACTGGAGCTCGCCGAAACCACGATGAGGTTGGACCCGGTGGCAACCTCCGCCGAGAGGCTGCCTGCGGGGGCATTGCCATCGTTCATCTGCGAGATCTGCTCTTGGACCGCGCGGCTGTTAATCAGTGGCAGGTAGGCGTTGGCGCGCTCTTGCGCGAGACTGCTGCCTGAGAGCACTGATCCGCCGGCCGAGTCGTTGACGACGACAAACCCCGTCGACTTCGAGGTATAGACCTTGGGCTGGAGCATGGAGTACCCGTACCCGGCGGCAGCGCCGAGGAGAACGCCCAGCAGCAAAATCACAATGTTTGCTTTGAGCATGCGGAAGAAGTCAACGACGGTCATGCCTTGTCCAACTTTCGGTGTGCTGCCGTGAGGCTGCCTAACAATAAATTCATGGGTGTTGCTACTGAGTAACTCTAGTTTGTTCTCGTGCCGTTTCGGATCCAGATGCCAAGGTGAGACCAACCTCTACTTTCCGCAACATTAGGGCACGTTGGCAAGAATTCCTTGGTGTACAAAATTCTGTAATACGGACGAGACAATTGCGGCCGCATCATCGTGTGCTCCATGTTCAGCCACGACGCGCGCCAGAACATCGTCAACAGTTGCGGGCTCAGCCGTAGCGTTCCAGATTGTTGTTCCGATTCCGGCCAAGACGAAGAACTCGCTGTGAATGAGGATCGCGAGAGCATCATCGAGCTGCACAGCGTCCAACGGGGCGCGGCGTTGAAACCTCGAACCTGATGGGGCGTCTAGGGGTGCCCCAGAGGTATCGGAGGGGGACCAAGTGAACGCCGGGGCGCGATCCGGCCTCTCCTCCTCGAGCCAATCGGCCAACAGTGCGGGAAGGGTGTCAGCTTCGGCGTACCGAATAACCAAGGGGCCGGCAGAATCGGCAAGATAGCGGCAAAGCAGCTGCAATGGTGTCGGCAGGAGATAGAGCGAAGAGATCTGCGAGATGAGGAGTTCCAGCGCCAGCGGCACATCGATGGGTTCGATGGTTGGCGCGAATGACTCGGCGGGATCGCGTTCGCGGTCCAAAATGAAAAGCTGGCGAAGACGCAGAGTTTGTGGGGGGTGAAGCAGCTTCAGATCGTCGGGACCGACGAGGTCCTTGCGACTGCCAGAGCCTGGCACGATGACCTGCAACGGCTTCGGGTAGGGCGATACCTCTCCCGACTCGGGATCAACGGCGATCATCTCGTCGCTGACGTAACCAAAGTGCTTCGCCAGCACCGCTGAGGCGGTGGTTTTGCCCGTACCCGGACCGGCACACAAGACTAGGACGTCGCCGTCCTTGGTGGCGACGCCGGCGGCGTGGAAGAGCAAGTACTCACCGACACCAACGCGCAGCACTTCGGTTGTGATGGCGGTAGCTACTCGGTCGCCCAAATTCTGCCAAGCGGATTCAGGAGAATCCGATGAAAAGCCGCGCGAGCAGTCGATTGCAATGGCGTCACGATCCACTGATTCGGTTGGAACACAGCGCTGCCAGGCCGAGTGGAGGTGGGCGCGGCGTGCGTCGTCAGAATCGTGAGGCAAGGCTACGGAAAAATCTCGACCGATGACTCGAACATTGAGCTGGTTATGCGTGGAGGTCGAGTGAGCCAATGGAACGCCTAAGGTGGTACTGGCCAAGTGGAATGGGCGCGTGCTGAGCTACGATCAGTATAGCCGAACCGCTTGTGATTCCGGCGGGAGGAGGTGTGAGCGGTCACCATGATAACTGGATCCGATACAGCCATGTCGCGCACGGTCAACGCCGAGGTTGTCGACCACGACAATCCGCTCATGCGGGGTAACCCGACGCTCCTGTTGCAAGCCGTGTTGGGATTCATCCTCGTGATGCAGGGAGTCATTGCTAAGGTCGGCGGACAGATCTTTCCGCTATCTGAGGCAGCCGCCGTCGCACTGTGTATTCTTGCGATCACCCAACGCCCGCAGCGCCAGCTTTCGCGATTTGGTGTCTTGGGGATCCTTGCTGTAGCGCTCATTGCCTTCCTCATTGGCGTCAGCCTCATCAACGACGTGGATTGGATGCGACGCGCTGGCAGGATCGCGATCCTCATGACCCTTGTTGGGTCCTTTGGCAGCGGTCGATTGCAGCTCAAAGCCGTACTGCAGGGAGTGACCGTAGCGCTCGGGTTGAATATTGCGTTGTTCTACCTCGGATTGCTGCCGGACACCTACGGTGGTGTGCTCACGGGCTTTCTCGGGGATAAGAACGTCGCCGGACTCTACTACGCCGTCGTGCCGCTGTTGCTGAGTGCCACCATCAAACGCCGGGACATCAAGACGCTTCTGATCGCCTTCGCTCTGCTTGGCACAGTCCTCACGGGATCTCGCGCCACTATGGCGGCGCTCGGTTGCGCCATCATTTGGTTGCTTATCACCAGTAAGCGTGGGATCGCCTTTCGAGTCGCGCTGCTCGGGGCCATGATCTATGGCGTTCACTATCTGGAAACAAACTTTCCGCGCGCTATCTTCTTTGAAGATCGGCTCGGATCGGACCATTTGCGGAGCCAGATTGACGTCGCTTCTTGGGTCAAGGTGACGCAGACTCCCTGGTACGGCAAGGGTCTGAACGAGGCTTACGTGTTCGTGGATACGAACCGGTGGTGGTACCACAATTCCTACTTTGCGGCGTGGACCGAAGGTGGCTGGATCTTCGCGGGAGTCGTCGTCGCGGCGGTCGTGCTGTTGGGATTGAGGCCATTCAGTAATTTGGAGCGGACCCCGTCGCGTATTGCTGTGGAGGCGAGCACTATCGTCTTGCTGGTTTGCGCCTCGAAACTCGGCGAGGTTTTCATCTCCATCCCATCGATGCTGTTGCTGTCTGCGGGATTCATACTCACGGCAGAGGAGTTAGAGCGGCATCGGCAACTGAAATACGAAGCGCGCGTCGCTCGGTTGGAAGAGCTGAGTGGCCGCCGTCCACGCTCAGAGATCAGTCTCTGAGGCCGCACGCATGCACTATCCTCATGACGAATGAGCAGACACGACGAACGTAGCGAGAGGGGGACGCTTATGGACAGCCAAGGCAAAGGCCGTTTCCGCGCTGCGCTACCGCCCACAGACGAGCGAGAGAACCCGCTCCTATCAAATCGATCACCCTCACTGCTTCAGGTCTGCTTGGGCTTCCTGCTTGTCATGCAAGGAGTGCCGATCCCGGCGGGCGGCGGAAGTGTCCCGCTGTCTGAACTGGCGGCACTCGCATTCCTCACCCTTGCATTGTTCCGGCGCCCCGAACGTCAGCTCTCGAGATTCGGCGTTGTAGGCGTACTCGCGGTGGCACTCATCCTCTACCTCATCGGCGTAACGATCATCAATGACGGTGATTGGCTACGGCGGGCTTTCCGCATCGCCATGCTCATGGGACTCATTGGGGTGTTCGCTAGTGGGCGCGTCGATATGAGGGCAGCACTGCGAGGGGCCGTCACTGCGCTCGCGATCAATATCCCGCTGTTCTATCTGGGGCTGGTGCCGGACACCTATGGTGGCGTCTTAACCGGGTTTATCGGTGACAAGAATGTTGCCGGGTTGTACTACGCCGTTGTGCCGTTGTTACTCGCGGCGACGAGCTCGAACAACAGGTATAAGGTAGCCCTCCTGATCTTCGGTGCCACGGGAACGGTCCTGACTGATTCCCGCACGAGCATGGCAGCCCTCGCGTGCGCGATTATCTGGGTCGTGGCCTCGCCGAAACTAGGCATGTTCTTTCGAATGGTTCTTTTCGGCGGCTTCGTCGTCGCTATCCAGTACATCGAAGAGAACTTCGCCCGCGCCTTGGTGTACGCCGAGCGCGTTGGATCGGACCGGCTCCGTGCACAGATCGATCGGCAATCATGGGAAAAGGTCGGCGATACCCCGTGGTACGGCAGTGGACTCAATCAGGCCTTTGTCATCATTGAGGACCGCCAGTGGTGGTTCCATAACTCCTATTGGGGGTTATGGGTTGAAGGTGGCGCAATTTTCTGTGTGGTTGTCGTCCTGGCATACATCATCTTGGGATTGCGGCCGTTTAGCGCGGTTTTTCGGTCACGTTCTCGCATTGCAGTCGAAGGCGCTGCAATTGTCTTGCTGGTGTGTGCTTCCCGCTTGGGAGAGACCTTCATTACCGTGCCAGGAGCGCTTCTCTTGGCCTGCGGGCTGATGCTCACCGCAGAAGAAATGAGGCTCCGAGACCAACGTGCCTACCAACTCAAAGTCGAACGAGTACAAGAGCTCAACCCGGGAATGCGGTTGTGACTGGCACCCAGCGTCGTCGATTGGGTCGCGGACTGCTTGCCGCATACCTCGCTTGTGCAACTTTCATCTTCTTCTGGCCCTACGGCAGCGTCATCCACCGCCTCAACCTCGATCTATGGCTGGCACTAAGAAAGGTAGGGCTGCCCCGCTGTATCACACCTGACCACACCGAGCAGATCTTCAACTTCCTCGCCTTCGCGATTCCAGTGGTCATCGCGCTCGTGGTGTTCCCCCAACTTCGTGCCTGGCACGTTGTGGTGGCAGGAGTCGGTACCAGCATGACCATTGAACTCGTCCAGGGTTATCTGCTCGATGCGAGAAACATGGACCGGCTAGATTTCGCCGCGAACTCGCTCGGAGTGGTGGCGGGGGCTGCAGCCGCGGTTTTCCTGCGGCGAGCGGAGGCGAGCCAACGAGTGCCGAAAGGTGAGCACGATCAAGACGAGTTAGTATAGTCGCTAGACTTTGCATGTATCACTTATCGGCCGAGATGTGGGAAGTTTATGAGCGAGCATCGCGCTGTTAGCGTTGTGATCCCGCACTATGGAGATCCAAGCGATACCCTCTCCCTCGTTGGGCAGTTGATTACGCAGGAGTCGTCCACGATCGCGCGGATCATCGTCGCCGATGACCACTCGCCGATCCCGTTCCCGGCAGACGAATTCACAGATCCTCGCCTCGTAGTTTCACGCAAGGCACACAATGGCGGGTTTGGCTCCGCCGTCAATCACGGACTGTCATTCGTAAAGACACCGTGGGCGCTGATCCTGAATTCCGACGCGCAGATGTCATCAAACCAAATCGAGGCCCTCGTGGATTCGGCGAACTCCTGGGCCCCCGCGGTGGTGTCACCTAAGGTCGTGGGATTCGATGGCGAACCTCAATGGACAGCGCGGTTGTTTCCGACCGTCTTTCACCAGGTCGTCGAGTGGCTGACGCCGCTCGCTCGTTTCCGCCATAAGCCGCGGCTTCACCGGTGGGTAGGGCACGACACGGATGCCGAGAGTGCGAGTGTCGCGACGCCCACGGAGTGGGTTTTCGGCGCTGTCATGCTTCTGCCCGTGGAAGCCGTCCGACGTGCCGGGGGCTTCGACGAGAGCTACTTCATGAACGCAGAAGAAGTCGACCTCCAGCGACGCCTGCGCGAGTCGTCAATCCCGTCCCTCATGATCCCGACCGTCGAAGTCTTGCACGAAGGAGGAGGCTCCTCGGACTCCCAGCTTCGGCGAACCTGGCTGGTCCAAGCACGCAATCATTACGCGAAAAAGTGGGGGCATCCGCGCCGTCTTCGCGCAGGGCTTTACCTCGCGTCTGCGGTGAATTTCGGTGTGAATGCAGTTCGAGAAGCCTTCGGACGAGATGTATCAGCGACCACAGTGTTCAACTATGAGCGTCGGCTAGTTCGAAACAGCGGGGTGAAATCGTGACGGCGGAACACATTCTCCTGGTGACCCCAGCATTCCACGGCTATTACCGGTCGATTGCGGATGGATTTAGACAGCTCGATTACACCGTCACGTCCTACTGCTACGACCTGTACTCCTCTGCCACGAGCAAGCTGCGAAACAAGATCATGCTCGAGCTTCCGCAGCGCGTTGGCATCTCCACCCACGATGCTCGAAGTAGGTGGGACACGCAGCGCGCGGTCGATGCCCTACGGTCAGTGCGTCCCGGCCGGGTTCTGGTGATCAAGGGCGACTCATTGGGGGAGGAGTTCTGGTCCGAGCTAGATTCTATGGGTGTACCGGTGACCCTCTGGTTGTACGACGACCTCGAACGTCATCGGTACTCCTTCGATTCCTTGTCACGCCTGCAGCCCGTCCTCACATACGCGCGCAGTGAGGCGGAACGCCTGAAGGAAGTCGGCATCGATGCTCGCTACGTCCCCAATGCGTTCGACCCGTCGCTAGCGCAGCTGCCAACCAGCTGGCGTAATGAACTCGTCTTTGTCGGGGCTAAGTACCCGAATCGGACCGAGATCTTGGAACGGCTCGTCAGGGACGGGTTCCCGGTGAGGGCCTACGGCCGGCAATGGAGTCGTCACCCCTATGACCGGCTGCGAACCTGGGAGCTCCGGCGGCCTAGTATCCCTGGGGAGCGAGACATTCCACTCGCCGAGGCATATCGGATCCAGGGTGAAGGTGCTGGTGCGATCAATATTCATGGGCTGCAGGCGGGACTTTCGATGCGGACATTCGAGATCCCCGGAATGGGAGGCGTCCAATTCATTGACCGCCCAGACGTTGCAGAGTTCTACGACCCAGGTACCGAGGTCCTCTTCTACGACAGCTACGACGAGCTCCGGGAACTGGCGCAGCGAGCGCTTACCGACGTCGACTGGACGCGCTCTATTAGACAACGTGCGCGAGAGCGGTCGTTAGCTCACCACACCTTCCGGCATCGCGCTGAACTCGTCGCAGGTATGTGGCGCCATGGATGACCAATTGTGGTTTGCTCGGGATCTCGAGCAGTGGCAGCGATGGCAGAAGCGACAAGGGCCCGCTCTGCGACGTGTTGTCCGGTGGGTGAAGGATCGACGCGGACGTGACCGATCGCCCGAGCAGTTCGAACTGATCGGAGATCCCGAGCGGGCCGCGGTCCTCGTTGCTATTGATTCGTTGGGCCCGACTCAAACTGCGGCGCTGCTTGCGCCCGCGAAACTCCTCTACGATGAGCTCCCCATCGCTATCATCGGTCCCGCCGGAACAGCTCGCTCCTTCGGATCCGATTCGCGAAGGAGGATCACCGCCGAGGACCTGCGGGCCGCGTCCTGGGCGTCGCTGCGTCACGTGCTGGGCGTCGGCCATTATCTGCCCCTGGGCGCCCTGGGCTATGAGATATCTCGGCGACACGGCATCACCTTCGTCGTCGTCCAGCACGGTCTCCTGGCACCCCAAGTTCCGCCGCTACCCGCCGACGCAACCCTACTTGCCTTCTCTGCAGTAGATGGTGATTACTGGAAGTCCGGGCGTGACGATATTGCTGTGCGAACCGTGGGTTCGCAGCTGCTTTGGGAAGCATCGAAGCAGCGCGCGGCACCACTCGACGGACCCGGAATATTCCTCGGTCAGCTGCATGGAGCGGAGCTCCCGCGCGCAGACTTCGCGGAAGCTGCCACGATGTACTGCCATTCAACGGGAGCCCACTATCGACCCCACCCATCAGAAATGGATCTGCTGTCCCGCCGGACGCACGCACGCTGGCGTCGTAACGGGATCGAGTTCGATCTTGAACGGCGACCCCTTGCGCAGGCTCGCGGTCCCATCGCATCCGTGTTTTCCACGGGCGTGTTGGAAGCCGCAGCGAGCGGGAAACCGAGTTGGGTGGTGCATCCTGACCCGCCGCGGTGGCTACGCTCGATGTGGGAGCGCTACGGCATGGCTCCCTGGCAGCCGCATGGTGATCGAGAGCCCACCCCATCGTTTCCGTTGCCATCCCAAGAACCAGCAGCGGCGATAGCCTCACTTATTACAAAGGGAGATCTCTCAGCGACATGAACGTGTTGTGTGTCATCCCGGTCCGAAGCGGATCCAAGGGCGTGCCAGGAAAGAACATCAAGGACCTCGGCGGCCGCCCCCTCGTGGAATGGACCATCAGCCAAGCGTTGGCGGCGAAGGCCAATATCGACGTCGTTGTTTCGACGGATTCACCAGAAACAGCCGAGATCGCGGAGCGGGCGGGCGCCAATGTACCCTTCCTACGGCCGCTCGAACTCGCCCAAGATACGACCCCCACCGAACCGGTCGTAGAACATGCGCTGAACTTCCGTCGCGCCGAAGGACGGACGTACGACGCCGTGATGCTCCTGCAAGCAACGAGTCCGCTGCGGCAACCCGACACGATCGATCGTGCAATCGAGCAGTTCGAAACCACGGGCGTCGATTCGCTCGTGGGGGTCGTTCCGATCGCCCCGTTCATCTGGCGGTTTGGCCCCGATGAAGGCGCACCCCCGGCGGCTGACTACGATGTCGAGCACCGCAAACGGCGCCAAGATATGACGTTAACTGACCTGCGATTTCGGGAAAACGGCTCGCTGTACGTTACGCGGCCGGAGATCTACGATCGGTTCCACAATCGTATAGGTGGCACGATCGGGCTGTTCGTCTTGAGCGAGCTGGAGGGCGTCGATATTGATACCGATATCGACTTCCGGTTGGCCGAACTGCAAATGGATGACTATTCACAATCGATCGGTGGATGGGGAGCATAGCGCATGATCATCGATAGAAACCTCACGCCATACATGGTCTTCGCCGAAGACCCCATCATCGTCGCGTTGCGCAAAATGACGGCAAACAAAGAGCGCATTGTCTTTGTCGTCGACGCGAGCGGGGTCCTGCTCGGAGTCCTCACCGACGGCGACTTCCGGCGCTGGGTGATCAACGCGCCTGACATCGACTTCGATGTCCCCGTACTGGACGTCGCGAACCGGAACCCTGCCACGTCTCGCATCGGAGTGGACGAGAAAACGATGCGAGAGGCATTGCCCAACGGCGCAATGCACCTGCCATTGCTGGATGATCGCGGACACGTCATGGCGATCGCTATCGATCGCTCCGACGAACTGCGTATTGGTGAGCGGCGCATCGGTCCGGGCTTCCCGGCATACGTCATCGCTGAGATCGGAAATAACCACAATGGCGATGTTGATCTCGCAAAGCGTCTGGTTGACTTGGCCGCCGATCTCGGCGCCGACGCCGTGAAGTTTCAGCTACGCGATATGGATTCGCTGTATCGCCAGTCTGGCGGTGCCACCGAGGGCGAAGACTTAGCGGCTCAATACACACTCGACTTGCTAAGAAAGTTTTCGCTGCCCGCTGAGGAGCTATTCGCAGTCTTCGATCATTGCCGGGATAGGGGTATCGAAGTCTTCTGCACGCCTTGGGATCACACATCAGTTGAAGATCTAGCGGCCTACGGTGTTCCCGCCTTCAAAATTGCCTCCGCTGACCTAACGAATCACGAACTACTCAAAGATGTAGGTTCCCGCTCGATTCCCACGATCGTGTCAACAGGCATGAGTTCCGAAACCGAGATCCGGGAGAGCATTGAGGTTCTCAAGAATCTCGGCACACCCTTCGCACTGCTCCACTGCCAGTCGATGTACCCAGCGCCCTTCAAGGATGTCAACCTCGCCTACATGGACAAGCTGGCCGAGATTGGTGAATGTCCCGTCGGCTATTCCGGCCATGAACGCGGCATCCATGTCCCGATCGCCGCGGTTGCTCGTGGAGCATCGATCATCGAAAAGCACTTCACCATCGATAAGACGATGGAAGGCAATGACCACCAGGTCTCCCTCCTGCCCGAAGAATTCGAACAGATGGTTCGACAGATCCGGGAAGTTGAAGAAGCGATCGGCAAACGCGACACCCGTGAAGTCACCCATGGGGAGAAGATCAACCGCATCAATCTAGCGAAATCGCTCGTAGCGGCTCGGCCGATCACCACCGGGCAGCGAATCTCTGCCGAGGATGTCACGATCAAGAGCCCAGGTCGCGGCCTCCAGCCCAACCGCCTCACCGACCTCGTGGGGCGCCGAGCGCACCGAGACCTGCAAGCGGGAGACTTCTTTTTCGCCGGCGATCTAGACGATGCGATGCCGACCGGGCGTGACTTTACCTTCCGGCGCCCGTGGGGATTGCCCGTGCGGTACCACGACGCATTGCAGCTCCTGCAGCACAGTTCGCCAGACTTCCTGGAGTTCCACTTCTCCTACAAGGATCTCGACATCGATCCCGCGGACGTCTTCGACAAGCCGCTCGACATCGGATTCACCACCCACCTTCCCGACCTCTTCGCCGGTGACTTTCTCGTCGACCTCGCCTCGAGGGACGAGGCTCACTGGCGGCGCTCGATAGATGAAGTGCAACGAACGATCGATGTCACGCGCGAGCTGAAGAAGTACTTCCCGAAGGAAGAGCGTCCCATCATGGTGGTCACGATGGGTGGCTTCACGATGGACGGACACATACCGCCCAGTGAACGGATCGGGAAATACGACCGCATCACCGAGGCCGTGGGACACCTCGACACCGACGGCATCAGGATGCTGGCTCAGACATTGCCGCCCTATCCGTGGCTCCTTGGCGGCCAGCAGTACCACAACCTCTTCATGGATCCTGACGACACGATTCGCTTCTGCGAAGACTCTGGAGTGCGACTCTGCCTCGACATTTCACACTCGAAGCTCTCAGCAAACTGGTTGGGGATTCCGTTTTCCGAGATGGTCGAAAAGCTCGCGCCGTACTCAGATCACCTTCACATCGTCGATGCCTCCGGGGTCGACGGTGAAGGCGACCAGGTGGGGGAAGGCGAAGTTGATTGGCCCGTCCTGGCTGAACAGCTCGATCGATTGGCTCCCGATGCCCCGTTCATTCCGGAAATCTGGCAGGGGCACGTCAATAACGGCGAAGGATTCTGGGTCGCCCTCGACCGTCTCGAAGAGTGGTTCTGATTCCATGACCGACGTGCCGCCGCTTGCCTTATGGGTGGTCCCCGTAGCCAATCTCGGGGGCGTAGCTCGTCATGTCTTGGATGTGGTGGCGCACGGGATTCCGGGCTTTAGGATCGTCGTCCTCTCGCCTCCCGGAGACTTGCCGGCAAGGATTCGAGCTCTCGGTGGTGCGGTGGTCGAGGGAGACTTCGGTCCGGAAGCAGGACTGTGGCACTCTAGGCGGACTCTCGCCCGGGTGGTCGAGCTATTGCGCCCTGCCGTCATCCACACGCACTTGGCCTACGCAGATATCGTGGCAGCTACCTTGACCCACACTTTCGGTGCCATCACAGCAACAACAGAGCATGGGATCGCCGCCGATGACACCCTCTACGCATCGTCGAAGAACGTCGCACGGGTCAAGCAGAACGTGCACCGATACCGATTGAAGCGGACCGATCACGTAATCGCGGTATCCCAATCGACTGCCCACCTCATGAAAGAAAAATGGGGTGCCGGTGATGTCACTGTCATCGCGAATGGCGTGGCGAAAACCAGCGATCCGGGATTGAAGCGTCACACGTTAGGACAGGGAATCCGCATCCTCAGCCTTGCGAGGTTAGCTCCCGAAAAGAACATTCAGTACCTTCTTCGCGCGATGCCCGAGATCTTGCGGCGGGACCCGCGAGCACATCTCACGATCGCTGGCGAAGGCCCCGAACGTGACAACCTCGATGCGATTGTGGATGAGCTATCGCTCCAGCAGTCCGTCACCTTTCCGGGTCATGTCGAGGCCCAGGAAGCGATGAGGAGACATGACATGCTCGTGCAGCTCTCCGCGTGGGAGAACCTGTCGTATGCACTGCTCGATGCCCGTGCGTGTGACGTGCCGGTCGTCGCAAGCCGAGTGGGAGGAAACGGTGAGATCTTCGACGAAGCGGACCTTCTCGATGATTTGAGCCCAACAGCGATCGTCTCCGCGGTCGCGCGGGGTGGCGCACGACCGGCAGCAAACCCATTGGCGTCGGTTGAAAGCCTGACAGCGGCAATAGGACGCGTATATCGAGGGGATTCTGTATGACGCTAACCATTGATCTGCTCGCAAACCAGGGCGAGATCGGCGGTGGTGAGGTCATGCTGCTCAACATTGCCGAGGCACTCCGAGCGCTCGACGTACCTGTACGGGTGGTTGCTCCTGCCTGCCCGGATGAGGTTGTTCGGACAGCTGCGGACCGCGGCTTCAAAGTGCAACCAGTTCCCGGCAGCGGACGCGCGGCATACGCGCGAAACCTGCGGCAGGAGGTAGCCCGCCGCCGCTCTCGGATCCTTTGGGCCAATGGACTCCTGCCTGCGCTCGCAACGGCGGGGCTCCCACGCCGAATCGTCCACTACCACCAAGAAGCATCGGGCGCCCAATCAGTCGCCTTTGCTCTCAGCAAGCTTGGCGCTATGCGAGTCTTTGTTCCATCCGCTGCTATGCAGGAACGAATGCCCGGAACTGAAGTGCTCCATAACTGGGTCGACCAGGTCAAAGTCAAGAACAATCCAGCAATCGGTGCCCGTACACGAATCGGATTCCTTGGCCGCATCTCCAAGGACAAAGGCATCCTCACCCTCCTCGACGCGATGGAGGAACTGCAGGCTGAGAACCCGGACCAGTTCGAACTCGTGATCGCGGGGGATTCTCGGTTCGTCGACAAAGCAGAGGCAGCCGAGATTGGTGCGGCGCTCGCGGCCACACCAGTAGCAGTCGAGCAGCTAGGGTGGGTGTCCCGAGAAGTCTTCTTCGAATCCATTGATTGCCTCGTCGTCCCCTCTCTCGTGAGCGAGTCCTTCGGCCTGGTCATAGCTGAAGCAATGTCTGCCGGCATTCCAGTCATCACCAGTGATCGAGGAGCTCTGCCGGAAGTGGCCGGGAGCGCAGCTGCCGCGATCGTTCCCGCCGCTGACAGCCACGCCCTCGCCGGCGCAATCGCACACGTCACTGCAACTTCGAGCGAGAGCATGAGCTCTGAGGGTATTCGTCGCTGGTCGGAGTACTTCTCCCCAGACGCTGGCCGGCGCCGAATCGCTAACGTGGTGGCCAGCCTCGAGGCTGAATCCGGGCCTAAGCCAGTAGCGATCGCGCACGACTACCTCACCCAAAGGGGCGGGGCAGAACGCGTTGTCTTGGCTTTTCATCGGATGTACCCGGATGCGACGATCTACACGACGCTTTACAACCCGGAGACAACGTTCCCGGAATTTCGACAAGCCACGATCGTGACCTCGCCGCTGAACCGCATTGGGCTATTCCGGCGTGATCATCGACTGGCACTGCCATTCTTGGCTTTTGCGGCCTCGGCGATGCGAGTGCGGGAAGCTCACGCAGTTGTATCGTCCTCTGGCTGGGCGCACGGCTTCCGATATGACGGCAAAGCTCTCATCTATTGCCACACACCGGCCAGATGGCTGTACCTACCGCAGGATTATCTGGGTGATGAACGCGGACTAAAAGCAACAATCCTCAGATTCCTCACGCCCGCGCTGACCTGGTGGGATCAGCGAGCTGCAGCCAAGCACGGGAGCTACGTCGGTAATTCGACTGTTGTGCGCGAGAGAATCGCGCAGGTCTATGACAAAGAAGATGTTGGACTGATTTTCCCGCCGCATTCGGTTGATACATCGGGCACCCAGGATCCCATTCCCGGCGTCAGCGAACACGTCGCCGACGGCTATCTTTTGGTGGTCTCCCGCCTCATGCCATACAAGAACGTCGACAAGGTTGTCACGGCAGCGAAGCTTGCAGGCAAGCAGATTGTGGTGGTGGGATCAGGCCCCGAAGAGTCGCGAATTCGGAGCATGGTGGACGGAGTCGGGTTCCTGGCGAAGGATCTCACCGACGCTCAACTGCGGTGGGCATACGCGCACTGTGGAGCGCTCGTTACCGTATCTCACGAAGATTTCGGTATCACTCCTTTGGAAGCTTCAGCCTGGGGCAAGCCCACTATTGCGCTGCGAGAGGGAGGCTTCCTGGATTCCATTGCTGAGGGGGTCAATGGTGTCTACTGTGAGAGCCCAGATCCACATGACATCGTGCGGGCCATCGAACGAGCTGAGCAGGTGACGTGGAATGCGGAGGCCATTCGAGAGCATGCCGCGCACTTCTCGGAAGAGCGTTTCGCGCAAGAAATTCATCAGGCGGTGCGCGAACTTGACTAGGAATCGTATGAGAATCGGTGTCGTTTCCGGCTGGGATGTCAATGACCCGGCAGCGTGGTCTGGGGTCGTCCAGCCCATCATGCGTGAACTCCAAAGCCTCGGCGAAGTCGTGCTCATCGACCCACAGGACCCTGGAGTCTCGATTCTCGATCGGGCCGCCGCAAAGCTTTCCGGAGCGTTCGGTAAGACCTACCTAGTCCGACACGCTCTGTCGACGTCGCTTAGACGAAGCAGCGCAGTTGCTAACGAACTCCGCCGACTCGCGAGGACGGAAGATCGGCTTGATGTGATCGTCGCGATCGCAGCCTCGACAGATATCCTTCGGCTGCCCGAGAGCATTCCGGTCATCCAAATAACGGATGCGTCTTTTGCTTCGATGCAAACGTCGTATTTTCAGAACGGTGATATTGCAGCAATAAGCGCGGTCCAGGGCCGACTTGTCGACAAGCTCAGTTCACGCCGTACTGACTCGTACGTCGTCGCGTCGCAATGGTCGAAAGAAGCACTCATCAACGACGCAGGTGTTATCCCAGATACCATCACAGTCGCGCCGTTTGGTCCAGGAATCTCCCCATCGCGTAGCAAGGGCGACGCCAAGAATGAACACGGAGAGGATCTCAAAGCCCTGGTCGTCGCCCGCGATTGGCGGCGTAAGGGTGTCCCGGATGTGATTGCGGCAGTCGAGCAAGCTCGAAAGAGTCGGAAGATCTCCCTCACGCTAGTTGGCGATGCCCCACCTGAACTACCGGCGTCGGTCCGACACCTGGGAACCCTCAGTTCAGAGGGACTATCAGCCGAGTATCTACCCCACGATCTCCTCATCGAATTCACCCGGGGTAGTGGTGGTGGCGTCGTTGTCACGGACGCGCTCGCACACGGATTACCGGTGTTGGCGACGCGCATCGGCGGCCTCGAGACCGTGCTCGGACAAAGTGGCTGGCTACTCGACCTCGATGACGACCTGATCGCCAATGCGGCCGAATTCCTCGTCCAGTTGTCGCAAGCCGAGCTCGCTTCGGCCTCCGAGGACATCCAAACGAAGCTCAGCAGCCACCCGAACTGGGATTCCTGGCGCGAATCGATGGCCGCGGGGCTGGACAGCGCCACCGCGCGAGAAGCTCCAGTCGCACGTGACGGGAAACTGAAAGCCGTCATGATCACCCCCATGATTCCCTCGACCAATGGGCGTGAGTCCGCAGGCGAGACCTTAGTCTTCGATATCGCCTCGGCAATATCCGAGCGCTACGATCTCACGATGCTCAGCGCATTTGGGCCAGCTAATGAGAGATCCCTTGCTCGCGGAACCCGTGGTCGTAACGTTCTCGTGAGACGGAAGGAATCGGCAGTCCTGCAGCTGCTTGGGAAGATGATTGGTTGGCGGCCGGGGCTTGCGCCCAAGGACCTTGCCAAATTGCGTACCCATATTGCTGCAGCAACCGTCATCGACATCCAGTGGCAGGAGCAGGCAGCCCTGATCCCGTGGCTGCGGCGTATTAACCCAGCCGCGCCAATCACGGTCACCCTCCACGACGTCTTGTCACAGCGCTTCATCCGCCAGGCCAAGGAGGCTAAGGATGCTCTCACTTCGCTAGTGTGGAAGATTCGCGCCCGGCTCACTCAGGCCAGCGAGTATCTGGTGATGAAGTGGGCAGATCACGTCATTGTGTTGAGTGAGAAGGATCGTGATCTCTTACCTCGCGTTGCACAGGGTGCGGAGGTTTCTATTGTTCCGCCACTGATCCGTGGCGAGCTCCTCGATCGGAGAGAGAAGATCGCCCACCGAGTGACCTTTGTGGGGTTCATGGCTAGGTGGGCGAACGAGGAGGCAATGTATTGGTTCGCCGACGAAGTCCTCCCACTGGTTCGTCGGGAATTGCCAGATATCGAGGTAGTTGTCGCAGGCGGGGGTCTTCGCGACGACTTCGTAGACCGGATGGACGCTGCAGGAATCGAACTGCTCGGTTTCCGTGAAAACCTCGATGATCTCTATCGAGAAACCGCGATTGTGATTGTGCCGCTTCGGACCGGAGCCGGCGTGAAGTACAAGACAATCGAAGCACTCGTTCGCGGTGTCCCTGTGGTCAGTACAACGGTCGGATCCGAGGGAATCCCTGGTGACAACTGGTTCTGGGGCGTTACCGACAACGCACCTGAATTTGCCAAGTTGGTAGTGAGCGGCATTCGCGCAAGCCAGGAAGCAGAACTCCGCGCAGCTAAGGCCGCCGCCGAAGCATCGCAAACGTTCGGTTTCGCTAGCTTCCGCAGGGGCCTACCAGCGCCATATCAGCCGACAGAGGTGCCTAATAATGAGTGAAAACACGGCAGTCTCCATAGTCATCCCCACCTACAATGGTGCCGCCACCATCGCAACGCAGCTAGGAAGATTGATCCCTCAGCTTCTCGATGGTGACGAGATCATTGTGGCAAATAATCGGTCCACTGATGACACAGTGCATGTCGTAGAGGAACTCGCGAAAAAGGACCCGAGAATCCGTACGGTGCCAGCTGTTGCCAGGCAAGGAATCAACCACGCACGAAATACGGGGATCAAGCATTCGCGTAATCAACTCATCCTTTTCTGCGACGATGACGACGCAGTGGCCGATACCTGGGTGGCGGACATGCGTGATGCTCTCTGCGAATGGCCGGTTGTAGGAGCTAGCCGACGTTATCTGGCCTCCGGTGTCGGTATCGAAACATCCAGCGAAACTGCACAGATCTTTGGCTTCTTCTACGCTCCAGGCAACACGCTGGGGGCCAAACGGTGGGTGTTCGAAGCCATAGGTGGGTTCGACGAGTCTTTCTTTCGTGGACACGATGAAGCGGAGTTATGTATCCGTGCACAGCTTGCAGGCATACCGCTAGGCAATGCTGCTACCTGGGTCGATTACGTCCAACGGCCCGATGCTCACTCGTCCTTGCTGCAGTACTTTCACTACGGACGAACCTCCATCCAGCTGTGGTGTCGTTACCGAAACTCGATTGCTCCCGGGTTCGTGTCTTTCCGACATAGTCTCCTTGCCGCACTGGCTTCGCTACCGACTGCGCTTATCAGCTGGACGAACATGGGCAGTAAGGCCACGGCCCGCAGCGTAGGGTGGAGGCTCGGCGTTGCGTGGGGCCACCTGAGATATCGGATAATGGGACGGCCCCCAAAACCGCTAATTGCACGCATTGATCCACTCCGCACGAGTTAGGACGCCATGAATCCCATCGCACTGAAGAGAGTGTGGGCAGAAGTTGTCCCCATGCTTTCCAAGCGGGCCCGCCGTGGTGTGATGCTCGCGATCGCAGGGTCCGTCGGCGTGGCAATGCTGGATATCGTTGCCGTCCTTGCGATGTATCCCCTCATGCTTCTCATCTCCGGTTCCGATATCTCTCTTGGGATCCTTGGAAGCCTCAGCGATATCTTCTCCACTACGAGTCGAGAGCGTCTCCTCGTCGCGCTTCTTGGCTCACTCATCGGTATCTACATCATCAGAGCGGTGGCCACCATTGCTTTCCGCTGGTGGGTTATCGGTATGGTTAATTCTTCGCAGGCGGAACTCTCAAGTGATATGTATGTTCGCTATCTTGGGGCGGAGTATTCGCAGCACAAGAGACGCAGCCTGCCAGAAATCTCGAGAGCGGTTTCACTCTTCCCGCAACAGGTCTTCGGCCTGGTTGTTCTAGGCGGAATCTCGGTCGTTACCGAGGTGATTTCGATGGCGTTCATCATGATTGCGCTGCTGGTTCTCATGCCCATACCGGCACTCTTTGCGATGGTTTATTTTGGTGGCGCAGCCTGGCTCATGCTGCGGGCGACCCAACGAGGCCCACGCCAGGTTTCGCTCCGGTTAGCCGAACTCGACCTGATCATCGCGGGTTATACGTATAAGGGATTCCAAGGATTTCGCGATGTTCGGATGAATCTTCTCCTGGGGTCTTTCGTTGCCGACAACCGCACGGCAATGTTTGAACAAGCGGGACTGAGGCGCCGCGGGAGCATGTATGCCGAAGTGCCGAAGTATCTCTTGGATGTCGTGTTCATTGTCGGTGCTACCGCAGTTGCGCTAATTTCGGTTGCCAGTTCAGGGATTGAACCAGCGATCGCACTTCTCGGAACATTCGTCGCAGCAGGCACGCGAGTGCTTCCTGGAATCAATCGACTCGTGGCGTCTCTGAACTCGATTCGACTCGGGCGTGAGCCTTTGAGAATCCTGTCGAAGGCCTACGCAGATCTTGCAGATGAAACATGGGTTGAGCAGCCAAGTTCCCTGACCACGCTAGAGCCGGGCGATATCGAAATCTCTCATGTTTCATACCGATACCCGGACACTGATCGACCCATACTGGACGATGTCAACTTCACTATCCCGTTTGGCTCGTCGGTAGCGGTCGTGGGCACTTCCGGAGCTGGCAAGACCACACTGATAGACGTATTGACAGGATTGCTGAAACCCGCGCATGGGGACGTTCTCGTTGAAGGCCAGCGTATCCACGACAACCCGTTTGGATGGTTTTCGCAAATCAGTTTGGTGCCACAGGACGTCATGATCTTTGAAGGGACCCTTAGAGAGAACATCTGTTTGGGAGTGCCCTACGACGAATCTCGGTTCGCTCAGGTGATTGAATCCGCTGCCTTACAGTCGCTTATCGCGGAGCTTCCGCACGGAGAGGAGACCGAGGTTGGGGAGCGTGGACAGCTCCTGTCGGGCGGCCAGCGGCAACGCGTTGGTATCGCACGGGCGCTATATCGAAATCCAAAGTACCTTTTCCTCGACGAGGCAACATCTGCCCTCGATAACCAGATCGAGCACGACATCACACAAGCGCTGGAGACGGTTCGGGGAGACGTTACGACAATTGTCGTGGCTCATCGTCTGTCCACAGTCAGATCATGTGATGAGATTGTTCTCCTCGACGCCGGCAAGGTCGTGGCTAAAGGAAGTTTCGAGTCGCTCCGCGAGAACAATCCGATATTCCGTCGACTGGTTGAGCTCGGCGAATTGACCTAGGACTCCTCGAAGTCCTTAGTTTTGGAGTCCGTGGCCTAGGAGTTCCTCTAAATAGGCGCCATAGCCGCTCTTAGCTAGTTCGCCCGCGCGTATGCGAAGCTGGTCATCATCAATGAGCCCCAAGCGCCATGCAACTTCCTCGGGACATCCGATCTTCTGGCCCTGGCGTTTCTCGATCGTGCGGATGTAATTGGAGGCGTCGTTCAAATCGTCAAACGTACCTGTGTCGAGCCATGCGGTGCCCCGCGGCAGCTTTTCGACGCGCAGTTCGCCGAGCTCTAGATAGGTCTGATTCACATCCGTGATTTCGAGTTCTCCCCGGGGCGACGGCTTCAGATTTCGCGCGATTTCAACGACCCTGTTGTCGTAGAAGTACAGGCCCGGCACTGCCCAGTTTGATTTCGGATGCTGGGGTTTCTCTTCGATGGATAGAGCCCGCCCTTCCGAATCGAATTCGACGACACCATAGGATCGGGGGTCGGAAACCCAGTATCCAAAAATGGTTGCGCCAGGTTTGTCGGCGTGCTCCCTGAGCCGGGTACCGACTCCGGGGCCGTAGAAGAGGTTGTCACCCAGGATCAACGCGACGGCCTCATTGCCAATGTGATCGGCCCCGAGGATAAAAGCCTGCGCAAGGCCGTCAGGTGAGGGCTGCGTTGTGTAGGAGAGTGTGATCCCGAACTGGCTGCCATCTCCCAGCAGTCGTTCGAACTGTTCCGCGTCTTCGGGGGTCGTGATGATGAGGATGTCGTCGATGCCAGCAAGGATAAGTGTCGACAGTGGGTAGTAGATCATCGGTTTGTCGTACACCGGCATCAACTGCTTGGAGACTCCAAGAGTAAGTGGGTGAAGTCTGGACCCGGTCCCGCCAGCTAGGATGATGCCCTTCACTGCTGTCCTCTCCATGGAATGGGTTAGTTCCAATTAAGCAGAAAAATCAACGCTACGCTAGGGACATGACTCGGATTCTGGTGACCGGCGGCGCGGGTTTTATTGGATCGAATTTTGTTCACTACCTCGTGGATCAAACAGACCACCAGGTTCTCGTCCTCGACAAACTAACCTACGCAGGGCATCGAGAGTCGCTCGACGGGCTAGACCCCGAGCGAGTTGAGCTCGTAGTCGGGGACGTGTGCGACAAAGACTTAGTTTTGGAATTGGTCGACGCCAGCGACGCTGTCGTCCACTACGCAGCAGAATCCCATAACGACAACTCGCTGTCGGACCCGATGCCCTTTGTCCACACCAATGTCGTGGGAACGGCAGTTCTTCTTGAAGCTGTTCGACAGTTCGCCAAGCGCTTCCATCACGTGTCAACCGACGAGGTATACGGGGACCTACCGCTGAACACTCCGGAGAAATTCCACGAGCACACTGCGTACAAGCCCTCGAGTCCGTACTCGGCGTCCAAAGCCGCATCCGATCACCTCGTGCGAGCTTGGAGTCGTTCATTCGGACTGGAGGTCACACTGTCGAACTGCTCCAATAACTACGGCCCCTACCAGCACGTCGAAAAGTTCATTCCGCGACAGATCACGAACCTCCTAGACGGCGGTGTGGCGAAACTGTATGGCGCCGGTACGAATGTTCGCGATTGGATCCACACCGAGGACCACTCTTCTGCTGTCTACCGAATCCTGGAAAGCGGGCGATCCGGCGAGACCTATCTGATCGGTGCCGATGGTGAACTCAATAATCGTGACGTCATCTCGATGATTCTCGAGCTCATGGGCAAATCTCCAGACGAATTTGAGCACGTTGCGGACAGACCCGGCCACGACCTTCGATACGCGATCGATGCCACCAAATTGCGAGAAGAGCTCGGGTGGGAGCCGAAGTTCACGAGTTTCCGTGAAGGCCTGGCCGACACGATCGCGTGGTACAGAGGCAACGAGCAGTGGTGGCGCCCCCAAAAAGCTGCGACGGAGGCCCGGTACGCAAAGGCAGGACAGTGAGCAGCAACTTTTCGGTGTCCCCCACCGAGATTCCCGGCCTACTCCTGATTGACGTCCCGGTCTATGGGGACAATCGAGGATGGTTTAAGGAGAACTGGCAAAACGCGAAACTCGCCGCTGCAGGACTACCTGTCCTCGGGCCGGTTCAGAACAATATTTCGTTCAACGCGGCTGTTGGCGTCACCCGGGGAATCCACGCCGAGCCGTGGGATAAGTACATCTCGGTGGCCAACGGCAAGGTCTTTGGAGCCTGGGTAGATCTTCGTCCTGGCAGTGGATTCGGTCGCGTTGTAACTGCCGAGATCGGTCCAGACCGAGCAGTTTTCGTTCCTAGAGGAGTCGGAAACGCGTTCCAGACTCTTCAGCCAGGAACGTCGTACACCTATCTGGTGAATGCTCACTGGAGCGCCGATGCGCAGGATGACTATACGTTCGTGAATCTGGCTGATCCGGAGTTGGCCGTCCCGTGGCCCATTCCGTTAGCTGAAGCCGAGGTCTCAGACAAGGATCGCCATCATCCGATGCTCACCGACGTCGAACCCGTCAGCGAGCCGCCGGTCCTCATCCTTGGTAGTAGCGGCCAATTGGGTAGAGCCTTGGTGAAGACGTGCGAGGAACAGGGCCAGGCGTTCACTACCCTCGATCGGCCGGGATTCGACCTGTCAAACATCGATGCTGACCACCTCGGGAGCTTACGACGCTTCAAAGCGGTTATTAACGCCGCAGCTTTTACCGATGTCGACGGAGCAGAATCGCCTGAGGGATCGCAGCAGGCATGGGCAATCAACGCCACGGGTGTCGCTGATCTCGCCCGGCACTGCGAAGCAGCAGGCGTGCCATTACTGCATGTTTCCACTGACTACGTCTTCGACGGCTCACGGCCCCTAGGACAGTCCTACTCACCGCAAGACCCCATCGTGCCCCTCAATGTCTATGGGGCATCAAAGGCCGCTGGCGAACTCGCCGTCACCACCACAGCTCGTCACTGGGTTGTAAGGACGAGTTGGCTAATCGGCGACGGGCCGAATTTTGTTCGCACAATGCTTGGTCTAGCTGACCGAGGGATTGACCCGAAGGTCGTCGATGACCAGTGGGGGCGACTGACATTCACGACGGATCTGGCGAATGCGATCCTGCACTTGATTAGGTCCTCAGCTCCCTACGGGACGTACCATGTGACGGGAAGCGGGGAAGCCGCAAGCTGGTTCGCTATTGCTCGACACGTATTTGAGCTCGCGGGAGCTGACCCACATCGTGTCTCTCCGGTGACGGCAGAGGAGTATTACAGAGATAAGCCGCTGGCTGCGCGACGCCCCACCAATTCAGTCATGGATCTCGCCGCACTTCGGGACGCGGGGTTTGATCCGCCGGACCATTTCGAGTCCCTCGAAAAGTACATACGGGATGAGAAAGAGCGGGCAGAATCATGAAAAGCGTCAGTGTCATCGTGCCCTCACGAGGGGGAGCCGGCCGACTACCCACCTTGCTCCAGGCATTTGGAAATCAACAGACTGCCGCACGCTTCGACGTCCACGTCATCGTTGATGGCGACATCGATAAATCAGAAGACGTCCTGAAGGGCCTTAAGCAAGAATTCCCCACGGTCGATCTTAGCTGGACAGTTTTTCCGGAAAATCGCGGACGAGTCGCGGCGCTCAATCGTGGTATCGAGGCTACTTCCGGCGAGGTTATCGCCAGGTGCGATGACGACCTCGTGCCAGCTGCGGATTACATCGACATCATCGCGACGTCTCATGGAGAGGTCGTCAAGGGGCTGGTAGGCCTGTGTCTCAACCGATACCCGGAAACTCCCTATTCGCGAGCATACGGAAAGCCGCGGGATCAGATGTTCCGTGAGGAGGCTTACCATGCGCCGCCGTCGGAGCGTTGGATCTACTGGCATGGCAATAGCTCGGCCCGACGTGAGGTCATGGCGGAGGTTGGTCTCTATGACCCGAGATTCCGGAAGTACGGTTGGGAAGACGTCGATTACGGCTACCGACTGTTCCGTGCTGGAGTGCCGATTGAGCTTGAACCAGCGCTAGAAACGGAACACCGCGTCGCTGCTACAACGACCGAAATACGTGCGTTGCGGGCTCTTCATGCGGGCACCGCGAAGCGCGCGTTCTTAGAGAAGCACGGCTTAGCTGAACCACCGGCTCTTCGGGGCATATGGGGAAGAGCCGTCGCGATGGCAAGTACTCTCCAGTCGGAGAGGATTCTTGGACACTCAGCTCGCCTCGTTGATCGAATTCTTCCTGCTGTCCCGAGCGTCGTGGGGGAGAAGGCAGTAGCTTTTCTTGTCGAAAGCGGCGGGTATGCGGGATTCAAGTATCCAGATCGAGCGCGGTCACTCTTCTGAGCTCTACGTACTGTCGAGATCTTCCCAAAAACGGAAGGAGGCCCGGACAAGCAGATGATCTGCAGCCCGGGCCTCCGCCACAAGTGGTAATTCGGGAGTAACTTGTGGTCGTCACGCGTAACGCGTAACTTCCTACAGTATACATAGCCGCGAGTCCGCATAGCGACCTTCTCCCGCCATGTTGTCTCGGATGCTGAGCCACTGCCGACAGTCAAGTCGCTTTCCTGGCGTTGCTTAAAAAGCGGAGAGTTGAGCTATTAAGCGACGAGACGTTGAGAGGGGTGACAGAAATCAACGGTGTCACTGCGACAGAATTAGGCGCTGGCCAACGTGAAGTGTCCGGGCTTGGCCGATGATTGATCGTCGTAATTTAGTGTGTGCTGCATATCATATTCAGCGCGAGCTACAGCTCAGCGCGGATGTATTGGGGCGGCCAAAACGGAGTATCAGAACGCAGCGGCCCTTTGGCAGCCATCGGCCAGTTGGGCTCTCGTAGCCCGGCCCTTCCGAGCAGTACGACGTCCGCATCTCCCGCGGCCAGAATCTTCTCCGCTTGCGTCCCGTCCGTGATGAGACCAACCGTGCCGACATAGGTGTCCAGTGCTCTTTCACGTAGCTCCGCTGAGATAGTCGCTGCTAGCGGCACTTGGTAACCAGGCCCAAGCGGGATCTCGGCCGGCACGTTTCCTCCCGACGACACATCAATGAGGTCGCACCCGGCGTCGGAAAGGAGGGGCGCAAGATGGGTCGAGTCCTCAATGCTCCAACCTCGCTCAGCCCAGTCTGTGGCGGAGACTCTGACGAAGATCGGGAACTCGTCGCCGACAGTAGAGCGGACCGCCTTCACGGTCTCAAGTAAGAACCTCGTCCGATTCTCGAAGCTGTCGCCCCACTGGTCCTCCCGGTGGTTTGACAGAGGAGAGAGGAAGGAATGCAGGAGGTAGCCGTGGGCCGCATGGATTTCTACGGCGTCAAAACCAGCCGCGATCGCGCGCTCGGCAGCCGACGCAAAATCAGCGATTACTCGCTCGATATCGTCGGTCGTCATGACCGTTGGATTTTTCAGCCCGGGATACCTCTCAGCAGAAGGCCCGATAACATCCCAGCCGCCGTTGGCAGCGGTGACGATCCCCGAAATCTCTCCTGGAAATGGCCGGTGGGTGGAGGCTTTGCGTCCGGCGTGGGCGAGTTGGATCCCGATCGCGGCGCCTTGGGAGTGGACGAACTCTACGATGGGCTTCCAAGCGGCGGCTTGGTCGTCATTCCATATGCCGGCATCGTGTGGGCTAATGCGTCCTTCAGGGGAAACGGCACTGGCCTCGGTCATGATCAGCCCGAAACCACCAGCCGCCCTCGCGCCCAGGTGGACGGAATGCCAGTCGCCTACGATCCCGTCCTCGTTCTCGCACGAGTACATACACATGGGAGAAAGCCAGATCCGGTTTCGGACCAGAAGCTTCCGGATCCGGAGCGGGGTGAAGATGCGAGCCATATCCCCAAGTATCTCAAGGGCGCAGACGTTGCACGGGAGTTTAGCCCGTAATGACGCGCAACTGCACGCTGTCCACATTCTCGTCGAAGGGAACCATCGGGCGGTCAATCTTCATATGGCCGAGACGGATGAGGTCCTGGTCCACGCCGCCGGGCGTCAACGCCATCTTCCAATCCCGCTGGAGTTCGTAAAGGTCCGGTTCAAGATAGCCGATTTTCACCACCACGATGTCGGTAGCGGTTGGATCCAGTTCCAACCGTGTGAAGCTCTCCAAATCGGAATACTGCTTGCGCCGTTCGGTGACGATGACCGTCAGACCAGTGTCGTGGCCATCGCGCAGGACTTTCAGGACAGCGGTGCTTCCCCCAAGCGGGTCGGTTCCGATGTGCTGGACTCTCGCAGTGATGGGCAGAGGGCCGGGGTCGCGGCGATCGATCTTTCCACCTACGACAAAGTCGGCGACCGCTCCGGTTCCTGCATCGATCGCTGCGCGTACCGATTCCGCATCGTGCAAGGACGCGACGATCGCGGTGAGGTCACCGCTCATGACGGGTTCGAAGTCGAGGAGTTCCCCGAGCGCGCAGGTGGTGTCGTTCGCGCCACCAGCCCCGGGATTATCTCCTGTGTCAGAGATCAGGGTGGGCCGATGTGCCGTGCGCGCCCATTCCAAGCAGCCAGACATGGTGTCCACGGGAGCGACGAACTCAAATTCGTCACGAGCCTCCCAGATTTCTTTGGCCCAAGACATGGCGAGGCGCTCGATGACATCAGCGTCATCGCCGGTGAGGACGACGGCAGCTTTGCATCGGGGCTGATCCGCCCATGCGAAGCCGATCCAAAACGCTGCATCGATCACGCCTGGTTGGGCCTCAAGCTGCGGGATCCTCGCGTAGAGGCGTTTCGCGGTTTCGATCCGAGTGGAGGTCATTTCGCCCGGAAGCAGGATGGGGATGTGAACGAGTACTTTGGCTGGCTTTCCAAGGCCTGACAGCGTTCTGAGGGCAAGGGTTCGCATCGCGCGCCGGCGGGATTCGAGGGCGTCCTCATGCGGAGCCATGCGGTAGCAGGTCAGTAGATCGCAGCCCTCGAAAAGCTCATGGGATACGTTGCCGTGTAGGTCCATTGAGGTGCCAACTAGTGGCTCGGTCCCGATGACACTCCGGATCCCGGTGATGAGATCACCTTCGGCGTCGTCGAGTCCGACGACGGACATCGCCCCATGGATGTCGAAGAAAAACCCATCAAGCTTCCCCAGTGCGCGAAGGCCTTCTAGAATCTCGGACTTCCAGGTCTCATAGGTTTCGCGTTCCAACACGCCTCCCGGCAGTGCCCGAGCGTGGAAGATAGGCAGCCACTCGATTGCTTGGGACCACGTCTCATCGATCCACGAATACCGGGAGAAGAGCTCATCTCCTCGCGTGATCTCGAAGTCTTCGGCCACAGCAAGCTGGGGAGAAAATGTCGATGATTCGATGTGAATCCCGGCGATCGCGATGCGTGGACGGGTCGGTGGGGGAAGAAGGGCGCTCATGGCAGTCTTTCTATTTGATGACGAGAGCTATCGGGGTGTCGGATGAAGCGGCAGGTATATCAACAGTTCGCTCACTGCTAATGGCTGTGTCTTGGTGATTGCCATCCACCAGCCATTGCGCCCTCGTGCCCGTTGCCCAGGAGGGAAGGGCAACGACGGAGGCACTGCGGTCACGCACGTAGCAGATCAGATCCTGACCTTTGGTGACGAACCGGAGATCTCCGGGTGATTCGGCGGTGAAAGCCGGGGCTGGGCGAGTCCCGTACAACAGGGCGCCGAACTGGGACATCCACTCACCGAGATCATCGACCGTTTTCGACTGGTACGTATCGAGCTGTCCGTCTGCGTCGGGGCCGACATTGATGAGGAGGTTTCCGCCTTTAGCCGAGACGTCGAGCAACAGGTGGATGAGCTCGAGGCTGGATAGTCGGTCAGCAGGATCCTCGTTCGTGTTGATTCCGAATGAACGCCCAAGTCCGCGCGTTGCTTCCCACGGACGATCCATGATGTCGGGGACGTGGCTGTACTCGCGCGTCAGGAATCCATGGTGGGGGATGCCCCAACGGTCGTTGACGACACCTTCCGGGAAGTGCTCGTAGTATTGCGTCAGAATGCTTGCGAGAGCGAAGTCGGCTGTCCCCTTACCTCCGTCGGGCCAGTCGATGTCGTTCCACAGGAGATCAGGTTTGAACCGGTCGATGAGTTCGAGCAGCTGAGTTGCCCCGTACTGAGCGTAGTTCTCGTCATTGCGGCGGAACGCAAAGAGGTCAGTATCGGAGTTGATCGGGGGAAAGTCGGAGACATGCCAATCGAGCGCGCCTGAATAGTACAGGCCAAGCCGCGCATCGCTATCGGAGACGACCGAGGCGACAGCGTCGATTACGTCAATTCCGGGTCCTCGCTTTACCGAGTTGAAGTTGGTGGTCTCGGTGTCCCACAGGCAGTAACCATCGTGATGCTTCGTTGTGGGAACGATGTATCGCCCGCCGGCCCCGATCAGGCGGGAAGTCAGCTCTGCGAGGTTCTCACTATGCGGGGTGAATCGGTCCGCGAAGTCCTCATAGCTCGTTCCGACCCCAAAAGAGTCCTCGTGGAATCTTCGGCAGGGCGAGTCCGGCAGGCGCCATGTGTTGCCGTACTAGCTCACCGTTACCAGGCGCTAGAGAAATTCCGTACTTCGTCTGCTGGGAGTGCGGTTGTCTCCGCTGCGAAGGGGGCTCGAAATGCCATCCGGCGCTTCAAGGCGAAGGTTGCTCGTTCCTAGTCGCAGCCGTCCGGACCGCAGGCCTGTCCGGAGGGGTCATCGTTTAGCAGCGTGATGGGGCTGGGATTCGATTCCTCCCAGACTCGGGTGAGAACCTCAACGAACGTCTCCGTTGGCTGCGCTCCGGCGAGACCGTATTTCTGGCCGAGAACGAAAAATGGCACGCCACTGACCTGAAGCTGTTGAGCCGTCTTGATGTCATCTCGCACGTCGGCGGCAAATGCAGACTTGTCACGGAGGACGGATTCTGTTAGGTCGCTCGGCAAGCCCGCTCGATCCGCCATGACTCGAAGGTCGTCGTCGGTACCGATGTCGAGTCCGTCGCAAAAATGCCCTGCGAGTAGTGATTCCTTCATCTCTCCGCTCTTGCCGACCGTGGCTGCTGCGTGGAGGAGTCGGTGAGAGTGGAAGGAGTTGGCGACCTTCAGTCGATCAAAGTCATAGGTGAGTCCCACCTCGGCGGCGTGTTCTGTCACCTGAGCAAGCATGTGGTCAATGCTGTTATCGTCGAGTCCCTTCGACTCCATCAGATAGTCCTTCTCCGTGCCGGGGTACGTGGCGGGAAGCTGCGGATCTAGCTGATAGCTGTGCCACCGAACATTGATGTGCTCGGCGAAGGAGAGCTGCTCTAATGCCGCCTCGAATCGCCGCTTGCCGATGTAACACCACGGGCATGCAATGTCGGAAAAGATGTCGACGTCCAGGGTCTGTGTCATGACGTCAGTCAATCACGAGAAGGACGCAGTGACTCGAAACGGCCTTGACATGTCGTAGCTCACGTAATTAGATAAGGCTATTACGTAAACCTCTTACGTAAATGGCGATGCCGGAGCACGACGCAGGAGCACCCAATGACGAGTAGCCAACAACGCGCACGAAACGTTGCGGCGTGCTTCGAGGAGCTCCGAGATCTGGGTAGCGCGACAGCGTCTGACATCGCCAAGGCGACGGGGCTTTCTCGCCCGACCTCGCAGACAATCCTTCGCGAACTTGTGGAGAAGGGCCTCGCTACTGAGGGTGAGGAGAAACCACTCGCTGGACCGGGACGGCCGGGAGCTCGTTATCGGTTCGAACCTCGCTCCAAGGTTGCGTGTTTCGACATCACGGAGCTTTCGGTTCGAGTCGGAATTGCCGATCTCACGGGAGCGTACCGACTGTATGAGCGGCATGAGTTTTCATCGGGAGTGCAAACGAGGGAGGCGCTCGCCGAGATCGTTGAGGAATTCTTGAAAACGAGTCCCCATACCGAGGATCTGATCTCGATTGTCGTCTCAACGCCGGGCGTCGTCGATCCGGCAGGCTCCTTTCTGCGGGTGAACGCTTTTCCGGAGTTCAATGGCTACGGTGTTCGGGATGTCTTGCCATTGCCAGACTGCGATGTGGTGCTGGAGAACACCGTCAATATGGCGACCTTGGCTGAGGCGCGCATGGGGGTGGCTCAGGGGTATGACAATGTCGTATTGGCTCACATGTCTGGGGGGATTAAGGCGGGCCTGCTGCTGGGCGGACGGCTGCATCGTGGTACGACCTTTGCCGCCGGAGAAAGCTCCTACTTATCTTTGCCGGGGGTCTTTGCCAGGGCTTCCGTTATGTCTCGGCTCAATGAGCTCCTGGACTCCACGATCGATGGGGCTACTCGATCTCGGACCCTAGAGGAAATTGCTGCGACCGTTGCGCCGCTCCTTGCACTGACAGTAGCCACAGTCGACCCAGCGCTGGTCGTACTAACCGGACCAGATGCACGCGCGGGACACGAACTACTTCAGCCGCTGCAGGTCGAGTTAACTCAGCTCTTCACTTCTGCATCACCTCCGCCGTTAACGTTGACCGAGCTCGGCAGCGACGGCCCGATGTTCGGGGGCCTGATTGCGGCAATTGAGAATGCCACCTCGGCTCTTCTATCCGGACATATTCCTCCGGCACCTCCTCTCCATAAACTCACGAAAGACTGGGAGAAATACGCATGACGATTCGCATCGGGGTCATTGGCGCCGGAGCACGATGCCGGTTGGCGAGGCACGCGGAACAGGTGGGTGGCGAAATTGTTGTGGCCGCCGATCCCTCACCGCATGGTGCCCGCCGAGTCAAAGATCGCCTCGGGCCGGATGTCGCGCACGTCAACTCTACGGCCGAGGTGATTTCGGCCGGAGTGGACGCCGCGTTCGTGACGTCGCCAGACGACACCCACGCTGACATCACCTGCGAGCTGCTTCGTGCCGGGGTGCCGGTTTACCTTGAAAAACCAATCGCCATCACGATCGCCGATGCGGACCGAGTCTTGCAGACGGCGTATGAAACCGGGACGAAACTCTACGTCGGGCACAACATGCGGCACATGCATGTGGTGCGGTTGATGCACGACATCATCCAGCGGGGTGAGATCGGCGAGGTCAAGGCGATCTGGACTCGCCACTTCGTGGGCCACGGAGGTGATTACTACTTCAAGGACTGGCATGCCACCCGGGAACACGGCACCGGCCTGTTGCTACAAAAGGGCGCCCACGACATTGACGTTATGCATCTCCTGGCGGGCTCGGCGACCCGCGAAGTAACCGCAATGGGCGACCTCATGGTCTACGGCAACGTCACCGATAGGCGCGACAACTCGGCCGAGCTCATGGGTGAGTGGTTCGACTACGAAACGTACCCGCCGGCTAAACAGCACAGCCTCAACCCTGTCATAGACGTCGAGGACATTTCGATGATGTTGATGCGGATGGACTCTGGCGTTCTCGCAAGTTACGAACAATGCCACTTCAGTCCCGATTACTGGCGGAACTACACCGTCATTGGCGACGAAGGGCGAATTGAGAACTTCGGTGACTCCGAGGGCGGAGTCGTCCGGCTGTGGAACAAGCGCAGCGAATACCGCGAACGCGGTGACAAGGAGTACGCCATTCGTGGCGATGCCGAAGGGCACGGTGATGCCGACGTGCTTACAGTTGCCGAATTCATCCGGTTCATCACTGACGGTGGTCCAACTGATACTTCGCCGTTGAGCGCACGGGATGCCGTCGCGGCGGGTATTGCGGCTACAGAGTCGCTTCGGTCAGGTTCGGTGCCAATGGCGGTACCCCAAATTTCCAAGGAGGTTGCCGAGTATTTCGCGTCCCACCAACAGCGTTCCTAACGTTTCCCCCTACTACTTGGAAGGATCACTATGATCTCTCGACGCAAATACGGAATCGCAGCACTGCTTGCGGGCGCCTTGGCGCTTGCCGGCTGTGGCTCTTCCGATGGCTCAACGAATGGTTCTGGCGATCAAGCTGCGGACAAGGATACAGCCGCCGAAATCAGGCTCATCACATTTGAGGGTGTAGAGGCGGGGTGATCACGGCGGCGCGTCGGTCCGCGGATGAGGGTCGAGGCCTCCCGAAGATGGAAGTTCTCACACTCATCATCCGGAAGACCTCGACGTGCCTCACGCTACCTTCACGCGCCCCAACCTGACCACGTTCACCCGCCTCGACGAGCTCGGCCTGGAGGTCGTCGGCCAACAGATCGAGCCGAAGCGGGCCGTGTTGGCCTGCCGGGTCGTTGAGCCGGACCAGTGGTGCCGGCGGTGCGGCTGCGAGGGAACGCCACGTGGCACCGTGGTGCGTCGTCTGGCGCACGAGCCGTTCGGCTGGCGACCCACCATCTTGCTCGTCACC
>NZ_FNQV01000023.1 GCF_900107735.1 Bowdeniella nasicola | reverse complement strand
CCCTACGTGAGGTCATCACCCTCGGACGCACCCTGAAGAAACGCGCCACCGACGTGCTGGCCTACTTCGACCGACCCGGCACGTCGAACGGCCCTACCGAAGCCCTGAACGGCCGCCTCGAACACCTCCGCGGTTCCGCCCTGGGATTCCGGAACCTCACCCACTACATCGCCAGATCACTGCTCGAGACCGGCGGCTTCAGACCCCAACTACACCCTGCATTGTGATGAGCCTCTTTTCAGTCTCTCGTAGAATCCATATGGTGACCGCGCAAATCACCAACACTGCCGATACCAGAAATTGCGCCGCACCCGTTTTGTTAAAGACAGTTGACATTTTTCAGCCTCACAGAAAGTGTATATCCTGTCAATTCTTCAAAACGGAATTCCGTGCCCCGGGGAAGCAAATTTTCGAACGGCATGATGTCTCAATTTCGTAGTAGAGAGGTGTCCGACACCTATATCGTACCTCGCGACTAGTGTGTAGAGTCTAGGGCTTGGCCCGCGGGAGATAACCGTTAATTTGCCACCCACTCCCTATCACCTGCCAGGGCAGTATCTCCAGGTTTGTTTCAGATTCTCACCACCGTGAGGAGTGAAACTCAGGACATATCAGTTCGAGACTCGCGCAGCTTCGATGCGATTCTCTGCCGTGTCGGCCGAAGGCGCTGATGTAAGAGGTCGTGACGTTGTTGACACGTACCGGGGCCAGCGAGGCCGGCGGGGCGTCCCCGCAGGTGGTATGAGGCCGATGGTAGTTGTAGTGGTTCACCCACACCGCCAACGCCTCACGCCGCTGGTTCTCTGAGGTGTATGGGCGGGCGTAGAGGACCTCATCGACCATTAGCCGGTTGTACCTCTCCACTTTCCCGTTATGGCGCGGGGTGTACGGGCGGATCCGGTGGTGCCGGCCCCCGAGCGAGACCACCTTCTGAGTGAACTCCGCGGCCCGGTAGTTGCTCCCGTTGTCCGTGACCACCCGGTCCACGGTGATGCCGTGGGCGGCGAAGAACGCCCTCGCCCGGCAGAAGAATCCGATCGTGGTCACCGCCTTCTCGTCCTCCAACGCCTCGGTGTACGCCAGGCGGGTGTGCCCGTCGATCGCTGAGTGCAGGTAGGTGTAGCCGACCCGCCGGCCAGACCCGCGCTTGGAAGCACGGCCGGCTTCGCTGTCACGTCCGTGGGCACGCCAGCCTCCCCCCTCGGGGATGCGCCCGATTTTCTTCACGTCCAGGTGCACCATGTGCCCCGGCGCCCGGGCGGTGATCTTCTGCGGTCGTTGGCGCAGGTTTTCACCCGTGGGCGCGAGGTCTCGCAACCGGGAGATGCCCAGCCGGTGCAGCCACCTCCCCACCGTTCGGCGGCACACTGGATGGCCTTCAGAGACCAGGTGGTGATGGATCCGGCGGGCTGACCACTTGCACTCCCGGCGCAGGGTGAGGATCTGGGTGACCAGGGCCGGGTCGAGCTGGGCAGGTGAACGGTGTGGCCGGCTCGAGCGGTCTTGCAGTCCTGCCTCGCCCTGGGCGCGGTAGCGGGCCACCCAGGTCGCCACCGTGGGCCGGCTGACGCGGAACTCGGCGGCCACATGGGCTTGCGGGATGCCCTCGTGCAGGTGGCGGTGGACCATGCGCAGACGGCCGGTGGGGGTCAGGGGTGCATTAGCGTGAGTCATGAGCGGGTCTCTTCTGGCAGGTGGGTTGTTGAGGAACTTCCATCCTGCCGGCCGGGGCCCGCTCGTCTCATCTCAGCCCGTGCCTCGTGCCAAGAACCTCATGACCCACAACACTTAGAGCGCTGCGAGCTTTTTTCTGATGCGCTGGGCGCTGACTTTGCCGCGGGTGCCGAGTTGTTGGGCGAACAGTGAGATCCGCAGCTCTTCGATCATCCAGCGGACTTCGCTCAGGGTGCGTTCGCGCTGCAGATCGATTGGCAGGCCTTCGGCGGTGCGCACAGCTTCGTCGTACTCGTCGACGATTTGGGTGACTTGCCAGGCAGCGGTCTGATCGCCGTGGACGTTGGACTCGGCTCGCTTAAGGCGTGCGGCGGCGCCGTTGAGGTAGCGGGCGATGTCACGGATGCGATCGGCGCCCGTGGCGGAAATGAAGCCGGGGTAGACGAGATCGGAAACCTGCTCGCGCACGTCCTGGACGGTGTGCAGCAGGGCGAGGGAGTTCGCTGCTTTGACGGCTGCCAGCACCTCGCGCTGAGCGTTGAGCACCTCGACGACGCCGCCGAGCACGCGGTAGAGCTCATCCTCGATACGCGCCTTGACCTGGGCGAGGAGGGCCTCGAAGTCCGAGCGCGTCATGGGGGAGCGGGGCACGCCGTCCGGGGCGGTTTCGATGAGGTGGCTGGCGGCGGCGAGCTGGGCGTCGGCTACGAGCGCCTCCGTGCTGGCGTAGGGGGAGGCAGCCAGGGCGAGGGCCTCGGCGCCTGTCCAGCGGGAGGTGACGCGCCCGAGCGGGAGCGCCGAGTTCAGGGCGACGAGGCGCGCGATGCCGGCGGCGTGGCGGGCAGCCTGCTCGCCCGCGTCGGCGAGGATGCGCAGGTTCGCGCTGTAGTGTGCTTCGCCCTTGAGCGGCCCGGCTGCGACGAGGGCGGGATAGCCGCGCACTCGCATCCCGTGGGCCGTGGTCGTCTCCACGTGTGCGGGCAGCGTGGGGTAGTCCGCCGGCCACTGCGTGAGGCCAACGAGCTCGTCGATGGCGGACTGGCTGGGGGTGGCTGGCGCGGCGCTCGCGTTCGATGCCGCGGGGGCCTGCGCGGCAGGCTGCTCGGCGAAGGCGGCTCGCACGGCGGAGGCGACCGCGTCGCGCGAGGCTGGGGCGAGGCGGCGCTGCAGGTTGACGAGGTTCGTGCCCTCCTCCAGCACGGCGCCTCGCTCGGAGATGGCGCGGAATACCACGCGCAGGTGGCTCGGCAGCCGTTCGGCGTCGACATCCTCGGGGGCGACCTCGATGCCGGCATCACGCGCGGCGAGCTCGGCGAACACCTCGAAGAAACTCGGGGTGTCCTCGCCCTCGGGCGTGGTGCCGCTCGCGACGGCAGCGAATTCCGGGAGGCGGGCGCGCAGCCGGCGAGCGGTTTCGGGCGCAGGCACGAGGTGCTTGCGGATCGGCTTGGGCAGCGCGCGGATCGCGGCGACGACGAGCTCGTCCCAGTAGCCCGGCACAACCCAGGTGAACGGGTTCGGCTTCAGCTGGCCGAGCACAGCCGCCGGGATCGTGACGGTGATGCCGTCGACCCGGCTGCCTGGGCGGAATTCGTAGCTGAGCGGCAGCGTGACATCGCCCTGCGTGACCTCCGTCGGGAAGTCTGCCTCGTCGATCTCATCGGCGTGGGGCAGCAGCAGTTCCTCGGTGTAGTTCAGGAGGTCCGGGTCCTCGCGGCGGGCACGCTTAAACCACGAATCGAAATGCCGCGAGGAGACGATATCGCTCGGGATGCGCTCGTCGAAGAACTGCTCGCGGGCCTCCTCATCGGCGAGCAGATCGAGTCGGCGCGTGCGCTCGGCGAGCTTACGGGCGGCGGCGAGGGCGTCGTCGTTATGTTTGACGAAGCGGTGGAAGGTGCGCCATTCGCCTTCAACGAGCGCCTTGCGGATGAACATTTCGCGCGCAATCTCGCGCGAGGCGTCCGTCCCGACGCGCGAGAGCGGGACGACGCGATCGGCGACGACGGCCAGCCCGTAGAGCGTGACTTTCTCGTGCACCATGGCCGCGCCGCGCTTGGCGGACCAGAACGGTTCGGAGTATTGGCGTTTGATGAGGTGCTCGCCCGCGTCCTCGATCCACGCTTCCTCGATTTTTGCCACGGTGCGGGCAAACAGCCGGCTCGTCTCCACGAGTTCGGCGGCCATCACCCAGTCGTAGCGTTTGCGTGCCAGGCCCGAGCCCGGCCAGATCGTGAACTGGGTGCCGCGCGCGCCGAGATAATCGCGCTTTTGCTCGCTGTACGTCCCGACGTTGGATAGCAGCCCGGTCAGCAGCGAGCGGTGAATCTCATCGGCCCCGGCGGTGTGGTTGGCCGCCGTGACGTGGGCGGCCGCGGCGGCGACGTCGCCCCCCGCGTCGATGATGTCGCGCGAGTGCGGCAGCGCGAGCTGGTGCAGCGTCAATCCGAGCGGGCGGGCGAGCTGCTGGAGCTGGCGGACGACGTCCTGCCATTCGCGAAAGCGCAGGTAGTTGAGGAACTCGGCGCGGCACAGCCGCCGGAAGGCGGAGGAGGACAGCAGCTGCTGCTGGGTGCGCAGGTAACGCCAGAGGTTCAAGTAGGCGAGGAAGTCCGAGGTGGGATCGGTAAAGCGCGCGTGCAGCGGATCGGCCGCGTCGCGCTTGTCGGCCGGGCGCTCGCGCACATCCTGGCAGGACAGGGCCGCGACGATGACGACGATCTCGGAGGCGCAGCCGAGTTTCTTTGCTTGCAGCACCATGCGCCCCAGGCGCGGGTCGATCGGCAGCCGGGCGAGCTGCTTGCCGATCGCGGTCAGGCGGGCGGGCGAGCCGGGCGGCCCATCGGCGAGCGCCCCGATTTCGGTGAGGAGTTGGACGCCGTCGCGCACGGCCTTGGCCTCGGGCGGATCGACGAACGGGAAATCGGCGACGCGGCCAAGGCCTAGGGAGGCCATCTGCAAGATGACGGAGGCGAGCGAGGTGCGCAGGATCTCGGGCTCGGTGAACTCCTCGCGCGAATCGAAGTCCTCCTCGGAATACAGCCGGATCGCAATGCCATCGGCGACGCGCCCGCACCGGCCCGAGCGCTGGTTGGCGCTTGCCTGGCTCACAGGCTCGATCGGCAGGCGCTGCACCTTAGTGCGGGTGGAAAATCGCGAGATACGCGCGTTACCCGGATCGATGACGTAGCGGATGCCCGGCACGGTGAGCGAGGTTTCCGCGACGTTCGTCGCGAGCACGATCCGGCGGGTGTCGTGCGGGGCGAAAATGCGATGCTGCTCGGCGCTGGACAGCCGCGCAAACAGCGGCAGCACCTCGACCGCGTCGGGATGCCGGCCGCGCCGCGACCCCTGGCCCGCGGGCAGGTAACGCTCCTTCAGCAGATCGCGCAGAGCGGCGTCGGCGTCGCGAATGTCGGCCTCACCCGCGAGGAAGACGAGGATATCGCCCGGCCCCTCCGCCATGAGCTCGGTGGCGGCCTCGCAGATTCCCGTCACCTGATCGACGCTCTCCTCCGTCTCCCGCACCAGCGGGCGGTAGCGGATCTCGACGGGGTAGGTGCGCCCCGAGACCTCGATGATCGGCGCGGGCGTGCCGTCGGCGGTCGCAAAATGCTCGGCGAAGCGCTCGGAGTCGATCGTCGCCGAGGTAATAATGACCTTCAAATCCGGGCGGCGCGGCAGCAGGCGCGTGAGGTAGCCGAGCAGGAAGTCGATGTTGAGGCTGCGTTCGTGGGCCTCGTCGATGATGATCGTGTCGTAGCGGCGCAGGTCCGGATCGAACTGGATCTCGGCGAGCATGATGCCGTCGGTCATGAGTTTGAGCAGCGTCTCGGGGGAGACCTGCTCGGTGAAGCGTACCTGGTAGCCGACGGTGGTGCCGAGTTCGACGCCGAGCTCGCTTGCGATGCGTTCGGCGACGGAGCGCGCGGCGATGCGACGCGGCTGGGTATGGCCAATGAGCCCGGTGATGCCGCGCCCGAGCTCGAGGCAGATTTTCGGCAGCTGCGTCGTCTTGCCGGAGCCGGTCTCACCCGCGACGATGACGACCTGGTGATCGCGGATCGCCGCGGCAATATCCTCGCGCCGCGCCGAGACGGGCAGCTCGGCCGGATAGCTGATCGCGGGCACCGATGCGCGCCGCGCCTCAAGCTCCCCCGCCGTAAAGGCCCGCGGCCCGGAGCGCTGCGAGCGGGCGGAGGTGCGCCTAGAACCACGCCGCGGCGTGCGGGCACGCTGGTTGTCGGGCGGGGTCTTCGGCATGGCTCCAAGTGTGCCACGCGGGTCAAATTCAATTGCGTCATCACTCAATCGTTATCGAGGTCTCACACTGCGGAAGCGCGCGGCGCCGCACGATTTTCGGGGCAAGACTCCAGCCATGAGCACCGACACCTCCCCTCGCACGTCGGCTCGGACCGACGCCAACGAACGCAACGCCACCATCGCCGTGACGGTCTTCCCGATCCTCGTGATCGCCGGCGCCGTCATCGCCTACCTCGCGCCCGGCTCCATCGCGCCGACCCTCGGCCCGTGGGTCACGATCATGCTGGGCGTCATCATGTTCGCGATGGGCCTGACGCTCACGCCACCGGACTTCCTGCTCGTCGCCAAGCGCCCGCTGCCGATCCTCATCGGCGTCATCGCGCAGTACGTCATCATGCCGCTAGCGGGATGGGGCATCGCGACGGTGCTCGGCCTGCCGCCCGAACTCGCCGTCGGCGTCATCCTCGTCGGCTGTGCGCCCGGTGGGACCTCCTCCAACGTCGTGACCTACCTCGCCAAGGGCGACGTCGCACTGTCGGTGACGATGACGTCGATCTCGACGCTGCTCGCCCCGATCCTCACCCCGCTGCTCGCGCTGTGGCTCGCCGGCCAGCGGATGGACGTCGACGGGGGCGCGATGGCGCTGTCGATCGTCAAGGTCGTGCTCATTCCCGTGCTCGCGGGCCTGCTGCTGCGCTTCCTGCTGCCGGGCCTCGTGACGAAGGTGCTGCCGGCGCTGCCGTGGCTGTCGGTGGCGGGCATTACCGGCGTCGTCATGGCCGTTGTCGCGGGCTCAGCTGACAAGATTGCCTCGGCCGCCGCGATCATCATGCTCGCCGTCGTTATTCATAACGCCATCGGTTACGGCCTCGGATACGGGCTGGCCAAGGTGACGGGGCAGCGCGAGGCGGCCTGCCGTGCGACGGCCGTGGAGGTCGGGATGCAGAACTCCGGGCTGGCCGCGACCCTCGCCGCGACCTTCGTCTCCCCGCTTGCCGCGCTGCCAGCTGCGATTTTCTCCGTCTGGCACAACCTGTCCGGTGCGCTGCTCGCGGCGTTCTTCCGGCGTCGGCCCATCGCGGACGAAGCCGAACCGGTAACGCGCTGACCCGACCACTGCACGCTGACCCACCCACGACCCGCAGGTCTCGCACGGCTGCGCGTCGGCAAAAAAAGACGACAGCGCCGACTGGCCGGTCCTAGCCTGGCCATATGACTACACCACGAACTCAGCTGGTAGCCGTGCGTGTGCCGCAGGGCGTGGCCATTCGCGCCGAGAGCGCCGTCTCGCCCGCGTGGCAGCGATATTACGAGCTGCACCGCGCCTCGGTGATCGAAGCCTTCGGTAACTCAGACCTCATGTCTGCCGATGCCGCGTCGTTCCACGCGAATCACGCCCACCTGAGCTCCACGTCCCATGAGGCGATCTACCTCCTCGTTGCGCCACGCACGGTGAGTTCGGCGCATGATCTCGCGAGCGGCAGTCCGATCACCATCGCGCATGAGGATGCGGCAGTCTTCGACGAGCTGGACCCAGCGCGCATCCTCGGGCGCTGCAGCGTGGAATGGCAACTGGACAGCAATCTGCACAAGGCGTGGCTCGATGTCTATATCGACCCGGCCTTTCGGGGAGCGGGCCTTGGCAGCGCGCTGGTGGCCTTCGGGCGCGATGAGGCCCTGGCGGCCGGGCGCACCGAGATCGAGGCGTGGACCTTCGCGACGCCGATGGCGACTCCGGACGCGGGCGGCGGGGGCGAGGATCCGCGAGTGTTGCGACCCCACGTCGGCACAGGCGCAATCGATGCGAGCGCCGATGCCAGCCCGTTCGTGCTGAAGTCCGGTTTCGGCCTGGAGATGATCGAGCGATTTTCTGCGCTCGAGAACCTGACGGACGCGGAGATCCTCGCGCGCGTGCGCGCCCGCGCGCGCGAGTTGGCCGCCAGCGCCGCCCCGCACTACGAGCAGGACTACGAGCTGCGCTACCTCGCGGGCGGTTATCCGGCCGACATGCTCGCCGACGCTGCCCAGATGTACACCGAGTTCACGGCCGATATCCCGCACGGCGAGGGCGATGAGCCGACCCCTTTCACGGCGCAGAAGGTTCGCGAGCAGGATGAGCAGATCGAGAGCCGCGGGATCCGCATCCACCGGACGATCGCCTGCGAGCGCGGCAGCGGCCGCCCGGTGGCCTACACGACGATCTACTGGCGGGACACGTCAGCCGGACCGTCGCAGGAAGACACGTGGGTGAGACGCGACCATCGCGGGCGCCGCCTCGGTCTTGCCATCAAGGCCGAGAACCTGCTGCGCGTGCTTTCCGCCAACGACGAGCGCCTCGCCGCAGCCGGCAAGGCGGACGCGCGTCGTCCGCCTGCCACCCGGATCATCACGTGGAACGCGGACGAGAACGCGCACATGTGGGCGATCAACGAGCAGCTCGGCTTCGAGGCTGTGGGCGCCGAGGCCTGCTGGCGAAGCTTCTACTACGACGACGCCTGGCATCCCCAGCGAGCAAGCGCTACCCGCGAGGACTAGTGACGCTGAGGCCGATCGCCGTCGAGTGAGCCGCCAGCTGCGCCCGAGTTCGTTACGCTAATCACATGCCCGAACGCCGGTCTCCCCTCAGAACTGTCCTCGCAGTCATCGCATGGCTCTTCGGCGCTGCGATCGCCTACGGTGCGCTCACGACGATCGCGCCGGACGCACTGACGCCGCCGCTGGCTGAGGCCGGAACGTCGACGGCGTTTCCCTACGCCCAAGTCGTCGACTTCCCCGTGCTGCTCGGCGGCGGACTCGCGCTCGTCGGCCTGGTATTTCTGTTCGTCGGCATCTGGCGCTTGCGGGCCGGGGGCACGGCCGCAGCCCTCGTCGCGGGCCTAGCCTGTCTCGTCGCTGGCGGGGTGCACCTGTACCGGGGCTTCGACGCCGGACTCGCCTCGCCGCCCCGCGTCGCCGCCGAGGAGGTCTCGCCCCAACCCGCGACGCCACCCGAGGGCGATGCTGCACCCGAAGAAGAGACGGCCCCCGCGAGCCCGCTCAGCGAGCTCACGATCACGCAGCTCAACGTCGCCGATGACACCGAGGTACACGACGCCCTCGTGCGCGACCTCGTGCGCGCGCAGCCCGACGTCATCGTCATCGCCGAAGCTGGCCCAGGCTACGGCCAAGCGCTCGCGGACCGCCTCGCAGCGCGCGAGGCCGGAACCTTCACCGTCAATGAGTCGACCGCCTCGCTGGTGGTCCTCACGAGCGCCGATACGACGACGCTCGCCCCCGCCCCCGTTCGCTCCCTCGATACAGCAACGAACCGCACCCGGATTACGCAGGGCGGCTCGCTCGTCCTGACCGACGGTGCAGGCACGAAGATCTACGCGGCGGCCGTTGCGCCGCGCGACCGCGCCGACATGCGTCCCTACCAGCTCGACATCTCGGGCCTGGCCGGGGCCTGCGAGCACAACAACCTCATCATCGCTGGCGACCTGCGCGCCTCCATGAACGCGGGCCCGCTCGCCCGCTCCGGCTGCACCGACGTCGCAACCGAGCTCGGCTACGGCGGATTCGGTACCTGGCCGGCGGGCGCGCCCGGCTGGCTTGGCGCCTCCCGCAGCCACGTGCTGCTCGGACCCGCGCCCCCACAGGGCGCCTGGAAGCCCGAACACATCGCCTACTTCAACATTCCGCGCTCCAACCACCGGGGCCTCGTCGTCACCCTCACCCGTTAGCCCCCGGCTCGCTCCGCTTGCTGCATGAGGCGCCACCGCGCCGCCCACGGCCTATGATGAGGCCATATGAGCCTGCCACGACTGATCGCCACCGACCTCGACGGCACCTTCTTGTCGCCCGATACCTCTATCAGCGAGACCAACCGCGCCGCCGTCGCGCGCGCTCACGCGGAGGGCATTCCGGTCGTCTTTGCCACGGGCCGCCCGCCGACCTGGCTCGGTGTTATCGACGACGTGCAGGACGCCGATGACCGCGTCATCGCCGCCAATGGAGCCGTGCTCATTCACGCCAAAACGCGCGAAATTATCGAAGATTATCCGCTGGAGGCCGACGTCGCGCACAGCGTCGCGAGCGATCTGCGGGAGGTTCTGCCCGGCGTGAAATTCGCCGTCCAGCAGCATTTCGCCTTCGGCTACGAAGAGGGCTTTGCCACCGAAGCGCCCGCCTCACTGCGCGGGCGAATGTTCGCGGGGCAGCTCGACCACCTCATCGCCGGCGAGCCGTTCATCAAGCTCCTGGCGCGCCACGCTGATATGGGCGCGATCGAGATGGCGCGCCGCGCCCGCCCAGCCGTCGGCGATCGCCTCACCGTCACGTTCTCCATGAGCGACGACTACGGGCTGCTCGAACTCTCCGCGCCCGGCGTGACCAAGGCACACGCGCTTGAGCGATTCGCCGCCTCACTCGGCATCGGCGCGGCAGACGTCGCGGCCTTCGGCGACATGCCCAACGATCGCGCGATGCTGCAGTGGGCGGGACACGCGCACGTCATGGGCAATGCGCATCCGGATCTCGACGACGTCGACGCCCGCCGCATCGGCACCAACGGCGAAGACGCCGTCGGCCGCACGATCCTTTCCTGGTTCGACTGACGCTGCAGCCACCAAGCTGCACCCACCAAGTGGCACCCACTAACCAGCGGTGCGCCGCTCCTTCTTACGGATCATGTCAATCGCGAGCAGCGTGCCAATCACCGCAGCGCGCACGTCGCGATCCGCGGCCGGATCGAAACTCACGAGGAAATTCTCCTTAGCGAGCAGGAACGAAGCGACATTGCCAAGGTTCCGGCTCACACTCGCATAGGTTACGCCGCCCGCCGCATCGGTGATGGAAAAGTCGAAGTCGAACACGGACCCGCGGCACATGAGTTCCCGACCATCGGCGAGCGTGATCGCCAGATTGCGCGTCATGAAGCGGATCTTTTTCAGAATGTCGGCGAGGTGACCAGCGGGGGCTCCGGTTACCGAGCAGGAAGCGGGTACCGAGCCCGCCGAGCGTCGCGACCTGGCCAACATCGCGGCCGTCGGGCGTCGTAATCGTGTAGTCGTCGTCGATGAACGTGCGCACCTGGCGCATCACGATCTGATCTTCGGCAAGAATTCCCATACCGCCAGGCTAAGCGCCCGGCCAAGCGCCGCGCCTCCATCCGGTGGCGGATCTTCGCGCCCGGCGTGCACTCCGGTCGGACTCGCCGTAGGATTTCACCTAGATACGCCGACCAAAGGAGTCAGACATGGGCAAGAAGTCCTTCATTCTCGGCGGTATTGTCGGGTTCATTCTCGGCAGCCGCGCCGGCCGCGATCAGTACGAGAAGCTGAAGTCGATGAGCCAGGACCTCTGGCAGTCCGACGCCGTGCAGACGGGCGTGTCGAAGGTGGAAGACACCGTCGGCTCCGCCGCGCGTAACCAGGCCTCCAACCTGACCGACAAGGTCGCAGACCTCGTCAAGGACAAGATCCACTCGGCCAAGTCCAGCGGTAGCGAAGCCAAGCTCGATCATTACGTTTCCGGCGGCGACAAGCCGATGGATCCGGCCGAGCCCGGCCCGGACGTCAAGTAACGACTCGCAGACCATTCGCGTCGGTTCGCCGACGCAGCCGCGCACCAACACACCACCCAACCAGCGCGGCTTCCCGCCCGACCGAGCTCCCGCACCCGCTCGGTCGGGCTTTTGCGTGCCCGCCCTCACGCCGACCACACCTGCCGCTTGTTCGCACACGCGACTACCCTTAAGGGCGTGACAACGCTAGCCCCCTCACCCGGTCAGATCCGCCGGTGGCGCCGCGCCCTCGCCGAGGAACGCGCCGAAGCCCGGATCTACCGCAACCTGGCAGCGCGCGCCGCCGGCGCCGAACGCCAAATCCTCACCGAACTCGCCGACGCCGAACGCCGCCACGAGGCCCACTGGGAAAACCTCCTCGGCGAGCACGCCGGGCCGACGCGGATGCCGCTGCGGGTAGCAATCCTCGGGTTTTTGGCGCGCGTCTTCGGCTTCGTCTTCGTCCTCGCGCTCGTGCAGCGCAGCGAGGAACGCTCCACCTACGAGGCCGACGTCGACGCCACCGACCAAATGGCTGCCGACGAGCGCATCCACTCCGAGGTCATCCGGGCGCTCGCGGCCCGCGGTCGCGCGGCGATGTCCGGCTCCTTCAGGGCGGCCGTCTTCGGCGCGAACGACGGACTCGTCTCCAACCTCGCGCTCGTCCTCGGCATTGGCGCGGCCGGCGTTGCCGATTCCACCGTCCTGCTCACCGGCGTCGCAGGCCTGCTCGCGGGCGCCCTATCGATGGCCGCCGGCGAATACGTCTCCGTGAAATCGCAGGTCGAGCTGCTGTCCGCCTCGGCCCCGGATCCGCGCTCCGCCGACGCGGTCGCCGCGCTCGACGTCGACGCCAACGAACTCGCGCTCGTCTACCGCGCCCGCGGCATGGACGCCGAGGCCGCCGCGGCCCGTGCCAGCGACGTCCTCGCCACCCACTCCGCGGCGCTAGAAGCCTCCGAGGCCCCATCCCTTGATGGCGTCGGCTCGCCCTGGATGGCCGCCGGCAGTTCCTTCCTGTTTTTCGCCTCGGGCGCAATCATCCCCATCCTGCCGTGGCTCTTTGGCCTATCCGGCGTGCCGGCCATGGCCCTGGCCGCCGTCCTCGTCGGTATCGTTCTCATGGTCACCGGCGGCGTCGTCGGCGTGCTGTCCGGCTCCTCCCCGCTGAAGCGCGCGCTCCGCCAGCTCGCCATCGGTTACGGAGCGGCCGCCGCCACGATCGTCCTGGGCCGCCTCTTCGGCACGAGCGTGAGCTAGCGCCGTGGACATCGACCTGGCCGGCGGTATCGGCATCGGGCTGCCCGATCTCTTCCGCGCCCTCGACCTCACGGGCGTCTTCGTCAACGGCATCCTCGGCGGCCTGATCGCCCGCCGCAAACAATTCGACGCCGTCGGCTTCGCCTTCCTCGCCGTCATGAGCGCCCTCGGAGGCGGCATGCTGCGCGACATCATGCTGCAAGCCGGCCCACCGGTCTTCCTCACCGACCCGACCTACTCGCTGACCGCCCTCGCGGGCGCAGCCGTCGCATTCGTCGCCAAATTCGACCGCAAATGGTGGAACCGCGGCTTCATCCTCGCCGACGCCCTCGTCCTTGGCTGCTGGGCCGCGACCGGTGCCGCAAAGACCCTCGGCGTGGGCCTCGGCTGGCTCGCCGCCATCATTTTGGGCACGACGACGGCGGTCGGCGGCGGCATGATCCGCGACATCGCCGTCGGCAAGATCCCCGCGATTTTCGGCGGCACGACGCTGTATGCGACGGCCGCCATTGCCGGCGCGGGCACGATGGTCGCGCTCGAGCCATTCTTCACCGTCAACCTCGCGATGCTCATCGCCATGATCGTGGGCTTCACGCTGTGCGTCCTGGCCCGCTGGCGGCGCTGGAAGCTACCCGAGCACAACGACTGGACCATCACGCTGTCCTCCTCAGATTTCCGACGCCTGGTCTCACCGACGCGGGTCCGACGCGGCAAGAACAGCGCCAATCGTTTCCGCCGTGGCGAACCTGGCGCGGGTAGCAGGCGCCGACGCGATGAGCGCCCCGAACGCGACCGCTATGAGCGACGCGAGGGCGGGGGATCTGAGGCCGCGCGCCACGAGCCGCACGACGACGAGCACTAATCGCTCTAACCGATAAGCGCTCGCCCACCCACGCTCCCACACACGTACTCAAGGTTGCTGCCGTAGACCTGCCGCACCTGGCGCCCACCCGCGCGCCCGTATACGTACACGCGCGCGCTCACGCGCACCCACGTGCGTACACACGCACCCACGCGCGTACCCACGCACCTGCCTACGCGCACCTGCGCGTGCGCGCGCGAGGGCGTGATTGTTGAGGCCTGTTGACCTCATGGCTCGGTGGTGTGGGCTTGTTCGCCTGGCCGTCGT
>NZ_FNQV01000012.1 GCF_900107735.1 Bowdeniella nasicola | reverse complement strand
GCCTGAGGACCTCGTTTTCCATCTCGAGCTCACGAATTCGTTTGAGCGCTTGGCGCATCTCCCGCTGCTCGTCAGGGTCTTTTGACGGGGTCATCCCATACGACGTGAACCTCGCATCTTGAATCCACGAGGCGAGAGCTGACTTCGAGATACCGAGATCTTTACACACGGTTTTCTGCGTGAGGCCGGACTCCACGAGCGCGACAGCATCTCGCTTGAACTCCTCACTGTACTTCGATGGCATGCTCATCATCCTTTCAGTATCGATCTTCAGATCGAGACAGTCTTGGACTCAAGCAAACCGACAGCAGACCCAACATCACGACGTGGGTGAGCAATGCCTACAAGCGATCCTGATTGCCCCTTCTGCGAGATTGTCGACCGGGACGATCCCGACGCTCGCGAGGTCTATCGCGATGAGCATGTCGTTGCCTTCTTCCCGCACAATCCGGCTACCCTCGGGCACACGCTTGTGATCCCTCGCCTCCATGTGCCCGACATTTGGGCACTTGATGAAGTCACTGCCGAGCAGCTCTCCAGGGCAACAACGCGGCTCGCCGCAGCAGTCAAGCGCGCAGTCAACCCCGATGGCCTCAACGTCATTCAGTCCAACGGTAGCGCGGCCAGTCAGACGGTCTTCCACCTGCACGTCCATCTTGTGCCTCGCTGGGAAGGAGACCCCATCGGGCACATCTGGCCGCCTGAAAGCAACTACAGCGAGGAGGCGAAGGACGAAGCGTGGGAAGCGCTGAGAGCCGAGTGCCGGAAGGCGAGCAACAAGTGAGTACGCCGACCCAACCCTCAGACGAAGATCGGCGGAAGCACCTCGACTTCATACAGGCAGTCGTCACTCGCATGTCCGCTGCGTCATCAAGTGCGAAAGGGTGGCTGCTGCCAGTCGTCACGGCCACCTTTGGGTTCGCGCTAGTGCAGCACTCACGAGCGGTTACTCTGCTCGGACTCGCAGCGGTCGTGCTCTTCATGTTCCTCGACGCCAACTATCTGCGACAAGAACGCGCCTACCGGCGACTGTACGACACCGTTGCACGGGGCACGCGCGCCGTCCCACAGTTCTCACTCGACCCCTCCGAAGCTGACGATCCGATACCTGCATCGGCCGGGTGGCGTGAGCGAGTCAAGACTGTGATTGGCCGATGGGTCCCGGCATGGAGCGTCTGGTCATCGTGGTCGATCTTGCCCTTCTACGGTGCTCTCTTGCTCATCGGCGTTGGCATCTATATCCGCGCCGTCATCACCTAGCTGCCACCGAACCGGGGCTGGCTGTGCACCTCGTCGGTATCAAATGCCGAGAGGGGCCGACGATGGTTGTGCTGAGTGACCTCGCAGACGACGAGCGAACCGCGCGGATGGTGCTGTCCATGCTCGTCGAGCCCAACGATCCGGTGACTGGCCGAGTCATGAATGGACTCGGGGCGATGGAGACGCTCCGCCTCGCCGAGCGCGACGGCGCGGTGGTCGGTCTCAGCGCCGTCGACGCGCAGATCTGGCGCGACCACTTCGACGCACCTGCGGCGAAGGACATCGCCGCCCGTCTCGATCAGGCTCAGCAGTCAGGCATCCAGGTTCTTGTCCCAGGCGACGTGAGCTGGCCCGTTGCCCTCAACGATCTTGGCGATCTCGCTCCCTACGTGTTGTGGACGCGCGGTGCCTCGTCGTTCCTCTCCCGCCCGTTGCAGGACTTCGTCACGATCACCGGATCGCGCGCATCCACCTCGTACGGTGACCATGTTGCCCGCGAACTGGGCGCCTCGGCGGTTGCGGACGAGCGCGTCGTCGTCGCCGGTGGCGCGTACGGGATCGAAGGCGCTGCGCACCAAGCTGCTCTCGCTGCAGGTGGTGACACGATCGCGATCCTCGCTAACGGCATCGACCGTCCTTACCCTGCTGGCCACCGTGACCTACTCGAACGCGTGGCCGATGTCGGGCTTCTCGTCAGCGAGGTCCCGCCTGGTGCCGTTCCCACGCGGCATCGGTTCATCGCTCGTGGGCGGCTGATGGCGGCGCTCGCGTCTACGACGGTGATCGTTGAGGCGGCAGGTCGGTCAGGCTCCTTGGGGGTGGCGCAGCACGCTTTCGAGCTGGGTCGAAGCGTGGGAGCAGTGCCTGGCCCGGTGACGAGCGCCGCGAGCCTCGGGCCGCATCGTCTGCTACGGGAAGGCACTGCTTCACTGGTCGCCGACAGCGCCGATCTTGCGCGCCTGGTGGAACGCGGCAACGCTCGCCAGGTCTCTGCGCCGCGTACGCAAGTTGCGAATCGAGTCCGTCCGGCTACGCCTGGACCAACACGTTCGCTGTAGCTGCTCGTCAAGAGTTTGGCGGATGGAAGTGTCTCTCAGCGGCTGCTGCGAGTGAGTTCACGCTGAGGCACCTCAGCGTCTACCTCGCGCTCGGCACGCTTCCGGGCGTGGCGTTCCTTGGCGCGTGCCTTCACGAGCAGCACCACGCTCACCGGGCCGATGACGACCATCTTGAGAGCGTTCCAGATGCAGATCAGGACCACGAGGTGGAGCCATCCGGGGCCGCCGGACTCGATGAGAGTAGTGCACCAGGCAGCGACGCCCAGGTACGTAGCGGCCAGCAGCATCGCTGGCACGCCCCACTTCAGCCCGTTCCTCGTTCGGATCAGGTCAAGCAGGATGTTGCTCGGCATGTAACGACGCAGGAAGTAGCGGACCTGCGTGCTGGCTGTCCACAGTAGGCGGATCATGATGGGCTCCTCTCAACACGCACGTACGTTGTCGAGACGGTGCGTGGAGAGTGACCCGAAGGTCTGCCGCGAACGGCCCAAAGGTAAGGAGAAATCCGCCTCACTTCAAGGCTACGTCGCGGCGGGGACATTTGGAAGGGTCAGATGCTGCGTCCTGGCTGAGGCTGCCCCCGTCTGACGGCGTTGAGCCCAGCCTCCGGCGAAGCGCTCTGGGCAGGGGAAAGGAGCAACCTGTCGAGTGCTGCTCGCGCCCTCGCGGCGTCGATCTTCTGTGCGGCCGACTCGGCCGGGGCACCAAGGGGTGCATCGTCGGCGATGAAGTACCGGTCGCGGTAAGCGGCGACGACTCGTGCAGCCCTGCGCCAGGTCGCAGCGCGGCGTCGCTCGCTCGGTGGCATGCCGAGTGCCCTTGTCCACGGAACGCCATCGGCAAGGGCCGTGTCGAGCGCGGCGTCGGCGCGGGCCTCGATCAGCATCGCTCGCTCGTCGAGTGCGGCTCGCATCTCGGCGTCCACCACGCCAACGGCGTGTGGGATGAGTCCGGCAATGAGGCGCGGCGGTTTCCGGGTTCGTCCTGATCCCGCTGGTCGAGCGGTCGCGCGCTCGACGCGGTAGTGGAGGACGGCGGCGATGTCGTCGGCGTCGCCGAACCCTCGCGCTGCGACAAGCCGTGGCATGAGCGCATCGACGTCGTGGTGGTTGGCCTCGGCGCGGCGGAGCTCGGCGGCGAGTGGGCCGAATGCCTCGGAATCGATGGCGCTGTCGGCCTGGTCGTCGGTGAGTCCGGACCTGCGAACGAGGGTGGCCCAGCGGTCGTGTTGGGCTGTGGCGGCGATGGTCTCGTACTCGGCAGCGAGCTGGGCGATCGAGCCCCACTGCTCCTGCTCGGCAACGATCGTCTCGTGCGCCGAGAGCTCGGCTCCACTGTGCTGGAGAACGCCGGAGAGCACGCTGCGGGTGGTCGCGTTGGGGTCGTCGCCGGGGTGCGGCTCTGCATGGTCGTCGGCGCGGTCAAGGGTGACGTAGGCGCGGTTGGAGTGGCGGCCTCGGGTCATTGCGACATAGAAGGTCTCTCTGGTCGAGGTCGGTGCGACTAACACATGCGCGGTGTCGGTCGTGACGCCTTGCGCACGGTAGGCGGTGACGGCGTAGCCGAGATCGACGCTCTCGGAGACATACGAGGCGGGCAGGACGATACTGCCGCCGAACCTTCGCCCACGCCTCCGTACCGCGATAGTCCCGTCCTCGCGGACGGTGGTGCCGACCCCGTGGTCGCGCGCAATGGTGAGAGTCCCGTCATCGCCGACGGCCGTGATCGTCCAGACATCGCCATTGCGCACCCAGTCCCGCCCGGTCACAGTGCGGAGTCGTCGGTCGTTGCGTCGGGTGATGATCGTGTCCCCGATCCCGGCGGCGGTGCCGTCGCACAGTTCGACCTCGCGGTCGGGGTTCAGCATCTTGTTTTGGATCAGGTCGGCGCGGGCGCGACGGTTCAGCGTGGTCACGTCTTCGTGGGTTTCGGCGATCAGCACCGAGACGAGTCCGGCGTCGCGGTCGGCGCGCCAGGCGTTGTAGGCGGTGTCGGTCATGGCCTCGGAGTCGCCGTCGGTGATGCGCTCGTGGGCGAGGTAGGCGTCGACGGCCTGGGCGCGTCCATGGCGCAGCTCGAGTGAGGCGGCCTTCTCCCAGGTATGGGTGAAGCGGTGGGCGTCGACCAGTTCGGGGGTGTCGGCCCGGTCGTGGGCGATCATCGCGAATGCGCCGCCGGCGTCCACGGATTGCAGTTGGGCGTAGTCGCCGACCAGCAGCACCTTCGCGCCCGCTTCCTGGGCGAGGTGGGTGATGCGGTCCAGCGAGAGCGTGCCTGCGAGGGAGGCTTCGTCGATGATGACGAGCTGACCCGCCTCGAAGGTGGTGCCGTGCAGGAGGTGGTTCTGCCACCACTTCGCCGTGTTCTCAGTTGTGATCCCGAGATCGTCGGCGAGCACCTGTGCTGCAACGGCCGATGGGGCGAGCCCGACGACGGAGCCGGGACCGTGTTCGGCTTCCCACGCCTGGCGGAGTGCGTTCATGGCGGTGGTCTTGCCCGCCCCGGCAGGGCCCACGAGAACATCGAGCATCCGTCCGAACACTGCGATGTGGATCAGAGCGTCAGCTTGGTCATCGCTGAGCAGCCGACCGTCAGCGTCGGGCCTTCGGGTGGTCTTCTCGACGGTCGCGAGGGAGACCGTCGGTCCGGCCAGGTTGCTGGCGCGTTCGAGCAGTCTGTCCTCGGCAGCAAGCTGCGCCTCTGAGGTGAACACGGTAGAGCTCTTCGGACGGAACACTGAGGTGCCGTCAGGCCGACGGAACACGACCGGCGAGGCCGCGAGTTCGGGCGGGGTCAACCGAAGCGAGACGAGCTCGGCGGCGTCGGCGACCATCGCGACGATGGCTTCCCGATCCTGCATGGTGGCGAACCGCCAACCCATTGTCTGCCGGGATGCCTCGGCCATGAGATTCCACCGTCGCCAGGTCGCGCGCTTCTCGCCGACCACCTCGACGACTGAACGCCCAATCTCGCCGATCACGTCGAGCGGCACGTCGTCGGCGCGCAGCAGGAGCGGCTTATCGTTGTCGGTGACCTCGCGTGCCCACATCGTTGCGTCCCGGCCCAGCGTCTTCGTGGCGCGGTCGCGCCACTCCGCGGTGAGGTTGGCCAGGGACCGGACCCGCTTATCAGGGCGAGTGGTCAGGGTGGCCTGGGCTCGGAGCTTCATGATGACCGCCGGTGTGGGGCGCCGTCCATGTGCCGCGACGTACTCGGTGATGAGCCGGTCGGTCTCGATGTCGATGTGGCGGGCGCGGGTGGAGAACTCCGCGACGAGTTCCTCCGGGACGCCCGTGATCGCCCAGGCCGGGTTGTGGTCGCGACCCATGTCTCGGGCTTCCCAGGAGACCCCGAAGGTGCGCGTCATGTGGTCGGCGAACACGGCTTCGTGTAGTTCGGAGAGCGCGACGACGGCGGCATGCATCGGCCTGCCGTCGAGCGAGCGCCACTTGCCGTCGAAGGTGGTCTTGGCCTTGTTGCTGATGACCACATGCGTATGCAGGTGAGGGTCACCGGCGCGGGAGTCGAAGTGATCGAACGCCGTCGCGATCAGCCCGGTGACATCGACCTGCGCAACCGCGCCATCCCCGGCAGTTGCACCCGTGCGTGTGGCCGCAACCTCGCGCTCCATGAACGCAACCACCTCCGCAATCGCCCGATGATGCGCCTCACCGATCAGCGCCTGGACCCCGGCATCGGCTACCGCCCACAACACTGACGCGGACTTCGGAATCGAGAACGTGAAGTCAAAACCCGCCACCGCACGCCGTGTGCTGCGGGCAGTCTCCTCGGCAACGATCTGCGCGACAGCCTCACCCTTGGCGCCGGGCGTCAACGCCGGATCGAGAGCTGCGATCCGTGCCTCGATCCACTCGTTCTGGCTCTTGTACGTCGCTAAGCCCAAGCCGAGTTTGTCGCCGGTGATTGGATCACAGCCCGTGCCCATCAGGAGCTGGAGCTGGTCTCCTGATACTCGGTCGCCCACCTGAATCTCGCCCTTGCCGAGGGCCGCTACACCCGCGCCAAGCCAGCGACCAGGCGGGGTGCCCCTCCTCCTTGTAGTAGCGAGTGAGCGGCGTCGAGAGCGGCCGGTTGCCGTCGGCGGCCACGACCGTCTTGAGCAGGTACTTGTAGCCATCACCCGCCGACATCACGCGCATCGAAACCGTCATGCTCACCTCCGCTCCTGCCGGGCAGGTGAGCATCCGCACCCGGTGACTTCTACGGCGGTAATGCCCGGATCAACCTCGACCTGCAAGACGCGTGTGACCTCCGAGTGCGGTTGGAGCGAAGGCCGGAGGTAGAGGACCTCGGGCGGCAGGCGCGTGTGGGTGTCGTGCACCTGACAGGTGACCAGCTCGACATCAGCTTCGTGACGAGGCGATAGCGGGAACGACCACCACCGGAGCGCACTTCATGCACGACCTCGACGCCAGCGGCGACTCAGAACTCAGGATCGGGTCGCTGTTCAGCGGCTACGGCGGCCTCGACCTTGCCGTCGAGCACGTCTTCAACGCCAAGACCGTGTGGTTCTCCGAACTCAACGAGCCCGTCACCCGCGTCTTCGCCCGCCACTGGCCAGATGCACCGACCCTCGGTGACATCACGGCCATCGACTGGCGTCATGTCGAGCCTGTGGACATCCTCATCGGAGGGTTCCCATGCCAAGACGTCTCCACCGTCGGCAAGCGCGCCGGCCTCGCTCCTGGCACGCGCTCGGGTCTGTGGGCGCACATGGCCATAGCCATCGACGCACTCCAGCCCGAATGGGTCGTCATCGAGAACGTCCGCGGGCTGCTGTCCTCACCCGCAACGCGGCCACCCACAGAAGGAGACGACAATGACCGACGCAACCCCGGCGATGCAACCCCCGATGACGCAACCCTTCGCATCCTGGAACCCGACCCGTGGCGTCTGGGAGACAACGCAGCTCGACCTCTACGGGCTCTCGGCGCCGTTCTCGGCGATCTGGCCGACCTGCGGCTGGATTCACGATGGATCGGCCTACCGGCTTCCCTTGTCGGCGCTCCCCACCAACGCTTCCGCATCTTCGCCCTCGCCCGGCGCACTGTTCCGCACTCCGCTGGCGACGGACTCATCGCGCGGTGGAGAAACGCTCGACCAGGTGCGAGCGAGGCGCGGGACGATCGCCTTGTCGCACCAGATCATCGACTTCGCACTCCACGGACCGGCTAGCTCACCGAACAGTCGAGGCGAATCGGAGACGCTGTGGTCCCTGATCGACGGACTGTTCAGCGCTGGGGACGCTACGCCGACGCCATCACCCGCTGGGAACACATCACCGGACGCCCCGCGCCAGCGCCAGCCCTCCTGAACGACGCGGAAGGCCCCCGCCCGGCACCAGCATTCGTCGAATGGCTGATGGGCCTCCCGATTGGGTGGGTTGCGGACAGCGACGACCTGACGCAGAACCAGCAGCTCACCGCGCTAGGCAACGGAGTGCTACCTCTCCAGGCCGTGTCCGCACTGTCGCTGCTCGCCGCGTGAGCCTGGGCTAGGAGAGAGCCGCTTCCTCCGGTGCGCCCGGTGTTGTTCCCAGAGCGGCGAGTAGGCGGGTCCGGATTCGCTGCTTGCGCTCCTCGAAGAACGAGGTGAAGTCGGCCAAGTCGAGCGGAAGGCCGTCGAGGTCGTTCTCGGCAAGGTAGGTAGCTCGCTTGTCCTCGCTCGGGAAGGCAGTCTCAATCCACTCCGCAGGTAGGCCGTCTTGCTTCTCGATGTTGGCAGTCCCAGCAAGCAACTGGAGGTTCGGCAGGAGGTTCACGACCGCGAGGTAGTCATCGATGCTGTCGAGCGGAATCCCGGCGTCGAGGAGCTTCTTCTTGGTGAACCGTGACTTGGGGAAGATGTGGTCTTCGTGGAACTTCTTGCTCAGGTCCAGCCCGGGGTACAGGACCGAGAGGACGGAGAACGTTCGCTGGCCGGCGTACTTGAGGTTGAGCAGTTCGTCGATCTCGGCGTTGTCGAACGCGAGGCTCTTGCCGACGGCCGCCATCGCCTCCGCGACCGCCGCAACCGGGAAGCCGTTCGTCGAGTTGGTGCGGAGGACATCGCGGATGCGTGTGAGCAGCGTGTCGAGCCCCGACCCCCAGATGCCACGCTTGACCAGCGAGCGCGTCACCCATCGTTGAAGGGCGAGCCTGTCGGCGGCGTCAGCAGTGGAATCGAGGTACGAGTCGCCCGCACCCCGCAAGTGCAGGTAGTGCGCGACCGGGACGATCACACTGTTCGCGGTGAGGTTGCGCTCGTTGTACCCGAACTGCTGAAGCAGCGTCGCAGCACGCAGCAAGGCCCCCTTGATCTGCGGCCAGGCTGCCTCCACCTTGGCCATGTTCCCTTGGGTGAAGTTGGTGACCTTGAACCGCACCTCCACGTCCGCGGTCGTCAGCGCGGTCTTCAGCACCACATCCTTGGAGAACGAGAACTGGCGGCCGGCGTTGCTGTTGATCTCGGAGACCAGCGAGCGGACTTCCTCACGAGCATCCAGCTCCTGCCACTGGTTCGTCGCCATCGACAGCAGCAGATCGGAGTAGGAGAGCGTGGTGCCGCCGCTGTTGACGCGGACGAAGATTTCGAGCACCTTGTCGGCGTCCTGATTGGTGACCAGGAAGTAGTTCATCGGCTTGAGAATCCGCACCGCCTCGTACAGGTCGTAGAGCCGCTGGAACGCGTCAGCCGATCCAGCGATGCCGCGTTGCTCCAGCTCGCGCATGATCGCGGGGCCAGCGTTGGCGAGATCGAGGACTGCGCCGACTCGGAACTACTTGTCGGCCTCGCCATCCGCCGGGGAGGCCTCCCGGTCGGTGAGGAACCGCAGGTCGTGCTTCGTGCCGAGCTCCTCGTCGTCGGGCTCGTCGACGAGGTTGAGGTAGAGGCGCTTGACGGGGAACGCGTCCGCACTGTTCCACCACGCGTACTTCTTCTTCTCCGCGAAGCTGCCGTACAGCGCGATGTTCAACGAGGTGAGCCGCTGTTGTCCATCGAGCACCGCCGTCGTGCCACTCCCGGAGGAAACCGTTGCCTTGTCGGCGTAGGGGTTGTCGCGCTCGTGGTAGTTGGTCAGGAACTCGTAGAACGTGTACGACTGCGCAGTTTCAGGCTTGACGTCCCAGAGCAGGAACGACCCGACGGGGTATCCGCGCATGAGGCTATCGACAAGCTTGGTGATCTGATCGGCATCCCACGCGAACTCTCGCTAGATTGCAGGCATCAGGTACTCGCGCTTGTGGATAGCGGTCAGCATCTCTTCGATGCTGCGCGGGGTCTGGAACGACATGCGGATTCTCTCGGTAAGGCTGGCAGATGGTCAGGCGATGGCGTCGTCATCTACGGCCACCACGGTGTCGTAGAGGCCGTAGCGCCGCAGCCCCTTGTGGGACTCGATTCCGGTGTAGGACAGAGACGAGTCCTCGTAGCGGCGGAAGGCGAAGACAGCCTGGTTCATGTGGGTCGCGTTGAAGACGCCAAGGTTCACGAGCAGATGGAAATCCTCAACGGTCAGTCCAGTGACGGTGCGGAACAGGCCCGGTTCGAGCTTGGTGATGACATCCTGGAGGGTGTTCTCGCGGAAGTCGGTCAGGTACATGAACGCCGGGATGCGGGTGGCGAACTTGACCAGCTTCTCTTGAATCTGCTTCCGCTTGGACTTGTACTCCTTCTCTTCCGCCGTGAGTTCCTTCTTCTCCGCCGGAGTGATCTCTTGGCCCTTCTCCTTCTTCGCCTTCTTCACGGCGTCGCTCTTGTTCACGACGGTCTCGAAGATGTCGTTGCCGAGCGCGCGGAAGCCTTCGATGTTCATGATGGCGCTGAGGGCGTCAGGGTTGTTCATGATCTTGCGCAGGGTGTCGTTGTCGACGTTGACGAGTATCGCGGACTCCCACTTGCGGGCCAGGAGGGTCGCGGACGTGCCCGACATGGCGATGTCGAGGATGCCGCCAGCATCGACCTGGGTCATGTTCGACCCGTCGTAGGCCAACACGGGCAGGAACTTCACGAGCTCCTCGACGGCCTGCTCCGGGTTCGGCGTCTCCGGCGAGAGACCAGCCCCGTAGTCGGCGATCTGACGCAGCGCCCGGGTCGGCGCGAAGTCGAACACGAAGCACACCGGCTTGAGTACGGCCTCGGCGCTCGGGTTGTCTCCGTCGGGATTCTTGATCGCCCAAGGTGACTGCACGCGGAACGCTGCCTGGAAATAGGTCTCGGGCGAGTTGAGGTTGCGCAGCATCAGGATCGAGGACCACTGCTTGACGGTGACGCCCGTAGTGAGCTTGCCGCAGGACAGGGTGATCGTCTTCGTGTCGTGGCCGTCGCCGATCACCGCCCGTACCGGTGGAAGGGCATCCAGGCCAATGCCCGCGCCAGCACCCGCGACGACAAGGACCTGGTAGTCGTGCCAGAACACGTTCTGCTTCTCCGCGAGCAGATTCGCCATCGCCTGGCACGCAGCCACATTGGGTAGGAACCAGAACGAGTGCTGCAGGTACGGCAGGAGTCGGACATCGGAGTATGGGAACGGCGGACGGGTGCCCATTCGCATGGCGTCGACCTGCGTGGGCAGGTGGGCGCCACGGATGAGATCGAGCCACTTCTGCACGTCGGTCTTGTGCGTGAACTCGGCGTCCTTGCCGATGCCCTTCGCCTCGAAGAACTCGTTGAGATCGAACTCGTCGAACTCTCCCTGGTTCGCGACGGCGATGAGCTCGTCAGGCATCTGGTAGGTGAACAGACGCATCTCCGGGAGCGCCCCGTACGGGTTCCACGCGTCCGGGTGCGCGACGGCGTACTCGGCCTTGGCACGCTGCTCGTCGGTGTAGGTCCAGTTGAAGATTTGCTCCTCGATGAACTCACCCGTTGCCAGCGCCTTGAACGGTGTTCCCGACAGGTACAGGTACGCGCGGGTGGTGATCGGCAGGAAGTCGTCCTCGTCGTTGCCGAGCTCGTCAAGCTCTTCATCGAAGGCGACTAGGCCGTCGTTGTACTCGGCGGCCAGCTCCTTCTGCTTGACCTTCTCGTCCTCGCCCTCGAACAGCTCCTTGGCGGATTCACGCCAGGCACCGAAGTGGTATTCGTCGAAGATGACGAGGTCCCAGTTGGTGGTGTGAACCCACTCGTTCTTTGCCTTGATGAGCCCGGTCTTCCGGTCGCGCCCGAGCAGGTCCTGGAACGAGCCGAAGTAGACCAGCGGCCGAGTCTTGTCGGCGTCGTCCGGGCTACCCCCAGTCGCTGAGGAGAGGTACTGCCAACCGTCGAAGTCAGCGTGAGACTCCAGGTCGGTCTGCCAGGCGTCCTCCACCGCAGGTTTGAAGGTGACCACAAGGATGCGCTTGGCGCCGAGCCGCTTCGCGAGCTGGTAGGAGGCGAAGGTTTTCCCGAAGCGCATCTTGGCGTTCCACAGGAAGCGTGGCACCGCGTGGTAATCCTCGGCCCAAATCGACTCGAAGTAGCCCTGCGCCTTCTCGACGGCGCTGACCTGCTCCGGGCGCATTGGGAAAGTCTCATGATGGGTGCCGCTAAGTTTCACGCCCGTGCGAAGCTCAGTGATCGCCGTACGCACATCCTTCGGGGTACAGCGCATCCACTCTCGCGCTGAGCCGAAGATCGGGTTCTCGAAGCCCTTGTCGACCAACCGTTGACGCACATCTGAGTCGCGGAAGATCGACCCATCGCCGCGTTCGGCGAGCTCATCCACGTGGAGCGTGTAGGCCTGCTGCATCTGCCCCTGCGACTCGCGGATGCGCGCGTTCACGTCCGTCTTGGTTGTCTGTCCCACTTTGAGGAGTCCCGCGTACCCTGTCGGTGGGTCGTTTGGCGACCACGCATAAATGCGCAGCCTCGCTTCGGGGCGCTCGGGAAGGAGTTCGTCGATCTCTCTACTCATCGCTATCGTCGGCCCCGTCCTCGTCGAAGAGGGCGTCGTCATGAGGAGCGACCTGAGACTCAATGAACGCGATCTCGTCGTCGGTCAGGCCGTAGCGCTCGTAGAGGAGAGCATCCGTCCAATCCCGGTCGAGAGGCAAGTCCGGCACAAACGCATATACGTTCCGCGCAGCGTCTTGTGTCCCCTTCCTTAAAGACACCAGAAAGCGGACGAAGCGAGTGCGCAGATACGCTGCATACCGCGTCGCCTCCTCCTCAGTGTCGAACCTTCCGGCGACAAGATACGTCTCCGTGCAGGCCGTGCCGGGCCCGGCAATGATCGGCTTCGAGAGGAACTTCGTCTCGACCGCGGCGCTCGTGCCCTGCACACGCGTCATCAAGACTTTCCAGTCGTCAACCCAATCGCGGTTGGACGGCAAGTCGCCTCGCTCTATCCAATCGACCCTCTGGTTCGCGAAAAGTTTCACCGGCGCGACCATTCGCGAGGGGGATGTACTCCCTCTGAAATTGGTAGCGAGCCCGAAAGGCTTACGACTCGACACCCGTGAGTCGAGCGTTGGCTCCTGCCTCGCTCGAACCTTTTCGAGAATCGGAACGGCTTCATTGCGTCGGACGAGTACGTCGTACGCGTCGAGATAGCGAGCAACAGGTGCGCCGAGCGGCTCGCCGTCCCACATGGTCTGGATCGTGCAAGGACCGTCGTATTCGCGATCCCAGAGGAAATACGAGACTCCGCCTCGGATCTTTACGCCGGGGAAGGCCTCGTAGAGTTTGGGGTAGTCGACGATGTCGTGCATGCGATGGTCGGAGAGCATCTTCTTGCGGTACTCATCAAGCCCCTTGCCTCCCGCAAACCAACGAGACGGAGTCACAAAGACGGCGAAGCGTGGGTCTAGCCCCAGCGCCTTCTCCACGAACGACTGGTAAATCGGTGCTGCGGAGGTGCCATAGCCGCCGTCACTGAGCTGGTACGGAGGGTTCCCGATGATGACGTCGAACTGCATGTTGTCTCCGAACAGCTCGGCCATGCGAGCTTTGATGTCGTCGGTGTGGATGAAGGCATAAGCGTGAGTCTCAAGGTCGTCACCACGGGCGTAGTCGTCCTCGCCCGCTCCGCAGTAGATGCACTTGCGGTTGGTATGGACGATGACTTCTTCGCTGGTCAGCGGATCGGATCGGAACTCTCGTTTCCCACCGCCCCAGGTGTGCTCGGTGCGCTCGAACCAGATATTGCCGTCCTCGGTCGTGAATGACCTGGCGATCGAGTGCGGGCCGTTGGCGAACCTCGAGCAGTAGACGCTCCGGCGCGCAAGCAGCGCAGTGAGCTGGGTGATCCCGATGCCGAACACCTGATGGGTGAGGATGTGATCGACGCGTTGGTCGAGGTCGGGGATTGCCAGGACCAGTCCGTCGGTGAGTCGACGGACGATCTCGCGGAGGAACACGCCGGACTTGGTGAACGGATCTAGGAACGTGACATCGGGGTTAGCCCAGATGTCTGCGCCGTCGTTGGCGTCTGCCCACGCGGTTGTGAGCGTATCGAGCATCCGGTTCGCGAACTCTGGCGGGGTGAAGACCTCGTCGTTGGACAGGTTCGCGATGCAGGTCAAGACATCCGGGTTGTGCCCTCGGAGAGTGAAAGGTGCAAGGCTCACGCGGCGGCCTCCGCGATCTGGCTGAAGGTCATCGTCGGATAGGTTTGCGCGGGAACGAACAGGTCATCGTCGTCGAGTTCGCCGAACAGTGTCCCCTCGTACGAGGCGCGCTGAGTGAGGTCGTCGTAGCGGAAGTCCCGCCTCTGGAACTTCCCCTTGCCGAGGTAGCCCCACTCAGGAAACGTGATCGGCTGGCCGCTTGGCACGGTCATGGTCAAGGCATCCCCCTGGACGATGTTCACGGCTAGGACCGCGCGTGCCGCTCGCGCCCACGGGTCCTCGCTGCTGATGCCCAGGAACGTGTTGAACACCTCTGCGAGATTGTCCCGGCATTCCTCGGCGTTGTCACCGAGGAGCTCGATGCCGTACGTGCACATCAGCGCAAACAGCGCGTAGTGACGCTTCTCGAAGTCGCTCTTGCCGTGGCGAAGCTGGACGGTCATGAGCTTGCGGGCCAAGACTGGCACGAGGAAGTTGCCCGAGCCGCAGGCGGGCTCAAGCACGCGAGAGTCGATCCGCTCGGACTCGTGCTTAACGAGATCGAGCATGTCCTCGACCATCCACGCTGGCGTGAACACCTCGCCGTGATCCGCAACGCGCTGCTTGGACTTCACCAAGCGCTGGGCCTCACTCAGCGTCATCGTCTCTCCTCCCCGTGCTCGTCGTCATGATCGTAGGAGCGACCACCGACTTTGGCGTGACCTGCTGTGGAGCTTCGTGGTCGCTAACCGCCGCTCCCGCGCGCACCCAGTCGTCGATCTCGCTGGCTTGGAACTTCCAGAGGCGTCCGACTTTGTGGGCGGGCATGGCCTTCTCGGCGATCCAGGTGTAGACGGTGTCTTTGGTGACCCCGAGGTGGGTGGCGATGTCGTCTGCGGACAGCCACGGCTCAGCCACGTTGGTCCTCCCTCGCTCTATGGCCCTGGCAGGGCAACACTCACGATGATACCGGTGGAGCTGCGGCTTGAATGGGGTTTCTCCGGGCGTGGCCGAACGAGATGGGTGCCGAGGGTGGTCGCTGCGTTCTGCCGATCAGTGCAGGACGCGGGCCTTGAGCCAGGTGGTCACTGTCTCGTGCCACCGGTCGGGGTCGGTGTTCCAGCACAGGGTGTGATCGGCGTCGAACGTCTCCAGCGCGACGAGGTCCGGGCGGTCATGTCGGAGTGTTTGTGAGAGCCGGATCGGCACCGACTTGTCTCTGGTGCCGTGGAGGATCAGGGTCGGCGTCTCGTGCCAGGGCGAGCGCGTCGTCGTAGAATGAGGGCATCCGTCGCGGACGGCGGATGTTGTGGTCCTAGCGCTTCGCCTCGGCGAGGCAAAGTAAACGTGGCCGATTCGGCCTAGTCCTACAGCCTTCGGGCTCTCCTCACGATCAACACCCACCGCGAAACGAGCCGCGTCGGATCACGGGACCAGTGACTGTGGAGAAGAGCCATGACGATCATCGACGTGGACCGCACCGCGATAGACAGCCTCGTAGCGCCCACCCCGTTCCCCGGATCGTTCGCCGTCTCCTACCTGCGGGTCTCCACGAAGGAGCAGGCGGAGAAGGGCGGCCAGGCGGAGGGCTTCTCGATCCCTGCGCAGCGCGAGGCGAACCAGCGCAAGGCCGACCAGCTCGGCGCAACGATCATCGAGGAGTTCGTCGACGCGGGCGAGTCCGCACGGAAGGCCGACCGGCCCGAACTGATGCGGATGATTCAGTACGTCGCGAAGCACAAGACGAACTACTGCATCGTCCAGAAGGTCGACCGGCTGGCCCGCAACCGTGCCGATGACGTGACCATCCACCTCGCACTCAAGGACGCCGGCGTCACGCTGGTCTCGGCCACGGAGAACATCGACGAGACCCCATCGGGGATGCTGCTGCACGGCATCATGTCCTCGATTGCCGAGTTCTACTCCCGCAACCTCGCCACTGAGGTCGTCAAGGGCCTGTCACAGAAGGCCGCGCAGGGCGGCACCGTGACGAAGGCGCCCTTCGGCTACCGCAACGTCGGGGTACGAGACGAGTTCGGGCGGGAGGTCCGCACCGTCGAGATCGACGAAGAGCGTGCGCGATTGGTCCGGTGGGCGTTCCAGGTGTTCGCATCCGGCGACTGGACGACCAGCCAACTCCACCAGGAACTCGTGGCGCGAGGGCTCACGACGGCAGCGTCACCGCGACGACCATCCAGACCCATCGCGAAGTTGTCGGTGCACCGGATGCTGAAGAACCCGTACTACAAGGGCAGCGTCCGCTATCAGGGCGTGACCTACGCCGGAGCGCACGAGGCCATCGTCTCCAATGAAGTCGGGGACCAGGTGCAGACCGTGCTCGGCACGCACCGCTCGGCAGCAGACGCAACGCAAGTCCACGAACACTCCTCGAAGGGGACGGTCTTCTGCGGTCAGTGCGGCTCGCGGCTGCTGGTGTGCAACGCGAAGAGCAGTCAGGGCACGATCTACCCGTACTTCGTGTGCGCCGGCCGGCATGGCGGCAGAGGCGACTGCACCCGGCAGGCGATGCTGATCGAGCAGGTCGAACGGCTCATCGAGCGCTTCTACGACAAGGTGCAGATCGACCCGGAAACGATCGAGGCGGTCTCGGCGATGCTCCATGCCAGGTTCGACGAGATGATGGCCGAAGGTGCCGCCGAGCTCGCCGCCCTCGCGTCCCGGAGAACCCAGCTCGAAGGCGAGCAGCACAAGCTGCTCCAAGCCCACTACGCCGGAGCCATCCCACTCGACCTCCTCAAAAGGGAGCAGGACCGGATCACCGCCTCGTTGGAGACCATCGAACACCGGATCAGCGCGCACCACGGCCACTACGCGGCTGCGCGAGAGAACCTCGACGACTCCCTGAAACTGCTGTCCAACGCCGCCGACATTTACGAGCACGCCGACGACGCGAACCGTCGGCTCATCAATCAGGCGCTGTTCAAGACGATCTACATCGACGAGGACAACAACGTGCGCGTCGGCTACCGCAACCCGTACGACGGGCTGAGTCTGTCCGGCCTCCATGCCGACGCCCTGAGCTGGGCCGCCGAGGCAAAGAAGATGGGCCAGGCTGAACCCTCGACCAAGGGTGGCCCCTTGGTCGAAAGTTCAAACCTGACCCGTTTGGGGTGAGTAACGGGGCTTGAACCCGCGACCTTCTGGACCACAACCAGACGCTCTACCGACTGAGCTATACCCACCATGTGCCGTCCGTAAAACGGGGGCAACGATCGATTAGTCTACCGAAGAAAAATGCGGCGACCTAATTCTGTGTCGGTGGCGTACCTCACCGGGTCACGCGTCCGACGGCGCTCGCGATCCGGTCCTTCTCGGCCTGCTTTGCTGCGGCTCGTTGCAGCGTCGCATCAGCGAGAACTGTCCCGGCAGCCTCAACGCACTCTGCGGACGTTGGGCCTTCGCCCTCCGGCCACAACACCGAACGGTAGTAGCGCAATTCGTCGATGGACTCGGCAATATCTGCCAGCGCGCGGTGGTCGCCAGCCTTTTCCGGCGCTCGGAAGTAGGTGCGCGGGAACCAGCGACGGGCGAGTTCCTTGATGGAGGAGACGTCGATAATTCGGTAGTGCAAATGGTCTGTGACGGCGGGCATCTGCTTGTCGAGAAAAGCCTTGTCGGTTCCAACGGAGTTACCTGCCAGCGGTGCCTTGCGTGAGACCGGCACGTGCTTCTTGATGTAACTAAGGACCTCGTTGGTCGCGTCTTCCAGGCTGCCGGCCGAAGCGAGTTCATCGAGGAGTCCCGAGCGGGTGTGCATCCGGCGCACAAAATCGTTCATCTGCTCAAGGGCCGTATCGCTGGGTTTGATCAGAACATCGATGCCGCCGTCGAGGGGGTTGAGGTCGGAATCGGTCACGATCGCCGCCACCTCGATGAGTTCATCGTGCTCCAAATCCAGACCGGTCATCTCGCAGTCGATCCAGACCAGCGCATCCTTCACGCGGGACGTTGCCCTCACCTCTTCACTTTCGATCTTCCCAAGGAGGAACTCATCTAAAGTTCCCGCCTCATCGGCCTCCAACATCTGCGCGACACCATCGGGGTCTAGGTGCATGAGATGACGAAGCTCGCCTTGCTCATCCCGAGCGACAACTGCTTCACCATCTTCTGAGCCGGCAAAATCGCGTGCCGCCTCGTAGCCGGCAGACTCGTAGATGGCCAGAGCGCGCCGAGCAACGTACCTGCGGTTCTCGACGTAGGTCGCGACTTCCTCATCTGGAATCAGGTAGGCGTCCACTTGGGTCATTCCCTCAACGTGGTTGTCCATGAGAGTCCCTCCGGTATATGCATGCTCGCCTCGATGATGGAGAGCATCAAGGGTTCTAGGGAAGTCTACCGATTACCTCCGACGTGGTTGCTGAATGCCGCTTGCTAGATCTCACCGAAGCGATACCCATGCTTGCGAAAAGCTGCAGCGATGAGCTCACGCTTGCCCTCGACGCTGCCGTGGAACGCGATGGCCGTCTTGCGCGATGATCGTCAGCCGAGTGATCCACGCCTGCGGTGACGTAAAGGGCGTAGCGGCAGGGGCGAGGAGATCTTAACCCGCTGATTGAACACGTGTTTAATATTGAACATGCGTTCAACATTGGCTTCTCATGCGGCCCCTGAAACGGCTGCACGGATTCGCGAAGCGGCCATCACATTGTTTGCCGAGCGCGGGTTTGCGCGCGCCACGGTCCGCTCAATCGCGGAGGCTGCCGAGGTTTCGCCGGGCCTTGTGATCCATCACTTTGAATCCAAAGAGGGGCTGCGGGAAGCTTGTGACGAACACGTATTCGACGCCCTCACTGAGGCGAAACGACAGGACGTTCGAGGGGCGGCCCCGCTAGCGGTTGGGCTATTCCAAGATCCCACGAGCCTGTCCTACATCTTCTATCTCACCCGATCCCTCCTCGACCCGACCGGGCAAGGTCAGCGCTTCTTCGACCACTATGTCGAGACCATCGAGGAGATTCTTCAGACCGGATTCGAAGGATACGAATTCCGTGTCGCTGAGGATCGGCGCGCCCAGGCAACCGCGCTCGCAATGGTGGCGCTAGGACCTGTCCTGCTCGAGGACAGGATTCGCCACTCCCTTCAGACAAACGACTTCACCGGCAGCATGAAGCGCCTGATTCCGGTCCTGACGGATCTGTACACTCACGGCTTCATTTCTCATGTACCGCACGAGGCCGAGCCTCAAACGGCGGGAGAGAATCCCGGGAGCCCGCACGATCCGCCGCGCTGATGCGGCTCCGATCCAACCAACCCTCACGTCAAAGAAGGCTTTCATGACCATCCATTCTTCGGCGGGTACCGAGGCTCCCGCCATCAGCATTTCTGGCCTCATCAAAAAATTCGGTTCAGTGACCGCGCTCGACGGACTCGACCTCAAGGTTGCGCCGGGCGAAGTCCACGGATTCCTCGGCCCAAACGGGGCAGGCAAATCCACGACGATCCGGATCCTGCTCGGCATCCTGAGAAGTGATTCCGGGACCGCGCGCCTCCTCGGCAAGGATCCCTGGAGCGACGCCGTCAGTCTGCACCGCCGGCTCGCCTATGTTCCCGGCGACGTGGAACTATGGCCCAGCCTCACTGGAGGCGAGGCCATCGACCTCTTTGCCCGGCTGCGAGGCGGGGTGAACACGAAGAAGCGCGACGAGCTTATCGATCGATTCGATCTCGACCCGCGCAAGAAAGGTCGAACCTATTCCAAGGGCAACCGGCAGAAGGTCGCCCTGATCTCAGCCCTCGCTTCGGACGTCGACCTCCTGCTCCTGGACGAACCTACCGCTGGACTCGACCCCCTCATGGAGGCGGTCTTCCAGGACTGCATCCGGGAGGTCAAAGACGCCGGGCGTACGGTATTGCTCTCGAGCCATATCCTGGCCCAGGTAGAAGTCCTTGCCGACCGGATATCGATCGTGCGGCACGGCAAGAATGTGGAGACCGGCACGTTGGATGAGTTGCGTCATCTGTCTCGCACTGCCGTGACCGCTCGGATTGAGCACCCCACCGATAGGCTCGCCGAGCACCGCGGGGTCCACAATTACCGCGTCGAGGACGGCCACGTCCGCTTCGACGTCGATACGAGCGAACTGGCTGACATTATGCGAGAACTCGCTGCCCACGATGTCACCGCATTGACCGCGACTCCGCCAACCCTGGAACAGCTGTTGCTGCGCCACTACGGTGATGAGCTGCATCGGAGTGCCCGATGAGCGGGGCGGTGCTTTCAATGACCGACCGGATGCCCGCGCGATCGGACGCCCTGGCCGGACTCGGGCAGCTGCTACGGTTCATGATCCGACGCGACCGCATTCGCATGCCCGCGTGGGTCCTGGGAATGGCGATGATGCTCGCGTACTTTGCGAACGCGCTGGGTCTCGTCCTGGACGAGAAAGCGCTACGCAGCTTCGCCGCGTTCGCGGCCAACCCCGTCATGGCGCTCATTGGTGGACCCGGCTACGGGTTCGAGGACATCACCGTTGGACGGTTCCTCGTCGGCATGTACGGCGCTTACTTGATGATCGGTGCTGCGCTCATGAGCATCACGACGATCTCGCGGCACACCCGCGTCGAGGAACAGACCGGGCGAGCAGAACTTGTGCGCGCCAATGTCGTGGGACGCCATTCGAGCCTCGCGGCCGCGCTGATCCTGGCGATCGGCATGAACGTCGTGATGGCGGCGCTCATGACCCTCGTCTTTTCGGCCTCGGAGGCCGGTCCTAACGATATTGGCGCCTCGCTGCTGTTCGCGTGCAGCGTCGCGGCCGTCGGGATTGTCTTTGCCACGGTTGCCGCCGTGACAATGCAGCTCTCGCCGTTTTCGCGAGCGGCGTCGGGTATGGCGGGGGCGGTGCTTGCCGCGTCGTTCATTGTGCGCGGGTTGGGCGATATGTCGCGGATCCAGGGAGGTTCCCTCGAGTGGCTCTCGTGGCTGTCACCGCTTGGCTGGTCGCAGCAAACCGCTCCGCTCACACTCGATCGGTGGTGGCCTTTACTGATCTCACTCGGGGTCAGCCTCGTTCTCATCTATCTCGGTTTTGCGTTGCAGTCACGCCGTGACCTTGGGGCGGGAATCCTGCCTGACCGGCTCGGATCGGCGACCGCTCCCGCATGGCTGAACAGTGCGGTGAGCATTGCCTTCCGGCTGCAGCGCGCCACGCTCGCATGGTGGTCCGCCTCGATGTTGGCAGCCGGCGTGATCTTCGGGGCGTTCGTCCAGCCCATGGCCGACAACGCTGCCGGAATGCCGCCGGAGATCCTCGCGATGTTTGGTGGAACCGCGGGAATGATTGATGGCTACCTCGGTTTCATGGCGCTTTACTTCGCTGTTTTCGTCTCCGTCTTCGCACTGTTATCGCTCCAGGCGCTCAAAGGCGAGGAATACGGCGTGCGCACCGAACCGGTTCTCGCGACCGCGGTGACGCGTCGCGGGTGGGTGTTCGCCTGGCTTACCATCACCGTCGTGGGCTCTGTTTGGCTGCTGGCGCTCGCGGGGCTCGGTGAAGGGCTTGGTGCTGCCATGGCGACGGGGGACTGGGGCCTCGTTGGGCCGACCTTCCTCGGCCACATCGCCCAGGTTCCCGCGGTGTGGTTACTCGTTGGCGTCGGGGTGGCACTCTACGGATTTGCGCCGAGGCTGCTCGCCCTGACGTGGCTCGCCTTCGGCTATAGCACCGCGCTCGCAATGTTCGGCGACGTGCTCAGCCTCGATGACTCCATGCTGAAGACATCCGTCTTCCGTCATATCGGACAGTATCCTGCGGTCGATCTGTCGGCCGGTGCGATAGGGGTGCTCACCCTGGTCGCGGCAGTGCTCATGGCGGTCGGGATCTGGGGTTTTCAGCGGCGCGATCTCATCACGGCGTGATGTCACGATCCGCCGAGCGGCGTCGTCACGAAAGCTGGGTTGCGGGAACGTCGTCGAAAGGCACGTTCCCACAACCCAGCTGTTTGGTCAGGGGCTACTCGTGCTTGGCGGGCGTGAACCTCTGTTCGGACAATCGCTTCGATCGACTTTTCGCTGCGAAATAGCGCGCGGAAGGCGAGAAGGCCGCGGTGGTGCCCCCGGCAGGACTCGAACCTGCAACCTACGGATTAGAAGGCCGGTGCTCTATCCATTGAGCTACGGAGGCGTAATCCAAGTCTATCGGTCGAGCCCGCTCGCGCGGAATTCGCTCCGGGCGGGTCACACCGCGCTAATTGGGCAAGAACTGGAATAATGAGGACTATCTTGACGTCTGGAGGGACACGTGACTCAACCGAGCGGTGGCGCCGATCTGCCTGAGGTAGCCGCACTGCCGGGATTGCTCAGCGCGATCCACGACGATCTTGCCTCCGCTCCGTTCGTGTTATCCGCTCCCTATATCGATGACGCGGAGATCCTTCGCACCCGGGTGCTGACCCAGATCGACGCCCATCTGCTGCCTCGCGCTGGCGGCAAAAACATCCCCGTCGTCGCGGTCCTTGGCGGATCCACGGGGGCGGGAAAATCGACTCTCATGAATTCGATCCTCGGGCAAGAAGTCTCCGAAGCTAGCGTGCTGCGCCCGACGACGCGCCAAGCGGTCCTCGCTCACCACCCCGAAACCTCGATCGCTCATGTTCCGCTCGCCGAACTCACGACGACGGTGGCGCACGAACGGCTGCCGGAGGGTCTCGCGCTCATCGACGCCCCGGACCTCGATTCCTTTGACGATGCGAACCGCAAGGCAGCGGCGGAATTGCTCGAAGCCGCCGACCTATGGCTGTTTGTCACGACGGCCGCGCGCTATGGCGATGCGATCCCGTGGCACAACCTGCAGCACGCGCACCAGCGCGGCCTGCAGCTCGCCATCGTCTTTAACCGCGTGCCCCAAAAGATCCTTGCCGACGTGCGCGCCGACCTCATGAACCGCCTCACCGAGGCGGGCCTCGGAGATGTCCCGCTGTTCATCATCGGAGACGTGGGCCCGCACGAGGGGCTCTTGCCCGATGACTCCGTTGCGGAACTACGCGAATGGCTCACCCTCGCCACCGAAGGCGAGCAAGGCCGCGGCATCATCGCGCGTACGACACGCGGCGCGTGGGGCGCGCTGCGCGAGAACCTGGAAGAACTCACGCGCGTCTACGTCCGCCAGGCGCACGCGCTCGACAACCTCGCCGATATTGCCGACGACAACGCCTCGGCAACGGCCGTCGACCTCACCACCGCGCTGCGCTCCGGCAGCGCCGCGGTCGGCGCGCCGACGACGCGTTGGCTCACCTCGGCCGCCTCCTCCGGCCCACTGTCCGACCTGCTGACCGAGAACTTCGCGAACGTGAAACCCGGCATAGGGGGCCGTCGCCTGGCACGCCGCAATGCTGCCGCCGAAGCGCTCGGGCTCGACATTCACGCCGCGATGCGCACCGTCCTTGCGGACGCTATTCACGATGTCCCGGCCCAGATCGGCGAACAGTGGCGCGAGACGCACTGCGGCGCCGAGGTCCTCATGAGCGATATCCCGCACGTCACGACGGCCGAAGCGCGTGAGGAAGCGGACCGCGTCCTTACGGCGTGGGGGCAAGAACTCGATGCAATCGTCGCCCCGCACGTGCGGGAGAACGTGCTCTCCGCCTCCGGCACCGCCCACCTGCTGGCCGCTGCGGTCGGGGGAGTACGCGGCGCCGGACAGGTCATCACCCGGCTCATCGGACCCGCGGCGATTGAACAGGGTCGCGAGGTCCTGACGGCCATGTGCTCCGAAGTCGTCACCCAGTCCGCGAGCCCGTACCACAGCGCGCTCGGCGGCACGGCGGGCCATAGCCGAAAGGTTGTGACAGGCCTGCGGCTGCGGGTCTCGGAATTGGGAAGGTACCTCGATGCAGTTAGACCTTGACGGCCGGATCGCGCGGATCGAGCAGGCCCTTGCCGCCGACGCCCGCCCCTGGGACACCGAGGAGATCGACCGCGCACATTCGGAGATCCTCGCCATCCAAAACCGGCGCCAGATCGCGGGCGGCCACGTCGTCGCCGCCCTCATTGGCGGCACCGGCTCCGGCAAATCCTCGCTCTTTAACGCCCTGACGGGCACGGACCTCGCCGACGCCGGCGCGCTGCGACCCACGACGGAAGCCGCGACGGCCTTCACCTGGGGAGAGCCTGCCAGCACGTTGACCACCTACCTCGCGATCGAACCCGAGCGCGTCACCTCACGCACCACGGAGCTGGAGCGCGCGCACGAAAAGGCCCTCGATGGCCTCGTCCTGCTCGACCTGCCGGACCACGACTCGGTCAAGGACGCCCACTCCGGACTCGTCGATCGCCTGCTGCCACTCGTCGACGTGCTCGTGTGGGTCGTCGACCCGCAAAAATACGCCGACCACATCCTGCATTCGCGCTACCTCGCCAAGATGCGTCGCCGCGCCGACGCCATGGTCGTCGTCATGAACCACATCGACCGCGTGCCCGAGGCCCGCCGCGATACCCTCCTCGCCGATCTCGCCGGCGTGCTCGAACTCGACGGCCTCGCGGGCGTGCCCGTCATCGCTACCTCGGCCGCGACGGGCGAAGGCATCGAGGAGCTGCGCCGCCTGCTCGCGATTGCCAACGCCGAACCCTCGATGGTTGAGCGCACCGCCAGCGCCGAGCTCGACGCCGTCGTCGCCACGCTGCACAACAAGCTGTCCGAAACGGACTCCGCGGTCACCCCCGAACTCGTCGACGACACCTCGCGTGAACTCGTCACGGCCTGCGGTGTCGACGCCGTCATCGACGCTCTCGAACACGCGATCGCCCACCCGCGCGATGCCTCCGTCCCGCCGAGCCAGTCACCGTCCTACGCCACAGTCGCCGCCGTCGGCTCGACGTGGGCCATGCGCGCCCAAGCTGACCTGCCCGAAGTCTGGGCCGACCGCATCGACGCCGCCATGCCGGGCGTGCAAGAACTTGCCGATGACGTCCACGAGGCCGTCGCCGCCGTGCCTCGCCCGCCGCTGCGCGATACCGCCACGCGCGTGGCGACGCTGGTCGGTTTCATCCTCGCGACCCTTGGGGTCGTCTTCCTCGTCCTTGCCCTGATGAACCTCATCTCGGCGAGCTGGCTCATCGGCCTCGGCATAGCCGCGGGCGGCCTCCTCCTCGTCGGCTTCGCCTCGATGCGTCGCACGTCGCGCGCCAAGCAGGCCCCGCGAGACTACTACGATTCCGTACTCGAGGCCGTCGGCACCGTCGTCAAGACGAAACTCGTGGAGCCCACGGTCGCTGTCCTGGCCGATCACGAAGAGCTCCGCTCCCAGCTGCGATAGCTCGCCGCCGCTATCCACAGCCCCGCACAGCGCCCACTTCGCCCCGAGGATGTCAACGCGGCAGGCGCCCCGAGGGCGCTTCTGGCCCACAGTGAGTCCTACCCGCACCCGCAGGTAGGAAGGATGACCATCATGAACTCCATGGATGTCACACTCAAGGGCAACCTTGGTGCCCACCCCGAAAAGATCACGGCCGTCACGACGGCCAACCTCGTCAAACTCCGCGTCGCCCACTCCATGCGTCGCAAAGGCCCCGACGGTGAGTTCACCTCCGAAACCCAGTGGTTCACCGTCAAGTGCTTCGGCCAATTGGCGGACAACGTCCTCAATTCACTCGGCAAAGGTGATCCCGTGCTCGTGCGCGGTCGCGTCGAAACCGAGTCCTGGACCAATCAAGCCGGCCAAGACCGTACCCAGGTCGTCGTCATCGCATCCCACGTCGGAATCGACCTGACGACGGGCACCGCCCGCTTCACTCGCGTCAGGCGAGACGAACCCGAAAAGGAGGTCCGCCCGCCCCTTGAAGTCATGGACACCACCGTTCCCTACCCCGATGACGACCAGGAGCTGCGCGAAGCTGTCTAATTCGGTGTGCCGGGCCGGCCACCGGCCCGGCACATCTCACGTTTTGCTCGCGGGAAGAAAGATGAGATTGGCGCCCGCCATGTCTTAGTCTGGTCCAAGGCCGGCTCACCGGCAGCAAGCATCAACCCGTGGGGAGAACAGTGGCGGAATACATCTACTCGATGGTCAAGGCCCGCAAGGCGCACGGTGACAAAGTCATCCTCGATGACGTCACCATGGCATTTTTGCCCGGCGCCAAGATCGGCATGGTCGGCCCAAACGGTGCCGGTAAGTCGACGATCCTGAAGATCATGGCCGGGCTCGAGCAGCCCTCCAACGGCGAGGCACGACTCTCACCGGGCTACAGCGTCGGAATCCTGCTGCAGGAACCCCCGCTGAACGAAGAAAAAGACGTCCGCGGCAACGTGGAAGAAGCCGTCGGCGACATCCTGGCCAAGATCAACCGATTCAACGAGATCGGTGAAGAAATGGCCAATCCAGATGCGGACTTCGATGCGCTCATGGAAGAGATGGGCAAGCTGCAAACCGAGATCGATGCCGCCGACGCGTGGGATCTGGACTCGCAGCTCAACCAGGCGATGGACGCCCTCAAGCTGCCCCCGGGCGATGCCGATGTCTCCGTGCTCTCCGGTGGTGAGCGCCGCCGCGTCGCGCTGTGCAAACTCCTCCTAGAGGAGCCGGACCTGCTGCTTCTTGACGAGCCCACTAACCACCTAGATGCTGAGTCCGTGCTGTGGCTCGAGCAGCACCTGGCTAAGTACCCCGGCGCCATCATCGCTGTCACCCACGATCGCTACTTCCTGGATCACGTCGCTGAATGGATCGCGGAAGTTGATCGCGGCCGGCTCTACCCCTATGAGGGCAACTACTCCACCTACCTGGAAAAGAAGCAGGAACGCCTGCAGATCCAGGGCAAGAAGGACGCGAAGCTTGCGAAGCGCCTGAAGGAAGAATTGGAGTGGGTCCGCCAGAACGCTAAGGGCCGCCAGGCCAAGTCGAAGGCGCGTCTGCAGCGCTACGAGGAGATGGCGGCCGAGGCCGAGCGCACTCGCAAGCTCGACTTCGAAGAAATCCAGATTCCGCCCGGCCCGCGCCTGGGCAACTTGGTGTTGGAGGCGAAGAACCTCAAGAAGGGCTTCGGGGATCGCGCCCTGATCGACAACCTGTCGTTCTCGTTGCCGCGCAACGGCATCGTCGGCATCATCGGCCCCAACGGTGTCGGTAAGACGACGCTGTTCAAGACGATCGTTGGCCTGGAGCCGCTCGATGATGGCGAGCTGAAGATCGGCGAGACCGTCAAGCTGTCCTACGTCGACCAGACGCGTGCCGGCATCGATCCGAACAAGACCCTGTGGGAGGTCGTCTCCGATGGACTCGACTTCATCCAGGTCGGCCAGGTCGAAATGCCGTCTCGCGCATACGTCTCGGCTTTCGGTTTCAAGGGCCCGGATCAGCAAAAGCCCGCTGGGGTTCTCTCCGGTGGTGAGCGCAACCGGTTGAACCTGGCGCTGACGCTCAAGCAGGGTGGAAATCTGTTGCTGCTTGATGAGCCGACGAACGACCTCGACGTGGAGACCCTCGGATCGCTCGAAAACGCGTTGCTCCAGTTCCCCGGCTGTGCCGTGGTCATCACCCACGATCGCTGGTTCTTGGACCGCGTCGCCACCCACATCCTGGCCTATGAGGGAACGGATGAAGACCCGACCAAGTGGTACTGGTTTGAAGGTAACTTCGAGGCCTACGAGAAGAACAAGGTCGAGCGCCTTGGCCCGGAGGCAGCGCGCCCGCCGGCCATGACCTACCGCAAGCTCACCCGAAACTAGGACAAGTCATGACAGCCATTGACGTTCCGATCAAGGTGCGCTGGGCCGACCTTGACGCCTATGGGCACGTGAACAACGCTGCGATGCTCACGCTCTTAGAAGAGGTCCGTATCGCGGTGTTCTGGCATGGCCAGGGCCTCGATAACTCCGATGGGTCCTTCGGCCTCGGTGGATCGTCCGCGACGTTCATCGCGCGCCAGGAAATCGAATACCTCAAGCCCGTGATGTACCCCGATACCCCGATCCCGGTGCGGACCTGGGTCTCGCGCATGGGAGGTGCTTCGGTCGACATCGATTACACGATTCCCGCCGAGGACGGCTCGGTTGCGGTCCAGGCGCGCACCGTCGTGGTCCTCATGGACACGCAATCGATGAAACCGCGCCGGATTACGGATACGGAACGCGAGCAGCTCGGCCGAATCGCCGATACGCCGCTGTCCTTCCGGCGCGGCTAAACCTCGTTATCCTCCGGCACGCGCACCATACCTTCTTGGGCGGCAGAGGCCACGAGAGCCCCGGTCTTATCGAAGATCTTGGCGGTTCCCAGGCCTCTGCCGCACTGTGCTGACGGCGAGTGCTGCTCGAAGACGAACCAGTCCGAGACATCGATATCGCGGTGCCACCACATGGAGTGATCGAGCGACGCGACCGAAATGCCCGGGTGTTGCCAGGACAAGCCGTGGCGGCGCAGTACGGGCTCCAGCATGACCTGGTCACACGCGTAGATCAGCAGGGCTCGATGCAACAGCTGGCTCGCGCCCTCGGGCAGGGCCGAGCGCGCCCGCATCCATACGCACTGGGTCGCATCGCGAGTCGGCGCGGGGTGGATGAACATATTGCCGGCGACGTGTCGGATATCGAAGGCGCCAGTGCGGGCCAAGAACTGCGCTGTTGGATCGGGATTTGCCGCGAAGAGTTCCATCGCGCTTGGAAGCATGTCGGGAGTGAAGACCCGGGGCGCGACATCCTGATGCTCGCGGCCGCGCTGGCTTTCCTGGAACGAAGCGATGACCGACAAGATTGGCTTGCCATGCTGGATCGCGTGGACGCGACGCGTCGAGAACGACCGGCCATCGTGCAGGAGCTCCACCCGGAATTCGAGAGCAGAATCGATCGTTCCGGGGCGCAGGAAGTAGCCGTGGCAGGAGTGCAGCTGGCGCGGCCCGTCGCCGTCGTCGGGTGTCGTGCGGCCCGCCGCCATCATGGCTTGGGACAGGACCTGACCGCCGTAGATACGTCCCAGGAAGAACGGCAGCGAGGGCGCGGCAAAGGTCGTCTCGTCGAGGCGCGTGAGGTCCAGGGCGGCAAGGACGTGGGACAGCGGCTCCACATCGGGCTGCGGGATCGGCAGAACGCCGTTCATGGGATCGGGTACGCCATCGGGCGTGGGTTGCAGCGGGATTGGCATATCGTCCATAGCTCCTCACAATCCGAGTTCGGTTAGGGCATCGAGGCGGTCACGCACCGCTTGGCGGGCGCTGCGCGCTCCCGACGCGGCGAGCGCGATACCCGCGGCCTCACGTGCTTCGGCAAGCGTGACGGCCCCGAGAGCTGCGGCGACATCGGGGATGGAGCGCGGTGTCATGGACAGCGTCGAAACGCCCAGCCCGACGAGGACGATCGCGAGCGCAGGGTCGGCGGCGGCCTCGCCGCAGACACCGACGGGACGATCTTGCTGCGCGCCCCCGGCGCACGTCAGCTTGATGAGATCGAGGACTGCCGGATGCCACGGGTCAGCGAGGTCAGCGAGCACGCCCTGGAGGCGGTCGGCGCCCATCGTGTATTGGCTGAGGTCGTTCGTGCCGATGGAGGCGAAGTCGGCGCTCGCGAGGATCTGGCCCGCCCGCAGCGCGGAGGAGGGGACCTCGACCATGATGCCGGCGTGGTTCAGGCCCCGGGCGCGGCAGGCGTCGACGAAATCGGAGGCTTCGCTCACCGTGGAGATCATCGGAGCCATGACGTGCACGTCAGCTCCGGTGGCACGCTGCGCCTGCGCAATCGCATCGAGTTGGCGCGTGAGAACGTCGGGGAACTTTCGGACCATGCGGTAGCCGCGAACCCCGAGGGCGGGGTTCGCTTCGTGGCCCATGGGGAGGAACGGCATGGGCTTATCGGAGCCCGCGTCGAGGGTGCGCACGACGATTCGCCCGTTTGGGGCAGCGGTGAAGACGTCCGTGAACTTTTCGACCTGATCGGCGACGGAGGGCTCTTCGGGATAGCCGAGGAACCACAGCTCGGTACGCAACAGCCCGATGCCTTCGGCCTTCATCTCGCGAGCGGCGCGGGCACCAGCCGCGTCCGAAATATTGGCGAGCAGCGGAACGTGGTGGCCGTCGGCGAGCTGGCCCGTGCCGGAAAACTCGCGGCGCACGATCTGTTGCTGTGCGGCTGCGATCTGCTCCTCGGTGGGGTCGAGCGTGACGGTGCCCGCGGCGCCGTTGATCAGGACGATATCGCCGTCCTTCAGTGCGCTCGATGACTGCGCCGCGACGACGGCCGGAATTCCGAGTTCGCGGGCGACGATCGCGGTGTGCGAGGTGGGGCCACCCTCCTGCAGGACGATGCCGAGCACCTTTGCGGCGTCCAATTGGGCAGCATCAGAGGGCGCGAGATCGGAGGCCCACAGGATGTGTTCCCGATCCGGAGTGGGAAGGCCCGGCGCGGGACGGCCGATGAGGCGCGCAATGATGCGGTCGCGCACGTCGTAGACATCGAGCGCGCGCTCAGCGAGGTAACCGCCCATTTCTCGGAGCTGGTCAGCGAGCGAGCCCGCGGCCTCCCATACCGCGCGGGTGGGAACGAGCTGGCGTGAGCGCACAAGATCGCTCGCGCCCTCTAACAGCACGGGGTCTTCAGCGATTTGCGCGGCCGTCGTCAATACCTCGGCGGCTTGACCCGCGGCGAGCTGGGCGCGCAGCGAGAGGTTCTCGGCCGTCTGCTTGGCCGCTTCATAGATGCGCTCGACCTCGGCGTCGGCGTGGCGCTCGGGAGGGAGGAATCGAGCGCGAGGCTCGCTCACCCGGGGAAAGACGCGTGCGATCGGGCCGACGGCGCGGCCGGGGCTGACCCCGATGCCGTGGTAGCGGGTACGGACATGCTTATCGCGATCAGCTTCGTGTACGCCTGTCATGGAAAACCTCCTCGGTCCGATTTCCATTGTGCCAACTTGCTCAGCCGGTAGCATCGCCGAAGCCCGCGGTTAGTGCGATACTGGTGTGAGGATAGTTACGGAGTCGGAACGCAAGAAATGAGATGGGTGACATGAGCAACGCAGCTGAAATTCTGGCCGGACTCGGAGGCAAGGACAACATCGAGGAGCTGGAGTCGTGCATCACGCGACTGCGCGTCCAGGTCAAGGACCCAGAGGCCGTCAGTGAAGAGGGCTTGCGGATCGACGGCGTCTATGGCGTAGTGCGATCCGGCCACGTGGTCCAGGTCGTCGTCGGCCCCGAAGCCGAGGCGATCGCCGAGAACATCAATGGCATGATGGCCGAAGAATAGGATTGAAATCCGGGCCGTCCCGCTTGTCGCGGGGCGGTTTTTATGCCGACCGTTCACTCGCGAAACCTCACAGGTGGGAACCTCATGAGCATCGACAACTCCGACGCCCTTCGTCACCTCGCCGACCTCAACGGGGTCGCCACCGAATTCTGGGACTTTCACGGCGCCCATCGCCAGGTATCCGATGAGACGCTCATTCGAGTGCTCGCCGCGCTCGGCTTTCAGCTCACCACCGATGAGGATGTGCACCAGGCGATCGCCGACGTCGATCTCGCCCCCTGGCGCCGCCTGCTACCGGCCTGCCTCGTCGTGCGCGAAGGCCACGAACACGACGTGCCGGTCCACCTTCCGCACGGGCGCAGCGTCGAGGTTTCCGTCGTCTTGGAAGGCGGCGGGAGCTGGCAGCTGGGGCAAAAGGACCACTGGGTCGAGCCGCGTGAGGTGGACGGGGTGCTGACGGGGCAGGCAACCTTCGTGCTGCCGAGCAACCTTCCGCTGGGCTGGCACACGGTGGTGGCCACGCTTGATGATGGGTCGACGACTCGGGCGCCGCTCGCGGTCACTCCGGAGCGGCTGGCCGAGCCCACGCTTGCCACGGGCCGCGGCTGGGGCACGATGGCCCAGCTGTATTCGGTGCGTTCCAAGGACTCGTGGGGGATGGGCGATGCACGCGATCTAGCCGAGCTCGGTTCGTTCTTCGGTTCGATGGGAGCCGACTTCCTTCTCATCAACCCGCTGCATGCGGCCGAGATGTTCCCGCCCATCACGCCCTCGCCCTATCTGCCGACGTCGCGCCGCTTCGTCTCTCCGCTCTACATCCGGCCCGAGGACATCGAGGAGGTTGCCTACCTCACCGGCCCGCAGCGATCTCTTGTCCGCTGGGCGCAGCAGGAGGTTGAAGGCGATAACGACTCGCCCGAGCCCATCGATCGCGATGCGTCCTGGCGAGCAAAGAGCCAAGCCCTCGCCGTCATCTACGCGCACGGGCTGTCGCCCGCCCGGCGCCGCGAATTCGAGCGCTTCCGCAGCGAGATGGGCCAGGGCCTGGAGGACTTCGCCCTGTGGTGCGCACTCGCGGAACGCTACCGCGGCGAGCAATGGCCGGAGTCGGTCTCCCACCCGTCCTCGCCGCGCACCCGGTTGCTGCGCATCGAGCTTGCCGAGCGGATCGATTACTTCTGCTGGCTGCAGTGGATCATCGACCAGCAGCTGCAGCGCGCACAAGCCGACGCGATCGACACCGGGATGGGCCTCGGCCTCATGCAGGACCTAGCGGTCGGTGTGCATCCCGGAGGCGCCGACGCGTGGGCGTTGCAAGATGTCTTCGCGCGCGGCATCGAGGTGGGCGCTCCGCCAGACATGTACAACCAGCAGGGCCAGAACTGGTCCCAGCCGCCGTGGCGCCCCGATGCCCTCGCTGAGCGCGGCTACGAACCGCTACGAGACATGCTCCGCACCGTGTTGCGTCACGCCGGTGCGATCCGGGTGGACCACATTATTGGGTTCTTCCGCCTCTGGTGGATTCCGCAGGGCGCATCGCCCGGTGACGGCACCTATGTTCGCTTCGATCACGAGGCCATGATCGGGGTCTTGCTGCTCGAGGCGCACCGCGCCGGCGCCGCGCTCATCGGCGAGGATCTCGGGACCGTCGAGCCGTGGGTGCGCGACTACCTGACGGAGCGCGGGATCTTTGGGACCTCGGTCATGTGGTTCGAGTACGGCGAGGACGGGCTGCCGAAGCGTCCCGAAGATTACCGTCACCTGGCGCTCGCGACCGTCGACACCCACGACATGCCGCCCGCGGCAGGTTACCTCGCCGGTGAGCACGTCGATGTTCGAGAGCGCCTCGGCCTGCTCGTCGACCCGGTGGAACAGGTCCGCGCGGAGGCACTCGCGGAACGCGAGCGCATGCTCAACCGCCTGCGTGAGTACGGGCTCATCGGCGACGATCCCACGGAACGCGAGATCGTCGAAGCGATGCACCGCTACATCACGCTGACGCCGAGCCAACTCCTCGGAATCTCGCTTACCGACATGGTGGGGGAGCGTCGGACGCAGAACCAGCCCGGCACGGACCAGGAATACCCCAACTGGAAGATTCCGCTCGGTGATGGCACCGGCGCATCGATCCTCGTGGAGGATTTGCCAGACAACGGGCGGCTCACGTCGCTGATCCACACCGTGCGCGAAGCGCTCGGCGTACGCGACCGCCTGGGATCGCACTAGGACATGGCTGGCTCGGCGGCTGAGCTCACGGTCAGAGCGCCCTTTGGTGGGCACGTCGTCGACCTGTCCGATGTCCCGGACGACATCTTTTCCGGCCAGGTCCTCGGTCCCGGCGTCGCGATTTGGCCGGAACGCGAGCGGATCCCCGTCGTGGCACCCATCGCTGGCATCATCACTGCCTGGCACCCGCACGCCTGTGTCACTACACCCGATGAGAGTGCCCCGATTCTCGTGCACCTAGGACTTGATACCGTTGCGCTGCAAGGGCGGGGGTTTTCCTGGCACGTGGCCAAGGACTCGAGGCTGGCACAAGGCCAACTGATGTGCGCTTGGGATATCTCGAAGATTGGGAACTTCCTTCCCATTACCCCGGTCGTTGCGATGGGGGAGGCACGCCACATCACGCGGCTAGCCGGTGAACACGTGGAGGCGGGCGGAGCGCTCTTTTCGGTCGCGATGTCCTAGCCTGAATCGAGCAATATTCCTTAACGCGCGCCACGTTGTCAACGATGTGGACGCGTCTTTCAGCTCGCGGTCGCGCCCATTTATACTGCATTCGTGTTCCTGCGAATGTTTGGCTGACGAGCACGTCAGCGCGCCTCGGTCCTCTTGACCTTTCTCCTGCGCACACATTCGGAAGTCCGCGTGCCCGTCAGAGCCCAACCCTGGACCCGGCCCGAACCGTCCTTGCAGGAACACCACCATGACTACCGCTCTTGCCATAGCACCCCTATACCCATCTGACCCGGCATCTTTCGCCCGTACCTCATCGCCGAGGAAGCGGAGGCACCGGCCGACGACTGCCGCCTCTGCGGGGGCACGCTGCGAGTGAGGGTTCAGCCGTGACGCTCACCGACGTGTACCGCAGATCGGGCAGAACGAGCCCGGTGATCTCTTACGAACTGTTCCCACCGCGGGTACCAGATCCGCATTCCGCCCCCTGGGCAGGAATCGTCAAGCTCCTGAACTCACGCCCCGAGTATGTGTCGGTGACTTTCGGTGCATCCGGTAGTTCCCAAGAACTCAGTCGCACGGTATTGCGCCAGGTGCTCCAGCGCACCGGTCGACCCGGCCTAGCTCATCTCACGTGTGTTGGGCGAAACCGGCAGCAATTGGACCGACTGATTTCGGAGCTCATCGCCGAAGGCGCCCGAGATTTCTTGGCGCTGCGCGGCGACCCCACCTCGTGGCCAGACCCGCTGGGTGTCAGCCCCCGGGGGATTATCGCTCGCCCGCCTGGCGACGAGCGGAGTCTTGCCGACCACTCAGGTCCATACCCACCTGTGTTACTCGGAGTTCGCGGTCGTCGTGGACGCCATCGACAACCTCGACGCCGATGTCACCTCGATCGAGGCGTCTCGCTCGAAGATGGATATCTTGCCGGCGGTCGCCGACCACGGTTTTTCGCGCCAGCGGGGATCTGGGATATTCACTCCCCGCGCATTCCGACGCTCGAGGAGGAGGTCGCGCTGTTGCGCGCTGCCACCGCGGCCTTGGACCCGCGCCAACTGTGGGTGAACCCCGACTGCGGGCTGAAGACGCGCGCCTATCCCGAGACGATCGCGACGCTCAGGAACCTGGTGGCGGCAGCCGCGGAGGTACGCGACGAGGTGAGCTCGTAGATCAAATACCTAAGGGGCCCGGGCAGCGCGTGCTGGCCGGGCCCCTTGGCATCTGGGCTAGATCTGCTGGATCCGCTCGGCGCGCTCGACGCCGTCGAGCTGCTCGGAGACGAGGCGGCGCAGCGCGGCGGGCGCGTCCTCGTGCGCTTCGAGCCAGGCTCGGGTCTGATCAGCGATATCGCTCAGACCCGCCAGCTCCGTCGGATAGAGCCAGCCGACGAGCATCTGCGCGATGTGGCCGGAACGCTCGCGCCAGATCCGCTCGAGCTCGTCAAAGTAGCGCGGCGTGAAGCCGGTGAGGAGCTCGGGGCGCTGCCAGGCGCGGGCGAACATGCCCCGCATCGTTGACAGCAGCGCGTCGTTGGACAGGGACTCATCGCCCAGCGCGGCATCGAAGGCTGCCTGTTTGGCGCCCGCCGTCGGGATGGCGGCGCGCGCGAAGGCGGCCTCTTCCCGCCCGGTCAGCGACGGGTCGGATTCCAACTGGGCGACGATCTCGCTCTCGCCAGCCGCACCGGCAGCGACGAGGCCCTGCAGCAGTTTCCAGTTCAATGCGTCATCGAGCGTGAGGCCCTCAATGGCGCCGCCCGCGATGCCGCGCAGGTAGGCGAGCTGGTCCGTGGTCGTGGCGAACCTCGCGTAGTGCTGGGCGTAGAGCAGCTGCTCATCGCTGCCCGGCTTGGCGTCGGCGAGCAGGTCGCGCAGTGTCTCGGCGTAGGACTCGATGACCTGGGCTCGCCCCTCGGGCGCGGTGAAGCGCTCGGCGGCGGTGGCGAGCTGGTTGAGCAGCGAGTGCCGTACCGAGGGCACCATGCCGGGGGCCGACAGGGCGCGGGAGGCGAGGGCCACGAACTGGGCGCCGCTCATCTCGGCGTCGCGCGTCATGTCCCACGCGCAGCCGAGCAGGACGGCGAGGGCGAGTGAGTCGGCCATGGTGTCGATGTAGGTCGTGGCACTCGCAAGGGAGGCCTCGCTCATCCGGATCTTGGCGTAGGCGAGGTCCTCGTCGTTGACGAGCAGCATCGCGCCGGCCCGCTGGCCGACAAGCTCGGGCAGTTCGGTGCGCTCCCCGTCGACGTCGAGCTCGTCGCGGTAGGTGCGGGTGAGGATGCCGTCGATCACCTCGTAGCCGCCGACCGTGACGCGGTGGGGGCGCATGGAGGAGCCCTTGAACGATTCCTGGATGATCGCGGCGGAGCGGATGATGCCGTCGTCGTCGATCTGAAGTTCAGGGCGCAGGATCGTCAGGCCCTCTTCTTCGAGCCACACCTTGGACCAGGCGTCAAGATCGCGGCCGGAGGCGGCCTCGAGTTCGGTGAGGAAATCGGCGAGCGTCGTGTTGGACCACTCGTGTTTGTCGAAGTAGTTCGTCACGCCGGTAAAGAAGGGCTCGCGCCCGACGTAGGCGACGAGGGAACGCAGCACGGCGGCGCCCTTGGCGTAGGTGATGCCGTCGAAGTTGACCTCGACGTCTTCCAAGTCGTTGATTTCGGCGACGATGGGATGCGTGGAGGGCAGCTGATCCTGGTTGTAGGCCCAGGCCTTTTCGACGGCCGCGAAGGTGGTCCAGGCGTGATCCCAGCGGGTGGCCTCGGCCGTCGCGAGCGTGCACATGAACTCGGCGAAGGACTCATTCAGCCACAGGTCGTTCCACCACTTCATCGTCACGAGGTCGCCGAACCACATGTGGGCGAGCTCGTGCAGGATCGTCACGACGCGGCGCTCGATCATGTACTCGGTGGGCTTGGAGGAGAAGATGTACTGATCGCGGAAGGTCACGCAGCCCGCATTTTCCATCGCGCCCGCGTTGTATTCGGGCACGAAGAGCTGGTCGTACTTCGTGAACGGGTAGGGGCGGGCGAACTCGCGCTCGTAGAATTCAAAGCCGCGACGCGTGATGTCGAAGATCTCCTCGGCGTCCAGATGCTCCGCGAGGGAGGCGCGGCAGTACAGGCCGAGCGGGATCGTGCGGCCATCGCTGCTCGTCAGCTCGCTGCGCACCTCGTGGTAGGGGCCTGCCACGATCGCGGTGATATAGGTCGAAATCGGGGGAGTGGCTGCAAAGTCCCAGCGCTTGGCGCCGGCCACCTCACTGACCGACGCCGGCTCATTGGAGACCACGACCCAATGCTCGGGGGCCGTGATGTGGAAGGTGAAGGCGGCCTTCAGGTCGGGCTGCTCGAAGCAGGCGTAGACGCGGCGGGCATCGGGTACCTCGAACTGGGTGTAGAGGTAGGCCTCGCCGTCTTCCGGATCGACGAAGCGGTGCATGCCTTCGCCGGTGTTGGTGTAGCGGCAGACGGCCGCAATCGTCAGTTCGTTGTGGGCGGCCAGCCCCGTGAGCTGGATGCGGTGATCGGCAAATGCTGCGGGATCGACCTGCTCGCCGTTGAGCTCGATCCGCTCGACGCTATCGGCGATGAGGTCGATGAAGGTGGCGGCTCCGGCCTCGGCGTTAAAGACGATCGTCGTCGTAGAGCCAAACGTCTCGTCGCCGCGGGTGAGGTCGAGGTTCACGTCGTAGGACTCGACGTCGGTGACGGTTCTGGCGCGTTCGATCGCTTCGAGGCGGGTGAGGTTCTTGCCGGGCATGGTGCTCCTTCGGCGGCCGGGGGCGGTATCGGTTCGATCTTTCCACCCTGCGCTATCTCGGTCCACCCAATACAGTGAAGGGTATGAGCACCAACGTTGAATTCTGGTTTGATCCGACCTGCCCGTGGGCCTGGATGACGTCGCGCTGGATGGGTGAGGTTGCCGAGGCGCGCAACCTCGATGTCTCCTGGAACCTGCTGGCGCTCGCGGTCTTGAACGAGGGCCGGGAGCTCGATCCGGGCTACCGCGAGATGATTGATAAGACCTGGGTGACGTCCCGTCTTATCGCTGCCGTCGCACAGAGCCAGGGCCAGGAATACGTTAAGCCGCTCTACGATGCGCTCGGCACACGGATCCACGTCGAGGGCCGCACCGATACCGAGGCGATTATCTCCGAATCGCTCGCCGAGGTGGGCCTGCCGGCAGAGCTTGCCGATGCCGCTCAGACGGAGGACTTCGATCCCGGCATGCGCGAATCGACCCAGCGCGCGCTCGACCTCGTCGGCGATGACGTCGGCGTCCCCGTGATCGCGATTGATGGGGTGGCATTCTTCGGCCCGGTCGTCTCGCCCGCGCCTAAGGGCGAGGACGCGCTCAAGCTCTGGGACGGTTGCGTCGCCGTAGCTTCCGTTCCCGGCTTCTTCGAACTCAAGCGCTCACGCGACGTGGGGCCGATTTTCGACTAGCCGCTAGTCAGGCCGTGCTGCGCCAGAAATTGCTGTATCTCGCGTGCGACGGCCGCGCGGTGAGTGATGGGCCCGAGGTGGCTGGCACCCCTAATGATCCGCACGGGCGCATCCGATGCGAGGCGAGCGGCCCGGCGTTCGTGCAGGCGCATCTGATCAAATTGGCCGTTGATGATCACGACCGGACAGCGGACCTGGCCTAATAGCCGTAAGGGGCATGCACGCTGCACGCTCGCCCAGATGTACCCGAGGTCGTCGTAGGCTTCGGGCGGTACGAGCAGGTCGTCCGCCATTCCCATCCGACGGGCGAGACTGTTGCGGGCGTTGGTAAAAACGCGGCGCGGCGCTCGCTCGACCGCCCACGCAAATGCCCCATAGGTAGCGGCCAATGCTCCCGTGGGCTCGGCCGAGGCTCCCAGTAAGATGAGCCCGGCCACGCGCTCCGGATGGGTCGCCGCATACCCGAACGCGAGATAGCCGCCGAGCGAGTGTCCGGCAAGGACGAACTCATCCGCCCCTGCGCTCGCCTCCTCGATAGTTTCGGCAACGCGCGGGATCGTGAACCGCTCGGCAAGCCGGTTGCCGTGTCCCGGAAGGTCGGGGGAGACGACATCGACACCGCCCAGCAGCGGGGCATAGCCCCGCCACTGGGCGGCGGACGACATCGAGCCGTGCAGCGCGATGAGGCGCATGACCTACTCTGACGTCTTGATCAGCGCAATCACGATCCCCACGAGGGCGAGAATGCCGACAATCGCGAGAACCGGGAAGAGGGACGCTACCAAATCTCTACCCGCTTGTCCGGATCGAGCCACATGCCGTCGCCCTCGCGTACATCGAAGGCCTCATAGAAGGCGTCCATGTTGCGCGGCACGCCGTTGCAGCGGAACTCCGCGGGTGAGTGCGGGTCGATCGTCAGCAGGCGGATGATCTCGGCGTCGCGCGCCTTCTCCCGCCAGATGTGTGCCCACGAGTAGAAGATGCGCTGCAGGCCGGAAAGACCGTCGATCTCGGGCGCCTCGGCGAGCGTCTTACCCTGCTTTTCCAGTGCGATTTCGTAGGCCTTCAGCCCGATCGAAAGGCCTCCGAGATCCCCGATGTTCTCACCGATCGTCAGGGCACCGTTGACGTGATGCGGGCTATCGTCGGGCAGCTGCGAGGGCACAAACGCGTCGTACTGCTCGATGAGCAGCGCGGTGCGCTTTTCGAATTCTTCCCGGTCGGCATCCGTCCACCAGTTCAACACCTGGCCGTGGCCATCGAATTGCGAACCCTGGTCATCAAACCCGTGGCCGATTTCGTGCCCAATGACCGCGCCGATCCCGCCGTAGTTTTGCGCATCGTCTGCCTCGGCGTCGAAGAACGGCGGCTGCAAGATCGCGGCCGGGAAGACGATCTCGTTCATCGTCGGCATGTAGTAGGCGTTCACGGTCTGCGGGGACATCAGCCATTCATCGCGATCGATCGGGCCGCCAAGCTTACCGAGCTGCCGGTTGAACTCGAATCGGCTCCCATTGCGAACGGCCGTGATGAGGTCACCTTCGGGGATCTCCAGCGCAGAATAGTCGCGCCACCGATCCGGGTAGCCCACCTTGGGCGTGAACGCGTCGAGCTTGACGAGGGCCTTGTCCTTGGTTTCCTCCGTCATCCACTCAAGCGTGGTGATCGAGCGGCGGTAGGCCTCGATGAGGTTCGCGACGAGTTCGTCCATCGCGTCCTTGTGGCTCGGCGGGAAGTGCTCGGCGACGTAGAGCTTGCCGACTGCTTCACCGAGATTGGCTTCGACCACGCCGACCCCGCGCTTCCAACGCTCGCGCAGTTCTTCCGCCCCCGTCAGGGTGCGGCCGTACATGTCGAAGTTCTCCTCGACGATGTCCGAGGTGAGGTAGGGGGCCGCGGCGTGCAGGACGTGCCAGGCGGCCCACAGCTTCAGGTCCGCAAGGTCTGCACTCTGCCAGAGCTTGCCGGCATGCTCCATAAATTCCGGGACCTGAACGCTGACGACCTCGAGTTGAGCGTCGGAAATGCCCGCGGCGTGGCGCCACCCCTCGAAGTCGAAACCGTCCAGCATCGTGCCAAGCTCTTGGGCGGTCGTGGGGTTGTTCATTTTCTGGATATCGCGCGAGGCGACGCGGTCGCGGTGGCCGCGCGCGATCTCGGTCTCCAGCGCCATGATGCGCGTCGCCGCAGCCGCCGGGTCATCGGCGAGTTTGCCGAGCTCGACCATCTTTTCCACGTGCCGCACGTAGGCTTCACGCGTCTGAGCGTGTGCGTCTTCGCGGTAGTAGGACTCGTCAGGCAGCCCGAGGCCCGCCTGGGCGAAGTACAGGGCATAACGCTCGGGGTTGTTCAGGTCAGAAAAGACACCGATATCGAAGAGTGCGGGACCACCGCTCGGATAGAGCTGCCCGAGTGCTGCGGCGAGCTCATCCTTCGTCGATGCGGCCGTGATGACCTCCAGGACATCGGCCAGCGGCGTGATCCCGGCGGCCTCGATCGCCTCGGTATCCATGAACGCGCGGTAAAGCCGGCCGATCTTCGCGGCCTCCTCGCTGCCGTCTGCAATATTCTCATCGGCGCAGCGTTCGATGATGGTTCGCACCTGCTTTTCCGACTGGTCGCGAAGGTGGTGGAACGCTCCGTCGCGTGCACGGTCAGCGGGAATCACATGGTCAGCCAGCCAGTCTCCGTTGAGGGCGGCAAAAAGGTCGTCTTGAATTCTCACGGTAGAAGTCATGAGCCCAGACTAACGGAGCACGCGGAGTGGCACCGCCGAGAATCGGGGTGGGGCACAATGGGAGACATGCGAATTCATCTGGGAACCGATCATGCCGGATTCGAGCTAAAAAACGAGCTTGCCGAACACTTGCGTTCGCTGGGTCACGAGGTCATCGACCATGGCGCGCACACCTACGATGCGCAGGATGACTATCCGGCGTTTTGTATCGAGGCGGGTCTCGGTGTCGTCGCCGACCCGGGCTCCCTCGGCGTCGTCATTGGCGGGTCCGGCAACGGTGAACAGATTGCGGCCAACAAGGTCAACGGCGTGCGCGCGGCTCTCGTGTGGAATCACGACACGGCCGTGCTTGCTCGCCAGCACAACAATGCGAACGTGATCTCAGTTGGCGCACGCCAGCACTCCACCGAGGAGATCTTCGCGCTCATCGAGGCCTTCATTGCGGAACCCTTCAGCGGCGACGAGCGCCACCAGCGGCGAATCGATCAGATTCAGGCCTACGACGACGAGCGCAACTAGCGCCGCGTCATCGCAATCGCGATGAGTGCCTGCGCGGGAAGCGCAACCAGGACTACCAGCGGAAGCCAGGCAAACACCAGCGTCCACACCGCGACCATGAGCGCGGGCACAAGGAAGGCGAGGAGCGGGCGAGCGATGCCCGCGCTGCGTGAATGCATGATGCCGGCGCGCACGAGTTCTCCCGCATCTCCGGGCGAATCCACAACGCGCAGCCAGCCATAGGTTTGGACCGCCGCCGCCACCGCTGCCCCCACTAGCCAGCCCGCGAGAACCGCGAGGGCGACCTGCCAGGCCTCAAGGCCGCTCGCGGCGGTCCCACCTACGTAGCGACCGTCTTCCGAGCGTGCCGCAGCAACCAACGCTCCCAGAACTAACACGAGCGCAGCCGCGATTCCGGCCACGAGTCGCACCCGCATCGCCACGGAATTACGGGAGATGTCCTTGCCGCCGCGAGCCCACGTCCCGGCAATCGCGCCGAGTCCCGTCGCCGCCGCCCACGTTGCCAGACCCCAACCAAAGGGAATGGGCCAGGAGGACAGCGGCAGGAAGATCACCGAAGCAATGAGCGCCACGGCGGCCACCGCGGCTTGCACCATCAGCAGCATCTTGGTGTTGGCCTTCGCCCGCGCCATCGCATCGGGGACCGCGTCGTGATCGTGCGGAATGGAGGAATCGCAGTGTTCGCAAGACATGGCTCCATTCTCACACGCCCCACCCCTGGCAGGCCCCAGTGCCGACCGATACCGTTGATGGCGAGAGTTATGAGTAGTATCGAGGATTTCCCAGAGCTTCCCGGGCATGCTGAGCGCGTCCTAGACGTCGTCAATCAGATCCCCGCCGGACGCGTATGTACCTATGGGCTGATCGCCGAGTGCCTCAAGGACCGCTTCGGCACCGGCTCCGCGCGCCTCGTCGGTCAGGTCATGAGCCGCTACGGCGGTATCGGTCCCTGGTGGCGCGTCGTGCGCGCCGACGGGACATTGCCACGCCAGCTTCGTACCGATGCGCTGGCACATTACGACGACGAAGCCACCGCTCTCGTCTGGCGTCACCCCACCAAAGTCGACCTCACCCGCGCGCTGTGGGACCCGCTCGCCGATGCCTGAGGGTCATTCCATCCACCGGCTTGCCGCCGCGTTCGACGAACTCCTGGCCGGTCAGAGAATTGATGTCAGCTCGCCCCAAGGCAGATTCGCCGACGGCGCTCGAGTCCTGAACGGACGACGCTATGAGGGCTCCGAGGCCTACGGCAAGCACCTCTTCCAGCATTTCGACGATCTCGTCTTGCACACCCACCTGGGCCTGTACGGCTCGTGGACCTTCGATGGCGATGCGTCCTTCGTTGCGCCGCACGCGATCGGGGCGCCGCGCCGCCGGATCGGCGAAAGCGAAGAACTCGCGGGCGAGATTACGCCGACCGACGTGTGGGCCCCGCCGGAGCCGCGCGGCCAGGTCCGGGTCCGGCTCGCCACAAACCACGGGATAGCCGACCTCACCGGGCCGAACCAATGCCGCGTCCTCAGCGCGCCCGAGACCCTCGCCGTCACCTCGCGGCTTGGGCCGGATCCGCTACGGGCGGACGCCGACCCCGAGCGCTTCATCACTCGCGCCCGCCAGCTGCGCCGCCCCATCGGCGAACTCGTTATGGACCAGGCCGTCATCTCCGGTCCGGGCAATATCTACCGAGCTGAGGCGCTCTTCATCGCCGGCATCCACCCGTGGCGTCCCGGCAATCGAGTCTCGATTGCCCGCCTGCGCACGCTGTGGGACGTTCTCGCCGAGCACATGAAAAATGGGGTGGAAACCGGCTCCATCGTGACGACGAGTGAGGGCGAGCAGGAACGGTTCTACGTCTATCAGCGAGCCGGGCTGCCCTGCCTGGTGTGCACAACACCTATCGTGCTGGAGGAGATGGCGGCGCGAAAGCTCTATCGCTGCCCGCGCTGCCAGCGCTAGTTGAACTCCTCGTGCTCGGTGAAGCCGAGCGTTCGGTACAGTCGCGCAGCATCCGCAGCGTCGACGAGATCCACCCGCAGCGCGATGGATTCCTGCCCGTCCGCCTCCTGCTTTTGCGCGACCGCCGCGAGCAGGCTGGAGGCGACGCCCTGGCCCCGGTGATCGGGGTGAACAAACAGCTCGATGACGAACGGGCCGTCGGGCACGTCATCCCACGGCGGGTCGAGGACCGTCATGATGACGCCGATGAGTCGGCCGTCGCGCTCCGCGCCCAAAAAGCCGCCCGGGGCCTTCTTGCCGAAGGCGCCCGCAAAGCTCATCTCCATCTCGTCGTAGGCGTCATCGAAACTCTCGGCCGCGACGCCCGGGGGATAGGAGCGGAAATACAGCCGGGCGAGCTCGTCCAGGTCGTTCAGGCGTAGCGGCCGAATCTCGATGCCTTGCGCACGTGGCACACTCGTCAACGAACTGAGGTGTGAGCTGTATGTGGCGCTAGTCATAGTGCCACTGTACTACTGAAGCCTCGTGAGCGACGTGGCCCGGCGAGACTAGATAAACAGCGTGGGATCGACGATTTGCTCCGCGCCCTTGGACTCCGGCTTCGGCTGGCTGACCTTGGCTGGCACGCCGATCGCCGCAGTCGCTGGCGGGACATCTTTCACGACGACGGCGTTGGCACCAATCTTGGCGCCATCACCGATGTAGATCGGACCGAGCACCTTCGCGCCCGCGCCCACCATGACACCGTTTCCGAGGGTGGGGTGGCGCTTGCCCTTGCGCATTGAGACCCCGCCGAGCGTCACGCCGTGAAACAGCACGCAGTCATCCCCGACCTCGGCCGTTTGGCCGATGACGACCCCCATGCCGTGGTCGATGAAAAACCGCCGGCCGATACGCGCACCGGGATGGATTTCAATCCCGGTGAGCGCGCGCATCAGCTGGGAGAACAGCCGCGCAATGAGTTTGTGGCCGCGCCCCCACAGGTGGTGCGCCACGCGGTGGCCCCACACCGCGTGGACACCCGGGTAGGCGAGCGCGACCTCGACCATGGTGCGGGCGGCCGGATCGGAATTGCGGGCCGCCTGCAGGTCCTCCTTCATGAGCGTTGTCAGGCTCACCGACTCGTGAGTCATGGCTAGTCGACCAGCCCCTCAAACAGGGCGGTCGACAGGTAGCGTTCACCGAGGTCCGGCAGGATGACGACGATGCGCTTGCCCGCGAACTCCTCGCGCGTGGCGAGCTTCGCGGCCGCTGCGAGCGCGGCACCAGCCGAGATCCCGACGAGCAGGCCCTCCTGGCTCGCGGCCTTACGGGCCGTGGCAAGCGCCTCCTCGCCGGTGATCGCGATGACCTCGTCATACAGGTCGGTATCGAGCACCTCGGGCACGAAGTTCGCGCCGATGCCCTGGATCTTGTGCGGGCCGGCACTACCCTCGGTCAGCAGCGGCGATTCCGCCGGCTCCACGCCGACGAGGTGCAGGTTCGGGTTGAGCTCCTTCAGGCGCCCGCCGGCTCCCGTGAGCGTGCCGCCGGTGCCAATTCCCGCAACGAAAACGTCGACCTGCCCATCGGTGTCCGCCCAGATTTCCTCGGCCGTCGTCGCGCGGTGGATCGCCGGGTTTGCGGCATTAGCGAACTGGCGGGCCAAGACGGCGCCATCGCGTTCGGCGACGATCTTCTCGGCGGCCTCAACGGCGCCGCGCATCCCCTCCGCGGCGGGGGTGAGGACGAGCTCGGCGCCGTAGGCCCGCAGCAGCACGCGCCGCTCCTTGCTCATCGATTCCGGCATCGTGAGCACGACGTGATAACCGCGCGCCGCGCCGACCATCGCGAGCGCAATGCCGGTGTTGCCGCTTGTCGCCTCGACGATGGTGCCACCCGCGGGCAGTTCGCCCGAGGCCTCGGCAGCATCGACGATCGCGACGCCGATGCGGTCCTTGACCGAATTGGCGGGGTTGAAGTATTCGAGTTTGGCAACGACCTCGGCGTCGCCAGGAGTGAGCCGGTTAATGCGCACGAGCGGGGTGCGGCCGGCGAGATCAGAAACATTTGCGGCAATAGCCATGGGAACTCCAAAAAGTGTGCGGTGGTGACGAACAGTGCCGGTCATCGAGGGAACGCTGGACACGTCAACCACGTGCGGCGCGCGGTGACGCAAAGCAGGGTCCAACGCCCTACAGACAGCAACAACACGGGAGCCCGCAAGCTTCCCGAACCCACCCCGAGCGAGCAGCGATACGTGGCAGATGGGCCATGGCTGCTCCTTATCGACTCGGTGGGCGTAACTGTCGCCAGTGTAGCGCTAATGTGAGGGCAATGGCGCGTCCGGTCCGCTCTGCGAGGAATTGATTACCTCATTGACGGCGTTCGCGAGCGGCGCGGCGTCATCCGTCGTCGCCACGAACGTGCGCTCACCCGCAAGGTGCAATCGCAGCGCCGGGCCCTTTTTCAGCACGACGCCGCGCTCGCCGGACAGGTTCGCGCGGTAGCCAAAGCCGCCGAATTCGCCAAACGGATCGACCTGACTAACCTCGGCACGCACAATCTCGGTCAGCGGGTATTGCCGCTGAATGAACGGGATCTGCGTGCGCAGCTGAACGTCACGTCCCGTCACAAGGATCCGCCACGGCTGCAAAAACAGCGGGATGAGGAGTGCGAAGAGCGCCAGCAGCAGCGCGAACCACCACATCGACGAATCGATGACGACGAGCATGATGATCACCGCCGCCAAGAGCGCGACAGACGCCCACCCAAGGATGAGCGCGGGTCGACCCGCCTGGGCCATGCCCTCGGCTAGCACCCCCGGCGACGATGTCGCCGGTGCCTCACGCACCGCAAGCTGGGGCCGCGGCAGGGCGAGGTAGGTGAGGCAGGCGAGCGCCACCCCCGCGAGGACAAATCCGCCCGGCAGGACGGCGTTGGGGTTTTCTGCGACGACGGTGAATGCAATACCGCCGGCCCACACCAGGGCGCCAACGACAAGGGCGATCACCGCCCGATAGTCGCCAGCCGCGCGATCCTTCTGGGTCGTTGCCCACGCGATCGTCGTCGTGACAAAAATAGCCGGCAACAGCAGCACGTTCGTGAGCCAGATCATTGGGCAACCTCCACAATGCGGTCGGAAATGCGCCGCGGCTTACCTTCACCGAGCGTGAGCGCGGCGAGCTGGGCGGCAAAGGCGTCTTCATCGGGGTGCGTGAGCGTGAATAAGGCTTCGGCGGGGCGCTGCGGATCGCTGCCGTAGACGACGTCAGCGACGGTGATTCCGTGCCCTTCGAAGCCGGCATGCAGCCGCCCGGCGTCCGCCGCGTCGACGGTCAGCTCCCAGGCCGGGATCGCTTTCAGCTCCACGACTCTCGCGGCCTGCAGCGTCGCGAGCGCCGCATCGGTATAGGCGCGCACCAGTCCGCCGGTGCCGAGCTTGATGCCGCCGAAGTAGCGCACGACGACGAGGGCCGTATCGATCAGCCCCGAGCCGCGCAGCGCGGCGAGCATCGGCATCCCGGCGGTGCCCGACGGTTCGCCATCATCGGAGGAGCGTTCGATCGGATTGACCCCGGCACGCACCGTCAACGCCGTGCAGTGGTGGCGGGCGTCGGGAAACTCCCCACGAATCTCGCTGAAAAAGGCGCGGGCGGCCGCCTCCGAATCGATCCGGCGCGCGTAACCCAAGAACCGCGAGCGCGAGATCTCGAGCTCAGCGTGGGCAGTCGTGCCGCGCGCGAGCGTGAAGTCAGCCATGCCCCCAGGGTAGCGAAGCGTTAGCTCGCGGCGCCGAGCCAGGGCTCCAGCGCATCCTCGCCGAGCCAGCTTTCCGGCTCGCGCGCCAGCTCCTCCTCCGTCAGCAGGCTGTCGGCAAACGCGCGCATCAGCCGCTCGCGTTCGCTGCCGCGCCCGGTCACCACCAGGCGCGTACTGGCCTGCCGGTGGCCGCCGCGCATGCCCGCGATCCCGACGCTGACCTGGCCGCCGGCGCCGTCCCAGCTGCACACCGCATCGGGCCGGCTTGGCACCCAAAACCGCCCACGGTGCACGAGCTCGCCGGTACCCAGCAGCTCGATGTTCTCGAGCAGCCGTGCGGGGTGGAAGGGGCGCGGCGAATGCAGATCGAGCGTCCACGTGCCGTGCTCGCTCGGCCCGCCCCACGGCTGGATGGCAATGGGATCGACGCGCCCAAACGCCGCGAGCGCGTCGTGCTCGCCGCCAAAGACGAGCGGGTGAACGGCCCCGCCGTGCAGATCCTCGGTGAGCAGCGTGTCGTGCGCCCGCAGGTGTTCGACGAGCTCGCCACCCGCGCCGTCGCCACCGTGCGCGATGATGAGGTCGGCGTAGGACAGCTGGGCGAGCAGCGCCTCGCCGACGCTGCGCTCGGGAGCATCGCTCGGGATGTTGCGCTCGGAAAGGGTGAGCGGCTCCAGTAGTTCCGCCACGCTCGCCCGGGTGTCGACGATCGCGCCGACGCTCGCCAGCCGGGCCGCGAGCGCGCCCTCGCCCACGGCTTGGTCAATCGTGCGCGCGAGCGGCATCGGGTCAAAGCCCAGTGGCGCGAAGTAGGCGACTTGCCGCGCCATGCCCGTGGCGAGCAGCGCCGCCAGCGCCTCGATCGCATCGGCCGCTACCGCGCAGCCAAAACACCCCGGATTGAGCTCTGTCCAATAGTCCTCGACGACGCCCTGCTCGCCGAGCACCAGGTGCCGAGCCTGGGTGAGGTCTTCGGAGATGGAGTGAATGAGCGCGTAGGTCGCCGGCTCACTCACGACGAGGTCAAAGGCAGCGCAGTCGCGCAGCACGGGGTCGATGGTCGCGAGCAGCGACAGGGGAGTGTGAGGCATGTTGCGCATCCTACGCTTGACGATAATGATTCTCAACATCTAATCTGGAGCGCATGTCTGCACACTGCCAAGTCACCGGCAAGCGACCCGCCTTCGGCAAGCGAGTCTCCCACTCCCACCGCCGCACCTCACGCCGCTTCAACCCCAACATCCAGAAAAAGACCTACCTCGTTCCCTCGCTCGGTCGCCGCGTCACGCTGCGCGTCTCGACGGCCGGCATCAAGACGATCGACAAGCGCGGGATCGACGCCGTCGTAGCCGAGATCATCGCGCGCGGCGAGAAACTCTAAAGGAGAGACATGGCAAAGAAAACCGACCTCCGCCCCAAGATCAAGCTGAAGTCCACCGCCGGAACGGGCTTTACCTACATCACGACGAAGTCGCGGCGTAACACCCCCGATCGCCTCGTGGTGAAAAAGTATGACCCGCGCGTGCGTCGTCACGTCGACTTCCGCGAGGAGCGCTAATGGCAAAGACGTCCAAGATTGCGAAATACGAGCAGCGCCGCAAAACCGCCGCGCGCTACGCCGCACGGCGTGCCGAGCTGAAGAAAGCCTCGGTCAACCCCCACCTGAGCGCCGCAGAGCGCGAGGCCGCCATGGCCGCGCTGCACAAGCTGCCGCGCGATGCCTCACCTACGCGCGTGCGCAACCGCGACGCAGCCGATGGCCGGCCCCGCGGCCACCTGCGACGCTTTGGCCTGTCGCGCGTGCGCTTCCGCGAGATGGCACTGCGCGGCGAGCTGCCCGGCGTCACGAAATCAAGCTGGTAAGGAGCCCGCAATGAAACCCGATATTCACCCCACCTACCACAGCGTCGTCTTCCGCGATAACAGCGCAAACTTCGCCTTCCTCACCCGCTCGACGATGACCAGCGAGAAAACAATCGAATGGGAAGACGGGGCCACCTACCCGGTCATCGACGTCGACGTCTCCTCCGCCTCCCACCCGTTCTACACCGGCAAGCAGCGCGTGCTGGATACCGCCGGCCGCGTGGAGAAGTTTAACCGCCGCTACGGCAAGAAGTAGGCCGCGATGAAGGTTCGAGCCTCCTTGAAGGCGCTGAAGAAGAAGGATGGCGCCATCGTCGTGAAGCGGCGGGGCAAGGTCTACGTCATCAACAAGCGCCACCCCAACTTCAAGGCCCGGCAGGGCTGACGTGGTAACCTTGACAGGTTGCCCGACGGCCTGTGGCCGATCTCGCAGCAGTTTGCGGCGTCCGAGGTAGCATTTACCCCCGGATCCGTGGCAAGCTATTCAACGGCTTTTGATCAACGAAATGGAAAGGAGCGGCAGGGCACATGGCAGTTCCGAAGCGCAAGATGTCCCGCAGCAACACCCGCTCTCGCCGGTCCCAGTGGAAGGCTCAGCTCACCGAGCTCGTGACCATCCGCGTCCAGGGCCGTGAGATGAAGGTGCCGCGTCGCCTCGCGAAGGCATACAAGCAGGGCATTCTCATCGACGAATAGACCTCACTACAAGCGGCGGGCCAGATCCATGCAAGGATCTGGCCCGCCGCTTTGTTATGGGATCGCGTCAGTTGCCCTAAGCGGTGACGCTTGCGGCGGTGCTTGGCTGCGCGGAGATCTCAATAAGCGGGGAAGACGTCGCAGGACGTCACGGGTTCGGGGACCCGGATACGTGGGGTTTCGATCGTAGTGGCGACATTCGGGGCAAACTCACCTCCGGTCGGGCCGCTCGATCTCCCGCCCACAATCTTGCCGTCGGCGTTGCGACAGACGAATCCGAACGTCAGCTTCGTCGTTTCTTCGAGGGGGCTCGTGAAGCTGAGGTCGCCGAATTTTACATAGCCATCGTCCACGGTGACATCGTCAACGGTGAACGGCTCGATTGGGGGTGCTGGTTCCCCCGCTCGGAAGCGCGACCATCCCAATGGCGCTGCGAATAGAGACGACGGCTTCTTCGCTGTCAATGATGGCAGAGTGCGTAAGCACCCTGCGTTGCCCCGGCCAATCGAACACGTCCTGCGAAGTATCGCGAGCGAGCTCATTGCCATCGGCGCCATCGAAAGCGACCATGACGCTCACAATCGGGCCGACCGTGGCGGGCGAATCTGATGCCTCGACGATGACAAAGGCGTCTGCGGACCAATCAAACGGGGAGAATCCGCTGTCGACAACGGTGTATTCGGGCTCTGACGGAGGGGGAGTCGTTTCAATTCTCTCCGCCGCGCCTAACACGTCTTGAGCCGTGCCGGAGGGGGAGTTCCCGCAACCAATAAGGCACGCCGACAGGCCCATTGCGCTACCTGCAAGTAGTAACCTGATTCGCTTCTGAGTCGTCATCGGCACCCCAATCTCGCGTCCCGCAAGAATCCGGAATCTAGCAGTGTGGCTTACCCGCGCTGCTGTGTATGGATGCTACCCCGAACTTCTGGTGCTTGCCTGGCACGGCACTGCTTACCGTGGAACTGGCGCCCAATGGTGAAAGAAAAAAGTCGGGGTGACAGGATTTGAACCTGCGACCCCCTGCTCCCAAAGCAGGTGCGCTACCAAGCTGCGCTACACCCCGTGACTCGATTCGCCACATTATCAGTAGGCGAGCGGCGTGCGCTAACCGTCAGCACGGAGGTGTGCAGCGCCACAGCGCCGATGACGAGTGCGGTTCGACGGAAGGCGGGCGTTACCGGTAGAGTATTTCCGCACCGCTGTTTCACCTACGGATATAGCGGCGTGCGGATGTAGCTCAATGGTAGAGCCTCTGCCTTCCAAGCAGATGGTGCGGGTTCGATTCCCGTCATCCGCTCCAATTTCATTTAGTCCCGATCCCCAACATTGGAGCCCAAAGGCTGTGAAGACCGAAGTCGAGAATCTTGAACCCACCCGCGTGAAGCTGACGGTGGAAACCCCGTATGAGGAAATCGCGCCGGCCATCGACAAGGCTTACCGTGAGGTCGCCAGCCAGATCAACATCCCGGGCTTCCGCAAGGGCAAGGCTCCTAAGCAGATCATCGATCAGCGCGTTGGCCGCGGCCTCGTTCTGGAGCAGGCCGTCAACGAGGTCCTGCCTCAGCTCTACCGTGACGCTGTCACCGAGCAGAACCTCGCAGTACTTTCTCAGCCCACGATCGACGTGACCGAGATTCCGAACGCCACTGGCGAACTCGGTGGAAACCTGATCTTCACGGCTGAAGTCGATGTCCGTCCCGAAATCGTCTTCCCGGATCTGTCCGACGTCGAACTCAGCGTCGACAACGCGTCCGTTAGCGATGACGACGTGGAAGAAAAGCTGACCGAACTGCGTCAGCGCTTCGGCTCCCTCGTGGGCGTCGATCGCGCCATTCAGGACGGCGACTTCGTCACGATCGACCTCAAGGCCGAAATCGATGGCGAAGAGATCGACTCGGTCTCCGGCGTTTCCTATGAGGTCGGTTCCGGTTCCATGCTCGAAGGTATGGACGAGGCTCTCATCGGTGCCGAAGCCAACGAAGAGAAGTCCTTCACCACCAAACTGCTCGGTGGCGAACACGCCGGCGAGGAAGCCTCCTGCACGATTACTGCCACCGCGGTCAAGGAGCGCGACCTTCCCGAGGCTGACGATGAGTTTGCGGAGCTCGCCTCCGAATTCGACACGATCGACGAGCTGCGCGAGGACCTGCGCGTGCAGGCCGAGAAGGATGCCGCTTCGGCGCAGGCGCTTGCGGCCCGCGATAAGCTGCTCGATCACCTGCGTGAGACGGTCGAATTCCCGCTGCCCGAAGGTGTCATCGACGCCGAGATCGCCGAGCACCTCGCCCAGGAGGGCAAGGACGCCGACGATGAGCACGGCAAGGAAATCCGCCCCGACATCGAAAATGCGCTGCGCGACCAGCTCTTGCTGGATGCCCTAGCCGAGAAGCACGAGGTCGGCGTCGAGCAGAACGAGCTCATCGAGTTCATGATGATGACCGCGCAGCAGTACGGCATCGACCCGAACCAGTTCTTCTCTGGTGCCGCCGAATCCGGCCAGATCCCCGCGTTCATGGCGGAAATTCGCCGCAACAAGTCGCTGATCGCCGCGCTCAAGGAGGTTACCGTCAAGGACGAGGACGGCAACGAGCTCGACCTGTCCGCCTTCCTTGGCAACGACGACGCCAGCGAAGAATCTGCCGAGTCTGCCGAGTCTGCCGAGTCAGCGGACTCCGCGGACTCTGCCGAGGAGACCGACGAGAAGTAACGTCGCTACAACTCATAGCGCGTAGGGCGGGCCCAGGAATTGTCTGGGCCCGCCCTCTCGCCATCTCGCGACGAGAATCGTCGCCCGCTCCTGCAACCTGCGCCGACAGCGAAAAGACCGCCACCGAATCGGAGCGCGTCAAGACTTCGCGATAGTCTCCAATCATTGCTAAGGCCCTACCCGCCTAGGAGGAATGTTGAGTAAAGGTGACCTCGCCAATGCGGCCCTGAACGATCACATCTATAACCGCCTACTCAAAGAGCGCATCATTTGGCTCGGCAGCGAAGTGCGCGATGAGAACGCGAACGCCATCTGCGCCCAGATGTTGCTGCTCGCCGCCGAGGATCCGGAATCGGATATCTACCTCTACATCAACTCCCCGGGCGGTTCGATTACGGCAGGTATGGCCATCTACGACACGATGACCTACATCCAGCCCGACGTCGCTACGGTTGCCACGGGGCTAGCCGCCTCGATGGGGCAGTTCCTCCTGTCCTCTGGCACCCCGGGCAAGCGATACGCCACCCCGCACGCGCGCATCCTCATGCACCAGCCCTCCGGCGGGGTTGGCGGCACGGCCTCCGATATTCGGATCAACGCCCAGCTCATCTTGCACATGAAGCGCACCCTCGCTCAGATCACCGCCGAGCAAACCGGCAAGACCGTTGAGCAGATTCTGGACGACGCTGACCGCGACAAGTGGTTTACCGCGCACGAAGCGCTCGAATACGGCTTCATCGACCACGTCGTCGCCCATTCCGCCTCGGTCACCGGCTCCGGTGGCATGACGGGCAAGTAAGGAGACTACCGATGGATTTTTCGTACCACGCCAAGCGCACCGCGGGCCTGCCCGGCGGCGCCGCCCCCGTCATCGCCGATAATCGCTACGTGCTGCCGCAGTTCGAAGAGCGCACCGCCTACGGTTACCGTCGCCAGGATCCCTACGGCAAGCTGTTTGAAGACCGCATCATCTTCCTTGGTGTCCAGGTCGACGACGCATCCGCCGATGACGTGATGGCCCAGCTGCTCGTCCTCGAATCCCAGGATCCCGATGGCCTCATCACGATGTACATCAACTCGCCGGGCGGGTCCTTTACCGCGATGACGGCGATCTACGACACGATGCAGTACATCCGCCCGCAGATCCAGACCGTCTGCCTCGGCCAAGCGGCCTCTGCCGCTGCCGTGCTGCTGGCTGCCGGCTCGCCCGGAAAGCGGCTTGCCCTGCCCAACGCCCGCGTGCTCATCCACCAGCCCGCGATGGAAGGCGCACACGGCCAGGCCTCGGACATCGAGATCATCGCCGACGAAGTCGAGCGGATGCGGTCCTGGCTCGAGGAGACCCTCGCCAAGCACTCCGGACGCAGCGCCGAGGACATCCGTCACGACATCGAGCGCGACAAGATCCTCACAGCCCAGCAGGCCCTCGCATACGGGCTCGTGGACCAGGTCCTGGAGTCCCGTAAGGCGCCCGAACTCCCGGCCTCCTAACTCCACAGATCCGGGTGGCGCGCCGTCATAGCCAGAAAATGACGGCGCGCCACACCGGCTCTGTCGGTAGGGTGTGACAAGGTGGAGAGACGAGATTGACCGCCGAAAGGACGTGAAGCCCATGGCTGACGGGACAGACATGCTGAAGTGCTCGTTTTGTGCCAAGAGCCAAAAGCAGGTGCGCAAACTTATCGGTGGTCCAGGTGTCTACATCTGCGATGAGTGCGTCGAGCTGTGTGTCGAGATCATCGAGGAACAACTCGTCGATGAGACCGAAACCAGCGCAACCGGTGAGCTTCCCACGCCCCGTGAAATCTTCTCGTTCCTATCCGAATACGTGATTGGCCAAGACGAAGCCAAGCGCGCGCTCGCAGTCGCGGTCTATAACCACTACAAGCGGATGCGGAGCCCCGCCGAATCCGACGACGACGTCGAGATCGCCAAATCCAACATCCTTCTCATCGGTCCGACGGGAACGGGTAAAACCTACCTTGCGCAGACCCTCGCCCGGATGCTCGATGTCCCCTTCGCTATCGCTGATGCGACGGCCCTGACCGAAGCGGGCTACGTCGGCGAGGACGTTGAGAACATCCTCCTCAAACTCATTCAGGCCGCTGGCGACGATATCGAACGCGCCCAACGCGGCATCATCTACATCGACGAGATCGACAAGATTGCCCGCAAGGCAGAAAACTCCTCGATCACCCGCGATGTCTCGGGCGAAGGCGTGCAGCAGGCGCTGCTGAAGATCATCGAAGGCACCGAGGCCGCGGTCCCGCCGCAGGGTGGGCGAAAGCATCCCCACCAGCAGTTCTTGCACATCGACACCTCCAATATCTTGTTCATCGTCGCGGGCGCCTTTGCGGGGCTGGATGACCTCATCCGGCAGCGCGTCGGCAAGCGGGGAATCGGGTTCGGCGCCCAGCTGCAGGACACCAACCGCAGCCTCGACATCTTCCGCGAGGCGCGCCCCGAGGACTTCCACAAGTACGGTATGATCCCCGAGTTCATCGGCCGCCTGCCCGTCATCACGGCCGTGGAGGAGCTCGATGAGGAATCCCTCGTGCGGATCCTTACCGAGCCGAAGAACGCGATGCTCAAGCAGTACAAGAAGATCCTCGACCTCGACGGAGTTGAACTCGAGTACACCGACGACGCCATTCGCGCCGTTGCGAACAAAGCCATCGCGCAGGGTACGGGGGCGCGCGGCCTGCGCGCCATCATGGAAGAAACGCTGCGCGACGTCATGTTCGATGTGCCAAGCCGCGATGACGTTGTCAAGGTCGTCGTGACGAAGGAAGCCGTCGAGGATGGCGCTCCCGTTACGCTCGTGACGAGCGCGAAGGACCGCAGTAAGTCCGCATAAGCGTAGCCGCCCTGTCCTAGTCAGTGGACACGTGCTCCCGTGAGGGCATCGCGGGCCGCTAGGCTCGAGTCATGAGCACGAAGGACACCTCGCTCTCGCCGCACGCGAGCCCCGAGCCGGATGACATTCCCGCCGAACTGCTCGCATACCGCCACACCATTGACAACATCGATGCGGCGCTCATTCACATGCTCGCCGAACGTTTTCGGTGCACAAAGAAAGTCGGCGAGCTCAAAGCCCGCACGAACCTTCCGCCGGCTGATCCGGACCGCGAAGCCCGTCAGATTGCTCGGCTGCGGGCACTTGCCGATGAGTCCGGTCTCGACCCCGATTTCTCCGAGAAGTTCTTGAACTTTGTTATCCGCGAGGTTATCCGCCACCACAGCGCCATCGCCCGTGGTGAATAGCACCTGTTGTGAATGATCAGGGCATATGGTCGGGCATCGACATGACCGTGACGCTGCGATGAGTCTGAGAATGACCAGGCTCGGCTGAGTATCCACCCAGCAGAGTCCCGACATCGCGAAAACCTCACGCTCGTCGCGCACACGGGCGCGAGAGGTGAGGTTTTGCGTTTGGAGCTGATGTCTCAGCTGCACTGAGTCTTAGCCGTAGAGTGCTTCGATCTCCCTGGAGAATGCTTCAGCGATGGGGCCGCGCTTGATCTTGAGCGACGGAGTCAAAAGACCGTTGGCCTCGGTGAAGTCCGTGTCGAGCACCGTGAACTTGCGGATCGATTCAGCCCGCGAAACGGCCTTATTCGCGCGTTCGACCGCACGGTCAATGGCCGCGATGACCTGTGGGTCGCGTGCGGCCTGCTCAACGCTCATCTGCGGCATCCCGTGATTCTTTAGCCAACCGGGCAGCATCTCCGCATCGAGGGTGACAAGAGCGCCAATGAACGGTTTGCCTTCGCCAACCACCACGACCTGGCTGACGAGGGGGTGTCCGCGCAACCGGTCTTCTAGCACCGTCGGGGCAACATTCTTGCCGCCCGCAGTCACGATCAGTTCCTTGCGGCGCCCTGTGATCTTGACGTAACCGTCTTCATCGATCGAGCCCACGTCGCCGGTGTGGAACCAGCCGTCGACAAACGCATCTGCGGTCGCCTCGGGGTTGTTGTGGTAGTTCTTGAAGACCCAGGGCCCCTTGACCTGGATCTCACCCTCCTCATCGACGCGGACCGTCACGCCGGAAATCGGCGGGCCGACAGTCCCGATCTTGTTGACGGCAGGAGTGTTGACCGATAGCGGCGCTGCCGTCTCCGTCAGGCCGTAGCCTTCCAAGATCTGCAACCCGATGCCGCGGAAGAAGTGGCCCAGGCGCTCGCCGAGCGGACCGCCGCCAGAGACGGCGTATTTCGCGCCACCAAACAGATCCATAATCTTGCGGTGCACGAGCCGGTCAGCAATCTTGTGCTGCGCCTTTAGGGCTGCCGACGGGCCTTCATCAGTTTCCAGTGCGCGGGAATACTCGATCGCGACCTTCGCGGCCCACCGGAACATCTTGAGCTTCGCGCCCGATCCCGCCTTGGCATCGGCCGCGTTGTAGATCTTTTCAAAGACGCGCGGCACTGCAAGGACGTACCAGGGTTTGAAGGAGGCAATGTCCTCCAACAGGTTCTTGGTGTCGGGGGAGTGGCCGACGACGCCCTCGGCGGATACCGGAAGAAGCTGGATGAAGCGGGCAAAAACGTGGGCGAGCGGGAGGAAGAGCAGGACGCGCGAGTTCTTGCCATGCAAAAGCTCGGGCATCCACTCGCGGCCGTTTTGGGCCAGGCCCACCATGTTTTGGTGAGTGAGCTCCACGCCCTTGGGACGTCCCGTCGTGCCCGAGGTGTAGATAATGGTCATGAGGTCATCGGCAGCGACGCCCCGCGCCCGCTCCTCGACCGCGCTGTCGGGCACGTTCTTTCCGGCATTGATGATGTCCGAGATCCCGTTGCGATCCAGGGAGAACACGTGCTGCAGGTCCGGCGCGGCCGAACGCACCAGGTCTGCCATGGCGTGCGTTTCGGTCACGACGTTCGTCGTTCCCGAGTCGGTCACGATCCACTCGATCTGCTCACCGGAGCTCGTTTCGTAGATCGGCACCGAGACTGCACCGGCGTGGGCGATCGCGAAATCGAGCAGCATCCAGTCGTAACTCGTATGCGCCATGATTCCGAACCGGTCACCGGGCTCGACTCCGAGGCCGATCAGGCCCTTGGCAACTTCGTGGACGTGATCGGAAAACGCTCGCGATGTCACCTTCTGCCAGCTGGACCCCAGTGCCACCTTGCGCTCGACGAGCGTGTGGTTTGGGTAGCGGCGCACTCGCTCGGCGAGCAGGTGCGGGATGGTCATCTTGTCGTTGAGCTCAACGAGCAGCGGGTTCGTGAACTCCCGCGGGGTGGTGGCGGTCATGCCTTCTTCTCCTTTACCGGGGGTTCGTCCAGTTCGTGTTCGCTCACGCGAGCAGTTTCGACATCGGCCTCGAGCACGGTGAGGTCGCCGCGCATCCGGCCTGCCGCTCGCACGTCGCTGAGTGCCGCGGTGACGAGATCGGCGCTACCGCGGGGAACCTCGACGGTCGCGTGTGCGATCGTCGTGCGCTGTGAGACCTTCGCCTCCGACTTCGTTTTTCGCAGCTGGGCGAGGACTTCGCCCGTGATCGGCAAGATCGCCGGATCGGCGGAGGTACCAGCGGCGGTGCGAATCTCTTCAGCCTTCGGCCAGGCGGCCAGGTGCACGCTGCCTTCGCGCCACCAGCTCCACACCTCTTCGGTAGCAAATGGCACGAAGGGCGCGAACAGGCGGAGCAACGTATCGACGGCGATGACGAGGGCGGTGCGCGCCGAGGCGACAGCGGCCGGATCACCGGTGCCTTCGGAGTCGTAGGCGCGGTCCTTGACGAGCTCGAGATAGTCATCGCAGAACGTCCAGAAGAACGTCTCGGTGGTTTCCAGGGCGCGCGTGTGATCGAGCTTGTCGAAGGACTCCGAGGCAACGTCCACGACCCGTGCCAGCTCGGCGAGCATCGCACGATCGATCGGCTGCGTCACGGCTGCCGGGTCGACAGTGATGTCGCCGCCGGACATCGTCAGGGCGAACTTCGAGGCATTCAGGATCTTGATCGCGAGGCGGCGGCCGATCTTCATCTGCTTTTCTTCGAATGCCGCATCCGCCCCGAGGCGGGCCGAGGCCGCCCAGTAGCGCACCGCGTCCGAGCCGTATTGTTCAAGGAGGCCCATGGGCGTGACGACATTGCCCTTCGACTTACTCATCTTCTTGCGGTCGGGATCCAGGATCCAGCCCGAAACCGTCGCGGCACGCCACGGCAGCGCGTCGAATTCATGATGGGCGCGCACGATCGTGGAAAACAGCCACGTGCGAATGATGTCCTGGCCCTGGGGGCGAATATCCATCGGGTAGACGCGCTCAAACAGATCTTCATCGCGCAGCCAGCCGCCGGCGATCTGAGGGGTGAGGGAGGACGTCGCCCAGGTGTCCATAATGTCAACCTCGCCGACGAAGCCACCCGGCTCGCCGCGCTGATCCTCGCGGAAGCCCGGCGGGACATCGATCGACGGGTCGATCGGGAGCGAGTCTTCCGGCGGGGCGATGACCTCGTCGTAGTTGACCTCGCCATCGTCTCCGACGGCGTACCACACGGGGATCGGCACCCCGAAGAAGCGCTGGCGGGAAATGAGCCAGTCGGTGTTCAGGCCGTTGACCCAGTTTTCATACCGCACCCGCATGAACGCGGGATGGAAGTCGAGGTCGACGCCGCGCTTCAGGAGCGCGTCGCGCAGGTCCACGCCGCCGTGGGTGGTGGCGTCGCGCCCGCCGTTGCGGATGTACCACTGGCGAGAGGGAACAATCTCCAGGGGCTTGTCGCCCTTTTCGAAGAAGTTCGTCATGCGCTTGGTGGGGCGCGGCTCGCCGATGAGATCGCCGGATTCGGTCAGTGCCTCGACGACGGCCTTGCGTGCACTGAACGTCGTCTTTCCAGCCATCTCCTCATACAGTGCACGGCCGGCATCGGTGGTGATCCACTCGGGGGTATCGGGAAGGATTCGGCCATTGTGGCCGAGGATCGCGCGCATCGGCAGGTCGAGCTCGCGCCACCACTGCACGTCGGTGAGATCGCCGAAGGTACAGCACATGGCGATGCCCTCACCCTTGTCCATTTCGGCGGCCGCGTGCGCCAGGACGGGGAGTTCGACGCCGAAGACGGGGGAGGTCACGGTCGTGCCAAACAGGTGCTGGTACCGCTCGTCATCGGGGTGGGCAATCAGTGCGACACAGGCCGGCAGGAGCTCGGGGCGAGTCGTATCGATCGTGACGCGCTCACCGCCGGGAGTGTGGAAGGAGATGAGGTGATAGTGGCCGGGGTACTCGCGCGCCTCCAGCTCAGCTTGCGCCACGGCCGTCTGGAACGTGACATCCCACAGCCCGGGCGCCGCGGCCTGGTAGGCCTCGCCGCGCGCAAGGTTGCGCAGGAATGCCGTTTGGGCGACCTGCTGGGCATCGTGCCCGATGGTTTGATACGTGTGGCGCCAATCAACCGATAGCCCCAGATAACGCCACAGGTGTTCGAACTGGCGCTCGTCTTCTTCCGTCAGGCGCTCACATAGCTCGATGAAGTTTCGGCGCGAAATCGGTTGCTGGTCGGCGGCCTTGATCGACTTGCCCTCGCCGCCGTCGTGCGGGGGAGTGAAATCGGGCTCGTAGGGCAGCGCCGGTTCACAGCGCACCCCGTAATAGTTCTGGACGCGACGTTCGGTCGGCAGTCCATTGTCGTCCCATCCCATGGGGTAAAACACGGACTTACCGCGCATGCGCTGGTAGCGCGCAACGACGTCAGTGTGAGTGTAGGAAAAGACGTGGCCGACGTGCAGTGACCCGGAGACCGTCGGGGGCGGGGTATCGATCGAGAAGACCTCGTTGCGGCTCGCGCTGCGGTCAAAATGATAGGTGCCGTCCGTCTCCCAGCTCTCGCCCCACCGGGCCTCCAGCCCGTCTGCGCTGACTCGATCCGGGGCGCTGGGTGCCGGATACGTTGCAGGGGTTGTGGGTTGATCGTTGTCGCGTGTCGTCATGGCCCCCATTGTTCCATGCAGCTCACGAATCGTGATATTCCAGCACGTCCCCTGGCTGGCATTGCAGTACGCGGCAAATGGCCTCAAGCGTAGAGAACCGGATGGCCTTAGCTCGACCATTTTTCAACACGGCCAGGTTTGCCGGAGTAATACCAATAAGGTCGGCGGCCTCACCGACGCTCAGCCCGCGCTCTGCGAGCAAGATATCAAGTCGAACGGTGATCGCCATCTAGACCACCCCCGCAAGCTCGTCGGTCAAGAACACGGCCGCAGACAGCAGTGATTTCAACACGACGAGGATCAGGCCCACGCACGCCGCCGCGACGGCCGTCCCGACAAGCACGAGCATCACCGGGGGTGGCAATACTTGAGGGCCGAGCGCGAGGTAGGCGAAGGTGGCGACGCACAGTCCGGAGGCTACAAACGACGCAGCGCTCATGACGGTGACCCACCGCAGCGCATCGCTTCGAAAGATCACACGTCGACGAGTTTTGACCAGCAGGACGGCGGTAGCCGCGATGACGACCTCGATGCAGCCAACCGTCAGAATCGCGACGACGAGGATCGGGTAGCGCAGGTACGCCACCTCCGGAGCTTCGCGAGCAGCCTCGGCAGCGAGCAGCGGAAGAAACAACGCCTGGAGGATGAGGCAGCCAAGGAACAACATGGCGAGACCGGCAAAGAGCAGCCGTGCCGCTAGAGCGCTCGGCGGTGTAAACGAGGTATCCATACATCGAGTATCGATAGATATCAATCGATAGTCAATAGATATAGCGTCGTTCTTTCGTGTCTCGCCGGACAGAAACTCCGGGAGTAGGATGTGGGAAACGCTCAACTGAAGGGTCGGGGGGCAAATGTCGAAGAATCGCCGATGGTACGCGGGTGCGCTGGCTGTTGTTGCTCTATTGGTGGCGGCGTGCTCGGGCGAGGGGGAGGCGGGTGAGCGTGTGAGCGAGGCCGCCGCCATCACCGAGGGGTTTGTGGAAACGGTCGGTGGCGGAATGCTCGCTGCGGGTGCGGGCGCTGACGGCATTACGGTGCGCTTCGATGGCGCCGCTGAGTTCACGGGCGTCAGTGTTGTAGCGACCTGTCACGGGGTGGGCGGTGTTGCGACCGTGGATATCGGCGGCAACAGTTTCGATGTGCGCTGCGAGAAAAAAGGGGGAGGCGCAAGTCCTGGCCCAGGGGCTAGATTTTCCCGCTGGCGACCTGGATCTTGCCCCTACTCGCATCCCTTCGGGAGCGGGCTGGAGCGTCGCCATCTACGCCCCCAATGTTGACAACTGAGGCTGGTGCGGGCCTGATAGGTGTGTAGCTGACCACGCCGCTAGACGTCCGGGAATAGATCTGGCATGCTTCCAGTTGGCGTAGATAGTTCAAATTTGAAGCACAATAGAGAGGGTGGACATGGAATTCGGAATTTTCACCATCGGTGACGTCACGACCGACCCGACCACCGGCAAGACGCCCACCGACGCGCAGCGACTCAAGGACACGGTGCGCATCGCCAAGCACGCCGAAGAGGTGGGTTTCGATGTCTTCGCCACCGGCCAGCACCACAACCCGCCGTTCGTAGCTCCCGGCAACCCGCCGGTCCTGCTGGCCTACCTGGCGGCCCAAACCGAGAAGATCACTCTCTCGACCGCCACCACGCTCATCACGACGATGGACCCCGTCCGCCTCGCCGAGGACTACTCCTACCTGCAGCACCTGGCAGACGGTCGCGTCGATTTGACCATGGGCCGCGGCAACACCGGCCCGGTCTACCCGTGGTTCGGCAAGGACATCCGTAAGGGCATCGAGCTCGCGATCGAAAACTACGCGCTGCTGCACCGCCTGTGGCGCGAGGAAGACGTCGACTGGTCCGGCAAGTATCGAACTCCGCTGCAGGGCTTCACGGCGACGCCCCGCCCGCTCGATGGGGTAGCCCCCTTCGTGTGGCACGGCTCGATCCGCTCCCCGCAGATCGCCGAACAGGCCGCCTACTACGGTGACGGCTTCTTCCACAACAACATCTTCTGGAACAAGGAACACACCCAGCAGATGGTTCACCTCTACCGCCAGCGCTACGAGCACTATGGACACGGCAAGGCCCACCAGGCCTACGTCGCCCTCGGTGGTCACGCCTTCATGCGCAAGAACTCGCAGGACGCCATCCGCGAATTCCGCCCGTACTTCGACAACGCCCCGGTCTACGGCCACGGCCCGTCGCTGGAGGACTTCATGAAGATGACGCCGCTGACCGTCGGTAGCCCGCAGCAGGTCATCGACCGCACTCTGGAGTTCCGCGAGTGGGTTGGCGACTACCAGCGCCAGATGTTCCTCGTCGACCACGCCGGTCTTCCGACGGACGTCGTTCTTGAGCAGATGGACATGTTCGGCGAATACGTCCTTCCCGTCCTGCGCAAGGAATTCGCTATTGGTCGCCCGGCCGACGTGCCGGACGCCCCCACCCACGCCTTCCTCGTGGAGCGCAAGGCTCGCGGCGAAGAGCCGATCCCCGGCGGCGGCCCAGACGCCCCCGCCAACCGCTGAGAGGACAGACATGATTGATACGACGACACCTACGCGACCTCGCATCGCGGTCGTCTCGGCAGGCTTGTCGGACTCATCCTCGACCCGCCGCCTTGCCGAGCGGCTCGCCCGCGCCACCACGAAGGAGCTTGCGCACTTCGACATCGAACCCGACGTCGACATGATCGACCTGCGCCCCCTCGCGGGCGCGATCTCCTCGGCGCTCGTGACCTTCACGTTCTCCGACGAACTCCAGCAGGCGATCGACTCTGTTGCCGGCGCGCACGCCCTGATCGCGGTGACCCCCACCTTCAAGGCGTCTTACTCCGGCCTCTTCAAGTCCTTCTTCGACCTGCTGGACGACGAGGACCTGATCGATACGCCCGTGCTACTCGGCGCGACGGGTGGCACCGCCCGTCACTCGCTCGTCATCGACACCGCCATGCGCCCGCTGTTCGCCTACGCCAAGGCGGCGACGATCCCCACGGCAGTATTCGCCGCGACGGATGACTGGGGCAGCATTGCGGGCGAAGAGGCCGATGGCACTCCCGCACTGTCGACGCGCATCTCGGCGGCCGGTCGCGCGCTCGCCCGAGTACTGGCCAACAAGCCGCTGGAGACCAAGAAGTCCGGGTCTACGGCCAAGCCCGCCGCAGAATCCGATTCGGGGATGGGGCCTGCCGGATACGAAGGCGGCGACGGCCTGCGCGGCACGCTGTACGACAACGAGCTTGAGGTGACGGATTTTGCCACGCTCCTTGCCCGTATCTGACCTGCGCTGGGATGCCTGGCGCGTCTACTTCGAGACGACGGCGCTAATCCAGGCGCGAATCGAAGCTCAGCTGAAAAGCGCTGCCGGGCTGACACTCGCGGACTACAACATCTTGTTGGCGCTCGTCGAGTCCGACGAGGGCGCGCTGCGGCTGAAGGAACTGGCGCATCGCGTCGTGTTCTCGCCTTCGCGCCTGACCTACCGGATCGGTGAGCTCAAGCGTCGCGGCCTCGTCGAACGGATCGCCGACGAGAAGGATGGCCGCGGCGCCAGCGCGCAGATCACCGAGGCTGGTCGCGCCGCCTTCACCACGGCCGCACGAGCGCACAGGGTCGATGTCGAGCAGATGATGCTCGCCGACCTCACACCCGAGGAGGCCTACACCATGTTGCGAGTCTTTGGCCGGGTGCGCGACTCGCTCAGTTAGCCACGCGGCGGGAGTTAGGCTCCTAGCTCCTTATCCCGCGTGACCACGGCATCCACGCCATCGACGACAGCAGGCGTGAAGCCGGCCTTCTCCATGGCGACGGTCCCCGCGACCGTCGTGCCACCGGGGGAGGACACCATATCGACAAGGTCGGCGGGGGTAAGCCCCTCGTCGGCCTTGTCGAGCACCATCGTTGCCGAGCCCAATACCGCCTGCGCGGCGATCTTGATGGCGAGCGGTTTCGCGATGCCGTTCTTCACGCCGCCGCGCGCCAGCGCGTCGATGAAGGAAAACACGAACGCGGGGGAGGAGCCTGCCAAGGCCGTATAGGCGGAAAAGTCGCGTTCCTCCAGCTCGATTGCCTCGCCGACCTGCGAAAAGATCTTCACGACCTCCGCAACGTCCTTCTTACGTGCGGCGTCATTACCCGTGACCGCCGCCATCCCGGCGCCGACCATCGCATTCACGTTCGGCATCACGCGCACGATCTTCGTGCCCTTGGGCGTGAGCTCTTCGAGCGCGGCCAGCCCAAGTCCGGCAGCAATGGAGACGACGAGCGGCTCATGTTCGGCGATAGCCTCGGAGATCTCGTCGAGCACGATCGGGATGATGTGAGGTTTGACGGCCAAAATGACGACATCGGAACACTCCACGACGGACATGTTCGAATCGACGGTGCGCACGCCCGTCTTCTTCTCAATCGCCGCGCGCGCATCCTTGGCGGCATCGGTGACGACGACGTCGGACTTCTTCGTCCCGCCGTCGAGCATGCCCGAGATAATCGCCGACGCCATATTGCCGGCGCCAATAAAACCGTAGGTGGTCATCGTCTTTGCTCCTTGCACGTGCGTGTCCTGGGCCACTGTTGAGACCGCACCCCCATGGTGACACACTGGCGACATGAGCGAAACAACCCGCCACGCCCTTGTCACTGGTGCCTCCACCGGGATCGGATATGCCACCGCAGCCCGGCTCGCCCGCGCCGGCTGGAAGGTGACCGCGACGGCCCGCCGGCGGGAACGCCTGCAGGCGCTGCGCGAGGACTGCGGCTGCGATATCCACCCCGCCGATCTCACCGACCCCGACGCGGTGGGCGCGCTCGTGACCGCAGCCGAGCAAGCCGGCCCGATCGATGCTCTCATCAACGTGGCGGGCGGAGCCCTGGGCGTTGATACCATCGCCGACGCGGACCTGGGCCGCTGGCAGACGATGTATGACCGCAACGTCCTCGCCACGCTCACCCTCACCCAGGCCGTGCTGCCCGCTATGCGCGAGCGCGGCCGCGGCGATCTCGTCTTTTTGACCTCGACGGCGGCGCACGACACCTACCCCGGCGGCGGGGGATACGTCGCGGCGAAGCACGCCGAGCGCATCATTCCCAACACGCTGCGTCAGGAACTGAATGGCGAGAACATTCGCATCATCGAGATCGCCCCGGGCATGGTGAAGACCGAGGAGTTTTCGCTTAACCGGCTCGGCGATCAGGCCAAAGCCGATGCCGTCTATGCGGGGGTCGCGGCGCCACTGACGGCCGACGACATTGCGCACACCATCGAGTTCGCCCTGACCGTGCCCGAGCACGTCAACATCGATTCGATGATCATTCGTCCCGTCGCCCAAGCCACGAACACGCTCGTTCACCGCACCCCCTAGCGCGGCGAGCGCCAGCTAGCGTCGCGGCACGATCCCATCACCGTAGATCTCGCGAAACTCGCCGACGGCCGTGAGCTTATGGACGCGCGCGAGGCGCTCGATCCGATCGCGGTTACCGAGCTCAATGGCCTCTAAGATCCGGTCGTGTTCGCGCGCCGAGGAGCGCATCCGAAAGTCCGTGAGCGCGGGCGTGGAGCCGCGGATCATCTCGGCGCGCGCCCACAGGTCTTCAAACTCCCCAAACAGGTAGGCGTTCGGGCAGGCCTGCGCCACGCTGTAGTGGAACTGCCGATTGAGCCTGAAGTAGCGCTCGCGGTCGATCGCGCCCCGAACGCAGGCGCGCAGTTCCTCATTGATCGCGCGAGCTTCGGCGAGCTGTGCCTCGCTGAGATGCTCGGCCGAGAGCGCCGTGACGATTCCTTCGATTATCGCGAGTGCCTCGGCGGTTTCGATGAAATGCGCCAGGTCGATCGCGGCGACGTGCGCGCCGACGTTGCGGGTGAACGTGACGAGCCCTTCGGCTTCCAGGCGCCGGATGGCCTCGCGCACGGGTACCGCGGAGACTCCGCACTCGCGCGCAATCCGGTCCAGGACGAGGCGGTCGCCGGTGGCATACGTTCCCGAGATGATGGCGCCGCGCAGATAGGCGTAGACCCGGTCGGCCTTGGACTGGCTCATGCTTCCTCGCGTTAGTGAATCTCGCCATTAGTAATGCCTCAGATTTTACTCGATGGACCCCGCCGGCGGCCGCGCTTACACTAAGCGACGTGACTAGCATCCCTACGCCGCCGCGCGCCGGCCACCGCCCCATCACCCGCACGTTTCACGACGAAGACGTCACCGATAACTACGAGTGGCTTCGCGACAAAGATGACGCCGAGGTCATCGCGCTACTCGACGAGGAGAACGCCTACACCGATGCCCGCACCGCGCACCTGAAGCCGCTGCAGGACAAGATCTTCGGCGAGATCAAGTCCCGCACCAAGGAAACCGACCTCGCCGTGCCGGTCCTGGATACCGGCTGGTGGTACTACTCGCGCACCATCGAGGGCCAGCAGTACCCCATCTATGCGCGCGTGCGCGATACCGGTGCCCGCCCCGAGCTCGTCGCGGGCGAAGCGATCGACGGCGAGCAGATCCTCGTCGATGGCCCGACGCTCGCCGAGGGCGAGGAGTTCTTCCGCCTTGGTGCCTTCGAAACCGCGCCCGGCGGCAACCTGCTCGCCTACGCCGTGGACACGAGCGGCGATGAGCGCTTCGATCTCGTCATCAAGGACCTGCAGACCGACGAGATTATCGACGACGCAATCCGCGGTATCGGCTACGGCGTCGCCTTCACCCTGGAGCCGACGCACGTCTACTATGTGCGCGTCAACGAGGCCTGGCGCCCCCACCAGGTCTGGTGTCACGAGATCGGCGCCGACCCGAACACCGATGAGCTCGTCTTCCAAGAAGACGATGAGCGGTTCTGGATGGGCATGGGCGCCTCGCGCGATAACCGCCACATCGTCATTCAGCTCGGTTCCTCCACGACGGGCGAAGCGCACCTGATCGACGCGAGCGATTCCGCCGCCCGGCCCGTGTGCATCGCGCCGCGGCGCGCCGGCCTCGATTACAGCGTCGAAGCCGCAGCCGATCACCTCCTCATCACGCACAACGCCCAGCACATCGGCTTCGAGGTTGCGCGCGCCCCGCTCGGCGTCGCGCCCGAAGACACCTGGCAGACGGTGCTCGCGCCGGCCGCCGGCGAGCGCATTTTGGGGGCCGACGCCTTCGAGTCCGTCGCCGTGATCTCGATGCGCTCCGCGGGCGTCACCACCTTGCGGATCCTTGAGCGGGCCGAGGACGGCAGCTACGGCGAAGCCTGGGACGTGCCCACCGAGGGCGAGGTCCGCACGATCGAAATCGGCACGAATCCGCGCCCGGATGCGCGCGAGATCCGCTACAGCCTGGCCTCGCTCATCATCCCGCCCTCGGTATGCGAGGTCAGCCTCGATACCCGCGAGTCCGTCGTGCTGAAGCAGACCGAGGTGCTCGGCGGCTACGATCCGGCCGATTACACCGAGCGCCGCATCTGGGTCGAGGCGCGCGACGGCACGCGCATCCCCGTCTCCCTGGTAGCCCGCGCCGACGTCACGCCCGACGGCAGCAACCCGGGCCTGCTCTACGGCTACGGCTCCTACGAAATCTCGATCGACCCGTCCTTTGTCATCTCTCGCCTCTCTCTGCTGGATCGCGGCGTCGTCTTTGCGATCGCCCACATCCGCGGCGGCGGCGAGATGGGCCGGCAGTGGTACGACGACGGCAAGCTCGACCGCAAGCTCAATACGTTCACCGATTTCATCGACGTCGGCCGCTATCTCGTCGAATCCGGATGGGTGGATCCCGCGCGGCTCGGCGCCGAGGGCGGCAGCGCCGGCGGCCTGCTCATGGGCGCGATCACCAACATGGCGCCGGAGCTGTGGCGCGTCGTGCACGCGGCCGTGCCGTTCGTCGACGCCCTCACCACGATCCTCAACCCCGAGCTGCCGCTCACCGTCGGCGAGTGGGAGGAGTGGGGCAACCCGATCGAGGATGAGGCGATCTACCGTCTCATGCGCTCGTACTCGCCGTACGAAAACATCGCCGAGGCCGACTACCCGGCGATCCTCGCGACGACGAGCCTGAACGACACCCGCGTCTTTTTCGTCGAGCCGCTGAAGTGGGTCCAGCGCCTGCGCGAAACGGTCACGAGCGATCAGGATGAGCGCCCCATCCTGCTGCGCTGCCAGATGGTGGCCGGTCACGGCGGCAAGTCGGGGCGCTACGACGCCTGGCATGAGCGCGCCGAGCAGCTGGCCTTCATCCTCGACCAGCTAGGGATCGAGGACTAACCAGCCGCGCCGCGCCCGCCGCGCGCCGACACTCCGGAGCTGCGCCACTGCTTCAGTGGCGCAGCTCACGGCTATGCTGACGTTATCTCGCATAGATCGGAGTGGACCATGGTCGAGATCCTTATCCTCATCGCGCTCGTCGCCTTCATCGTCGTCGCGACGGCGCGCTTCAAATTCAGCCCCTTCCTCGTCCTGCTCATCGCAGCGCTCATCGGCGCGATCGCCTACCGGATCCCGCTCGCCGACGTTGTCGGCACCGCCACCGAATCCTTCGGCAAGGTCATCGGCTCCATCGGAATCGTCATCGTCCTCGGCACGATCATCGGCGTCATCCTGGAGCGTTCCGGCGCCGCCATCTCCATGGCGCACGCGATCATCAAGGTGCTTGGCACGCGCTTCCCGACGCTCACCATGAGCCTCATCGGCTACATCGTCTCGATCCCGGTGTTTTGCGACTCCGGCTACGTCATCTTGAACTCGCTGCGCCGCTCCCTATCGCGCCAACTGAAGGTCTCCTCGGCCGCGATGGCGATCGCGCTCATGACGGGCCTGTTCGCCACCCACGGGCTCGTTCCTCCGACGCCCGGCCCGATCGCCGCCGCCGGTAACCTTGGCGCGACCGATCAGCTCGGCCAGATCATCGGCTTCGGCCTGCTCGTTGCCGCGGTCTCGGCGCTCGCGGGCCTGCTGTGGGCGAACCGGTTCTTAAAGCGCGACGTCCCGCTGCTGCCCGACGAGGGCGACGAAGCCGCCGAGACCGCCGCCGAGGACACTGACGAGCGCGAGCTTCCCGGCGCCTTCGCCTCCTTCGCGCCCATCCTCATCCCGATCGTCCTCATCTGCCTCGCCTCGATCGCGAAGCTCCCGGGCGCGCCCTTTGGCGAAGGGGCGATCCTCGATATCCTCGCCTTCCTCGGCGCACCCGCCGTCGCCCTGCTGCTCGGACTGGCCGCGGCCTTCCCGCTGCTGCGCCGCTCGACGTCCGGTCGCACGGCGCAGTTCAACGGCTCGGTCGAAGAGGGCATCCGGGTCGCGGCCCCCATCATCCTCATCACCGGAGCCGGCGCAGCCTTCGGCGGTGTCCTTGGCGCCTCCCCGCTCACGGACGTGCTGACCAATGCGCTTGGCGGTCTCGGCTGGGGCGTCTGGGTTCCGTTCATCGTCGCCGCCGCATTGAAGACCGCCCAAGGGTCCTCGACGGTCGCGCTCGTCACGACCTCCGCGATGATGGCGCCGCTGCTGCCCTCGCTCGGCCTCGATTCGCCGATGGGTCTCGTCCTGACCGTCCTCGCGATCGGGTCCGGCGGTATGGTCGTCAGCCACGCGAACGACTCCTTCTTCTGGGTTGTCTCACGCATGTCGCGCTTCAGCGTGGCAACCGCCTACCGCATCCAGACGACGGCGACCCTCATCCAGGGCGTCGCAGCGATGCTCACCGTGTGGGTGCTGTCGCTGATTCTCCTGTAGCCAGATGAGCCATCACGAGGGGCCCCGCTGAATCCGCCGCGGGCGCTTAGGCAACGATGGCAACCGCTGCCGCCTGCACCCACCGCGGCTGGGCTGCTCGGGTTGTTCTTAGCATTCGAGGCCGCGGTATTGAGCGCTATTCCGGGAAATGTGCTCTTTCCTGAAGGGTTTGGCTCAAAGCTGTTGGGATGGGGCGCCTACGGCGCGCTTTGCGTTCTCGCCAATCGGTATGCTGAGCGCTCGCTAGTAGCAATGTGGTGTTTCCTCAGCCTCGCCTTCGTATCGGTAGTGCTGATTCCGCTCTACACCTTTCCCGTTTCGGTCGGATGGCAGGAACTGGTCGAATGGGGTCCGGGGCTCCTTATCGTGGCACTTGGGCCTCTGCAGCGGGGTTGGTGGGTTCTCGGGCTGACGATTGTTGCTTTCCGAAAGCAGATATTTGCCGGCTGGATAACGAGCTCACAGGCATCCCGAACATAGAGCCGCGCCCGGGTGATCAGGCACCCGGGCGCGAGTTTGTGGGGGACATGGACGTTTAGTCGTCGGGGTACATCTCTGCGGTCTTCACATCGACATACATCTCGATGTCTTCCTGGTTTGCGCCTTCTTTATCCACCTCAACGGACCACACGATGCGTCCGTTGTCGTCGGTCAGCTCGGCTTCATCGAAGATGCCGGGGTGTTCCTTCATCACCTGGTTGATGGCTTCGGTGATGGAAACCTGAATAGCTGCAACGCGGTCGAGGTCCTTTTGGTCCGGCTTTTCGACGTCATCCGTCTCCGTGACCTCGGTGCCCTCCGCATTGGTGTAGACCTCGACTTTTTGCGCCTTGTCTTCGCTCAGCACCTCGACCTTCCAGCGCGAACGCTGGTTGTCCCAGTCCAGTTCAATGACGTCACCCGGGTGGGCAGCAAGGACGGTGTCCATGGCCTTCGCCCCCGCCTCGGGCAATGCGTCGGACTCCGTCACGCTCGCATCACCGCTGCTGCTCGTTTCGTCGTCGCTCGCCTCGGTCGTGGTCTCATCGGTGGCATCCGGAGTTGCCTGCTCGGTGGTCTCGGCTGGAGATGGGGTCGTGGTGGTCACCGTCGTGGCATCGTTATCGGAGCACGCTGCCAGGCTCGCGGCGAGAAGACCGGCCGCGGCGACAGCGCTGATTCTGGTCATGTGCGTGCGTTTCATATATCTACCCTGACATCGACGTCACATATTCGCATGCGCAGGCGCGGGAATATTAGGGATGTGTCATGAGTTATGATCATCAGTGGCGTCGATCCGGCTATCACCGGGGAGCCTTCGGAAGAACCGCCGACGCGGCCAGCGTCGCGCTTAGTAGAACCGAACGGGTAGGCCCGACACAGCCGACAGATGAAGCGGCCGCGATCATCGTATTGCGGCAATCGAGGTGGTACCGCGGTGGCTTAGCAGCCGTCGTCCTCATGAACAAATGGCGTTGATGAGGCAGAAACGATGAGCGAAAACAAGCACGGCATCTACCCGAAGCACCGGGCCGAGGCGGTTAACCCCTCGCCGAACTTCCCTGCGATCGAAGAAGAGATCCTGCGCTACTGGGAGGCCGACGACACGTTCACCAAGTCGGTCGAGCAGCGCGATGCCGGCGCGCGGGGCGAAAACGAGTTCATCTTCTATGACGGCCCGCCCTTTGCTAACGGCCTGCCGCACTACGGACACCTGCTGACCGGTTACGTCAAGGACGTCATCGGCCGCTACCAAACTCAGCTCGGCCACCGCGTCGAGCGACGCTTCGGATGGGACACTCACGGCCTGCCCGCCGAACTTGAAGCCGAACGCATCCTAGGGATCGAGGACAAGTCCGAGATCGAGGGTGAGGGCGGCATGGGCATCGGCGCCTTCAACGAGGCGTGCCGCTCCTCGGTGCTGCGCTACACCAAGGAGTGGGAGGACTACGTCACCCGCCAGGCCCGCTGGGTCGATTTCGACAATGACTATAAGACGCTCGACCTGACGTTCATGGAGTCCGTCATCTGGGCGTTCAAGACCCTGTACGACAAGGGCCTAGCCTACGAGGGCTACCGCGTGCTGCCGTACTGCTGGAACGATCAGACGCCGCTGTCCAATCACGAACTGAAGATGGACGACGACGTTTACCAGGATCGCCAGGACCGCACCGCGACCGTCGGCGTGCGACTGGAGACCGGCGAGTTTGCGCTGATCTGGACCACGACCCCATGGACGCTGCCTTCTAACTTGGCGATCGCCGTCGGCCCCGAGGTCGACTACGTCGTCGTCGAACCGGCCGAGGGTGTGCTCGCGGGGGAGCGGGTCATCATCGCCGAGGCGCTGCTTGCCGCCTACGCAAAGGAACTGGGCGAAGAGCCGCGCGTAGCTGAGCGTTTCAAGGGCAGTGAGCTCGTTGGACGCCGCTACCACCCGATCTTCGACTACTTCGCCGGCCGCAGCGATGATGAGGCCCCGGGCCCGAACGCGTTTACGATCCTTGCCGGTGACTTCGTCACAACCGAAGACGGCACCGGCCTGGTCCATATGGCGCCCGCCTTCGGTGAAGACGATATGTTCGCCTGCCACGACGCCGGCATCCTGCCCGTCGTGCCCGTCGACGACGCCGGCAAATTCACCTCCGAGGTGCCCGACTACGAAGGCCAGCAGGTCTTTGACGCCAACCGCGCGATCATGACCGACCTGCGCGATGCGTCCGGACCAATCGGGCGCCGGAGCGAGGACGTGCGTCCCGTCCTCGTGCGCGATGCCTCCTACGTCCACCCCTACCCGCACTGCTGGCGCTGCCGCGAACCCCTGATCTACCGCGCCGTCTCCTCCTGGTTCGTCGCCGTCACGAAGTTCCGCGACCGCATGGTCGAGCTCAACCAGGAGATCACCTGGGTGCCCGAGCACATCAAGGACGGCCAGTTCGGCAAGTGGCTCGAAGGCGCGCGCGACTGGTCGATCTCCCGCAACCGGTACTGGGGCAGCCCCATCCCGGTGTGGGTCTCCGACGATCCCGCCTACCCGCGCACTGACGTCTACGGCTCGATCGCGGACCTCGAGGCCGACTTCGGCGTCGAGGTCACCGACCTGCACCGCCCCTTCATCGATACGCTCGTGCGTCCCAACCCGGACGATCCGACCGGCAAGTCGATGATGCGTCGTATCCCCGACGTGCTGGACTGCTGGTTCGAATCCGGCTCGATGCCCTACGCCCAGGTGCACTACCCGTTTGAGAACACCGAATGGTTCGAATCGCACTACCCGGGCGACTTCATCGTCGAATACGTGGGGCAAACTCGCGGCTGGTTCTACACGCTGCACGTGCTTGCTACCGCGCTGTTTGACCGCCCGGCCTTCACCTCGGCGATCTCGCACGGCATCGTCCTCGGCTCCGATGGCCGCAAGATGAGCAAGTCGCTGCGCAACTACCCGGACGTTAATGAGGTCTTCGACCGCGACGGCTCCGATGCGATGCGCTGGTTCCTCATGTCCTCGCCCGTCGTGCGCGGCGGCAACCTCATCGTGACCGAAGAGGCGATCCGCGCCGCGGTGCGCGAGGTGCTTCTGCCGATCTGGAGCGCGTGGTACTTCTTCGCGCTCTACGCCGGGGCCTATCGCGGCCAGCAGGGCTACGAGGCACGCTTTTCCACCGAATCGAGCGCGGTGCTCGACCGCTACCTCATGGCCAAGACCGGTGACCTCGTGCGCGAAGTGCGAGAAAAACTGGACGCCTACGACATCCCGGCCGCAACGGAGTCCGTCCGCAGCTACATCGATACGTTGACGAACTTCTACATCCGTGAATCACGCGACCGCTTCTGGGGTGATGACGAGGCCGCGTTCGACACGCTGTACACGGCCCTCGTGACGCTCTGCGAGGTGGCCGCCTCGCTGTTGCCGTCCGTGACCGAGGAGATCTGGCGGGGGCTCACCGGCGGCGAGTCCGTGCACCTGACCGACTTCCCCGACGCGCAGACCTTCCCCGTCGACGACGATCTCGTTGCCGCCACCGACGAGGCCCGCGAGGTCATCTCGGGCGCGCACGGCCTACGCAAGGCGGAAAAGATCCGCGTGCGCCAGCCCCTTGCGACGCTGCGCGTCGTCACGACGGATCCCGCGCGCCTTGAGCCGTTTAGGGAGCTCATCGCGAGCGAGCTCAACGTCAAGCACGTCGATCTGCAAGACGTCGTCACGTGCGGGCTCGATGTCACGACGAGCGTCGCCGTCCAGCCGCGCGAACTCGATCCGCAGCTGCGGCGCCTGACCTCCAAGCTGTTCGCGGCCGCTAAGTCCGGCGCTTTCAGCCTGGACGGCGAGGATTTGCTGCTGTCCGTCGACGGGGAAGCAGCGCCCGTGCGCCTTGGCCCCGGCCAGTACACGCTCACCCAGAGCGTGAACACGGAAGCTGGCGAGGCCGCGGCCGTCCTTTCCGGCGGCACCGTCGTCGTGCTCGATACCGAGATCAGCGACGAGCTCGCCGCCGAGGGCGTGGCGCGTGACCTCATCCGCGCCGTGCAGTCCGCGCGCAAGGACGCCGGCTTGCACGTCTCCGACCGCATCGAGCTGTCGCTGACGCTGCCCGCCGATCAGCTCGCCGCGATCGAGGCGAACCGCGAGCTCGTGTGCGCGGAGACGCTCGCCAACTCGCTGACCCTGGCGGAGGGCGAGCAGCGGGTCGAGGTCAGCAAAGTCGAGCTATGAGCGAAGATAGGTCCATGACACCTGAGGATCACGAGGACTATCTCGACGAGGAGCGCGAGGTCGAACAGGCCGCCGCCGCGGAGGCCGCCCACGAGGCGGCGCTGAGCGACCTGCTCACCTCGGCACTCGTCGCCGGCCCGGACCCCTCCGTCGTGGCGGAGGTCAAGGCCAGCGACGACGTGGAGCAGGCCGAGGTCGACGCGCTCGCCGAAGCGGAGGTGGCGCGCATCTACCGCGACATCCTCACGCGCAACCCCGAGCATGATTTCGAGCCGACGATCTCGCGCGTGCGCCGCGCCGCCGAGCTGCTTGGCTCCCCGCAGCACGATTTTTCCGCCGTGCACATCACCGGCACGAACGGCAAAACCTCGACGGCCCGCATCAGCGAGGCCCTCATCGCCGAGCGCGGGCTGCGTGTCGGGCGCTTCACCTCCCCGCACCTGCACGACGTGCGAGAGCGTATCTCGATCGACGGCGAGCCGATCTCGGCGGCGGACTTCGTCGACGTCTACCGCGAAATCGAGCCGATCCTCGACATCGTCGACGCCGAGTCCACCGAACGCGGCGAGCCGCGCCTGTCATTCTTCGAGGTCTTCACCCTCATGGCGATCGTGGCGTTTTCCAACGCGCCCGTCGACGTCGCCGTCATCGAGGTGGGCATGGGCGGCACCTTCGACGCGACGAACATTATCGACGCCGCCGTCGCGGTGCTCACGCCCATCGACCGCGATCATGAACGCTACCTCGGCACCGAGCTGACGCAGATCGCCGGCGAGAAGGCCGGCATTATCAAGCCGGGCGCGAGCGTCATCTCCGCGACGCAGCGCGAGGAGGTCGACGGCGTCATCCTCGCCGCGGCCGCCGCTGCCGGGGCGCGCCTGCTGCGTGAGGGTAGCGAGCTGTTCGTTGTCGACCGCCAGGTCGCCGTCGGCGGCCAGTTCCTCACCCTCGCCACGCCCGCCGCCACCTACGCCGACATCCTGCTCTCGCTGCACGGCGCCCACCAGGCCCACAATGCGCTGCTCGCGCTGGCCGCCGTCGAGGCGCTGTTCGACGGCGAATCACTGCCGGCCGAGGTCGTTGAGCGCGCCATGATGGCCGTCGCGAGCCCGGGCCGCCTGGAGGTCGTGCGCTCCTCGCCGACGGTCGTCGTCGACGCCGCCCACAACCCCCACGGCGTCGCCGCCACCGTCGCGACGCTGGAGGAAACTTTCGGCTTCACGCGCCTCGTCGGGGTCCTTGGCGTCCTTGCCGATAAGAACGTCGAGGCGATGCTCGTCGAGCTCGAACCGAGCCTCGATGCGATCGTCATCACCGAGGTCATGAGCGAGCGCGCCCTGCCGGCAACCGAGCTCACCGAACTCGCGATCGAGGTCTTCGGCGAGGACCGCGTGCGCCTCGCGCCCTCGCTAGGCGATGCGCTGGAGCAGGCGGTGACTCTGGCAGAATCGGAATCCGGACCGGCCGCGACGACGGGCGTCATCGTGCTCGGTTCCGTCTATCTCGCCGCTGCCGCGCGCGAGATTCTCGGCAAACGAAAGGTCTAAGCAGATGACGGCAGCCAGCCCGGGGGGAGCGGACGGCAGTGTGTGGCGCAACGCGCGCTCGGCCAATTATCCGCAGCTGAGCCTGAAACAACGCCTAGCCGTCTGGTCGGTGCACGGCTTCACCATGACGGGCGTCATCTGGGCGTGCCTCGCGACGATCTCGCTCGCCCACGGCCGCATCCTGCAGATGTGGGGCTGGCTCGCGATCGCGCTGCTCGTCGACGCCCTCGACGGCACCTTCGCGCGCCGCGCCGACGTAAAAAACCGCGTCCCCTGGTTTGACGGTTCGATCCTCGACAACATCGTCGACTTCATCACCTGGACGTTCCTGCCCGCCATCTTCATGTACCTGCACGTGGACTTCGGCGCCAAGTGGATCGCGATGATCATGATGATCCTCGTGTGCGTCTCCTCCACGTTCTGCTACTGCAACACCCAGGTCAAGGCGCACGACCAGTACTTCGTCGGCTTCCCGGCCGCGTGGAATATCGTCGCCGCCTATTTCTGGCTGCTGCAAACCGGGCCGGTCATCAACGTCCTCGTGACGGTGCTGTTCGCGGCGTTGACGGTCTCTAACCTGACGTTCCTGCACCCGCTGCGGGTGCGCGCGCTCATGTTGCCCAACCTCATCGCGGTCAGCATCTGGTTTATCTGCCTCATCTGGCTGATGGTGGCCTTCCCGGCCCGGCCCGCCGCGATCTGGCTCGCGTTTTGGATTTCCGGAATATGGTTTATCGGCGTCGGAGTTTGGCGTACGTTTAAGGGGACAGCGCGCAACCAAGGAAGGTAGCGATGAAAAAGCTTGTAACCGCCCCCGAAACCGTCGTCGAGGACTATCTGCGGGGACTCGCCCTCGCCCATGGCGACCTCCTTGATGTCCACACCAATCCGAACTTCGTCCTGCGGGCCGACCGGCCAGCGCTCAGCGGACGCGAGCCGCAGGTCGCCGTCATCTCCGGTGGCGGCTCCGGCCACGAACCGCTGCACTGCGGCCTCGTCGGCCCCGGCATGCTCCACGCGGCCGTGCCCGGCCCGGTCTTTACCTCCCCGCCCGCCCCGCAGATCCAGGCGGCGACGATGGCCGCCGACGAGGGACGCGGCGTGCTCATGATCGTGAAGAACTATACGGGCGACGTCATGAACTTCGAGACGGCCGCCGAGTTGTGCGAACTCGACGACGTTGAGGTCGCGAGCGTTCTCGTCGCCGACGACGTGGCCGTCGAGGATTCGACGTTCACCGCCGGGCGGCGCGGCGTGGCCGGCACCCTCGTCGTGGAAAAGATCGCGGGCGCTGCGGCCGCGCGCGGCGATGACCTCGCGGCCGTGACCGCCCTCGCCGAGCGTGCCGCCGCGAGCGTGCGCTCCATGGGCGTCGCGTTGCGCGCGGGCGTGAACCCGAACCTCGGTCAGGCGACGTTCGATCTCGCCGAGGACGAGATCGAGCTCGGCATCGGCATCCACGGTGAGCCCGGGCGTGAGCGCGTCCCGATGCGGCCGGCCAAGGAGATTATCGGCTCGCTCATGGACGCGATCCTCGCCGATTTCGAGGCGGGCGAGGCGACGGCCGCCGATGGCGACGTCCTGCTGTTCGTCAACGGCATGGGCGCTACCCCCGATAGCGAGCTGCACCTGTGTTTCGCGCACGCCTACGACGCCTGCACCGCGCGCGGCATTGCCGTCACGCGCAGCCTCGTCGGCAGCTACGTCACGAGCCTGGACATGGCGGGCGTCTCGATCACGCTCGTGCGCCTGGACGCGGACCTGCTCGCGGCCTGGGATGCACCATGCCACACGCCGGCACTCGTCCGCTGCTAGCAACAACCTGAGACAATACGACCATGAGCGAGACACTTGCTGCCCCCTTCGTCACCGACTGGCTGCTGCGTGCGTGCGACGCGATGCGTGATGCGCGTGTGGACCTGATCGAGCTCGACCGCGCCATCGGCGATGGCGACCACGGCGAGAATATGGACCGCGGCTTTTCCGCCGTGCGCGAGCAATTGCGCGACGCCGACGCCGAAGCGAAGTCCATGAGCGAGCTGCTGAAGTCGGCGGCGATGACGCTCATGTCGACGGTGGGCGGCGCCGCGGGCCCGCTGTATGGCACCGCCCTGCTCAATGCCTCCCGCGCGGCCGACGGTGATGAGCTCGACGCTGCGGGGACGGCCGAGCTCGTGGCGGCGGCCCTTGCCGGCATCCAGAAGCGCGGCAAGGCCGATCGCGGCGAGAAGACGATGGTCGACGCCTGGGGCCAGGCCGCCGACGCAGCACGGGAGGCCGCCGACGCGGGGGCGAGCGCCGCCGAGGTCTGGCAGGCTGCCGCCGAGGGCGCGGCAGCGGGCGCGCAGGCAACCGTGCAGATGAAGGCGACCAAGGGCCGCGCCTCCTACCTGGGGGAGCGCTCCATCGGCCACCTAGACCCGGGCGCCGAATCCTCTCGTCTCATCCTCGCGGCCGCCGCAGCCGCAGCCGAAGCGGCCGGTAGTACTGCCGCCGGTGACGCTACTGTCGGCGCAGCCAAGGACGCGTAATGGCCGTCCAGCTCGTCATCGTCTCCCACTCCCAGCAACTGGCCGCCGGCGTCGTTGAGCTCGCCAGCCAAATGGCGCCCGGCGTGAGCTTTCACGCCGTCGGCGGCACGGATGACGGCGGCATCGGTACCTCGTTTTCCAAGGTGCTGAGCGCCGTCGAGGAGGTCATCGCCGCGGGGGATGACGCTGCCTTGCTGACCGACCTCGGCTCCGCGACGATGACCGCCGAGGCCGTGCTCGACTTCGTCACCGGCGCGAATCACGTGGCACTTGCCGAAGGGCCCCTCGTGGAGGGCGCCGTCTCGGGCGCGGTCGTTGCTCACGGCGGCGGGAGCCTGCGGGAGGTGATCGCCGCGGTCGCCGACGCCGTGACCTCGCTGCAGCCCGCGGAACCTGCCATGACGAGCGCCAGCCCGGCCGGCTCGAACGCACCAGGAGCCAGCGCCACCTCCGCCAGCTCCGCCAGCAACGGCGCCGCAACTAGCACCACCGCCGCCGGCGCCGCGGCCGAAGCCGCAGCCGAGGCCGCCGCCGCGAATCGCCTGACGACCGACCTCGTCTTGCGCAATGACGTGGGGCTGCACGCGCGCCCCGCCGCAGCCCTGTCCCGCCTGGCCGCGAGCTTTAACGCCACGATCACCGTGAACGACAAGCCCGCCACCTCCGTCCTCACCCTCATGGCGCTGGGCCTCGGCCAGGGCGCGACGATGCACGTCAGTGCTGCCGGCCCCGACGCACCGGCGGCGCTGGAGGCCATCACGGCGCTTGTCGAGCGCGACTTTGGGGACGCCCCGGCCAAGGCCTAGCCAGCCCGCCACAGCCGCCCCCAAGCGCGCTGCCTTAACCGCCGCGCGCCCACCGCGGGCAATTTCGGAAATTATTTCGCCCGACCTTTCCGCATGATCGCGCGAGGTTTCGATTTTCTGTGTCCTGGCAGCCCGCCAGGATGTGACATTTCGGGATGACGCGTCCTAGCGAGATTGCTAGCGTCGAGGGTGCACGCAAGATGATGTCACCTACCTAAGGGGCAGATGTACCGTGAAATCTCACCTGCGTTACCTGACCGTGGCCGGCGCGAGCGCGCTCGCCATCACCCTCGCCGCATGCTCCGGCGCCACCCCACCTGCGGACGGCGCGAGCCCGGCAACCGAGACCACCGTCGCCGAGGCGTCCTCCACGGATGAGACCGAGGCCGCGGCCACCGAGGCCGCCGCCGAGCGGCCCGATAGCAAGAAGAAAAAGGGCGACCTGTGGACCGCCGACGATAAGGCCGTCGAGATCACCGAGACCATTAAGGTCACCGGTGATGAGCCCGACGCCGTCGCCGAAGGCCGCTTGAAGCTGAACGAGGACGCCGAGCCGATCGAGAAGGTCGGCGAGCGCGAGGAAGACCTCGTCGCGCTGCTCGGCGAGGACTCAGCCCTGCTGCGGTCCATGCCTTCGCTGAAGGGCGCCAAGGAGCCCAACGACTGCCAGCTCATCATCCGCACCGGCGGCAAGGATGAGGTCATCGAGGCACCCGACGGGCAGGGCCGCCAGGCCCGCACCTGCGGCCCCGTGAGCGCGTCCGAATCCCACATCGCCTGGGTGGAGACGAAGGCCGGCGAGAACGTGGATTGGACGTACTTCGTCTACGACCGCGAGACGCAGAAGGTCGCCGCCGTCCACGAGGAAACCGGCGTGCCCGGCGGCGGCAGCGACACCTGGGGCTCCGGCCCGCGCATGAGCGTCATCGGCGAGCGCGTCTACTTCGAAAAGCCCGCCGAGGGCGAGGGCAAGGAAGGCGTCTTCGATATCGCCTCCACCAACCTCGCCGGCGAGGATCTGAGCCGTGCCGCCCAGGGCTCCAACCCCTTCAACTACGGCGAGCGCATCGGCTTCGTGCAGTGGCCGAGCGTCATCGAGGAAGGCAACACCGAGCCCGGCTTCGCGCTGCAAAACTACGACGCCGAGGGCACCATTCTCGTGCCGTTCCTCCAAGGCAACTTCGGGCAGCTGACGCAGGCGCCGATCGTCAGCACCGCACCCGGCATGGCGACGGCCATCCTCATCACGCCCGAGGGCGAAAACTCCAAGATCATCCTGTACAACCCGGACGACGAGACTGCCCAAGTCTTCGACCCGGGGGAGAAGGCCCAGCCGCATGACGTGTGGCTGAACGACGAGCTGCTCGTCTTCACCGGCGGCTCGGGCCTCGACAAGGACTTCGTCTTCGACCGAGGCGAGAACAAGCTGTACACGGTCAAGGCCGCCGAGTCCGGCGCGGGCGCCTTCCTCAACGGCTCGACGGTCGGCGTCACGATCGACGACGAGCGCCCCGGCCGCGAGGACTTCGGCCGCGTGGTCACCGGCACCTGGCAGGCCGCCGGCTAACCGCGCTCGCCGCGCCACCGCGCCTAGCGACGCAGCGCCCGGCGCCACGGAACGCGCACCCCCGCTACTGGCCTCCAGCCTCGGCTGGAACCAGCGGCGGGGGTGCGCGCTATCTATGGGAAGCTTAAGACGTGACAGCTCATCAACCTCCCGCAGCAGGCGCGCCCCAACCACGAAACGCCCCGCCGCCACCGCGCTCGGCGCGCTACCTGTTTTGCGTCGTCCTGCTCGTGCTCGAGGCATTCGTCGCGCTGTTTTTGGCGCTCGTGCTCTACGGGCTGCGCATCGTCGACGGGCAGAGTGCCGCCCTCATCGGGGGCGTCGTCGCCGCCCTCGCCCTGCTCGCCGCGGGCCTGCTGCGCACGCGCGCGGGCCTCATCGTCGGCACTGGCGTGCAGGTCGCGCTGCTCGCCTCCGGTTTCTGGCTCGGCGACATGTTCGCCCTCGGGGTGATCTTCGCCGTCCTGTGGGGCGTCTCCGTCTACCTCGGCACGAAAATCGATCGCGAACGCGCCGAGCGCTACGCCGCCGAAATCGCCCACGTGGAGCGGGACGAAGGGACCGCCGCCGGGGCGCCCGGCCCGATAGCATAGGCCCCATGAGCACTGTTGAACGCACCCTCATCCTCGTCAAGCCCGACGGCGTCAAGCGCGGGCAGATCGGCGAAGTCCTGCGACGCATCGAAGCCAAGGGCTACCGCATCGTCGCGCTGCACATGCGCGAAGCCAGCGCGGACCTGCTCGCCGAGCACTACGCCGAGCACACCGAAAAGCCGTTTTACGCGGACCTCGTCGCCTACATGTCCGACGGGCCTGTCGTCGCGATCGTCGCCGAGGGCGAACGCGTCGTCGAGGGCTTCCGCTCGCTCGCTGGCACGACGGATCCCACGAGCGCCGCGCCCGGCACCATCCGCGGCGACCTCGCGCGCGACTGGGGCACGGGCAACATCGAAAACGTCGTGCACGGCTCCGACGCACCGGAATCGGCCGCGCGCGAGATCGCGATCTGGTTCCCCGAGCTCTAAGCCTCACCGCGCGAGCGCGCCGCGAGCGCGCTACGATCACACTGTCGCGACACCGATGAGCGGTGGCGCGGCAGTTTTTCGTTGCGGGCTGCCCCGCTATTAACCGTGAGGACGGTAATCGATGAGTGAAGCACAACCGGGGATGGGCGCCTTTCCGATCGAGGGCGGGTACGCCTTTCGCGTCTGGGCGCCCAATGCCGACGCCGTACACGTCGTCGGCGATTTTAACGACTGGAATGAGTCCGCGAACGCGCTAGCCGATGAAGGCAACGGCCACTTCTACGGCGAGGTGCCGGGCGCGCAGACCGGTCAGGAATACCAGTTCATCATCACCAACGGCGAGAACTCGTTCTACCGCATCGACCCGCGCGCCACGCGCGTGACGAACTCCGTCGGCAACGGCGTGCTCTATAACCACGCCGACTTCGACTGGCAGGACGACGACGCGTTCGACACCCCGCGCGCGCACCAGCTCGTCATCTACGAAACGCACATCGGCTCCTTCGTTCCCGCCGACGATTCCGGCGCGGACCTGAACGACCTCACCGGCAAGCTCGGCTACCTGCGCGAGCTCGGCGTCAACGCGATCGAGCTCATGCCGCTCATGGAGTTCGCGGGCGATATCTCCTGGGGCTACAACCCGGCCCACATGTTCGCCGTCGAATCCAGCTACGGCGGGCCCGATGCGCTGAAGACCTTCGTGCGCGAGGCGCACAAAAACGGCATCGCCGTCATCGTCGACGTCGTCTACAACCACTTCGGCCCCTCGGATCTGTCCATCTGGCAGTTCGACGGCTGTAGCGAAAACGACAAGGGCGGCATCTACTTCTACCAGGACTGGCGCTCGTCCACGCCCTGGGGCGATACCCGGCCCGACTACGGCCGGCGCGAGGTGCGCGACTTCATCCTCGATAACGCCCGCATGTGGCTGCGCGACTACCACATGGACGGGCTACGGCTCGATATGACGCCCTACATGCGCGCTGGCAACGGCTTCGGCGATGATATCGAAGAGGGTTGGACGATGATGGGCGACGTGGCGCGGCTCGTGCGCTCGGAGTTCCCCGGCCGGCTCGCGATCGCCGAGGACCTGCACAACGACGCCGCTGTCACCGATCCGGCCGAAGGCGGCGGCGCGATGCACGCCCAGTGGGATAGCGAGTTCGTCCACCCCGTGCGGGCGGCCCTCACCACGCCCGACGACGCAGCGCGCTCCATCGATGCGCTCGCGGCGGCGATCACGCACGAATACCACCACCCCTTCGATCGCGTCATCTACACCGAATCGCACGACGAGGTCGCCAACGGTTCGGCGCGCGTGCCAAGCGAGGTCGATGAGGCCGACCCGACGGGCTGGGCCGCGCAAAAGCGCGCGACCCTCGGGGCGGTCCTCACGCTGACCGCCCCCGGCATCCCGATGCTCTTCCAGGGCCAGGAGTTCCTCGAGGGCGAATGGTTCCGCGACACCGTGCCGCTGGACTGGGAACAGGCCTGGGAGCTGCGCGACCTGACGCAAATGTTCCGCGACGTCATCTCACTGCGGCGCAACCTCTACGGCGAATCCGTGGCGTTGCAGGGCTCGCAGACGAACATCATCATCGCCGATAACGAGGCGAAGGTGCTGGCCTTCACGCGCGGCACGATCGACGGCGCGGCGGCGCTCATCGCGGCGAACTTCTCCACCGACGCCAAGCAAGTGCCGATCGACCTGCCGGGCAACTGGCGCGTCGTCTTTAACTCCGACGCGAGCCGCTACAGCCAGCTCTTTGGCAATCACGAAACGCCGGGCCTTGGCGAGGGCGGCACGAATCAGCTGGACATCGCGCCCTACTCGGCGGTCATTTACCTCAACAACTAGACGCTCGCGAGGCGGGCGTTAGTGAGCTCGTTGCCGTAGTGGTCGCGGATCGCGATCTTGCGCTCCAGGTCCGCGATCACGGCGGGGGCGAAGTCGACGTCGTAGAGCTGCTGGCAGGAGCCGAGCCCGCCGGGCGAGAAGACGTTGACCTCCATGAGCTTGTCGCCGACGATGTCGAGCCCGACGAGGAACATCCCGTCGGCCTGGAGTTTGGGGCGCACGAGCTCGACGAGGTGCAGCATCTCCTCGGTGACCTTCACGGCCTGGGCCTTACCACCGCTCGACATGTTCGAGCGCACATCCGAGCTGGAGGGCACCCGTCGGAAGGCCGCGTAGGCGTCGCCCACCTTCAGCGGCTCCCCGTTCATGACGAACATGCGCACGTCACCGTCCTTCGCCTCGGGAAGGTATTCCTGGGCGACGACGTAGCCGTCGCGCGAAATGGCCTCCACGATCTGGGCGAGGTTGGGCGATTCCTTCGTGTTGACGAGGAAGACGCCCGAGCCGCCCGAGCCCTGCAGCGGCTTGAGCACCGCGCGGCCGCCGAGCTCGTCGACGAAATCGCGGATGCGCTCCTCATTGCGTGAGATCAGCGTGCGCGGGCGCACCGCCTCCGGGAAATGCTGGAAATAGGCCTTGGAGAGCGCCCCGGCGAGCGAGGTCGGGTCGTTGACGACGAGGACGCCTGAGGATGCAATGAGCTGACCGAAGGCGACGCCCGCGGTGTTCGCCCATGGGTTTTCGCTCGCGTCATCGGCCGGATCGGCCCGCAGCATGATGACGTCGAAGTCGGACACCGAGACGAGCTTTTCCTGATCCGGCTTTTGCACGTCCTCCAAGTAGCGCTCCAGCGAGCGGTAGGACTTACCGGGCTGGCTGGCCGAGGCCCGCGCGGACAGCGTCGAGTCCGGCTCATAGCCGAAATCGCCCATGCCCATGAGCCAGGTCTCGTGCCCGGCCTGGGTGGCTGCCATCGCCAGGCGCGTCGTCGTATAAAACGGCTCCTCGGTTGCGACGTCGTTGACAACAAATCCGATTTTCATGCGGGGGTCCTTTTCCAGGTAGGAGGTGATGCGGCAAGAATGGTCGGGCGTTAGCTCTCGAGCGTCATGACGAGGCTCGCGAGGTCGGCGTCGGCGGCCGCGGTGAGGCGCTCGGCCATGAAGGGCTCCGTGACGTAGCGCGGGGTCAGGCGCGCGGGCGCGAGGATGCCGCGCTCGGCGAGGTCACGCACGAGCGGCAGATCCTGCAGCGCGAACTTGCCGAGCCACAGGTGTCCGAGGTTACCGTCCTCGCGCACATGGGCTAGCAGGTCGACGAGGCCGCGCAGGTAGATGGCGTCCTTGGTAAAGCCGCCGCCGCGGTAGACGCGCATGACGGTGGTGTAGGCGCTCGCGGGCGTGAACTCGGCGGCGGTCAGGGCGTTGAAGGCCTCGCGGAAGCTGGCGCCGGCGAGCATCGCGTCGACGGTGAGCACGCGCGCCGCGAGCTGCCGCAGCCGCGAGCGCGTGAGGCCACCGCAGGCGATCTCCGCGAGCACGGCCAGGCCCTCCTGGGTTTCGTCGTAGCGGGCCAGGCCCGCGCCGAGCAGCTTGATCGGCTGGTGGGCGCCGTTGACCTGCGTGACGAGGTGCGTGCCGACCTCGTGCTGCAGCAGCGCGTTCGCGCGCTCGCGAGCAATGTGCGCCGACTGGCTGATCATGAGCGTATCGCCGGCGACGAGGACGCCGACGACGTCGTCGCGCACCTCGGCGTTCATCGCGATGTCGCCGTCCTGCTCGCGGTAGTAGTCGAACTCGGCGAGCGCGAGCTTCCGAAATTCCTCGGCGTCGACGCTATCGGCGCGCGGCGCCTCGGGCGGCACGTCGGAAAGGAGGTGCTCGGCGACCTCGCGCAGGGCGGGCGTCACCGAGCCGTAGAGCTCGAGTGAGAGGTTCTTGAAGTCCGCGGTGCCGCGGGCGCGCAGCATCTCGATCTGCAGGCGCACGTCGCGGGCCTTGGCACGCAGCAGTGAACCGAGCGCTGGATCGGCGACGGCGTCAAAGGCGATGAAATTGAGCATCGCGTCGAGCACGTCCGGATCGGCGTCGAGCTCGCGGTAGGAAAACTCGGGCTCATCGACCTCGCCGGCGAGGAAGGGCTCGCGGATCTCGTCGGCGTTATCGGGCGTGACATCGAGCAGAAAACGCATCGAGGAGGACAGCAGCGCGAGGGCGTGATCGACGGCGAGGTCTCCGGCGGCAAGCCCCGTCGCGGCACCGCCCGGGCGGTCGGTGGAAACCTGCGCGTCCTCCTCGCTCACGGCGCCTCCAGCTTGTCGAGTGCCGCGAGCGTGGCGGGCACCGTCTCGCGCAGGGCCGCGTTCAGCGCCCGCAGGTGTGCCTCGTCGGGAATGCCGCTCCACTCGTCCATGAACGTCTTTTTGAACTCGAGCGCGAGGACGATGCCCGTCTCGGGGTAGTTCTCGTGCACCCACTGCGCGAGGTGTCCGCCGAAAAAGCGCACGTTCTCGCGCACATCGAGCGTGCCCCACGGCACGCGCTGGGCCTGCAGCGCGCCTATAAATGCGGTGACGATGCCGCCGAAGCGCTCGGAGTTGAGCGAGCCGGTGCCGACGTTGACCTCGGGGTTATCGGCCTCGGGGGCGGCGGGCCTATCGGCGCCGTCGCGGCGATGGTTATAGGAGTGCACGTCGTAGATGACGAACGGGCCATGCTTCGCGCACTCATCCAGACGGGCGCGCAGCTCGTCGTAAAACGCGGTGTGGATCTCGCGGGAGGCGGCGACGTTTGCCGCGTCGAGCTCCGTATCGTGCCAGACCTTCAGGTCCCAGGCCTCGGCGGGGCTGCGATACACGGCGCCGTCGGCGTCGCGGTTGAGATCCACCTCGAAGCGCGAACGGTCAACGTAGACGCGCGTATCGAAGCCGTCGATGAGGCGATCGGTGAACGGATCCTCCTCGCGCAGGCGATCGGCCTCGGGTAGGGCTATGAGCTCGGCGAGCTCGGGCCGCAGGCCGTGGCCGGCGTGGATAGCGGTGGCGATCAGGCGCGCGGGCCAGGTGCCAGCAAACTCGAAGGGGGCGCTAGATGTAGTTCCCCGTGAGGTTGTGAACGCGTTCTGATGGAGTAAGACCACCGATCCCGGTATGGGGTCTGTGATGATTGTAGTGATGAAGCTAGGCGCCGTAGGTTGCGGCCCTGGCTTCATCAGTGCCATAGGTGTCGGCATATGCCCATTCCTCAGCCAGTGTGCGGTTGAAGCGTTCGACCTTGCCGTTTGTTTGGGGACGATACGGACGAGTGAATCGATGTGTCACATGTTTGCCGAGCGATTCTTTGAAGAGCCCGGACCGGTAGCAGCTGCCGTTATCAGTCATCACCCCGGTGACCACGATCCCGGCGGCTGCGAAGAAGGTTCGT
>NZ_FNQV01000001.1 GCF_900107735.1 Bowdeniella nasicola | reverse complement strand
CGGGATGCTGCGGCGGCTTTCAACACGTTCGGGAACTCAGCCTGAGAACGGGCGGTACGGATCTCGCTCGTGGCAGCATTCTTCGGTATCCGGCGTTCTTCAGCGATGACGTCTGCCATGGATAAGCCATCGATCTCGGCCGCACCAGCCCGGTCGGCTGCAGCAATAATCTGCGTCCGTAAGGTGGTGACGGCGTTGTAGGCGCGTTCGATGTTGCGGGCCGCAATCAACTTATGCAGCGCCTCAGGCAGATCAACACCATTCTCCACCGCCGCGGCAAGGATCCCGATCCCCAGATTCAACAAGCCCTCCGAAACGACCGGAGCGCTACCAGCAGCAGGATGACGGGCGGGCACATCAAGACCAGCCGCCTCGAACAGTGACTTCAGTTCCATGATGCGCCTCCCTCCAACCAATCCGTGAGTGGATGATCTGTGCCTGCTGCCGGTCCTGCAGGCGACTACCAGAAGGAAACCAGATGCCACAACCCCAAAAATCGACGACCCCCGAAAACGTAGGAAGGGGAGGCACTCGGAGGCGGGGTGTGGAGAACGACGGCCACCCCTGACATACGTCATGGCGAGGTTCGGACGCCCGTCATGTGGGTTGAAAGGAGCACGGGGCCAGCATGGAGATATGGCAGAAACAGCGCTCACCCTTCGCGGGGTACACAAGTCCTTTGGAACGACCCATGCCGTGCGCGGCATCGACGTCGAGATTGGCCGCGGCGAGATCGTCGCGCTGCTCGGGCCGAACGGCTCGGGCAAGACGACGTCGCTCGACATGGCGCTTGGCCTCACGCGGCCCGATGAGGGCACGGCTGCGCTCTTTGGGGCGCCACCGGCCGAGGCGATCAACCGCAACCTCGTCGGCGTCATGCTGCAGTCCGGTTCGTTGCTGCGCGACGACCGCGTCGGGCGCATCCTCACGATGCTGGCTCGCATCGCCGGCGTCGCCGATACGGTTCCCGCGCTCGCCAAGCGCACTCGCATCGAGGACCTGCTGGGACGTTACGTCCGGCAGCTTTCGGGCGGCGAATTGCAGCGAGTCCGACTGGCGATCGCGCTCGTCGGGGATCCCGAACTTCTCATCCTGGATGAGCCCACGGCCGGCATGGACCCGGGGGCGCGGCGCGAGTTCTGGGAGCTGATGCGCACTGAGGCCGATACCGGGCGCACCATCGTGTTTGCCACCCACCACCTGAACGAGGCGGAGCTGTTTGCGCCGCGCACGATCGTCATGCACGAGGGGCGCGTCGTCGCGGATGGGCAGACCTCGGAAGTGCGGGCGCTGGCGGCGTCCCAGCACCTGACGGCAGCACTTGATGCCGAGGACTGGCCCGGGCTGCGAGCCGAACTCGCGGCGGTGCTCGGGCAATCGGATGCGATCGACTATGCGCGCGGGCAGCTCACCATCACGGGGGCGGATCTGCGAAAGGCGGCGATAGTCGTCCTTTCCCACGAGGCGGCGCGGGCCGTCGAGCTGAAGAATTCAACGCTCGATGACTCCTTCGCGCTGTTGACCACGGCTAAGAGCGCCTAGGCGCACCGCAACTACGACAGGAAAGCTGGTTACGACATGAATGCTGTGAGTGAGACGACTACAACGGGAAATGCTGGGCATGCCTCCGTGCTGGCATCGCGCCGGTCGCGAGCCGGGGCTGGGGTGTTCTCGGCCGCGCAGTTCAACCTGCGCTCGGCGCTTTTTAATCCGTTCATGCTGGCGTTCTCGCTGGCGCTGCCGGTGATGATGTACCTCATGTTCGGCGTCGGGAAGGACTACTCGAACGTGGCGCTGGGGCGCGGGACCTTCAGCGGGCTCATCATGGTGCAGATGGCGTTTTTTGGCGCGATCAATGCGCTGGCGGCGCTCGGGGTGACCGTCGCGATGGAACGGCAGCAGGGCTGGCTGCGACAGATCGCTCTCACGCCGCTAGGGGCCGGGCGTTACGCGATCTCGAAGGTGCTGGCGGGGATTGCGCTGGCGCTGGCGATCATCGCGGTGACGTATGCCGTCGGCTGGGCGACGGGCGCGCGACTCGAGTGGTGGGTATGGCTCGCGACGGCGGCGGCATCGCTGGGAGTCTCACTCGTCGCGTCGTGCATCGGACTTGCGGCGGCGTTCTGGTTGCGCTCGGACGCGGCTTATGCGGCGACGTCGGGCATCATCACACTGTCGGCGTTCATCTCCGGGATCTTCCTGCCGCTTGAGCAGATGGCGCCGATCATGCAGCAGCTTGCGCCGTTTACACCGCTGTACGGTCTGGCGCGGTTGCCGATGTCCTTCGTTACCGGAGAGGCGATCACTGCTGGCGTCGCCATCAATGCGGCGATCTACTCTGCGGTGTTTGTGGCGCTTGCGGTGTGGGGCGCGTCGCGGCGAACCGAACGGTCCTAGCGGGCACGCGGGCTCGGGCGGGCGGGCCGGCACGAGCGGGTGCGGGCAGGCGTGGGCTGGCGCGTGGGGCATAGGCTGAGGAGCACACCGATGCACGAGGACATGGAGCGGGCAGGACGATGGTAAGCGGAGCATGGCGCTGGCTAGTTGAGCGCGTGGGCACGGTACGCCTTGCCGCGCTGGGATGGGCGGCCCCCTACCTCATCTTCGTGCTCTTTCCGATCATTGCCCTCATCCGAGGGTGGGATGGCAGCTGGCGCTCCTATGCGATCGCGGCGCTGCTCGCCGGGTTCATCCTCACGTACTGCGTCGTGTGGCTCCTGGCAGAACAGGTCCCGATCTCACCGAAGGTGCCGGTGGTGGTGCTCGTTGTCGCGGGAGTGTTGGCACTCATCCAGGTGGGGCTGTGGGCGTTGGCCGATTCGACGATGGTCTTCATGCTCACCTACCTGATTCCGTTCATCCTGCTCCTGCCCGGGTGGCTCATCGCGCCCTTCATTGGGGCCGTGGGGCTGATCGCGGTCGCGGAGGGCATCACGGCGCCGAGCCCGATCGTGTGGCCCGGCTACGCGATCATCGCGGTGAACGTCTTCGTGATGCTCTTCGTTCGGATTTCTATCGTTCGCGACCGCGAGGGATGGGTCTCACGCGAGCGCTCACACGCGCTGGCGCGGGAGCGGCAGCGGCTGCAACTGGCAAGCGACCTGCATGACGTGTTGGGGCAACGACTCACCGCGATCTCCGTCAAGGCCGAGCTCATGACGCGGTTGCTCGGCTCCGGGCAGGTGGGTGACGAGCGGGTTGCTGCGGCCCGCAGCGAGGCGGCCGATGTGGCGGGCCTTGCGCGCCAGGCGCTCACCGATGTGCGTGCCGTCGTCGCGACGACCCGGCAGGCGCGGCTCGATGAGGAGCTCGATCAGGCGCGTGCGCTGCTCACCGCTGCGGGAATCACGCTGGCTGTGACCAGCGATGTGGAGCTGGACGATATTGATCCCGCCTCCGTGGTTGGGCGGTTTGCGCCCTACGTGATTCGGGAGGGCTGCGCGAACGTCGTGCATCACGCCCGGGGCGCACGCACCGTGTGGGTGCACATTAGCGAATCCAGTGTCACGGTGAGTGACGACGGGCTGGGTGCAGGGGCTGGGGCGGGCGGTGCCGGCAGCGGGCTTACGGGGCTTGCGGAGCGCGTCGGAGAATTTGGGCGTGTCACCTACGGCCCGCGCGATGATGGCTGCGGCTGGCGCGTCGAATTGCGTGGCGCGGCCGCGGGCCAGGAGCACGCTGAGCAAGCTGAGCACGCTGAGAGGGAGGTAGACGCATGATTTCGATCATCGTCGTCGACGATCAGGCCATGGTGCGGGGCGCGCTCGCGGCGCTACTGAATCTGGAAGACGATATCTCCGTCGTCGGGCAGGCAGCATCGGGGGCAGAAGCACTCGACCTGCTCGCGCACTTGTCGCGCGGTGGGACGTCCGTGGACGTGGCGTTGCTCGATGTGGAAATGCCCGAGCTCGATGGGATTGGCACCGCGCGGCGCATTACAGCGGAGTTTCCGGACACGGCTTCGCTGATTGTGACGACGTTTGGGCGGCCGGGCTATGTGCAGCGGGCGCTCGCCGCCGGGGCGCTCGGCTTCATCGTCAAGGACACGCCAGTGGAGCGGCTTGCTGCGGCGATTCGGCAGGTGGCGGAAGGTGAGCGAGTGGTCGACCCGCAGCTCGCGGTCGATTCGATGACGCGCGGCACCTCGCCGCTGACCGAGCGCGAAACCGACGTACTGCGGGCGGCGCTCGATGGCGCGACGATCGAGGATATTGCTGCGGCGCTGCACCTGTCGACGGGCACAGTTCGCAATCACGTCTCCTCGGCTATGACCAAGACGAAGGCTCGCACGCGTTCCGAGGCCGCGCACATTGCTCGGGAGTCCGGCTGGCTTTGAGCCTCGCGCGCGCGGGCGCGGGCGTGGGTGCGCGCGGGCGCGGGTGTGAGCGCGGGGGTGCGCGGGCGCGTGCGAGTGCGGGTAGGTGCGCGCGTGAGTTGGTGCGTGCGGCTAGTGGGGCCAGAGCCGCAGGACGGCATCTGGCACGCGGGCGGCGTCGAATCGGAAATGTCCGACGATCCGCCAGGCTCGCAGGTCGTCGTCGTAGAGCTCTCGCTGACCCCCGTTATGGGCCATCCAAGGCAAACCCTGTGTGTCACGATCCGGGCCGAGGATTCCCGTGTGGGTGAGGCGATCGCCACCGGGCCCGAGCGTGACAATGTCGCCTGCCTGCCAGTCGGCCGGGTCGAACTCGGCGCCGTCGATCGCCGTCGGGAGGGACAGCGCGTACTTGGTGAGAAAGACATGCAGGTTGGGCACGCGGCGAAAATCGATGAGGGGATCCGGCGCGCCGGCAACGCGCGGGTAGTCGGCGGGATGGGCGGCGATATCGGCGTTGATCATCGCGGGTAGGTCATAGCCTGCGTCGCGAAAGGCACGCCAGATGAGGTCGGTGCACACGCCCGTGGCGGGGTCCGGTCTGCCGCCGTTGCTCGTGAGGTAGGCACCGTCATAGCGGGGATGGCGTTCGGCCTCCGCCTGCGCGCCCAGCCAGAAGTCCCAGTAGTCCTCGATGCCGTCGTGATCAGCGTCGGCCGCCGAGGTGGTGCGCTCGATACCGAAATCGGCGTCGGAAAATCGCGTGGCGGCGGGGCTAAGGCGCGGGATGAGGAAGACGAGGCTTACGCCGATGATTGTTGCGGCGAGGGCAGCGGCGATGACCGCGTAGCCGATGCGCCTGCCCCTCATGACGATGAGCTTAGTCGCCGATCGTCGCGAGGGGAACCTTCCCACTGTGCGCGGGTCCGATCATTTCGAGTTCCATAATGCGCTCGAAAAAGGGGCGACGATTGCCGGTGAAGCGGAAGCCGTGGCGGAAGTACAGGCGCTGCGCGCCGAGGTTGATGGATAGGACGTGCAGGCGTGGGGTGTGGCAGTGGGCGCTGGCGTAGGCCAGGAGCTTGGAGCCGATGCCGAGGTTTTGGGCGTCGGGGTGCACATAGAGTTTGGAGATTTCCTCGCCGATAAGCGCGACAATTCCCGCGGGCATGGAATCCACGTCGGCGACCCAGATTCGTCCGCCCTTGGCGAGCAGGTCGGTGAGGATCGATGCTGCTGCATCGCCGGTGAAGGCGGCGACGCGTTCGGGTGGGAAGAATCCGTGCGAGGAGCGCCAGGACGCGGCGTAGCACTGCACGACGTCGGCAAAAGAAAATGGGCAGCGCGTGATGTCGCGGATGCTGACCTCGGCTCGGCTCACCTCGCCACCTCCCGCCGCCGGCGCGCTTATTGTGCGCGTGTTGGACGAATCTACGTCGCGCGTGGCGGCGAGCTCGATCACGTCCAGGTGGTGGAATTCTCGTGATCGAGTGTTGTCAGGACGTTTTCTCGAACGCCGAGTCCTTGAGGGTCAAACCGAGGATTGCCATGACCAGGCCGGCCGCGACGGTTGACCAAGCTGCCGGCGACTTCGTGACGAGCAGCAGGATCACGCTCATGACCAACAGCGCGAGGCCGGTGTAGAGCATGACGCGCTTGATGGTCTTGGGGCTCTGCTTGCGAGCAGACGATTCAGGAGAATTCACGTCGCTATCTATATCCGCGGCACGCAGACTACGCGCCGGGGTAAGCGAAAGGCCCGGAACCAAGTGGCTCCGGGCCTTAGCGACGTGGTAGCGGGGGCAGGATTTGAACCTACGACCTCCGGGTTATGAGCCCGGCGAGCTACCGAACTGCTCCACCCCGCGTCGTGGTTTCCACCTTATGACGCGACCGTGAACTTTTCAAACCCTGGGTCGGTGTTCCCGCTCACAGGTCCTAGCGGGCTGCGTCGGGCTGATAGCTGCACGTGGGGTCCTCCGCGAGGTAGTCGCCCGTTAAGGCGTAGGCCGTCGAGCGCGAGCCGCCGCACACGTGGTTGAACTCGCAGATCCCGCAGGCGCCACCGAACATTGCGGGGGTGCGCAGTTCTTGCATCACCGTGGTGTCGCGGTAAAGCTCGGCGAAGGGGCGGTCTTTGACGTTGCCGACGACGATAGGCAGGAAGCCGGAGGGATAGACGTCTCCCAGGTGGGAGACGAAGGCGAAGCCGGAGCCGGAGTTAATGGCTAGTGGCGGGCGCGGTACGCGCGGTTTCGGCGCGCGCTCCCCCAGCAGTTTCGTGGTTTCGCGGCTCAGCCAGTGGTAGAGCTCGCCGCGCTCGGCGGGCTGGGCGAGCTCGGCGTGCGGGGTGCCGGCGGCTTCGGCGGCTTCGCGCTGCAGGGCGACGCGGCGGTATTGCGGGGCTTCCGTCGTCTTAATGGCGATCCGGTCGGAGACGTCGTGCAGCCAGTGCATGACGTCTTCTCGTTCGTCGGGGCTGAGGGCATCGAGCTGGGCGCCGCGGCCCGTGGGGACCAGGAGGAAGAGGTACCACATGAAGGCCCCCATCTCGATGGCGTTTTTCAGCATCTGGGGTGCTTCCAGGATGGTTTTCTTGGTAAACGTCGTGTTGATCTGGAGGCGGAATCCGACGTCGGTGATCATGCGGGCGGCCTCAAGCGTCTTGTCGAAGGTGCCGGCAAAGCCGCGAAATGCGTCGTGGGTTTCGGCGGTTGCCCCGTCAAGGGAGACGCTCATGGCGCGCGCACCGGCGGCTTTGAGACGTTCGAGGCGCTCGCGGGTGAACAGTGGCGTGACAGACGGCGAGATGGAAACGGCGAGCCCGAGCGAGCAGCCGTATTCGGTGAGTTCGACGAGGTCCTCGCGCTCGAAACAGTCGCCGCCAGTGAAGACGACGAGCGGGCGCGGCTTGTCGTAGGCTGCGAGCTGGCGCAGGAGGTCCTTGCCCTGTTCCGTCGTCAGCTGGCCGGGTGCGGCGGTCTTTTGGGCTTCGGCCCGGCAGTGCTGGCAGACGAGCTGGCAGGCGCGGGTAACCTCCCAGATGACGATGAAGGGCTTGTCGTTCAGGTCGTGGTGGACCTGGCGCACGGTGGGGTGACGACGGCCCTGTCGTCGCGGGGCATCATCGCCGTGGGGGTCCGGAATCTCGGCGTGGGGCTGAGCTAGCTGTGTCACCCTTTCATCGTAGGATGCGCGATGCGGCCCCGAATGCGACAAAAGGCCCGACACCACCTGGTGCCGGGCCTTTTATCGACCGTTACTCCCCGCCGGTCTCCTCAGGCGCCGGGGTATCCGTCGCCTCCGGGGCCGGCGCTGCGCCGGTGTCTTCTTGCTCCGCGGCGACCGCGTCCTCGAGCGCCTTTTGGAGCTTGTTCTGGGCGGCGCCGTAGGCCTCCCAGTCGCCGGCCTGCATGGCCGTCGTCGATTCCTGCATGGCTTCGCGGGCGCGGTTCAGGGCCTCGGCGAGTTTCTCGCGAGCGCCCTTCGTCTCGCCCTCATCGCCCGGGGCCTCCCGGTCGCCCGGGTCGACTCCCGCGTCGCCGGCCTTGGCTCCCGAATCGCCGCCGAAGACCTGGTCGAGGGCTTCATCGAGCGTCGCGGCGTAGCCGATCTCGTCTCCGAAGGCGACGGTGATGCGGTGCAGCAGCGGGAACTTCGTGCCCTGCGCCGATTGGACGTAGATCGGCTGGACGTAGAGCAGGCCATCGCCGACGGGTAGCGTGAGCAGGTTGCCGCGGATCACCTGGGAGGCATTTTGTGCCAGCAGGTTGAGTTCCTGGGAGATGCGCGGCGCGGCATTGAACATGTTTTGCACCTGGCCGGGGCCGGGCACTGTGAGGTCACGCGGCAGCTCCAGCAGCCGGAGCTTGCCGTAGCCTTCGCGCACCTCGCCCGCTGTTGAGCCGGGTTCGGCGTCGACGGCGAGGAAGCCGGTGAGTACCTCGCGGTCGGTTTGACCGCCCGGGGTGAAGGAGGAGGTCAGCGAGAACGTCGCCTCGTCCTGTCCCGGCATCTTCAAGGTGAGGTAGTACGGCGGCTGGGAGATGCGAGCGTTGGACTGCGTCGGGTCATCCGGCGACTTCCAGAAGTCACCGCCGGAGTAGAACGAGCGCGCGTCCGTCACGTGGTACTTCGTCAGCAGTTCGCGTTGGACCTTGAACAGGTCCTCCGGGTAGCGCAGGTGGCTCATGAGGTCGCCGCTGATCTCGCTCTTCGGCTTGACGGTGTCGGGGTAGACGGCCATCCAGGCCTTGAGCACGGGGTCGTCTTCATCCCACGCGTACAGGGTGACGGATCCGTCGTAGGCGTTGACGACGGCCTTGACGGAGTTGCGGATGTAGTTGATCTGCGAGCTCGTCGCGATGATCTGCTGGCCCTGGGTGAGCGAGTCCTCCACGGCCTGCTCGAGCTGGGCGCGCGCCGAGTAGGGGAAGTTGTTGGAGGTCGTGTACCCGTCGACGATCCAGACCAGTTCCTTCGGCGTTTCCGGGTTGTCGTCGCGATCCACGACGGCCGGGTAGGAGCGGCCATCCAGCGTCAGGTAGGGCGCGACCTTGGCGACGCGTTCGCGCGGTGCCCGGTCGTAGAGGATCTGCGATTCGCTCGTGACGCGCTCGGAGAACAGGATGTCCCACGAGCCGAACTTGATGGCGAACAGCAGCTTGTTCCACAGGTTGCCGATCGAGGGGCCGCCGTCGCCCTGGTAGGTCGTGTTGACCTGGCCGTTGGGGGCGTTGTCGTCGGGGTAGTCGAGCTCCCACGGCTCGGTACCTTCGGGGGCTCCGACGATGGAGTACAGCGGGGAGGATTCCCCGAAATAGACGCGCGGCTCGTAATCGCCGAGCACGCCCGTGGAGGGGATGCCCTGCTGCATGAAGGAGGGGCGACCATCGGAGGCCGTCGTATTGCCCTTGGCTGCGACGACGCCGAAGCCGTGGGTGTAGACGGTGTGGTCGTTCACCCAGGTGCGCTGGGAGGCGTCGAGGCCATCTTGCTGCAGTTCGCGCACACCGATGACGGTGTCATGCTTGACGCCGTCGATCTCGTAGCGGTCGACGCTGAGCTGCGGCGGGAAGTTGTAGTACTGCCGGTTTTGCTGCAGCTGCCTAAACGTCGGCGAGACGACGTTCGGATCGAGCAACCGGATCGAGGCCGTCGACTCGGAGTCCTCCCGCAGCTGGCCAGCCTCAGCCGTCGTCTTGGCGGCGTAGGTCTGGGTATCGACGTCCTGCAAGCCGTAGGCGTTCAGGGTCGCGTCGATGTTGTTTTGGATATAGGTCGATTCGATTTCCTGCGCGTTCGGGGTCACGCGGAACTTCTCGACGAGGTAGGGATAGCCCATCCCGAGGACGAGCGCGGAGACCACCATGAGCGCAACGCCCACGGCCGGCAGCTTCCACGAGCCACGGTAGGCGGTGATGACGAACAGCACGACGACGACGAGCGCGATCGCGGCCAGGATCGCCTTGGCGGGCAGGACCGCGTGCACGTCGGTGTAGCCCGCCCCGAGGAAGCGCGGGTTTTGCTTCAGCAGCAGCGAGTAGCGGTCGAGCCAGTAGTTCACGCCGATCAGGAGCACGACGAAGGCGCCGGCGAGGGAGGCGTGGATGCGGGCCGACTTGTCCATATGGAACTTCGGCTGGGTCTTGACGCCGCCGTAAATGTAGCTGACGACGAGGCCCGCGATCGTCGAGAAGATCGCGAGCATCAGCAGGAAGGAAACGATCGAGCGGATGAAGGGCAGGGAGAAGACAAAGAAGGAGTTGTCCATCCCGAAGATCGGGTCCTTGGAGTTAAACGGCGCGCGGTTCCACCACAGCAGGAACGTCTGCCACTGCGCGGCGAGCGAGGAGCCCGTGAACAGGCCCATGATGAGGGGTACGACGACGAACAGGAATTTGCGCATCGGGTCGATCGCTTGGCGGTAGCGTTCCATCGACTGCGCCGAGGCGCCGGAATCGGCCTTGGGGCGCGAACGATAAGCCCACTGCATCGTGAAGAACAGCACGAGCGCCGTCAGGACGAAGCCGATGAGGAACATGACGGCGCGGGCGATCCACGTCGTCCAAAAGACGGAGGAGAATCCGATCTGGTTGAACCACAGGATGTCGGTATAAAAACCTGCCGCGGCCCACAGCGTGAAGCCGATGGCGCCAAGGATTAGCAGCGTGATGAGCAGCGGGCTGGGTTTGCCGCCACTGAAGAGCGATTTGCCCGGGCCCGAGGGACGGCCGGGGCGGCCAAAGGGCGAGCCTGCGGGGCCGCGTCCACCGCCGCCACCGCTACCACCGCTGCCTCCGCCGGGGCCCGCGGGGCCGGAAGGCCCGCCCGGGCGGCGTGGATCGGTGGGGCCGCCCATGCCGAACATGCCGAAGGGGCCTACGGGCCGGTCTGGGCCCTTGGAATCACCGTCGGGGGCGCCGAAGACCGCGCCGAAAAGTCCGCCGGGACCGAAAAACGGGTCACCGCTTTGCGCTTTGCCGCCCTCACCGCCGGCTTTCTCGTCGTCGGGGCGGCCGTCCTCGTCTTCCGGTCGCTTCGAATCGTCCGAGTTCACAATCACTCCATCTATGGGGTTTCGTCTCCATCTAGCCTATAGGTCACGCTGGGCGGTGGTCACCTTCGTTCCTCCCGCAGCGGACGCGGCCGTGATAAAATCTCCGGTTGTCTCCGGATTATTTTCGTCGCAGGAACAGGGGTCGAGACATGGCCATTTCGCAGCGCGGACCGCGCCCTACCGCTCAGACGCTTGCGGCGATCGGCTCGCTGACCAAACAGCAGCGGCGGCTTTTCGACGAGATCCTTGCGCACCCCCACCCGCTGTCGATCGCCGAGATAGCGCAGGCGCTCGCTGCCCACCCCAATACCGTGCGCGAGCACCTGGCCCGGCTTGAGGAACTGGGGCTCGTCGACTTTGACACGGAGGCCGTCGGCGGGCGGGGGCGGCCGAAGAAGGTCTACCGCGCGCGCTCCTCATCCATCGAGGGGCCCGCGCAGCACCTGGTGGGCCTGATCGTGGCGGCGCTGCGCACGCTGGATCCGGATCAGGCTGATGCCATCGCCTACGACTGGGGCATGCGCTGGGGCCAGGACATCATGCAGGCCGAGGGTGCGGACCTGTCCGAGGGATCACTGGCGGCGATCCGGCAGCTCATGGTGGAGATGGGATTTGCGCCGGAGGTTGCCGAACCGGGGCGCTCCCTTGAGCTGCGACAGTGTCCGCTGCTGTCCGCCGGCACCGACGTGCCGCCCGGGCTGTGTTCGATCCACCGCGGCATGATCGACACCATTGTTGCGGCCTCGGGCGAGAATGCCGCGGCGCGACTCGTGCCCTTTGCCACACCGCGTTCCTGCCTCGTGGAGGTGTCCGAACGGGAGTGAGTTTAGTACGGTTAATTCCGTGACTAATACTCCGCAGCTCCCGACGTCGTGGCGCTGGCCCATCCTACTTACCGGAGGCGCCTGCCTGCTCGTGGGGCTCAACTGGGCGCTGAACCTGGTGGCGGCATGGGCGCCCGTCGCCTCCGATGCGCCGGCCGCGCGGCACGGCCAGATCATGGTGATGGGGTTCATCGGAACTCTCATCTGCTTGGAGCGCGTCGTCGCGCTTCGCTCGCGCGCCCTCATCATCGCGCCGCTCGCACTCGGGGCGGGCGGCCTGGCGCTGCTGGCGAGCAATCCGCTGGTCGGCCAGCTGCTGCAGATCGTTGGTATGGCGGGGCTCGTCGTCGTCTACCTGCGCCTTGCCCGCCGCGGACTGTCGATCGCGCTCGCGATCCAGCTCCTTGGCGCGCTTGGTGGGCTGGCGGCCGTCGTGCTGTGGGCTGTTGGGGCCCAGACCTGGGCCGTCGCGCCGTGGCTGGCTGCCTTCCTGGTCTTAACGATCGTTGGCGAGCGGGTGGAACTCGCGCGCATTTCGCTATCGCAGGGCGCCGAACGGGCCGCCTACGTGCTGTCGGCGGCGCTCCTTGTCGCGGCGATGGGGACGCTCGCGGGCGTGCCCGCGGAGGTCGTGGCGCTCGTCTTGCTCGCCCTTGCCGGCTGGCTCGCGATCTTCGACGTCTCGCGTCGCACCATTGCCGGCGCCGGCCTGCCGCGGTTTGCGGCGGCGAACATGCTTGCGGCAACCGCCTGGCTTGCGATCGGCTCGATGGCGTGGCTGCTCGGCGGTTCGCTTGCGACCTCGCGCGTATATGACACGGTCATCCACTCGATCACGCTCGGCTTCACGATCTCGATGATCATCGCGCACGCGCCCATTATTTTGCCCGCCGTGCTCAAGCGGCCGCTGCCCTACCGCCCGCTCGCGTGGGCCGCCACCATTGCGCTCAACATCGGACTCGCGGTGCGGATCGTCGCCGATATTCGCGGCGCGGGCCAGGCCTGGCAGCTAGGCGGGATCATCACCGTCGTCGCCGTCCTGACGTTCGTGGCCACCTCGGTGGCAACCTCACTGCGAGCCTCAACTGCTCGCCCCACCGTTGAAGGATCCACCCCATGAGTCCGATCTCTCGCGCCGCCTGGCACCAGAGCGTGGGCGCCGTCGTCATCGTATGGATGCTCGTTGCCGCGGCCGCCGTCACGGCACACCGATTCGTCCCCGAGGCGACGTGGCTCATGGTCCACACCTTCACGCTCGGGGTGGCCACGAACGCGCTGTTTATTTGGACGAATCACTTCACGACCTCGATCCTGCGCTCGCGCCCGCCGCGCAGCCGCCGCGGCGAAGCCCTCGTGCTAGCCGCACTCAACGTCGGGATCATCGCCACGGGCGCCGGCATGGTGGCCGGCCACACGGCGCTGACGGGGATCGGCGCAGGCATCCTGTCGCTTGCGGTCCTCGCTCACGCCGTGCGCTTGGGACGGCAACTCGCGAGCGCCTTGCCGGCCCGCTTCACCTTCGCGGTGCGCGCCTACGTCATGGCGGCAGCGCTCTTCGTGCCCGGAATTATTGCGGGTTTCGCGCTCTCGCTGCCCGATCTATCGGCCAGCATGTCCGCGGCGCTGCGCGGCGCGCACCTGTCGTTTAACGTGCTCGGGTGGATCGGCCTGCCGATCATCGGCACGCTGCTGACGCTGTGGCCGACCATTCTTCGCACGCGGCTGCCCGAGAGCGCCGAACGCGCCGCGCGCCGATACCTGCCGTGGCTCGCGATCACCGTCGTGGGCGCGGCTGGTGGAGCGCTCGCTATCCCCCTGATCGCCGGGACCGGCCTTCCCAGCGGGCTGCTGGTCGGGCTCGGGGTTCTAGCGTTCGTCGCGGTGGCGCTCGCGATCCTCGTGCCGCTTGCCAGGGATACCCAACCCCAACTGGATACGACCTTTCCGGCCCTATCGGTAGCGGCCGGAGCGGTGTGGCTACTCGCAAGTCTCGTCGTTTTTGGCCTCTCCCTCATCGCGGGCGAGGCAATCGTCGTGCTCTCCAGCCTCGGTCGCTTCGTGCTGCCGATCTTGGCCGGCGGCGTCGCGCAGATTGTCCTTGGCGCGCTCGGCTATCTCCTGCCCGTCGTCGCCGGCGGCGGCCCCACCGCGGTGCGGGTGCGCAATGTGCGGGCGAATGCCGGCGGTGTGTGGCGCGTCGCCCTGCTCAATCTCGCGCTCGCGATCTACGTGCTGGGCAGTGTCTCGCTCGTCATCGTCGCGGCGTCGGTGACTGCCCTGGCGGCAGCACTCGCCACCGTCTATTGCCTCATCAGTGCTCTGCTGCCCGTCACGCCCGCCCAGGCTGAGGCGGCACCGCCACCGGAGATTCGCCGCGATGGCACGCGGGCACCGAAACCCGGGGCGCTGAAGCCGACGCTCGCCGCGCTTATGGCGACGAGCCTCATCGTCGTGGCAGCGGCGGCGGCCGACCCTGCCGGCGCGGGGTTGCGTACCGCACAGCAGGCGACCTCCCCCGCCGCGGCGGCCGTCGCGACGACGGGCGAGACGACCGAGGTGACGATCGACATCAAGGCCATGCGTTTCGTGCCCGACCTCGTCGAGGTTCCCGCTGGCAATCGCCTCGTGATCAACCTGGAAAACTCCGACGACCAGGCGCACGACCTCGTCTTGCCGAGCGGCGCGGCAACCGAGCGCATCTCCCCCGGTGCGACCGCGACCCTGGACGCAGGCGTGATCACCGAGGACATCGAGGGCTGGTGCTCGATCGCGGGCCACCGCCAGATGGGCATGGTCTTCCACATTAAGGTTGCCGGTTCGGCCGATACGGCGCCGAGCCCCGAGCATGATCATTCGGCGCACGCGCCGGCACCGAGGGCGGACTTCGACCTCGCCGGCGAGATGGATCCGACCCGCTATCGCGACCCGGTGCTCGCGCCGCTGCCGCCCGCCTCCGGGCCCGTCACGCACAACCTCACCTTCGACGTCACCGAGGAGACCATCGAAGTCGCTCCCGGGCTAACACAGAACATCTGGCTGTTTAACGCTCAAATGCCAGGCCCCACGCTGCACGGGCGGGTGGGCGATACCTTCGTCATCACGCTGGTGAACAAGGGCACGATGGGCCATTCGATCGATTTCCACGCGGGCGCGCTCGCCCCCGATGAACCGATGCGCACCATCGAGCCCGGCGAGTCACTCGTCTACACGTTTACCGCGACGCGCTCCGGAATCTGGATGTATCACTGCTCGACGGCACCGATGAGCCTGCATATCGCGAACGGCATGTATGGCGCCGTCGTCATCGAACCTCCGGACCTGCCCGCCGTCGACCACTCCTTCGTGCTCGTGCAGGGCGAGTCCTACTACGGGCCCGACGGGCAGATCGCCGACGCCGCCAAGATCGCGAGCGGCCAGCACGATACGACCCATTTCAATGGCTATCCCAACCAGTACGTGGCGCATCCGCTGCAGGTCACGGTCGGGCAACGGGTACGATTCTGGGTGCTCGACGCCGGCGTGGCGGTGCCGCTGTCCTTCCACATCGTCGGCGGCCAATTCGACACGGTCTTTAAGGAGGGCGCCTACCTCCTGCAGCCGGGTAACGAGCTCTCGGGCGGCTCCCAGGCGCTCGGACTCATGGCCGCCGAGGGCGGGTTCGTCGAGCTCGTGTTCCCCGAGGCCGGCACCTACACCTTCGTCAACCACATCATGGTGGAGGCCGAGCGCGGGGCTAAGGGGCAGGTCGTCGTGACGAAATGAGTGACAATAGGACCATGACGACACCTCCCGCCGACCGTACGCCGCGCCAATGGGCCCTCGCCCGCGCGGTTTCCGATATCGACGACCACGTGGCGAAGCTGCCGTGGGATGGTCCCGTGCATCTCTTCGCGCTCATCCGCACCGCCGAGGCCCTGGCCAGTGACGAGCAATTTGCTGCCGAGTTGCCGGGCTCGATTAAGGTCGAGGCGGAGGGCGATCCCGAGCACTTGACGAGCGTGGAGCAGGATCAGCTGCCGGAGGTTGACGAGCTCGAGGATCTCCTCGCGCGCATTGCGTGGCCGGAAGCGGTGGCGGGCGCGGCCATCGTCGTCGAGCGCATCGTGTTACCACCCGAAGCGGAGGCGGGACTCGGCCCGGAAGCGGACGCGAGCGCCTACCTCAATCACCCACAGCGCGAGGACGTTCGCATGGTCGTGGGCGTGTTGCGCAGCGGCGAGACGTGGTCCGTGCTGCGGATGCGCCACCACGAAGCGGACGTCATGGGCGGCGAGAACCTTGTTCCGGGGCTGGCCGAGGCTCTGCTCGCGACGTTCGACTAGCTCGGGGCCTCACACGTCGCGAGCTTGGAGGTATCCCCCGCCGCGATCGACTTGACCGCGGCGAGCGCGTCGTCCAGGCGCTGAACCTTGATGCCCTGCAAGCCATCTGGCACGTGCCCGATAGTCTCGGCGCAGTTCGCCTCGGGAATGAGGAAGAAGCTCGCGCCGTCGCGCTTAGCGCCCCACATTTTCTGCCGGATACCGCCGATGGGGCCGACCGCGCCGTCGAGCGAGATCGTGCCCGTGCCCGCGACCGATGCGTCCCCGGTGAGCGGCCCGGGCGTCATCATGTCGATGATTCCGAGCGCAAACATGAGACCCGCCGAGGGTCCGCCGATGCGGTCGCCGACCCCAAAGTCGATGTCGAGCTTCTCCTTGGGGTGGGCGTACAGCGCCAGGCCTAACAGCGAGCCTTCTCGCTGCGGCGTACCGTCGGGATTGACCGGCGGATCCATCGTTGTGATGGCAAGGTCGACGGGTTTGCCGTCTCGCTCCACCGTGACCTTGACGTTAGTGCCGGGGGCGATCGTGGCCATGAGACCAATGACGTCGCGGTACGAGCTGGCGTCCAAGACCTCGTGACCCGGGGCCGCAACGGTTTTCACGATATCCCCCACCTTGGCCTGTACGGCCGCGCTGGAGCCTTCGGCGAAGCCTGCTACTTCGAGGTTGACGGGAACTTTGCGTCCCATGGACTCGAGCGCCGCGATGGAGGCGTTTTCCTGGGAGGAGTTCATCTGAGCTGCGGAGATTTCGCGGTTCTCCTCAGCGGTTTGGCCCTCGGGGAAGAGCAACTCGCGCGGCATGACGCCAAGTTTGGAGTTAAAGACTCCAAAGGTTAGCGGCATCGCGAGGATGGAGTCGCCAGGGAGGCCTGAGACGGAGACTGTCGTCATTCGCAGCGGGCCACCGACCTGCTGTTCATCGGGCACGGTGATGAGCTTTTGGCCGCGGTAGTCCCCGAGCACATCGACCGTCGGGCCGGGATGCTCAATCACGTACGGCAAGGGAGCGATGGCGCTGAAGGTCAACAGCAAAACGGTCGCCATACCCGCCAGGAATGAGCGCCGTTGCAGCACAGCGCTGACGCGTGCGGCCTCGTTCGTGGCGCGCGCGGGATCGGGCATCCCGAAGAACGCGCCCAGGCTCGCTACCAGTGGCCGCTTCGACGTGGCCCGCTTCATCAGTGGCATGTCACCATCGCACCACCGCGGGGCCGTGATTGCAAACGTCGACCACTTGCCCGATTTCGCTGTGAGAGGTGCGGGGCGCGAAGCCAGTGCCTGGCGCTCTATCCTGGAAGCTACGACCTAAGGAGCTGCCATGAGCGAGGATATGACCCCGGAAAACTCGGGAGCTAACGGTGAGAACTGGATGGAGTTTTTGCGCTCTTTTCTAGGCGAGCAGGGAGCCGAAGACGCAATCCGCGCGATGCGTGAAGCGGGTTTGGATCCGAGCGCCATGGGCCAGGCCGCCGGGATTCCGATGGACCCGCATCAGCTGCAGCTCATGGTCAATCAGATGCACGCGATGATGGCCTCGGGCGGCGACACCCCGATCAACGAGGACATGGCTCGCGATGTCGCTCGGCAGGTCGCTCGCGGTAAGGGCGACCCGTCCGTCATGGCGGACCAGGAGGCGCAGTATCGCCAGGCGCTGCAGGTCGCTGACCTCTGGCTCGACTCCGTAACCGATTTCTCGCCCTGCCGGGGCTCGCGCGATGTTCTCTCGCGCGCCCAGTGGGTGGAAAACACTCGCGAAACGCTGATTGATGTCGCGACGCCCGTCGCCACCCACATGGTCGATGCCCTGATCGAAACGCTGAGCGCCCAGATTGGCGATGCCCAGCTTCCCGAAGGGTTGAATATTCCTGGGCTCAGCGGCGATGAGAATTTCGGTGGGATCGCGACCGGGATGATGACGAAAATGTCCTCGGCAATCTTTGGCGCTCAGCTTGGGCAAGCCATTGGAACGCTCGGCAGTGAGGTTTTTGGCTACTGCGATATTGGTCTGCCCCTCACTCCGGAGCCGCGGCTCGGCCTCATTCCGGTCAATATTGAGGCCTTCGCTGAGGACCTTGATGTCCCCTTCGACGAGGTTGTTCAGTTCCTGGCCGTACGAGAGGCTGCCGCCGGCCGGTTGTATTCGAATGTGCCGTGGCTGGCCTCCCACGTGCGCGCCATCTTGCGTACCTATGCCGAGGGCATCGAAATCGACATGGACGCGATGACCAGCGCCATCCAGTCGGTCGATCCCACGAACCCGGAGCAGATTCGCGAAGCGATGAGCTCTGGTGTCTTCGCCCTGCATTCCACCGAGGAGCAAAAGGCAGCCTTGGAGCGGCTGGAGACCGCGCTCGCGGTCGTCGAGGGCTGGGTCGATGTCGTGACTGAGCAGGCAACGCGTGCTCACCTGCCCAATACCTCGGCGCTGCAGGAGATGCTGCGGCGACGCCGCGCGACGGGCGGACCCGCCGAGCATGTCTTTGCCACGCTCGTTGGCCTGGAGCTGCGTCCAGCACGGCTCCGCGATGCCGCGAAGCTGTTTTCCACCGTGGAACGAGAGCGCGGAGCGGCCGCCCGCGACGAACTGTGGCGACATCCCGATGTCATGCCCACACCGGCGGATCTTGATGAACCCGAGACGTTCTTGGCTCGCCGGGAAGCAGAATCGACGTCGGAATCCGATATCGATGCCGGGCTCGCGGCCTTGCTCGATGGCACGCTGCCCTATCACGATGAGGCCAGCGCCCACGACGATGACGAGAAACGCGGCGAAGGCAACTAGCGCGTTATCCACAGGTTTTGCTGACCCCTACCGCTTCCGGCCTGCCGGGGTTGTACTGGAGGGGTGAAAAAACCGAAATGTTCCGTCCTCATGTGGCGCTCTTTGACCGACCTACAAATCGGTGATGCTGACGGGCTCAAAGAACCCTACGTCGTCACCGATGTGGCACCGCGCGTCGTGAGCGCAATTGAGCAGTGGGCCGAAACCGGCGCTGCGCCGGCGAAGTCCCTGACAGCGGAGGACATCGAACAATTCGAGGCCATCGTTCAGGGGCTGACCGCGACGGAGCATATGCGCACGCGCCCCAAACGCGCCCCGTACGGCGTGCTGGCCCTCGACGCTCACCCGTTAACGGCCGCCATCATCGACATGCTCCTCGACGGAGGCGTCCCGATCACGCTCGATTCGGTGCCCTCGCCCGTGTGCTCTGCTCAGCAACTGGCCGAGGTCCGATATGAGGCGGCTTGCCGGGTGCGCCCTGGACCGCCCGTTGCACGGCAGATCGCGCTCCTCACGAGCGCGTACGTCGCGGATCCCGCTCGGATCGCACCGCTCATGCGCGAAGATCAGCCGTTCGTCGCCGTGAGTATTGGCGACTACTCGGTTGAGATCTCCCCCGTCGTGATCCCCGGTGTGACTCCCTGTCCGATGTGTCAGGAAGCGCACCGAACCACCATTGATGAGGCACGCCCGATCTTGGCGAGCCAGTTGCGAACCAAGCCCGTGCCACCACTGAGCCCGGCCTTGACATCGCTTGCAGCGGCCCTCGCGGTCCAGACGATCGCGGCGTTCGGCTACGGCACAACAGAAATACCCCCACGCGCGGTCGTCTTGGATACGACGACGCTGCGCGCGGGGGTACGGTCGTGGCGGTTTCATCCGGGCTGTCCGTGTCGGCACCCGGCTCCGCTCATGGACTAGGCGGTTGCCCGCTCGTCCTTTCGAGGACGGCCGCGGCCACGTTTGTGTTCGACGATGACGCCGTCCACGAGGATCTTTCCGCCCCACACGCCCCACGGCTCGCCACGCTCGAGCGCCTCCGACAGGCACAGTGCGCGCAGCGGACACTGCTCACACACCTGCTGCGCGGCACGCAATTGGGGCATCTGCTCGGCGAAGAAGAGTTCTGGTGACTGAGTGCATGGCGGCTCAATCGGGGCCGTCGATACGCTCTCCGAGAATGCACCCGGTAAATAACTGATTTCGCTGATCATCACGTCGAGGGTCACTTTCACACAACATCAAGGAGGCGCAGCGCGCCAAAGGACTGGTTAAAGGGGTAGGCAAAATACTCAGACCCCATAGGGCTTTCGGTAAGCGAGCAGGTGGTGACCTGCAGCGCGTGATCTACCGGAAGCGGATCCCTACGGAGGTCAGCGCATTAGAGATGATCAGATTGAACATGTCGGCATTCCCTCCTTCCTTGACGTGAGTGACCATCGTGGTGGCGATAGCCATGGACGAGTCTTACTCTAAGCCGCCCAAAATTTCGATGTCCAGTTATTTACCGGGCGAATTTTTTTCGCTAGTTCGGCAGCATGATTCCGTTGCCCGGACCAAGCGGCAGATCCAGGAAGAACCAGACCGCGAGCAGGGAGGCCCACGCCACCCAGAATGGGACGACGAAGGGCAGCATGCGCGCCATGACGGAACCGAAACCTACCTCGGGCTCGTAGCGACGCATCATCGCCAGCAGGACGATCATGTACGGGTTCAATGGCGTGATGATCTGAGTGGCCGAGTCACCCACCCGGAAGGCTGCCTGGACGAAGGCCGGTTCATAGCCGAGCAGGGCAAACATCGGAACAAAGACGGCCGCCATGAGAGTCCACATCGAGGACCCGGAGATGATCAGCAGGTTCAGGATCGAGGCGAGAACGATAAACGCGAGGATCGCCGGGAACCCTGTCAGGCCGATGTTCTCGAGGAACTCCGCTCCCTTGACCGCGGTCAACTGGCCAATACCGGTCCAGTTAAACAGGGCGATGAACTGGCCCAGGATAAAGGCCAGGACCAAGAAGCCGAGGACGTCTTTGAGTGCCTGCATCATAAATCCGACGAGGTCGGACATCGACTTGATGACTCCCACGACCTTGCCGTAGACGACTCCCATGAGCATGAAATAGGCAAAGACGATGAAAACGATCGACTTGAGCAGCGGGGAGGCGGGCAGGAAGCCGCCCTCCTCGTTACGCCACGGCGAGGCGGGAATGAGCACCGAGATGAGGATTACGGCGGTGAGGATGCCGCCCGCAATGAGGGCCGCACGCAGGCCGGAGCGCTCCGCGTCACTGATCTCGAGGCTGACCTCTTCGCCTTCGTGTAGTTCGGGGTGCTTGTCACGACGGACCGGGTCGGCGTGGGCCTCACCGGTGCGCTTGGAACTCGCGGGTTCCTCGGCGCCGGCCTTGTCCTTGACCGGAATGATGTAGTCGCGCGAGATCCCCAGCCGATTGATCCGGGGCTCCACGACCTTGTCGATGATGAAGCCAGCAATGATTGCCAGAACGATCGAGGAGACGATGTTGAAGTAGTAGTTCGAGACCGGGTTAACGGGCGCGAACTCGAAGTTTGGCAGCGCCTCCATGACCTTCGTCGTAATGCCAGCAAACAGGGCGTCGAGCGAGGTGGGGACGACGGAGGTGGAGTAGCCAGCGCCGGCGGCAGCGAAACCGCCGATGAGGCCCGCAACCGGGTGGCGCCCAACAGCCTTGAAGACGAGCGCCGCAAGGGGCGGAATGACGACGAAGGCGGAGTCGGCCATGATGGAGCCGACCACGCCGACGAACCCGACGACATAGGGCAGCAGCCACTTGGGGGCACCACCAAATATCTTGCGAACGGAGACGGCAAGGAAGCCGGTCTTTTCTGCGACGCCGACGGCCAGGAGAATCGGCAGAACGGTGACAAGCGGCGGGAAGCCTATGTAGTTCTCCCCCATCGTCGTCGTGAGCCAGCTGAGGCCTTCGCCGGTAAAGAGGCCGCGGATCACCGTTTCTTCTTCGGCGCCCGGTACCTGAACGCGCAGGTTCATGAAGGCGAAGATCGTCGACAGGACGCCGGTGATGAGGAAGAGGCCGAGGAAGAGGGTGAAGGGTTCGGGCAGCTTATTGCCGAGCCGCTCGACGGTGGCGAGGAAGCGGTCGAAGACCGATTGGCGCTGCTTGGGTTGTGCTGGTGCGGTCATGAGGGGTCCTTCGCATCGAAGTATGAGGGGACGTCTACGGCTCCGCCGGCGGCCTCGAATTCTTCGGCGACGGCTTGGGCAAGCTCGTCGTCGGACAGGAAATCGAGCGCGGTTGCGGCGAGCGCGAAGCTGGCATCGCTGATAGCGGTTTCGGCGGCTGGGGAGGCTGCTGCTTGCGCGAACTCCGCGGTGTGGAGCGCGACGGACTCGTCGGAGATTTTGACGAGGGGGTGGATGCCCGGGACGCGGTAGGAAACGTTGCCGAAATCGGTCGAGGCAGCGATGGTCTCGGGAAGCACGCCCCCGGGCAGGATGCGCCGGCCGCGATCGACCATCGCGGCGGCAAAGCGTGCTTCAAGTTCTTTGTTGCTGCGCACGGGCAGCGAGGGTGGGTGTTCGTCCCAGTCGATGTCTACGCGGCAGCCGGTCATGAGGGCGGCGCCGCGGCAGACGTTTTCTACGCGCTGGGAAAGGTCTCGCAGCGTGTCAGGGTACTTGGAGCGGACATACATCTTCAGCTGTGCACGCTCCACGATGATGGAGGCGCGGTCGCCACCTTCGGACATCATCGTGTGGACGCGGTCCACGGGCAGCATTTGTTGGCGTAGGAGCCCGATGCCCTGGTAGGCGATGCTCGCGGCGTCGAGCGCGTTGACGCCCATGAAGGGTTGGGCCGAGGCGTGGGCGGGCTGGCCGTGGAAGGTGACGTTCAGGGTGCGACGCCCGAGCCAGACCTGGTCGGTGACGTCGTAACCGTAGGGGTGGATCATGATCGCGGCGTCGAGCCCCTCAAAGGCGCCGCCGCGCGCCATGTACTCCTTGCCGGTGTGGCCTTCCTCGGCGGGGGTGCCGAGCCAGCGCACCCGGCCGGGGATGGCCTCGGGGTGGCGCTGCCGCAGTTGTGCGAGGGCCAGGAAGGCCCCCACTCCGCTAGCGGCGATGACGTTGTGGCCGCAGGCGTGCCCGATTCCGGGTAGGGCGTCATACTCCGACAGGATCGCTACTCGGCGACTGCTCGCGTCCGGTGCATCTCCGGGCAGGTCCGCGACCGCAGCGGTTTCAACCCCGAAGACATCGGCTTTAGCGTCGATGCCGTGCTCGTTCAGCAAGCTCACGAGGGCGGCGACGGAGCGGTGCTCGTCAAAGGCAGTTTCGGGGTGGTCGTGCAGATCCTTGGCAAGCGCGATGAGCTGCGGGGCGAGTTCCTCGACGATGGTGGCAAGCTCGGCCCGGAGTTCGGCGCGCGCGCCGTCAAACTCGGATTCGGGGGGTCTTGCGCGTTGTCGGTCTTTTTCGAGCTGCGCGCCGACGTGGTCGAAGTAGCCCGGATAGGGAGGTCGAATGTGAGTACTGTCACAAGCCATGCGCTGCACACTATCAGGCATGTGATGGAAAAGCTAGGGGAGTATCGCCTCGTGGCTAGTTATCCGCAATGAGGGCGAGGATTTCGCCCCCGTAGCGGTCGAGTTTGGTAGCCCCGATTCCGCGCAATAGCGCGAGTTGGCGCAGCGTTCGTGGTTGAGCTTGTGCGATTGCGATGAGGGTCGCGTCGTGCAGGATCGTGAAGGCGGGCTTGGAGATCTCCTTCGCGGTCTCGGCGCGCCAGGCACGCAGTAATTCGAAGAGCGCTTGCGCGTCATCATCGAGTTCCGCAAGGGGATCGATGGCGGCCTTCTTGCGCCGCGAGGTTTTCGAGGTGCTTTTCTCGGCCTCCGGCCAGATACCGGTAAGGAAGCGCGAGACGTTACGTGAGGAGCGCCCTCCGGTGCGCGAGGAGGAGTACGACAAACGAAGGTGCTCGCGCGCGCGGGTGACTCCTACGTACAGAAGGCGTTTTTCTTCTTCGATGGCTTCGGGCGTGTTGGCCATCGAGATCGGCATGAGGCCCTCGGAAAGACCCGCGAGGAAGACCGCGTCCCACTCCAGGCCCTTGGAGGAGTGGATGGAGGCGAGGGTGACGCCCTCGACGGCGGGGGCGTGCTGGTTGGCGGCGCGGTCGTGCAGTTCCTCGACGAAATCGGCGAGCGAGGCGCCGCGAGTGGCGTGCATATCGTCAGCGAGGACGACGAGGGCGTTCAGCGCGTCCCAGCGTTCGCGCATGGCGCCGGCCTGCTCGGGTGCGGCATTCGACCACCCGAGGTTGGACAGGATTGCGCGCACCGCGCGTGGCATGTCCGCTTCCTCGCTCGTATTCATGGCGCCGCGCAACATGACGAGTGCGCGCCGAATATCGGCGCGGGCAAAGAACCGCTCACCGCCGCGGATCTGGTAGCCGATGCCGGCGGTGGCGAGCGCTGTTTCGAAGGCTTGGGACTGAGCGTTGGTGCGATAGAGAATCGCGATCTCAGACAGCGCCACACCCGTGTCATTCAATTCGGTGATGGCTCGGGCGATCGCCTCGGCTTCGGCGGCGTCGTCATCGTAGCCAGTGAAATGCACCGGCACCGAGGACGGCCGTTGGGCCTGCAGGTAGACGGCGCCTTCGGGCAGGCGGCCCGTCTTAGTGCGCAGCAGTCGGTTAGCGATATCGACGACCTGTGGAGTCGAGCGGTAATCGCGCACGAGCTGAATCTTCGCGGCGCCTGGAAACGTACGGGAAAAGCCGGTAAGGAAGCCGGGAGATGCGCCGGCGAAGGAGTAGATCGTCTGAGAGACATCGCCGACGACGCACAGATCATCGCGTTCCCCCAGCCAGAGCTCAAGCAGGCGCTGCTGCAGCGGGGAGACGTCTTGGTATTCGTCGACGACGAAGTAGCGGTACTGACGACGCACTTCTTCCGCGATCTCGGGTTTCTCGACGAGCAGGCCCACGAGGATCAGCAAGATATCTTCAAAATCGATGACGCCGCGCTCGGATTTGGCATCCTCGTAGGCATTCATGAGGGAGGCGATCGTCGTCGGATCCACATCGGCGATACCGGCTCGTCCGGCGGCAGTGGCGCGCTGCGGGTAATCGTCGGGCGCAATCATCTGCACCTTGGCCCACTTGATCTCGGCGTTCAGATCGAACAGCAGCGCGCGGTCGGTTTCGATTCCGAGGCGGCCTGCGGCCTCGGCGACGAGGCCAAGAGTCTTTTCTTCTACCTTCGGCAGGGGGCCACCCACGACTTTGGGCCAGAAGTAGCCGAGTTGGCGCAGCGCCGCGGCATGGAAGGTGCGGGCCTGGACGCCGACGACGCCGAGTTCGCGCAGCCGCGAGCGCATCTCGCCCGCGGCGCGAGCGGTGAAGGTCACGGCAAGGACTGATGTGGGTTGGTAAACGCCGGTCCTCACGCCGTGAGCGATGCGGTAGGTGATGGCGCGGGTCTTACCGGTGCCGGCACCGGCGAGCACGCACAGGGGCCCGCGCAGGTGTTCGGCTACCTGGCGTTGATCTGGGTCGAGAGCGTCGAGGAGGGACATCGCTGCCATTGTCTCAGGTGGGTACTGACATTGGGCGATGCGCACAGGAGCGAGCTTGAAACTCGCGACCAATCCCCCACGGACTCGATTCGCGCTAGGCAGGTGATTCGAGCCAGTCGGAAACGAGGCTCCATGCCACCGAGATGCCTGAGGGAAGTTGCAGGGTTCCGGCGGCGATGCGGGCGGCGACGTCCTCGCGGCTGAGGAACGCGGCTTCCACGATTTCCTCGCCGTCGATGACGGGCTCGGGCGTGCCAGAGGTGCGGGCGGTGAAGGCGCACATGAGGGAGCGTGGGAACGGCCAGGGCTGGGAGCCGCGGTAGGTCACATCGTGCACGTGGACACCGGCTTCTTCGAAAACTTCGCGGGCGACCGCGGCTTCGAGCGATTCGCCGGGCTCAACGTAGCCTGCGAGGACGGAGGCCCGAGGGTAGGCGAAGTGCGCGGCGCGGGCGAGCAGGAGGCGGTCGGCGTCGTCGGTGACGGCGACGATGATGCAGGGGTCGGTGCGCGGGTAGCGTTCGGCGCCACAGTCGGTGCAGCGAAAGACCCAGCCGGATTGGATGAGGGCTGCCGGTGCGCCGCACGCGACACAGTGGGAGTCGGCTTGCCACTGGCGCAGCGCGACGGCAACGGCGGCGTACGCGGCGTCGGCCGCGGATAGTTCGAGCCCAATCTCGCGCAGCCCCTGATCAGCGCTAGTGGAGTCGGTGAGGACGAGTGCGGCGCCGTCGTAGCGCCCGAGGTAGGCAAGTGGGAGGCGGCCCGCCAGCGGCGCGATCAGCGGGCTTTCCAGCAGGCCGCGACGCGAGACGGCTATTGCGAGTGTGGTCGGATCGGCCGCGAGCGTGGGTAGTAGGTGATCGGCCATGCGGGCGGGCGTATCAAGATCGATCATTGCCCGCACGAGCGGCATCGGCAGGGTACTCATTCCACTCGCCTGGCGCCGCTGATCGTGGCTTGGCCAAGGACGCGCGTGCCGCGGTAGACGACGAGGGACTGGCCAGGCGCGATCCCACGCAACTGCTCACCGAGCTCGACGCTCAGGGTATCTCCCTCGCGGGAGATCGTGGCGGGGATGTCGCGGCCGTGGGCCCGCACCTGGATCGTAATATCGCCGGATTCGCCGTCGTCATCGGGTGCGAGCCAGACGATATCGCGGCCGGTGATCGCGCTAACCGATAGGGCTTCCTTCGGCCCCACAGTAACGGTATTCGCGGCGGTGTTGACTTCCAGGACGTAGCGCGGCCGGCCGTCGGCGGCGGGCACGGTCAGGCCGAGGCCGCGGCGCTGGCCAACAGTGTAGGCGTAGGCACCGCGATGCTCGCCGATCTCCTTGCCGCTCGCATCGAGGATGGCGCCCGGGCGCGAGCCGAGGCGGCGGCGCAGGAAGCCGGAGGTATCGCCGTCGGCGACGAAGCATATGTCGTAGGAGTCCGGCTTGGCGGACACGCGCAGTCCGCGGGCCTCAGCCTCGGCACGGACCTCGTCCTTGCTTGCGACATCGCCGAGGGGGAACAGCGAATGCGTCAGGCGCTCCTGGCCCATGACGGCAAGGACGTAGGACTGGTCCTTGAAGCGGTCGACGGCGCGGTGCAATTCGGGCGTGGGGGTGAGCCCGGGAATCAGCTGGGCGTAGTGCCCGGTCGCGACGGCATCAAAACCGAGGGCGCTGCCGCGGTCCGCGAGCGCCGCGAACTTGATGTGCTCGTTGCAGCGCACGCACGGATTGGGGGTGCGTCCGGCCTCGTATTCGGCGAGGAAATCGGCGACCACGAAGTCCTCAAACTCGTCCGACAGGTCCCACACGTAGTAGGGAATGCCGAGGTGGGCGGCGGCTCGTTGCGCATCGGAGGCGTCCTCGATGGAACAGCAGCCGCGCGAGCCCGTGCGGTGCTGGGCGCGCGACTTGCTGAGGGCCATGTGGACGCCGACGACGTCATGGCCAGCATCGACGGCGCGGGCGGCGGCGACGGCGGAGTCCACTCCCCCGGACAGTGCGGCAAGGACCTTCATGCGCCACCTCCGGCGGCTCGGGCCTGGGCGATGACGCCCGGCAGTTCGGTGATCGCGTGGGCGACCTCGTCCTCGGTGGTGTCCCAGCCGAGCGAGAGGCGCAGCGGCGCGATTCGATCCTCATCGCGGTAGCCGAGCGCGCGCACGACGTGGGATAAGGACTGGACGCCGGCGTGGCAGGCCGAGGAGGAGGCGGTGGCGATGCCGGCCATATCGGCGAGCAGCAGGAGCGCCTCGGGGTTCGCGTCCGTCACGATGAGGTGCGTGAAGCCGGGCAGCTGCTCGCTGCCCTCACCGGTGAGGCGGACTCCGGGCAGCGTGCTGAGGGCTGCGCGCAGCCGCTCGGTGTAGGCAGTGAGCCGCTCGCGCTGGGATTCGAGGTCCTCGATCGCGGCGTCGAGCGCGGCCGCGAGGGCGCACGCGCCGGCCACGTCGAGGGTGCCGGAGCGGATGCCGCGTTCTTGGCCGCCGCCGGGGCGAATGTCGTGGATGGGCGTATCGGTGCGGGCAAGCAGGACGCCGGTGCCGACGGGGGCGCCGATCTTGTGGCCGGTGAGGCTGAGTGCCGCGAGACCGGAGTCGTGAAAGTTCACGGGGACGCGCCCGACGGCCTGGACGGCGTCGGAATGCACGAGGGCCCCGGCGGCGTGGGCCCGCTCGATAACCTCGGATAGGGGCTGGATGACGCCGGTCTCGTTGTTGGCCCACATGACCGAGACGAGGCCGACGCCGCTTGTTAACGCCTCATCCAATTCGGCGAGGTCGAGCCGGCCCGCCGCATCGGTCCCGATCTCGTGCAGCCGGTAGTCGTGCAGCTTGGCGGCGCGCCGGGCGCTCAGTCGGATCGCGTCGTGCTCGATCGCGGAGATCACCGTGTCCGCGCGCTGGCCACGCTCGATGAGTGCCTCGGGAATCCCGCTGATCGCGATGGCGTCGGCCTCGGATCCGCCCGAAGTGAAGACGACTTCGCTGCTGCGGGCGCCAAGGAGTTCGGCGATGCGCTCGCGGGCTTCTTCCAGCCGCGCCCGAGCGGCCCTCCCCGCGGTGTGCAGCGAGGACGGATTGCCCGTGCGGGTCAGCTCCCGGGCGTAGGCCTCGGCGGCGACCGGCCGAATTCGGCTGGTCGCCGCGTGATCGAGGTAGGCGCGCACTGCGCTAATTAACCCTTCAGGGCCGCGATGAGCTGCGGCACGACGTCGTTGAGGTCGCCGACGATTCCGAAGTCCGCGATCTCGAAAATCGGCGCCTCCGAATCGGTATTGACGGCGATGATGATCTCGCTGTTTTGCATCCCGACGGTGTGGTGGATCGCGCCGGAGACGCCCAGCCCAAGATAAATGCGCGGGCGGATGACGACGCCGGTCTGGCCGATCTGCGCGGTGTGTTCGATCCACCCCTCGTCGGTGGCAACGCGGGTGGCGCCAACGGCAGCCCCGAGCTGGTCGGCGAGTTCGCGCACGAGGGTGAAATCTCCCTCGACGCCGCGTCCCGCGACGACGACGATATCGGCGCCCTCCAGCGGCATGCCGTCGCCGAAGTCCTGTGGGGTGCGGGAGACCACTTCGGTGGCGGCCGCGGCCGGCGGCAGCTCGACGTCCAGGTCCACGAGGGTGGCGTTGCCGGCAGCGGGCAGGTCGACGGCCTGATCGAGGCTGCCTGGGGCGAGCGCGATGACGCCGACGCCGCGCGTGAGCGCGCACGTCGTCGTCCACGTCCCGGCAAGGACGGTGCGATCGGCAAGAATCTGGTCGCCCTCTAGGCGCAGGTTGGCCGCATCGGTCACGACGGCCGAATCCAGCACGGAGGCCGCGTAGCCCGCGATCTCCTTACCGGCGAACGACGCGTCAATGAGCACGAGATCGATCGAAGCCTCAGCTCGGGTGGCCGCTGCGATCGCGGCGGCCGCGCCCGGCGCCGTCGTGAAATCGCCCGCCCCGGTGGGACGGAACACAGTAGCAACGGGCAGCGCATCGGCCGCGAGCTCGCCGGTCAGGTCGAGCGCCGCAACCTCACCGAGGGGGGCCGCGGCGGCGGCGAGCTCGGTGGCAAGCGGAAGATCGGGGGTGCGCAGCACAATGAGCGTGGTCATTTCATCACCTTGGCCAGGTAGTGGGCGAGCTGTTGTCCGGCGTCCCCGGTATCCGTGATGACGGTGCCGGCTTCGCGGGCGGGCTTCTCGGCGGCCTCGCGTACCGCGGTGCCGGCCCCCTGTCGGCCGAGCAGTGCGCCGGAATCGGCCTCGACGGCGTCCGCGAGTCCGAGCTCGGCGAGGTCAATTTCTTCCACCTGCTTCTTGCGCGCGGCCATCATCGCCTTGAAGGCGGGAATGCGCGGTTCGTTGACCTGGTCGGTCACGGAGACGACGGCGGGCAACTGGGCGCGCAGCGTCTCATCGGTCCGATCGACGGTGCGCGTGATCGTGGCAGCGCCGTCGGCTACCGAGAGCTCGGCGGCGACGGAAAGGACCGGCCAGTTGAGGTCGGCGGCGAGGGCTGCGGGCACGACGCCCATGTCGCCATCGGCCGCGGACATTCCGGCCAGCACCAAATCGACATCGCCGATGCGGCGCACGGCGGCGGCGAGCACCCGTGCGGTGCCGAGCGCATCGGTGCCCGCGAGCTCCTCATCGCAGACGTGCAGGCCGGAATCGGCGCCCATCTGCAGGGCCCGACGCACCGCGTCGACAGCATCCTCGGGTCCCATCGTCACGGCGATCACTTCGCCGCCGGCCTCTTCGACGAGCACGACGGCGGCCTCGACGGCGTTTTCGTCGACCTCGTTGAGCACATCGTCTTCGCCGCGCACGAGCAGGCCATCGTCAATTCGTCGCTCCGACTGCACGTCGGGAACGTGTTTGACAAGTACAACTACCTTCATGCCTTCTACTGTGCCACGCGCGCCAAGGGGCGGCCAATGTCCGTTTTTAAAGCGGACCATTCTCACAGTCCCTACGACGGCGCGCATGGCGATATGTCACCTACCGAGGGGGATAATGGCAGCGTGTCACTTCCGCTTCGCGCGTCAGTAAAGCGCGTCAATCAGCCCGCCTCCGACCGTGGCCGCCTCGGCGTGCACCGCGTCGCCGGTGGCGTCGACGTCGCCGTGTATGCTCCCCGCGCCACGGGGATCGAGGTGTGCTTCTTTCGGCACGACGGCGACCAGGAAATTGAAGAACCCTGGCTGCTGGAGGGCCCCGTGCACGGCGTGTGGCACGGCCACGTCCCGGGCATCCTGCCCGGCACCGCCTACGGGTTTCGCGCCCACGGGCGCTGGGATGTGGCAACCGCCCAGCGCTTCAATCCCGACCGCCTGTTGCTCGATCCCTATGCCCGTGCCGTGTGCGGCGCCGTCACGCTCGATGACGCGCTCTACGATCATGTGCGCGGCGAGGATGGGACTCCCCTGCTGCCGCTAACCCCCAGCCCGAAGGACACGATCGGCTATGCGCGCCGTGGCGTCGTCATCGACACCCAGTTCTCGGCGGCGCATTCGCGGCCGCGGGTGCCGTGGCGCCAAACCGTAATCTACGAAGGCCACGTCAAGGGCCTGACCCAACTGCATCCCGATGTGCCCGAGCACCTGCGCGGCACCTACGCGGGCCTCGCCCATCCGGCATTCATCGCCCACCTCAAGCGCCTTGGCATCACGTCGCTGGAGCTGCTGCCCATCCACGCGATGATGCCCGAGCCCTTCCTCGCGGACAAGGGCCTGACGAACTACTGGGGCTATAACACCCTCGGCTTTTTCGCGCCCGAACCCTCCTATGCCACGGAGCATGCCCAGCGCCGCGGCGCGCAGGCCGTCGTCGAGGAAGTCACCGGCATGGTCGAGCTGCTGCACCAGGCAGGCATCGAAGTGATTCTCGACGTCGTCTATAACCACACGTGCGAGGCCGGCTATGAGGGCATGAGCCTGTCGATGCGCGGGCTCGATGCCGCCGGCTACTACCTGCACAATCCCGACGGCACCTGCCTGGATTACACCGGCTGTGGCAACACACTGGACTTCCGCCGCACGCGCGTCGTCCAGCTCGCCTTGGACTCGCTGCGCTACTGGGTCCAGGACATCGGCGTCGACGGTTTCCGCTTCGACCTCGCCGTCACGCTCGGCCGCCACCGCGAGCACTTCACCGACCACCACCCATTCCTGTCCGCGCTCGCCACGGATCCCGTCTTGCGCGATACCAAGCTCATCACCGAGCCGTGGGACATGGGACCGCACGGCTGGCGCACCGGCCAGTTCCCCTCCCCGCTTGCCGATTGGAACGACCGCTACCGCGACACGATGCGCACCTACTGGCTCGCCGACGCGGCCCGCCAGGCCCACGGTCATGCGCCAAGCGCCCTGACCGATTTCGGTAACCGCATCTCCGGCTCGGCGGACCTGTTCTCCTCCGGCGAGGTCCCCGGCGGCCGCGGCCCCCTCGGCTCGATCAACTTCATCACCGCCCACGACGGCTTCACGATGGCCGACCTCGTGTCCTATAACCACAAACACAACGAGGCCAACGGCGAAGATAACCGCGACGGGACGAATAAGAACCTGTCGTGGAATCACGGCATGGAAGGTTTCCAGGCCGACGACGATATCGCCGCCGCAATCATCCCCGCCCGCCAGCAGTCGATCCGCAACATGCTCGGCACCCTCGTCGTCTCGGCCGGTGTCCCGATGATCACCGCCGGCGATGAGTTCGGCCGCAGCCAGCAGGGCAATAACAACGCCTACTGCCAGGACAACGAGATCTCCTGGCTGAACTGGGAGCTGGCCGACTGGCAGTACGATCTCGCGGAAACCACCGCCTACCTGCTGCGACTGCGCCGGGAGAATCCGGCGCTTCGGCCCATCCGGTTCGCCTCGGGCCGGCCCGCGCGCGGTGACAGCGTGCCGGACCTCGCCTGGTTCTCGGCCGATGCGACGCCCCGCCAGGCCGCCCAATGGCACGACCCGTATAACCGCGCCCTGCAAATGCTGCGCTCGGGCAAGGGTACGGGACGCGATGCGCTCGTCGTCTTTAATGGCTCCCTGAGCGATGTCACGGTGAGCCTCGCGGCGGGACGTACGATAGAAAACGGTGGCGGCGCCACGCGCGTCCTCGGGTGGCGACTGAAATGGGATTCATCCTGGTCACGCCCGACGACCGATGAGCACGCCCTGTATAACGCCACCGATCAGGTGAGCCTCGAGCCCCTGTCCATGCAGATCTACCTGTCGGAAAGGACACCATGACCACCGCCACGGACGCCGACCTCGCCGCGACGACCTCGGAGGCCTCCCTCGCCCGCACCCGTGCCCGCTCCCTTGAGATCGAGGCCGAGATCGACAAGGACGCCTCCCGTTTCCGCGTCCTGACGGGCGACCGCCCGACGGGCGCCCTCCACCTCGGCCACTACCTCGGTACGCTGAAAAACCGCGTCATCTTGCAGGATAAGGGCGTCGAGACGTGGCTGCTCGTGGCGGACTACCAGGTCATCACCGACCGCGACGGCGTCGGCCCCATTCGCGAGCGCGTCATTGGCTTGCTCGCGGATTACCTTGCCGCCGGCATCGACCCGGAGCGCTCCACCATCTTTAACCACTCGGCGGTCCCGGCGCTCAACCAGCTCATGCTCCCCTTCCTCTCGCTTGTCACCGAGTCCGAGCTGCACCGCAACCCGACGGTGAAGGCCGAACTCGAGGCGACGGGTGGGCGCGCGATGAGCGGCCTGCTGCTGACCTACCCCGTGCACCAGGCGGCCGACATCCTGTTCTGCAAGGCCAATATCGTGCCCGTAGGCAAGGACCAGGTCCCCCACCTGGAGCAGGCCCGCGTCATTGCCCAGCGCTTCGACAAGCGCTACGGCCGCGTCGATAAGAAGCGTCCCGTCTTCCGTCGCCCCGAAGCCCTGCTATCGGAGGCCCAGGCCGTCCTTGGCACCGACGGGACGAAGATGAGCAAGTCGCGCGGCAACACGATCGAGCTCGGAATGGACGCCGATACCACCGCGAAGATCCTAAGAAAAGCGGTCACCGATTCCGACCGCCACATCACCTATGACCCGGTGGGCCGCCCCGAGGTCGCGAACCTCCTCCTCATCGCCTCCCTGTGTTCGGGCGAAGCCCCCGAGGCGATCGCCGAGCGGATCGGCGACGGCGGCGGTGGCGCGCTGAAGGCCGAGGTCACGGCCGCGGTCAACGATCACCTGGCACCGATCCGTGCGCGCCGCCTGGAGCTCATGAACGACGAGGCCTACCTCCTTGACGTCCTGAAGGCCGGAAACGAACGCGCAAACGAGGTCGCTGATCACACTCTCGCGGAAGTGCGCGAAGCCATGAAAATGGTCTACTGATCGCGCCCGCGCCGCTCACAGCGTGCGTGGCGCGACCCTGAGGGCACGCACCTCGCGCACGAGGAGCGGCGCGAGCATCGCAACAACGGTGATGATCCCCGCGAGGATCGCAAACGTGCGGGCCCCGATGGCGCTAGCGATGGGAACGGCAAGGAGTTGCGCGATCGGGATCGCGATGAACGACCCGATCACGTCATAGGAGCTGACCCGGGAAAGAACCTCGCCCGCAATATGCTGCTGCATCGAGGTATCCCACGCGATGCCCATGACGCCGGAGCCGAGGCCTGATACGAAGCCGAGGCCCACGAGCACCGCGATCGGCACGTCAAGGCCCAACCCCATCATGGGCGCCGCGAGCAGACACGCAGCCGACATCCCGAAGGCGAGCAGGTGGCGGATTCGCGCGTAGTACATCGCCCAGGAACCCACGAGCACCCCCGCCGCGCTGGCTCCCAGGACGAGCCCCCAGCCGGGCGCCCCAAAGCTCTCCTCAGCGATGACGGGACCCATGACCAGGATGATCGCGGCGTAAAAGAAGTTCATGACGGCAAAGGCGAGCGTGACGGTCCACACCCAGCGCCGCGCGGCAAACTCACGAAACCCTTCACGCAGTGAGGCGATGACGGAGGATGCGGGCGCGAGCGTTTCATTGCTCAGCCGGATCCGCGTGAAGCACAGCGCTGCCGCCAGCATCATCACGCCATCGAGCGCGACGGCCCAGTATCCCCCGAAGAGCGCCACGATGACTCCACCGAGCGGCGGCCCAAACATCCGCGTCAGCGACTTCGTCATCGCGAGGGAGGAATTCGCCCGCTGCAATTGCTCTCGGGCGACGAGCTGCGGCACGATGCCGGTCAGTGCCGGGCGCGTCACCGCCGAGAGACAGCCGGCAAGGAAACTCAGGACGACGAGCAGCCACACCTGGTGCGGCGCGAACGCCAAGACGGCGGCGATCGCGAGCAACACCGCGGCCGAACCACAATGCGTCGTCAGCAACAGCCGCGTTCGAGAAAACCGATCACCGAGGACGCCGCCGAGGAACGTGACGATGATGAGCGGCAGCGAATTTGCGGCCAGGACGTAAGCCATCGCCTGCGCATCCCCGCCCGTCAGCTGCAAGACCGCGAACGATAGCGCGACGGGCGAAGCCGCCGAGCCGATAAAACTCGCGGTCCGCCCGATGAAGAACCACCGGAAGCCCGATCCCATTTACGCCCCAGCGCGCAGCCTGGCAAGGGCGGCAGCGGGTCCGACGAGCAGGACAGTATCGCCGTCATGAATGAATGTGCCAGCATGCGCGGTCACCCAGGAGCCATCTTCATCGCGCACGGCGATCACCGTAATACCAGCGGTGCGCCGCAAGTTGGTCTCCCCGAGCTCCCGCCCCACCAGGTCCTTCGGCGCCCGCGTCGAGACGAGCGCGAACCCGTAGCCGAGCTCGATGTAATCCAGGAATGACTGCGCCACGACGTGGGCGGCGCGCCGCCCCATATCGGACTCGGGATAAAAGACGTGCCGGATGCCCATCTGCTCCAAGATCCTGCCCTGCTCCGGGCTGGAGGCCTTCGCCCACACCTCGATGCCACCAATCTTCAGCAGCACCGAGGCGGTAAGAATCGAGGCGGCGAGATTACCGCCGATGGCGACGACGGCGGTGGTGAACTCCGGCACCGAGAGCTGGCGCAGCGCCTCCTCGCTCGTGCCGTCGGCACGCACGACGTGGGTGAGCAGCGGCGAATACTGTTGGACGACCTCCGCACTGGCATCGATCGCGAGCACCTCGGTGCCGGTCTTTTCCAGCTCTTCGGCCATCGCCGAGCCGAAACGCCCCAACCCGATGACGACGACGGAGGAGCCCGTCGGGACGCGGCGAGAAATCGAAGGAAACACGCAACACCACCTTCTAGCCGATGAGCGGCCGATCCTTGGGGTACTCGTAGAGTTTTGTCCGACGCGAAAGCGCGAGCGCCGCCGCGACGGTCACCGGCCCGAGTCGGCCGATAAACATTAGCACGATGATTAGTCCTTGCGCGGCGCCCGGCAGCTCTGCCGTAATCCCCGTGGATAGCCCGACGGTCGCAAACGCACTGACGGCCTCAAACAGGGAGCGATCCAGGTCCGCGGGCGTCAGGATCATGAGCCCCATCGTCACGATGAGGACCGCGAGCGCCGAGAGCGCCGCGACGGTCAGCGCCTGGCGATGCACCGAGCGTGACAGGCGCCGCCCGAGCGCGTTGACGGCCCGCTCGCCCCTGATTTCGGTGACGACGATGTAGGCGATGACGAGCGCCGTCGTTACTTTGATCCCGCCCGCGGTTCCGGCCGGGCCGCCCCCGACGAACATGAGCAGGTCGGTCACGAGCCACGTCACGTCGTACTGGCCGGCGATGTCCACGGAGTTGAATCCGGCCGTGCGCGGCGAGACGGAGGCGAACCAGGACAGCAGGAGTTTGGTGCCGAGCGGTCGTCCGCCGAGCGTGTCGGGATTGCGCCATTCTAAGACGGCCATCGCGAGCCAGCCCCCGGCCAGCAGCAGCGCCGTGCCCACGAGCACGAGCCGGGTATTGAGCGAGTAGCGTCGCGGCATGCGAAACCGGCGACGCAATTCGATCAGGACGGGAAAGCCGAGCCCGCCGAGGATGATGAGCGCGGAGACGGGCAGGATGATCGCGGCATCCGCCCCGTAACCGATGAGCGAATCAGTGTAGGGCGCAAAGCCCGCATTGTTGAACGCGGAAATCGCCAAGAACAGCGCATGGAAAACGGCCGTGCCGGGATCCTGGCCGAGGACAAGGAACCGCAGGGCCATGAGCGCCGTACCGACGGCCTGCGCAAGGACGGCAAGCGTCGCGATGCGCACGATCACGAGGCGCACATCGCCCAGGTGGAGCTCGCCCGTCGCGGCGGCGGTCAGGCTGCGCTGATGCAGGCCCAGCCGGCGCGCGATAACGATGGCGACGAGCGCCGCGATCGTCATGGTGCCAAGCCCACCGATCTGCATGAGCACTAACAGGACCGCCTGGCCAAAACCGCTCCAGTATGTTGCGGTATCCACGACGATCAGCCCCGTCACGCTCGTCGCGCTCGTCGCGGTAAACAGCGCGACGGACAGCGGCGCGCCCCGCCCGATTGCCGGCCCGAGGACGGGCGGCTCGACGCCGGTGGGCCAGCCGGGCGCCCCCGTGCGGGCCACCGGCAGCATCAACAGCAGCGTTCCCAGCAGGATCGTCGCGACGAATGCGCCCACGATGAATTGGCCGGGCCGCGCGGCGCGCACAAGACTCAAGGACCAAATCTACTCGCATGGTCCACACCCGCTGCATTGGGTGCGAGGTCTCGCTACCGTGGAGGTGTGAGCAAGAAGAAGTCGCGTCAGTCAGCCGTCCCCGTCGAACCCCACCGCGCCGCCGCACCCGAGGTCCCCGTCGGGCACGTCGATCGCGACCCGGCCCCGGATCCCAAACCCGAACCGGCGCCCTACCAAATCATCGGGCGCATCCCGGTCACCGAAGTCCAACCGGTCGTGGAGGGCGGGCGCTGGCCCGCCAAGGCAGCGGTCGGTGAACCATTCCCCATTTCGGCGACGGTGTTTCGCGACGGCCACGATGCCTACGGAGCTACCGCTGTGTTGCTGCGGCCCGACGGCAGCGAACACTCCCGAACCGCGATGCGGGAGGTCGAAAAGGGCCTAGACCGCTACGAGGGCTGGCTGCAGCCCGATGAACCGGGCGACTGGAGCTTCTTCGTCGAAGGGTTCTCCGACCCGTACGCGACGTGGGTGCACGACGCCAGCATCAAAATCGGCGCCGGCATCGACGCCGAGCTCATGTGCGCCGAGGGCGCGATCCTCTTCGAGCGGGCCGCGAACCGTGCGCTGCCGTCCGAGGCGATCGAAACCCTCGGGCGCGCCGTCGCCGTGCTGCGCGATGCCTCCGATCCGGCCGGCGCGCTCCAGGCAGCCACCTCGCCCGAAGTCACCGAAGTTTTTGCCGCGCATCCGCTGCGCGATTTCGTCTCCCCCTCTGCCACCTACCCGCTCGTCGTCCACCGCAAGCTCGCGATGTGCGGCGCCTGGTATGAAATGTTCCCGCGCTCCGAGGGCGCCTACTTCGACGAAAAGCTCGGGCACTGGGTCTCCGGCACGTTCGAGACGGCCGCGAAGCGCCTGCCCGCCGTCGCCGATATGGGCTTCGACGTCATCTACCTCACCCCCATCCACCCCATCGGCACCACCAACCGCAAGGGCCGCAACAACACCCTCGTCGCCAAGGATGGGGACCCGGGCTCGCCCTATGGCATTGGCGCCACCGACGGCGGCCACGACGCGATCCACGCTGAGCTTGGCACCTTCGACGAGTTTGACGCCTTCGTCGCCCGCGCCCGCGAACTCAACCTCGAGGTGGCGCTCGATATCGCGCTGCAGTGCTCCCCGGACCACCCCTGGGTGAGCGAACATCCCGAGTGGTTTACCAAGCGCGCCGACGGCTCGATCGCCTACGCCGAGAATCCGCCGAAGAAATACCAGGACATCTACCCCCTGAACTTCGATAACGATCCCGAGGGCATCTACGTCGCGATCCGCGACATGCTCCAGGTCTGGATCGACCACGGCGTCACGCTCTTTCGCGTCGACAACCCGCACACGAAACCCCTGAACTTCTGGCAGCGCCTGCTCGCGCACTTCCACGAGGTACACCCCGAGGTCGTTTTCCTTGCCGAGGCCTTCACCCGCCCGGCCATGATGCGTACCCTCGGGGCGATCGGGTTCCACCAGTCCTATACCTATTTCACCTGGCGCCACACCAAGGAGGAGCTCGCCGAGTATTTCACCGAGGTCGCGCGCGAAACCTCGGCGATGTTCCGCCCGAGCTTCTGGCCCACCACCCACGACATCCTCACCCCCTACATGACCGAGGGCGGCGCCGCGGCCTTTGCAATCCGAGCCGTGCTCGCCGCCACCGGCGCCCCCACGTGGGGCATCTACTCCGGTTACGAATTTATTGAGTCGACGCCCCGGCCCGGCTTCGAGGAACAGATCGATAACGAGAAATACGAATTTAAGCCGCGCAACTGGGGCGCTCCCGAGGCCGAGGGGATGACCACCCTCATCACGATGCTCAACCGGATTCGCCGCGCCCACCCCGCCCTGCAGCAGCTGCACGACATCACGATCCACCCGACGACCGATGAGCAGACGCTGTGTTTTTCCAAGCGCATGCCGGCCCGCTTCACGCCCGATGGCCGCGACGACGTGGTGATCGTCGTCGTCAATCTAGATCCCCACAATGCGCGCGAGTCGCTCATCCACCTCGATATGGCCGCGCTCGGGCTCGATTCACCATTACTCGAGGTTCATGATGAAATGTCAGGACAGGACTTTGTCTGGGGGCCGGTCCCCTTCGTCCGGCTCGACCCGCGCACCCAGTGCGCCCACATTGTGAAGGTGACACCACGTTGAGGCACTCCCTGCATCCCGAAACCACCGCCCGCCGCTCCTCCCACGTCGCGCACGCCTTTGGGGACGTGCATAGGCCGGGCCTAAGCGATGATCCCGAGTGGTTCCGCACCGCCGTGTTCTACGAGGTGTTGCTGCGCGGTTTCGCGGATTCCGACGGCGACGGCGTCGGCGATATTCGCGGGCTGATCGACCGCCTCGACTACCTGCAGTGGCTCGGCGTCGACTGCCTGTGGATCCCGCCGTTTTATCCCTCCCCCATGGCCGACGGCGGCTACGACGTCTCCGATTACACGAACATCGACACCACCTACGGTTCGATGGCCGACTTCGAGGAGTTCATGAACGAGGCCCACGCCCGCGGCCTGCGCGTCATCATCGACCTCGTCATGAACCACACCTCCGATCAGCACCCGTGGTTCCAGGCCTCCCGTTCCAACCCCGACGGGCCCTACGGCAATTTCTACGTTTGGCGCGACACGAATACGGAATACGCCGACGCTCGAGTCATCTTCGTCGACACCGAAACCTCGAACTGGACCTTCGACCCGGTGCGCAAGCAGTACTTCTGGCACCGCTTCTTCTCCCACCAGCCGGACCTGAACTTCGAAAACCCCGCCGTGCACGAGGCGATGTTCGACGTCGTGCGGTTCTGGGCCGCCACCGGGGTTGATGGCTTCCGGCTCGACGCCGTGCCCTACCTGTATGAAGAAGAGGGCACAAACTGCGAGAACCTGCCAAAGACGCACGAGTTTTTGGCCGACGTGCGCGCGATGCTCGACCGTGAATTCCCAGGCCGTATCCTGCTGGCCGAAGCCAACCAGTGGCCCCAGGACGTCGTCGAATATTACGGCACCGACGAGCGCCCCGAATGCCACATGTGCTTCCACTTCCCCGTCATGCCGCGCATCTACTATGCGCTGCGCGAGCAGCGCTCCGGCGCGATCCGCCAGATCCTGGCCGACACCCCGGCGCTGCCCGCCGGCGGCCAGTGGGGCACGTTCTTGCGCAATCACGACGAACTCACCTTGGAGATGGTGACGACGGAAGAGCGTGCCGCGATGTACGGCTGGTATGCGGAAGACCCGCGAATGCGCGCGAACGTCGGCATCCGCCGACGCCTGGCGCCCCTGCTGCGCAATTCGCGCGCGGAGATCGAGCTGGCCAACGCGCTGCTCTTGTCGCTGCCGGGCTCCCCGTGCCTGTACTACGGCGATGAGATCGGGATGGGCGACAATATTTGGCTGCCCGACCGCGACTCGGTGCGCACCCCCATGCAGTGGACGCCGGACCGCAACGCGGGCTTTTCCACCGCGGACCCGGGCAAGCTCTACCTGCCCGTCATCCAGTCGCTCGTCCACCACTACTCGGGTATCAACGTCGAGGCACAGTTGGCGACGCCGACTTCGCTGCTGCACTGGATGCGCGGCATGCTCGAGATTCGGCGCGCCCACCCCGTCTTCGGCGACGGTGATTTCACCATGCTGGACGCCAACCACCGAGCGGTGCTGTCCTACACCCGCTCGAACGCCGACGAGACGATTCTGTGCATCGCGAACCTCGCGAACACCTCGCGCGCCGCAACAATCAACCTGCCCGAGCACGCCAATTTCGTCGTCACCGACGTTTTTGGCGGCGCGCGCTTCCCCGATGTCTCCGCAGAGGGCGAGCTCGCCCTGACCCTGGCCGCCCGCGACTTTTTCTGGCTGGCCCTCACCCCGCCGGAGGCGTCATGAACCCGGACCTGTTCACCGCCTACGTCGCGGGGCGACGCTGGTTCATGGGCAAGGACCATACGCCGCGCCTCGCGCTAGCCGAGACCGATATTCGCCTCGCTTCTACCAGCGACGTCGATTTCGCCGTCATCGTCCTTGCCGATCTGGCTTCCCCCACGACGACGCACTACCAGCTCCCGATCGCTATTCGGCGCCGCCCGCTGCCGGGCCTTGAGGACGCGCTCATCGCCGAGGTTCTTGACGATCCGACCGCGACCAACCCCGCGCCGCGCTACCTGTATGACGCGGTCTACGATCCTGACTTCGCCCCAGCGCTCATGGCCGCCCTCATCGGCGCGCCGAGCGCTGCCGTGCGCGAATCTCGCGTCGTTTCGGCCGAGCAATCCAACACCTCGCTCATCATCACGTTGGAGGACGACGAGCGGGTCATCGTCAAGATCTTCCGGGTCGTGACCGCGGGCGAGAACCCCGACGTCGTTGTCACCGGCGCGCTCGGTGGCGCGGGCTGTTCGAGCGTGCCCGAGCCCAAGGGCTACCTCGCGGGCGGCTGGCAGACGATTGCGCCCGATGGCTCGCCAGGCCCGCGCGCCACCGGCCACCTGGCCGTCGCCCAGGAGTTTTTGCCGGGCGTCACCGACGCGTGGAGCCAGGCGCTGGAATCGATTGCGACCGGGCAGGATTTTGCCGCCGAGTCTCTCGGCCGCGCCTGCGCGGACGTGCACCGCGTCCTTGGCGAGGTCATGCCCACGAAGAGCGCGACGCCCGAAATCCGCGAGCAAATCGCGGCCACCTGGCACGAGCGGTACGAGGCCGCTTGCCAGGCCGTCCCCGAGCTCGCGGCGCACGCCGATGAGGTCGAGGCACTGTTCGCGGCCGCAGCCGCCCGGCCCTGGCCGCGGCTGCAGCGCGTCCATGGCGACCTGCACCTCGGCCAGGTACTCAAGGCCCCCGAGCGCGGCTGGATGCTGCTCGATTTCGAGGGCGAACCACTGCGCCCCCTCGCCGAGCGCTCCGAGCTGGACTTGCCGCTGCGCGATGTCGCCGGCATGCTGCGCTCCTTCGACTACGCGGCCGCCTCCGCCGATGCCCCCGCCGAGCAGTGGCGGCAAAGCGCGCGCGAGGCCTTCCTCACCGGCTACCGCGCAGCCGACGTACCGGACCCTTCCGACTACCCCGAACTGCTCGCAGCCCTCGAACTCGATAAGGCCCTGTACGAGGCCCGCTACGAGGCCCAGAACCGGCCCGACTGGCTCGCGATCCCGCTCGCGGGAATCACGCAGCTGCTCGCCGCCGCCGCGTCGTTCAACACCGCGACAGATCCCGACAAAAGGTGGGAAACTAACATCATGAACGCTGAGCCCGCACCCGTCGCGCACGACTACCTTTCCGCGGTTGCGCGCGGCCTGCACCACGATCCGCACTCCATCCTGGGCGCCCACGAACACGATGGCGCCATCACCATCCGCACACTGCGCCATCTGGCCTCCGCGGTGGAGATCGTGACGGCCGACGGCAGTTACCCGGCGCGCCATGAACACGACGGCATCTGGGTAGCGGTCCTACCCGGGCCCGACGTGCCGGACTACCGGGTGCGCGTGAGCTACGGCAATGAAACGCACACGCTCGATGACCCCTACCGCTTCTGGCCCACCTTCGGCGAGCTCGACGGCCACCTGCTGGCCGCGGGCCGCCACGAAGACCTCTGGCGGGTCCTTGGCGCACACGTGCGTCACTTCCCCTCCGTCCTCGGCGACGTCTCCGGCGTCTCCTTTACCGTCTGGGCCCCCTCGGCGCGCGCGGTGCGCGTCAAGGGCGATATGAACAACTGGGACGGCACCCAGCACGCGATGCGCTCCCTCGGCTCCTCGGGCGTCTGGGAACTGTTCATCCCCGGCGCGAGCGCCGGCCAGTGCTACAAGTTCGAGATCTGGTCCGCCGACGGCGGCTGGCACGAAAAGGCCGACCCGATGGCGCGCGGCACCCAAATCCCGCCTGCTACCGCCTCCGTCGTCGTCGATTCCGCCTACGAGTGGGGCGATCAGGACTGGTTGGCCAAGCGCAACGAATCCGACCCGCACACGGGGCCGATGTCGATTTACGAAGTGCATTTGGGGTCCTGGCGGGCGGGCCTGTCCTACCGGGCGCTGGCACACGAACTCGTCGAATACGTCTCCTCGCTCGGCTTTACGCATGTCGAATTCATGCCCGTCGCCGAGCACCCCTTTGGCGGCTCCTGGGGCTACCAGGTCACAAGCTATTACGCACCCACCTCGCGCTTCGGCTCGCCCGATGACTTCAAGTACCTCATCGACCAGCTCCACCAGGCCGGCATCGGCGTCATCATGGACTGGGTGCCCGCCCACTTCCCGAAGGACGCCTGGGCGCTCGCCCGCTTCGATGGCACGCCGCTGTATGAGGATCCGAACCCGCTGCGCGGCGAACACCCCGACTGGGGCACGCTCGTCTTCAACTTCGGACGCAACGAGGTCCGCAACTTCCTCGTCGCCAACGCCCTGTATTGGCTCGAAGAATTCCACATCGACGGGCTGCGCGTCGACGCGGTGGCTTCCATGCTCTACCTGGACTACTCGCGCAACGACGGGCAGTGGCAGCCCAATATCTACGGCGGGCGCGAGAACCTGGAGGCCATCCAGTTCCTGCAGGAAGCCAACGCCACCGCCTACCGGCGCAACCCCGGCATCGTCATGATCGCCGAGGAGTCCACCGCATGGCCGGGCGTGACCGAGCCCACCGACGCCGGTGGGCTCGGCTTCGGCCTGAAATGGAACATGGGCTGGATGAACGACACGCTGCGATACCTCGCCGAGGCCCCGATCAACCGGCGCTACCACCACGGCATGCTGACGTTCTCGCTCGTGTATGCGTTCTCCGAGCAGTTCATCCTTCCCATCAGCCACGACGAAGTCGTACACGGCAAGGGCTCCCTGAAGCGCAAGATGCCCGGCGACTGGTGGCAGCAGCTCGCCGGCGTCCGCGTCGCTCTTGCCTACCAGTGGTCCCACCCAGGCAAGCAGCTGCTGTTCATGGGCCAGGAATTCGCCCAAGACGCCGAATGGAACGAAGCCCAGTCCCTGGATTGGTGGCTGCTCGATAACCCTACCCACGCCGGTGTCGCCGAACTCGTTCGCACGATGAACGAACTGTACGTCCAATACCCGGCGCTGTACTCGGAGGATTTCTCCCACCGCGGCTTTGAGTGGATCCAGGCCGACGACGCGGACCATAACGTGTTGAGCTTCCTGCGGCGCTCTTCCGACGGCGAGGACGTGGTGGTGTGCGTCATCAACTTTGCCGGCTCGCCGCACGAGAATTACCGCATCGGCCTACCGCAAGGCGGGGACTGGCTCGAACTGCTCAACACCGATTCTGAGCTGTACGGCGGCTCCGGCGTAGGCAATCTCGGCCGCGTCTCGGCCGAAGATATCCCGTGGGATGGCCGTGAGCACTCCGTGCGCCTGCGGATTCCGCCCCTCGGAGCCCTGTGGCTCGCGCCCGCGAAGGACTAGTCGTCCTGGGCGATGTCCCCCTCGGACATATCACCATCGACGCGGCTTACATCGAACACGTCGAATCCCGCGCGAGCTAACTCTTCACCGAGCTGGCGCGCGCCCGAGACGTACACGGAGTCGGCATAGACCCATCGCCCGAGCACAAAAGCGCGATAGCACCACGGCCGCCAGCGGTTCGTACGTCGAGGCCATGCCGGGCTCGTTAGTACAACGCGGCCGCGAGCTGACGACGGTAGCCACTCACGCGAGGATCGCCCGCGAGCAGGTCGAAGAATGTTACGAGCCGGACGCGCGCCGCTTCTTTGTCGTCTCCAGAACTTTGGCGTACCACGTTGAGCAGCCGGGTGAGGGCGTCATCAATCGCGCCGCCGGCGAATTCGATATCGGCTGCCTGCAGCTGGGTGTCGATACCGCCGGCGGGAGCCGAGCTATCGCCCGCAGCGGCAATGATGGCCTGCGGGTCGGAGAGCTTGCCGCAGCGTTGCATGAGCTCCACCTGCGCGAGCGCCAATTTCGCCTCTGCGTCCGCCGGAGCCTCCTTCAGAGCCTTAGTAAAGGCCGCGTGGGCGGCGTCCAAGTCGCCGCGGTCGATGGCATCGATCCCCTCTTGATGCAGGGGCGGTACCTCCGGCTCCGCCGCCACCTCATCGGGCTGGCCGGCGCTGGCATCGGGAGGCAGCGTGCCCGTTACGCCCTGCTGCGCCGCGATGGAGAACATCTCGTCGAACAGTGCGCGCAGCTGACTTTCGGGGTGGGCGCCTTGGAACAGTTGGAAGGGTTGTCCCCCAATGAGGACAAACACCGTGGGAACCGACTGCACCTGGAAGGCCTGCATGAGCTGCGGGTTCGCATCGACGTCAATTTTGGCCAGCTGCATTCGGCCGCCGTAGCTGCGGGTGAGCTTTTCTAGGATCGGTCCCAGCTGCTTGCACGGCTGGCACCACGTCGCCCATAGATCCAGCACCACCGGTACCGTGCGCGAGCGCTCCATGAGCTCCTGCAGGTGCTGTTCGCCCGCGTCGACAATCCAGCCCTCGCCCACAGTGGCGCCAGTTGCGGCCTGCTGCTGGGGCTGCTGGGGCGCGAGCGCCCCCAAATCGACGATGCCTGACGTATTCGGTAGCGACACGCTGTCTCCTATTCCCCGCGCTTGGCACTCATCAGCGTCTGCTCGCCCCCAAGCGGCCGGGTAGCCGCGTCGGCGGCATCGGCTGCCGGAACGTAAAGCGCGATCATTACCTGATAGCTCGCCTTCAACTGGTCCTCAACCGGATCCTCCCCCGCGAGCGCCGCGAGGTCATCCGAGACGGTCAGCGTCGAGCGGGCGACTGTCTTTTTCAACGTCAAGACGGTGGGGATTGTTCCCACGACGACGGCTCCCCCGTCAGCCGTACGGAAGGCGACCGGCTCGGATGTGGGCGAGCCCGCCTTCCAGCTGGCTTCACCAACTTCGGCCAATGACTCCGTTAGCGCGGTGACGGTTTCGGTGATCTGCGTGCGCAGCGGGTCATTGCCTAGCGACTTAGCTTCCTCGCTATCCGGCTCATTGATCGCCCTAGCGTAGGCGGCGACGGCCGCGCTTGGTGTTTGCTTCAGGCTCGAATCATCGGGCGCAAGGAACTCAGTTCCGGTCGCCGCGGCCGGCAGGTCAGGGAACGTTACGCCCGGGAAGAGCCTGGCCCAATGGTCAACGTGGTAGTTCTGGCGCGCATCGGCCTGGGTCATCGTGAGCAGGACGGGGCTCGTTTGTCCTTCCGGCACCTGAGTGATGACAGCGGCGTAGCGCGGGAACGAATCAGTGATAGCCGGCAGTGTCACCTGCGGCGTGAAACTCAGCGGGGTGGGAGCCTTGGCGCCGTCGGTTTTCGTCGCGAGTGTGTAGGCGGCCGTGCGGGCCGCGAGGGCGTCACCAGCGAAGCGAGCACTGAGTTTTTCGCCGTCCTTGGCCGCATCACCTTCCGCGAGGATTTTTTCGGCGTCCTTCAGCGCCGTGGTGAAGCGCTCTTCCGTCAGCGCCGGACCGTCATAGGTGGCGCCGGGGCTCACCTCTGGCACGGGCGTGCTCGCGCACGACGCCAGGGAAACAGCTAGCAGGCCCGCGAGTACGGGGCTCACAATGGTCTTGATCGATTTCATGCTCGTGTGTCCTCGCCTTCGTTCGCGGGGAAATCCCACTCGTCGCGCCACGTGCGGTCATCCGATTCCGGCCACAGCTCTTCATCGGCTTCCGGCCATAGACCCTCGGCATCCGTGCTGCTGAGCGCGGAGGCGGCTGGCTCTTCGTCGCTCTGCCCCGATACTGCGGGAACGACAAGGGCGCCGAGTGCGCCGGCGGTAGCCGCAGCCTTCTCTTCGCGCTCAGAGTCTTCTTCCAGCGAGATCTGCGCCGCACCCTCAGGGGCGTATTTGTTTTCTTCCGTGCCGCTTTCGCGAATCTCGTCCGCTCCAGGAGCGAACGGGATCACCATGGCGCCGCCAGCCATCGCGGTTTCGGTAAGCCGCGAGATGTTCTGCTCCAGCAGCGGCTCCTCGATGACGGGGATTTCGTGGGAGGTGACAACGGAAACGTTCTTGCGGCCTTCGCGCCGCGCGGCCTGCAGGGCATCGCGTTCGCGTTCGCGCTCCCGCTCCCGGATCTCACGCCGCGTCAGACCTTCGGTTTCCTGCGACGTCAGCGGCGGCAGGTAGATCACTTCAGTTTCGCCGTCATCGGGACGCGGCGCGCGCAGCCGACGGACGCGGTTCCGGGCCCACAGGGCCGCTACCGCGGCAAGGGCCAGCGCCACGAGACCACCGATGATAAGGGGCCACATCAAGGGGGTAGCGACATCACGAGACCACTTTAGGGTCAGGGCCGGCGCAGGTTTTGTGCCGTCGGTTGTCGCGAGGAAGCCCAGCGAGTGATCCGGGTCATCGATCGTCCACGTCAGGGTGTTTTCCGCTGTCCGCACCTCAGTAAAGAGGTCAACGCTCGCGGGATTGGGCAGCGTCACTGGCTCCTCACCCTCAGCGGGCGCGGCCTCCTCAGTCTTGATCGACATCGTGTCCCAGTCGCTTAGCCCCTGGAGTTCGCGATATGCGGCACCCTTCACGAACGCCTGGATATCGGCCATGGGAGCCAGCGCCAAGACAATGGGATCGCCATCTGAGCTCGCTGTGACCTCGACGGTGTCGTTGACTTGTGGCAGGACCCCGGGCCCGGCGATCAGAGCCGGTTCGGAGGACGCTGGCACGTCAATGGCGACGGTGTCCGATTCTTTGAATATGGTTCCGGCGAGAATCCCGGCAATGATGGCCAGCACTCCCAGCGACGCCAGGATGATAGGAACGATGCGTCGTGTCACTCGGATGTCCTTTGTCGTGGGCAAGTACGCCTAGAAGGGTAGACCATATTGTCTCGCACTGTCGCCTAAGATGCGCGATTTTGCTGTCCAACGTGCGTGATGACACGTCGGTGAGCCCCGCGGGTAGCATAAAGACAGAAGTCGCTTGGCAGAAGGGGAGCCACCCATGACCACCTCACCAACACCGCCCGTATTCCCGGTCGTTCGCCGCGGATACGACAAGGCGCCCGTTGACCAGTACCTGGCTGATCTACAGGCACAGGTCAGCGAGGTGAGAACCGAGGTGGGAGAACTCGATCGCCGCAATATGGCGCTGGCATCGGAATTGGCGGCCGCCCGCGCTGAGCTGGCCGAACGTAAGAAGCCCACATATTCGGGCCTCGGTTCGCGCGTCGCGCGGCTCCTGTCGGAAGCCGAAACCCAATCCGAGGAGTTGGTTCGCTCCGCGGCCGAACAGGCCGAGGCGCGACTGGCGCGAGCCAGGGCCCAGGCCGACGCCCTTGAATCGCGGGCATCCTCCGAGGCGGCCGCAGCCCTACAAGCGGCCAGGCAGGAAGCTGCCGACCTCACCGCCTCAGCTCAGGCGAGTGCGAAAGCCACCGTTGACGATGCCCAGGCGCGCGCCGAGCAGGAACGCAAGCTCACGACTCGCAAGCTGGAACAGGAGCGCGCCCAGGTGCGCCAGGAGCTGTCCCAACAGCGCGCCGACGTTGAGGCCGAGCTCGCGTCCCTAAAGTCAGAGACCGCCACCGACCTTGCCCGCCAGCGCGCCGAGCTCGATACCGAACTGCAGGCCGAACGCGACCGACTCACCGCCGAACTCGCCGCGATTCGAACCGAGGCCATTAACGAGATCGAAACTCGCCAGCACGAAGCCGAATCCGCCCATCGCGAACAGCTCGCTTTGTGGCGCTCAGAAGAAACTGAGGCGCGGCGCGAAATCGATGAGCTGCTCAAAGAAGCCGCCCAGCGCGTGAAGGACGCGATGGACCAGGCCGAACAGATCCTTCGTGAGGCGACGACGGAAGCCGACTCGCGCCGGGCCGAAGCACGCGAGGCCGCGAGCGCCATTATTAAGGACGCCGAAGCCGAAGCGACGCGGCTGCGCGAAGACGGCCGAATCCGCGGTGAAGAAGATCTTGCCCGCGCGCGCACCGAGATTGGCGAACTCACGCGTCGCCGCGAAGAAGTCGCGGACTACCTAAACGAGATCCGCCAGGTCCTCTCCCCCGTCGAGAAGCAATGACCTCCTGGTCCGAACAACGTCGCGAGGCGGCCCGTATCCACGCGGACCGCCTCGCCGCGACCAAGGCACGCGAGAGCCAGCGCGCCCGCGAGCTGATCCAGGATTTTCTCTCCCGCGCCCGCGAAGCCGGGCGGGCCGCCGAGCCGCTACGGGTAAGTGACTATTCGGGGCGCGGCAGCGCGCGAACGGGCCTTACCGGCTGGTACCTCAAGAGTGATCGTAGCGTCGGGATTGATACCGACGGCAATTTCTACGTCCTTACCGCTCGGCTGAATCTCGCCGATCGGATGCGCGGTTATCGGCCACAACCAAGCGATCCGCCCCTCGTCGTCGGGGCTGGCGGCCGCGATGGCGAGAGTCTGGACCTGGCCGACGCCCTCGCCAACCTCTTGCGCCCCTAGTTTGTGCCGCGCGCCAACGACAGCACGAGACGGGCCGTTCGCTCGTCGATGACGAGGTCGGTCGCCGCATTCGCCCGCAACGCCGCGAGCGCCGGCACAGCCTTCGCCTCGCCAGCGACGATGCACAGCCGACGCGGGATCATTTGCAGCTGCTCCGGGTTCGGGCCCGTCGCACGTTTGTTCAGCTCGATGTCGAGGTAGCTGCCATCGCGACGCAATAACACGGTGCACACATCCCCGACGACGCCCTCGCGCAGGATCGACAACCGGTCGGCATCCGAATCGAAATATCCCGCCCGATAGACGTGCGAGCCCGCCCGCCCACTGATCGCGCCGACGCCGAAAACCGCGAGATCACACGTCGCCTGCGCCGCAAGCACGCGCCGCACGCTGCGTTCGCGCCACATCGCCTCGCGCGTTTCGGCATAGTCAAAGAACGCCGGAACGGGAAAGAACATCGCATCGGCGCTGAAGGCGGCCGCGAGCTGCGAGACAATCGAGGCCGCGTACGGGATTCCCGACGTCGAGGAGTTCGCAGCCCCATTGAGCTGGACGATATGGACATCGTCGGTAGGTTGCGGCTGCAGAAATTTGACGACGGCAGATAGCGTCGTCCCCCACGCCACGCCAATCGTGGTGCCCGGCGTGACGGCCTCTTGGAGGCGTTCGGCCGCCAATTTGGCCACCGCATCGAGCAGCACATGGTCTGGACGCGATGCCCGCACCGGCACCACGTCGGCCCGTACTCCGAACTCCTCGCCGAGCTGGCGCGATAGGCGCGAGGCCACCGAGGTGAGCGGCGAGAGCGAGATTCGCACGATCCCGGTTTCCCGAGCCGTTTTCAGCATCCGCGAGACGGTGGAACGCGAGACCCCTAACTCGCCGGCGATCGTCGCCATTTTCTCGTCCTGGACGTAATACATCTGCGCAACTCGGTAAAGATCCTCGCGACAGTTGTCCACCATGTCGTCAAGTCTATGCACACATGTGCAGGAAGTTGCCGCCGTTTCAGCAAGCCAGGACCATGAAACATAACGACACTACTGAAACTCAACGACGAATGGAGCAGCCCGTGTCTTCCTCCCGCTTGACCGCCGAGACCCGCACCGCATCGCTTGATGCCATGGCCGCGGACGAACTAGACATCCTCGTGATCGGCGGCGGCGTTACCGGCGCTGGCATCGCACTTGACGCCGCAACCCGCGGGCTCAAGGTCGGCATCGTCGAAGCCCAGGACTGGTCGGCGGGCACGAGCTCGCGATCCTCCAAACTGGTGCACGGCGGCCTGCGCTACCTGTACAACCTCGATTTCAAACTCGTTGCCGAAGCCCTCAAGGAGCGGGGCCTCCTCCTTTCCAGCCTCGCCCCGCACCTCGTGCACGCCCAGCCCTTCCTCTGGCCGCTCAAAACCCCCGTCATTGAACGCGCCTACTCTGCTGTCGGCGTCGGCATGTACGACGCCCTCGCCCTGCTCGGATCCGGCGGGCACAAGACGGTGCCGATGCAGCGCCACCTGTCGAAGAAGGGCGCACTGGAACAATTTCCCGACGTAAAAGACGGCGCTCTGATCGGCGCCATCAAGTTCTACGATGCCCGAGTCGATGACGCCCGCCTAGTCCTAACCCTGGTGCGCACCGCCGCCAAGTACGGCGCGCACGCCGCCTCCCGCGCCCAGGTCACCGCCATGACGACCGATGGTTCGGGCCGCGTCACTGGCGCCGTCATCAAGGACCTGGAAACCGGCAAGGATTACACGGTCAAGGCGCGCGAAACGATCGCCGCCACCGGCGTGTGGACCCAGGAAACCCAGGACATGTCCGGCGGCACCGGCGGCCTGAAAGTCCTTGCCTCCAAGGGCATCCACATCGTCGTTCCCAAGGACCGCATCAAGGGCGATACGGGATTGTTCCTGCGCACCGAAAAGTCCGTGCTGTTCATCATCCCGTGGCCCGACTACTGGGTCATCGGCACGACGGACACCCCCTGGCACGAGGACATCCAGCACCCCGTCGCTACCAAACGCGATATCGAATACGTTCTCGATCACGCCAACGACGTGCTAGCCTCCAACCTCACTGAGGACGACATTATCGGCACGTTTGCGGGCCTGCGTCCCCTGCTGCAGCCCGGCACGATGGATGAATCAAAGTCGACGAAGGTCTCGCGCGAACACACGGTGACCCGTCCCGCCGACGGCCTCACCGCAATCGCGGGCGGCAAGCTCACGACGTACCGAGTCATGGCTGAAGACGCCGTCGATTTCGCCCTCGGCGACAAGGCCAAGGCCCGCCCCTCCATTACGGAACACACCCCGCTGATCGGAGCCGAAGGCTTCGACGCCTATGAACGTCTCGCCCCCCGCCTCGCCGAAGAATACGGCTGGGACAAGGCGCGAGCGCAGCACCTGCTGCACCGCTACGGGTCCGCCCTCGATGAGCTCACCGCACTCATCGACGAGCATCCGGAGCTCAACGTCCCCACGGACTCGGCCCCGAGGTACCTCAAGGCCGAGGTCGTCTACGCGGTGACGCACGAAGGCGCACTCCACCTGGAGGACATCCTCCGCCACCGGGTCCGCCTGAACTTCGAAACGCGGGACCGAGGCGTCAGCTCGCTCGACGAATTCGCCGACCTCGTCGCCCCCTTGCTGGGGTGGGACGAGGACCAGATTGAACTCGAGAAGTCCAACTACCGGCAGGCGATGGCGGCCGAAGATGCCGCCGAACTTGCCACGACGGACGCCGAAGCCAGCGTCGCCCGCAATGATGCCAGCGAACTGCGGCCGCTCGCTCCCATCAGCAAGAAATAGGTGATGGGGGCGTTGCCCCGCACCGACCGCCCCGGCACCGCAGCCGGGGCGTACCGAAAGGCCCATGTATGGAAACCACCCTCGGCACGATTTTTCTCTCAGAGCTCCTCGGCACCGCCACCCTGATCTTGCTGGGTGTCGGCGTCGTCGCCAATACGTTGCTCCCCAAAACCAAGGGGCATGGCACGGGCTGGCTGCTCATCAACTGGGGATGGGGACTCGGTGTGTTTGCCGGTGTCCTCGTCGCCTTCAAGTCCGGCGCCCACCTCAACCCCGCGGTCACCATCGGGATTCTGGCCTCCGGCGCCTCCGAATACGTCCCCGGCATCCCCACGAACTTCGCCGCCACCGCGATCTACATGGTGGCGCAGGTCCTTGGCGCCATGATCGGCGCGGTCCTAGCGTGGATGACGTACAAGAAGCACTACGACGAGGACTGCGATCCATCGCTGAAACTCGGAACGTTTGCGACGGCCCCCGAAATCCGTAACCCGCTGTGGAATACCGTCTCGGAAATCATCGGCACCTTCGTGCTCGTCTTCGTCGTCTTGTCGATTGCTCCTGCGGGTGAGGCCTCCGGACTCGCCAAGGTCGATCTCGGCTGGCTTGGCGCACTCGGCGTTGGTCTGCTCGTGCTTTCCATTGGTGCCTCCCTCGGCGGCCCGACGGGATACGCAATCAACCCGGCTCGTGACCTCGGCCCCCGCATCGTCCACCAGCTCTTGCCGATCCCCGGCAAGCGCGACTCGGACTGGGGCTACTCCTGGGTGCCGATCGTTGGCCCCATGATCGGCGGTGTCATTGCCGGTCTCGTCGCGCCCATAGTCTTCTAACCTAGAATCCACGCCACAACGACGTGAAAGGAAAACCGATGACGGAAAAGAAATACGTCCTCGCAATCGACCAAGGCACCACCTCTTCGCGTGCCATCATCTTTGACCACTCCGGCCAGATTGTCTCTGTCGGCCAATACGAACACGAGCAGATCTTCCCGCGCGCGGGCTGGGTCGAGCACAACCCGGCAGAAATTTGGGACAACGTCCGCGAAGCCGTCGCCACTGCCCTGTCCAAGGCGCAAACCAACCGCGACGAAATCGCCGCCGTCGGTATCACCAACCAGCGGGAAACGACCGTCGTGTGGGACAAGAACACGGGCGAACCGGTCTACAACGCCATCGTCTGGCAGGACACGCGCACCGACAAGATCGTCAAGGAACTTGCCGGCGACGAGGGCGCGGAGAAGTACAAGGAGATCTGCGGCCTGCCGCTTGCTACCTACTTCGCTGGCCCCAAGGTCAAGTGGATCCTCGATAACGTCGAGGGCGCGAAGGAGAAGGCCGAAGCCGGCGATCTGCTCTTTGGCACCACGGACACCTGGGTGCTGTGGAACATGACGGGCGGTACCGAGGGCGGGGTGCACATCACCGACGTCACGAACGCCTCGCGCACCATGTTGATGGACCTGAAAACCCTCGACTGGGACGAGAATATTGCCTCCGACATGGGCATCCCCATGTCGATGCTGCCCGAAATCAAGTCCTCATCCGAGGTCTACGGCAAGGGCCGTCGCCAAGGACTGCTCACCGACGTGCCGATCGCGGGCATCCTCGGCGACCAGCAGGCCGCGACCTTCGGCCAGGCGTGTTTCGAAGTCGGCATGGCCAAGAACACCTACGGCACCGGCAACTTCATGCTCATGAACACCGGCACCGACATCGTGCACTCCGAAAACGGCCTCCTCACCACCGTGTGCTACAAGATTGGCGACAACGACGCCATCTACGCACTCGAAGGTTCGATCGCCGTCACCGGTTCACTCATCCAGTGGCTGCGCGACAACCTGGGCATCATCACCTCCGCTCCCGAAGTGGAAGAACTCGCTAAGACGGTAGAGGACAACGGCGGCGCTTACTTCGTGCCGGCCTTCTCGGGCCTGTTTGCGCCCTACTGGAAGTCCGATGCGCGCGGCGCGCTCGTCGGCCTGACCCGCTACGTCAACAAGGGCCACATCGCGCGGGCGGCACTGGAAGCCACGGCATTCCAGACCCGCGAGGTCCAAGAGGCGATGGCGCAGGACTCCGACGTCGAGCTCACCGAATTGAAGGTCGACGGCGGCATGATCGAAAACGAGCTGCTCATGCAGTTCCAGGCCGACATTTTGGGCGTCGACGTCGTACGTCCCAAGATCGCGGAGACCACTGCCCTCGGCGCGGCCTACGCGGCCGGCATCGCCGTCGGATTCTGGGAAGGTGAACAGGATGTCATCGACAACTGGGCCGAGGATCGCCGCTGGAGCCCGAAGATGGACGAGGACGAAGCCGAGCGCACCTACCGGTTGTGGAAGAAGGCGGTCACGAAGACCTTCGACTGGGTCGACGACGACGTGAAGTAAACCGCATCCCGGACCGCCGGGCCGAGTTCGATCCGACATCGGACAGCCGCGCAATCGTGGCATCGGCCCGGCGGACCTGTGCGCACTGAGTTTTCGGCAACAGTTCGGGCAAGAAAGCGTAACGCTCGGCGACCTCGGAGCCGAACTGCCCACGCTCGCGGCAGGCATTCCAATCCACGAGGTCGCCCCAGCCCGGCGCGGCAAGGGAGCCGCCGAACTGTTGGACCGCGAGCGAAGAAACCAAGGTCGCAAAGGCGAGCTGTTCCCCAAGCGGCCTGCCCGCGAGGTTTGCCGCCATCAACCCCGAGATAAAAACGTCGCCCGCACCCGTCGGGTCAATCGCATCCACCGCGAGCGCCGGCGCACTCGCCTCCTCGCCCGTCGAGGAATCGACCGCGATCGCCCCCTTGGAACCACACGTGACGACGGCGAGCGGGACCCGCTCGGCCAGCGCCCGCGCCGCCAGCAGCGGCTCGCTCGTGCCGGTATAGGCCATCGCCTCAACCTCGTTGGGCGTGAACGCATAGCAGGAGGACAGCGGCGCGAGCAGCCCCGGGTCCCACTCCTCCTCCGGGTCCCAACCAACGTCGGCAAAAATCTTCGCCCCGCGATTAGCCGCCACCCGCCACCACAGCTCCCCCGCCCGCTCGGGCGTGAGATCCATCGCGACGGCGGCGGTGTGCGGCACCGGACCAATCAGCTCGTCGGTCGTGACACCGAGCGGATGCCCGTGCGTGATCATCGTGCGATCGCCGGCGCAGGCGTAACTGACGGTGACGTTGGTGTGCAGACCGGGCGTGATCCGCGAGCGCGACAGGTCGATGCGTTCCTCGGTCAGAATCTTCGCGCACCACTGGCCGTACGCATCATCGCCAAAACTCGTCGCGAGCGCCGAGGTGAGCCCCAGCCGCGCACAGGCGACGGCGAGGTTCGCAATCCCGCCCGGCAGCGTACCCATCCCCTCGGCCCACACCTCCGTGCCCACGCGCGGCGGATGCGGCAGCCCGGTGAACACGATGTCGAGGAACAGCGGACCCGTCAGGAGCACGTCAAAGTGCGGCGAAGCCTTCACCCGACCAGGCTACCGTTAGCCTGGAAGCATGACGCACCTAGCCATCATCGGCGGCGGGGGCTTTCGCATCCCCCTCATCGTCCACGCGCTCACCACCTCCCACCGCACCCTTCGCCTCTCGCGGCTGACGTTGATCGATGTCGACGACGATCGCCTTGCCGCCATGCGGGCCATCGTCACCGATCAATTGCGCTCCAGTCCCCACCTCGATCTCGAGCTCACGACGACGAATGACCTCGCCGCGGGGCTCATCGGAGCCGACGTCATTTTTGTAGCGGTGCGTCCCGGCGGCGTCGAGGGCCGCGTCATCGACGAACTGACCGCCCTTGAGCACGACTTCCTCGGCCAGGAAACGGTCGGCGTCGCGGGCATGGCCTACGCGCTGCGGACCATCCCCGTCGCGCGCAAATTCGCCGCCACCATCGCCGACGTCGCGCCCGACGCCTGGACGATCAACTTCACCAACCCCGCCGGCGTCATCACCCAGGCCATGCGCGAGCACCTCGGCCCTCGAGTTGTCGGCATCTGCGACACCCCGATTGCGCTGCTGCGCCGCGCCCGCGCCGCCCTCGATTTAGCGCCAGCGACATCGGGCAGTTTCGACTACCTCGGGTTGAACCATCTCGGCTGGCTGCGCTCCCTCGTCGTCGACGGCACGGACCGCCTGCCCGAACTCCTTAGCGATGAGGCCAGACTCGGCACGCTCGAAGAAGCTCAGCTCATGGGGACGCAGTGGATCTCGCGCGTCGGCGCCCTACCCAACGAGTACCTCTTTTACTACTACCGCCACCGCGAAGCGCTTGCCGCCATCAGCGCCAGCGAAACCCGGGGTCAATTCCTGGCCGCCCAGCAACACCACTTCTACGAGCTGTGCACCCACGAGGAGCACCCGTACGAGCTGTGGAACCGCACCCGCGCCGCCCGCGATGCCTCCTACATGGCCGAGGGCCGCGCACCCGAAGATCGGTACGCGCGCGAAACCGCCGAAATCGAGCAGGGCGGCTACCAGGAAGTAGCCCTTGACGCAATGACCGCCTTCCTTCACGACGAACCCGCCACGATGATCCTGAACGTCGGTAACACGGACACCCCCGACGGCGCCCCGGTCATCCCGGGCCTCCCCAACGACGCCGTAATCGAAGTCGGCTGCCACGTCGATACAGGCGGCGCCCACCCCTGGCCCATCGCACCCGCCCGCGGCGACATGCTCGCGCTGATGCTCGCCATTAAGGAATGCGACGCCCTGCTGCTTTCCGCGACGAAACACGGCGACTATGAGCTCGCCGCCCGAGCATTTGGCACCCACCCCCTCGTCGACTCGGTGGACGCCGCCGACGCACTTCTTACCGCCTACTGCGAACGCATCCCAGCCATCCGCGAGGCACTCAGTTATCCACACCCCCTGCCGTAGCCTGCCCAAGCGTGGTCTACTGCCGTTATGGACAGCACCACGCTCCTTAGTCGGCTCGGCATCAAGCCGGGCGAGCCGCTGCCCATTGACGCGTTGGAAGCAATCTCGCAGCTGTATGCTGCAGGTTTGCGCGACGGCTGGAAAGTCAAAACCAAGGCCGAGCACATGCGCGCCTTCTATGCGCACGAGAAGATCCGTGCCACCAATGAGGCTGCGCTGCCGCTAGCAATTGCCGCCGCAGACGAGAAAAAGGCCGCCCGTCCCGAGGGCAAGACGATGCAAGACGCCGTGTGCGAACAGCACCGCATCCCATCCAAGAAAGCCCAAAATATCGTGCTCGGCGCCCGAGACATCGCCCAGTACCCCGAGGTTTTCACGGCCGCCGGCAAGCAGGAAATCTCCTTCGACAATGCGCGAACGGCGCTCGCAACACTGCGCAAAGCCCGCTACTTTGTCACCGATTCTGAGCTCACGGGCCTCACATCCCTCCTCATCGAGACCGCCACCAACCCGCAGCCCGATGACTATTCGCGCCGCTGCCAAGAACTCATCAATGACCTCGACGAGACGGCGAAACAGCAGGCTCAGCGCTATGACCAGATCCAGCGCCGTAAGTCCAAAGCAGCCCGCGGCATCAATTTCCGTCACCGCCAGGGTCGCGTCGAATGGGGCACCGACCTCGCCGCCCATTTCGACGAAGCCGACTGGCAGGCCATCGGGCCCGCATGGCTGAAGGAGGCCGAGAAGATCCGGCGCGCGCTCCAAGCTGCGGGCGCCCAGCCACGCCCCTTGCGGGTCCGACTCGTCGATGCTCTCCACCGCGCGTTCAACACCGGCGGGCCCTCCCACGGCGGACCACCACAGCCCCCAAATCACGGCGGCCCCTCACAGCCTCCTCACGGTGGCGGCCCCTCGCACCCTCCAAGCGACGGTGGCGGCCGCGAGCCGCTTTTCGATATTGCCCTAGGAGACTCCCATGTCCCCTACCAGCGACCGCCTAGCCGGATGGGCCACGCTCCTCGGAGCCACGCCCGCCAGCCGGAGCCGAGGCCCGCAAACCAATCCTCACGACCAGGGGCGCACCAGCCGCCTCGCGAAGGGCGCCCTACGCGCATTCCTCCTAGCCCGCGATGGCGGCTGCGTCTTTCCCTACTGCGATATCCCACCCGCACGCTGCGAGCTCCACCACATCCGGGCCTTCAAAGACGGCGGCCCTACCTCCGCGCACAACCTCGCTGCCCTGTGCGTCTTGCACCACGCCCTGTGCCAACATCCACCTGGCGATCCCCACCACTGGACGATACGAATGGCCGACGACGGCGTGCCCGAAGCCATCCCTCCAGTCACGATTGACGCTGCCCAGCGCCCTATCCGGCATCCCCGGTTACGGCGCTAGTTCACGCGCGCCATCAACTCCCGTAGCGCGCCGGCTACCTCTTGCGGCTGCTCGAATGGTGAGAGGTGCCCAGCGTGCTCAATCGTCACGAGCTCGCACCCGAGCGCATCCGCCATTTCCTGGTGGTCAGACTGCGTAGACAAATCATCGTGTTCGCCACGAATAACGACGGCGGGCACATCAAGTCCTTCGAGCACATGCAGTCGGCCAGGGCGGTCGGCCATTGATTTCTGTGCCCACGCGATTCCTGCAAAGGGCGCCTGCCCGATCCATTTGACGACCTGTGTGTACATTGCGGGTCGTTCGTCTCCCGTTTCATCGGACAGCACCTTGCCGGCCATGTGGCGAAGGCCCGTGGAGATCCCTCGTGACGCTTCATCCGCCATCGTGCGGCGGTTCTCGGCTGCAACATGGTCATCCGGGCTCGCCTTCGTATCAATCAACGCGAGGCCGGCCACGAGGTCCGGGTGCCGCTCCGCTATCGCAAGCGCCGTGTACCCGCCCATCGAAACGCCCGCAATCACAGCCTTGTCGATGCCGCTTTTCGCCAGCAGGGTCGCGACGGAGTCCGCGAACATCTCCAGCCCATAAACTCCCGGCTCCACGCGTTCCATCAGGATGCGCGGGGACGCCGAATCGGCGAAACCGGGCGCATCGATCGCGATCGTCCACACATCGGACAGCTCATCAATGACGTCATTCCACATCCGGTGATCGAACGGGAAAGCGTGCAGCAGGACAAGCGGTACGCCCCGCCGTGGTCCCTGCTCCTGAACTCCGAGGCCATTCATGCAGATTTCTCTCCCCTAGAAGGTGCGTGAGCGCCCAAAACGGGCTTTCCAACATCCACTATGCCAGTGCCTGCGAGCACGCACCCCTCCATCGAGCAGGGAGTCGATGGGCCAGGCGACGACGTGCCAGGTACCGACGGCAATCGAGCCCCCGCAGCCCGGGCAGACGTAGGAATTCTCGCCGGCTTTGGTCTCCTGGACCTGGTAGCGTCCGCCGGGTCCGGCCTCTTCCCGCGCCACCGAACGTAGCCGATCCATATTGAGCGGAACGTGCGCGGCGCGATAGTTCCGCTTGCTTGAGCGTCGAGCCATTATCGGCGTCCGAACAGCTCGCGCAGCCGCCGCCGGCGCCGCCGCGCATCCTTCGTCTCACTATCGGATGCTGCCGGGCGCGCCCAGCCGCGCTGCACCCATGCGTCCTCGAGCTGGACGGGCCCGCTGCTTTCGCGATGCGAGGCTACGAGATCCCCATAGAACCGTGCCGAGTCCTTCAGGCGCCGCTGCTGGGTCTCATAGTCGACGTGGATGATGCCAAAGCGCTTGTCATACCCGTAGGCCCATTCAAAATTATCGAGCAGCGACCACACAAAATAACCGCGCACATCCGCACCGTCTGCGACGGCCGCCGAGACTTCCGCAAGGTGCGCCTGCAGGTAAGCAACGCGCCGCTCGTCGTGGATCCGGCCATCCTCGCCCACGACGTCGTCAAAGGCCGCGCCGTTTTCCGTCACCGCAAGCGGCAGTCCCTCATAGGCCGTATCGAGAGCGACGAGCAGGTCGTAGAGTCCGCGCGGCTCAATGTTCCACCCCATCGCGGTGAGCTCACCTTCGGGTTCAAGGAACTCGACGTCCTCGCAGCCCGGCCACGGGCTGCCCACCCCACCCCCGTGCCCGACGCCGTGCCCTCCGCCATCGCCCTTGCGCACCCGCGACGTCGAATAGTAATTCACTCCAAGAACGTCCAGCCGCACCCGCGCGATCGAGACGTCGCCCGGTTGGATGAAGGACCAATCAGTAAGGTGGCGCGTCTGGCTGAGCAGCGCCGGCGGGTACGTGCCGTCTAACAGTGGCCCCAAAAAGATCTTGTTGCCGACGAGCGCTACCTTCTCTGCCGCCTCGTGATCGGCCGCCCGCTCCTCATCGGCCGGATCGACGACGTGGATGTTTAAGGTAATGGAGACCCGGGCATCATCGCCCAGCTCCTCGCGAATCGCGCGCGCCGCCAACCCGTGCGCCACGTTGAGGTGGTGAGCGGTAGCAAGCGCCGCGGCCGGATCGGTGATTCCGGGCGCATGAACGCCCGAACCGTACCCCAAGAAGGCAGTGCACCACGGCTCGTTCAGCGTCGTCCAGGTGTGGACCAGATCGCCGAACTCGCGCGCCATCGCCCGCGCATAGTCCGCAAATGCATAGGCCGTCTCACGCTCGGGCCAACCACCGGCATCCTGCAATTCCTGCGGCAGGTCCCAGTGGTAGAGCGTGACGACCGGGAGCATCCCGCGCGAGCGGATCCCCTGCAGCAGCGCACGATAGAACGCCACGCCCTCCGGGTTCAGCTCGCCGCGCCCGCCGGGCATGACGCGCGACCAAGAAATCGAGAACCGATAGGCATCCAGTTTGAGCTCGGCGGCCAGATCAAGATCGTGTTCCCAGCGGTGGTAATGATCGGCGGCGACGTCGCCCGTGTCGCCATTGGCGACGTTGCCCGGGGTGTGGCTGAACGTATCCCAGATACTCGGCGTGCGCCCACCTTCGGCCGCACCCCCCTCAATTTGGTAGGCGGCGGTTGCCGCACCCCAGACAAAGGAGTGGGGAAGTTCGATGGAAGTCATAGCGGGTGATGTCCTTTCGCCTCTCGGCTCCAGGATAGCCCGCTAGGAAACGAGCTCGCCGCCGTGGTAGACGCGCACCGGCGCTAGCTCGTCGTCCACAATAAGGAGATCAGCTCGAGCCCCGGCCGCCAGCTCGCCAATGTCATCGCGCCCGAGCACCACTGCGGGGCCCGTCGCGGCCATGTACACGCAGTCCACCAGGGGGATGCCGGCGCCGGCCATGAGCCGCACCTGCTCGATGAGGCGCGAGGTACCGCCAGCAATGGAGTTGCCGCCGGTCAGGCGCGCGACCCCGTCCGCGACGGTGACGTCCTGCGAACCCAGGCGATACTGCCCATCGGGCATGCCCGCGGCCGCCATTGCGTCCGTGACGAAAACACATGCCTCGCGCCCCAGCAGCTCGTAAACGTGCCGCACGAGCTCCGGGCTCAGGTGTGCGCCATCGGCGATGAGTTCGACGACGAGCTCCCCACGCTCCGCGGCCGAGAGCATCGCGGTGATCGGCCCCGGGTCACGGTGGTGGATCGGACGCATGCCGTTAAACAGGTGCGTCGCGGTGGCCCGCGCCGAGCGCGCCGCAGGGGAATTCTTGAGCCGTGCCGCCGCATCGCGCAGGGCTTGTTCAGTCTCGACGGGCCCGGCATCGGTATGCCCGAAACTCGGCAGCGCCCCGGCGTTGATCAGCACATCGGCGACGCCACCGTCACCCACCACGAGCGCCTTTTCCGGCGCGATCGTCATCGTGAATGCGTACGGGCCGGCGATCTCGCACAGCTCCCGAGTGAGCTCGGGATCGGGCGGGATGATGAGCGCCGGGTCCTGCGCACCGCAGCGCTCACAGGAGATGAAGGGCCCCTCCCAGTGGATGCCGACCAGGTCCCCCGCCTCGCATAGCTCCCGCAACGTGGCGGTGCGCTCGCGCAGCGTCTGCGGCGCGGCCGTCACGGTGGAGGCCACCAGTGATGTCGTACCCGCCCGCCGGTGAGCGAGCACCGCCACCTTGGCGTCCTCGGCGTTCAACGCATCGGGGAAGGACTGGCCCCCGCCGCCGTGGCAGTGAATGTCGACGAGCCCCGGCATGATGTAGCCCGAAACCTGCTCCGCGCCCTCGCGCAGCTGTTCGGGGGCCGCCTCCGCTGGGCCCGCATACTCGAGGCGATCGCCCCTAACGGAAACGATCCCGTCAGCAATAACTTCGTCAGGAGCAACAACCCGTCCGCGCAGCGTGATGGAAGCAGCCATGGCCCCAGTATGTCGCACAACCGGACATCAGACCTCCGCCGAACGTCCCAAAATTAAAACAGGCGATTGTCGACGTCGTCGATCCCCCGCATGGCATCATAATCGAGCGTGAGGCACTCGATACCGCGATCGCGCGCCAGCGTGCGCGCCTGCGGCTTGATCTCCTGCGCCGCGAAGATCCCGGTGACGGGCGCTAACAGTGGGTCCCGGTTCAGCAGCTCAAGGTAGCGCGTGAGCTGCTCAACCCCGTCGATCTCCCCGCGCCGCTTAATCTCAATCGCAATTGCGGCGCCCTCGGGGGTGCGCGCCAAAATATCGACGGGCCCGATCGCCGTCGGGTATTCGCGCCGCACGAGCCGGTGGCCGGGGCCCAGCAGCTCGATTTGCGCCGCAAGGAGCTCCTGTAAGTGGGCCTCCACGCCGTCTTTCGTCAGCCCGGGATCCACGCCCAGATCGTGCGAGATATCGTCAAACACGTCGGCGATTTTGATAACGAGCTGGTCGGCGGTCTTCGTGTTCTTGACCGTCCACACCTGCTCGATTCCCGCCTCCCTCTCGGCCTCATCGGCCTCGCGCGCCGCAACTGTGCACGGCGAGGTCATCCAATTCAGCGGCTTATACGAGCCCCCGTCGGAGTGCACCAGCACCGAGCCATCCGCCTTCAGCATCACAACCCGCGACGCCATAGGTAGGTGCGCGGTCAGGCGGCCGGAATAGTCAACGGAGCAGTCACAAATGAGGATTCGCACCCCAGCAGTATAGGCAGCAAAGAGCCCCGCTCCCAGCCAGGGGGAACGGGGCTCAGTGCTGGACGGTTAGTCGGCTTGCGCCGCCTCCGTTGCCTTCTTCAGCTCATTCTTGCTTGGCTTCGTGTTGTCAACGACGACCTGCACCACATCGTCATCGACGGAGACGAAACCCGCGACGACGTCGAAGGACTCGGTCTGCCCACCGGTCTTGATCCGCACGCTGCCTTCGCGCAGGTTTGCAAGCACCGGCTGGCGTCCGGGCAGGATACCCAGATCGCCGTCGGCGGCCGGCACGATCACCGAGTCCGCCTCGCCGTTAAACAGCAAACCATGCGTGGAGACGATCTCGACCTTCATGGCCACTACTTCGTCTCCTCCTGGATCTCGGACCAGCGACGCTCGAGGTCCTCGATACCACCGATGTTGAAGAACGCCTGCTCGGCAACGTGGTCGTACTTGCCTTCGGCGATGCGCTTGAACGCTTCGATCGTCTCATCGAGCGGCACCGTCGAGCCCTCAACACCCGTGAACTTCTCAGCCATGTAGGTGTTCTGCGAGAGGAACTGCTCGATACGACGCGCGCGCGCAACCGTAATCTTGTCCTCTTCGGACAGTTCGTCGACGCCGAGGATCGCAATGATGTCTTGCAGTTCCTTGTTCTTCTGCAGGATCGACTTCACGTGCGTGGCGACGTCGTAGTGCTCCTGGCCGACATACCGCGGATCCAGGATGCGCGAAGTCGAAGCCAGCGGATCGACGGCGGGGTACAGGCCGCGCGAGGCGATCTCGCGCGAGAGTTCCGTCGTCGCATCCAGGTGTGCGAACGTCGTGGCCGGGGCCGGGTCGGTGTAGTCATCGGCGGGCACGTAAATGGCCTGCAGCGAGGTAATCGAGTGACCGCGCGTCGAAGTAATGCGCTCCTGCAGGGCGCCCATCTCGTCGGCGAGGTTCGGCTGATATCCCACGGCCGACGGCATGCGGCCGAGCAGCGTCGATACTTCGGAGCCGGCCTGCGTGAAGCGGAAGATGTTGTCGATGAAGAGCAACACGTCCTGCTTCTGCACGTCGCGGAAGTACTCGGCCATCGTCAGCGCGGACAGCGCGACACGCAGGCGGGTGCCCGGCGGCTCGTCCATCTGCCCGAAGACGAGGGCGGTCTTGTCGAAGACGCCAGCGTCGTCCATTTCGTGGATCAGGTCGTTACCCTCACGGGTACGCTCCCCGACGCCCGCGAAGACGGAGACGCCACCGTGGTCCTGGGCGACGCGCTGAATCATTTCCTGAATCAGCACCGTCTTGCCCACGCCAGCGCCGCCGAACAGGCCGATCTTGCCGCCCTGCACATACGGCGTGAGCAGGTCGATTACCTTAATGCCGGTTTCGAACATCTGGGTCTTGGACTCCAGTTGGTCGAAGGCCGGGGGCTTGCGGTGGATCGGCCAGCGCTCGGTGACCTCGAGGGTTTCGCCCTCGGGAAGGTTCAGCACGTCGCCGGTCACGTTAAAGACGTGGCCCTTCGTGATATCGCCGACGGGCACGGTGATCGGCGCGCCGGTGTCATACACCTTGGCGCCGCGCACCAGGCCATCGGTGGGCTTCAGCGCGATGGCGCGGATCAAGTTATCGCCGAGGTGCTGGGCGACCTCGAGCGTCATCTTGACGACGGATTCGCCTTCGCCCTGCGCGCTCAGGTCGATCTCGGTTTCGAGCGCGTTGTACATATCGGGCAGCGCGTCCGGCGGGAACTCGATATCGACGATCGCGCCGATCACGCGTGCGATGCGGCCGAAGGACTCGCCTTCGCCGGCCTGCACGTCGGCTTCTGATGCAGTTACGGTCATGATGTGTTCCTTTTCCCCTAGCAAACTCAGCTGGACGCCAGCGCGTCCGCGCCGGACACGATCTCGGAGATCTCTTGCGTGATCTCCGCCTGGCGAGCCGAGTTGGCCAACCGCGTGTAATTGCGGATGAGGTCCTCGGCATTGTCGGTGGCCGTGTGCATCGCGCGCTGGCGGGAGGCGAGCTCCGAGGCCGCGGCGTGCAGTAAGGCATTGTGGATGCGGCTGCGCACATACAGCGGCAGCAGCGCATCAAGGACTTCTTCGACGCTGGGCTCAAACTCGTAGAGCGGCAACGCATCGGTTTCTGCCGCTGCTACGCCTTCTACGATTTCGAGCGGCAGCATGCGACGCACCTCAACGGTTTGCGTCACCATCGTCTTGAATCGGGTAAAGACGACGTGCAGTTCGCCCACTCCCCCGTCGGCGCGCGAGGCCAAGAACTTCTCCAGCAGCGTATCGGCGATATCGGTGGCCATCTCCGAGGAGGGGGCGTCCGACTCGCCCGACCAGCTGCCGGCGAGTTCGCGGCCGCGGAACTTGAAGTAGCCGATGCCGCGACGGCCGGTGACGTAGAGGTCAACGTCCTTGTCTTCGGCATCGAGCTGTTCCAAGACGCGCTCGGTGGCGCGCAGCACGCTCGCGGTGTAGGCGCCCGCCATGCCGCGATCAGCGGTAATGACGAGGACGGCTACGCGCGTCGTGTCGCGGCGCTCCTTGGTGAGCGGATGGTCCGTGTGCGTGTGGTTCGTGACCGCCGAAACCGCCTTGGTGAGGGCCTCCGTGTAGGGGGTTGCCTCTTGGGCGCGCTCGCGCGCCTTACCAATGCGGGAGGCAGCGATCAGCTCCATCGCACGAAACACCTTTTTCAGGGTTTGCGTGGACTTGATTCGCTGTTTGTAGACCCGCTGAGAACCTGCCATGCTCAGCCTCGCTTGCCGCGGACGATCTGCTCTTGCGTGTGCTCGGCTTCGTCTTCTTCTTCTTCGGCAGCGACGTCCGCCGACAGGGTTTCGCCGGAGCCGGCGAGGAAGCCCGTGCGGAAGTCCTCGATCGCGCCTCGCAGGGCGTCTTCGGTCTCGGATTCGAGCAGCCCGGTCTCCGCGATCGTCGTCAACACATCCGTGTGACGACGCAGGTAGTCCAGCATTTCGCGCTCGAAGCGCAGCACCTCGGAGACCTCGACATCGTCGAGGTAGCCGTGGGTACCGGCCCAGATGGAGGCCACCTGGTCTTCGACTGGGTATGGCGTGTACTGCGGCTGCTTGAGCAGCTCCATGAGGCGCTCACCGCGGGTGAGCTGCTGGCGCGAGGCCGGATCCAGATCGGAGGCGAACATCGCGAAGGCCGCCATCGAGCGGTACTGCGCGAGGGTGAGCTTCAGCGTGCCGGAGACCTTCTTCATCGCCTTGACCTGGGCGTCGCCACCCACGCGCGAGACGGAGATACCGACGTCGACGGCGGGGCGCTGGTCGGAGTTGAAGAGGTCGGACTGCAAGAAGATCTGACCGTCGGTAATGGAGATGACGTTGGTCGGGATGTAGGCCGACACGTCGTTGGCCTTGGTCTCGATGACGGGCAGGCCGGTCATCGAGCCGCCGCCGAGCTCATCGGAGAGCTTGGCGCAACGCTCCAGGAGGCGGGAGTGCAGGTAAAACACGTCGCCCGGGTAGGCTTCGCGGCCCGGCGGGCGGCGCAGCAGCAGCGAGACGGCGCGGTAGGCTTCGGCCTGCTTGGACAGGTCATCGAAGATGACGAGGACGTGCTTGCCCTCGTACATCCAGTGCTGACCGATCGCAGAGCCGGTGTAGGGCGCGAGGTACTTAAAGCCGGCCGGATCCGAGGCCGGGGAGGCGACGATCGTCGTGTAATCGAGAGCGCCGGCTTCTTCCAGAGCGCCACGCACCGAGGCGATCGTCGAGCCCTTCTGGCCGATCGCGACGTAGATGCAGCGCACCTGCTTGTTCGGATCGCCCGTTTCCCAGTTGGCCTTCTGGTTCAGGATCGTGTCCAAAATGATGGCGGTCTTGCCGGTCTGGCGGTCGCCGATGATGAGCTGACGCTGACCGCGGCCGATCGGGATCATCGAGTCGATCGCCTTCAGGCCGGTCTGCAGCGGCTCGTGGACGGACTTACGGGCCATCACGCCGGGCGCCTGCAGCTCCAGGGCGCGGCGGCCGGTCAGGTCGGTGATCTCGCCCAGCCCATCGATCGGGTTGCCAAGCGGGTCAACGACGCGGCCGAGGTAACCGTCGCCGACGGGCACGGAAAGGACCTCCCCGGTACGGCGCACCTCCTGGCCTTCTTCAATACCCGTGAACTCGCCCAGGACGACGACGCCAATTGCGCGTACGTCCAGGTTCATGGCGAGCCCCAGCGTGCCGTCTTCAAAACGCAGCAGCTCGTTCGCCATCGTGCCCGGCAGGCCTTCAACCTGTGCGATGCCATCGGCGGCAAGAGTGACTCGGCCGACTTCCTCCGTCACGGCCTGCTTGGGCTCGTAAGAGTTCACGAAGCTGTCAAGTGCAGCCCGGATTTCCTCGGGCCGGATCGTCAGCTCAGACATTCTTTCCTCACGTAAGTTTCGTTCTTAGGCCGGCTAGCCGCTGATCGCGCGCCTGGCCTCTTCGAGGCGCGCCCGGATAGTTGCGTCAACCACGTCGGTGCCAACTTGCACTCGCATGCCTCCCAGCACGTTCGGGTCGACGTCGATATTGATGTGGACGGCTTGGCCAACCTGGGCTTGCAGAAGTTCGCCGAGGCGATCGATCTGCTCTTGGGTGGGCGGGGTCGCCGTGGTGACGGTCGCGACGATGCGCTGACGTCGGGCAGCGGCGAGGTCGCCGATTTCGGACAGCGCCTGCGGCACGGTCCGTCCGCGCAAGGTGGCTGCGACTCGGCGGACAAGCAGCAGGGTTTCGGGGCTGAGGCGATCGGCAAAGAGCGATTCCACCAGTCCGATGCGCTGATCTGCCGGCAGTTCGCGATCCGCGAGCGCCATCCGCAGCGAGCGGTTGTCGGTCAACAATCGCGACAGTTGGAATACTTCCGATTCCACGTCCAGCAGCCGATCCTGGGCCTGGGCACTGGCCAGCGTCGAAGTGACGGCAAGCGATGATAGTGCGTCGGCCAGGTCCTTATCGTGGGACCAGCGAGCGCGCACCATGCCGGAGATCAGGTCGGTGACCTCCCCCGATGCCTTGCCCCCGATGACCGCAGTGACGAGGTCAGCTTTGTCCTGACCATCTCGCGCGGGATCGGTAAGGGAGCGCCGTAGGTTCGCCGATTCGTCGAGCATGTCGACGATCGAGAACAGCTCCGTCGCGAAATCCATGCCCTGGCTGGCCTGGTTGGCAAGGATGCCTTCGAACCGTTCGGCGGCGGCGCTCAGGGCGGCGTGGCTGGCAGCTCGCATTAGGACTCCTTGACCGGGGCCGGGCTGTGCTGCTCGAGATCGTCGAGGAATCGATCGATCACGCGCGACTGTAGGGCCTGGTCGGTGAGCGATTCACCGACGATCTTGGAGGCGAGCTCGGTGGCGAGCATGCCAACGTCGGCGCGCAACGCGATCTGGGCGGCTTGCCGCTCGGCTTCGATCTGACGCTTGGCGACCTCGTGCATGCGCTCGACTTCGCTCTGGGCTTCCTTGCGGGCGGCCGCGACGATCTCGCGCCCCTCCTCGGAGGCCTCTTCGCGAATGCGAGCAGCGTCCTTACGAGCCTCGGCCAGGCGCTGGTTCAGCTCCGCACGCAGTTCGTCGGCTTCCGCCTGAACGTTCTCCGCGTGCTTCAGTCCGCCTTCGATCTTTTCGGCACGCTCATCGAGGATGGCGTAGATCTTGGGCAAGGACTTCCAAAAGACAATCGCGATGATGCCGACGCAGACGGCAGCCCAGAAAATATCGTACAGCGGAGGGATCAAGACATTGCTTGGTACTCCGGCGGCGTAGATATGCACTGGTTTTGGTCCCTACGTCTTAGTTGAATACGAAGCCGGCTGCGAGACCGATCAGGCCGAGGGCCTCAACGAGCGCCATACCGATGAACATGTTGATGCGCAGGGGGCCCGCAACCTCGGGCTGACGCGCGGTGGCTTCCTGCGTACCGGCGACGAGCATGCCGAGGCCGATGCCGGGGCCGAAGGCGGCCAAACCGTAACCAATGGTTGCGATGTTACCGGTGATCTCCATAGTGATGGGGTACCTTTCCGTGTGGTGTTTTCGGGCTGTTGCCCGGACAATCGAGGCGCAGGCGCGCCCGCGAAACTTAGTGGGCTTCGACCGACAGGCTGATGTAGACCGCGGTCAGGAGGGCAAAGATGTAGGCCTGCAGCGAGGCGACGAACAGCTCAAACAGGACGAAGGCAAATGAGATGGCAAAGGTGCCAACGCCGAGGGGTTTCATCGACCAGGCGGCCTGGAAGAGCAGGAACTGCGTCGCCGCGAAGCACAGGGCCAGCAGCAGGTGGCCGCTCATCATGTTGGCGAGCAAACGAATGGTCAGCGTCGCGGGGCGAAGGATGAAGGCCGAGAGGAATTCCACGGGCGTGAGTACGATGTAGATCGGCCACGGCACGCCCGGCGGAAACAGCGTCGTCTTAAGGTAGCCCCAGCCGCCCTGGGCCTGCACGCCGGCGACGATGAAGGCTACGAGCGCGATGATCGCCATGACGAAGGGGAAACCCACGACGGAGGAGCCCGCAAGGTTCAAGCCCGGTACAAGGCCGGTGATGTTCATCGCGAGGACGGCGAAGAAAATCAACGTGATGAGGGGCGCCCACTTGCGGCCGTTCTTCTCACCGAGGACCTCCACGGCGATGTTGGAGCGCACGAAGCTCACGGCCAGTTCCAAAACGGACTGGCCGCGAGACGGGATGAGCTTGAGCCGGCGCGTGCCCAGGATGAACAGGGCGCACAGCACGATCGTCGCGATGACGCGGATCATCATGACGCGGTTGAACTCGAAGAACGTTCCCTCGCCGAAGATGGCCGGCGGGAAGAAGTCGGTGAGGCCCGGAGCGTGGAAACCGTCGTCACTGCCGCTCGCCGCCGGAAGGGCGAGGACGGGGGACGTGATCTTTGCGCTCAGCAGTGAGACGAAGTGCGACAACGAAGCATGCTCCTGGGACGTGATGGTCTGAGGGGCGCTCCCGCCAGACAGTGCCGTGGGAACACACCGAGCCTAACGCAAAATGCGCGGGGCCTAAAGACGATAGTGCCGCGCTTTGGCGCAGCCGCCGGGACTAATGGCCCAAACGCCGCCTTAACGTGCGCCATTTCACGCAGCGGCGTTCCGCTACTTCGAACGGAACAGGCCGCGGCGGCGGCGGGGGCGCGGCTCGGCGGGGGTGACAGAGGGGTCGACGTACAGGACGCGGGCCCCGGCGACGCCCCTCATCTCGATGACGGAGGAGGCGATGATGAGCGGGATCAGGGTAAAGACAAAGACGCCCCGATGATAGAAGTCCGAATCGCGCATGAGCAGGAGGACGCCAAAGACGATAAGGACCTTGACGAACCAGGAACCTAGGGCTGCGGCCGAGGCGATGTAGACCGGTTGGGCGGCCGTTGCTCGCATGACGATGACGGTAGTAAGGACAAACAGCGCGGCAAGGCCGAGGGCGAGCAGCGCGCCGTACAGGCCCGCCACTCCCGCGACAGCGGCGCCAATGCCTAGGGCCAGCACCGTCGCGATGAGCAACATGATGAGCAGGTTGCGCAAGATCTTGTTGAACATCGTGCGCGTGGCGCGATCGGCGGCGTAGACCCGCTCGTTGAACTCCTCGGGGTTTTCGATGGGGTCGATCACGGGGTTCGGTCCTTTGGTTGGGGGGCTCGTCGTAACCAGTTTCGCGTCAGGACGAGGGCGATGACAACTGCGATGATCGTTCCGGCCAGCACCTGCGGCCATGGCGCGATGATAAGCGAGGCGGCGGAAAACGCTACGACGGCGGTCCACAAGTACATGATGAGGACGGCGCGACGGTGGGAGTGCCCGAGGTCGAGGAGGCGATGGTGCAGGTGCATGCGGTCGGCGTGGAAGGGCGAGTGCCCGGCGCGCAGGCGGCGGACTACTGCTAGCGCCATGTCGAGCAGGGGCAGCAGGATGATGGCGACCGGAAGCAGCAGCGGAACAAAGACGGGCGCGGCCTGGGTGGCGGGCACGCGCGCGGGGTCAATCGTGCCGGTGACGATGATGGTGGCGGCCGCGACCATGAGCCCGAGCACCATGGCGCCCGCATCGCCCATGAAGATTTTTGCGGGGTGGAAGTTAAACGGCAAGAAGCCCAGGCACATGCCTACCAGTACCGAGGTGACGGCGGTGGCCAGTGAGGCGTAGTTCTCCGGGGAGACGGTGCGTGTGAGCTGGTAGGAATAGGCAAAAAATGCGGTGGCGCCGATGCCCACCATGCCGGCGGCGAGGCCATCAAGCCCGTCGACAAAGTTGACGGCATTCATGGCGGCGACGACGACGAGAACGGTGGTGATGAGTGACAGGCGGGAGGACCCAATCGTGAGGCCCGCAATCGGGAAGGTCACGAGTTGGACGCCGGAGTAGGCAAGGACACCGCCGACGAGGATTTGGCCGGCGAGTTTGGTCATCCAGTCCAGGTCCCAAATGTCGTCGGCCATGCCGAGCAGGCACACGAGCCAGGCCGAACCGATGATGCCGGCGAGACGATTCCCCTCGGTGAGCGCTTGAGAGAGGAAGGACATCTGCGAGCCGATGAGCAGCGCTACGGTGAGGCCGATGACCATGGCGACGCCGCCCATGCGCGGGGTCGGGATGACATGCACATCGCGGCTGCGCACCGGGGTCCAGGCGTGGGTGGCGATCGCGAGGCGCCGCGCGAGCGGGGTGGCGAGATAGGTGACCGCCGCGGCGAGGACGAGCAGGAGCAGGTAGCCTTTCACGACTCGATATCGAGCAGTTCCGGGACGACGGCGCCAAGCTCGGCGTGGGAGAGGTCCCCGGCGCGCACGATGCGCGGCGGGTTCTGGCAGGTATCGACAATGGTGGAGGGCCGCACCTCGGTGCGCGGTCCGGCGTCGAGGTAGACGGGCACGGTGTAGCCGAAATACTCTTCCGCTTCCTGCGCGCTCGTGGCTGGGGGCAGCGTCGAGCGATTGGCGGAGGAGACGGCCAGCGGTCCGGTGCGGGCCAGCAGCTTGAGGGCAATCTCGTCGTCGGGCATGCGCAGCGCGACGGTGCCGTAGGTTTCGCCCAGGTCCCACGTGAGCGACGGGCGCGCCGGCACGATGAGGGTGAGCGGCCCGGGCCAGAACTTTTCGGCGAGGGCGCGCGCGGCGGGCGGCACGTCGGCGGCGAGCGCGTCGAGCACGGCCGGGGAGGAGACAAGAACGGGCGGCGGCATATCGCGGCCGCGCCCCTTGGTTCCCAGGAGCAGGGCGACGGCCCGCGCGTCGAACGCATCGGCGCCGATCCCGTAGACGGTGTCGGTGGGCAGGACGATGACGCCGGAGCGCTTGAGCGCATAGGCGGCTGCGTCCAGGGCGGCCTCGGCTACCGTGTCATCCAAGCAGTTGTAGATCACGGCTCGATCTTCCCACGTTCTGCGCCGGCGGTGCACCTGGCCGTGAGGTAACGCTCCCGGCCGGCAAGGTCACGGTGGGTCTGGACGTCCGTGAGCCCGGCGGCGTGGGCGGCGCGGCGCATCGCCTCACCTTGCGAGTCGTGGTGCTCAATGATTGCGAGGGCGCCGGGGGCGAGCAGGCGTGGGGCTACCTTGAGCGTTGCGCGCGGCAGCTCCATCCCGTCTCCTCCCCCGCCGAACAGCGCGCGGCGCGGATCCTTCCGCACGTCCGCTGGCGGCGACTCGCCGTCGGGCAGGTAGGGCGGATTGGCGACGAGGAGGTCCAGCGGCGCGGGGGCCTGCCACGTGGTGAAATCGGCGTGGATGAGCTCCACGCGCGAGTCGGCGGCCGCCAGCTCGGTGGCGTACCTCTCTGTATTGACGGCGGCAAGTGCGAGCGCGTCGCTGTCGATATCGCAGGCGAGGACGCGGGTGCGCGGGACACGCGTGGCGATTGCGAGGGCGAGCGCGCCGGAGCCGGTGCCGAGGTCGGCCACAAGGAAGGGCCGCTCCCCCGCGGCCCGCATCTGCGCAAGTTCGCGCACCGCGGCCTCGGCGAGGAGTTCGGTTTCCGGGCGGGCGATCAGCGCGCGCGAGTCCGAGGCGAGGGTGAGGTGGCAAAACGCCATCTCGCCAAGGACGTGCTGCAGCGGGGCGCCGACCAGGCGGCGCGCAACGAGGCGCTCCAGGCGCTCGACTTGCTCGCCGGTCAGGGGCGGCGCAAGGAGGATCTCACCGGCAACGACGTGGGTGAGCAGGGCGCGCGCTTCGGCCGCCGGCGAGGTGAGGCCGGCGGCGGCGAGGCGTGCGGTGAGGTCCGGCAGCAGCCGCGCGGCGGGCCTAGAGTCCCTGGGCGAGGCGGTGCTGCTCATCGAGCGCGATGGCCGAGGCGATCACCGGCTCGAGTTCGCCATCGAGGACGGTATCGAGGTTGTAGGCCTTGAAGCCGGTGCGGTGATCGGCGATGCGGTTTTCCGGGAAGTTATAGGTGCGGATGCGCTCGGAACGGTCGACGGTGCGCACCTGGGACTTGCGCGCCTCGGCCGCGGCAGCGTCGGCCTCTTCCTGCTTGAGCTGGGCGAGGCGTGCCTTCAGCACGCGCATCGCGGCTTCGCGGTTTTGGATCTGCGACTTCTCGTTTTGCATCGAGACGACGACACCCGTCGGCAGGTGGGTGATGCGCACCGCGGAGTCCGTCGTATTGACGGACTGGCCGCCGGGGCCGGAGGAGCGGTAGACATCGATGCGCAGATCATTTTCGTCGATCTCGATCTCGCCCTCGTCCTCCAGCTCGGGCAGCACGAGCACGCCCGCGGCCGAGGTGTGGATGCGGCCCTGGGACTCGGTTACGGGGACGCGCTGCACGCGGTGGACGCCGCCCTCGTACTTCAGGTGCGCCCACACGCCTTCTTCGGGCGTGACGTTGCCCGAGGCGCGGATCGCGATCGTCGCATCCTTGTAGCCGCCGAGATCGGACCACGTCTCGTTCAGCATCTTCGCGCTCCAGCCCTTGCGCTCGGCATAGCGCAGGTACATGCGCGCGAGGTCCGCGGCGAACAGCGCGGATTCCTGGCCGCCTTCGCCCGCCTTGATTTCCATAATGACGTCGTTAGCGTCGTCGGGATCGCGGGGCAGCAGCACGTCGCGCAGCACGTCGGTGGCCTCGCTCGCGCTGGTCTCTAGGGCGCTAATCTCGTCGGCGAAATCCGGGTCCGCCGCCGCGAGATCGCGGCCGGCCTGCAGGTCCCCGACCGCGTCGATGAACCGGCTGTAGGCGGCGTTGACGCGTCCGAGTTCGGCGTAGCGCCTGCCGACCTTGCGGGCCTTGTTCTGGTCGGAGAGCACGGCGGGGTCGGCCATCTGGGTTTCGAGGTCCTGGTGCTCAACAAGGAGGGGTGCGGCCGAGGCGGTGAGCTGGCGCTCTTCCTCGCTCAGGCGCGCCCACACGTCATCGTCGAGGGCCAAACCTTCGGGTTTTGCGGGGCTGGAGGCCATGGAGTGTCCTAGGTAGAGGGCGGTTCATACGACCAGAGGGGACCCGCCGCGTGGGCAGGTCCCCTCTGGGAAGTGTAGCTACTTGCGCTTGCCGTAGCGCTTCTCGAAGCGGGCGACGCGGCCGCCGGTGTCGAGGATCTTCTGCTTGCCCGTGTAGAACGGGTGGCAGGCCGAGCACACATCGACGCGCAGATCGCCGCCGCTAGTGGATCGGGTGGTGAACTCGTTGCCGCACGTGCAGGTCACGGCGGTTTCGGTGTATTCGGGGTGGATACCCTGCTTCATGGTGTCTCCTTAAGGAATTCGAGGACGCCGGGTCCCCTTGCGGGGTGAACCGGAACCAAAGAGATATCTTTCCACGCCGCCCCCGCTGGGTCTAGCCCGCAGCGGGGGTTTGGCGTGTGAGATGTCAGACGACGTGTGAGTCGCTACCTTCGTCGCGACCGGCCGGCGTCGTCTTCAAAATCGACATGAGGAACTCGGCGTTGGACTGGGTGTCACGCAGCTTGTTGAGCATGAGCTCGAGTGCCTGCTCCTTTTCCAGTCCCGCGATGAGGCGACGCAGGCGCCACATGACCTTGAGGGCCTCGGCCTGCACGAGGAGTTCTTCGCGTCGGGTGCCCGAGGCGTTGACATCGACGGCAGGGAACATGCGCTTGTCGGCCAGGTGGCGCGACAGGCGCAGTTCGGAGTTGCCGGTGCCCTTGAACTCTTCGAAAATGACCTCGTCCATCTTCGAGCCGGTTTCTACCAGCGCGGAGGCGAGAATGGTGAGCGAGCCGCCGTCTTCGATGTTGCGGGCGGCGCCAAAGAACTTCTTCGGCGGGTACAGCGCGGAGGCGTCCACACCGCCGGACAGGATCCGGCCCGAGGCGGGCGCCGCCAGGTTGTAGGCGCGCGAGAGTCGGGTGAGTGAATCGAGCAGCACCACGACGTCCTTGCCGAGTTCCACGAGGCGCTTGGCGCGCTCGATGGCGAGTTCGGCGACGATGGTGTGGTCGGAGGCGGGGCGGTCAAACGTCGAGGCAATGACCTCGCCCTTGACCATGCGCTGCATATCTGTGACCTCTTCGGGCCGCTCGTCGACGAGCACCACCATGAGGTGGACCTCAGGGTTGTTGTGCGCGATCGAGTTAGCGATCTGCTGCATCACGATCGTTTTGCCGGCCTTGGGTGGCGCGACGATGAGGCCGCGCTGGCCCTTGCCGATGGGCGCGACAAGGTCGATGATGCGCGGGGTGATCGCCTTGGGGGTGGTCTCCAGGCGCAGCATTTCCTTGGGGTAGAGCGGCGTGAGCTTGCCGAAGTCCGGGCGATCCTTGGCGTGTTCGACCGGGCGGCCGTTCACCGTATCAACGGTGAGCAGCGGGTTGTACTTCTGGCGCTGGGAGCGACGATCATCCTCGCGCGGCTCGCGGATTTTTCCGGTGACGGCGTCGCCGCGGCGCAGGCCGTACTTCTTGACCTGGCCGAGGGTGACATACACATCGTTCTCGCCGGGCAGGTAGCCGGTGGTGCGCACGAAGGCGTAGTTCTCAAGGACGTCCAGGATGCCCGCGACGGGAATCAGCACGTCGTCCTCGCGGATCTCCGGCTCGTCGCGATTGCGACGCTTGTTGTTGTTGCGATCGTTGCGGTTATCGCCACGATCGCGGCCGCGATCGCGGCGGCGGCGATTGCGGCTGGAGCGATCGCCCGAGTCATCGCGGTTATGGCGGTTGTCGCGGCCCGAGCGCTGGCGGCGATCGCCGCTGTCCTCGCGCTCCTCCTCACGGGAGTGCTGGGCGCGGCCTTCGCGCTTACGCGCGGCCGCCTCTTCGAGCGCTTCCAGCGAGATCTGCACGTCGTCCTCGCGCTTGGGCTCGTCCTGGCGCTTGTTCTCGCGCTTGGGCTCGTCCTCACGCTTGGGCTCGTCCTCACGCTTGGGCTCGTTCTCGCGCTTGGGCTCGTCCTGGCGCTTGCCGCCGGAGGACTTGGCCGCGCGGATCTCGGTAATGAGATCGCTGCGACGCTTCTTGGCCGTATCAATGCCCATCTTCTGGGCGACATCTTGCAATTCCGACAGACGCATGGCCGATAGCGGACGCGGCTTCGCTGACGCAGCCTCTGATGCCGTTGCGTTGGGATTTTCGGTCACGTGGTTCCTTCCCCCGGCCGGACACGAAGATAACCGGGATTCGTGAAATGAGGTGCTACCTCGGGGCGAATTCACCCCATAGATGCGTCTGGATCAAAGCAGAATCGACTTTGATATGAAAGACGCGGGAATGCCGTGCAGGATATCCCTGCGAGCGACGCATCCAGCCTAACACTAAGGCGCGCAATTGCGCACATAGCGTTTCGCTCACAGATAAGGAGTGCTGCGCGCCACAGCTACGCGGTCGTGGCGATCGCGCCGCGGGTATCGACGGGAGTGGACCACACTCGCCAGCGCTGCGCTCGCAGGGCCGCCGTCGTGACGTGATCGAGTTCCGATAGGACGAGCACGGTGGGGCCGGCGCCGGAGATCACGGCGGGCAGGCCGCGGGCGCGCAGTTGATCGACGACGTCCATCGAGGCGGCTAAGACTTCGCGGCGGTAAGGCTGGTGCAGCCGGTCCTCGGTGGCGGATAGGAGCAGGCTGGGGTTGGTCAGGGCCGCGACGAGCATCGCCGCGCGGGCCACCGTATAGGCCGCGTCGTCGAAGGGGACGGAGGCGGGCAGCAGGTGGCGGGCACGGGAGGTCGAGAGCTCGAAACTGGGAACGATGACGGTAGGGCGAATCTGCTCGCTGAGGGGTAGCTCGACCGATTGCGCCGCGCCGCCCTCCATCCAGGCGAGGCGCGCGCCGCCGTGGATCGCCGGTGCGGCGTTATCGGGGTGGCCCTCCATTTCGCTGGCGAGGTGCAGGACCGAGTCGAGCCCGAGCGCGTCGTCGTTATCTACCATGTGGCGGGCGATCATCAGGCCCGCGACGACGGCGGCGGCTGAGGAGCCGAGGCCGCGGCCGTGCGGGATCGAGTTCCGGCAGGTCAGCTCCAGGCCTACCTGGGGCGCGCCCGCGAAGTCGAGGCCGATCCTGATGGCGCGCACGACGAGGTGGTCCTCCCCCGTCGGGATGGCGCCAGCGCCCTCGCCCGTCACGCGGACCTTCGTCGGGCCGGTGGTGGCGCGGGCGCGGATCGTGTCGCGCAGTTGCAGGGCGAGTCCGAGGCAGTCAAAGCCCGGCCCGAGGTTCGCGCTCGTTGCCGGCACGGACACTTCCACGTCGTCGTACTTCAGGTGCATCGTGCGTCCTAGAATCCGAGTGCGGCCGCGGCGGTGGCGAGGTGTGCGGGCACCGTCGTCGTCTCCAATTCGGCGTCCCCCAAGGCGGTAGCGGTGTCCTTCAGGCCGTTGCCGGTGACGGTGCAGGTGATGAGGGCGCCGCGCGGGACCTTGCCTTCGCGCGCCTTCTTGATAACACCTGCGACCGAGGCAGCCGAGGCGGGCTCGACGAAAACGCCGACCTCGCGCGCAAGGAGCGCTTGGGCGTCCAGAATTTCGGCGTCGGTGACAGCCTCGATGAGGCCGCCGGAGTCATCACGCGCGGCGCACGCGTAGTCCCAGGAGGCCGGGTTGCCGATGCGGATCGCGGTAGCGATCGTCTCGGGCGCCTCAATTGGCTCGCCCTTGACGAAGGGCGCGGCGCCGTCGGCCTGAAAGCCCCACATGGCCGGCACTGTATCAACGACGGCGCCCTGGCGGGCGGATTCGTCGGCAAAACTCGTGGCGGTGGTGCGCCCGGCGTACTCGTTGAAGCCCATCCAGTAGGCGCTGATATTGCCCGCGTTGCCGACGGGCAGGGCGTGGATATCGGGGGCGCGGCCGAGCGCGTCGACGATTTCGAAGGCCGCGGTTTTTTGGCCCTGCAGGCGGTAGGGGTTCACCGAGTTGACGAGGGCGATCGGGTAGGCGTCCGCGAGCTCGCGCACGAGGCGCAAACAATCGTCGAAATTTCCGTCTACTTGAAGCAGTTCGGCGCCGTGGACGATCGCCTGGGCGAGCTTGCCTGCGGCGATCTTGCCGGCGGGCAGCGCGACGATGCAGCGCAGGCCCGCGCGCACCGCGTAGGCCGCGGCCGAGGCGGACGTGTTCCCCGTCGAGGCGCAGACCACCGCTTGCGCGCCCTCGGCGACGACGCGCGAGATCGCCGTCGTCATGCCGCGGTCTTTAAAGCTGCCCGTGGGGTTGGCGCCCTCAACCTTGACGTAGATGTCGGCTCCGGTGAGTTCACTTAGGGCGGGCGCCGCCAATAGCGGGGTGCCGCCCTCGCCGAGCGTGATGGCCGGCTGCGACGGATCGAACGGGAGGCGGGAAGCGTATTCGGCGATGATGCCGCGCCAGGGGTGTGCCATGGTCCTATCCTTCCACCGGCATGAGGGCGCCGACGGCGATGACGTGCGGGTTATCGGCTAATTCGTCGGCGATTGCTTCCAGGGCGCCGCGCGGCGCGGTGTGCGTCATGATCGAGACGCGGGCACGCGGCCCGTCCGCGTCCTGGCGGACCTGGCCGATCGACACGCCGTGGCGCGCGAACGGCTCGGCAATGGAGGCGAGGACGCCCGGTTGGTCGGTGACGGTCAGGTCGATCGTGAAGACGCCGCGGGCGCTTGCCGCGGGCAGCACCGGCAGCGACGCGTAGGGCAGTTCGCGCGGGGCGTGGCCGCCGTAGACGCGCTTGGCGGCGGCGGCTACCACGTCGGAGAGCACGGCGGAGGCGGTGGGGGCGCCGCCCGCGCCCTGCCCGTAGAACATGAGCCGGCCGGCGGCCTCGGACTCGGTGACGACGGCGTTGTAGGCGCCGCTCACCGAGGCCAATGGGTGGGTGCGCGCCACGAGCGTAGGGGCGACCTGAACGGTAATGCCATTAGGGGCGCGCCGCGCCGTGGCCAGCAGCTTAATCACATAACCCTCGCGCGTGGCGGCGGCGATCTGCTCGGCGGTGATCTCGCGGATGCCGCGCGTATCGACGTCGTCGATCCCGACGCGCGAGTGGAAGGCGATGGAGGCCATGATCGCGATCTTGGCGGCGGCATCCAAACCGTCGACGTCGGCGCTCGGATCGGCCTCCGCGAAGCCCAATTTCTGGGCGTCGGCGAGTGCCGCCTCATAGCTCAGCGCCTTCGTCGTCATCTCGTCGAGGATGTAATTCGTCGTCCCGTTCACGATGCCCGAGATCGCGGTGACCTGATCGCCGGCGAGGGACTCGCGCAGCGCGTAGACGACGGGGATGGCGCCGGCGACGGCGGCCTCGTAGTACAGATCGACGTCGGCGCGGGCGGTCGCCTCGTGCAGCTCGGGACCGTGGGTAGCGAGCAGCGCCTTATTTCCGGTGACGACGGAGGCGCCAGAATTTAGGGCGCGAAGGATGAGGGTGCGGGCGGGCTCCAGGCCGCCGATGAGCTCGATGACGAGGTCGGCCCGCTCGATCAGCGATTCGGCGTCGTCAGTGAGCAGCTCTCGCGGCACATGATCGGGGCGCGGCGCGCTCACGTCGCGCACGGCGATGCCGATGAGGTTCAGGCGGGCGCCGCAGCGTTCGGCAAAGTCGTCGCTTTGTTCGGCAAGGAGTCGCACGACTTCGCTTCCGACGGTGCCGCAGCCAAGGAGGGCGATATTGAGGTCAACGTGGGCCATGGCAGGCAGGTTAACGAATCTCGCTGCCTAGCGGGGCCCGCGTCTCACGTCTCGCTCAGCTGGGTATCGAGGGCGAAGAGGTCCGCAAGCGTTTCGGGGCGCAGCCACCAGCTCGCGGCGCCGTCGGCCAGGGCAAGGACGCCCGGGCGCAGCGCCATGTTGTAGTTCGAGGCCATCGCGCGGCCGTAGGCGCCGGTGACGGGGATGGCGATGATATCGCCGGGTGTGATATCGCTGGGCAACTCGGCGTCGGGGATGAGGATGTCGCCCGACTCGCAGTGTTTTCCGACGATGCGCGAGCTTACCGTTGCGCCGCCCGGCAGCCGGTTGGCAAGAGTCGCGCTGTAGGAGGCGTTGTAGAGCACCGGGCGAATATTGTCGGACATGCCCCCGTCGACGGCGATGTAGCGCCGAATCTGGCCGCTTTCCGTTGTTACGTCTTTGGTGGCGATGACGGGGTACAGGCTGACGCAGGTGGGCGCGATGATGGAGCGGCCTGGCTCGATGGAGACGACGGGCACGGGCGTATCCAACTCGGCGCACGCGGTGCGCACGACGGCGGCCAACGTGTCGGCGACGAGTTTTTGGCTGGGGCCGGGCGCATCGACGCCGGTGTAGGCGACCCCGTAGCCGCCGCCCAAATCGACCTCGTCGACGCTGATACCCGCCGCGATGAGGTCACGCCGCAGGGTGAGCAGAGCGCGCGCGGCGACTTCGAAGCCGGCGAGGTCCATGATTTGGGAGCCGATGTGCGAGTGCAGGCCGATGAGGTGGACGCCCGGCGTGGCGGCGATTTTCTCCGCGGCCGCGCGGGCGACGCCGGTGGCCAGCGAGAGGCCGAACTTCTGGTCCTCGTGCGCGGTGGCGATGAAGTCGTGGCCGCCGGCGTGCACGCCCGTCGTCACGCGCACCATGAGTGGTGCGCTCGTGTTGTGGGCGCGTGCGATGGCGGCGATGCGGTCGATTTCCGGCAGCGAGTCGATGATGATGCGGCCGATGCCGGCGCTGACGGCGAGCTCGAGTTCGGCATCCGTCTTAGCGTTGCCGTGCAATCCCACGCCGGCGGGGTTCGCGCCGGCGCGCAGCGCGAGGGTGAGTTCGCCGAGTGAGGCGGTATCGATCCCGAGGCCGATCGCCGTGAGCTCCTTGACGAGCGCGGCGCACAACAACGCCTTGCCGGCGTAGTACACGCGCGCGCCGTTCATGCCGTAGCCGTCCCAGAAGGCTTCGTCCATCGCCATCTGCCAGACGGCGGCCCGCCCCGCGATGGCGGCGGAATCAGCGATGACGACGGGGCCCGGCTCGATGCCGAGGCGATCCCAGGACAGCGGCACTGCCCCGATCTGCAAGACGCCGTCCGCGCCGCGGCGGGTCGTCGTGGGCCAAAGGTCGGGCCGCTCGTGCGGTTCGGGGCAGGCGTTCATGCCTACATTCTGTCGGGCGCGCTCACACCGAGGATGTCGAGTCCGTTCCGCAAGACCTGGGTGACGGCGTCGTTGAGCCACAACCGCGTGCGGTGCGTGTCATCGACCTGCTCGTCACCACGCGGGGTGACGCGGCAGCGCCCGTACCAGGTGTGATAGGCCGCGGCGAGCTGCTCAAGGTAGCGCGCGATGCGGTGCGCTTCGCGGTTTTCGGCCGAAAGCGTCACGACGCGCGGGTATTCCGCGAGCATGCCGAGCAGTTCGGCTTCGGACTCGTCGGTTAGCAGCGAGGCATCAAAGGCGTCCTCACGACGCACTCCGTGCTCGGCCGCGTTGCGCGCGACATTACGCGTGCGCGCGTGCGCGTACTGGACGTAATAGACGGGGTTGTCGTTGTTTTGCTGCTGCAGGTCCTCGGCCTTCAGGTCCAGCGTCGTATCGGTGGGGTAACGCGCGAGGGTGTAGCGCAGCGCATCGGTGCCGATCCACTCGATGAGATCGTGCAGGTTGATGACGTTGCCGAGGCGCTTGCCCATGCGGCCACCGGAGATGTTGATGAACTGGCCGATGAGGATCTCGATGTTCTTGTCCATGTCGTCGCCGGCGCAGGCGGCAACGGCCTTCATGCGCCCCACGTAGCCGTGGTGGTCGGCGCCGAAGAGGTAGATCTTTTCTGGGAAGCCGCGATCGCGCTTGGACAGGTAGTAGGCGCAGTCGGCCGAGAAGTAGGTCTTGGACCCGTCGGCCTTGACCAGGACGCGGTCCTTGTCGTCGCCGAAATCGGTGGTGCGCAGCCAGACCGCGCCGTCATGCTCGTAGACGTGGCCCTGTTCGCGCAGTCGGTCGATGGCGGAGTCGATGGCGCCGGTCTTATGCAGGTTGTCGTTTTCGGAGAACCAGACATCGAAGGTGACGTTGAAGTCCGCGAGCGTATCCTTGATCTGCTGCAGCTGGTGCTTGTAACCGAGGTCGCGCGCGAGGGCGATGCCTTCGCTTTCGGGCAGGTCGACGAGATCGGGGCGTTCGGCGAGGGCCTTGGCGGCGAGCTCGTCGATGTATTCGCCGGGGTAGCCGCCCTCGGGAATCTCTTCACCCTTGGCGCGGGCCAGCACGGAGGCGCCGAAGGTGTTCATCTGGCTGCCGGCGTCGTTGATGTAGTACTCCGGGGAGACCTCGGCGCCCGCGGCGCGCAGCACGCGAACCAGGGCGTCACCGACGGCCGCCCAGCGGGTGTGGCCGATGTGCAGCGGGCCCGTTGGGTTGGCGGAAATGTACTCCAGGTTGATGCACTGGCCCGCGAGGGTATCGGAGCGGCCGTACTGTTCGCCGGCTTCGACGATGGCGCGGGCGAGCTCGCCGGCGGCGCCCGCAGCGAGGCGGATGTTGATGAAGCCGGGGCCTGCGACCTCGACGGCGTCAATACCGTCGGCGCTGGTCAGGCGGTCGGCCAGCAGTTGCGCAAAGGCGCGCGGGTTCGTGCCGGCCTTCTTGGCCAGCTGCATCGCAATGTTCGTCGCCCAGTCACCGTGTTCGCGCTGGCGCGGTCGCTCGACCTTGACATGCTCGGGCACGTCGGCCTCGGCCAGGCCGATCTCGCCATCGGCGATAGCGGCGAGGAGCGTTTCACGGATGAGTTCGGAAAGTTCTGCAGGAGTCACGGGGTCAATTCTACGCACCTTTTCGCGCGGGTCTTCCTGTGGCGTGTGGCACGCGATTTCGCGCAGCGACGGGTTAGCGAGACACTAGTGTTCGTGCGACCGAAATCTTCTCCTCAGGCGACTGATCCCCGCGAGCTTGGCACTCCCGGTGCGGTGACGGGATTTAGCCGTGCCCGGATGATTACGTTGCTGGGGCCCGCCTTCGTCGCGGCCGTGGCGTATGTCGATCCGGGCAACGTCGCAGCGAACATCACGGCCGGCGCTCGCTATGGCTATTTGCTGGTGTGGGTGCTGGTGCTGGCAAATGCGATGGCCGTCATCGTGCAGTACCAAAGCGCGAAGCTCGGTATCGTGACCGACTCGTCGCTCCCCCATCTGCTCGGCCGCCGCTTAAAGCGCCGCAGCCGGTTGGCGTTTTGGGGTCAGGCAGAAGTTGTTGCTGCGGCTACCGATCTCGCCGAAGTGATTGGCGGCGCGATCGCCCTGCATCTGCTTTTCGGCGTTCCTCTCGTGGTGGGCGGTGTGATCGTCGGCGTCATTTCGATTGCGCTACTTTCGATCCAAAACCGCCAGGGCCAGCGCCCGTTCGAACTGGTCGTCATTGCGCTGCTTGTGATCGTGACCTTGGGATTCCTCGCGGGGCTCGTCTTTTCGCCGCCCAGCGCCGCCGGAGTTCTCGGCGGAATGGTGCCGCGCTTCGACGGTGTCGGCTCCCTCCTGGTCGCGGCATCCATGCTGGGCGCGACCGTCATGCCACACGCGATCTATCTGCACTCCTCGCTCGTAAAGGACCGGCACGCGGAGTCCGAGCACGACAAAGAGGTTCTCTTGCGCGCCTCCCGCATCGATGTCAGCTGGGCGCTGATCATTGCGGGCGCGGTCAATATTGGGCTGCTCCTGCTTGCTGCCTCCGCACTCGCCGGGGTTGACGGTACGGACACGATCGAGGGCGCGCACGCCGCGATCTCGAGCGCGCTTGGACCAACCATCGGAATCGTGTTTGCGGTCGGGCTGCTTGCCTCCGGTCTGGCCTCCACCTCCGTCGGCGCTTATGCCGGAGCAGAAATCATGGCGGGCCTGCTTCACGTGAAGATTCCGCTGCTTGCGCGTCGGGTCATCACGCTGCTTCCTGCGCTGATCATTTTGGCGCTGGGCGCGGAACCGACGTGGGCTCTCGTGATTTCTCAGGTCGTCTTATCCTTCGGCATTCCCCTCGCGATCATCCCGCTGATGAAATACACCCGGGATCGCTCCATCATGGGACGGTTCGCCGACGGACGAGCACTGCGATGGATATCCACTGTCATCGCGATCCTCATCGTCGCGCTGAATGCCGCGCTCATTATTTTGACCGCGCTCGGCATCGAGTAACTCGGAAACGAGGAGGTGCCCAGTACTCCTCGTACCGGGCACCTCGTCGTGTTACGCCTCGTGGTTCGTGCTGCGCTTGGAGTGAGCCTCCATCAGTTCCTTCTCGTCGCGTCCAACGATCCCGAACAGCACGACTGTCAGGATGGAGAAGGCGATAAAGACGATGAAGGTGAGGTTCCAACCGAAGTTGTGCACGAGGATGCCAACACCGGATGAGGCCAACGTGGCGCCCAAGAGGTATCCAAAGAGCCCCGTAAACCCTGCTGCGGTGCCCGCGACGTTATGGGGCGACAAGTCGATCGCCTGCAAACCGATAAGCATCACGGGTCCGTAGATCAGACCACCGATGATCGCCACCAGCAGGATGAGAATCCAGATCGGAGTACCGACAGGCACGAGCCAGTAGGCAGCAATGGCAATTGCCGTGGCAACAGTGAATGCAATTCCGGCACCCGAGCGGAAGCCACCAAAGACTCGGTCTGACATCCAGCCACACAGGATGGTGCCAACAATTCCAGCGAGCTCGAAGGCGGCAAAGCCAATGAAGCCGGATCCGATCTCGGCGTTGTGTTTGTCTGCAAGGTAGACCGTGATCCAGTTCAAGACGCCGTATCGCAGCGCGTAGACGAACACGTTAGCCACCGCGAGCATGACGATCGTGCGGCTGGTCAGGACGTGCTTGAAGATCATCTCCTTGGCGCTCATGTTCGGGTCATCGCCAGATTCGACCTTCGCCGGATCATCCCGGTACTCCTCGATCGGGGGCAGCCCGACAGATTCCGGGGTATCGCGCATCAGGAAGAAAGCAAGCGCGGCCACCGCGAGAGCGACAACGGCAGGCAGCCAAAACGCTGATTGCCACTGCTCCCCCGTCCACGCCAGGCCCAATGCCGCGAGTCCAGCGACACCGGCGCCGCCCACATTGTGCGCGGTGTTCCAAATTGACGTTTTCATTCCGCGCTCATTGGTGGAGAACCAGTACACGAGCGACCGGCCACTAGGCGGCCATCCCATGCCCTGGAACCAGCCATTGATGAACATCACCGTGGCAAAGGTGGCGACGGTGCCGGAGATCCATGGCACGAATGCCACTGCGAGGTTGGCTAACGCTGAGAGCGCAAGTCCGATAGGCAAGAAGTACCGAGCATTCGCCCGGTCGGAAATCATGGCGGAGAAGAACTTCGACAGCCCATAGGAGAACAGCACGGCGTTAGAGATGACACCGATACCAATGGTGTTAATCCCCGTTTCTTCCATGAGGAGCGGGGCAACAAGCGAAATGTTGTTGCGGATCAGGTAGAAACCCGCGTATCCGATGAAAATGCCCAGAAAGACTTGAGTGCGCAATCGAGGATAGGTTCGACGGACTTCTTCATCCGACAACCTCGGCGCTGGTGGTGGGGCTTTCAGCCACCCGGGGATCGACATCGTAGTCACTCCTTTTGGACCTGCGGGGAATTACTTCAACCTCGTGAGGTACGTCGACCATAAGCAACCCCAAAGAGGTGACAAAAGGCCCAATTCAGTGCATCGCGCCACACTAAGTGTTCACCCACCGTTAACCTGGCGTTCATGCGGAATCCAGGCCGGGGATGTGATACTCATCATGGAACAGAATTGCAACTATTCGCTAGCGAGTCAGCGGCATCGGAACATTTGTGCATTTTGTTCCGGCAACTCATTGATCTTTGTCGACGGAGCGCACTTCTTCGCTGGGGTCGTCGCTGTCGGATTCGATGCCGATGGTGCAACGTGTCGGCGGACATGAAAAAGCGCCCCGAACAGGACTCGAACCTGCGACCTTCTGCTCCGGAGGCAGACGCTCTATCCGCTGAGCTATCGGGGCCGGTGCGCTGCGGCGCGGTCTCTATCTTACCCACGGAGGGCGGCCAGAAGAAAACTCGCTGGCTGTGAGTTATCGCGGCGCGGCAATCGCGCCAAGGTCATCGTCGACATCGCCGGGAGCAGAGGCATTGATCCCCGCGATTGCGAGTCCGACCGCCCCACAGGTCAGGACGATGAGCGGCACCTGCCAGCCTCCGGTCACATCGACGAGGACGCCGATGATGAGGGGTCCAAAGCCCGCCGCTAGGTAACCGATTGATTGCGCGAACGCCGATAGGCCCGCGGTGACGTCGACGTGTCGGGAGCGAATCGAAATGAGGGTGATCGTCAGGGGGAAACAGAACCCGGAGATGCCGAGGGCGAGGGCCCACAGCCAGGGCGCGCTCGTCGGTAGGAAGTACAGCCCGAGGTAGCCCACGGCGAGGAGAGCGGATAGGGAGAGTACGAGGGGGCGCAGGTCGGTCAGGCGCGTGGCCAGGACGGGGGCAATGAGTCCGCCGGGAATGCCCATCCCGGCGATGATCGTGAGCATCCATCCGGCGGTGACGGGATCGAGCCCGGCGTCGCGATAGATCTGCGCGGCCCAGCCGAATTGGACGTAGGCGTTCATCGACTGCAGGCCGAAGAACAGGCTAATCCAGCGGGCCTTGGGCGACCTCGCCACGGCACCGATGAGCGAGCTGCCGCGCGCTTTGATTCGCACGCCGCGCGGGTCGCGTCGCACAATCACGGCAAGCAGCACCGCCATCGCGCACAGCGCGAAGATGGCCCAGAAGGCGAGGGCGCTGCGCCAGCCACCGGGCAGCAGGTTCGCGAGGGGTTGGCTGACGGCCGTGGGGATCGTCGCGCCGATCGCGAGGCACGTCGTGTACAGCGTCATCATCGCCCCGATGCGGTTGGGGAAATGGAGCTTGACGAACACGGGCGCGAGCACGTTGCCCATAGCCATGCCCGCGAGGCAGAGAATTGTAAAGGCGAAGAACAGCGGCAGCGGCACGAATGGGCGTGCGGCCAGGCCGATGAACACGGCGCTCATGATGAGGCCGAGGGCGCGGTGCAGCCCGAAGCGCGTCGAGACCGCCACCGCGAACAGGCCCGTGGCCGCGAAGACGAAACCTGGTAGTGCGGTGAGGATGCCAGCGCCGCTGTCCGAGAGGTGGAGCCCGGCTTGGATTTCGGCGAGCAGCGGCCCAATGGAGGTTGCGCCCGCGCGCAGATTCAGGGCGAGCAGGGCGACGGCGCTCAGCAGCAGCCACGCGTAGGCTCCGTGCGGCGACTTCGGCAGCCCGAAGCGCGGGCTCGTCATGTCAGGTCCGCGACGACGTCGAGCGCGACGCGGGGGCGGTCGGTGACGATGCCGTCGACGCCGAGGGCGAACAGGCGCCGCATCTCGGCGGCCTCGTCGATCGTCCAGACGTGGACCTGCAAATCGATGGCGTGGCAGAGCTCAACAAACCGGCGGGTGACGACGGGGATGGTGCGAAACCGCGCGGGAACCTGGGCAGCGATGGCCTCGCGGATGGCGGGGATGCGGCGCGCGCGGGCCGCGCCGGCCCGAAGCGAGAGGAGCGAGAGCGAGACGAGGCGCGCGGTCGCCTCCTGGCCGATGGAGACGGCGGCGTGCGGGTTGATGCTGCGAATGAGGGCGAGGCGCTTATCGGAAAACGAGGCGAGGCACATGCGCTCGCTGTGGTAGCGGGCCAGGCGCGCGAGCGGCCCCGCGACCGCGTCGGATTTCGCGTCGATATTGAAATGGAGGTCCGGATAGGCGGCGAGCGCTTCGTCGAGCCGGACGGGCGGATCGCCGGCGGTATCGCGCAGGGTGCTGAGTTCCTGCCACGTCATCGTCGTCACGAGTCCGCTACCGCTGAGCGTGCGATCAACTGTGGGGTCGTGGATCAGGACGATGACGCCGTCGGCGGTGATGTGGGCATCGGTCTCGAGGTAGCGCACGCCAAGCGCGTGCGTATGGGCGAGCGCGCTCCAGGAGTTTTCGGGTACCTCTGCCCCGCCGCCGCGATGGGCGAAGATGAGCGGGGGTGAGTCGAGATAGGGATGGGCCACGTAACGCAGGCTAGCAGGAGCCCGGCGAAACTGCCCCTACCTCTTTCAGCCAGGGCAACGGGTCAACGGTGTGCATGTCCGAACCGACGTGGACCTCAAAGTGCAGGTGCGGCCCCGTCGAGTTGCCGTAGTTGCCCACCGCGCCGATGACGTCGCCGGCCTTGACCTTTTGGCCTTCGCTCACGAAGACGCCGTTTCTAAACATGTGGACGTACCACGTTTGGACCTTTTGGCCGTTAATTTCGTGCTCGATGATGACGAGCATTGAGGAGCGGCCGTCGATGCCGTTGCCGGCGTGCTTGACGACGCCGTCGGCGACGGAGTGGATCGGGGTGCCGACGGGCGCGGCCATGTCGGTGCCCTCGTGTTTGGAGGTCGTGCCGAAGATCGGGTGCACGCGTGTGCCGTAGGAGGAGGTGTGGCGGTAGGCGCCGTCAACGAGCGGCATCACGGCCGTCAGTTCCTGCTTTTCCTGCAGGGCGGCGCGCAATCCGGAGGCGCCTTCGATGGCCTGCTCGCAGGCACCGATGGTGCGGTCCAGGGTACGTGAGGCCGAGATGGTCGTCGCGCGCGTGGCGGCGACGGGATCGTTTTGCAGCGATTCCGGCAGGGCGGGCTTGCCTTCAGCTTCGCTCGTTGTCACGGCGTCGGTGAAGTGCGAGGCCGCGGGCACCATGGCCGCGGAGGTGGGGGTGACTTCCGGCAGGGCTTGGGCCTGGGGCGCCGCCGAGGGGCCGACCATTCCGGTCAGCGGGGCGGCGATGGTGAGCGCGCCAAGGGATGCGGCAATGGCCAGGCGCGGCGCGAGATGGCCGCGGGTCTTGGTGGTTGGGGTCTGTGCCCGCAGGTCGCGTCGCGACAGGGCTGGCAGCGTTTCAGTTGCCGCTTCGTCACTGGGGACGGCGCCGGCGATCCTGGCGAGCGTAGCGCGCTCGCGTTCGCGGATCTGGCGTCGGGTCAACGGCTGAGTGCCGTTGTCGTGCGCGCAGATGGTCATAAAAGAAGCGTCCTTAGGAGGGTAAGTCAGCATATGTCGGCCGCAGCCATCTCGATAGTACACCGAGGTGGCGGCGCTGTTACAAAACGGTAACGCAGATGTGCGAGCAGGTCTACGCCCCGGTTCCACCTGTGAACACACTCACCCGTCTTCCGCATACCTGTGGGGCTCCCGCTGCATGACGTCGCGCACTTCGCCAACGAGTTCTTCCAAAATGTCTTCCAAGAAGACGACCCCGATGCTCTGGCCGTCCTCATCGTCGACGCGCGCGAGGTGCGCGCCGGTGACCTGCATGGTGCGCAGGGCCTCTTCGACCTGGTCGCCGGGCCGCACGCGGGCGAGCGCGCGGATGCGCCAACTGGCAATCGGGCGGTGACGCTCGTGACCCTCGGCGTACAGCACATCCTTGACGTGGACGTAGCCGATGAGGCCCCCCGAATCGTCGAGGACGGGGAAGCGGGAAAAGCCGGTGCGGGTGACATCGGCTTCGACGTCGGCCGGGGTCGCGCCGCGCGTGATCGTCACGAGGTCGTCGGTGGGGACCATGACGTCGACGGCGTTTTCCTCCGAGAACTCGATCGCGCCGGAGAGCAGACCGAGATCATCTTCTAGGACGCCCTCGGCCTGGCTGCGCTCGACGATGGAGGCGACTTCCTCGGCGGTGAAGGCCGCCGCGACTTCGCGTTTTGGCTCGACGCCGAAGAGTTTCAGGACGATGTTGGCGATCCCGTTGAGGGCGACGAGGATCGGGTGGATGGGCTTGGAGATCCACACGAGTGGCGGCCCGAAGATCAGGGCGGCCGTCTCCGGGGAGGCGATCGCCAGGTTCTTGGGCACCATTTCGCCGACGACGACGTGCAGGTAGATCACGATGGTCAGGGCGACCGTGAAGCCGACGACGTGGCTCGCCTGGGCGGGCAGCCCCATCGACATGAGCGGACCCTCGACGAGCTTGGCGACGGCTGGCTCGGCGACGGCACCAATACCCGTCGAGCAGATCGTGATGCCGAGTTGGGCGGTGGCGAGCATGTCGGTGACGTGTTCGAGCGCCCACATGACGGTGCGGGCACCGGCGCGGCCGGATTCAACTAGCGGCTCCATCTGGGAGCGACGCACCGACATGATGGCGAATTCGGCGCCGACGAAAAAGGCGTTGAGGGCCAGCAGGATGAGGCCAATGATGAGGGCGGTCGTGGCGCTCATCGCTCACCGCCTTCCGTGAGCATGCCGGCGGGGCCGACGTCGGGCTCCGGATTCACGCTCCACGTGCGGATGCGATCGACGCGGCGGCCGTCCATGCGTTCGACGGCCAGGATCACGTCGCCCACTCTTACCTCGTCGCCCACGGCCGGGATGCGCGCGAGCCGATCCATGATGAGGCCGCCGAGCGTTTCGTAAGGCCCATCATCTGGCACGGTGAGGTGGGTTTGTGCGGCGAGTTCGTCCGGCCGCAGCACCCCAGGCACCATCCACACCCCGCCCTTGAGCGAGCGTGCGCCCTGGCGGCGCCGGTCGTGCTCGTCGGCGACGTCGCCCACGATCTCTTCCACGACGTCTTCCAGCGTCACGATTCCGGAGGAGCCGCCGTATTCATCGACGACGACGGCCATTTGCAGGCCTTCGGCGCGCAGGTCAAGCAACAGCGGCGCGAGCGGCATGGTTTCGGGCACTCGGGGCGCCTCGACCATGAGCGAGGAGGAGACGACCGGGACTTCGCCGCGGCGCTCATAGGGCACCGCGATGGCGCGCCGGAGGTGGACGAATCCTAGGACGTCGTCCATGGAGCCATCGACGACGGGAAAGCGGGAATGTCCGGTCGTGCGGGCGAGCGCGACGACGTCGGCGGCGGTGTCGGAGCGATCCAGTGTGTGGACGCGGCCGCGGTCGGTCATGACGTCGATAGCTTGCAGCGCACCGATGCCGATGGAGCGGGTGAGCAAGTTTGCGGTCCCCACATCGAGGGTGCCCTCCTCGGCGCTGTGACGCACGAGCGCGGCAAGCTCGGAGGCCGATCGCGCCCCGGAGAGCTCCTCGCTCGCCTCGACGTGGAACCAGCCGAGGATCGCGTTGGCCGAGTTGTTCAGCAGGACAATGACCGGGCGGAAGATCGTGGTGAAAACGCCCTGCAAGGGGGCGACGAATCCGGCGGTGCGCAGCGGGTCGGCGAGCGAGGCGTTTTTCGGGATGAGCTCGCCAAACAGCATCGAAAACGCGTTGACGCAGACAAAGGCGATCGCCACCGCAATGCCGGTAGCCGCTCCCCCACCGATGACGCGCCCGACGATCGGGCTGAGAAGGTTCGCGAGCGCCACCTGGGTCGTGTAACCCAACAGAATCGTCGTCAGCGTAATGCCGACCTGCGCTCCCGATAAGTGCGTCGAGAGGTGTTTGAGTTCTTGGGCGACTGTCGTCGCCCGCTTATCGCCGGCGGCAGCGCGCCGCTCCACAGTTGAGGGGTCGAGCGCGACGAGGGAGAATTCGGCGGACACAAACAGTGCGGTTCCGGCCGTGAGGAGGACGCCAAAGGCGATCATCACCCAGTCCATTTATCGCCTCCCGGTAGCGGAGCGTAACGGACTGGGGCTGGTACTTCGGGAGCTCATGATGGGCTCAGTTTACGTGCAGTGCGCGGCCGGTCCAAGCGATACCGGAACTTGACGCAATTCGGAGCAGGAGTTGACATATCACCGCGATTAGATTGACGGGGTTTTTACCCGATGATGACGCGGCAAATCAGGAACGTGATTCGCGTTCCTTTCCCTGGGTATTTCGTCCCATGCCGCCACTCTTTCGCCTATGGTTGAAAGGCGTTGTCCACACTGTGTGAAAGAGGGCGAAACCCCAAGTGTCCAGAGATGAACACCCCGACGATCTTGCGTCGAGCTTTGGTGCCAATGAATGGCTGATCGACGAGATGTACGACAAGTACCAGGCCGATCCGCAATCCGTTGAGCCTGCCTGGCGTGAGTTCTTCGCCAAGCGAGACGGCACGAGCGCCCCCGCCGATGAAAAGAGCGGCAAGCCCTCCCCCGCCCCCGAACCGGAGCCCGCGCCGAAGCCAGCAGACGGCGGCAGCGATCAGGACTCCGTCTCCCACATCGATCCGCGCACGCTGATCAATGAAGCGGCCGATTTCCACGATCGTGGGCTGCCCCCGGTCAAGGCCCAGCCGGCCACCTCCGTCTACGCCAATTTCGTCGACGCCGACGAGGAAGGCGAGGAGGACAAGGCCGAGGATCAGGTCGAACGGCTGCGTGGCCCCGCCGCCCGCGTCGTCACCAACATGGAGACGTCCCTGGAGTTGCCAACGGCGACCTCGGTGCGGTCGGTGCCGGCCAAGCTGCTGATCGAAAACCGGCTGCTCATCAACTCCCACCTCGCTCGTACCCGTGGCGGCAAGGTCTCCTTCACCCACCTCATCGGCTTCGCGCTCGTCGAGGCGCTCGGCGAGGTGCCGGATCTGAACGCCGCCTACGACGAGATCGACGGCAAGCCCGCGGTTAAGCACCCCGCGCACGTCAACATGGGGCTCGCGATTGACATGCCGAAGCCCGATGGCACGCGCCAGCTCCTCGTGCCCTCGATCAAGGCCGCCGATGAGATGGACTTCGCCCAGTTCTGGGCCGCCTACGACGATATTGTTCGCAAGGCCCGCAACTCCAAGCTCACCGTCGATGACTTCATGGGCACGACGATCACGCTGACGAACCCCGGCACGATCGGCACCCAGTTCTCCGTCGCGCGCCTGATGAAGGGCCAGGGCGCCATCATCGGCGTCGGCGCGATGGACTACCCGGCCGAATACCAGGGCGCCTCCGCCAAGACGATCGCCCGCATGGGTGTCTCCAAGATCCTGGCGCTGTCCTCCACCTATGACCACCGCATCATCCAGGGTGCGGCCTCGGGCGAGCTGCTCAAGGTCATGGCAACCAAGCTCACCGGCCAGGACGGCTTCTACGATCGCGTCTTTAGCGCGCTCCGCATGCCCTACGCCCCCGTGCGCTGGCAGCGCGACGTCGAATTTGATACCAAGCGCGAGCTCAGCAAGTCCGCGCGCATCGCGGAGATGATCCACGCCTTCCGCTCGCGCGGTCACCTGCAGGCGGATACCGATCCGCTAGCCAGCCGCCAGCGCCGCTTCCACGATCTCGATTTCACCAACCACGGCCTGACGCTGTGGGATCTGGATCGCACGTTCCCCACGGGCGGCTTCGCCGGCACCGACGCACTCACGCTGCGCGAGATTTTGCAGCAGCTGCGCGATGCCTACTGCCGCAACGTCGGAATCGAGTACATGCACCTACAGGATCCGGCCCAGCGCGCCTGGTTCCAGGAGCGGCTGGAGCGCCCCTTCCAAAAGGCCTCCAACGAGGAACAGCTGCAGATCCTGTACAAGCTCAATGAGGCCGAGGCCTTCGAGACGTTCCTGCAAACGAAGTTCGTCGGCCAAAAGCGCTTCAGCCTCGAGGGCGGCGAATCGCTCATCCCGATGCTCGACACCGTCCTGACCTCCGCGGCGCGCGAGGGCCTGGATGACGTCGCGATCGGAATGGCGCACCGCGGCCGCCTCAACGTCCTCGCCAATATCGCGGGCAAGTCCTATGGGCAGATCTTCGACGAGTTCGAAGGCAACATGGACCCGCGCACCGTTGAGGGCAGCGGCGACGTGAAGTACCACCTCGGGACGGAAGGCACGTTCACCTCCCCCACCGGTGAGCACACCAATGTGTATCTCGCCGCCAACCCCTCCCACCTGGAGACGGTCAACGGCGTGCTCGAGGGCATTGTGCGCGCCAAGCAGGACCGGATCGACCTTGGCACCAAGGGCTACTCCGTGCTGCCGATCCTCATTCACGGCGACGCGGCCTTCGCGGGCCAGGGCGTCGTGCAGGAAACGCTGAACCTGTCCCAGCTGCGCGGCTACCGCACCGGCGGCACGATGCACATCATCGTCAACAACCAGATTGGCTTCACGACGGGGCCGGCCTCCTCGCGCTCCTCGCAGTACTGCACGGACATCGTCAAGGGCCTGCAGATCCCGGTCTTCCACGTCAACGGCGATGACCCCGAGGCCGTCGCACGCGTCGCGAAGATCGCCTACGACTTCCGCCAGGAATTCAACAAGGACGTCGTTATCGACCTCATCTGCTATCGTCGCCGCGGGCACAACGAAGGCGATGATCCTTCGATGACGCAGCCGGTCATGTACTCGCTGATCGAGAACAAGGCCTCCGTGCGCCAGCTCTACCAAGAGGCACTCATTGGTCGTGGCGATATCTCCAGCGAGCAGGCCGAAAGTGCGCTCGCGGACTTCAAGGCCAAGCTGGAGGAGGCCTTCGCCTCGACGAAGGACGATTCGGGCCACCGCACGCTCGATTCGGGTGAGGGCGGCGACGTCGTGAGCCCGGACTCGGATTCGGTCGCTGGCCTGGAGCTGCCGAGCTCGCAGCAGGAAGATGCCGGCGTGATGGTCGGCTGGTCAACTGCGATTCCACAGGCGATGGTCGAGCGGATCGGCCAGGCGCACCTGCGTCCGCCGGAGGGCTTTACCGTTCACCCCAAGCTGCAAAAGCTGCTGGAGCGTCGCGACAAGATGACGAAGGACGGCGGCATCGACTGGGGCATGGGCGAGCTGCTCGCCTTCGGCTCGCTCCTCATCGAAGGCGTGCCCGTCCGTCTCACCGGCCAGGATTCGCGCCGCGGCACCTTCACCCAGCGCCACGCCACCTTCCATGACTACGTCACGGGCGCGGAGTGGACTCCACTGCAGTACCTGACGGAGGACCAGGGCAAGTTCTGGGTCTACGACTCCTCGCTGTCCGAGTACGTCGTCATGGCCTACGAGTACGGCTACAGCGTTGAGCGTCCCGATGCGCTCGTGCTCTGGGAGGCGCAGTTCGGTGACTTCGTCAACGGCGCGCAGATCGTCGTCGATGAGTTTGTCTCCTCTTCCGAACAGAAGTGGGGCCAGCGCTCCTCCGTCGTGCTGCTACTGCCGCACGGCTACGAGGGCCAGGGACCGGACCACTCCTCGGGCCGCATCGAGCGCTTCTTGCAGCTGTGCGCTGAGGACAACATGATCGTCGTCCAGCCGTCAACGCCGGCAAACCACTTCCACATGCTGCGCCGCCAGGCCTACAACCGCCCGCGCAAGCCCCTCATCGTGTTCTCCCCCAAGCAGCTGCTGCGCCTGAAGGCTGCCGCGAGCGCCGTCGAGGATTTCACGACGGGGTCCTTCCAGCCGGTGATCGGTGAGGTCGGCGAGGTGAGCAATGTGGACCGCGTGCTCATGTGCTCGGGCCGCGTCTACTACGATCTGGCAGCCCAGCGCGACAAGCGCGGCGATTCCTCGACGGCGATCATTCGCATGGAGCAGCTCTACCCGCTGCCGGTCGAGGAGCTCAAGGCAGAACTGGCTAAGTACGAGGGCGCAGAGCTCGTCTGGGTTCAGGACGAGCCGGAGAACCAGGGCCCGTGGTACCACGTTGCGATGCAACTGGCCCCGCAGCTCGATCGCCCGGTGCGCGTCATCTCCCGCCCGGCGGCCGCCTCGCCGTCGGCGGGCACGATGAAGCTCCACCAGTCGCAGGCCGAGAAGCTCTTCGCGGCCGCATTCGGCCGCTCCTAGCGGCCACCGCCCACACGGGCAACGCACGGAGGACCGGCAGGCAACTGCCGGTCCTCCTTCGTTTGAGCAATGCGGCACAATGGAACTGACAGAAAGGGGCGCACATGCGCATTGTGGTCATCGGAGACGAGCTCGCTGCCGGACTTGGCGATGCCCGCTATCTCGGATGGGTGGGACGCGTCATGGCGCGCAGTCAGCTGCCAGAGCCCGCCTTCATCGCCAACCTCGCGCTTCCCGCTGTCGACACCACCCAGCTTGCCCACGGCTGGCGTACCGAGGCCGAACGCCGCATCAGCCACCGTGAGGAAACTCGGCTCATCGTTGGTCTCGGCATCGGCGACGTTCGCTCCGGGCTTTCGGCCGCCCGTTCCCGGTTGAACCTCGCGAACATTCTTGATGGCGCCACCGAATATCGCATCCCCGCGTTCGTGGTGGGGCCGCCGCCGCTGACTGCGCCCGGAGACATCGCCGAGCTTTCCGCCGCCTACGCTGACGTATGTCAGCGCCGATCCGTGCCCTATGTTCATACCTACGCGCCGCTCTCGGCGCACGAGCAGTGGCACGCCGACATCGCACAGTTCGACGGGAAGCACCCGGGACAAATCGGCTACGGCCTGCTTGCCTGGCTGGTTCTGAACCAGGGCTGGGAGTCCTGGATTTCTCCGCGTCTCTAGCTCCTGGGCCTTCCGTCCTGCTAAAACGGGCCGGCTGCGAGACACGATGGAAGCCAGATCATTTTCCATCGCAAGGAGGCCGCATGTCACTCACTCCGGTGACGCACTCGATCGCGGACCTCGCCCGGCCGCTCGCGGCACTCGCGGCGATGTTTATCGCCGAGCCCCGCGACAATCAGATCGCCTACCTTCGTAATCCCGACGTCACCTCGCGCTGGCCGCTGAGCGGCGCCGTCTTCCAGCGCGGCGCCGACCTCGTCGTCGAATCCGCCCTCGCGCGTGAGTCCGGTGCCAAGATCTGCGCGGACTACCGCCGCCAGCTTGCCCCCGACGTAAAACTCAACGCCCAACCGATCGCACGTCAGCACCGTGATGTGAATCCGCATGACGTGTTAGAGGCCTTTGCCTCCCATGGCGTGCTCGTCGAGAGCGACCTGCCGGCCGATCACCTCGGCGTCATTCTGGCCGCGATCGCAGCGGCCGCGCGCGCCGACAAGGAAGACCACGCACGCGCGTGGGCGCACGCCTACCTCGGGACCTGGGCGATTACCGCCTGCGAGCAACTCGCCTTGCGCAGCGCGTCGATGTTCTACCAGGGCGTTTTTACCCTCACCGCCGCTCTCCTGGCAGACCTCACCTCCGAGCCGAGGTGAAGGCCCTCACCTTCGTCGGCGGTTATCCGCGAGGTACGTCCCTAACCCGATAGGCTGGCATCAGTCGGGCCGGCCGGTGCTGGCCCGAACGTGTGTATCCATTAAAGGAGCCATCCGATGACAAACCTGACCGAACGACTCGGCGCCCAGGTGCGCACCGTCGCCGGGCGCACGCCCGAAAACTCCACCGACTACGAGTTTTGGACGGGCCTATCCGCCGCCCTGATCGAGCAGATCGCCGACCGCTGGGAAAAGACCACCCAGGCCTACGCCGCCGGCCGCCAGCAGCACTACTTCTCCGCTGAGTTCCTCATGGGCCGCGCCATGCTGAATAACCTCACCAACCTCGGCATGGTCGACGAGGCCAAGAAGGCCGTATCCGCCTTCGGCAAGAACCTCACCGACGTTCTCGAATCTGAGCACGACGCTGCCCTCGGAAACGGCGGCCTCGGCCGTCTCGCAGCCTGCTTCCTCGACTCCTGCGCCACCCAGGACCTGCCCGTAACCGGCTACGGAATTCTCTATCGCTACGGCCTGTTCAAGCAGTCGTTTTCCAACGGCTTCCAGTGCGAGCACCCCGACCCGTGGATGGAAGAGGGCTATCCCTTCGTCATTCGCCGCGAAGAACAACAGCGCATCGTGCAGTTTGATGATCTGACCGTGCGCGCGATCCCCTACGACATGCCGATTACTGGCTACGGCACTGACAATGTCGGCACGCTGCGGCTGTGGAAGTCCGAACCGATGGAAGAGTTCGACTACGACGCCTTCAACTCCCAGCGCTTCACCGATGCGATCGTCGAACGTGAGCGCGTCAACGATCTGTGCCGCGTCTTGTACCCCAACGACACCACCTATGAGGGCAAGGTGCTGCGGGTGCGCCAGCAGTACTTCTTCGTCTCGGCCTCGCTGCAGTCGATGGTCGATAACTTCATCGCCCACCATGGTGAGGACCTCACCGAGTTTGCCGCCTACAACTCGATCCAGCTCAACGACACCCACCCGGTCCTTGCCATCCCCGAGCTCATGCGGATCCTGCTCGATGAGCATGACCTGAGCTGGGAAGATGCCTGGAACGTCGTGACCAACACGTTCGCCTACACCAACCACACCGTCCTTGCTGAGGCCCTTGAGACCTGGGAGTACTCGATCTTTGACAAGATCTTCTCCCGCGTCCTGGAAATCATTAAGGAAATCGATCGCCGCTTCCGCCTCGAACTCGCGGAGGAAGGCTTCGACCAGGGCAAGATCGACTACATGGCGCCGATCCAGTCGGGACGAATCCACATGGCCTGGACCGCCTGCTACGCCGCCTACTCCATCAACGGTGTCGCGGCACTGCACACCGAGATCATCAAGCATGACACGCTGCATGACTGGTACGAGATCTGGCCCGAGAAGTTCAACAACAAAACCAATGGCGTGACCCCTCGCCGCTGGCTGCAGCAGTGCAACCCGCGCCTGGCCAAACTCCTCACGCGCCTCGTGGGATCGGATGCCTGGGTAACGGACCTTGACCAGCTTAAGACCATCGAGTCCTATGTCAGCGACGACTCGGTCATGCAAGAGCTGCTCGAGATCAAGCACGCGAACAAGATCGATTTCGCCGCGTGGATCAAGGACCGCGAGGGCATCGACATCTCGCCGGATGCGATCTTCGACGTTCAGATCAAGCGGCTGCACGAGTACAAGCGGCAGCTCATGAATGCCCTGTACCTGCTCGACCTGTACTTCCGGATCAAGGACAACCCGAATTGGGATCTGACTCCGCGGGTCGCGATCTTTGGTGCGAAGGCCGCTCCGGGCTACGTTCGGGCCAAGGCGATCATCAAGCTCATTAATGAGATCGCGCGCCTGGTCAACAACGATGACGAAGTGGGCGACAAGCTCAAGGTCGTCTTCGTGGAGAACTACAATGTCTCCCCCGCCGAGCACATCATCCCCGCCGCCGACATCTCCGAGCAGATCTCCACGGCTGGCAAGGAGGCTTCCGGTACGGGCAACATGAAGTTCATGATGAACGGTGCCCTGACCCTTGGCACGCTCGATGGTGCGAACGTCGAGATCGTCGAAGCGGTCGGGCACGACAATGCCTACATCTTCGGGGCAAAGGTCGAAGAGCTACCTGCACTTCGGGAGAACTACGACCCGCGCTATCTCTACGAGACCGTCCCCGGCCTCAAGCGGACGCTTGACGCTCTCACCGATGGGACGCTCGATGATGGCAATACCGGAATGTTCCATGACCTGATTCGTTCCCTGTTGGAATCGCCCGGTTACGAACCGGCAGATCTGTACTACGTCCTGGGCGACTTCGATGCCTACCGCACGGCACGCGACCAGATGGCCGAGGATTACCGCGACCAGCTCGCCTGGGCGCGGATGTGCTGGATCAACATCACCAACTCCGGACGCTTCTCCTCCGACCGGACCATCGCCGACTACTCACGCGATGTCTGGAAGCTTGACGCAACGCCAATCTCTTAGCGATTGAGCGATAAGGGGCCGGGAGCAATCCCGGCCCCTTCGTCGTAGCTATGGAGTACGCAATACCGCGACCGGATCACGTCTCGAGTTCGACCCCCACCCGGCTGTCGCTCTCGAATCGGCAACAAAAAAGGACCCATGTGGGTCCTTTTCGTTGGCTAGCCCGCACTTAGCTGTTGGGGCGCTTGCCGTGGTTCGCCTTGTTCTTACGACGATCCTTGCGCTTGCGGCCACGCTTGCTCATGGTTCCTCCTGGATATTGGCAACTGGCCTATTCTCCCACAACTTCTGCACTCAGCTGTAATACGTGGTGCGTTGCACGGTGATCCTCATAACGCGTGCTCGTAGCTGTTCCGGAGCGCGCTCCGTGCATGCCCGTTTCAGAGCCCGCCGGATGTGTGCCTCGACATCGGCAATTTCGTGGCATTCGGGGCACTCTTCAACGTGACGTTGCAGGCGCGCACACAGGTCATCATCGAGTTCTGCATCGAGGAGCTCATAGAACCTGCGCCGCACTTCTTCACAGCGGCAATCATCATCACTCATGCCTAGTCCACCTCAATTCCATATTCCCGGGCGCGATCAGCCAGCGACTCCCGCAGCTGGGCGCGGCCGCGATGCAGCCGGGACATGACTGTGCCAACGGGCGTACCCATGATCTCGGCGATTTCTTTGTACGCAAATCCTTCGACGTCGGCCAGGTAGACCGCGAGACGGCGGTCCTCGGGCAGCGCCATCAGCGCTGCTTGCACGCTCTTGTCGGGAATGCGATCCAGAGCTTCGGCCTCGGCCGAGCGCAGACCCACCGGATCGTGCAACGAGGCTCGGTGTAGCTGCCAGTCCTCAACACCGTCGGAGTCTGCCTGGATCGGCTGCCGCTGGGCTTTGCGATAGGAGTTGATGTACAGGTTCGTCATGATCCGGTACAGCCAGGCCTTCAGGTTCGTGCCGGGTTTGTACTGGTCGAACTTGTCATAGGCGCGCGCGAAGGTGTCTTGGACGAGATCTTCCGCGTCGGCCGGATTGCGCGTCATCCGCAAGGCAGCGCCATAGAGGCGGTCGAGGTGCGGGATGGCATCGGATTCAAAACGTGCGAGCCGCTCTTCCGGGGTTTCGCCGGCATCGACGCGCACGGGCGCGCCATCGGAGTCGACGTCGAAATCTTCGTCGTCGGAATAAGTAGTCATCACCATCAAGCCTAGCCGTAGCCAGGCAACCGCGAGCTCGATCGCGGCGCGTGCAGGCTTGGAGGTGAGGGTCATAGAAGGGTTAACGCCCGATACTAGTGCGAATATTCCACGGGAGTTATCGCATTGGCTAAGTGGGCGTGGCAGACTAGAAGGCATGATCATCAAGCTGCTCGCCCGCCCGCTGCTCGCGGCCCCCTTCATCGCTGAAGGCATCGATGCCGTGCGCAACCCGAAGAAACACGCTGAGCGCTTCGCGACGCTCGAAAAGCCCCTGACCCAGCTCGGTCTGCCGCCGGCGCTGTCCTCCGACACGGAAATGCTCGCCCGTGTCCTTGGTGGTGTCTCGGCTGTTGCCGGCCTGTGCCTGGCCACCGGCCGTAAGCCGCGCACCGCTGCACTCACACTCGCGGCCATCAACCTGCCGCTCGTCGTCACCTCCAACCCGCTGTGGCAGGCGAAGTCCGCTGGCCAGCGCAAGGAGTTCACCGCGAACCTGCTGAAGGGCGGGGCCCTTGCGGGCGGCCTGCTCTACGCCGCCAATGACCGCGCCGGAAAGCCGTCGCTGGGCTGGCGCTGGGACAACTACCTGGAGCACCGCGCCGACCTGAAGGACACCAAGCAGAAGCTGAAGGCGCGCTACCGCGACGACGACTAGGTCGTAAGTGGCCCGCCGACGCGATATAGGTACCGATGACCCACGGGTCCGGGTTCGTCCCGGCCGTGGGTCTCGTCCGCGCACTAAGCGCCGGCCCGACTACTCGGGGGCGCCCCGCGGTTCCGTCACCTCGGTCGATCGCGGCCGCTACGGCGTCCTCAGTGATGACGGCGTGGCGCTCGTCGCGGTCAAAGCGCGAGAAATCCCCTCGGTCGTCATCGGCGACCGGGTGGCGTTGACCTCTGACCTCTCCGGTAAGAAGGACACTCTCGCGCGAATTGTGGAGGTCGATCCGCGCGAAACCGAATTGGCTCGCAGCGCCGAAGACGGCGAATCAAGCGGGCAGCAGCGCGTCATTGTGGCTAACGCTGATCAGCTCCTTATCGTGACCGCGCTTGCCGATCCGCCGCCGCGCCCTGGCATGATCGACCGCTGCCTCGTCGCCGCATATGACGGCGGACTGAGGCCCATCCTGTGTCTGACAAAGTCCGACCTGACCTCCGATGCTGAGATGCGGCGCCTGTACGAGCCGCTGGATCTCGAGATCGTCACGACCTCTATCGACACGAGCGGCAACGCGACGGGGATGGCCGAATTGCGGGAGCTGCTCGGCGGCAGTCGCACGGTCCTGATCGGCCACTCGGGCGTCGGCAAATCGACGCTCGTCAACGAGCTTGTGCCCGATGCCGCGCGAAAGACGGGCGACGTAAACGTCGTCACCGGCCGCGGCCGTCACACCTCGACCTCGGCTATCGCGTTCGTGAGCGAGGACGGCACGTGGATTATCGACACACCGGGCGTGCGCTCCTTCGGTTTGGCGCATGTCGAGCCTGATGACCTGCTGCGTGGTTTTGACGACCTGTCTCGCGTCGCCGCCGAGTGTCCGCGAGGCTGTGAGCACCGCGCCGATTCGCTGGAGTGTGCCCTGAGCGATTACGCGCAGACATCACCCCGGGCTGCCGCTCGCGTCGAGTCCTATCGGCGGCTGCTTGCTGCTCGCGAAGCCGCACTGCCGGATTACGAACGCTAGGTGTGCCCCGGCCCGGCTCGGCGTCGTGGCCGGTAGCCTAAGGACCATGGCCACCAGCTACGTTGATGATCTCCGCCTCGCCCACTATCTTGCCGCGCAGGTGGACAACTACACGTCCGCGCAGTTCAAGGCGCACGATTTTTCCGTCGAGACCAAGCCGGACTTCACGCTCGTCACCGAGGCGGATCGCACGGCCGAGAAGATCATTCGCGAGCAGCTGCGTCGGGTTCGCCCGGGCGATTCGATCGTGGGCGAGGAGTTTGGCACGACGGGGACGTCAGCCCGCCAGTGGATCATCGACCCGATTGATGGCACGAATAACTTCGTGCGTGGCGTTCCCGTGTGGGCCACCCTCATTGGGCTAGCGATCGAAGGGGAAATGGTCGTCGGGGTTGTCTCGGCCCCCGAACTGCAGCGCCGCTGGTGGGCAGCGAAGGGGCACGGCGCGTTCACGGGACGCTCAATGAGCCAAGCTCGCCAAATCCATGTCTCCGACGTTGGCGCGCTTTCCGATGCTTCGCTGTCCTACTCCTCGCTGCACGGTTGGGCGGAACAGGGCAGGCTGCGTTCGTTTTTGACGCTGAGCGAATCGTGTTGGAGGACCCGCGCATACGGCGACTTCTGGTCCTACATGCTCGTCGCTGAGGGTGCCGTCGACATCGCATGCGAACCCGAACTCGCCCTGTACGACATGGCGGCGCTCGTCCCGATCGTGACCGAGGCCGGCGGAACGTTTACCTCCCTCGACGGCGAACCGGGGCCCTTCGGTGGTAACGCCGTCGCGACCAACGGGCGCCTGCACGAAGAGGTCCGTTCCCTGCTCGCCAACGCCTCCGACCCACACGCCTCCTAGCGTGTCGGCAGCATCTCCTACCCTTGAGGCATGAGGCTCTTACACACCGCTGACTGGCATTTGGGTCGCACCTTGCACCAGAGTGATTTGAGCGAGGATCACGCCGCCTATCTCGATCACCTCATCGATCTAGTGCGCAGCGAAAGCGTGGACGCGGTGCTCGTCTCGGGCGATGTGTATGACCGCGCCTTCCCGCCGGTCGACTCGGTCAAGCTGCTGCACGCTACGCTGCGCCGACTGACCGAACTCACCCACGTGATCCTGACGGCCGGGAACCACGATTCTGCGCAGCGGCTCGGTTTCCTCGAGGGCCTAACCAACGAGCACCTCCACCTGCGCACCTCGCCGCGCTCAGCGCTGCAACCCGTGACGATCCCGAGCGCATCGGGCCCGGCCTGCTTCCTTGCGATCCCCTACCTCGACGTCGACGCCGCGCGCCGCGCGTTCGCATTACCAGATGGCCAGCTGCCCGCCCGTAGCCACGAAGCCGTGATGAACGCTGTGGTTCGTGAACTCGACCCGGTCGCCGCCGCCGCGCGCGAGGCAGGTGCTCACCTCGTCGTGGCGGCGCATGCCTTCGTTGCTGGCGGTGAGCCAAGCGAGTCTGAACGAGACATTCAAGTCGGTGGCGTCGACCGCATTCCCGTCGGCGTTTTTGCACCGCTCAGTGCCGACTACGTCGCGCTCGGCCACCTGCACCGCCCACAAAATATTTCGGCCGCCAGCCGCACCCGCTACTCGGGCTCACCCCTCGCATTTTCGTTCTCCGAAGCTAACGACGTGAAGTCATCCTCGCTCGTGGACATCACCTCCGCAGGAGTCTCCCTGGAAGAGATTCCGGCGCCCGTGCGCCATCCCCTTGCCGTCGTGCGTGGCACCCTGGCCGAGCTGCTGGGCCGAACCGATGTGTCCGACAAGACCCGCGTCAAGGCGATCCTCACCGATACCGTCCGGCCGCGCGAGGCCTTTACACAACTCAAGGACCATTTCCCTCACCTGCTCGCGCTCACACACGAACCTACCGAGGTGATCCGCGAATCCGTCACAGTCACGGCGCGCCAACTCGCCGATCCCCTCACCGTCGTCGAGACCTTCGTTTCCCATGTCACGGGCGAGGACATGACCGCACCTCAACGCTCAGTCCTCCAAGACACCTATGAAGGCCTCCTGGCAAGGGAGCGCACACGATGAGACTGCACCGCCTCGAGTTCGAAGCCATCGGGCCGTTCTCTGATCACCACGCCATCGATTTCGATGAGCTTGCCACCTCCGGGCTCTTCTTACTCTCGGGTCCGACGGGGTCCGGAAAATCGACCCTCATTGACGCGATCGTCTTCGGTCTGTACGGCGCGTCTGGCAGCGGCGCCGACAATGCCACAAAGGAACGCCTCCACAGCCTCGCGGCTCCGAGCACGACGCCATGGGTCGAGCTCACCTTTTCTAACGACTACGGGATCTATCGCGTCCGGCGCACTCCGGAGCACACGGCACCTAAACTCCGCGGCACCGGCACGACGACCCGTAACGGGACCTGCCTCCTGCTGCGACTGAGCGGGCCTGACGATATTGGCAACCCCGACGCGGGTGAGGTTATCGCCCACCAGGTCGCAGATGCCGGCACTAAGCTCGGGGAAATCATCGGTCTCACGCGCGAGCAGTTCACCCAAACGATGGTCCTTCCCCAGGGCCAATTCTCGCGCTTCCTTACCGCAAAGCCCGAAGTCCGCACCGAGATCCTGCGCGATATTCTCGGCGCCAAGCTCTACCAGGACCTCCAAAATGCACTGAAGGAGCGGGCAAGTAAAGCGGAAAAACTCGTCGAGCGCGCCGCCCGAAACGCCGCCGTCGAACTGCTCGCCGTCACGAACACCCTGGAAGAAGTCCCCGAGGCCATCACCCGCTCCCGGTTCACTCCCCCGCAGCCTGTCACCGACGTGGACGCGAGCATCCCCGATCCTGAACTCTTGAGCAATACCGAGCTGGATGCGGTCCTCGACGAACGAATCGAGGTTGTCGTATCGATCGCGGAGGCGGCCCGGTTAGATGCCATCGAAACCCGCAGCATCTACGACGAAACGCTGGCCGAAGCGTCCCGGCTAAGCGACATCGCACGCCGCCAGCACGATTGCGAGACTGCCAGGCTGCGCCGGCGCGAGCTTGACGACGCCGAGGCAGATATTCTCCAGGCGGAGGCGGCCGTCGCGGCCGATATGCGCGCGCGCCCGATCATTGCCGCTAGCACGGAGCTTACGACCGATATCGCCGAGTTCAACGCGACGCTGGATGAGCTGGCCACATCAGACGTGCCATCGCGTCTCCCCTCGTCGGTCGACGAGATCATCGACGTGGACCGTTCCCCCTTCGAAGCCGAACTGTTGAGTGCCAAGAACGCGTTCGAGCTGAGCGCACGCTCCATCGAGCGCGCGGAAGGCGAGCTCGCCGCCCTCCAAGGACATGCTCGGCGCATCGAGGCTCTCGGCGACGAGCTCGCCGAGCTCACCAAGGTCGATGAGGCCGATGGCGAACGTCACCTGGCCGCGACGAGCGAACTCGAAGCCACCACGGCAGCTCTCACCGAACAGGAACGTGACCTCGCGGAACTCACTACGTCCGCAGCCAATGTAGAAGATCTGCGCGAACACGCGAGCCGCCAGCAGGCCATCGTGCAGGCGGCGCACAAAGCCGCGACGCTCCTTAAGAAAATCGCGAGCCTGCAAGAGGCCGTGGCGCAATGTGAGGCCGCCGCCCACCAAGCGAACGAGCGCGCTCGAGCCCGGCAAGACGCACACGTCCGCCACACCGCAGGCGATCTTGCCGCTGAGCTCAGCCCCGGTTCGCCCTGTCCCGTGTGTGGCGCCCTGGAACACCCCAATCCGGCTTCGCCCCATGACACCGACGTCACCGCTGCCGACGTGCGCGCCGCCATCGCCGAGGCGCAGCAGTCGGCCGAGGCCCTTGCCGCACAGCGGGTGCGCCTGAGCGAAGCAAGCGAGCAACACGCCGAAGCACACAGCGCTGCCGGAGGGAGCGAGCTTGCCGAGGCTGAGAGTGCGTATCGGCAGGCCGCTGATGCGCTCGCCGCCGCCGAACAGGCCCAGCTCGGCGCAACCGCACGCAAGGATGCCATCGCCGCGCTGCAGCACCGCCGGGTCGAGCTCGACGCCGAATGCCGCAACCTGGCAGAGCGGCGCGCAGCCAGCGCGGACCGCCTCACGGCTCTTCGCGCGGAGCGTGCACAAGAACAAGAAACGCTGGGCGACAAGCTCGCCGGAGCCGCCTCCATTGAGGAACTCGCCACCGAACTGCAGGCCAAGCGAACGGACAACGACCGTGCGCGCACGATCATCCAGAGCGCCATCCAGATGTTTGCCGGCATCACCCGCGCTGGCACCAACCTGAAGCGCCACCTAGAAGAATCGGAGTTTGCCAGCTTCGACGCCGCCCAGCGTGCGGCCCTGACGGATGAGCGCCGCACGGAACTGGCCGCGAGCATTTCGGCGCACCGCGAGGCCACCGTGACGGTGGCATCCGTCCTTGGTGATCCGGCCAATCACGCGGCTCTCGCGCACGGCCAGGTTGACCTCACCGAGGTGGAGGAATTGCGACGTGCCGCCGATTCCCGCAACGAGCGCACCAGCGCTCTTGCCGCCGTCGCCACATCGTGGCGCGACGCCGTCCTGACCGCCCGCACCACGGCGCAGCGCGCGCGAGCCGAATACGACCGCCAGGCCGCCGGCGTCGTCGATGAGATTGCCCTCGGCCACCTCGCGGACGGCCGCAACGGCCGCTCCCTGACGCTCTCCACGTTCGTCGTACTCGACATGTTCGACTCCGTCTTGCACGTCACCAACGAGCGCCTGGCCGAGATCTCCGATGGGCGCTATCACCTGCAGCGCAGTAACGAACGCGAGTCGGGACGCAACCGAAAGCTCGGGCTTTCCCTCACGGTTTTCGACGCGGCGCGCGGCAGGACGCGGTCCCTATCTTCTCTCTCCGGCGGCGAAACCTTCTATACCGCCCTCTCCCTCGCCCTCGGCCTCGCCGATACCGTGCGCGCCACCCACGGCGGCATCGAAATGAACACGCTGTTTATCGACGAAGGCTTCGGCTCGCTCGATAGCGGCACCCTCGATCAGGTGATGAGTGTGCTCCACCAGCTCCACGCAAGCGGCCGGGCCGTCGGTGTGGTGAGCCACGTCGAGGAGATGAAGCAGCAGATTGCCGACCGCATCGAGGTCACGAAACGCGAGGACGCCACCTCCACGCTGCGGGTCTACGCCGGTTAACCTTCCAGCTGCGCAATGACATCATCGCGTTCGGTGATGTCAAACCACAGCAGGTCGAAATCCTCCAGGCCCTCAAGGGCTGCTTGATCACTTCCGGCCGCAGCGACGCATTCCTCGGCCGCGGCCTCGTCCACGAGCAGCGCGACGGCATCGCCCCAGGTGATTGCCTCGGCTAGCTCGACATCGCAGGCAAGCTCCGGGTTCGTCAGCTCCTGCACCCGGGCATCAACGGCGACGACGATGCGCCGCGCGGGCCCCTCTTGGTATGCAAGTGCCGAATAGTCCCCGGCCGCGAGCGTCGCGATCAGCTCGCGCTCTTCCTCATCGGCCTCCGGCACCTCACGCTGCAATGCGCGGGTATCCGCGCACGCACGGGCACCGGCATTAAAAGCGTTCGGGGCGGGGTTCATCAGATCGGCGCGGGTGAGCGGCAAGAAACAGCGCATAGCTCTATCGTGCCAGGTCAGGTAGCAGCTGAGCGAGAAAACGTTGCGGCGAGCCGCTTCAGCACCGAAGGCCGCGCCGGCGCGGCCGTGCCCATGAGCTCGGACGCCAGCTCGCCGACCACGAGCGACATCGCGCAATGCGGCGCGCTCTGTGTGATCGGAGCCCCGGCCAACAGAGCCGCATCGAGGGCCTTGCGCTCATCTGAAATGAGCGTTGCTCGCTCAACCGAAGTAAACCGCGAGAGCACTTCGAGGACCGAGCGCGCGGCGTCCGAGCCCGCGGCCGCGTTTCGCACCGCGGTCACGACGACGTGCTCACGCTCGGTCACCGGGTGCGACTGCACGTGCGTGATCAGCCGCGCAATCGAGACAGTATCGGCCTGCGCCACCACCAGCACATCATCGGCCGCGGCCAGGATCTCCTCGCGCACGGCGCCGGGTTGCGCGCCGAACTGGTCATAGCCATCGGCCGCCGGCCACGGCACCGACTCCACGTCGATGACGATGGCGTCGTAGTGCTCGCGCGCGAGCGCCAAGATCGGCTCGATCGTCGCCGTGCTGATATCGCGCCAGCGATCCGCCCGGCCGATACCCGTCACGAGGTCGAAGCCGTGCGAGGCGATGACGGCGCCGGCCAGCACCTCCTCGTCTAGCCGGCCCTGGTTGGCGCGGCGCGAGAGCGTCGCGAGCCCGGACACATCATCGAGGATCCCCAGCCGCGGCGTGAGCGAGGGCGCCGCCAGGTCCGCGTCGATGAGCAGCACTCGGCCGTAACGCACGAGGGCGTGGGCGAGCGCCGCTGCCAGACTCGAGCGCCCATGCGAGCCGGGCGGGCCCCACACGGCGATGATCCGCGCCTCGCGTCCGACCTTCGCCTCGGCGCGCAGCTGGCGCCGCGTCGGCGAGGGCGGCGGGGGCGGCATCGCCGCCGCCTCCGCCTCCGGCTCTGGCTCCTCGCCGCGGTACGCGAGCTCGGCAATACGCTCGGCGATCTCGGCGGGCGGCGTATCCAGCGGCAGCGTCGCCGCCGCCCCGAGCGCCGCCGTGCGTTCCACGTCGTCGGGATGTGCGAGCAGCAGTGCGCGCACCCCGTGGCGGGCAAGATCGGCGACAACCTGCGCGCTCACGTCCCCGCCGGAGGCGTCCAGCACGCCAATGCCGCCGATACCGGCCGCGGCCGCCGCGAGCAGCTCGCCGACGTCCCCGCAGCGCCGCACCACCGACACCTCGCCGCGGTGATTGGTCAGCGCCCGCACGAGCAATGGCTCGAGCTTGCCCGTGACGGCAATCAGGACGCCAACACTCATAGCGTCCCGCCCTGGGGCACGACTGACATGACGCCGTTGCCAGCAAGCGCCTTCAGCACCGCCGCCACATTGTCCTCGCGAACCGAGACTTCGATTGAGCCATGGTTATTGACCCCCAGCCCACCGGCGGTATGGACCTGCTCGATGATCGCGTCCGCCGCAATGATCTCGGGTTCGGAGCCCTCCGATCCGGGAGTCGCCCGCGGAATGAACCAGACATCGACGACGCTGCCCCGGCTCGCTTGCTGCGGCAATTGTGTTCCGAGCGGAATCACGACGGAGCGCGTCTTTTCCTGGCCTTCGTCCGTGCTCGTCGCCGAGCGCGCAATGAGCTCTCCCTTGCCGACCGTGCGTGTCACGCTGCCGCGCGGCTCGTCCTCCGCACTGAGATAGTGGCTCGCCACATCGGCGTGAACCTCGGCCCGCTCGACGTTTCCGCGCAACTCGCTGCCCGGCGTCAGCGTCGATGTAGCAGCCCATACTCCGACGCGATGATCGACGGCGTTGACAAGATAGATCCCGAGCGCCACGGCCGCCGCGACGAGGATAATGCCCACGGCGAGACGAGGATCGCGCAGCGAGGGACGCATGGCAACAATGCGAGAGGCGCGTTTTTGACGAGAGGTCATGGACCAGACTATGCCGAAGGTCACGTGCTGGCCGCAAGTGCGTTGTGCTGATTGTGGATAACTTTGTTGCACTTTGGCCCGCTCTGCCATACTTGGATCATGACCGCACGCTTCCTCACCCTCTCGGACCTGGCCGAACAGCTGGCCGTTTCCATGATCCAGGCGCGCGCACTCGTGCGCTCCGGGGAAATCCCTGCCATCCAGGTGGGCGGTCGCGGCCAGTGGCGTATCGAAGCCAGCGTGCTGGAAGATTACATCCAGCAGAAATACCGCGAGAACGCGGCCCGCGTGGAGCAGCTGAGCCAGGAAAACGCCTAGCTCGCCAGCCCCCACGTATCGAGGGTTTCTATCTGATCTAAGACGACGGCCGCCCGCGAGCCATCGTCGAGCTCCAGGTCAACGACGTCCTTTCCCACACCGAGCACTCGCCCGGTGATCTCGCGCTGCGCGCTACAAATTCTTACCCGCACCCCTTGCGCGCCGCAGCGCCGCAGCACGTGACCCCAACTCCGCCGAATATCGACCTCGCGATGGGTGTGGGAAGCACGCCCAAGCCCCTTGATCACAGCGATCTTCGCGATCGCTACAAAGACGTGGTGAGCCTGGGCGCGCTCGAGCCGCGCCCACGTTGCCGACACGTCTTGCAATACCCCATCAGCGCTGTGCCCACCCTGCATCACGACGTGCATTTTCGCGCCAAGGGACGAGGTAAGCCGTTCGGTGATCCCCACCGAAGAACGTTCGGCCTCCACTAACTCGGCTTCCAGCTGCGCACTCTCAATCGTCGCGAGCCGATCGGACAGGTCCATGAGCAGCCGAGAAATCGCGGGATCGAGCCCATCACTCATCGCTGCCTCCTTCATGCCTAGGTGGTTTTCACCGTAGCTGCTCGACCCCCAAGTTCTCCACAGGGCTTTACAACGAACGGAACCTCGACTAGACATAAGAACAACAAACAATATCAAACGATATGAACCGAGGTTCCGAGAGATGAAACAACGAGTCCTAGCCTCCCTGCTCCTGAGCTCTCTCGGTGCCGCGGGTGCCATCGCCTTCACCCGCCTCGCCACAACGACGATCGGCGAGGTGCTCGTCTCCCCGGTGTGGCAGGCCCGCAACTACGAATCGGGCGTCGCGGCCGTACTGCTCGTCCTGGCCGCCGCACTCAGCGCCTGGTACGCCGCCTCCGGCATCCTTGCGCTCCTCGTCCTGGCCGGCCGGGCGCGAGCCAGCGCCGTCGCTGGTTATCTCGCGCCGCTGACCTCACGCCTGGTGCGCGGCGCCTCCGTCGCATCGCTCGGCGTCGCTCTCGGAGCGGGCCTGCCGCTTTCGGCCGCGATGGCCGCCCCCGCCACCGGCGATTCGCCCACACCGGCCGCCTCAGTGGCGCATTCCGAGGTGCTCCCGCCCCTGGATCCGGCCCCGGCGCCCCCGCCCGCCCCGAGCGTCGCCACCACCTACGAGGTCCAACCGGGTGACTGCCTGTGGCGCATCATCGAGGCCGAGCTGGATTCCCCCTCGGATGCCGAAACGGCGCGGCTCGTGGCAGAAATCGCTGCACTGAACCCCGCCATCACCGACCCCAATCTCATCTATCCCGGGCAAGAACTGTCCCTAGGAAAGGACCAGCCATGACGACGTCGGCGCTCAGCGTTGAGGAAGCCTTCGGAAGCGATGAGGAGCTCGCCTTTGATCCCCTCGCGATTTCGTTTTCGACGCCCCACGAATTCTTGATCGAATCGGTGGACGCGCGCCTGGCCCGCCGGGCCGTGCGCGGCGCCTCCCAGACCCTGCCCCATCCCTCGGTCTGGTCGCACACGATTTTACGCGCGACGCTCGAAGTCCTCACGGGATTTCGGCCGATCACGCACGTCAACCGGTGGGTCTCCCCCGAGGTTTACGCTTCCCTGGCGCGCCGCGCGTCCCTTGCGCTGCGGGTAGCGCCGCCGAGCGATCGGCAACGCCCCGTCGTGCGCAATGTGCGCGTCTCCTCGGTTGCCAAGGGGCGCGTCGATGTCATCGCCACCATCCTCGACGGCGAGCGGGTGCGCGCCGTCGCCTTCGAGATGGTCGTGCGCCGGGCACGCTGGATGGTGACCGCCATCCAGATCGGCTGAACGTTCTAGCGGCCGCGCTTTCGGCGGGCCTTCTTCGCGGCGCGGCGCTCGGCGCGGTTACCGCCCTGCGGCGCGGCCGTTCCCTCGTCCAGCCCGAAGGCGGCACCCTGGCCGGAAGGCGCCGATGCCTCGCTCTGGCCGGAGCCATCCCTCGCCGAGGCCGAATACGTCAGCGCTGACGGCCGCTCGGGCGTCTTGAGCGCAAGCGGGGAAGCCTTCTTCGCCTTGGCCGGCGCGGCTTCGGGGGCGGGCTGCGGTTCGGGGCTCTGCTGCCCGGCAGCCTCCGCCTCGCCCGGCTGCTGGACCTGCAGGAAGAACAGGTAGCGCACGACGTCTTCCTTGATGGCTTCCTCCATCGACTGGAAGAGGTCGTAGCCTTCCTTGCGGTATTCCACGAGCGGATCGCGCTGGGCCATCGCCCGCAGGCCGATGCCCTCCTTGAGGTAGTCCATCTCGTAGAGGTGCTCGCGCCACTTCTGGTCCAGCACCGTCATGACGACGCGGCGCTCCAGGTCGCGCATCATCTCCTCGCCGATCTCCTCTTCGCGTTCGGCGTAGGCCACGTCGATATCGGAAGTCAGCTCCCGGATGAGGCCCTCTTGCGTCAGGCGGTTGACATCGCCCGCATCCTCGATCAGATCATCCTTGGTGATCGTCACGTGGTAGACGCGGTTGAGCGTTTCGAACATCTCGTCGAGGTCCCAGCTCTCGCCCGTGCCGTGCAGCGTGTAGGCGCGCACGATGCCGGAAATGACGTCGTGGCGGAACTGATCGACGAGCTCGGAGACGTCTTCGCCCATGATGAGCTTGTGGCGCCGGTCGTAAACGATCGTGCGCTGCTGGTTCATGATGTCGTCGTACTTCAGGACGTTCTTGCGGGTCTCCGCGTTTTGCGATTCGACCTGGCGCTGTGCCGAGGCGATCGCGCGCGTGACGATCTTGGACTCCAGCGGCATGTCCTCGGGGTAGGCGTCGGAGGACATGATGCGCTGGGCGGCGCCGGAGGCGAAGCGGCGCATGATGTCATCGTCCATGGCGAGGTAGAACCGGGATTCGCCCGGGTCGCCCTGACGGCCGGAGCGGCCGCGCAGCTGGTTATCGATGCGGCGTGCGTCGTGGCGTTCGGTGCCAAGCACGTACAGGCCGCCGAGCTCGGTGACCTCATCGTGTTCGGCCGCCACCGCGTCCTTGGCATCTTCCAGCGCCTTGGGCCACGCGGCCTCGTATTCCTCCGGCGTCTCCGTCGGGTCCAGGCCCGCGGCCTTGAGGTTCTCGATCGCGATGTGCTCCGCATTGCCGCCGAGCATGATGTCCGTACCGCGGCCGGCCATGTTGGTGGCGACGGTGACGGCGCCCTTGCGGCCCGCCATGGCGATGACGTGGCCTTCGCGCTCATGCTGCTTGGCGTTCAGCACGGTGTGCGGGACGCGACGCTTCTTCAGCATCTTCGACAGCATTTCGGACTTCTCGACGTTCGTTGTGCCGACGAGGACCGGCTGGCCCGTCGCGTGGCGCTCGACGATGTCTTCCACGACGGCGTTCCACTTGCCGGCCTGGTTCTTGTAGACGAGATCGGCCTGGTCGGTGCGCTGGTTGGGCTTGTTCGTCGCGATCGGGATGACGCCGATCTCGTAGGTGTTCATGAACTCGGCCGCTTCGGTCTCGGCGGTACCGGTCATGCCCGCGAGTTTGTCGTACAGGCGGAAGTAGTTCTGCAGCGTGATCGTGGCAAGCGTCTGGTTCTCGGCCTTAATCTCGACGCCTTCCTTGGCTTCGATGGCCTGGTGCATGCCTTCGTTGTAGCGCCGACCGTGCAGCGTACGGCCGGTGTGTTCGTCGACGATGAGAACCTCGCCGCCGGCGACGATGTAGTCCTTGTCCCGCTTGAACAGTTCCTTGGCTTTGATGGCGTTGTTCAAAAAGCCGATGAGCGGGGTGTTGGAGGACTCGTAGAGGTTATCGATGCCGAGGTGGTCTTCGACCTTGGCGATGCCGGGCTCGAGGATACCGATCGTGCGCTTTTTTTCATCGACCTCGTAGTCGGTGCCGGGCTTCAGACGGGCGACGATCGTAGCGAACTCGGTGTACCAGGAGTTGACGTCGCCGGATGCGGGCCCGGAAATGATGAGCGGGGTGCGGGCTTCGTCGATGAGGATCGAGTCAACTTCGTCGACGATCGCGAAATTGTGGCCGCGCTGGACCATTTCCTCCGGGCTCCACGCCATGTTGTCGCGCAGGTAGTCAAAACCGAACTGGTTGTTCGTGCCGTAGGTGATGTCCGCGGCGTACTCGACGCGGCGCTCGGCCGGGGTTTGGCCGTCGATAATGCAGCCGGTGGTCAGGCCCAGGAAGCGGAAGACGCGTCCCATGAGTTCGGACTGGTAGGAGGCGAGGTAGTCGTTGACGGTGACGACGTGCACGCCCTTGCCCTCCAGGGCGTTGAGGTAGGCGGGCATCGTGGCGACGAGCGTCTTACCTTCACCGGTCTGCATCTCGGCGATGTTGCCCATGTGCAGGGCGGCGCCGCCCTGGATCTGGACGTCATACGGGCGCTGGCCCAGGGTGCGCTTGGCAGCCTCACGCACGACGGCGAAGGCCTCGGGCAGGATGTCATCGAGGGTCTCGCCCTCGGACAGGCGCTTGCGGAACTCATCGGTTTCGGCGCGCAGCTCCTCGTCGGACAGATCCTCGACCGTCGGTTCGAGTTTGTTGACCTGCGCGGCGATGGACGCCAGGTTGCGCAGGACTCGTCCTTCGCCGAATCGAAGGATTCTGTCAAGAATGGAAGCCACGATTTCTCCGTTTCCGTTGGTACCTGTTACATGGTAGCGACTTTGCGCGGATCGGCCCTACTCCCCTGCGCTCCGTTCGATCTCGGCGGAAGACTCACCAGCGCCGCCAGCGCGCGGCGGCGGCGCCCGGGGCATCGCTCGGAACCCGAATGCTCGTGGCGCCGAGCCAGGTCGCGAGGCGCTCGAGCTCGGCGCGAGCGGCCTCATCGCGGCGCACCTCATCGATGCTGACCTCGTCCTCGTCCCAGGCTCCGCGCACCTGCAGGGTCGCGGTTTTCCGATCGAGGGCGAGGTCCGCGCGGGCCACGATCTCGCCGTCGACGAGCAGCGGCAGGCTGTAATAGCCGCGAGTGCGCTTGGCTGCGGGCGTGTAAATGCCGATGCGGTAGTCCAGGCTAAAGAACTGCAGCGCCCGCGGACGGAAGAAGATGAGCGGGTCGAACGGCGAGAGGAAGCGGGCACCGGCGACAGCGCGCGGGACCGTGAGCGCTGCGTCCAGGTAGTAGGGACGCTCGATTCCCTCGATGTGCACGGCCTCGACCTCGCCACTGGTGCGCAAGCGGTCGAGTTCAGGCGCGACCTCGCGCGGCGGCAATCGGAACACATCCGCGATCGCGGCGAGGTCGCCAATCCCGATCGCGGCGATGGACAGCTCAGTCAGGCGCGCGATCGCTTCGCTGCGCGGGGCCGGTGGAACATCGCGCACACTCGGCGGCAGGGCGGCCCGGCTGAGCGCGTAGATCCGGTGGAAGTACTCGGTTCGCCCAGCGGTGGTCACGAGATCCTCATCGAAGAGGTTTTCGAGCAGGACTTTGATCGCTCCGCGGTTCCAATCGTGACCCGTCGTTGCCTCGGCGAGTTCCTGTTCGGGTGCGCTGAGGTCATGGGCGGTAAGACGGCTAGCCATCTCGAGGGCAGTGGCAGGACCGCGGGAGTGAAGTTCGCTCAGGATTCGCTCGCGGAGCCTAGCTGCGCCGGGATGCGCGTCGATCCGATGCCCGGAGGACCAGCGGCGAGTAAAACCGGCCAGTAGGCGGTGGGTTGCTGGCGGAACGAAGCACGCCTCGTGACCCCACTGCTCGAGCAGGAGGCGCGGCGGCGCGGCCGTCGCCGCGTGCAGCAAGCCGGTGTCGTAGCTGCCGAGGCGGGAAAACAGGGGCACATAGTGGGCGCGTGCCAGCACGTTGACGGAGTCGATCTGCAGCACGCCCATGCGCGCGACGGTGCGAGCGATATCGGCGCGATTTAGGGTCCGGTGCCGCTCCGCTTCGAGGGGCCGGTCAAGGCCCTGGGCCCGCACAGGGCGGCGCGGCGGGCCGCCCTGCGGCTGAGGCGGCGTGTTGGTGTCATGGGATAAGACTAGGGCGTGTTGCTAAAGGGTAGTAGTCAGCCAATGCAGTGTCGCGGCGAGGCAGAGCCCGGCGTGATAGTTCCGGGCGTACTTGTCCGAGCGCATCGCGATTCCTCGCCACTGCTTGCGCCGGTTGAAGCACCGCTCCACGACATTGCGTCCCCGGTAGCGCTGGCGCTGGTCTTCACCGAAGTCGATCGGTCTTCCTGGGCGGCGGCGCCGGTGCGCGATCTGATCCGCTCGCTCCGGGATCGTGGCCGCGATGCCATGCCGGCGCAGCCAGGCACGGTTCGCCTTCGAGGGGTAGCCCTTGTCCGCAATCAGGCGGTCAGGCCGTGTCCGGGGCCGCCCACGGGCGCCGGCCACGCTGATCTGCTCCAGCGTGGTGGCCAACATCGAGGTGTCGGCCACCTGCCCGCCGGTCACCACGAACGCCAGCACCCTGCCCTTGCCATCACAGACCAGATGCGACTTCGTCGTCAGACCGCCGCGGGAGCGTCCGATGGCATGATCAGCCGGCTCCGTCCCGGATTTCTTGTAGTTCATCACGGCCCCCTGTGGGGCGGGGCAGGGTCGCCCCGTGCTGGTGGACGCGCACGATCGTGGAATCGATCGAGGCCACCCAGTCCAGCTCGCCACCCTGCTGCGCCAAGGACTGGGTCTTCTCCAGCACCCGCTCCCACACGCCCTGAGCGGCCCACCGGTTGAAGTTCTTGTAGATCGTGTTCCAGTTCCCGAACCGCTCGGGCAGATCCCGCCACGGCGCGCCGGTGCGGAAGCGCCACGCGGTGGCCCCGACCACGATGCGCCGATCCACGGGCGGACGCCCGGTGGTCTTGGCTTCGGGGAACAGCGGGCCGATCACGGCCCAGACCTCGTCCGAGATGACATCACGCGACACCCCTCAAGACTGACGCATCCACCCCTTGAAACCTTTTAGCAACACGCCCTAAGGGCGTGAGCCCGGATTGGGCCACGCGGCAGACTGTTCAGTGGCTGCTGTGGTGCCCGGGGCGTGTTGTCGGAACGCCTGCGCTGCCACGCTCACGAGCATCGCCGCACCGGCCGCCGCGGCGCCGGCCGGCCCGGCCACGTGCATGCCCAGGACCGCCAGGAGTGCCCCGCAGAGGCCGAGGGCGACCATGGACCCGCCGATCCACCAGAACACCGGGGCATGGAAGACCCGAGCGAAGGGGAGGAAGTGCGCGCCGACGACGGCGGCCACCAAAGCGCTCTGCGCCGTCGGGGCATGTAAGGCCTGAGCGACCAGGCGCGTGACCGGCATCAGCAGGAGCATTACGACGACGGCGACCCCGTAAACACGTGCCGCCCCCGGTGCAGGCGGGCGCAGCTCGGGGAGGACCCTGCGGCGGAACAGGATCACTGCAAGGGTGAAGGTGGCCAAGGCGGCAGCCAGCCCGCGCAGTGGGCCCTGTGTCGGTGAGGACACCCCAGAGAGGCCGGCGAAGAGGAAGGCTGTCCCGCCGATGACTCCGATGAGCCCGCCGGAGACCACGGGGTGGCGCAGCGCGCTAATCCCGCGGACTGCCGTGGGAGTCTCGGACGGCTGGCGGCCGGCCGTGGTGGTGTGCGTTGTCATCGGATCCCCTCCGTCGGCGTGTGACCGAATTTATCATCCCATGGGGGCCTCGACGTGGGTGTCCAGGGGGGTATGGGTGGAGGCACGTCCCGGCTCGCCGGCGAGGGTTGTGGTGCGGCTTCGGCCTTCCAGAAACAACCGACTCTGCCTCAGTCGCGCCCGGGCGTGGGCCGGGTGCCTGGCGCACCCCAGGGGAGGATTCGGTCGGGTCTATGGCCATGCACTCCCGAAGGTGGGTGGGAAGGGGGCCGGGTAGGTTAGCCGCCGTGACTAGCACCGCGTCCACCATGTCCACGGGTCTGATGGCATCGCGCGACATGACTCCAGACTCGCGCATTCACCGTCCCCCAATCCTTTAGCAACACGCCCTAGGGGCGGCCAGGATGTCCTGGCCGCCCCTAGGTACACACGGGCTTAGCTCGTGACGGTCGTATCCAAACGCAGCACGCCATAGGTCCAGCCGTGGCGGTGGTAGACCACGCAAGGCTGCTTGGTCTCCTCGTCGATGAACAAGAAGAACGGGTGGCCGACGAGCTCCATCTCGTACAGGGCCTGATCGATTGTCATCGGGGTGGCTTCGTGCAGCTTTTGGCGCACGATGACCGGGCTGTCACCGAGCTGGGATTCGACGGCCACACCAGGTTCGGTGGGCGCTTCGACCTTGTCCTGCTCGGGTTCGCTCGGCGTCAGCGGCGTCTCGTCGAGGCCGACCGGGAAATCCTCGGGGTTGGGTACCGGATAGCGGTGATGGTTCTTGCGGCGATCGCGGGCGCGACGTAAGCGCTCCATCAGTTTGGCATAGGCGAGATCGAGGGCGCCGTAGCGATCGGAGGCGGAGGCCTCGGCGCGGACGACGGGACCCTTGCCCCGTAGCGTCAGTTCGATCCGCTCGGCGCGATCGGCCAGGCGGGGATTTTTCTCGTGGTTGAGTTCCACATCGAGTCGCTGTGCGAGCGGTGCAAGTTGCTCGACTTTTTCCAGCTTTTCTTCGACGTGGTCCCGGAACCTGTCGGAAATCTCGGTGTTACGTCCGACGACGACGATTTCCATTGTGAACCTCCATGGGTGAATGGGAGAGCATCAGCGCCCTCCGCGACATTCGATCACCGCCGGTGATGCACTTCGCATCTGGCGACCGACGGGCTGTGGTCTCTCACCTCCGCTGCGTTGCGTACTTCAAGTGTAGTCGGCTTTGCGCTTCGATGACCGCTCACCCGCGAGGCCATTGGAAGAGGCCGGGGTTGCGGCCAGCGCGATCGCGCCAGCGACGCGGATCCGGGCTGCCTTCAGGGCGCGATAACTTGCGGCGAGAGTCGCGCCCGTCGTGACAACATCGTCGACGAGCAGGACGACATCGTCGGGGCGCAGCGGGGCCACCACCGTGACGGCGTGGCGGCGCGCGGCCGCCCGATCCATGGAGTTGAGCCCGGCGAGGTGGCCGGAGACCTCGGCGGCAAGCGGCTTTCGCAGGATGTCGGCCGTCGCAATGCGTGCAGGGCGCCCGATGCGGATGGCTGCGGCCTCGGCGATGCCGTGGGCGAGGGCGTCGGCGAGTTCGGCGGCGACGAGGCGGCGGCGCCAGCGCCTCGCCCGGCCCGAGGGCGCGGGGACGAGAACGAGGGCGCCGCCGCGGTGCAGGTGGTCCGCCAGGTGGTAGGCGACGTGGGATTCGGCGCTCGCGGCGCCCATGAACTGGTCGCCCGCGCTGCGGGCGGCGGCTCGGATCGTCGTGGCGATATCGCGGCGGGTGTGGTTCTTGTAGGCGAGGACGATCGAGCGCACGCGCGGGTAGGAACAGGCGGCCCACGTCGGCAGCAGGCCGGCGAGATAGCGGGCGTCGGCATCCACGCGGCGCAGCGGCGAAAACAGCTCGGCCGCGCAGCTGTCGCACAGCGCGATATCGCTGCGGCCGCAGCCCGCGCACGCGACGGGCGTGATGAGATCGGCGAGGTCGCGCCCGAGGCGCGCAAGGGGAAAGGACATGGCGCTATCGTGGCGCGGCGGCCGCCGGTCGCGCGGGAGCGCGCCCCGCGCTCGGGTGGTAGCTGGGGCGATCTGCGCGATGGGGACGGGCACGGCCAGCTAGCCGGCGTAGTTCGGGTCGCTCACGCCGCTCGCTGCGGCGCGCCAGCCACCGCCGGCGCGCACGAAGAGCTCGCCCTCGCTCGTCGTCACGATGATGGAGCGGTCCGAGGTGCCCGCGGCGATCTGCACTCCCCCGGCGACCGTCGACAGGGAGACGCGCGGACCGCCGAGCGAGGAGAGGACAACATCGGGTTGGTCCTCGAGCTGATTGCGCACAAGGACGGCCAGGTCGGAGGCGCCGACCCAGTCGGCGTCGAGCACCTGCCCGGCGGACAGCACGACGTCGACGGGCGAGGCGAGTTCGATCGGACGGCCCGCATCATCGCGCGTGACGGCCGCGACCCGCAAGATAAGTGCGTCGCCGACGCTGACGAGGACGATCGCGCGGGAGCCGTCGGCCGAAATCCGCACCCGCGTCACGCGCTGGCCCGCGAGCCAGGGCGCGGCAACGGTGATCTGTTCGCCCGCGTGCTGCACCGCGATGAGGCTGCCGGTGTTGTGCTGCTCGCCGGTCAGGACCCAGCCGAGGCGGTCGATGCTCGGCGGGATGAGGTTCGAGCCGGTAAGGAGGACCTCGGAGGGCGATTGGCCGGAGGCGACGGTACGCACCTCGCCGGCGCCGTCGAGGACGACGATCGAGCCGGAGCTGCCCTCGTAGGGCGCCGACGGCGCGCGCAACGGCCCCGGCAGCTGGTCCGCGCCGGGCACGGGCACGAGGTCGCGCCCGTTAAAGCGCACGAGGCTCCCCTCGGAGATCGCGACGGGTTGCGCGGGCGCTCCGGGCGCATCAATCAGCGGGGTGGTGGCGGCCGGAATGACCTGGCTGCCGTCCAGCCGCAGCGTGACGGACTGAATGCCCGCCGCGCCCGCGAGGGTGCGTTGGACCTGGACGTACAGGCGCTGCAGATCTTCCGGATCGGGCCGTTCGGGCACGTCGAGGTCGACGCTGACCGTGTCATCGGTAACGGTGACGCCGCCCTGGATGCGCGTGCCGTCGGGCACAGCGGTGCGCACGGCGGGCTGCAGCCAGGAGCTCGGGCCGGACAGCAGCGCCGCGAGTGCCCCGGAGACCATCTGGGGGCGGGCGAACCAGCGCGGTTCGGGCACGAGGACCTCGGCGTCGGGCGAATAGAAGTAGATCGGGACGCGGTCAAAAATCTGGTCGAAGCGCACATCCGGGATGGCGAGCCCGTCGGGCAGGGCGGCAATGCGCCACTGGCCGTCGGCGTTTTTCATCAGCGAGAACGTGCGCACGGATTCGACGGGCTGGCGTTTGGCGGTATAGCGCCCGCGCGAGTCGAGTTCGGCCAGGCTCATGTGCGTGACGCGCACGGCCCCGGATTCGATCTCCTCCGGCGGTTGCGGCTCATCGGAGGCAATAATGTCGACGCTGGCGTGCGGGTTCCAGGACTGCGCGGCCGACTCCGTCAGGTACAGGCGCGCCGCGGCGAAATCATCGGAGTAACCGGCGGCGGAGGCGGCGAGGAAACCCTCGACGATGTCGACGGCGGGAGCGTTTGCCGTCGGGCCGGAATAAAGGACGTCGACCTCGCTGCGATCGGGCAGCCGTGGCTGGGAGGAGTTGACCGGGCCGGAATCGGGCAGCGCGGTGCACGCCGCCAAGGCGAGGGCAGCAAGCAGGGCGATCAGGCGGATGAGGAGTTTCACGAGGCGACCTCCACGGCGGGGTTCAGCGCCAGCGGGCTCGGACCCATCGGCGTTCCGACGCGGCGCGGCAGTGTCAGGAGGAAGGCGGCCCCTACCCCGAGTTCGCCCCAGGCGGCGAGATCGCCGCCGTGCAGCCGGGCGTCTTCCAGCGAGATCGCAAGGCCCAGCCCGGAGCCGCCGATGACGCGCGCCCGGGAGGTATCGGCCCGCCAGAAGCGGTCAAAGACGTGGGCGGCGGTTTCGCTGTCCATCCCGATGCCGCGGTCGAGCACGCGGATCGCGGCGGTCGTTTCATCGGCCGCGAGCGTGATATCAACATCGGCGTTTTCGGAGTGCTCGACGGCGTTGATGACGAGATTGCGGATGATGCGCTCAATGCGCCGCGGATCGATATCGGCCGCGACGGGCCGCTCCGGCAAGGCGAGGCGCAGCTGGACCCCGCGGGTGGCGGCCAGCGGGCTCGCCATCTCGGTGACGTTCGTGATGACCTGACGCAGGTCCGTGTCCTCGACGTCCAGGACGGCGGCGCCCGCATCGAAGCGCGAGATCTCCAGCAGATCGGCGAGCATCGATTCGAAGCGATCGAGCTGGGCGTACAGCAGCTCGGCGCTGCGGGAGGTGACCGGATCGAAGTTCGCGCGCGCATCGTGCAGCACCTCGGCGGCCATCCGGATGGTGGTGAGCGGCGTGCGCAGCTCGTGGGAGACGTCGGAGACGAAGCGGCGCTGCACGCGCGAGAGCTCCTCCAGCGCGACGATCTGCTCCTGCAGCGAGGTCGCCATCATGTTGAACGACGCACCCAGGGTGGCGAGCTCGTCGCTGCCCTTGACATCCATTCGCTCATCGAGCACGCCCGCCGCGATGCGTTCGGCCGACAGCGCCGCCTGGCGCACGGGCTTCAGGATCTGGAAGGTCACGCCCCAGGTCAGCACCGCAAGAACGAGGATGAGGGAAAACGCCCCGACGTACAAAATGTTCATCACGAGGTTGACCGACTGCTGCTCGACGGCGAGGGAATAGACGGCATAAAACTCGTACGGCCCGGCCAGCGGCAGGTTGAGTTTTTGCCCGACGACGACGCCGGGCGCACTGCCCGCGGGCGTTGGCACCCGCACCGACTGCCACAGCTGGGCATCGCTCGCATCGATCTTCTCGCGCAGCTCGCTACTGACGAGGTCCACGAGCGCGCGGTCGGTCACGTAGTAGCCGGCCGTCGGGTTCTGCCCGGCCTGCGGCAGCAGCATGACGCCGACGGTGCCGGAGGAGGACAGGCGCTGTTCGTAAATGACGTCGTAGATGACCCGCTGCAGTTGCGCGGTCGATTGGATGCTCGCGTTATCGACCGAGGCCTGGGCGTGATTCGCTCGCCACAGCGCGTCGGACAGCACCTGATCGAGCCGATCCTCGAATACGCCGTCGCGGATCGAGGTGGAGACGAACGCGCCGACGATCGCGAGCGCGAGCGCCCCCGCCATGACGATCATCGTGGCGACGCGAACCGCGAGCGAGGAGCGCCAGCGCCGCCCGAGGCCCGAAATGCGGCGCCGCACCCGGCCGCGCCAGCTGGAGGGCGCCGCCATCACTGTGCCGGGTTGCCTGCCCGGTAGCCCACGCCGCGCACAGTAATGATGATCTCGGGGTTTTCCGGATCGCGTTCGACCTTGGAGCGCAGCCGCTGGACGTGGACGTTGACAAGTCGGGTATCGGCCTGGTGGCGGTAGCCCCAGACGTCTTGCAGCAGGGCTTCGCGGGAGAAGACCTGCCAGGGTTTACGGGCGAGCGCCACAAGCAGGTCGAACTCGAGCGGGGTGAGGCTGATGAGCTCGCCGTTGCGGCGCACCTCGTGCGCGGAGACATCGATCGCGAGGTCCCCGATCATGAGGCGCTCGGAGGCATCATCGTCCTTGCGCCGCAGCCGCGCCCGCACGCGCGCGACGAGCTCCTTGGGTTTAAAGGGCTTGGGGATATAGTCATCGGCGCCCGCCTCCAGGCCCGCGACGACGTCCGTCGTGTCCGACTTCGCGGTGAGCATGACGATCGGAACGCCCGATTCTTCCCGAATAATGCGGCAGATCTCGATGCCGCCCATCCCAGGCAGCATGAGGTCGAGCAAGACGAGATCAGGCTCGGAGCTGCGGAACATCTCCACCGCCTTGGCGCCGTCGGCGCAAAAGACCGGTTCGAAGCCCTCGGCCGAGAGCACAATGCCAATCATCTCGGCAAGCGCCGTATCGTCGTCTACGACCAAAATTCGCCACGTCATGGTGTTATTGTCGCAAATTTGGCGCGCGGGCGCCCGAGTGATGCGCCTGGGCGCGGCGCTGTGGCACGATAGTGAACGACTAAGGAGGGGCCGTGACACAACCGCCGCACGATAATCGGCATCCCAACGACGAGACTCAATGGTCTTGGGACAACGTTCCCCAGGTCTCTGGCCCCCCTCCGGTCGCTGGCCCCCCGGCGGCCGAGCCTCCCGCAGGAGAACAGGGCCCCTACGGGCACAAGCGATTCGGGGAGGGTGCATCGCCGACCGGCTACGAACCAATCCAGTTGCGCCCCACCTACCTGGAGGCCCAGCCCGGCATCATCCCGCTGCGCCCGCTGAAGCTTGGCGAGTTTTTCGACGGCGGTTTTCGAGCTATCCGGTTCAACCCCGGGGTCATGCTCGGTGTCGCGGCCATTGTCATTTTTGGCTCGCTCATCCTGGAGCTCCTCGTCGTCAATCCGGTTCTCACCCGGATCGAGGCCTTCAATCCGGCAAATCCCGACGGTTTCGTCGTGACCGACCGCGACGTCGTCACGCTCCTGGCCTCTACTGCCGGCCCCGCAGTGCTCTCGTTCATTGCCTCGACGGTGCTGACCGGCCTGCTCATCCAGTGCGTCACTCAATCGATCCTCGGCAAGCGCGTGACCCTCGCGCAGGTGTGGGAGCAGGCCAAGGGCCGGATCCTGCCGCTGATTGGGCTCACGATCCTCATCACGCTCGCGGGCGTCATCTATTTCATCGCGGTTTTCGCCCTCCTGGCCCTCGCCTCCTTCTTCGTCTTTTCCTCCTTGAGCACCGAGACGTCCTCGGCATTCGCGTTCGTCATTGTGGGCTTCCTGCTGGTCACCGCCCTTGCCGTCGGGTGGCTCGCGTTTCTCGTCAAGACCTCCCTCGCCACGCCAGCACTCATGGCCGAGCGGGTCGGCGTCTTCCAATCGGTCAAGCGCTCCTTTAGCCTCACCAAGGGCCTCTTCTGGCGGATCGCGGGCGTGCTGTTCTTGACGGTCTTCCTGCTCGCGGCGATGTCCGCGATCGTCACCGGGCTTATCACGACGCTGATCACCGCGGTCATCGGGGGCTCCGGGGCCGCTACCGACCTCATGTCCCTGACCTCGATGAGCACGATCGCCTCCTCCATTATTGGCTCCCTCGTTCAGCTGGTCTTCACGCCATTCCTCGCGGCCGTCGTCACGCTGGTCTACACCGATACGCGGATGCGCAAGGAAGGTCTCGACCTGCTCCTGCAGCGCGCCGCGGCGGAGAATCCGGCTACCTAGGTCGTTGTTCGTGAGGTGGTTAGAGATCCCGGTGACGCCGGATGCCGAAGAGGCGCGTCGTGCTGCGCGCGAAGAGCTCGACAAGGCGATCTACCACCACGAGCCTGGCCTGTTCATGCGTGCTCTGCGCTGGATAAGCGAAAAACTCGGCCAAGTCTTCGACGTCTCGCCCACGTCCTCCTCGCCGATGTTCTCCGTCGCGATCCTCGCGATCGTGCTCGTCGCGCTTGTGCTGTCCATCGTCTTTTTCCGGCGCATTCGCGGCCAGGCCGCGGCGCGCTCGGATCGGCGCGGCTCGGCCCGACTCTTTGAGGACGACGCCGATAGCTCGACCCTCGTGAGCAGGGCCCGCAACTATGCGGCCAGCGGCAACTACACCGAGGCCTTCCGCGAGCAATTCCGTGCCCTCATTCGCTACGCCGATGAGCGCGCCCTGATCGCCGACCGTCCCGGCATGACCGCGCAGGAAGCGGCCCGCGACCTCGGCGCGCTCGACTCCGAATACGGCCGCTCCTTGCACGCGCAGGCTGACCTGTTTGACGCCGCAAGTTACGGCGATGTGCTGCTCGGCGAACAGGCCTATCAGGCGCTCATCCGCCTCATCGATCTCATCAAACCGCGCCTTGCCACGCTCGCGCCGCAGGTCGAGGTATCCGATGAGGGCGCACGGGGGCAGCGATGAGCGATCTGTATAGCCCCGAGGCGCTCGGGCTGAACATGAAATCCCGGCGCGCCACCTCCAAGTGGAGCTGGCCGATCATCGCGCTGTGCATTATTGGCGCACTGATCCTCATCATTTTTTCCGCGATGCGGCAATCGGGCACCTCCGGCAACCTCAGCCCGGACTCTACGCGCCCGAGCGGCGGCCGGGCGCTCGCCGAACTCCTCAAGCGTGAGGGCGTCGACATCGTGACAGCCACCTCCCTCGCGGACGTGCGCGCGCAGGCGCGCGAGGGCGTGACGGTCTTCATCGCCGCCACCGACCTGCTCTCTGACTTCCAACGCGAGCAGCTCGCGGACCTTCCCTCCGACGTCGTCCTGGTTGGCACGCCCTACCTGCCCTTCGGTGCGCTCACCGATGCCGTCGACACGGCCGCCGAAGGCTCGAGTGTGGCCGTCACGGCCCAGTGCTCACAGCCCGATGCCGTCGCCGCCTCACGGATTTCGCCGCCGCGCGGATCCATGACCGCGCTGCGCGACGGCGTGGAGCTGTGCTTCACCTTCGAGGGCAGCGGCGCCTACGCCGTCTGGGAGCACAACGGCGCGTCCTGGCGTGCGATTGCCGACGGCACGCTGCTGTCAAACGAGCGTCTCGCCGACGACGGCAATGCCGCGCTCGCGATGCGTTCACTCGGTCAGAACCCGACCCTCGTGTGGTACCTGCCCGTCTACGAAGACTCCTCGCAGTTCTTCGTCTACGCCCCGGCCTGGTTCCGCTCCTTCATGTGGTTCGCGCTCCTGCTCACCGTCGTCGCAATCGCCTACTGGGCGCCGCGCTTCGGGCCCGTCGCCACCGAATCGCTGCCCGTCGTCGTGCGCGGCGGCGAGATCGTGCGCGGCGTTGGCAGGCTCTACGCCTCGCGGCGCGCCACCGAGCATGCTGCGGGCGCCCTGCGCTCCGGCACGATCGCGCGCCTGCAACGTCAGCTCGGCTTGAGCCGGGAAGCCGGCGCCGACGCCACGATCACCGCCATCGCGGCCGCATCCTCCCGGCCGGCCGCCAACCTGCGCCACCTGCTGTACGGCCCGGCCCCGCAGCGCGGCGCGGACCTGCAAGAACTCGCATCCGAACTCACCCGCTTGGAAAGTGAGGTCCACTTGTCATGAGTGACCAGTCCCGATTCGCCCAGCACCCCGCCGACGACGGGCGAACGCCCGAGGCGCAATCTCACCAGGACTCCCCGGCGGCGCCGGAGTTCGAAGCGCCCGCCTCGACAGCCCCGGCTGAGCCGGCCCGCCCTGCCCCGCCGAGCGAATCGCCGGCGCGCTCGCGCCTTGCCGCGCTGCGCAGCGAGATCGGCAAGGCCGTCGTCGGTCAGGACAGCGCCATCACCGGGCTCGTCATCGCACTGCTCGCGCAGGGCCACGTCCTGCTCGAGGGCGTGCCGGGCGTCGCCAAGACGCTGCTCGTGCGCTCGCTCGCGGCAACCCTGGACGTCAAGACGACGCGCGTGCAGTTCACGCCCGACCTCATGCCGGGCGACGTCACGGGCTCGATGATCTACGACGCCGCGACCTCCGCGTTCGAGTTCCGCGAAGGCCCCGTCTTTACGAACCTCCTGCTCGCCGACGAGATCAACCGCACGCCGCCCAAAACCCAGGCCTCGCTGCTGGAGGCGATGGAAGAACGCCAGGTCTCCGTCGACGGCACACCGCGTGCGCTGCCCGATCCATTCATGGTCGTCGCGACGCAAAACCCCGTCGAGTACGAGGGCACCTACCCGCTGCCCGAGGCCCAGCTCGACCGCTTCCTGCTCAAGCTCGTCCTGCCCGTGCCCCCGCGCGAGGACGAGATCGAGATCATGCGCCGCCACGCCCACCGGTTCAACCCGCGTGACCTGCACGGCGCTGGCCTGCGCCCGGTCGCCTCGCCCGCGGACCTCGCGGCGGCACGCGCCGAGGTCGCCGAGGTAGACGTCGATGAGGCCGTGCTCGCCTATGCCGTCGACATCGTGCGCGCGACCCGCGTCTCGCCCTCGCTCAAGCTCGGTGTTTCGCCGCGTGGCGCCACGGCGCTGCTGGCCGCCTCGCGCGCCTGGGCCTGGCTCTGCGGCCGCACTTTCGTCACGCCCGATGACGTCAAGGCCCTCGCCCTGCCCACCCTGCGCCACCGCGTCTCGCTGCGCCCCGAAGCCGAACTCGAGGGCATCAGCACGCAGCAGGTCATCGGATCCGTGCTCTCCAACGTCCCGGTGCCGCGCTAGCCATGGCGCTCACCCACCGCTCCGTCATCCTTGCCGCCCTGGGGATCATCCTCGTGGCGGTGCGCCCCGTCGCCTCGACGGTGGCGCTGTGGGCGGTGATCCTCGCGATCCTGATCGCGCTCGACGTTCTGCTCGCGCCCAAACCCGCGACGCTCTCCTTCGTGCGCTCCACCAACCCGACGACGGTGCGCCTGGGTGCGAGCGCCGTAACCTCGCTCGCCGTCTATAACGGCGGCAGCCGCACGGCCCGCATCCAGCTGCGCGACGTGTGGCAGCCCACCGCCCGTATCCAGCCCGAGTCCGGGCGCCTGACGATCCCGCCGCAGGAGCGGCGACGCTTCACAGCCGAGCTCATGCCGGTTCGGCGCGGCAAACGCCGCAGCCAGCAGGTCGCGATCCGCGTCGCCGGCCCGCTGGGGCTGGCCTACCGCACCGGCACGCGCACCGTCGAGGGCTCGCTGCTTGTCCTGCCGCCGTTTCACGCCCGCCAGCACCTGCCCTCGCGCCTGGCGCGGCTGCGCGAAATGGACGGCCAATCCTCGGTCAACATCCGCGGCCAAGGCACGGAATTCGACTCGCTGCGCGAATACGTCATCGGCGATGATGTGCGCGCGATCGACTGGCGCGCCACCGCCCGCGCCCAGGACGTCATGGTCCGCACCTGGCGCCCCGAGCGCGACCGCCGCGTCGTCGTCATCATCGACACCGGGCGCCTGTCCGCCGTGCGCCTCGGCAACGAAATCCGGCTCGATGCCTCCATTGAGGCGACGCTGCTGCTCGCGGCCCTCGCCGGCCACGCCGGGGACCGCATCGATGTCCTAGCCGTCGATACCGCCGTGCGCGCCCACGTGCGCTCCAGTTCGGTGACGACGCTCATGCATGAGCTCGCGGTGGGCCTCGCCGACGTCGAACCCAACCTCGGGGAGACGGACTGGCACCTCGCGGCCTCCCTCGTGCGCCGCACCGTCTCCCAGCGCAGCCTCGTCGTCATCGCGACGGCGCTCGATTCCAGCGTCATCTCCGGCTCCATGCGCACCGCCGTCGCGGCGCTCGCCGCCCAGCACACCGTCGTCGTCGCCGGCGCCTACGACACCGAGCTCAATGACCTGACCCAGCGCCGCGAGGACCTCGCCGAGATCTACACCGCCGCGGCCGCCGAGCACTCCCTGCTCTCCGCGCGCGACGCGGTAGCGGCCCTCGCCCGCACCGGTGCCTTCGTCGTGCAATCCTCGGCCGACGCCCTCCCGCCGGACCTGGCCGATATGTACCTGCAGCTCAAGGCCACCGGCAAGCTCTAGCGCAGCGCGCCCTCCAGCTGGCGGTAGCCGGCGTCATCGTCGGCGAGGTCGCCATCGAAGCCCAGCCGACGGGCACGCGCACCAAAGTAGAGCGTGTAGGCCCAATACGCCGCGAGCGCGAGCGCGCCGATGGCGATCTTCACCGGCGTCGGCAGCTCCGAACCCGTGACAAACCCCTCGACGAGGCCGGAGACACCGAGGACGATGACGAGGCCCGCCGCGACGATCGCGAGCGTCCTGCCGTCCTCGGCCAGCGCCGTCGCGCGCGTGCGATTACCGGGCGAGACCCACGCCCAAAACAGTTTGAACGCCGCCCCGGCCGCAATGAAAATCGCCGTCAGCTCCAGCAGCCCGTGCGGCAGGATGGAATAGAAAAACACGTCGAGGTGATCGTGCATCGCCATGACGGCGCCCGCCTGCCCCACCCCCGTCGCGTTGGCGTACATGACGTAGGCCGGCAGCGCCCCGGTAATGCCCGATCCGACGACGAGCGCCGCGATCCACGCATTATTCGTCCACACCTGGGCGGCGAAATCTGGCGCGGGATAGTTCGTGTAGTACGCGACGAAGGCCTCCTCGGCGTACTGCCGCAGCTGCGAGGGCGTGCCCACCTGGGCCTGCATCGCGGGCGAATGATAGAACGCGTACCCGTAGGCTACCGCGACGAGCACGAACAGTAGCCCCGCCGCGAGCGTTTGATAGCGCACCCGGTAAAACGCGAGCGGCAGCGTCACGATAAAAAACTTGGCGATGCCCGCCAGCGAGAAATTCTCCGAGCCCGTCAGCCGGGCGCGCGCCCGCGCCACCGAGATCGACAGTCGCGAGATGACGCTCGGATCCGGCGCCGCGGTGCGAATGAGCGAGAGGTCGCGCGAGGTCGCGTGATACAGCTGCGCAAGCTCATCGATCTCCTCGCCCGTGAGCGAGCGCCGCCCGGCCAGCTCATCGAGCCGATTCCACTTCGCCCCGCGGTAGGCGCTATATGCATCGGTATCCACACCTGTAATGTGCCATATATGAGCACCGCAATGTCAGTCACGTCGCCGGGCGGAAAAGAATCCATCATCACCGGCGAGGCGATCGAGCTGGAGGTCCGGCCAGCCTCGGTGCCGCTGCGGGCCCTCGCCGGCGCGATCGATGCCGCCCTGTGGGGCGCCACCGCGCTGTTTTCGATCACCATGATTCTGCGCTACCTGCCGCCGGACAACGCCGCCCAGGGCCAGACGCTTGTCGTCGTCGGCATCGCCATCTTGACCTTCGGCATCCCGTTCGTCCTGGAGTGGGCGACGGGCGGGCGCTCGCTTGGCAAGACCGTCGTCGGAATTCGTGTGCTGCGCGAGGACGGCGGCCCGGTGCGCGTGCGGCACGTCTTTGTCCGCTCGCTCGTCGGCGTCGTGGAGAACTGGCTGACGTTCGGCGCACTCGCGACGGTGGTCTCGCTGTCCAACGCGCGCGGCCGGCGCCTCGGCGACATGCTCGCGGGCACCTACGTCGTGCGGCTGCGCGACGTGGAGGCCACCGCCTATCCGCTGCTCATGCCGCCCGAACTCAGCGACTGGGTGCGCACCGTCGACATCGGACCGATCCCCTCGGCCCTGACGACGCGCGCCCGCATCTTCCTCACGCGCGCCGCGACGCTGAACCCCGAGGCACGCCGCACGCACGCCGAAGCGCTAGCAAGCGAGGTGGAGGCCTACGTCTCCCCCGCGGCGCCCGCCGGCACCCACCCGGAGCGCTTTCTCGCGGCCGTTCTCGTGCGGCGCCGCAATGAGGAGTACCTCTCCTATGTGCGCGCAGAGGAGCGCAACGGGCTTTAGTCGCCGACGATGGCGCGCTCGGCGAGCAGCAGCGGGATCCCCTCGCGCACGGGATAGGAGCGCGTCGGGCTCACGCCGACGGTGCGAAAGCAGCCGCCCTCCTCATCGCTGTAGCGCAGCTCGGCTCCGGTGACGGGGCAGCGCAGCGCAGCGCTCACCCACGCGGGCAGATCAGTCATCGTCATCTCCTTGGCTGTGCACGATGCGAAGGTTGGGCCGCGCCGCACCGGCGCTCGGCTCGGTGATATCGCGCGCGGCGACGCGGCGGGTGGGCGGCACATAGGGTTTGGGGCGCTTGGAGGCCTCGCGCACCGCATCGGCCAGCGCCGTCAGGTCATCGGTGGAGGGCGCGGCGGCCTGATAGTCGACCTGCAGCCGGATGACATCCCAACCCCGCGGCGCGGTCAGCGTGCGGGCGTGCTCCTCGCACAGATCGTAGGCGTGCGGCTCGGCCTTGACGGACAGCGGCCCGACGATCATCTGGGCATCGCCGTAGACGTAGGTCAACGTCGCGACGGCGGAGCGGGTGCAGCCGGGTCGAACGCACGGGCGGACGGGTTTCACCCTTCGATGGTACCTGGATCTGGCCTAGGCTAAGACCGTGCCCTTCCTGCCGATGGTTCCCCCGCGCCGCGCCGGTCGGCGACGCGATCGCCACGGCCGCGGCATTCGCGGCCCCCTGCTGCCCCCGGCGCTACCGGGCTGGCGCACCAAGCGCGAAATCTTCGACGATATCGTCACCGACCACGTGCGCGCCCTCATCACCGAGCATCCGCGCCTTGCCGCCGTCGAATTCGCCGTCGAGGAAGTGCCACCGTCCAACCCCTCGCGTTTTGAGGCGCGCGGGATCACCCTTGCCCGCACCTTCGCCGCCGACCGCAGCCACGGCCTGAAATACCGCGTCGTGCTCTACCGGCTGCCCATCGCCACGCGCTGCGCTTCCGTCGCCGAGATCGACGAGCTCACCCACTACGTCCTGATCGAGCAGTGCGCCGAGATCCTGGGCGTCGCGGTGACGGACCTGGATCCCGATTTCCCGCTGTAACGCGCGCCCGGTGCTACCGTCGGTGATATGACACCTGACGCGCCCCTCATTGATCGCTCGCTGTTCGGCCCCGGCCCGACGAACACCTACCCGGAGGCCGACGCTGCCCTCGTGCGGCCGCTGCTTGGCCACCTCGATCCGGTCTTCATCCAGCTCATGGACGAGACCTGCGAGATGCTGCGCACGCTGTGGGGCACGACGAATGCGCGCACCCTGCCGCTATCCGCGACGGGTTCGGGCGGCATGGAAGCCGCATTCGTCAACACCGTGCACCGCGGCGACGTCGTGGTCGTCGCGATCAACGGGCTCTTCGGCCAGCGCATGGCCGAGCTCGCCTCCCGGCTCGGCGCCCGCGTCGTGCCCGTCGAATCCGAGTGGGGCCGCCCCCTTGATCCCGACGACGTGCTGCGCGCCCACCCCAGCCCCGCGATCATCTGCGCCGTGCACGCTGAAACATCCACGGGCGTCCGCAACGATGTGGCCGCGCTCGGCGCCGGCAAGGGCGATGCGCTGCTGCTGACCGACCACGTCACCTCGATCGGCGGCATGCCACTGGCCGTCGACGACTGGGGAATCGACGTCGCCTACGCGGGCACCCAAAAGTGCCTCTCGGTCGCGCCCGGCCTCGCGCCCTTTACGATCAACGACCGCGCCTTCGAGCGCCGCGTCGAGCGCCCCACCTCGTGGTACTTCGACCTCGGCCTGCTCGGCGGCTATGTTGGCGGCGACGCCGGCGGCAAACGCACCTACCACCACACCGCGCCGACGGCGATGGTCGTCTCCTTGCACGCCGCGCTCACGCGGATCCTCAGCGAGGGCCTCGACGCCGTGACCGCGCGCCACGAGGCGGCCGGAGCGGCGCTGCAGGAGGGCCTGCAGGAGATGGGTCTCGAGCTCTTTGCCGCCGAAGGCTACCGGTTGCCGCAGCTGACGACGGTGCGGGTGCCCGATGGGGTCGACTCGGCCAAGGTGCGCGCCTACCTGCTTCAGACGTTCTCGATCGAAATCGGGGCGGGCATCGGCGAGTTCGCGGACTCGGTGTGGCGAATCGGGCTGATGGGCCACAACGCGCAGCCGCGCTCGGTGGCGCTCGTGCTCGGCGCGCTCAAGCAGGCGATCGCCGCAACCCGCTAGCCGCGCCTCCAGGTCCAACGATCCCCGCCGAGCATTCCTCGCCCGAGCCTCCCGGCCGGTCGCGCACCTCCGCACGAGCATTCCTCGCTGGAGCATCCCCGCCCGCACCTGCGCGCGTACCCACTTGCGCGCGCCTGCGCGTACGCGCGCGAGGACGCAATTGTTGCGGCCTGTTGACCTCATGGCTCGGTGGTGTGGGCTTGTTCGCCTGGCCGTCGTCTTCCACACTCCGCCTCCCGACGCCTCTCGCATCCCGGGTTTCGTGGGACCAGGGTTTGAACCGTCCTGGGTTTCGTTCCGTTCTACTGATTGAAGGAGAATTGGATCATGCCAATTGTGTATACCCAGGAGTTCAAGCAGCGGGCGTTGCGTTTGATGGAGGATCATCTTCAGGACACGCAGTGCTCGCAGTGGTCGGCTGCCCAGTCGGTTGGTACGAAGCTTGGAGTCTCACCGCATACGATGCGGGGATGGCTGAAACAGGCCCGACGTGATGCCGGTACTGAGCCGGGCGCGACTACAGTTGAGCTTGAAGAGCTGAAACGGCTACGGCGGGAGAATCGTGAGCTGCGGCGGGCAAACGAGATCCTCAAGACTGCTTCAGCGTTTTTTGCAGCGGAGCTCGACCGCCCCTCGCCGAAATGATCACCTACATCGATATGTACCGCGATCAGTTCGGAGTCGAGCTCATCTGCCGCACGCTTGCCGCACGCGAGGGCAGGTTCATCACCTCACGCGGTTATCGAGCCGCGAAAGCCAGACCGGACTGCGAACGCCAGATCCGGGATCGGGAACTGATTGCGGTGATGAAGGATCTGCATGCCCGCAATTACGGGGTCTACGGCGTTCGCAAAATGTGGCATGCGATGCGCCGTAGCGGCTGGAGGATCGGCCGTGACCAGGTCGCACGGCTGATGCGTCAGGCCGGAATCAGCGGTGTGGTCCGCGGCCGTAAACCGCGCACCACGGTACCTGGGCGCGCACCGGATGGACGCCCGGATCTGGTGATGCGCGACTTCAAAGCACCAGCCCCGAATCGGCTGTGGGTCGCAGACATCACGTATGTGCGCACCTCGTATGGCTTCGTATACACCGCGTTCGTCATCGATGCGTACTCCCGCCGCATCACCGGTTGGGCCACCAGATCATCAATGACGACTCACGCGCTGTCACTCGAAGCGCTGGAGCATGCGCTCAACACCGCGACGACAGGTATTGCTGACCTGGTCCATCACTGCGATCGGGGCTCGCAATACGTTGCCATTGCCTACACCGAACGCCTTGCAGCTGCAGGAATCAGCCCATCAGTCGGGACTGTCGGCGACAGCTACGACAACGCACTTGCTGAGACCGTCAATGGCTTGTACAAGGCAGAGCTGATCTATTCCCAGCCGGCATGCAGCAGCCTGACCGACGTGGAGTTCGCGACGATGAATTGGGTCCACTGGTGGAACACGACCCGGTTACACGAAGTGCTGGGCTATCAGACACCAGCAGAAGTCGAAGCCCGATACGCTGAATCCCTCACCCACCGTGAACCGTCTTTGACAACCATCTAGGAACGAAACCCAGGACGGTTCATCTCCTGGGAAAGCGGCGGACCCACCGACCTCACCAACCTGGCACTCGTGTGTTCACGGCATCATCCCCGAGTCGAGAAACCACCCGGCGACCCCAACAGCTGGACCATCATCATCGACCAAAACGGGATCCCCGCAGCCAGGCCACCCAGAAGGATCGATCCCGACCAACAACCGATCTACCACCCCCGCCTGACGCCGCCCGTGGTTGCCATCCCCAAACCAGGCGCGCCACCCGGGCCTGGAGATGAACCCCCCACCACCACGGCGGCCGATTCGGTCATGGCACCAGCGGCAGCGCAGCCGCGCGGCTTCACCCTGGCCAACGACTGGCGCTTCGACGAAGCCCTCAACGGACCACCACCCTTCTAACGCACACCCGCGCAGCAACGACGAGCCCCCTGCCACCGAATTTGGTGGCAGGGGGTTTGTCGTTGGCTGGCGGCGCTGATTCGCGCTGGGATGCGCTAGTCGAAATCGCCGAGGCGCACCGCGACGGTGCGTCGAACGTCGGAGTCCTCGATCGCGGGTAGGACGGCGCCGAGGCCAGCGTCGCTCATCGCCAAGATCGTCGCGGCGCTGATTGGTGAGCTGGCGGTCAGGCGCACGGCTCGCGTGCCCTCGGGCAGAGAGAGGGTGCGCTCCGTCGTCGCGGGGACCTCCAGGTTTGCTTCCTCTCCGAGCGAGCCGTCGGCAAGGACCGGCCGGTAGGTGACGGTGGCGGCGGCTTCCCCGGCGGCGAGGGAAACGCGCGCGGCTAGGCCGTCGGCGGTGATGACGGGTACGAGGAGCTCAGTGGAGGTTTGCGCCGAGGGTACCCACGTCGTGGAGCGGGCCCCGCCCTCGCTATCGATCGTCGTGCGGGCGGAGGCAAGGACGGGCTCGCTGGCGGTAACGGCAATGGCGTAATCGCCCTCGGCTACGGCGTCGAGGACGACGTCTTGGACCGCGCCCGGGTCGATCGTCAAGTCCGTGGCGCCCGGGAGCTCGGCGCTCCCGTCGGCGCCAATGAGGCGCACCGAGACGCGCGCGGGGCCCTCACCGGGGTTGACGAGTCGCAGGGCGTCGGCCTTGCCGCCGGCCAGTGCGGCGCCGGCGATGAGTTGGCTACGGGCGGGGCCTTGGCCTGCCGAGATGATTCCGGTGCCGAGCGGGGTGATGCCGTCGAGGCCGCCGTAGACGATCGCGGGCACGATCGCGCCTCCCGTGACCGAGACGTGCACGGCAAGGCGTTCGATGTCGCTCGCGGACGACTCGAGCAGGACGCGTTCCGTGGCGCCGGGGGCGATGGAGGTGGTCGCGGCGGTGCGGGCGTCAACGGGGCCGCGCTCGGAATACAGCGACGTCGTCACCGTTGCCACGGTCTTCGTCGGGTTGACGAGGACGAGTTCCGCGCTGGCGCCGAGGGTCGTGGCACCGCCGAGGAGCCAGGCGTCCGTCGTCGGTGGTTGGCAGGTGGCCGCGCCGAGGCCGCGCACGTCACCGCCGGAATTAAGCGTGACGGTGCCGCCGACGAGGGCCGCGCGGGCGCCGCCGGCCGGGGGTGCGGTGATGATGCCGGGGGCGCGCTCGTTGTCGATCGACAGCACGGCGGCCGCGGGGCCTGACAGGGCGAAGGTCTGGGCATCGCCGGTGCGTTGGTAGGTTGCCGACGGCGCGCCCTCGCCGGAGCGTGCGATGACGCTAGCCGACGTCAGGGTACGGGTGGCGGCCGATTTATCGCCGAACTCTTCGTCGCCCTGAGCTTGTCCTTCAACGTGGGTTCCGGTGAGGCACACCTGGGTGACGTCTTGCGGGGCGAGCTCGACGCTCGTGACGTGCGGGGCGGCCGCGGGATTGGGCGGGCGCACGTCGGGATTGATGAGCGTGAGCGCGGTGACGGCTCCCACCAGCACGATCGCGGTGAGGGCTGCGAGGATCGTCCGGACTCTCATGGGCGTACCTCTCGGCGGGGCCGCGGGATCGCGAGCAGCGCGGTAAGCGCGGCCGTGAGGATCCCCCCGATGGCCCAGTAGGGCTGATAGTCAGGCCGGTAGCGCACGTGTAATTCGCCGGCGTGGGCGGGCAGATCGAAGGCTTGGCGCCAATCGTCGCCGGCCGCGCCAAGGCTCACGCCGTCGTAGCGTGCCTGCCAGCCGGCATCCGCGCGCTCGGCGAGGATGAGCTGGCGGCCCGCGCCGCCGGCGGGCACGTCCGTGGCAAGGCCGGTGCCGCTGGAGGCAAGTGGTCGTTCCTGCCCGTCGTCGAGGATGCGGGCGCGCGCCGTCACAGCGTCGGTATCAATGCGGTAGACCGTGCCCGATCGGTTGACGGTCACGCGCGAGATGCCGGGCGTGGCATCCAGCGCCGTGAGCAGCGTGGCATGCGCGGATTGGTTGACGCTGGCGTCGAGTTTGTCTGCGGGTGGCACGACGATGACGCCGATGCCCGCGCGCCCCAGATCGCGTGCCGCACCTTCTGATCCCCCGGCCGCGAGATCCGCGACCGCGCCGCGCAACGCATCGGCGGCCGGGTCGCTTTCTTCGTGCAGGGCGCGCACCGCGATGACCGAGGCGGAGGCGAGCATGGTGCGACCGTCGGTGCGCACGACGTCAGCGCGGAGTGAGTCGTCGGGGGCGGGCGCGAGCAGCAAGGTCCGCTCCTGGCCCGCGCCGGAGGCGAGCTGCTGGGCGAGCGCCGGAGTGAGCGGCTCAGTTGCAACGGCGACCTGCATGCGTGAGGCGGCAGAGGGGCCAAAGATCAAGGCCCAGGACAGCGGCACGAGCAGCGCGAGGATGCCCGCGAGCGCCGCGAGGCCGTGCCGCCAACCGAAGTCGTGGGCGGCGAGCTGCGTGTTGAGGCCGCTCGCGCCCGCGATAGCGGCGACGAAGAGGCCCGCAAGCAGGAGGGAGACGAGCGGCGCCGTCGCGGCGGTGATGGCCTCGCCACCAACGTAGGCGACGACGATGTTGCGCACGGCAAGGATGCTCGCGAGGGCAAGGACGACGGCGAACCAGCCTAGGCGCACGGCGAGTGAGGTGCTGCCGCGGCGGGCGAGCGCCACGAACGCGAAGACCAGCACGATGCCGCCGCCAACCCAGGCGGCGATCGCCAGGGGAAGCACGCCCAGCTCGCCCGTGGGCAGTGCCGTAGCAAAACCGATGAGTGCGGCACGCGGGTCCCCGTTCGCGCCGGGTTGCGGCAGCCCCGACGTTGAGACGGCGAGCTGCCATAGTCCCTCCGAGGCCATCGCGATCAGCCGCGGGGTGTGCAAGACGAGGGCTGGCAGCGGGATGAGGAGGAAGGCGAGGCGATGGTGGGCGATGGTGAGCTGCGCGAGCCACAGGAAGATGATGCCGGGCAGCAGCAGGACGGGCGCTCCGGCGGTGGCGAGCGCGAAGGCAATCGCGGCACCCGCCGCGGCGGCGACGTTGGTCTTTGTCACGACGGGCGCGGCCGGGGCCGGCACTTCCTGCGTCGTGACGGTGGCAGGCAATGGTTCCTCGCGGGTCTCCCCTGCCGCAGATGCCTCGACGTTCGCCGGAGCATTGTCTGCCTGAGCCAGCACGTCGTCGGAAGACTGCGCCTGCACGTTGTCCGTCTGTGGCAGCGCGTCGTCGCCCGACGGACTGCCATCGTGGCTTTCACTGACGCATTCGGACTCGCGGCTCGCGTGCAGCGCTTCGCGGTCCACGCGCTTAGCGCCAACCATGCCGGAATCGACGTGGTCGCGGCGTTCGGCACCGACGGCTCGCACGAGCGCGAGCACGAGCCACGGCAGCGCGACGTGCGCCAACGCGGGCCCGAGCTGCCCGGTGTGCAGCGCGGGAATAAAACTGGGAGCGAGCGCCCAGGCAATCGCCGCCCAGGCGCGGATCGCGACGGACCGCGTTCCGGCGCCGGCGGCGAACCATGCGCCGATTCCCGCCACCGGCACGGCGAGCCAATATGCCAGCGGGATGAGCGTGGCGAGATCGCCGGTGACGAGGAGCCCCGGCAGGAGTGCCCACAGCAGCGTATCGGGTGGACCCTCATGACCAAGGCCCACGTCGACCCACCCGGAACTTGCGGCGCGTAGCGTCTCCAGGAAGGACCCACTGGCTCGCAGCAGCCCGCCGCCCTCGTAGATTCCGGCGGACATCGGCGGGCGCACCACCCAGATGCCGATCGCCACGAGCGCGAGGATGAGGGCGCCTAGCGCGGCCCGGCGACGCTTGGCCAGCCGCGAGAGTTCCGCGAGCTCGAGCTCGCTCGGTGCCTCGGCGGCCGCTCGGGCATCGCGCGCGCTGCGCCGCAGTTCGCGCTTGCGCGCCCCGATGGCTGAGCGTGGCGTATAGATCCGGTCGAGCGTCGCGCGCGGCACCGTGCGTACGGCCTCCGTGCGGGTGCGCGTGAGTCGCCAATGCTTCGGGTGGGAAAGAACGTGCCAGCCCGCCTTCAGCTCGGCGCCCAGCAGATCGAAGTCTTTGCGCGCGGCCCGCCACAGCGCCCGCAAGGGCGTCAGCAGCGCGATAGCGAGGTAGACAAGCGGGACCTGCCAGGGCGCCACCCCGGAGATCCAGGTGTGCAGCTGCGCTGCCCGGCGCGCGCCAAAGGAACGGCGAACATCGGGCGCCGCGCCCTCATTGTCGCCACGCAGGTCGTGATAGGAGGCCTGCGCGTGGTAGACGATGGCTTCGGGCACGACGGCGACGCGATAGCCGGCAAGTCGCACCCGGCGCGAGAGTTCGAGCCCGTCGTTGAACGGGCCAAGGTGAGGATCGGTGCCGTCGAGCGCCGCCCAGATATCGCGCCGAATCAGCGCCCCCGCAGTGGACACCGCCAGGACATCGGAGCGGTGATCGAGCTGGCCCTGGTCGATTTCGTCGACGTCGGTCTCCAGGTAGCGCCGCGTCGCGCGCGTCGCATGGATACCCGCGGAGATCAACCGATCGGGCCGCGCCCAGTCGCGCTGTTTACAGCCCGCGAGCCCAAGGGAGGTGGCGAGTTCAACTTCTCTCAGCAGTTCCGCGAGCGCCGCCGCATCGGGGGCGCTGTCGTCGTGCAACAGCCACAGCCACGCCACGGCACCGGGCGTGACGACCGGGATTTCGCCGGTGCGCGCCTCGTGGCGCCGCTCGGCCTTTGCGACGAGCTCGGCGTGTTCGGCGAGCCCGAGCCGCACGGCGTCGCCGAAATTGCGCGCGGCGGGCGCACCGACGATGCGGGTAGGGAGCCGTACCTCATCGATCGTCTCGGCGATGACGTCGAGCAACGGCCGCCCCGAGCCGACGTCGCGGCCGGGTGCCGCCACATCGATCACCAGCAGGCGGGCGGGCAGGCGCCGCTGCGCCGAAAGCCCGCTGAGCGTCCGGGAGAGATAGGGAGTATCGCCGCACGTCACGACGACGGCGGTGACGTCCTGAGCGTGATGAACAGGTGAGGTCATCGAGGAAAAATCAGCTGATGCGCCGCTTCAAGAGTCGACGTTCGCGCTCGGACTTACCGCCCCAGATGCCGAAGCGCTCATCGTTTTCTAGCGCGTATTCCAGGCACTTCTTGGCGACGGGGCACGAGGCACACACGCGCTTGGCCTCGCGCGTGGAGCCGCCCTTTTCGGGGAAGAAGGCCTCCGGATCGGTCTGTGCGCATAGCGCGAGTTCATACCAGGCGGGGGACCCGTACTCGATGCCGTCATAGGGGTCGGCGGACGCGGGGGCGTTCCCGCCGCCGCGAGCGGAGATTGGGCCGTCACCCAGGATGTTCCACACGGTCGCACTCCGTTCGTTGCATTAGCTGTCTGTCTCTAAATTACACGCGTGTCACTCACCTTCGTCAAGTGGATCGGTGGTATATCTGTCCGGACGTATGATGGCAGCTATGCCCCTGCGCCATGATCCGGGCCATCTCCTGGCCGCTTTCGCTTCCCGATCCACCCCCGCCGTGACGTGGTATTCCGCCGACGAACGCACGGAACTCTCCGGCGCGGTCCTGGCCCGCTGGGTCGCAAAGACAGCAAATTTCCTGGTTTTCGACGCCGGTTTCGCCCCGGGTGACACGCTGTTTGTCGATTTGCCTCCGACGTGGCGCGCATTCGTGTGGGCGCACGCCACGTGGCTCGCGGGCGGTGCCGTCACCTTCCGTGAAATCGATGACCCGGATGTGATCCTCACCGATCGGCCCGAAGCCTGGGCTGAGACGTCGGGCGATGTGCTCGCCCTCGCGCTGCCCGCGCTCGCCATGAGCTACGACGGTGAGCTGCCGCCCATGGTGAGCGATGCGAACGCGGAGGTGATGAGCGCGGCCGATCAGCTCGGTGCGATGCCGCCGCTTGACCCGACGGCTATCGCGCTGGCCGGCCCGAACTTGCGTTACGCGGACCTCGATGAACTGCTCGACGGTGGCAGCGCGCAGCGCCTGATGATCCGCCCCGCCACGAACCATGAGCTCGTGCGCCAGCTCGCCTCCCAGCTGCTGGCCGGCGGTTCCATCGTCGCGATCGATCGCGACTTTGCGGGTGACTGCGCCGCCGTCGCGACGCAGGAACAGGCGCTGCCGCTGCGTGATCCGTGCCGGTAGGGCCTCGTTAGAAGACGATCCAGAAGCTCCGCCGGCCTGGCCACAGCAGGTAAATGCCGTATCCGACCAGGGCAATGGCGACGAGGGTTTCCCAACCGAACCCCATGGTCGGTGTCAGCCAGAGGATGAGAGCGCCTATGGCAAGGGCGACGAGCCCCACAATCCGCTGGAAGATCGAGTGCAGGATGTTGCCTGCCACGTCCCCGGCCTTCTCGGTGCCGCGAAAGAACTTGCCGACGCCATCGTCTCGATCCCGATACTTGTCTTGGAGCATGCCCCATCCGATGGGAAGGCCGAATATAGTGCCGAAAACGAGCACTGCGAGTAACCATTGAGGCATGTCAGTTCCCGCCGATGTTGCTGATGGGGTCCGAATCCGAGCCGGCCGTCTTGCAGTACAGCGTCGCGGACATGACGCTCAGCGAGATTTCAGCGTTGGACGGATCTGACTTGCCACTATCGGAGAGAAACGCCTTGATGGCATCGCGCTTATCGCCCTTGTCCAGCGTGAGGTAGTCCTTGCAGGTGGTGTTGCCACCAGCGTGTTTCGCGCCGGCGCAGCCCCCTGCCCCGGCGAGTAGCGCGAGGGCGAGGACCCCGGCTAGCAATGTGGTTGGTTTTCGCATGATCGCTGTCCTTTCGGTGGTGATTCACCTTGAACGTAGCGATCGGCAAGAGCGAGTTGGGACGCCCTGGGCAGGCTCGAACGGGCCCGCACGCGGCGCGAGCCTGCCGGGTTGATTATGGCGATGTGCGGGAGTGTGCGGACTAGCGGACGGTGCGCGCGAAGCGCTTCTTGGGGTGGAACACGAGGCCCTTCAGGCCGGCCTTTAAGAGCCGGAGGCGGAGCTTAGGGCTCACGCCGGAGCCGTGCAGCTGCTTGAGCATGTTTTCGGCAAGCTGGACCGCGATCGTCGGCGAGCGCAGCGAAAACGCCGCCGAAATCTGGTTGCGCACACCGTATTCGAACTTCCAGACATTGGCGTCGGTGACGTCGCCGAAATTCACGCCGCGGTTTTCCCCGAGCAGGTGATCGACCTTGGAGTCGGCGACGAAGATGCCCGGGCGGAACTTGCTCAGGCGCATCGTGTATTCGGCGTCGTCGTACCAGATGAAGTACTCGCGGTAGGGCAGCCCGCATTCGCGCACGGCGTCGGCGGTGATGAGGCAGGAGACGAACGAGCAGGACTTCACGAGCTGGTAGCCCTTGCCGTGCGCCATATCACGCGGCCAGTCCCACGTCGTGTCGGGCGTATTCATCTCACACAGCTCCCCGTCGGTCCACAGCACCATCGAGCAGGCGAAGGAGGGGACGTGTCCGTGGCGTTCGGCGAAGGAGTCGACGCCGGTCAGCAGCTCCGCGAGCGCACCGGGCCGCGGCACCGTGTCGTCGTCCATGATCCAGTAGGCGTCATAGCCCGCCCCGAAGGCGGCCTGGATGCCGTGGGCGAAGCCGCCCGCTCCCCCGGTGTTCTTCTTCAGCCGCGTCACCGTCGTGGGAACGGCGGCTTCGCGCTCGGCGAGCATCTGCGGCGTGCGGTCGGTGGAGGCATTGTCGACGACGATGATGCGGTCCACGGGCCGGTCCTGCGCCTCCAGCCCGGCGAGGGTTTTTTCCAGCAGGTCGGCTCGGTTATAGGTGACGACGACGGCGGCAACGCGCATGCTTACTCCTTGGTCTTCGCCACGGCGGTTGTGGCGTAATGATCGGTATAGAACTCTTCGGCGCTGGTGCGCGAGGCCAGATCGGCAACGAGGCCGCGCTGGCGGGCAATGAGGCTGCGACGCTCCCCGTCATCGGCAGCCAGGCGCCGCAACAGCTCGACGGCGCCCGCCACGAAGGCGTTGGGCTCTCGCGGCAGCAGCGCGCCAGGCGCGACGACGGTGATCTGGGAGCCGACGTCCGCGCTCACGACGAGCACGCCGGCGCTGGTGGCCTCCAGCGAGGTGAGCGTCAGGCCCTCGTTATCGCTCGGGATGAGCAGGACATCGATCTCGGCTAGGAAATCGGTGACCGGTCCCCAGGCGCGGGTCGTCACAACGTCGGCGAGGCCCGCTTTGGCCAGGTGGTCGCGAGTGTAATGCTCGAGCTCGCCGCTGCCCTGCATGACGAACTCGAAGTCCTGCGGAGCGCTCGCGTGCAGCCGTCGCGCCACGTCGACGAAGAGGAACGGGCGCTTTTGCAGACTCATGCGGCCTAGGAAGCCGACCCGCAGCGCGGCGCGGGGCCGCGCGGGAATCTCGCCGCTCGCCTCGGCGCTCGCGCGCGCCGTGAGCCCCGTCAGCGGATAGTAGGCGACCTTCTCCGGCGCGATGCCCGCCTCGCGCAGGTAGATTTCGCGCAGCTGCGGGCTGATGACGTGGTGCAGGTCGATCAGGTGCGAGGCGCGGACGGAATCAGCGACGTAACCGCCGCCGCGATGCTCGACAATGTGCACCGAATCCTCCACGCGCGTATCGGGCAGCAGCGTGCGCACGAGTCCCAGGTGCTCGTAGGCGAGCACCGAGTGGTGGATGTGGATCGCGACGGGGCGGTAGGTGCGCAGCAGCGCTTCGACGAAGGGCGCGCGCTCTTTCACCCCGAAGGTCTGCGCACACAAGAACACCTCGTCGGCGATCTCGTAGGCGCGTCCAAGCAGCCGCTGCGGCGCTCCACGGTCGACGGTGATGAGGATCTTGTAGCCGGCATCGCGGGCGAGCTCGGCCTGCCGGAAAGCCCAGGATTCGGCGCCGCCGTTTTCCAACCAGTGCATCGCCACCCACATCCACGGCGCATCGCCCTCGCGCCGAATGAGCGGGGCGGCGGTCGCAAGCTCGGGAGCGGTGGCCTGCCAGGTCTGCTGGTAGGCGGAATTGCGGGACTGGCGGTAGCGGTCGAGCATGATCGGCGCCTTGCCATACAGCCGGCGGTAGACCTGGCTCATCGCCTTGCCCTTGAGCGAATCGGGTTTGACGAAGATGTAGCGGGCCTCGCCCGCCATCACGCGCGCCGAGGGCACCAGCAGGTAACGGTGATGAGGTTCGCCCACCCCGCCCCCGGCCGGCGTCACGATAATGACGCCGTGCGCCACGGGCAGTGCCACGTCGCTCGGGCGGATATCGCGCAGCGTGTTGCGGTCCTCCAGCGGCTGGGTGTCACACAGAAACACCCGCAGCATGATCGTTCGGTCCGGGTACGTCAGCGTCAGCGGCGAGATCGCGCTCACCAGCCAGCGCTCATCCAGTTGGGACAGGACCTCGCGAGCCTCCTCGCTCAGCGATATCCGGACGTCGTGGTCGGCAAATGCCGCGGTCAACAGCTCGTATGCGCGAGCAATATCCACTAGTTTTCCTCTCGGTTTTCTCGCATCATCGCGACCGCCTCGTGCACGTCGCCGTCGAAGACAAGTTCGCCCTGGCGAAGCAGGATGCCGCGCTCACACATGCTCGCCACGAGGTCGAGGTCGTGGGAGACGATGACGAGCGATTTGCCTTCGGCCTTCAGCTCATCGATGCGCTTCAGGCATTTTTTCTGGAATGGTTCGTCCCCGACGGCCAGGATCTCGTCGATCAGGAAGATGTCGGGATTGGTATGGACCGCGACGGAAAAGGCGAGCCGCAAGAACATGCCCGAGGAGTAGAACTTCACCTCGGTGTCGATGAACTGCTCGATTTCGGAAAACGCCACGATGTCGTCAAAGGCAGCATTGATTTCATCTTCGCTCATGCCGAGGATCGCGCCATTGAGGTAGATATTCTCGCGGCCGGTCAGGTCCGGGTGAAAGCCCGCGCCAACCTCGATAAGTCCCGCAATCTTGCCGCGCACGCGGATCTCCCCGCCGTCGGCGCGCATGACGCCGGAGATGAGCTTGAGCATCGTCGATTTGCCGGAGCCATTGAATCCCAGCAGCGCGACCGTCTCGCCCTGGCGCAGGTTGAAGGAGACATCTCGCAGCGCAGTGAAGGACTCGGTAAGCTCACCCCGTCGCCCCTTGACATTCCACACGACCCATTCCTTGAGCGAATGCGTGTGCTTGAGCGTGAATTTCTTGACCGCGTGGCTGACGCGGATGACGTCGGTTTCGTTCATCACAGCTCCTGCGCGAACCGGCCGTCGAGGCGGCGGAAGACATATTCGCCGAGCCACAGCGTCAGCAGCGAGATGACCGTCGCAATCGCCATCCACATCGCCATGTTGGGCGGCAGTGATCCCCCGCCTGCGCCTTGCGTCGGTTCCCAAAATGCCCAGTGGAAGACCTCAACGACGGGGGTGATGGGATTCAGCATGTAGATCGGAAAGAGCCAGCCGCCGTTTTTCTCCGACACGGCAAAGACCTGCTGCCACGTGTACAGCACCGGCGAGGCCCAGGTCGCGACCATGACAAGCAGGTCGACGAGGTTTTCCGCGTCACGGAACAGGACGTTGATCGCGCCAAAGAGCAGCCCGAGCCCAAGGCAGAAGATCGCGAGCACGATGAGCGCTCCGATCGCTGCGAGCAACTGCAGGACCGTCGGCGACCAGCCAAACAGCAGCGCGCCCACGATGAGTACGACGAGCTGCGGGAAGAAGTGGATCGCCGCGACCCACAGCGCCGAGACCGGGAAGAGCTCGCGCGGCAGGTAGATCTTTTTGACCAGCGCATAGTTGCCCGCGATCGAGCGCGTCGCGTTACCGAAGGATTCGGTAAAGAAGTTGACGATGACGATGCCGGAAAACAGGTAGATTGCGTAGTTTTCGACCCGGTCGTTCATGCGCAGAAACTCGCCGACGGCGAAGTAGAAGACGATGAACTGAACGGCCGGCTTCACATAGCTCCACAGCATGCCAAGGATCGAGCCGCGGTAGCGCACCCGCAGATCCTTGTGCACGATGAGTTTGAGCAGGTAGAAGCGGTAGAAAACCTCCGCTAGCCCCTTGCCTCGCCCGGGTTCTCGCCAGGGCAGGTCGATTGGCTGGGTCTCAGTGCTCATGCGTTCTTCGCGACGATCGGTTCACCCGTCTTGATGTGCGGGCTGATGCGGTTGTCGTATGCCGACAGTGCGGATGCAATAGCCATGTGCATGTCCAGGTACTGGTAGGTGCCCAGGCGGCCACCGAACAGGACGTTCTTCTCGCCGGCCATCGCCTCGCGGTATGCCGCGAGCCGTTCGCGGTCCTTCGCGGTATTCACCGGGTAGTAAGGCTCGTCATGGCGATCGGCAAAGCGCGAGAACTCCCGCATGATGACCGTCTTATCCTTCGGGTAATCACGCTCGGGATGGAAGTGCCGGAACTCGTGGATCCGGGTGAAGGGGACGTCCTCGTCGCCATAGTTCATGACGGAGGTTCCCTGGAAGTCCCCGACGTTCAAGACTTCCTCTTCGAAGTCGAGCGTGCGCCAGGACAGGTCGCCCTCGGCGTAATCGAAGTAGCGGTCGACGGGCCCGGTGTAGACGATCGGAATCTGACCGACGGCGGAATCCTTGTTGAAAGGCTGCGAGGTGTCGAAGAAGTCCGTATTGAGGTGGACGTCGATGTTCTTGTGGTCAGCCATTTTTTCCAGCCATGGCGTGTAGCCGTCGACGGGCAGGCCCTCATACGTGTCGGAGAAGTAGCGGGCGTTATAGGTATAGCGCACCGGCAGGCGCGAGATGATCCCGGCCGGAAGCTCGGTGGGGTCCGTCTGCCACTGCTTGGCGGTGTATCCCTTGACGAAGGCCTCATACAGTGGCCGGCCGATCAGCGAGATCGCCTTTTCTTCCAGATTCTCCGGGCTCTTATCGCCCAGCTCCTGAGCCTGCTCAATGATGAGCGCCTTGGCTTCCTCGGGGCCATAGGCCGCGCGGAAGAACTGGTTGATCGTGCCGAGGTTGATCGGCATCTGGTAAACCTCACCGCCCACGGTCGTTAACACGTGGTGGATGTAGCTCGTGAACTGGGTGAACCGGGTGACGTAGTCCCATACCCGCTCGTTGGAGGTATGGAACAGGTGGGCGCCGTAGCGGTGGACCTCGATCCCGGTTTCGGGTTCGATCTCGGAGTAGGCATTGCCCCCGATATGGTGGCGCGATTCGATGATCGCGACCTTCAGGCCCAATTCCTCGGCACATCTCTCGGCCATGGTGAGCCCATAGAATCCGGACCCCACAACCAGAAGATCAATATCCACTTCCAGACTCGCTTTCGCTTTGGCAGTTCCATCAGTCTAGCGGCCCACTTCGGGCATTCGCGGTAGACTCCCTGGAGGGGCCTGCCACATGTGTTGGGCGCCATTTTTTATGCTCTAGTTTCAATGATCGAGGCACCACGTCGTGCGAGGAAGGGGGCAATCATGCTGACCCAATTGGAAGAGCGGCTGATCGACGATATCTCCTCGGGCGATATCGCAGAGCTGTCCACACTCGCGGCCGAGGCCTCGATTCCTGACCTCATCAGCGTCGTCGAACACGTGCCCGCAAAACGCGGCGCCGTGATGTTCCGTCTTCTCGCCAAGGACCGCGCGCTGGAGGTCTTCGAAGCCCTCGATGCCGGCCACCAAGCCGACCTGCTCGATGCGCTGCGCGATGAGCAGATTGCTTCCATCTTCACGGATCTCGACCCCGACGATCGCGCCGCGCTGCTCGATGAGGTTCCGGCATCCGTCGCGGATAAGCTTCTGCGGGGTCTTTCCCGCCATGAGCGGGGTATGACCGCGGCCCTGCTCGGTTACCCGAAGGGCAGCATCGGCCGGCGGATGTCGCCCGAGGTGGTGCCGGTGCGCGAGACTCGGACCATCGGTTATGCACTCGAGCTGCTGCGTACCCGCTCCGAGGAGTACGAGACGCTCTACATGATCCCGGTCATGGACGACACCCGTCGGCTCGTGGGTGTGGTTTCCCTGCGCGACATGTTCACCGCTGCCCCGGACGCGATCATCGCGGACATCATGACCTCCCCCATCAGCGCCCAGGCGACCGACGATGCCGAGGACACCGCCCGCCAGCTCCTTGCCATCGGCAAGATCGCTATGCCAATCGTCGATGGGGAGAATCGGATTGTCGGAGTCCTCACCGTCGATGACGCTCTCGAGATCGTTGAAGCGGCCGATACCGAAGACGTGGCTCGTCACGGCGGCCATGAGCCCCTGCGCCGCCCCTACCTTTCAACGCCGGTCTTGAACGTCGTCAAGTCGCGGATCGTGTGGCTGCTCGTCCTCGCAGTCTCGGCCGTGCTGACGGTTCAGGTGCTTGAGATCTTCGAGTCCACCCTGGCCGAGGTTGTCGTCCTTGCGCTGTTCATTCCGCTGCTGACCGGCACGGGCGGAAACACCGGCAATCAAGCCGCGACGACGGTGACGCGAGCGCTCGCGCTTGGCGATGTGTGGAGCAAGGACGTCCTGGCTGTGCTGTGGCGCGAGGCACGCATCGGCTTCACGCTTGGGGCGGTTCTAGGAGCTCTCGGATTCGGTGTCGCTACCCTCGTCTATGGCGTTGCGATCGGGACGGTCATCGGATTGACGCTGCTGAGCGTGTGCACGATGGCTGCCTCGATCGGTGGCGTCATGCCGATCATCGCGAAAGCTGTCGGCGCGGATCCTGCCGTGTTTTCCAACCCGTTTATCTCCACGTTCTGTGACGCCACTGGACTCGTGATGTACTTCGTCATCGCCAAGGCCGTGCTCGGGATCTAGCGCCGCGCGCCGCGCCCGCCGCTAGTTCTTGTGCTGGTCGCAGATCGCGAGGCGGTAGAGCGCGGCCCCGCCACCGGAATCGATGAGCTCAAATCGGTCGATGTGTCTGCGACCAATACGCAGCCCCTCGTATTTGTTTTTCGCGTCGTTCTCGGGCCAGTAGGTGCGTTCGTCCGTATAGAAGTAGTCGATCCCTAGCGACTGCAGCGTCGTACAGATGTGGTGGGACATGTTGAGTTGATCGAAATACGCGCCGACTTCGAAGCCCTTCTGCCCCCAGGCGCCATCGAGATGGTGGTATAACACGTTGATGTCCGCTATGCCGTATAGCAGGGCGGCGCCCGTCCGAGGGTCACCGATGACGCGAGCGTTTGCGGGCAATTCGCCCTTCAAACGATGCTGCATCGCGACTTCTTCGGGCGAGATCAGCGCGTTGTAGCCATCTTCGTTCTTGAACTCGTAGTTGAGCCGCAACATCCAGTAACCCTGGTTGTAGTTGAACGCGTGGGTCGTGAGCCCCAGCGCAGCGATAGCACCCACGGGAACTGCCATCCTCATCCATGCGGCACGCGTTACGGTGAGGGCCTCCACAACCCATGCGATACCGAGACCGACGAGTGGGGCCGCTACTACTGGCACAATTGCACCGAGGCGTACCGGGTCGAAATACCATGGCGCGAGTAACCGATAGCCGGGCAAATGCACAACTGCCGAGAGTACGAAGAGGTAAGCCACCGTCGCATAGGCAGGCAGTAGCCATCGGTTTTCCTTGACACGGGCTGCGGCAATGAGTCCAAGGATGAGGCCAATAAGAAGTCCCCATTCGGGTACTGGATCGCCGTAACCCTGTTCGCTGAGCTGAGAATCGGTCAGAACTCCAAGAATCTCTCGTCCAAGGGTACCCACAGGGAATCTCTCCCAAGACTTGACGACCTCAAATAGCGGGGACTTCCAGATCACGAAGAGCATTGCCGGGGTGCCAATGAGGCCCAGCCACGCGACGATACGTTGCCACCGTGCGCTGGTTGCCGTGCCGCGCGATCGGATGAGAAAGAGAAGAAGTACCCACCATCCCGCTGCCGTGGCAGCGAAGATTGACGACGGGTGCAGGAGGCCCAATCCCGCAAGCCCAACGATCGCAGCAATGAGGGCGGCGAGGCCGCCGTTGTCGCCTCGCTGAGTGAATCGGACGAGGGCTGCCAGAACCAACGGTAAAAGAACGTACGCTGCCATAATCGGCCACAACGTACCGTAAGATGCAGGCCGCTCGGGAAGCGAGGAGAAGCTCATTGCAGCGAATGCACCGACAATTGGCGCGATGCGGGATGAAGGCGCCAACACGGACAGCAAAACTGCAACGCTGAAGGGGAACACCACACTGCCGAATATCACGGCCGCCGAGTTTGTTGCCACGACCACGTCGGAGGTGTAGCTCAGTGCGACGATATCGTGCCAGCCCCCAGGATAGAACTGCGGGTTTAAGTCAACGTTCGCAATCGCTCCAATCGCGGTTGACGACCCATTGAGCGTGTCGAGAATGTATCGGACCGCGTTGATATGGAAAACCCCATCCCACGTTTGAGGCGGCAACGTCGGGTCGACGATCGCCTTCATTGCGGGCAATATCCCAAACGGCGCGGCGAGCGCCGTGCCAAGCGCCACGGGCCAAATCGGCGCAGAGAGCGGACGAATAGTTGGCCAGCGACCGCGTAACCACCAAACCGCGCCACCGAGGGTCGTAAGAACCACACCAAAAGCTAGACCGACGGTCAGTTTTGTGAAGGGGATTCCGGCAATCGCGAAGACGACGGGAATCCATACGATGGGCGCAAGGGACACTAGCGGGGCAAAGGCGAGGGCTGCTAAGCCGCGCACACGGCCGATCAACAGTGCTAGCAAGCCAGGACAAAAAAGCCAGAACAGCACGAGCAACATCGAGGGAATGGCCGCCAGCCAGTTGGTTACGATCGTCATTGCTAGCGCTTCCATCCTGTCTTCATCGCGGTGCGATATAGAAGCTTCTTCACTCCAGCCGGAACTAGCCGATACCCCCCGCGTATTGCGAGGTTCCGGACGTATTGCACTGGCGTCGTGATACCGGTCTTGAACATCGCGCCTTGGAGTTGCAATTCGGCACGCACCATCTCGAGTCCCCCGCGACGGGAATATGCGCCGGAACCGACCCGGTACCGCACGAGAATGTCAGGCACATTCGCCACACGCGCACCACCGTGAACCATGCGCGCGAACAGCCAGTAATCTTCCATTCTTGTCAGGTCGTCATAGCCCCCCGCTGCCTCAACCGCCGAGGCTCGAAATACGACTGACGGGTGGTTGAAGGGATCACGCAGCGGAAGAACATGACGGATGTCCGCCGCGGTGGTGGGAAGTCGCCGAATAAGCCCCTCGTCGGCTTCATCGGTGTGGAACTCCGCGATCCCGGCCCCCAGCAGATCGAGATCCTTCATCAGTGGGATCTGAATGGCGAACCGATGAGGCAGGCAGATATCGTCGGCATCTGCGCGTGCGACGATGTCGTGGCGGCAGTGTTTGAGGCCCTCCTGCAAAGCTCGCGCAAGCCCGCCGTTTTTCCGCAGCGGGATGACATCGACCGGTATCCCGTCCGTGATGTCATCGGCCTGGCTCAAGATCCGAGCGAGGTCCTGAGGAACGGGCCCGTCACGAACGATGACAATCTGATCTGGTTTGAGTTCTTGGTCGACGGTGACGGACTGCAGGGCGCGGCGCAGAAAGCCGGCATCGTCTCCACGGTAGACCGCCATGAGGACGGAAAACTGCGGATTATTAGCCATTGGCGGCCTCGTCGCGCCCAAGTAATCCAGCCGATCGTTGGACCTGCTTCACGTCTTCGGCTACCGGAGTGTTGGCGAGGACAACCTCGACCGGTGTGGGAGCTTCGGTCGCGTCGTGCAGCCCTCGGTAGGCGTGCTTGAGGAGAGTTCTCTTCTGGCCTGATGCGTAAAGCGTCTGAATCCAGCGCAGCACGGACCTGCCGCCATAGAGTGCCTTTTCGACAGGGTCGAGGGCGCTGGATCGCGTGAACAGCCAGATCTTGTTGCGGACCTCGTTATAGAAGCGAGCGCCCGGATCGGTCTCCGACGCTCCGAACGTGCGTGTGAGGTGGAGGACCTCAGATGCGGGAACGAACAGTCCGACTCGGTGACGCAAAAGTCGGGCGGTGTACTCAAAGTCGTCGTTCCACAAGAAGAAGTCGGCTTCGGGTAGCCCGTCTTCCCACACGGCGCGCGCGTCGAGCAGGATGGAGACAAAGGATGCCGACCGGATCTGGCGAGTTCCGATCGCTTGCGCTGCCGCGACGAGGTCACGGCTCGCGCCGGGCCGACTGCGGGGCGTGTTCATGGGGTGTTCGCGCCCGTCAGACCACACGGCACGAGAGGCGAGGATTGCCGGAGTTCCGGGGTAGGACTTCCGTGCTGCTAGGAGTGCTTCGAGCGCTCCCGGTGTGGGGATGGTGTCATCGTCCATCACCCACACCAGATCTGCCTGATGCGTAGCTACGGCCCGCGCGATACCGGCAGCAAAGCCGCCGGCTCCCCCGAGGTTCTCATTCATCGCCACGACCTCAGTCACGACGTCGTGCGCTCGCGCCAGATCGCCAGAGCCGTCGGTTGAGGCGTTATCTATAACCACCACGCCGTCGACGGGCCGAACTTGTGCCGCTAACCCGTCAAGAGTCTGGGCAAGCAGGTCGCGGCGGTTGTACGCCACGACAACAGCAACTACTGAAGTCATGGTTATCTTTCGAAGGTGGCCTCTTACTCGCTCGCGGCGTCGCCGATAACCAGGCGCGGCGTTCCGGCCCACTTTTCGGGATCGGTCACGCGACGGCCGTCAAACAGCAGCTTGACGCCCGGGAAGTCGGCTGCCGAGATCTCGCGGTATTCCGGATGGTCTGCCTGAACAACGACGGCGTCGATCTCTTCGCCGAGGTGGTAGGGCTGCCAGCCGAAGCCTTCGAGCTCCTCGTCGGAGTACATCGGATCGTGCACGGATACCTCGGCGCCGCGATCGCTGAGCTCGCGCACGGTGCGGAAGACGCCAGAAAACGCGGTCTCCTTTACCTTTCCTCGGTAGGAGGCGCCGAGCACAGCCACGCGAAGATTCGAGAGATCTCCCAGCACGTCGTCCATACGGCGGACGACGTAGAGCGGCATCTCCGCGTTGAACTGGCGAGCCGTGCGAACCACTGAGGCGTCGGGATCCGTCGAGAGGTAGAGCCGGGGGTAGACCGGGATGCAGTGTCCACCGACGGCGATTCCGGGCAGGTGGATGTGCGAGTACGGCTGCGAGTTGCAGGCCTCGATGACCTTGTTGACGTCGATGCCAACCTTGTCTGCGTACACCGCGAACTGGTTCGCGAGGCCAATATTGACATCGCGGTAGGTAGTTTCGGCGAGCTTTGCCATTTCGGCGGCTTCCGCGCTTCCCATGTCCCACACGCCGTTGGGACGAGGCAGGTCATCACGCTCGTCGAAGCTCAGGACTGCTTCGTAGAACTCGATCGCCTTCTTCGTGCCTTCCTCGCTGAGCCCGCCAACGAGCTTGGGGTACTTGCGAAGGTCTTCAAAGACTCGCCCGGTAAGGACGCGCTCCGGTGAGAAGACAAGGTGGAAGTCCGCGCCTTCCTTCAGGCCCGAGCCCTCTTCGATGAGCGGGCGCCAGCGGTTACGGGTAGTGCCGACGGGAAGCGTGGTCTCGTAGGAGACGAGCGTGCCCGGCGTCATGTGCTCGGCGAAGGATCGCGTGGCGGCATCCATCCAGCCGAAATCGGGCTTCCAGGATGCGTCGTCGACAAACAGGGGAACCACGATGACGATGGCGTCTGCGCCGGGAATAGCGTCGGCGTAGTCCGTCGTCGCGCGGAGTTTTCCGGCGGGGACGAGCTCGGAGAGCTTTTCCTGCAGGTGCGCTTCGCCCGGAAAAGGCTCCTTCGCATCGTTGATTGAGGCTACGGTCTGTTCGTTGACATCAACACCGATGACTTCGTGTCCCGTGTCCGCGAACTGCACTGCCAGCGGCAGGCCGATCTTTCCCATCGCAACTACGGCAATACGCATCTGCGTTTCTCCTCAACATAGGTATGGCGATCATTGCCAGTGTAGCCGGACATACGTCCGTGAGCGGTAAGGTCTAGAAAGCACTAGGAATCGAGGATGGAGTTGGTGTGCGCGAGCGCTGGCAGGCACTGACCGGCAAGTACCCGCTACTTGTCTCCATTACGACGTTGCTTTCCGGCACTGTCGTCGCCCAAATCATTAGTTTGCTTTCGGAGCCGATCGTCGGCCGTATTTATACGCCCGAACAGACCGGCATTTTTCAGTCATTCCTCGTCATCCCGCTGACGATCGCAGCCGTCGCCGCGCTGCGCTATGACATGGCGATCATGCTCCCGCGCGATGAGCGCGAAGCCCGCCTCCTGCTGCGCGCCTCCCTAAGCATCATCGCGATTCTCGGGGCACTCACGTCGCTGACGACGTGGGCATTTCGTGAGCAGATCGCCACTGCCATGCACGTGCCCGAGGTGGCGCGTTGGCTGCCGCTGACGGGACTCGTCGTCTTTATTTTGGGATCGATTAATGCCGTGACCTTTTGGCTTAATCGGACGGTCGATTACGGCGCTATTTCCCGCAACCGCGTCATTGCTGCCGGAGGGCTCGCCGGTTCGCGTATCGGAGCCCACTACGTGGGGTTGGGGGGCACCTTTGGCCTGGTGTGGAGCCAAATCTTGGCGCAAGGCGCTGCCCTGTCGCTGCTCGTGTACCGCGTCCGGGAAGCTATTTTTTCTCGCTCCGAAAGTCCCACTCCCCTTTCGACGCTCCTGAAGCGCTACAAGAAAATGCCGCTCCTGAATGCGCCCAACGCCCTCATTGACGCATTCCGACTCAACGGCGTCATCGTGCTTCTGGGCGTTGCCTACTCGTCTGCCACCGTCGGCCAGTTCAGCAAATCGTGGGCCCTCATGATGGCGCCCGTATCCCTCATTTCGGGGGCGATTTCGCAGGTCTTCTACCAAAAGTTTGCAACGGCCAAGCGCGGCGAGCTCACCAAGTTGGTGCGCACCTCGGTCATGGTGGCCCTCGGTGCGGGCGTCATTCCGTTCGCGATCTTGTTTTTTATCACACCGTGGCTGATCCCCACCTACATCGGGCCGAAGTGGGAGCTCGCGGGCCTCATCAGCCAATCCCTCATACCGTGGCTTTTCGTCATGGTCGTGACGTCTCCGATCTCGACGGTTTTCGTCGTCGTCAATAGCCAGCAGTACATGTTGATGTTCTCGATCGCCTACGCCATCGTGCCGATCGCCCTCATTTACACCCTCGGCCCCACTCTCGATATTGTGCCGATGGTCCAGACACTGTCCGCCGCCATGAGCGTGATGTTGATCCTGCTCGCGCTGCTCACCCTGTGGGTCGCCAGGCGATTCGACCACGGGGCCCAAACCTATTTGGACGCTTAGGATGAGCCTTATGAAGATTCTTTCCGTTGTTGGAGCTCGCCCCCAATTCGTCAAACTGGCCCCAATTGCCAAGGCCATGACGGCGGCAGGAGTTGACCACCTTATTTGCCATACTGGCCAGCACTACGATCCGATGCTGTCGGATGTCTTCTTCGACGATCTCGGTATCCCGAAGCCCGATGTCCACCTCGGAGTTGGCTCTGCCAGTCATGGAAAGCAGACAGGTGCCATCCTGGCCGCCATGGACGATGTCCTGGCGGAGCACCAGCCGGACTGGGTCCTTGTCTACGGGGACACGAACTCCACCGTCGCGGCTGCCCTTGCCGCGGTCAAGCAGCATATTCGGGTGGCCCACCTCGAGGCGGGGCTGCGGTCGTTTAACCGCCGCATGCCCGAGGAACACAACCGCGTTCTTACCGATCACTGCGCCGATCTTCTCCTCGCCCCCACGACGGTCGCGGCCGAGCACTTGACGCATGAAGGTCTGGGCGATCGTACCGTCGTCGTGGGCGATGTCATGACGGATGTTCTCTACCAGGTGCGCGATGCGGTGCAGGGACGCCCCTCCCCCATCGCTACCGAGTTGGACTTGAGCGCTGGCAGCTACTCGCTGGCGACGATTCACCGCCCCGATAACACTGACGATCCGGAGCGCTTGTCGGCGATTCTCGATTCCCTCGCCGCCGTCGATCACCCAGTGGTCCTGCTCGCGCATCCGCGACTTGTGGCGAAGGCGAAGGATCACGGTCTGGAGCTCACTCGCGGGAACCTGCTGTCGCACGCTCCGCTCGCCTATCCCGATCTCGTGGCATCGTGCTTGGCATCTCGCGGAATCATCACCGATTCTGGCGGGCTGCAGAAGGAGGCTTTCCTGCTGCGGGTTCCGGCAACGACGGTTCGCCCGGAAACCGAGTGGGTGGAGACCGTTGACCTCGGCTGGAACATTCTCGTCGAGCCGGGCGAAGCACTGACCGCCGCTGCCATGCGCCCCCGACCCGCTGACACCGATGCTCAGCCCTATGGTGACGGGCATGCGGCCGAGCGCGTCGTTGAGGAGATTCTCGACAAGGATATGAATCAGTAGTATGCGCTTACGCTGGATCCCCCCCTCGCTGCCATAATCTTCTCTCTCAGTGTCCTCACCGCTTGCAGCAGCGAAGAAGACTCCCCTTCGTATCGGATCAATGTTGAAGCGACACACCCGTACTCCCGGCAGCCCGGAAACATCAGGGCATTGACACCAGCTGAGAAACCTCGAGATGCTGACGGAATCGTCATGTATCTGGATAAGAAATCGGGTGAAAAGTTTTACCATCCGGTATCACTCTGCTGGGAAGTTCTAGCTCTATTGGGGTCATTTGAGCAGAACCATGATCAGATGTATCTCGATTCTGCGATTCGACATGCGAATAAGTTGGCAGACGTAGGCGAGTATCACGAGGGTGCATTGTGGTTTCCCTATCGGTTCGACTACGCAATGAACCACGATCCTGCAATGGCGCTACCGAACCCCTGGTACTCAGGCATGGCTCAAGGAATGGCACTATCAGTCTTTAGCTGGCTACACGAAATCACGGGAGAGAATTCCTGGAGGAAACTGGCGGACGCAGCGTTCAAATCGTTTGATCACTCGGTGAGCGAAGTATCAACAGAATCCCCTTGGTTCGTATATTCCCCCGATTCCGAGACTGTTTGGTTCGAAGAATATCCGGGAACCGGTGAGCCGTCTCATGTCATCAACGGCCATATCTACGCGGCCTTCGGACTTATCGACTACTACAGGATCACTCACAACGTGGAGGCAGCGAAACTATTCAGTTCTGCGGCTCAAACCGTCTCGAGGGCATTCAATGACTATCGGTTCGAGAACGGTGCTTCATACTATTGCGCTGCAGAATACTGCAAAGATCAGGACATGCGCCCCGGGACTTACCACACCGGCGTCATCCATCAACTCGGGGTACTGGCCCGCACGACGGGAAAGTGGGAGTTTTCTCTCCAAGCGGATCAACTGAGAGCCGATCAGCCCTAATCATTGCAGGCGTCGATGCGGTAGAGCACTGCCGTCCCGCCGCGAGCGATTTCCGTGAACCCTTCCGATGTGTCGACGCCATACAGCCCCGGGCGTAGAGCATCGGTGTATCCACCGTTGTAATACCGGGCCTCATCGTCATAGAAATATGCGATGTCGTACTCGTTCAGCAGATCGCACACGAACGGATCGGAGTCGATCAGGCGGAAGCGCTGAAGGAGGAAAGCGTCATCGCCCTTCGTCGGATAATTCGGATATGGCCAGACGACGTCGATATTCGACAGTGGCTGGAGGAGAGCCGCGCCAGCTGCTGGGTCACCAATCACATAGGCATCGGCCGGGAGAACGTTCCCAGCTGCCCGAATCATGGCAATTTCTTCCGGCGAAGCTAGGTAGCGGACATTGTCTTCCTTGGGGTGGAAGGTCGTCTCCGTGTCGTTGCCTACGCCCTTAAAACCATAGATCGTCGTGCAAAGTACGAGCACCATGGCAAGCACAGACTCGACCCGCGGGGCGTTCTTCCATGACCAGCGCTCCCCGGCCCACCCAGCAATCTCGTAGAAGAGATAACCAGCCATCGGGACGAAGTAGATTGCCGCGGCGAATTCGGCCCGGTTGGGATGGTTGTAATACAGCGCCGTGAGATTCGAAACGCCCTTGATCGGCAGATAGCTGGCGACGACGATCAGCCACTGCGAAAACCACGCGAGCAGGAGCGCATACTTACGCTTCTTCCACAGCAGGACGATACCCGCGGCCGTAATAATGCAGACGCCGAGATAGAAGAGCACCGCATAGGCTCCGCCGCCGGGCAGGAACATTGCCGTCGAGACGAACAGTTTCCGCGGAATCCCACTCCAGTCGACGTTGGGGAAGCGGCCAAAGTAGTAGCGCTGGGGTCCCGGCAGAATGATGAACAGATACGCTGCCGCCACGAGGGCCGCCGCTAGGAGAACGGCACCGATGCTCCGCTTTTTCTCACCGCGGTGGATGCCGACATATCCCCTGCGTAGGAGGGTCGCGACGACGATCACGAAGATCGGGAGGGATATCACCAAAAGCACCGACGGATGCACGGCGAAAATCCCGAATAGCGGAAGCGCAAATATTGCGAGCGTTCGTAGGACGCGACGGCTCTGCAGTGGCTGGAGCTCGGGCACTATCGCCGCCAACAGGCCCGGGATAACCGAAAATGCGAGCACGAACGGCCACAGGGTCGTGGCGAGTTGGAGGCGCAGAAGCGCCAGCGGCGCGAAGGTCGCCGCAACGAGGCCCCAGACATATGCGCGGCCAGTATCCGCAACGACGACTGTAAAGGCGGCGGTACCGAGGAGGAAAAGCGCTGGCGTCACCACCAACATGGCGTTGACAACCGACAGAGCATCCATCGGCCCAACCGTGACGAGTGACAGCAACGCATGCCACGTATTGGGGTAGAACCACGGGGTCGGATCGACCCCGGCCATGGTGGCATTAGAGAGCAGCGGGGAGGCTTCGCCCGTTTTCTCCATCAACCAGAGTTGGTTGTAGTGATAATTCGAGTCCCCACCCTGCACGGGAAGCGTGGCATCCGAGGTAAGAACGATGGGAAGAATAACGATAAGCCAGACCACCGCTGCAAAGCCGACGTAGCGGTAGTCGCGAGCGTTCTTCCATGCGTCCCACGAGGTGTGCCAGGTCCCTTCCACTGCCCGGCGGATAGTCCAAGCAATCCCGGCAACCAGCAGTGTTGCCCCGATAAAGGGGATGAGTCCCCACGTAAACGGTAGGAGCGGTTCGAGGAAAGACAGGACCGCAACGACGCCAAGCGTCCACGCGGGTGCTTGGGCTACCGCAAAGACTGGGCGGGTTCGCGGCATCGCCGCGATGACGATCAATACTCCTGGAAGCAGGACCACCAGAAGGATCGAAATAATTTCAGGTGCGAGCCCAACCCACGACGAAGCCAAATTCCGTTGTTACCTTTCCGGTTGCGCGAGGTCGAGCACAAACCGTGCCACATCCTGACCCATTGCTGCCATCGATCGTTTGTCTTCAACCCAGGCAGCCCGATGGAGTCTACCCTCTGAGTCCTCGGACAGGGCAAGGCAATCCTGCAGGGCATTGGCCACAGACTCCCGGGTGTAATCCGCAACCAATCCCAGGTCGTGTACCGTGATGTCGTCCCGCGCTGGACCCGGTCCGGCGTAAACCACCGGAGTGCCACAGGCGAGGGCCGTCAGGACCTTTGTGGGGTAGGCGAAGTCGTAGCCGAGGCCCGGAACGATAGATACGAGTGCACCAATCGCGCCGCGCTGCCACTGTGCCGCCTTCTCTGGTGTTACCGGATCAACGACCACAACCGGCTTTTCGCCGTGTCGATCGACGAGCTCGGTTGCCAGTTCATTGATTCGCGCCAGGCTCGATCCGCGTGCCAGGAAGACCATCTGGACCTCTGGGTGGGAACGCAAGACATCGTCGAAAGCTTCAACGAAGAGCTCCGCGCCCTGCCACTCGGATGCAGTTCCCGCGTAGATGAAATACGGATGCACGACTCCCAATTCGGCGCGTTCCTCATCCGGGACAACAGGGCCGTCCGGACGGAAGATCGATGTGTCAGCACCATTGGGGCTTACTTGGATGTTCTTTCCACCAAGCTCGCGGACGCGATCCGCAACGCCTTCCGATACCGCGACGACACCGGCCGCACCCGAAATCGTGAACCGCTCCATCGCCCGCACGGCCTTCACGACGATGTCGGGGGCTCCCGTACTCTCGGATGCGTCGGACCAGACGTCGGCGGCGTACCAGATGTAGGGGAAGCGTTTGATCATCGAGACGAGCCGCATGACGGTTCCCGTCGTTGGCGGCGGCTCGATGACGGCGATATCGGGCTTCGCCCTGACGAGACTGCGCAGCATCGCCTGAATATCGAACGACATGTACGGGACATATCCGCGGACGTAGTCTTCCTTATCGCGCAGCACCGGCACGCGTTCAACATCCACTTCGTGGGCGAGAGCCGGACTGTTCTTCGGCGGGCGGGAAGTTAGCACCCGGACCCGCGCTCCCGCCGCACGGACCGCGCGTTCGACGGCATCGATCCGTAGCGATGCTGCGGCTGCCTCGGGAAGGTGGATTCGCGAGACAAAAAGAACATCCGCCTGGCGCCCGCGATGGTTCATGGCATCGTCATAAGCCTTCTCATGACGCTCAATGAACACACTCGATGATGAGCGTTCCCAGGCACGCTGCCGGATTTCAGCGGCGGGAAGAATATTGCCTTCGCGGGCATCTTCCACCATCGTTTCCATCGCCAGGATGAAGGAGGGCCGGTCGTCGATCGGAACAACCATTCCCACACCATCGGATGCCATGTGGCGTCCACCGGGGGTGGCCGTCGCGATACAAGGGATGCCCATGCTTTGAGCCTCTGCGAACACGGTTCCGCCGGCTTCGCGAGCGGAGAAGAGCAGGAGGCAGTCTCCCCGATTCATCTGCGCGGGCATCTCGTCGCGGCTTACCCGACCCGCAAATTCGACAGCATCCTGGCAGTCCAGGATGGAGGTAAATGCGCGGAGCTCCGCCATGCGTTCCGGGCGCCCGCCCACGATGAGTAAACGGGTGTGCGGGAACTTCTTATGTACCTCATTAAAGGCCGCGATGGTCTCTTCAACGCGTTTGTTGCGATCGAGGTGGGAAACGTGAACGAACGTGAAAACGTCATCCGATGTGTGGTGTAGAGGCTGTTCAAAAAAGGCAGCCGGTACGGGAAGACTCATGACGCCGAATTCCGGGGAGTCGTAATACTCCGAAAGTCGGGCAGCGAAATCGGGTGACACCGCGTACCGGAAATTTGCCCCGACAACGGCATCCCGGATCATCGCATAGCGGAAGCCTTTCGGATTACGAGTAAGGCTTGATGGGCGATGTTCCGTCAAACCGTACGGAACGTTCCAGTAATTAGCGAGTGCCCTGGCTACCAGAATCCCGGGAAAGACGGAGTGGGCGTGAATGACATCGGGGATTCCAAATTCTCGCTCGTAAATCTTCGCCAGGCGTTTCGCATAAACCTCGATAATCTTTCCATCACCGGGAACGATCCCCTTGGGGACCATTGGAAGATCTTGGTGAACCACCTGATCTTCCCGATCGATGGAAAAACTCCCCGGGCGGTGGTGCCATGCGGTCCTGGGGTTCAAGGCGATGACCCCGACGGTGAGACCATCCTGCCGCAGCATCTTTACCTGCTCGGCAAAAAAGCTCCCGTTAAGCGGCTGGTCGGTGGTCGGAAACCACGATGGAGTCCACAGAACATGCATCGATTTAGCTCCTGCTTTCGGTTAGCGTGCGAGCAACCTTCTGGGCACGTGCGGGCCAGCTGTGCTGGTCACGAACACTTTCACAGTGCTGGGTCACACGTGCGAGCTCCTGCGGATTATCGCGCAACCGAGTGAGCACGTCCTTGATCGCAGCAACCGAATTATCGGTAGTCCATCCGATTCCCATCTCGTTGACGAGCTTGCCTGTTAGTGCCCCGTCCGTTCCAATGATCGGTTTCCCGCGCCCGATGTACTCATAGAACTTGAAAGGCGAGGCGAACTCTCGATAGTCAAGCTGTTCGAAGGCCACGGAGCAAAGATTCGCGTCCCGATACAACACATCGAGTTCGGGGCCGGACTTATGAACAACGGTGATGCCGTGGGAGCCTGCCTCGGGATACTCGTGCGCGACAGATTCCCACCGTTTCGCATCCGTACAGATCGTCAGTCGAACACCGTCGAGTTCACTGACAGCACGAACCAAGTTGTGCATCCGATAGTGATCGCCAACGCCACCGACATAAAAAATCGATACACCATCCTGCGGTCCAGGCGAGTCGATGGTATCGCCGCCCGGCGGTAGCGCAACGGTATTCGGACGATCAAATTCCGGAAGGTACTCCCCCATTTCCAACGACGGAAGAAAAATGGTGTGGCAGTAGCGGTTATACGTGCGAAGCTCCGCGCGGTAGAGGACCTTCATGATGGATGCCAGCGGCTGTCCCACGCGATTGTCGTACTCTTCAAATTTCCAGTACAGATCGCGATAGAACACTCCCGATGGAATACCGTGCTTTTTCGCAAACCGGAATATTTCCGCGTCGAGGAATGGGTGCGGAGGAATGTGACGGGGCTCCGTGACCGACGGCGGGATCGTTGCATTCTCGGAATACATGAAATCGATCTTCTGGCCGTTTTCCACTCGCCGACGCAGCGCAGCAAATCTCTTGCGCCGCTCTGCCGCGTGGCCCGTAATGTCGAGCACTTCAAAGCCCGAATCGCGGAATGCCTGGAGCATCTTGATGGGGCGAATAGCTGAGGCAGACACCGAATCGGGATTCAGCGCATACGGTGCGTGGTAAATCATCGTGGGCATGGCGTCTCCTCTCATACGTGCTTCGCGGCAACAACCCGCTTGTACAGGTCCGTGTAGGCCTGGGCGATCGTTTCCGGATCGAATCGATTCCCTACCGTATCGGCAATGTCGCGCGCTGACAGATGAGCGGCGCGATCACGCACCGCGACGATGGCATCGGCATAGGCCTGCGGATCCTGCCGGTCGACGGTCTGGCCCACAGCTGGGTCGATGTATTCGCCTTGCCCGCCGTTCGCACCAACGACCAGGGGCCGGCCGTTGACGATAGATTCGGCAGCGGCAACAAAGAAGTTATCGGCCCGGGTAGGCCCAAAGAACATGTCCGATTCTCCGATGAAGTCCCGTACTTCCTGGGCTGACTTCGTCCCGGGGAACTCGACATCGACACCGAGAATTGCGGCGAGCTCGGTCGCTTCTGCCCGCAAGGGCCCCTCCCCCAGCCAGGTGAGCCGGGTAGCAATGCCGCGATCGTTCAACTCCTTGACGGTTCGCACGGCCACGAGGGGATCCTTGCGCTCAACAATCGCGCCGGTCGAAATGAGGCGCAGGACATCGGCGGGCTTGGGGCGTTCGATGAGCCGCGGCGGCGCCGGCACCTGGCATGGGATGATCTCGACGGGCCGCTCCCCGCGCACCTCGCGGATCGGCCGGGCCAGGAATTCACAGACCGCGACGACAACGTCGGGGAGCTTTTCCATTTTCAGCAGACCAGGCAACATCATGCGGGCCGCGCTCGGCAGCGTCTCCGGCGAGGTGATCGCCGACCAGTGTTCCGTATGGACCCACGGCAGGGAAGTCCGGGCAAAAACGAACGGCTCGATCGCGCTCAGCGCCTGGGTGTGAACGACGTCGGCGCCCTTCAACAGCGCGGGCAGCTCGCGGGAGGCGCGCAGGATCGAAAGAGGATTATTGGTATCCATGGGGATGCGGATCACCGGCAGCCCCTCGTGGTGGACGCGGAGTGTCCCGTCGTCCTCGTGCGAGGGCACAAAATGCACGATCCGGATATCGTGCCCGGCGTCGCTTAGCGCCACCGCATCCTTGACGACGAAGGCCCCCGAGCTGGGGTTTTTCTTCGTTGGGAACCAGGGGCTCACAATGACGACGCGCATTCTTTTTGTCCTCCAGTGCTTGTCCCGCAAAACCAGGCAGGCTGTCTGTCCAGACTACCGTCAGGTCGTACGATAGACGGGATACTGCGCAGGAGTTGGTGGAGTTTTGCTCCGGAATGTGATGGAGATCGATGAAACCCCATGTGACGTTCGATGTCTCGAGCTGGACCGTGATCGACCAGGAGGGGGCGACGATCTACGCGCGGGGGCGCGTGGCTCGCGAAGAGGTCCTCGATGACCCGGCAGGCGCGATCGAGGACCTGGGTGGGGCCCTCGTCGTCGTCACCGACGAACGTGTCGAGATCTTCCAGGACCGGATCCGTTCCTACCCCGTCCTGTACACGACGACCGGCGAGCTCGTCATCGGTGACGACCCGCATGCGATTGCGCGGCATGTTCCGCTGCGGCTGGCGAAGGACTCGGTCCGCGAGTTCGATGCGATGGGTTTCGTGTCCGGAACTGACACCCTGTACGAGGGCCTCGCCCAGACGCTGCAGGGAACGCGGACGACGATCGACGTCGCGACTCGTGAGGTCAGCGTCGATGACTGGGGGCGTTTCGCCTTTGCGCGCGAGCGCACCAATGACACGGACGAATTCGAGGCATCATTCTCGGCAGCACTGGACGAGGTGCTCGGCCGGCTCGTGGATGAAGCGGGCTCGCACCAGATCGTCGTGCCGCTATCTGGAGGGTTTGACTCGCGACTGCTCATCGCCTGGTTTGTCTCCCACGATGTCCGCAACGTCGTGACGTTCACCTACGGCGTCAAGGACTCACGCGAGTCCCATATTTCGAGTCGTATCGCCGCGGCGGCGGGGTATCCGTGGCATTTCGTCGAATACGGCACACCCGAGATGATCCGCCGCTGGCACGCCCCTAACCGTGCCGATTTTCTCCGCTACTGCTATGGGGGCGTCTCCCTGCCCCACGTCCAGGACTGGTACGCCCTCGAGGTGCTGATAGAACGCGGGATTATCCAACGCGGTGACATCGTCGCCCCCGGCCACACGATCGTCGGCAAGATGCACGACGAGAACCTCGTGACGCAAGCCAACACCAGCTGCGGGGAGATCGCCAAGGCGATCGCCGACAAGCACTATTGCCTCCAGGGCCCGTACGATCCGCCAGAGGCCAATGAGCGCTATCGGATGAAGATTGCGGACTTCCTGCGCGAGATGGGCTTCGACGGCACCGGCCCATCGGCCCAGTCCGCCATCGTCGGCTACAACATGCGAGAGCGGCAGGCGAAATACATTAACAATTCCATGCGCGGCTACGAGTATTACGGGCTGCGCTGGGCACTACCGATGCTCGAAAAGCCCCTGTGGGACGCGTGGAGCACCGGTTCGGTTCGGCTCACGTCCAACCGCACGTGGTACGGCACCTACGTCGAGCGGCTGTTCCGCACGTGCCTGGGTGATCGCGCGGATGACGTGCCCGTCTACCAGCCGATCCAGGTTGATGCCGAAGCGCGCAATCGCCTCAAGACGATGCTCGCGAGCGTCGGACTCCTCAATCTCGCTAACCGTGCCTACTCCGCGTGGGCGAGTCTCAATGATTCGCTCCGCCTCGACATGTACATCACCGACGATTCGCGGATGCGCGCCGCCTACGACCTCATGCGGGGCCGCCAGCTCCTCGGCTTTTGGACCTCGGCCTTCACCCGTGGGCGGTGGAGCGAGGGCGGCGACGTCGTGCTTCTCGATCGCCTCTGACATGCGACAAGGCCGCCGAGACTCCCTCGGCGGCCTTGGTCTATCGCGGTGCGCGATTAGAGGCGAACGGCCTCACCTTCGGCGGCGGACTTGAGGATCGCCTCAACGACCTCGAGCGTGCGCACGCCCTCGGCCATCGTGACGTGGTCGTTGCGCTTGCCGAGGATCGCGTCGCGGAAGTTTTCCTGCTCGACGCGCAGCGGCTCGCGCTTTTCCAGCGCGAAGCGGGTGACCTCGCCCTCGGTGACGCCGCGGAAGTTCGCGATCTGCGTCCACTCGATCGGGATCGTGCCGTTGCGGTAGAAGGTCAGATCGCCGAGCGCGGTGTCCGCAACGAGGGCGCCCTTTTCACCGGTGACGATCGTCGTGCGGTCCTTAAACGGCGAAAGCCAGTTGACCAGGTGGTTGACGAGCACGCCGTTGGCCATACGGCCCGCAACGCTGACCATATCCTCGTGTTCACGCCCGGACTTGAATGCCGTTTGCGCGAAGAGCACTTCGTAGGTCGAGCCCGCAACCCAGGCCGCCAGGTCGACGTCGTGCGTCGCCAGGTCCTTGACGACCCCGACATCGGAAATCCGGGCCGGGAACGGGGACTGGCGGCGGGTGACGATCTGGTAGATCTGACCGAGCTCGCCGTCTTGAATGCGCTTGCGCATTTCTAGCAGGGCAGGGTTGCAACGCTCGACGTATCCGACGGCGCCGACGAGCCCCGCCTTATCGAATGCTTCTGCCACGCGTCGACCAGATTCCACATCAGCCGCGATCGGCTTTTCGACCATCGTGTGGACGCCGGCCTCGGCAAGCGCGAGCGCAGCTTCTTCGTGGTAGACCGTCGGAACGGCAACCATCGCTGCGTCGAGGCCCTGATCGATGAGCGCATGCACGTCGGGCAGGACCTCAAGGTCCTTTGCCACACCAAATTTGTCGCCGGCCGGATCGGCGACGGCAACGAGGTCCATTCCCTCGGTCTCGCGGATGACGCGCGCGTGGTGGCGCCCCATAGAACCGATGCCGAGAAGACCTACTCGTAGGTTCGCCATGGTTACGCTCCCGCCTTCGCGACAGCGTTGACCGCTTCGACGATCCGCTCAAGGTCCTCTTCGCTGAGCGAGGGGTGGACGGGCAGCGAGATCACGGACTTGGCGGCTTCTTCGGTGACGGGAAGCCCAAGTCCGGGCGCGTACGGCGCAAGCGACTCGAGGCGGTGGTTCGGGATGGGGTAGTAGACCCCCGAGCCAACCTGATATTCCTCCTTGAGCGTCGTGACGAAGGCGTCGCGATCGCCGCTTTCCACACGGATCGTGTACTGGTGGTAGACATGCTCCGCACCGTCAGCGACGGGCGGAACAATGACGCCTTCGAGGTTCTCGTTCAGGAACTTGGCGTTGTCCTGGCGCTTGCGTGTCCAGCCATCGACCTTCGTCAACTGAACACGGCCAATCGAGGCGTGAATGTCGGTCATGCGGTTGTTCAAGCCGACCAATTCGTTGGCGTACTGCCGTTCCATTCCTTGGTTGCGCAGCAGGCGGACGCGGCGGGCGGTTTCGGCGTCGCCGCACGAGACCATGCCACCTTCACCCGATGTCATGTTCTTCGTCGGGTAGAGCGAGAACATTGCGAAGGTGCCGAAGGTACCAACCTTTTCACCGTTCAGGGACGCGTTATGTGCCTGGGCAGCGTCTTCGAAGAGCATCAGATCGTGCTTGTCGGCGAGCTCTTTCAGTGCCGGCATATTTGCCGGGTGACCATACAGATGGACCGGCATGATGGCCTTGGTCTTGTCCGTGATGGCCGCTTCGACACTCTTCGGGTCGAGGCAGAAGTAGTCCAATTCAATGTCGGCGAAAACCGGAGTCGCGCCCGTCAGCGCAACGGAGTTACCGGTGGCAGCGAAGGTGAAGGACGGGACGATCACCTCGTCGCCTTCGCCAATGCCCGCGGCAAGCAGCCCAAGGTGCAGGCCAGAAGTTCCGGAGTTGACGGCAACACACTCGCGACCGGAAACCATATGATCGGCGAATTCTTGTTCAAAGGCCGCGACCTGCGGTCCCTGAGCGACCATGCCAGAGCGCAGAACTTCGTCTACGGCTGCGCGCTCTTCGTCGCCGATGATCGGCTTTGCGGGCGGAATGAACTCCTTGGTCATTTGCTCTTCTCTTCCTTCAGCTTTCCATTGACGAGTTCGTAGCGGATGCCGGTCTTGGGGCAGGTAAAGATCCCTGGGGCCGTCTCTTCTAGTTTGACGCCAGCCTTCGAGACCCATCCGATTTGACGCGCGGGAACTCCCGCCACGAGTGCGAAGTCGGGCACATCCTTGACAACGACGGCCCCCGCAGCAACGGTGGCCCACTTGCCGATGGTTACCGGCGCCACGCAGACGGCACGCGCACCGATTGCCGCACCTTCCTTAATGGTCACGCCGACCGGCTCCCAATCCTCACCGGACTTAATCGATCCGTCCGGATTGATTGCCCGCGGGTTGTGATCGTTCGTCAGGACGACCGCGGGACCGATAAAGACGCCGTGGCCTAACTCGGCAGGTTCGTAGACTAGTGCATAGTTCTGGACTTTGCAGTTATCCCCCATCGTGACGCCCGTGCCAATGTAGGCACCTCGCCCCACGATGCAGTTCTTGCCCATCGTCACCCCCTCTCGCACCTGTGCTAGGTGCCACACCGAAGAGCCATCGCCAATGACGGCTTCCTCGGAGACATCTGCGGAATCTACGATTCTGCTGGCCATTAATCCTCCTAGGGCATGCGGCCGGTTGCGGACTTTACCGCTAACTCCTGCAACAATACCCCTATGAGTCCCACACCCGTAGACGATGCCTGGCTTGTCGTACCCCTGTACAACGAGGCGGAGGTCATCGGCGATGTCATCACCGAAGCCCTGCGCTTCTTTCCAAACATTGTGTGCATCGATGATGGGTCTCGAGACAACTCCGCGGAACTGGCAGCGCAAGCGGGCGCGATCGTCGTTCAGCATCCCGTCAACCTCGGTCAGGGCGCCGCGCTGCAAACGGGTTTCGACTACGTTCTCATCAAGACCGATGGCGCATACGTCGTGACCTTCGACGCCGATGGTCAGCACGATCCCTTGGAAGCCGTAGCGATGGTGGAGCGTGCCAAGAAGGACGATCTCGCTATCATCTACGGATCTCGGTTTCTGGATAAGCGAACGAAGCCTGGCTTACTGAAGCGCATCGTTCTCAAAACCGCGGCCCTCATGACCCGACTCACCACGGGGCTCAAGCTGACCGATGCCCATAACGGACTGCGGTGTCTGCGACGAGATGCCCTCTCGGGGATCAGAATTCGTCAGGACGGCATGGCTCACGCATCGGAAATCGTCTCTCAGCTCGCCCACACCAAGTTGCCGTGGGCTGAGATGCCCGTACATATTCGCTACACCGACTACTCCCGTTCGAAGGGACAGTCACTCTTGAACTCGGTCAACATCCTCGTCGACCTCATCATGCGCTAGAGAACAAGGAATCTATTACTGTGAATGTTGCTACCGCCACCGTAACCGCCCCACTGTCTCTCACAGCGTTCGCCACTTCGAATCGGTTTTGGATTCAGCTACTCCTCATCGTTGGTGTAGTCATCGCAGGAGTAATTCTGACCCGTTCATCCGCGGGTGCCCGCCACCAAGCAATTCGGCGATTGCTCATGGCATTATTTGCCGCAATCGCGGTTTATTTCATCATCTTCCCCTCCGCGGCAAGCCAGATAGCACGTCTTGTTGGAGTCGGTCGTGGCGCTGACCTCCTCCTCTACGCCCTCGTTGTCGCATTCTTCAGTTTCGTCGCCACGACCTTCAAGCGTTTTTCGGCTTTGGAACGCCGTATCACCGAGTTGTCCAGACAGTTAGCAATTGCGCGAGCTCCAGAACCGCGCCAAAATGCTCCGCATCGCCAGCCGATTACTGACGATGACATTGATCCGGAAGCTCCCACACACTGACCGACCCCGAGGACGTCACACGGCTCCACCCTGTGGTGTCCACGTCGTACATACCCGTCGCATCCAGGCTCACTTTTGCTCCCTCCGTCGAGGTATCCGCGTCCAGGTAGATATAGCGCACGCCATTTTCTCGAAGTTCCGAGCACAGATCGTCCTTCCGGTCCGACAAGCCCATGACAGCCGACCATACGTAGGGCGGCAGGGTGGCAAGTGTCAGCTGACGAACCTGAGAATCGACGCCCGAAAACCCGTATGCGAACGCGGCACCATTTGCTGGATCTCCAATCAGAGCTCCCTTCTGAGGCAAACCGTTGTCTCTGAGCCAGGTCAGGACTGCAAAATCATCACTATCCGCCATGGTGCCGTAGGCAATCTCTCCTGGCTGATATGCCGCCCGGACGAGCTCCGTCCGGGGCAATGTACGCCAACCGCCCGTTACCAAGCCGAATAGCATCACCGTCGTGACAACTGTTGTAGCGGACGCCTGGCGAAGCAAGTGAGCGACCGCGAGCGCCGTGAAGAGTGCCATAATCATGGTGATAATTGGCGCTACTCGAGCTGCTTGCGAATACCACGGAGAAGCTAGCTGCTGCAGCCACCACACATCGCTGCGCGCGACTGCTCGGACGAGCAACGCAATGAGCCACGTGGTAGTCGCTCCCACCGAAATCCACCGTGGCAGACTCCGCCACATCACGACTGCGCCGAAGACGGCGAGCATGGCCAACGCGACGCCTCCCAGATACCAGTCGTGTGCTCGCCATAGGCTTGTTAGGTCAATGAGTCCGCCAAAAAACTCCCCGAAGGGGTTGGCCCCGGTCTTCCTTTCGTAGCCGCGCACTGCCGAAAGCAGCTTCCAATAGATGAAGCTTCCGGTCACTGCGACGATGATGAGGATGAGCACTCGCAATCGGTCACGCCACGAGGTTAGCCCCCGCCAGCTGACCATCAGCTGCGGGACGAACCGCATGACCATCGTCGGGCCAATGATCAATGCTAAAGATGCGACTGAGATTGGGTGTGTGACGATCATTCCAAGACTGGCGAGACTCGCGGCTAGCACAATTCGCCGTTCGCCCGTCAGTAACGCCGCAATTATGCCAGGAACCAGGACCACCGAAACCGCATAGGGGAGCGCTGATAGTAGCGGGAACAGGACTGAGGGGACCGAAACGAAGGCAGCTGCGATAGGGAGAATCCAGCCCACGAGTGAGCCAGTTCGAATCCCTAGCTCGGTCCCCCACCGCTTCTCAATCGATGCCGCCAGCATGGCGAGACCCGATCCCCAGACCAGCGTCGCGAAAATATAGATGCTCGCGTTCAAAGTCGAGACACCATCGGTTGGCGAAAGCGAGATCAGCGCATGGTAGGCCGAGGGGTAATAGGACGGTGAAGCACCGCTTTGATACAACGGTGCAAGTGCCCATAGCGAACTAGCAATGTCATGCTCGCGAATCGCGCGAAGGGCCGACAAGTGGAATACGCCGTCCCACTGCTGAAGCAGCATCGAGACTCCGCCCATTCCGATGATGAGGGGTGCGGCTAACAACCCCAATCCGGCACACATGCCGATGTAAGTTCGCCACGGCCACGGTGTAGGCAATCCCGCCGTTGATTCTCCGAGCGGCCTGAAATGTCCAATAGCTAATGTCGCGAGGCACACTAACGTCAGGCCGAGCGCCATGGTCCACCCGGTGTAGGGAACTCCGGAGAAATACACCGTCGTGGCTCCCGCTTCCGCCAGTAGCAGGCTTACACCCGGAGCTAGCCCAAACCCCCAACGCCACGGGACCCGCGCACACCCGAGTACAAGTGCGCCCGGAACAAACACCAGGGCAGCGACGGATAGCAGTGAGAGCACGGCACTAGTGTGTCACGTGTCCTCCTACTTGAGATTGATCCCCCATGAACCTCAAAGATGGTTTCTTGTGCTTTTTCGCGCGCTTCCTCGTTTCTGCGATGACAACGCCGTATGATCGGTTACCGTGCAGAATCTTCGACAACTCTCCCACCGCAAGGCTCATGCGCGCCGGGTGGGCAGTGTCCGCGGCATGAATCCGCGATGGCATATCGCTATTGCCGGCGTGCTCGGGGTTCTGCTATTCCTTGCGACAGCCTTTGGATTGGCCTGGGTTCGACTCCAGGGCAACGTCAACGTCGAGGACATCGATTCGATCATTGGAGATCGCCCGTCGCAGTCCTCGCAACCGCCGATCGACCCGAACGCGGGCAACCCCATCAACCTGCTCGTCATGGGATCCGATGTCCGGACGGGCGACTTTGCCGATTCAAATGTGGAGGGCATGCGCTCGGATGCGACGATGCTCATCCACATCGCCGCCGACCGCTCGCGCATTGATGCCGTCTCCATTCCGCGCGATCTTCGCATCGACATTCCCTCCTGCACCCTGCACGATGGCACGACAACGAAGCCTGGAAAGAACCGAAAGTTCAATGATGCGTTTGCTCGCGGCGGTGAGAAGGGCAACGTCTCGGAGGCTGCGGCCTGCACGATCAAGACCGTCGAATCTCTCACCGGCATCTACATCGACGATTACGTCGTCGTCGATTTCCAGGGCTTCCAAACGATGGTGGATGCGCTGGGGGGCGTGCCACTGTACTTCCCGAAGGACGTCGATGATCGTCGCGCCGATCTGCACATCAAGAAGGGCTGCCGCCTCCTCGACGGGCACGATGCCCTGGCGGCGGCTCGCTCGCGCTATGCGCAGGGCGATGGCTCTGACATCGGCCGTATCGACCGTCAGCAGCAGCTCGTCGCGGCGATCATCCGCGAGGCGCTCAGCCGTAATCTGCTGACGAATATGCCCTCGCTCTATACGTTCCTGGATGCTGCGACGCAGTCGCTCTCGACGGGGCCGCAGATTGGATCGCTGTCGACCATGGCTGGCTTGGCCTACTCGGTGCGCAACATCGACCCTGCTCACATCACGTTCATGACGGCGCCCTTCGACTGGGCCGGCAGCGAGATATACATGGGCAAGGACGCGGAACGCATCTGGACGAACATCATCATGGATCGTCCGCTCACGTATGATCCTTCAGCTGCCACCGCCTCGGCGAGCCCCAGCCCGAGCGAGACTGCCTCGCCCGACACTGCGAGCCCGACCCCGTCGGCGTCAGCAACGACGAGCTCACCAACGCCGACGCCGAGCCCCACGCTGGAGCACGGCACCACGGCCGAGCAAGACGATGAGTTCCCCACGTGTACCCGAGCGAATGCAGAGCCCAATGAGTGATCTTCCTCCGCGGTTTCAACCAAAGAAACGCTCCGAGGCTCCTGGGGTCGAGGGCGCCCGGCGCGTAGGCGATTCCGGCTCGGCGCCGCGCCCGCGCTTTGAACCTGTCCGCAAGTCCATCCAGCCGGAACGCCGCGCGACTAGCCCGCGGCGCGAGGAGCAGGCGAGCGACGCGCCGCCGCAGTTTCCGCCTAAGCAGCCCCCGGCGGCCGCCCGCCGCCCCGCTGCCGAGCGGCCCGCGACCGAGCGGCCCGCAGTAAGCCGGCCCGTTCACACTCGTGAGGCAGAACGTCAGGCGGCGCCTGCCGGCCAGACGGCGTCCCCGGTTTCTCGGCCGCCTCGTCGCCGACGGAAAGGCCGCGGCAAGAAGATCGCCGTACTGATTCTCGTGCTGCTGCTCGCCTGGCCGATCGGGCTGTTGCTCTGGGCGAATTCCAAGCTCGATCGGGTCGAGGCGCTCTCGGGCGCCGGCGATACGCCCGGAACCACCTACCTGCTCGCGGGTTCGGATTCGCGCGATGACGGCGAGATTCCTGATGGCACGCAGGGCCAGCGCACTGATACGATCATCCTGCTCAACCGCGCCCCCAACGGCCAAACGTCCCTCGTCTCGCTCCCGCGCGATACGTACGTCGCGATTCCCGGGCACGGCAACAACAAGCTCAACGCGGCCTATGCGATCGGCGGCGCTCCCCTGCTCGTGCAGACCGTCGAAGGCCTGACCGGCATCACGATCGATCACTACGTGGAGATCGGGATGGGCGGCGTGCGCCAAATCGTCGACGCCGTCGGCGGCGTCAATCTCTGCCTCGATTACGACGTTAATGATCCGAAGTCGGAGCTCGTGTGGAAGGCCGGTTGCCATGAGGCTGACGGCGCGACGGCGCTGGCGTTTTCCCGGATGCGCTATTCCGATCCGCGCGGTGACATGGGGCGGCAGGATCGCCAGCGCCAGGTCATCTCGTCGGTGGTGAAAAAAGCGGCGTCGCCGTCGTTCATCATCAACCCGTTCTCCCAGCTGTCGGCGGTCAATGCCGGCACGGGGGCCCTGCAGGTGGATACGGATACGGGGATCATCGACCTCGCCTACCTCGCCTGGTACTTTAAGTCCGCGTCGGGCGAGGGTGGCCTGACCGGCCATCCGCCGATTGCTTCCTATAGCTTCCGGCCGGGCAAGATCGGGGCAGCGGTCAAGCTCGATACGGAGCGGGCGACGGCATTCTTTACCAAGATGACCGACGGGACGCTCACCGAGGCGGACATGACGATTGCGCCGGCGGGCTAACCATGTGGCGCACGTACGTGAGGAATCTCCTCGTCGTCTCCTTCCTCATTTTTCTGCTCACGGTGGCCATCACGCGCTCGCCGCGCTACTGGTGGCTCGCGATTGTGTGCACCGCCCTCATCATGCTGCCGGATCTGGTTCGGGCGATCCGCAAGGATGAGACGTTCGAGCTTTAGCGGTCGAAGAAGATCCGGTAGAACCACTCGGTGTCGGTGAGCTCGCGCGTCGTCGCGAGTTCCTCGATCGCTTCCTTCGGCAGGTCGGTGATAATCGCCTGGATATCCTCGGTTGCGAGTTTGTCCATCCCCTTACGGTCATTGACGGTCCACACCATCGTCTTTTTTCCGGCGATCTGCAGGGCGGTCAGGCGCGCTGAGGTCGCTTCGCCCTCCTCCAAGATGATGTAATCCCCGGTCAGGCGCGTGACGTCGCCGATCGAAATGAAGTAGACGTAGCCGGTGTCGATCTCGGGGTAGGTGGTCTCGGTGTAACGCACGAGGTCGTAGTCGAGGCCCATGATGATGACGTTGTTCGTCATGCCAAGCTTCTTCACCATCGCGACGACGTCGTCGGCCATCGTCGTATCGGCGGTTTTGCCCTTGAGCTCGATGATGACCTTGATCTTGCCCTTGGCCGCGAGGAGGAATTCTTCCAGCGTGGGAGGGTGTTCCGAGCCGTCGCGATCCAGGCTGATATCGAGCGCGCGGACCTCGGCGAGGGTCATGACCCGGGCGCTTCGCGAATCGCGCGCCACGCGCGAGAAGGACTCGTCGTGGTTCAAGACGTAATGGCCATCGGAGGTGCGCTGCACGTCGATCTCGGTGAAGGCCGCGCCAACGTCGATCGCGTAGGCGAGCCCGCTCAGGGAGTTCTCGGGCGTCCCGTAGCCGCCGGCACGGTGGGCTGCGACCTTGACGTCGTAGTCCGGCCGGAAGACTTCCTCGAAGAAGGTTCCGGTGACGAGCGCGAGCGCCGTCATGGCGATCATGAGGACGGCGGCGATCTTGCGCCACTGGCGCACAAGGCGGTCAATGATCGATTGCCGGTGCTTGGTGGGCAGGCGCGGGTAACTCTCGGCGTAGTGCCAGAGCCTGTCGTCGCGCTTGATGACGGTATAGAACGTCGTGGTCACGACGTTGACGACGTAGGGAATTTCGATCAGCAGGAAGACGAACGTCGCGAGGTATTGGACGAGCAGCAGGAAGGAGAAGAAGACTCGCGGCAGCCAGGTATCGGCGCCGTAGGTATCGAGTAGCGCTTCGACAAGGCCCCACCATAGGCCGACCGTGATCGCGACGAAGACCGCAGATAGCGCGAGGCGCAGCCCAATGTGCAGTAGCACGAGTCGCCAATTCTCGCGCACGAGGCGGGCGCTCGTTTTCAGCGCTCGGCCCGCTTTGAAGTCGCACAGCACGATGAGGTGCAGCGTGAAGATGAAGAGCGCGCCCGCGATCGCGAACAGGGCGACGACGCCGAAGTAGGCGAGCGAGTACCACGTGTTGAACTCGATGAAGGAGGCAATGAAGTTGGGGAGTTTGATGCCGCGCAGGAAGCTTAGGTTGAAGCCGACCCCGCTGATCGGGATGATGACGGCGAGATAGAAGATGAGGATGATTCCGCCGAGTCCCCACAGGTTCTTCGAGCGCGAAAAGCCGTAGCGCAGCAGCCGTCGGTAGCTGGTTTCACTTTGCCCGTGCTGCGCCCGAGCGCTCAGCACGATGTAGCCGTTCATTTCGATGACGAACCCGACGAGCAGCAGCGCGAGGGTGAGGGCAGCGAAGACGGCGCCGCGCCAGGACAACAGGAACTGCATGATCGTCGCGTTGGTGACGGCCCCCATTTCGGAGGCGAGGTAGGTGGCGAGAAGGCCGTAGAGCGGGATGATGAAAGCTGCCATGAGCAGCTTGGTAAAGATCTGGTATTTCAGCGCTCGAGGGGCCACATCGCCAAAATCTGCGATGAGCCAACGCCAGAAAGTTCGCAGCTTTGTCACCATGGGAATCGAGTATCAAGTCTACTCGCCCAGCAGCTGCCATCGGTCCTAGTATTCGGGGCGGTGATGCCTGTTAGATAGAGGTATGACGCTTTCGCCCCTGACCAAGCTCGCTGTCGTCGGTGCCGGCTCCGTCGGTTCCTCCCTCGCCTATGCCGCGGCGATCCGAGGCTCGGCTAACACCATCGCGCTATATGACCTCAATACGGAAAAGGTCGATGCCGAGGTGCTGGATCTCGCGCACGGCACGCAATTCTTCCAGGCGTCTCACGTCACGGGCGGCTCCGATATCGAGTGCGTGGCAGATTCCGACGTCGTCGTCATTACGGCCGGCGCGCGGCAAAAGCCCGGCCAGACGCGCATCGACCTGGCGGGCGCGAACGTCGACATTCTTTCGAGTCTGCTCCCCCAGCTGCTGCAGCAGGCACCGAATGCCATTTACGTTCTTGTGACGAACCCGTGCGACATTCTCACAACGGCGGCGCTGCAGATCTCGGGGCTGCCCACGAACCGGGTCATGTCCTCGGGAACCGTGCTCGATTCGTCCCGCCTGCGTTGGCTCGTTGGGCGGAAGGTCGGCATCTCACCGCGCTCGGTCCATTCGCTGATGATCGGCGAGCATGGCGACACCGAGTTTGCGCTGTGGTCTTCGGCGACGATTGGGCAGGCGCCGCTGCGTGATTGGACCGATGAGCAGGGACGCCGGGTGTTCACCCCGAAACTCCTCGATGAGCTCGAGCACGAGGTGACCGACGCCGCCTACCGCATCATTAAGGGCAAGGGCGCGACGAACTACGCGATCGGCATCGCGGGTGCGCGGATCGTGGAGGCGCTGCTCGGCGACCACCACGCGGTGCTGCCGGTGTCCACGATGCTCGATAACTATCGCGGGATCTCCGGTGTGGCGCTCTCGGTACCGTCAGTCGTTGGCCGCCGCGGCGTGGAACGAACGATTGAGTTCCCCTTCGATGAACGCGAGGACCGCTTGCTGCACAAGAGCGCGGACGCGCTGCTGGCTGTCCAGCGCTCGCTCGGGCTCTAGGAAGTAAGCCTCGCGGCTCAGCTGTCAAATGGCGGGGCTTTCCCCGCCGCCTAGCTAGAAGCGCACATTCAGCTGCTGGGTAGCGGCCTGCTCGAGGATTGGGCCCACCGCGGGTACGAGTTCGCGCAGGGCGCTCTCGTCGCGAGCGAGGATGGCTCTTTCGACCTTGCCGCCCTCATCTGGCAGGACTCGCACCACGAGACCGTCGTTGATGATGTCGGGTCCGACGCCGGTGATCTGGGGATCATCCTCAGGCGTGAGCTGGCTGATTGCAGAAAGGAGGTCATCCATCGAGTGGTTGCTGATCACGACTCGCACGAGGTCGTCGAAGTCCGCTCCGACGGCTGTTTTCAGTTCCGCGTAGACGTCTTCCCGCTCGCCGACGACGTTCTCGACGATCGAGCTCACGGCGTCGTGACGTCGTCATGATTCCCCCCTGGCGTCGTGCGACGAATTAATCCGGTTGGCCAATGGTAAGGCCCGCAAGGCCTCGCCAGATAACTCTCATGATGGCGTTCCTTCCCCCTGGTACTAAGATCGCCGATCGGGGTAGGGACAGGGGATGTGGTAGGAGCTGATGATCCTTACCGAATCGCTATAGCTCGAGGCCGAGGAGGCAGTTTTCGACGACCTCATTCAAAGCCGGATGGATCCACAGCTGGCCTTCGGCCATGTCGCGCGCCGTGGTGCCGAAGGCCATCGCTTGAATGAGGCCCTGGATGAGCATGGCGGCTTCGTGTCCGAGGATGTGCGCGCCGAGGATCAGGCCGGTTTTCTTGTCGGCGATGATCTTGCAGATGCCGATATTGTCTTCGAGCGCCCAACCGTAGGCGGTGCCCCCGAAATCTTGAACGTTGACGGCGATCTCGTAGCCGCGATCGAGTGCCTGCTGCTCGGTGAGTCCCACCGTCGCGACCTGGGGGTGGGTAAAGATTGCCGCGGGCACGGCGTCGTGACGGAAGGAGCGCAGCGAGGCAGGATTCAGGACATTGTGGAAAACGACCTTCGCCTCATGGTTGGCGACGTGTTTGAGCTGGTAGGGGCTCGAGACATCGCCAAGGGCCCACACGTGTTGCGCGCTCGTGCGGCCATGCTCGTCGACCTTGATGCGGCCATCGTCGTGGGTCTGGATACCGGCGGCGGCGAGGTTCATGCGGTCGCCGTTCGGGACGCGACCGGTGGCAACGAGCAGCATGTCGCCGGTGACGGAGGTGCCGTCGGCGAAGGTGATCGTGATGAGATCGCCCTCGGACTCGATGGCGGTCACGGGCTGGCCGAGGCGGACGTCCCAGTGCTCGCGCACGGTACGCGTGAAGCGGCGGGCGACGTCGGCGTCCTGGTGTTTGATGAGGACGTCGCTGCGCCCAATGATCGAAACCTCCGAACCGAAGGAGGAAAACACGTGCGCGAATTCGCAGGCGATGTAGCCCGAGCCGAGGATCAGCAGACGTTCGGGAACCTTATCGATCCGCATGATCGTGTCGTTGGTGTGGTAGCGCACGCCCGACTCGGCGACGAGGTCCGGGATCGCCGGGCGGGAGCCGGCGGCGATGATGATCTGATCGGCGGTGATGCGTTCACCGCCGACCTCGATCGTCTTGGGCGCGACGAAACGCGCGTGGGAGTCATAGACGGTGATGTTCGGGCAGTCCTCGCGGCGGAAGCGCTCTCCGTCGTCGGCGATCACATCGATGCGCCGGGTGAAGGTGCGATCCTGTAGCGCGGGCAGATCGATTCCTTCGTAGGACAGGCTCACGCCGAGGCGTGCGGCGTCTTTCGCGTTCGCGATGACGTCGGCCGGGTAGACGAACATCTTCGTCGGGATGCACCCGACGTTCAGGCAGGTGCCACCGAAGCGGCCTTCTTCGATCAGCGCGATTTCGAGATCGTCGAATTCGGGCGGGAGGGCGTTTCCGGAGCCGGTGCCGATGATGGCGAGATCGAAGTTTTTCACGCCCCGATTATGTCAGTGCTGGGCGCGCCATGCCTGCCAGGCCGAGTCCACCATGTCCTTCAGATCGTGGGTTGCGGCCCAGCCGAGGTGCTCGCGAATGCGGTCGGCCTTGGCGATGAGCTTGGGCGGATCGCCGGCGCGGCGCGGCTTGATCTCGGGGGTGGCGTCCAGTCCGGTGACCTCGCCGACCATCTCAATGACCTCGGCGACCGAGGAGCCTTCGCCGGTACCGACGTTGAAGACGTGCTCAGCGGGCGGGGTCTCGCTGCGCAGGGCATCGAGCGCGGTGATGTGGGCATCGGCGAGGTCCACGACGTGGATGTAGTCGCGGATGCAGGTACCGTCCTCCGTCGGGTAGTCGTCGCCGAAGATCAGCGGGGTCTTGCCGGCCTCGAGCCGCTCGAAGACCATCGGGATGAGGTTCAAGACCGCCGGGTCGCCGAGCTTTTCGCTGCCGGCACCCGCGACGTTGAAGTAGCGCAGCCCCGCCCACTTCAGGCCCCAGGCGCGCTCGCAGTCGGCCATCATCCATTCGCCGATGAGCTTGGTTTCGCCATAGGGGTTGATCGGGCGGCACGTGACGTCCTCAGAGACCATCTCGGCTTCGGGCATGCCGTAGACGGCCGCGGAGGAGGAAAAGATCATGACGTCGACCTTCGCGCGTTCCATCGCGGCGAGCATGTTGGCGAGGCCGCCGACGTTTTGCTGGTAGTACCACGCGGGCTTTTCCACGGATTCGCCGACCTGCTTGCGGGCGGCAAAGTGGATGACGGAATCGACGCCGCGCTCGGTCATGATGCCCACGAGGCGGTCTTCCGCGTCGCCTACGGCCAGGTCCATCTCGACGTAGTCGAGGTCGGCCACCCGATCGCGGGTGGAGGTGGAAAAGTCATCGACGATGACGACCTTTTCACCGCGCTTGAGAAGAAGATCGACGACGTGCGCGCCGATGTAGCCGGCGCCTCCTGCTACGAGAACTGTCATAGCTTCAGCGTAGCGCACCCGCGGCTTATTTGTTAGTAATTGTGCGTTTTTGATTGATGGTGTTCGTCGAGTTTGCGGCCCTTCTCGATCGCTACTTCCCGCAGTCCGACCTGGTAGTCGGCCATCGCGCGAGCGACGGTCTCGTCGAAGGCACCGATGATGCGCGCGGCGAGCAGGCCCGCGTTCTTCGCGCCGCCGATCGAGACGGTGGCAACGGGCACGCCGCCCGGCATCTGGACGATAGACAGCAAGGAGTCCATCCCGTCCAGGTATTTCAGCGGCACCGGCACTCCGATGACCGGCAGTGTCGTGACGGAGGCGATCATGCCCGGCAGGTGGGCCGCTCCCCCGGCGCCCGCGATGATGACCTTCAGGCCACGCTCGGCGGCCTGCTTGCCATAGGCGATCATGTCCTCGGGCATGCGGTGCGCCGAGACGACGCGCGCCTCATACTCGATGCCGAAGTCTGCCAGGACGTCGGCGGCGTCCTTCATCGTCGGCCAATCCGAGTCGGACCCCATGATGATGCCAACGCTCATTTGTCTCTCCTTTCGCCGCGCAGCAAGGCGGCGGCAGCTGCGGTGCGCTCGGTCAGGACGGCAAGATCATCGCCGATGGCGCTGACGTGCCCAAGCTTGCGCCCGGGCCGCACGCCCTTGCCGTACAGGTGCACCTTGACCTCGCTCAGGTGCGCCATGACCTCGGGGTAGGCCTCGGCCGGGTCGGAAAGCTCCGAGCCGAGCACGTTGGTCATGACGGCGTGCGGGGCGCGCATGCCGGTGGCGCCGAGCGGCAAATCGAGCACTGCGCGCAGGTGCTGTTCGAACTGGCTCGTCGTCGCACCCTCGATCGTCCAGTGGCCGGAATTGTGCGGGCGCATGGCGAGCTCGTTGACGAGCAGGCGCGAGCCCGTGACGAACATTTCGACGGCGAGCACACCCGTGACGCCGAGCCCCTCGGCGATGAGTTCGGCGATGCGGCGTGCTTCGGCTCGTAGTTCGCCACTCACCTCGGGCGCGGGCGCGATCGCGACGGCGCACACGCCGTCTTCCTGGATCGTTTGCGTCAGCTCCCAGTGCCGCATCTCGCCCGATGGCCGGCGCGCGAGCAGGGCCGCGACCTCCATATCGAAGGGGACCTTCTCCTCGGCAATGAGCTCGATATCGCCCGCGAGCCAATCGGCGATGTCCTCCACGTCGGTCACGAGGCGCACGCCCTTGCCGTCATATCCGCCGCGTGCGGTCTTCACGATCGCTTCGCCGTCGTGGCCCGCGAGGAACTCATCAAGATCGCTTGCCGAGCTGATGATCGCCCAGTCCGGAACGGGCGCGCCGAGCGCGCTGAGGCGCTCGCGCATCTTCAGCTTGTCGCGCGCGTACAGCAGCGCGTCCGGGGGTGGCTGGACGGAAACCCCCTCGGCGGCAAGGCGCTGCAGCAAGTCGGTGTCTTGATGCTCGTGCTCGAACGTCAGCGCGAGGCGCGATGCCCCATCGGCCGCAAGCAGCGCGCGCACGGCCTCCTCATCGCTCGGATCACCGACAAAGGACTCCGGAACCACCTGCGCGGTGGCGCCATCGGCGGCCTCGACGAGCGCCCGCAGGCGCACATCGAGCGGGCCGGCGGCCTGCTGCATCATGCGGGCGAGTTGCCCGCCCCCGATCACGGCGACGACATTGGACTTCACGCTTTGTAAGATACCGCGCTAGGCTGCCTTCGTGCCGACTTCCACCACCCCCGCCCGGCCGCGCCGGCGACAGACCTTGCGTCAGTGGTTCGTGGAACTCGCAAAATTCGGCGCTGTCGGCGGTCTCGCCTACATTATCGACGCGGGCGGCTTTAACCTCCTCGTCTACGGCCCCGGCGAAGTCCTTGGCCCGCACCCCGTCACCGCTAAAATCCTGTCCGCCTGCGTCGCCACCCTCTTCGCGTGGGTCGGCAACCGATACTGGACCTTCGCCGACGCCAAACGCTCCACGCCCGGGCGCGAACTCGTCATGTTCCTGCTCGTCAACGCGGGCGGCATCCTCGTCGCCGCCGCGACACTGTGGACCTCCCGCTACGTCCTTGGCTACACCTCGCAGCTCGCCGACAACATCGCTGGCAACATCATCGGCGTGGGCCTTGGCACGATTTTTCGCTACGTGTGCTACCGCTACGTGGTTTTTACCGGCGACGCCGACGACGCCCCACCGAAACAAACGAGCCCTGCGGCAGTACCGCATCAGGATTGAGCGAGGCCGGTACGCCGTTAAGAAACAGCGTGAAAATGGGCGGCCGACGCTGCGAAAGCTCGAGGCGCCCGCCATCCGATGACGCCAGGTCCTTAGCGAGCGCGAGCCCGAGACCGGTGCCGCCCTTGCCCGACACGTGCTTGGAGAAAATATCGGGCGCGAGCTCGTCGCTGACCCCTTCGCCCTCATCGGCCACATCGATAAAGACGCCCTTGCCCGAGGCCGCGCGCGAGCTCACCGTCGTCGTGCCACCGCCGTACTTGAGCGAGTTTTCCAGCAGGGTTGCTAGCACCTGGGCGACCGAACCGGGGGTCGCGAGCGCCAGCCGATCGGTGCCGTGCGTAAAGACGAGCTCGCGGCCGGCCTTGGCAAAGGGCCGCTCCCATTCATCGCGCTGTTGGTCGAAGACGTCCGCGAGCGAGATCGCCTCCGTCGTCCCGCCCGAAGAGGAGCGCGAGGTCTTCAGCAGTTCTTCGACGACGCCGGTCAGGCGTTCGACCTGTTCCAGGCACACGCCCGCCTCCTCGCGCACCTCATCGTCGGTAGCGAGCAGTTCGATTTCTTCCAGCCGCATCGACAGCGCCGTCAGCGGGGTGCGCAGCTGGTGGGAGGCGTCGGCCGCGAATTGGCGCTCGGCCGCGAGCCGGCCGGCCATCCGCTCGGCGGTGCGCACGAGCTCGGCCTGAATGAGGTCGATCTCCTCAATGCCGCTCGGCCGCAGCCGCGGGCGCGCCTGGCCGCTGCCGAGCTGTTCGGCGCTCGCCGCCAGGTAGATGAGCGGCGCCGCGATCTTGCGGGCTTGCCGCCGCGCCACCATGACGGCAATGAGGAAGGCGATCGAGGTCCCGAACAGGATGAAGCCTTCGACGTAGAGCGAGTGCAGGATGACGCGCCCGGTGGAGACCTCCATGAGCAGGTCGACGCCCGAGGGCGAGGACTGCGTCGCGCGCAGCACATTGCCGGCGATCGGGTCCCCGGCCGCGAGCACGCGCCCATCGTCGAGCCGCAGCTCGATATAGGCCGGGTTTTGCCCCTCGCGCCCCACCCACGGGTGCAGCAGGCCGTCGGTAATGTCCTCCGAATGCGCGATCCGGCGTTCGACGGTGCGCATGAGCGAAGCCGCCCGCAACTCCAGCGCCGACTGCTCGGAGTTGTAGACGGCTAGCGGACCGATGATGGCAAGCGGCAGTCCGATCAGCGTGACGGCTACCAGCACTGCCAGCACGGTCATGATGACCGCGCGGCGTTGCATGCCTTAGCCCGCGGCCGTTTCGAACCTAAAGCCCATCCCGCGCACGGTGGAAATGTACGTGGGATCGTTCGCGTCATCGCCGAGCTTGCGGCGCAGCCACGAGACGTGCATATCGAGCGTCTTGGTCGAGCCCGACGGGTCGGTGCCCCAGACCTCTCGCATGAGCGCATCGCGTTCGACGACGACGCCCGCATCGCGCACGAGCACGCGCAGCAGTTCGAATTCCTTGGCGGTCAGCTGCAGTTCGCGCTTGCCCTGGAAGGCGCGATGCGCCCCGACGTCGACGCGCACGTCCTGCGCGCTCAGCTCGTCCTCGTCGGTCAGATCGCCGTGCGAGCGGCGCAGCAGCGCCCGCACGCGCGCCAGCAGTTCTGCCAGCCGGAAGGGCTTGGTCACGTAGTCATCAGCGCCGGCGTCGAGCCCGACGACGAGGTCGACCTCATCGGCGCGGGCGGTCAGCACGAGGATCGGCGTGGCGAGCCCCTGGTTGCGGATCCAGCGCGCAACGTCCAGGCCGTCCATGTCCGGCAGCCCGAGATCCAGGACGACGAGATCCGTGTCAGCAATATCGTCGATGGCGCCCTGGCCGGTGCCGTGGTGGCGCACATCGTAACCCTCTCGGCCGAAGGCGCGAGCCAGCGGCTCGGCGATCGCCGGATCATCTTCAACAAGCAGAACGTTAGTCACGTCACCATGGTAACGCCAAAGTTCAAGAATTGGTCAAGTCTGACGCGTCTCGCGTTAATCGTCCGACTCGTATTCGGGCTTTTTCCGCAGTTCTACGGGCCGAATTTCGCCCAGCCCCTGGACCTCGACCACGGGCCGCGGCGACAGGTCGTATTCGTGGCCGGTCTCGCTTGCCTGCAGCAGCGCCGCCGTCGTCTCATCCATGAGCACCGTACCGGGCAGCGCGATATCGGCGAGCCGCGAGGCGACGTTGACGACGGGCCCGAAAATATCGCCCGAATGCGAGACGACGCGGCCCTGCACAAGCGAGGCCCGCACCGGGGGCAGGCGCGGATCGGCCTTCAGCGCCTCGATGAGGCTGAGGACGATCCGCGCCCCGGTGTCGAGGTCGTCGGCGATATAGAGCACCGCATCGCCGATGGTCTTCACGATCCGCCCGCCCTCGGAGGTGATGACGTCGCGGGCGATGAATTCGAATCCCTGGATGAGCTCGGTCAGCTGCGTGACATCGAGCGTGCGCGAGCGGCGGGTGTATTCCACCATGTCGACGAAACCGAGCGCGCGCTTCAGCGGCAGCTTGGACAGGTCATCGTCGGCGCTGCGCTGGGCGACCTCGGCGTTGATGCGGGTGGCGAGCGCGGCGAGTTGGCGCCGCCAGGAGTAGGCGAGCTGTTCGCTAAGCAACTCGAAATCGTCGCTGATGTGATCGAGGACGACGAGCCTGGCCGAGGTGTCATCGAGGTTGAGCCGGCGCGCGACGTCGTCGATGAGGGCCTCGACCTGCCACAGCACGAGCCGATCGGTGATGTGCGATTCGGCGCGCAGCAGCGAGACGGCGGTGCGCTCGTCCACGCGCCCGCGCGCGAGCAGCTCGCGCCAGGTGCGCACGGCCTGCACGTCCGCCTCGGTGAAGACGACGTCGGCCTCCGTGACGGTCGCGAACCCCATGGCGCGCCAGAAGGTGCGCACGAAACTCACGTCGACGCCGACGCGCTCGGCCACCTCGGTGATGGTGAGCGACGGTGCGCCGCCGAGCAGCCGGTTGACGTGATATTCGACGGTGTCCAGGTTCTCTGATGTCACGTCACCAGTGTAGTGGCCGTCACACGCGCACGTGCCGCACCTCGCCCGAGATCCAGCGCTCGATGCCGCTCGGCGTGCCGATCCGCGCCGCACCATCGGGCTCGACGCCAAGGAAGACGCCCGCGAGCTCGGTCTCCCCCTGCCTGGCGCGCACCTGCTGCCCGCGCCAGGCGCTCGCGGCGTCGATGTCTTCGAGCAGATAGGTAAGGTCGCCATCGTGCGCGCGCCAGGTCTCGACGGCGGCGACGGCGCGGTCCGCGATATCGCTCGCGAGCTCGCGCCCCAGGAGCTCGGCGTCGGCGTCCGGCGGGTACAGCGACGTCGCCCACGGCGAGGGCTGTTGCTCGGGCGGATAGGCGAGGTTCACGCCGATGCCGGCGATGATCGCCCCGGCGTGCCACTCGCACAGGATCCCGGCGATTTTACGCCATCGCCCCCAGCCTTCGACCTCCTGCTCGGCGGCGATGACGATGTCGTTGGGCCACGCCAAGCCCACGGGTGCGCCCGTGCGGGCGCGCAGCGCATCGCGCACCGCAAGGCCCACGGGATGCACGACGCTCGGCTGCACCTGGGGCGCCGCCAGCGCGATCGACATCGCGAGCCCGCGCCCGGGCGCACTTACCCAGGGGGCGCCGGCGCGCCCGCGGCCCGCCCGCTGGTCGAAGGTGGCAAGGGCAAAGGGCAGCGCCCGCTCCCCGGCCTGCAACAGCGCCGCCACGTCGGTATTCGTCGAACCGGCCTGCGCCACAAAAGTAATCATTTCGCTCCCGCCTTTGTGGGCAGTCTACAATTCCGATCGCGTGACTCGGTCACGTTGGTGATAGGCAGGCCCGGATCCTCGCCGTAGGCTGCCAAGGTGAGTACTAAACCCGCCACCACCGCCGAAAAGCTCGCCGAGCTGCGGGCCCGCCGCGATCGCAGCGAGGAGCTCGCCGCCGCGGCGCTTGCCAAGCAGTCGGCGCGCGGCAAGGGCAGCGCCCGCTCGCGCATCGAGGAGCTGCTCGATCCGGGCAGTTTCGTCGAGCTCGATGCGTTCGCCACCCACCGCTGCCACCAGTTCGGCCTAGACAAGAAGGTCATCCCGGGCGACGGCGTCGTCGCGGGCTACGGCACGATCGATGGCCGCAATGTGTGCGTGTGGAGCCAGGACTTTTCCGCCTTCGGGGGCTCGCTTGGCGAGGTGCACGGCCAAAAAATCACGAAGGTCATGGACCTCGCGGTGCGCACCGGCGTGCCGTGCATCGGCATTTCCGATGGCGGCGGCGCGCGCATCCAGGAGGGCGTCGCCTCCCTGACGCAGTTCGCCGAGATCTTCCGCCGCAACGTCGCGGCTTCCGGCGTCATCCCGCAGATCTCGCTCATCATGGGCCCCTCGGCCGGGGGCGCCGTCTACTCCCCCGCGCTCACCGACTTCATCGTCATGGTGGACAAAACCTCGCACATGTTCATCACCGGCCCGGACGTCATCCGCGCCGTCACCGGCGAGGACGTCGGCTTCGATGAGCTCGGCGGCGCGAGCGCCCACACGACGCGCTCCGGCGTCTCCCACTTCCGGGCCGAGGACGAGTCCGACGCCTTCGATCTCGTGCGCGACCTGCTCACCTACCTCCCATCGAACAACCTGAGCGATCCGCCCGCCTGGCCCGCCGCCACCGCCGATACCGAGGGCGATGCCGCGCTCAATACGATCGTGCCGGATTCGGATAACGCCCCCTATGACATGTGCGAGGTGATCGCATCTGTCGTCGACGACGGCGACATGCTCCTCGTGCAGGAGGACTTCGCGCCGAACATCGTGTGCGCCTTCACCCATATCGAGGGCAACCCCGTCGGCGTCGTCGCCAACCAGCCGAGCCAGATGGCCGGCACGCTCGATATCGACGCGGCGGAAAAGGCCGCGCGGTTTGTGCGCACGTGCGACGCCTTCAACATCCCGGTCCTCACCTTCGTCGACGTCCCGGGCTTCCTGCCAGGCACCGATCAGGAGTGGAACGGCATCATCCGGCGCGGCGCGAAACTCATTTACGCCTACGCTGAGGCGACCGTCCCGCTCGTGACCGTCATTACCCGCAAGGCCTACGGCGGCGCCTATATCGTCATGGGCTCCAAGCTCCTCGGGGCCGACGTCAACCTCGCGTGGCCGACGGCGCAGGTCGCGGTCATGGGCGCGGCCGGCGCGGTCAACATCGTCCAGCGCGGGGCGCTGAAGCAGGTCGAGCAGGCCGGTGGCGACGTCGAGGCCGAGCGCGCCCGCCTCGTCGCCGAATACGAAGACGCCCTCATCAACCCGTGGGAGGCGGCCGCTCGCGGCTTCATCGACGCCGTCATCGAGCCCGCCGAAACGCGCGTCGAGGTCGCCAAGGCGCTGCGGGCGCTGCGCACCAAGCGCGTCGCCCGGCCCGACCGCAAGCACGGGAACATCCCGCTATGATCAAGGTCGTTTCCGGCACCCCCGACAGCGCAGAGCTCGCCGCCCTCATCGCCGGTATCGCGAGCGTGCCAGCACCTGAGCAGCAACGCACGAGCGAATGGCAGCGCCGCGCACGCCCGGGCGCGCGAGACACTTCCGAAGCCTGGCGCTGGCGCGACTAAACTGTGGGCGTGAGAACACGCCAAAGAACTCGCCTCGATGAGATCGCCGATGCCTTCGTTTACGACGCCGTAGCGCTCGCGCCCACGGAGGCCACCGCGCTCGGTATCCCGGGCCATGACCACCTGATGCCTGATTACTCCCCCGCCGGGCACGAGGCGCGCGCCCAGCTGCGCCGCGACGTGCTATCGCGCATTTCCAAAATCGAGCCGGAAGACGACGTCGACCGCGTGACGAAAGCGGCGATGACCGAGCGGCTCACCATCGAGCTCGAGCTCGCTACGGAGCGGCTCGGTGAGCTCAACGTCATCGCCTCGCCCGCCCAGGAGATGCGCGACGTCTTCGCCCTCATGCCAACCGAGACCGAGGAGCATTGGCAAGCGATCGCCGAACGCCTAAGCGCCATCCCCGCAGCGCTGGAGTCCTATCAGCAATCCCTGAGCGAGGCGGCCGCCGCCGGCCGGATCGCGCCGCTGCGCCAGATCGAGGCCGTCATCAAGCAGGCCGACGATCTCGCCGATTTGGATCACTCGATGGTGACGAACCTCGTGCGCGGTGCGGACGCGAGCGAGCCCACCCGGCGCGCCCTGGAAATCGGGGCGAAGGACGCCCGCCAGGCCTACGCCGATCTCGCACAGTACCTATCCGAGCACCTCGCGCTGCGCGCCCCCGAGGACGATGGCGTGGGCCGCGAGCGCTACGAGCGGTTTTCGCGCTACTTCCTCGGAGCGAGCGTCGACCTCGATGAGACGTATGAGTGGGGGCTGAGCGAACTCGAGCAGATCATCGCGCAGCAGGAGGCGTGCGCGGCCGAACTCTACGGCCCGGGCACGACGATCGCGCAGGCGATGGCGCAGCTCGATAAGGAGCCGGACCGGCTGCTGCACGGCACCGATGCGCTGCAGGCCTGGATGCAGCAGACTTCCGATGAGGCGATCGCGGCGCTCGGCGCCGAGCAGTTCGAGATTCCCGATGAGATCCGCACCCTGGAATGCAAGATCGCGCCGACGCAGACCGGCGGCATCTACTACACCGGCCCGTCGGACGATTTCTCCCGCCCCGGACGCATGTGGTGGTCCGTGCCCGCGGGCGTCACGGAGTTTACGACGTGGCGAGAAAAGACGACCGTCTACCACGAGGGCGTGCCCGGCCATCACCTGCAGATCGCGCAGACGGTGCTGCGCAAGGAAGAACTCAACCTCTGGCGCCGCCAATACTGCTGGATTTCGGGCCACGGCGAGGGCTGGGCGCTGTATGCCGAACGGCTCATGGCCGATCTCGGGTTCCTCTCGGAGCCGGGCGAACGCATGGGGATGCTCGACGCGCAGCGGCTGCGGGCGGCGCGCGTCGTCCTTGATATCGGCGTACACCTGGGTAAGCCCTTCCCGCAGGGCGGAACCTGGGACGCCGAAAAGGCCTGGCATTTCCTTGTCGCCAACGCGAATATGGACAAGCAGATCCTGGCCTTCGAGCTCGATCGCTACCTCGGCTGGCCCGGCCAGGCACCCAGCTACAAGATCGGTGAACGGCTGTGGCTGCAGGCACGCTCGGGCGAGCTGCGCGATTTCCACCGCCGGGCGTTGAGCCTCGGTTCCATCGGGCTCGACCTGCTGCGAGCTGAGCTATGCGGCTGATCCTCGCCTCCACCTCCCCCTCTCGGCGCGCGGTGCTTGAGGCTGCACACATCGTGCACGAGGTGCTGCCCTCCACCGTGAACGAGGATGCGGTGCTCGCGCGCGCGGAGCTGGAGGCCGCCACCCGGCGCGCCGAGCTCGATCTGCCGGCAAAGGTCAGCGTGCTCGCGCGCGCGAAGGCGCTCGATGTGGCCGAACGCGTGCGCGGCGACGGGCCCGTCGCGGTCCTCGGCTGCGATTCGCTCTTCGAGCTCGACGGCAAAGCGCTCGGTAAGCCCCATACCCGGGCGCGGGCGCGCAAGCGCCTCGCCGCGATGTCGGAGCGCACCGGTACGCTCCACACGGGCCACTGCCTCGTCGTCATCGACGGCGAAAGGCGGATCTTTGAGGAGCCGCGCGCCTCGAGCGTCGTCGTCGCGAAGCTCACGCCCGCCGAGATCGACGCCTACGTCGCCACCGGTGAGCCGCTCGCCGTCGCGGGTTCCTTCACGCTCGAGGGTTATGGCGGTCCGTTCATCGAGCGCATCGAGGGCGATCACCACAACGTCCTCGGGCTTTCGCTGCCCGCGCTGCGCAGCCTCCTCGCGCAGGCCGGCACGGACATCACCGAGCTATGGGCTTCGTGATTACCTACAAACTCACGCGCGCTCGGCCTCGGCTTATCGAGAAACTGCCGAGCGCCCCCGTGCTGAGGGCGTCGCGAGCGAGATAGGGCGATACCGTAGGCAAGTTAGGTTGAGGAGGCCCAGATGATCCTGATCGCTAATCGCGGCGAGATCGCGGTGCGCATCATTCGCACCTGCCGTGAGCTCGGTATTCGCACCATCGCTGTCTACTCCGACGGCGACCGCGGCGCCATGCATACGCTCATGGCCGATGACGCCTACGCGCTCGGCGGAGTGAGCGCCGCTGAGACGTACCTGAACGCCGATCGGATCCTTGAGATCGCGCGGCGCGCCGGTGCGAGCGCGATCCACCCGGGCTACGGCTTCCTCTCCGAGCGGGCGGACTTCGCGCGGACCGTCATCGAGGCGGGCCTGACGTGGATCGGCCCGCCGCCGGAGGCTATCGAGGCGCTCGGCGATAAAGTCTCGGCGCGCCACATCGCCGAGAAGGTCGGCGCGCCCCTCGTGCCCGGCACGCCCGATCCGGTGGCGAGCGCCGATGAGGTCGTCGACTTCGCGCGCGAACACGGCCTGCCGGTGGCGATCAAGGCTGCCTATGGCGGCGGCGGACGCGGGCTGAAAGTAGCACGCACACTGGCGGAAATCCCCGAGCTATTCGACTCCGCGGTGCGGGAGGCGACGGCGGCCTTCGGCCGCGGCGAATGCTTCGTCGAGCGCTTCCTCGATAAGCCCCGCCACGTCGAGACGCAGTGCCTGGCCGATATGCACGGCACCGTCGCCGTGCTCTCCACGCGCGACTGCTCGCTGCAGCGTCGCCACCAAAAACTCATCGAAGAGGCACCGGCGCCCTTCCTTACGGCCGAGCAGCGCGAGCGGCTGGCTGCGGCCTCCCGCGCGATCCTGCGTGAGGCGGGCTACGTGGGCGCGGGCACGTGCGAGTTCCTCATCGGCGCCGACGGGACGCTGTCCTTCCTGGAGGTCAACACGCGCCTGCAGGTCGAGCATCCCGCGACCGAGGAGATCACCGGGCTGGATCTCGTCGCCGAACAGCTGCGCATCGCCGACGGCCAAGAACTGGGCTATGAGGAGGTGCCCACGCGCGGGCACGCGATCGAGCTGCGGATCAATGGCGAGGATCCGGCACGTTCCTTCATACCGGCGCCGGGCACCATCACCGAGCTGCTGTGGCCGGGCGGGCCGGGCGTTCGCATCGATGCGGGCGTGAAGGCCGGTTCGGTCGTCTCCGGCAATTTCGATTCGATGATCGCCAAGATCATCGTGCACGGCGCGGATCGCGAAGCCGCCCTCGCCAAGGCGCGGCGGGCCGTCGCGGAGGCCGTCGTCGAAGGCATTCCGACGGTGCTGCCGTTCCATAACGCGGTGCTGCATGCGCCCGAGTTCACCGCCGAGGGCGGCGAGTTCGGCGTCTACACGACGTGGATCGAAACCGAGTTTGCCGAGACGCTTTCCCGCCTTCCGGGCGTCATGCCGGAGCCGGCGGCAGAGGAGCTCGCCGAGACCGAGCGCGTCGTCGTCGAGGTCGGCGGCAAGCGCCTGGAGGTCGTGCTGCCCGCGGGGCTCGGCATTTCGCGCACGGCCGCGGGCCTGCAGCGCGGCAAGCGGCGGCGGCGCTCGGCAGCGCCCGCGGCGGCCTCCGGCAATGCGATCTCAGCGCCCATGCAGGCCTCCGTCGTTCGCTTGGCCGTCGCCAATGGCGAGAGTGTCGCGGCCGGTGACCTCATCGTCGTCGTGGAAGCGATGAAGATGGAGCAGCCGCTCACCGCCCCCTGCGATGGCGTCGTCACAGGGCTATCCGTGGCGCCGGGCGAGCAGGTCTCCGGCGGCCAAGTCCTGGCAACGATCGAATAATGCCGCACATTTTCACGATGCCCGGCGGGCACGATCAGACGGTCTCGGCGTTCATCTTTCGCCCGTCCACGCGCGAAATCCTGCTCCATCGCCATCGGCGGTTTCGCTCGCTCTTGCAGCCGGGCGGCCACATCGAGCCGATCGAAAACCCCTGGCAGGCGCTGATCCGCGAGGTGAAGGAAGAAACCGGCTACCGCGCGCGTCAGCTGCGGGTGCTGCAGCCCGGCCCGCCGCCACAAATCGAGCTGCCCGGGTTCACCGTCCACCCGCTGCCCGCGCTCGTCAATACGCATCAGATCTCGGGCGATCACTTCCATTCCGACCTCGCCTACGCGCTGCTTGCCGATGGTGAGCCGGCCGGCGCGCCCGCCGAGGGCGAATCCGAGGAGCTGCGCTGGCTCACGCTCGAGCAGTGGGCGGCCACCGAGCCGGTCGTCGATAACGCGCTCGCTACGGCCCGCTATATCGCCGAGCTGATGGATCACTGGCAGCCGATCGACGTCGACGCGTTTTCCCGCTCGACCTCGCGGGCCGACTAATTGCCCGGCCCCGCCAGCGCTTGCGTGACATGCTGGAGATATGGCTGACGTTCCCGGGGATATCCACCATCACGACGCCGACCGCTGGGTGCAGTGCGGCTGCGGCGCCAAACACTGGGGCGCGAACGGGGCAGCTGGCCTGTTGCTGTGGCGCGCGGCGGGTACCGAGGTGCTGCTGCAGCATCGCGCGCCCTTCTCGCACTTCGGTGGGACGTGGGGGCTGCCCGGAGGTGCGCGGGCAAGCCAGGAGGACGCGATCGGCGCGGCACTGCGCGAGGCCGCGGAGGAAGCACTCATCTCGCCGCACGGCTGCCGCGTGTGGGCCACCCACGAGCTGACTCACCCCGATTGGAGCTATACGACGGTCATCGCCGAGGACATCGCGCAGCAAGCGGGCGGGATCGGCGATGGCGAATCGCTCGATGTGCGCTGGGTGCCGATGGAATCCGTATCGCACCTGGCGCTGCTTCCGGCCTTCGAGGACGCGTGGCCGCTGCTGCGGCGCTACCTGCGGCCGATCACGCTGATTGTCGATATGGCAAACCTGCTCGGCTCGCGGCCCGATGGCTGGTGGCGCGACCGCGCCGGGGCGACGCAGCGCCTGGCCCGCTCCTTAAGCGAGCTCGACTCGGTTGCCGCGGCGCCGTTCACGAGCGAACTCAGCCGCCTGTTCCCCGAGGTCCTCGCCGTCGTCGAAGGCCAAGCGCGCGGCGTTGACGTTCAGGGTGTGCGGATCGTTGCGGCAAGCGGTTCGGGCGATGACGAGATCGTGGCGCAGGCCCGCGCTGCGGCCGAGGCGGGTGACATCGTCCTCGCGGTCACGAGCGACCGGGAACTGACCGAACGCCTGGCGCCCTGGGTGCTGGCCGTCGCGGGCTCGGGCAGCCTTCGGCGAGAACTGGACTAACGGCCCTTCCACGCGCGCTGTGAGGCGCACTACGCTTGGTTCATGGAGAGTTCTTCGCCGCTTATTGGCGGCACGCGTGTGGCATCGGGTACGGGACTGGCGACGATCACGGACGATGATCAGGTCCTCGACGTGTGGTTTCCCGAGCCAAAGCTGGGACCGCACGCCTCCGATCACGTCGGCATCGATGAGTCGGAGGATCCGATCCGGCGGGTGCGCACGAGGCGCATCGCGACGTTTTCCGATCTCGAGCTCGCCCCGAGCGACGTCCCGGACGTCTACTTGCGGCTCCATCTGCTCTCGCGCCGCTTGCTCGCCCCCAATGAGGTCAACCTCGATGGGCTGTTCGACATCCTGCCGACGGTCGTGTTCACGGATGCTGGCCCGTGCCGCCGGGAGGATTTCGAATCCCTGCGGGCGCGGCTGCGGGTGCGCAATCGCGGGGTCGCTCCCCGAGTGCACTGCGTCGACAAGATTCCGCGCATGGTCGATTATGTGCTGCCGGACGGGGTGCGGATCGCCGATGCGGATCGGGTGCGCCTCGGGGCTCACCTAGCGGCCGGCACGACGGTCATGCACGAGGGTTTCGTCAACTACAACGCGGGAACGCTGGGCCGCTCGATGGTTGAGGGCCGGATCTCCCAGGGCGCGACCGTCGATGACGGAAGCGATATTGGTGGCGGCGCCTCCATCATGGGGACGCTCTCCGGCGGCGGCAAGGAGCGCATCACCATCGGCAAGCGATGCCTCATCGGCGCGAACGCTGGAGTCGGGATCTCGCTGGGCGATGACTGCGTCGTCGAGGCCGGCCTGTACGTCACGCCGGGCACCAAGGTGCGGCTCGCCGACGAAACGGTGTGCTCGGCTCGAGAGCTTTCCGGCGCGAGCGGACTGCTCTACCTGCGCCATTCCCTGACCGGACAGGTGCGGGCGCTGCCGCGCGAGGGCCGCGTCGAACTTAATTCAGCGCTGCACGACTAACGGCCGCGCGCACGAGCTCCTCGTCCGTCACGTCATAGGAGGCCGCTCCCCCGCCGGGTCCTGATGGGCCACCCGTGCGGCTACGACGGGCCGAGAGGTGGAACTGCGAAATCCCTCGGCTCGCGAGCGCGGGAATGTCCTCGGGCCTCAGGCCGCCGCCGGCCAGGATCTCGATGTCACTGCCGGCAGCGAGAGCGGCCAGCGCATCGATGCCCTCGCGGCAGGACTGCGCCCCACCCGAAGTAAGGATGCGCGTAATCCCGCCGATATCCGCCAACTGATCGAGCAAGCGCTCCGGCTGCAGCCCCTCACCTAGCAGGACATCGACGCACCGGTGCACAACGATCTGCGCATCGGGCGTGACGGTAAGCGCCGCGTCGCGCCAGGTTCGGATCGCCGCGGCATTGAGGCCGCCGTCGCGCAGGGCCCCGATGACGACGCCGCGCGCTCCGGCTTGAAGGGCGAGCATGATATCGCGGGTGCACACCTCGATTTCCTCATCGCTCAGCTCGAAGTCGCCCGGGCGCGGGCGGATGAGGACGACGGCGTCGATGCCGGTCGCGACGCTCGCTTCGATGATGGCGAGCGATGGGGTGAGGCCGCCCGTGACCAGGGCGCTGCAGACTTCGACGCGATCCGCACCGCCGGCATGGGCGGTGCGGGCGCCAGCTGGGTCTTGTACGGCGATTTCTAGCATGTCGCTATCGTATCGAGGTCTCGGTTGGGTTGGGGCGATCCACCGGGCACCCGCTGCGGTGGGATTCGCGCTCGAAGCCGATTCGCGGGCCACGCTCATGCCCAGCGGTACCGGCTGCGAGGGCAATGGGTGTGACGACTAGGGCGAAGCCAGCTCCAATAGCCGCCAGGGCGGTCAGCAGCTTGCGGCGGCGGCCACTGGCAGCGAGCATGATGAGGCTGACAACGGCCATGATGGCGGCGATCAGCACGAGCGCCCCGGCCATCAGGGTGGGCAGGCCGCCTCGACACAGCAGCACGGCGAAGAGCAGGCCGGTGAGCCCCATGGCGATGGCACCCAGGGTGTACCAGATGCTTAACGAGCGGGAGTTTTCGGAGGTGTTAGTCATGATGATCCTTCGGTAAACCAGGCGCGCATCGTGAAAAAGCGCGCGATTCCAATGAGTGCGGAGATGAAAACGAGGAGGACGGCATGCTGCGTCGCCGAGGTGAGACCTAAGGCTGCGCCAGCCTGGAGCGCACGATCTTGCGTGAGATAGGTCAAGACCAGCAGCACCAAGGAGAACGCATGCTGCTTCAGGCTCGCTCGCTGCGCGTCAAAGGTCACCCGCGCGTGCGTGGCCGTGGCAGCCAGGGTAGAGATCACAAGGGAGAGCGCGAGAGCCCCGCTTGTCATGGTGCTTAGGGCTGAATAGATCAGGCCCTGCAGAACAGTCGCGCCGGTTCCCACGCCTGCAAACCGCAGGAGCTGAGCGATCGATCTGTTCATGGTTTAACCATGACCGGCGCCGCCATGGACGGGCTGTGGCAAAGTTAAGAATCAGCTATGGATCGGCAGGCGGGCGGTGAAAGTCGCGCCGCCACCCGGGGTCGGGCTCAGCGTGAGTTCTCCCCCGGCGTCGGCCGCCGCGGCCTTGGCGATAGCGAGGCCCAACCCCGTTGAGCCGCCGTGCATCCGCGCCCGCGAGGCATCCCCCCGGACGAAGCGATCGAAGACGCGCCCGGCTAGGTCGGCCGGCACTCCAGGGCCGTTGTCGGTAACGGTGAGGACAACATCCGTGCCCGCTCGCGCGAGGCTCACCGTGATGCGCGCGCCGGGCGGCGTGTGGACGTGCGCATTAGTCAGCAGGTTGGTGACAAGTCGAGTAGCTGTTTCCTCACTGGTCGCAATGATGGCAGCACTGGGATCAAGGTCGACATCAAGGTGATGGGCGGGTGCGCTCCATCTCGCCACAGCTTCGGCCACGATGGGAGTCAGATCGGTCGTTTCCGCCCCTGCACACTGATCGAGGCGCGCGAGCGCGAGCAGCTCGGTGACGAGTTTCGTCATCCGCTCCGACTCGAGGTGCATATGCGTAAGCGCTTCATCGCGACTTGACGCATCCTTGGCTAGCAGCTGCGTCCAGCCAGACATTGCGGCGAGCGGCGTTCGCAGCTCATGCGAAGCATCGGCGATAAACTGTCGCAGTTGCGCCTCGATACGGTCGCGCTCACTCATCGATTCCTCGACGGTGTCGAGCAATTCGTTGAGTGCATGACTGACATCCGCGATCTCGGAACCGGTACGTGGGCCCGGATCGGGTGCGCGCGTTATCCCAGCATCCGGCCGAAGCAGGTCTTCGGGCGCGACAGCCCGGGCAGCCGCGGCGACATCGCGCAGTGGGCTGAGTCGCCGTCGCAGCCACCACGTGCCACCGCCGCCAGCCAGCAGTGTCACAGCACATCCGATGCCAAGGATCGCAACCGTCAGGCGGGTGACGACCTGTGTCATGCGAGCTAGCGATTCGCCGACGACGAGGGTACCCGTGGCCGTCGGAGCGGATGCGATGCGGTAGTCACCCAGCTGGGCAAGGCTGATTGTGCGCAGCCCGTCGCGCCCTCGCTGGGGTTCTCTGAGCTTCGTTTTCAGCTCCTCGATCTGCGCGGGGGTCAGGTCGCCAGTGCGTCGCCCTTCAACATAGCTCCCAGATCCGCCAGTCTCCGTCACCACCGCGCGCAGCGCACCCGATCCGGGCCCACGATCGAGCCCCACGGCGGCCTCGGGGGTGGCGAGCGCCGTCGCCAATTCGAGACGCACGCTCGCGTCCAGTTCGCGCTGCAACAGGAAGGACACCGATCCGCGAGCGGCTCCTGCCATGAGAAGGGCAGTGAGCGCAATGAGGACGAGCACGGCGGCAACGAGCTGGCTCGTCAACGTGCGCCGCTTCATCGTGGGGCCCGCAGCATGTATCCGTCCCCGCGCACCGTACGGATATAGGAGTCATGGCCAGCGAGCTTTTTTCGTAAATAGGAAATATAAAGCTCGACAATGTTACCGCTGCCCCCGAAATCGTATTCCCACACGGCGTCAAGAATCTGCGCCTTGGACACCACAATTCCCTCATTCACCATGAGATAGCGCAAGAGTTCAAATTCGGTGTGGGTGAGCGTCAGGAGCTGCCCATCAACGAACACCTCACGGGAGTCGGTCTCGAGCCGAAGCTCACCGACGATGAGACTCGCGTCAGCACCTGGCGCCCGTCCCGCGCGGCGTAGGAGCGCTTCAATTCGAGCGACAACCTCATCCAGATCGAAGGGTTTGGTCACGTAGTCATCGGCGCCCGCGCGCAGGCCTGCCACACGGTCGGCGACGGCATCGCGCGCGGTCAAGAATAAGACCGGTAGTGCCGGATCGCGTGTGCGCAGCCGGGCAAGGGTTTGCATCCCGTCGAGGTTGGGCATCATCACGTCGAGGACGACGGCATCGAACTGGCCCGCGTCAAAGACCCGCAGGGCTTCATATCCGTCGGCGGCAGTAGCCACCTCCCACCCCTCATAGCGCAGCGCTGCCGCAAGCAGTTGCGCGAGGGTCGCTTCATCATCGACGACGAGAATGGCGGGCATGGATTCAGTGTGGCACGAAAAAACCGGGCCACCGCATACGGTGGCCCGGTTTTTCTCGGATTAGCGCTCGGAGCGCGGGATCCAGTGGCGTTCGGTCTCGCCGGTGTAGACCTGACGCGGGCGGCCGATCTTCGTGGCCGGGTCGGTGATCATCTCGCGGTACTGCGCGATCCAGCCGGGCAGGCGGCCCAGCGCGAACAGCGGGGTGAACATCTCCTCGGGGAAGCCCATCGCCTTGTAGATCAGGCCGGTGTAGAAGTCGACGTTCGGGTAGAGGTTGCGCTCGATGAAGTAGTCATCCTTCAACGCAATCTCTTCCAGCTCCATCGCGATGTCAAGCTGCTCGTTCGACTTGCCGAGCTTTTCCAGCACGTCGTGCGCCGACTGCTTGGCGATCGAGGCGCGCGGGTCGTAGGACTTGTAGACGCGGTGTCCGAAGCCCATGAGGCGGACGCCGTCTTCCTTGTTCTTGACCTTGTTCACGAAGTCCTGGACGGTCATATCCGATTCCTGGATCTTCGAGAGCATGCGCAGCACGGCTTCGTTTGCGCCGCCGTGCAGCGGGCCGGACAGGGCGCCGACGCCCGCGGCTACCGAAGCGTAAATGTTGGCCTCGGAGGAACCCACCATGCGCACCGTCGAGGTCGAGCAGTTCTGCTCGTGATCGGCGTGCAGGATGAGGAGCTTGTTCAGCGCGTCGGTGAGGATCGGATCCACATCGTGGTTGGCATACGGCATGCCGAAGGTCATGCGGATGAAGTCCTCGATGTACTGCAGCGAGGAATCCGGGTACATCAGCGGCAGGCCCTGGGCGCGCCGGGAGATGTAGGAGATCATCGTCGGGACCTTGGCCATGAGCAGGACCGTCGAGAGCTCGATCTGGTAGGGATCCTTCGGGTCCAAGGTGTGCTGGTAGTAGGTGGCCAGGCCCGAGATGCCAGCCTGCAGGATTGCCATGGGGTGGCCGTTGGACGGGAACGCAGTGAAGAAGGCCTTGAAGTCCTCATGCAGGAGCCGGTGGCGCTTGATGCGACGCACGACGGCGGCGTAGGTGTCCATGTCCGGCAGGTCGCCGTAGATCAGCAGGTAGGCGACCTCGAGGAAGCGGGAGTTGTTCGCCAGCTCGTCGATCGGATAACCGCGGTAGCGCAGGATGCCTTCGGCGCCGTCGATGTAGGTGATCTTCGATTCGCACGATGCGGTGTTTACGAAGCCGCTGTCGAGGGTGACGAGGCCGGTGTCCTTCAGCAAGTTGCTGATCAAAACCCCGTCGTTGCCCTCGGTGGCTTTCATACGTGGAAACTCCAGCGTCTTATCGTCCACCGAGAAAGTAGCCGGTGTCAGCTCGGAGTCAGTCATTCAGTTCCCTCCTCGGAACAGCTCAGCGCCCAGGTTTCGGCGCAACTTCACCCTTCTAGCGTAGGCCAGAAGTCCTAGTCTGTAATGCTGAGGCTCCACTATCTGGGAACGTAAACCGTGGGCTATCTCACCTCAAGCGTTCGACGGCGGTTGCGAGCTGCTCATCGCTTGCGCTTAGGGCGATTCGGACGAATCCGAAACCGGCCGCGCCGTAAAACGAGCCGGGCGCTACGAGGATCCCGCGATCCGCAAACTCGTTGACGAGATCCAGGCTCGCGCGCTCGGTGGGTTCCGCCTCGGGGCGGCGGGCCCACAGGTAGAGTCCCGCAACGCAGTCGGGATCGATCGCAAGGCCCGCATTCTCGATTGCTGGCGCGAGCAGTTCGCGGCGCCGGCGGTAGGTTTCGCGCTGGGCTTCGACGTGCGCATCATCGCGCAAGACCGCGCTCATCGCGTGCTGCACGGGGGCGGGCACGAGGAAGCCGGCGTGCTTGCGAATGTGGGTGAGACGGGCGATGAGGCCGCGATCCCCGGAGATGAAGGCGGCGCGGTAGCCGGCGAGGTTGGACTGCTTCGACAGCGAATATAGGGCAAGGAGGCCGCTCGCATCTGCGCCGCACACCTCGTCGGCAAGGATCGATGGTACGCCGGCGCTCAGGTAGGGCTCGGCCATCGCGAGCTCCGCGTAGCATTCATCGGACGCGACGATGATGCCGCGCTCGCGGGCCACGCGCAGGATGCCGCGCAGTTCCTCGACCGCAAGAACGTGGCCGTGCGGGTTTCCCGGGGAATTGACCCATACGAGCCGTGTTGCGGCGGGCCAGGTCTCCGGCCCACCGTCGCTCGGGTGCGGGGTTGCGCCCGCAAGGCGTGCGCCCACGTCGTAGGTAGGATAGGCCGTTGCCGGGTGGACGATGACGTCGCCTTTCCCGAGCCCGAGGAGGGCGGGCAGCAGCGCCACCATCTCTTTGCTGCCGATCGTCGGTAGGACATTGTCCGCACTGAGATGGCTGGCTCCGCGCCGCCGAGCCCACCAGGAGACGATGGCCTCGCGAAGCTCGCTGGTGCCGATGGTCGTCGGGTATCCGGGGGCATCGGCAGCGGCGATGAGGGCGCGCTGGGCGATCTCGGGGGTAGGGTCGACGGGCGTACCGATCGATAGGTCGATCAATCCGTGCGCGCTTGCCCGCTCCTTAGCGGGTGCCAGGCTGTCCCAGGGGAAGTCCGGCAGGCTATCCCCGTACAGGGTCACCCGCTAGTCCTGGTTTTGGGGCGGCAGGTCCGCGATGATCTTGTGATCCTTCGGAATGACGCCGAGCTTGGCGGCGCCACCGGGCGATCCGATGTCGTCGAAGAACTGGACGTTGGCGTCGTAGTATTCGCTCCACTTTTCCGGCACGTCATCTTCGTAGAAGATCGCTTCCACCGGGCACACGGGCTCGCAGGCACCGCAGTCGACGCATTCGTCGGGGTGGATGTAGAGCATCCGCTCGCCCTCGTAGATACAGTCGACCGGACACTCATCGACGCACGCGCGATCCTTGATGTCGATACACGGCTGGGCAATGATGTAGGTCACTGGTCCTCCTTAGAACCGAACGGTCGTGGCTCTATCCTATTCCGGCTTGCCGCACTTGACGATCGGCCAGGCGTTGTAGGTCCAGGTCCACGACTTCTTGTCGTGCAATTGGCCACCCTTGTAACGCTCCCGACCGAAGTCGACGGTGAAGCCCGGGGTGGTGCCGTATTCCGGCTTGCAGTCCGGCCGCTGGTTGTACACGACCTGCGGGCTGGTCAGGTTGCGGCGCGGCGACGTCCAGCTCTTGACCTCGAAGGTCTTAGTGGACCAGAGGCGCACGTGGACCCGGTTATCCGCGACGTAGGCATCGACGAGGACGCCATAGTTGGTGGGATTCTTCCACTTCATGTCCAGGCTCGGTCCCCACAGCGTGGCCTCGCGGCCCTCGGGGTAACGCGAGAAGTAGCGGGTGTGCTGACGGAACTCGACGAGATCCATGCCGCCGAAGAAGGCCGCATTGAAGGTCGTCGTCGACAGCTGCGAGAGGCCGCCACCGAGCGCCTTCGTGGCAAAGCCCGACTCGACGACGCCGGAGTCGACGAAGCCGCGTTCGTAGGTCACGGGCCCCAGCGCATTGAGCAACGAGAAGGTCTCGCCCGGTTTGATCAGCGTGTTCGAGATGATCTTGGAACCCACGATGAGGTTCTTCGTGCGGACCCGATCGGCGGTCAGCGGCGTATCAAACTCGCCGATAATTTCCTTCACGCCCAGCTTGTTCGCGTCTTCCGTCGTGAACTCGGCTTCAGCCTCGGTGAGTTCGACGTTCGCTGTCTTTTCCGTCGACTGCGCGGCCGTCGTCACCTTAGCGGTGAGATCATCGCTGTTCAGGGCGCGGCCGGGCTGGGAGGGCACGACGACGGGCTTGCCGCCCTCCATGATGATCTGGGCGTCCTTGCCGGAGGAGCCCAGCTCGGGCGATTTCTCGATCACGAGCTCCTTGAGCGCGTCGCTGTCGAGCGTCAGTTTGTTGCCCACCATGTCGACCGATGCGAGCGCGGTGAGCTCGGGGACGGCGAGCTCGACCTTGATGTCTCCAACGCTAACCGTAACGGGGCCGGCGGTCAGGGGGTCAATGATGTCTCGCTTGACCGCATCCAGCTGGTCGGCGCCGATCTCGGGCTCGATCGCCGTCGTCGGTAGATCGATGGATTCGCTCGCGGACAGGAAGTTATCTCGGACTGTCGAGCTTGCCGCTTCCACATCGAGCTTGGTTCCGGCCTTCGGCACGGTGATCTCGGCCTTGCCATCGGTGAATACGACGTTGGCATCCACCGGGGCCGTCGCGAGTGAGTCCCCGATGGCGGTCAGGGTTGAGGAGAGTTTCTCGTCGTCAATGGCGAGCCGCGGATCGATCGTGGCGCCGCCGACGAAGTGGGCAAAGACCATGCGCGGGTCGAGGGTGAAGCCGGTGAGCTTCTTGACCGTCGCGTCAATATCGACCCCTAGGCCCGCATCCGCGGGCACGAGTTCCCCGTCCTTGTCCCCCATCGTGACCTTGAGGGGTTCGGCGAGACGGGAATCGAAGGCCTGATGCAGCGCAGCATCGGCTTCGCTGCTCGTCATGCCGCCGACGTCAACGCCGGCAACCTTGGTGCCCTGCGGTACGCGGTCGCCCATGACTGCGGCGAGGATGAGGTAGGCGGCGACCAAGACTGCGACGATGGCGCCGATGATGACCGGCGTCCGTCGATACCACGGCTTTGCTGCCGGTGGTGGCGGGTAGTCCCCTGCTGTCTGGTCGAACTCCGATGAGGTCATGGTGCCCCCGTACCTATAGTCACTCGCATAGAATCAGTTCTGGCTTTTCTCATCATACGGCGGCAGTTCCGGTTTTTCTTTCGCCGGCCTTACCCGCGAGCTAAATAGCGCCGTGAGGGTGACCACGACGATGAGCCCGATGTACCAGGTCAGGCTGCGCCAATCGTTGGCCGTCAACATGACCGAGGTCGAGCCGAAGAGCTGGAAGAGCGCGGGAACCGCGACGACCGTGACGCTGTAGACGATCCCCGGTATCGACCCCTTGCCCGCCCCCACGTTGATACCGCCAGCGGCGGCGAGGAGCCAGCTCAGGCCAATTCCCCAGGGCACCTGTCCGCTGCGCCCACGGTGCACAATAAGCGCCATATAGCCGATGACGAGACCAAGGAAGAGTGCCCAGGCTAGGGCTCGTATCGCGAGCGACTTCACGAGTCCGCCTGTTTCTCGGCGCGGCGCCGCGCCGCGGCAATCTTGAAGCGTTCCGTAGCCGGCAGGACGACCTTGCGGATCCGCACATCATGTGGCGTGACTTCAACGCACTCGTCCGCGGCCGCGAATTCGAGGGATTCTTCCAGGGTCAGCTGACGCGGCGGGACGAGGTTTTCGAAGGCGTCCGCGCTGGCAGAGCGCATGTTGGTCTGCTTCTTCTCGCGCGTGACATTCACGTCCATGTCCTCACCGCGCGAGTTCTCGCCTACGACCTGCCCCTCGTAAACCTCCGAAGTCGGCTGCACGAAGAACGAACCGCGCTCTTGGAGGTTGATCATCGCGTAGGGCGTCACGGCCCCGGCGCGGTCGGCAACGAGTGAACCGGTCGTACGGGCGGCGATCGTTCCGGCCCACGGCTCCCAGCCTTCGAAGATCGAGGCTGCGATGCCGGTGCCACGTGTTTCGGTGAGGAAGCGGGTGCGGAATCCGATCAGCCCGCGCGCCGGCACGAGGAACTCGAGGCGAATCCACCCGGTGCCATGGTTCGTCATGGTCTCCATGCGGCCCTTGCGCGCGGCCATCAGTTGGGTGACGGCGCCCAGGTGCTCATCAGGAATATCAATCGTCATGCGCTCCATGGGTTCGAGCACCTGACCGTTTTCCTTCCGGGTCAGCACCTGTGGTTTGCCGACCGTGAGCTCGAATCCTTCCCGGCGCATCTGTTCGACGAGGATGGCGAGTGCGAGTTCGCCGCGTCCTTGAACCTCCCAGGCGTCGGGGCGCTCTGTCGGCAAGACCTTCAACGAGACGTTGCCGATAAGCTCTCGCTCCAGGCGCTCCTTGACCTGGCGCGCGGTGACCTTGGCACCGCGAACGCGGCCGGCTAGCGGCGAGGTGTTGATCCCGATGGTCATCGCGATCGCTGGCTCATCAACGGTAATGAGGGGCAGCGGCCGCGGATCCTCAAGGTCGACGAGCGATTCGCCAATCATGATGTTCTCGATGCCCGCGACGGCGACAATCTCGCCGGGTCCAGCGTATTCGGCGGGAACGCGGGTCAGGGCCTCGGTCTTCAACAGCTCGGAGATCTTTACCGGCGCAACCGTGCCATCACGCTTGGCCCACCCGACCTGCTGGCCCTTGGCGATGGTGCCGTTGTGCACGCGCAACAGCGCAAGGCGGCCAAGGAACGGAGAGGCATCGAGGTTCGTGACATGAGCCTGCAACGGAGCGCCCTCATCGTAGGTGGGCGCCGGGATCCGCTCGAGAATCGTCTGGAAGACGGCCTCCATATCGGTTTCATCGGGCAAGGAACCGTCGGCGGGCTGCGTGAGCGAAGCCCGACCAGCCTTGGCGGATGCATAGATCACCGGCACATCTAAGACCGCGTCGAGGTCGAGATCCGGATGGTCTTCGGCAAGGTCCGAGGCAAGCGAGAGCAAGAGGTCGGTGGTTTCGGAGACGACCTCATCGATCCGGGCATCCGGTCGGTCAACCTTGTTTACCACCACGATTACGGGCAGCGATGCGGCGAGCGCCTTACGCAGCACGAAACGAGTCTGCGGAAGCGGGCCCTCGGAGGAGTCAACGAGGAGCACAACACCGTCGACCATGGACAGGCCACGCTCAACTTCCCCGCCAAAGTCGGCGTGTCCGGGAGTATCGATAACGTTGATCGTCACGCCTTCGGAAGCGCCGGCTTTTTCTGCGGCGGGTCCGCGATAGCGTACCGCGGTGTTCTTCGCGAGGATGGTGATGCCTTTTTCGCGTTCGAGGTCACCGGAGTCCATCGCCCGTTCGTCGACATGCTCGTGCTCACCGAACGACCCGGATGCCCACAGCAGGGCATCAACGAGAGTGGTCTTGCCATGGTCGACGTGGGCGACGATGGCGACATTGCGCAAATCTAGGCGCTGCGGCATAGAGGTTACTTCCGGTCGTGGATTTCGAAGGTGGCCGCGAAGAGGCGGGCAACGGTCCATCCTATCGCCTGGCTCGCCCGAGACAAGAGCTGCGGCTCAGTAAGTAGCGGAAAACACTACCCAACTCACGGCAGCCAAGAGGAGGCCAAGGATCGGGACGTTCCAACGCCAGCCAGTTTCCTGCCCGATGTTCTCGCCACCCCTCGATACTGCTTCGCGGCGATAAATCGACGTCGTGCGCTCAAGCTTTTCTTCATCGATCAGTCGTGCCGTCGTTGCGGCATCAGCCGAGATCGAAAGGAGGTCTGTCCCCTCGGCGATAGTGGGCGAAGCTGCCGGTGGGCGAGTGGATTCCCGATATCCGCCACGTGCGGGGGCTGCCCATGCGGTGTACTTCTGGCGTTCCGTCACAACACGTAGCGCTCCGCGCGAGGTTGTCTCCGTGATAGCCGAGAAGGGAATCGAAGCAGAACGCAACGGGTTGGCGATAGCAACACCCGTATCGGAGATCTGGACTCGAGGATGGAACCACAGGAGCCAAACGATGACGAGGACCAGTACCGGGTATGCGGCAAGGCGTAGCGCAGCGGAGAACCCCGCCACCCAAAACGCTTGCCCAACGAGGAAAAGGCACAGCGCGGCTACGGCATAAAACCCGACCCGACCAAGTTTGGATCGGACGATAATCGTGGGGCGCATGATCGCCATTCTTGCATGAAAGCGGGCCCCGCCCGAAGGCGAGGCCCGCTTGTGGCTTCAGGTAAGGCTAGGCCTTACTTGACGAAACCGATGTCTTCCGGCTTGCCGGAGGCGAGACCGAAGGCGCCGTAGTTGGCGAGGTTCTTCGGAACCGCGGTGAGCTCCGCGCGCTGGTAGATCGGCACCGTGTGCACGGCTTCCCAAATAGCCTTGTCGGCTTCATTGGTCATGTCGATGCGCTTCTGGTGGTCCATCTCAACGGCGATCTGAGGAACAAGCTCGTCAACCTTCGGGATCTCCAGCTTCGCGAAGTTGGAGCCGCCCTTCGAGCCGTAGATCTGGTCCACGTTGGCCATCGGGTAGTTCGTACCCTGCCAGGTGAAGGTCGCAACTTCGAACTCACCCGCGAAGATCTTGTCGAAGAACTCGGCGGAGGACGACGGAACCATCGTGACCTTCACGCCGATCTTCTTCATCTGATCCTGCATCATCTTGCCCTCGTTTTCCGAGGTGGCAACACCGGTGATAGCGAGGTAGTTGACGTTGAGCTCTTCGCCCTCTTCGTTGGTGCGGTATTCCTTACCGTCTTCCAGCTTCCAGCCGGCTTCATCCAGCTGCGCAGCCGCCTTCTCCGGGTCGAACGGCGTGGTGTCAACGGAGTTGTCGACGTAGCCTTCCTGGCCGGGCATGAAGAAGTGGTTACCAAGAACCAGCTCGTCGGCCTTGATCATGTCAATGCCGGCGAGGTCGGACTTGGTGGTCTGGACGCGATCCAGACCCATGGCGATCGCCTGGCGAACCTTCACGTCGCTCAGCACGGGGGCCTTGGAGTTGAAGGTGTAGTGACGCCACTGCTTGCCGGTGCCCATGCGGACCTCGGCGTCGTCGCGCTTCAGAACCGTCTGGTAGGTGTTGGCGTCGATGATGTAGGAGACGACGTCAATTTCCTTGTTGGCGAAGGCGTTCGGGATAGCGTCCGACTTCAGGCCGCGCCACTCAACGCTCTCGAGCATCGGCTTGTCGCCCCACCAGTTCTCGTTCGGAACCATGTAGATGCGCTGCGCAGCCTTATCGACCTTGTCGATCTTGAACGGGCCGGCCATCCAGTCATTGTTCGGAGCTTCGGTCTTCCACGCCTTGTTGAAGGTCTCGACGTCGATGATCGAGTCCTTCTTCATGGGGCCGCTGAGGACGCTCGACCAGTCCGGGTAAGCGGACTTGAAGGTCACCTTAACTTCGAACTCATCGGCACCCTGTTCAACGGAAGCGATTTCGCTCCAGCCGTCGGTGGACGGGCAGATGTAGGCGTCGGTGGACTCCGGGTCTGACGTGGCGTTTTCGCCGTTACACGGGATAGCAGTCTGTGCGTAGTCTTCCCAGGTGATCGGGTCGCCGTTGTTCCACTTCGCATCCTTGTTCAGCTTCAGCGTCACAACCTGGGGGGAATCGTCGGTCGCGTCGGTGACGTCATAGGACTCGAGGAAGTTCTTGTTGATCTCGAAGGTGCCATCCGGCTGGTAGATCCAGTTGCTGGGCATGGTGAAGCCCATGATGTTGGAGACGTCCACGAGGTTGCCCTCAAGGTTCATCGGGTTCCAGTTTGGCGGCATCTCACCGAACGACAGCTTAAGGGTGCCGCCCTCTTGGAGCTCGCTGCGATCCTTAGCGTTGATCTGAGTGCTGGTGTCGTCGGCCGGGGCTCCGGTGCCCGAGCCGCCGCCGGTTCCACCGCCGCCGCTGCCGCCGGAGCCGCCGGAGCAGCCAGCCAGGGCGATGACGCCCGCTGCTGCCATGGCGGTCATTGCGCGAGTAATCTTTCGCACAGGGTTACCTCCTGATTGGGGGGACCTCACAATTGAGGTCGATGACACATTTACCTAACCACATTTCGGATCGCCGAGAACGGCAAGATCAACGCAAAAGCCCTTTTGGAATCATTTTGTTACCTTTGGGGAACTTTCGACTTGAAAACGTTATGCAACCGAGTGAGACGAAAGCGGCGGTGAAACAGATCTCTAGGGAATCCCGTTTCACCGCCGCTTTGCGCGATGCGTCTTAGAACACTCGTGTGCTCTCAGGGTAATGACAGGCTGCTGCGTGGTCGTTTTCCAGAACTTGCTGCTCCGGAATGACCTCGATGCATTTGCGTTGTTCATCCTCGGTAAGGAGGGGGAACTTCTGGCACCGTGTACGGAATCTGCAGCCGGAGGGCGGATTCGCCGGTGACGGCATGTCGCCCTTCAGCACGATTCGTTCGCGAGCCCGCTCGACGTGGGGGTCCGGCACCGGGATCGCGGACAGGAGTGCCTGCGTATAGGGGTGATGGGGATTGTCGAAGACATCCTGGACATCACCAATCTCGACGATCTTGCCGAGATACATCACGGCGACTCGATCGGCGATGTGTCGCACCACAGACAGATCGTGCGCCACAAACAGATAGGACAGGCCCATCGTTGCGCGAAGCTCATCCAGCAGATTGATCACGCCCGCCTGGATGGACACGTCGAGCGCGGACACCGGCTCGTCCAGCACGAGCAGCTTCGGTTCGAGTGCTAGTGCTCGTGCGATGCCGATGCGCTGGCGCTGGCCACCGGAGAAGTGTCGCGGATAGCGGTTCGCGTGCGACGGCTCCAACCCGACCAGGGCCATGAGCTCCTCGATGCGGTTAGAGATATCCTTCTTCGGCCAACCGCCGTACTTCAGCGGCTCCGCAATGATGTCGTAGACCGGCATGCGGGGATCGAGTGAGGCCATCGGATCCTGGAACACTACCTGGAGATCGCCACGGATCTCCTTGCGCTCCTTACGCTTGATGTCCTTCGTATCGCGACCCAGGACGACAATGCGGCCCTCTTGCGGCGCCTTGAGGTCCAGGACTTCCAGGAGCGTGGTGGACTTGCCACAGCCCGACTCCCCTACCAGTCCAAGTGTTTCGCCAGTGCGAACTTCCAGGCTGATGTCGTCGACCGCGTGGACAGTGCCCACCCGGCGCTTGAAGACCGCACCCTTGGTGAGGGGGAAGTACTTCTTCATGTTCTCGACCTGCAGGATCACGTCACGCTCTTCGCGCGGGACCTCGGCAAAGACACGATCTGGGACCTCTGGCACCGGGTAGATCGCGGAGTAGTGGGAGCCTTGCTCAGCCACATAATCCGAACGAATACAGGCTGCAAGGTGCCCCGGGATCTCGTCGACCCGCATGAGCTCCGGCTCGGCTTGGGAGCACTCGGGAATAGAGATCGGGCAGCGAGGTTCAAATGGGCAGCCCGGGGGAAGATCCAGCAGGGATGGCGGGTTGCCTTCTACCGGCGCGAGCGGTTCGTTTCGCGACTGGTCCGGACGCGGCAGTGATCCGAGAAGTCCGATCGTGTAGGGCATCTTCGAGTTGTAGAAGATGTCATCGACCGCACCCTGCTCGATGATCCGGCCCGCGTACATCACGGCCACTCGATCGGCGAGACCCGCGACCACACCAAGGTCGTGCGTGATCATGATGACGCCGGCGCCCGTTTCCTTCTGCGCAGTGCGCAGGACGTCGAGGATCTGCGCCTGAATGGTCACGTCCAGCGCAGTGGTCGGCTCGTCGGCGATGATGAGGTCCGGCTCATTAGCCATGGCCATAGCGATCATCGCTCGCTGGCGCATACCGCCGGAGAATTCGTGCGGGAAGGCTTTGACTCGAATATCTGGGTTGGGGATACCCACGAGATCCAACAGCTCGACGGCTCGCTGCCAGGCCGCTTTATCGGAGATATTGCGGTGGACCTTGAGCGCTTCGACGAGCTGATCACCGATGGTGTACACCGGGGTGAGTGCGGATAGCGGGTCCTGGAAGACCATTGCCATCTGGTTGCCTCGAACGTGGGACATCCAGCCATCAGAGCGACCGAGAAGTTCTTCCCCGTGCAGGCGCACCGATCCACTGACCCGAGCGGATTCTTCCAGCAGACCAATCACCGCAGTTGAGGTGACCGACTTACCGGAACCAGATTCACCGACGATGCCAAGGACTTCGCCACGATTAACCGTGAGGTTGACGCCACGTACGGCGTGGACAAGTCCATCTTCCGAGGGGAACGTAACGTTCAGATCACTGACCTCGAGGACCGGCACTCCGGTCTTCGGGGTAGGGATGTCCTTCGGGATTCCCTTGGTCTTGCGGTCTTCGCGGCTCATGCCTTGCCTCCCGACTTGGACGAAGGATCAAGCGCATCGCGCACGCCATCGCCAATAAAGTTCACAGAAATCAACATCAACGTCAGCACGGTGGCTGGAGCAAGGAAGATCCAGGGGAAGGTCAGAGCAGCACGCTGGCCTTCCGCGATCAACGTACCGAGCGAGACGTTCGGTGACTGAACACCAAACCCGAAGTAGGACAGCGCCGTTTCAGAAAGCACGGCAGAGGCCACTCCGAGCGTCGCATCGATGATGAGGAGCGACGAGATATTCGGCAAGATGTGCCGAAAAATGATGGTCATCGGAGGCACCGACATGTACTTGGCTGCCGTAACGTACTCAGCGTTGCGCACGGAAAGCGTGAGCGATCGGACAACACGGGCGGAGAGCATCCAGCCAAAGAGTGCTAGTAGCGCAATGAACAGTGTGATCGAACCACGACGCGCGCCGGCCTGCTGCGAGAAGATCGCGATGATGAGGAAGGACGGCACAACGAGCAGCAGGTCAATAACCCACAGCGCGACCTTGTCGAACCAGCCGCTGAAGTAGGCGGCCATCGCACCGACGAAGGCCGCAATAGTCGTTTGCAAACCCGCTACCGCAAGACCGATGATCAGCGATTTACGGAGACCCTCAACGGTCATCGCGAACACGTCGCGGCCGGCCTGGGTGCCACCGAACCAGTGGTCGGCATTGGGCGGTTGGTAGAAGGCGTCGTAATCGATCTCGGCAAAGTCGTATTTTGCGATGTACGGGCCAACGAGTGCGAAAAGCACGACTAGGGTGAAGCCGACCATGCCGACGATTGCGGTGCGGTTACGGAAGAACCGGCGCCGGACCAGCTGGCCTCGAGTCATTCGTTCAGTCTCAGGACGATCCCCTGCCGGAGCCGCATCCTCTTCCACAGTCCCCGCCCAATCAGCGGTGGGACCCATCGCCGTATCTTCGATGGCGGCCCCGGCTCGGCCGGCTGCGGTTTCATCATGCCCACGAATGACGCGGCTGTGTCGCTCGGCAGCGCGAGCGCGCTCGGAGTCCGTACGAGTTTCCTCGTAGTCCACGTTTTCCTTTTGGACCTCTGAAGCTTCTTCGCGATCGAATTCGTCGTTGCGGTTCATGTCGTCGTTACGCATTAGCCTCAGCTCACTCTCACGCGCGGGTCAATGACCGCGACGAGGACGTCGGACAAGAAAGCACCGGCGAGCGTACATGCCCCGGAGAATGCCACCACGGCGACAGTTCCGTTGATGTCCATCTTTTGAATCGTCTCAACACCGTAAATACCCATGCCGTGCCAACCGAACACACTTTCGGTGATCGCGGCTCCCAGCATCAGACCGGTGACCGCGAAGGCGAAGTACGTGCCCATCGGGATCAGCGAGGTGCGCAGCGCGTGACGGGTCACTGCCTTGCGCTTGATCAGGCCCTTAGCGCGGGCTGTGCGCACGTAGTCGGCGCCGAGGGTATCGAGCATGAGGTTGCGCTGGTAGCGAGAGTAGGAGGCAAGACCCATTGCCGACATCGAAATTGTCGGCAGCAACAGGTGCTGCAACCGGTCGAAGAATGCTGCGCCGAAGTAATCGCCGTGCTGTCCGTATTCACCAATGAATTCGAAGAACTCGGTTCCGGTCGCCCGGTTGAAATTCACGGCCATGATCTGCAGCGTGATGGCAAGAACGATCGACGGCGTGGAGATGAGAATCAGCGAAATGATGGAGATGGTGCGGTCCGCAAAGGAGTACTGCTTCGTCGCAGTCCACGCGCCGATGGCAACGCCACCCACCATGCCGACAAAGGCACCAATGGTCACCAGTCGTAGCGAAACCCAAGCCCGGCGACCCATCTCGCCGTTGACGGAGTCACCCTGGGGAGAGTAGCCCCAGTCCCAATGCATGACGACGTTGGTCAGCCACGTCCAGTAGCGTTCCATCACTGGGGTTTGCGAGGAGATGTTGTACCCCTCGAGGTAAGCCCTCAGCTGGTCGGGCGGCATCGGGGGCTGTCGATTCGCGAACAGCTCCTCTGGCCGCAAGAACGTGCTTGCCATGATGTAGGCCAACGTGATCGCAATGAACAACAACAGAATGTAGTTCAGGATCCGTCGGATCAGATAGTAGGTCATACGTCTGCCTTATGGTTGGCGCGGGGTTTCCGCCTCGGTCCTGGCGTACGGCCGATACCCCTGGTGGTGGGTATCGGCCGTAGCTAACTGTGCAAGAATAACGCGATTAGCGAAAATGTCCACGCCGAGTGCGACGCCGATCACAAAACCGACATGAAACTTCATGGCTTTCCTCCCGCATTTTTGCCATCCACGAACTCTTGCATGACCCATTCGAGACGCCATGTTGGCGTTTCCGGGCCCTTAGTCAACAATTGCTCGCCATCATACGCGTAACAAGGCCTATGCGACGACTCGAGCGCGGGCGTGCGGCAGACAGGTCGGCTCGCCTGAAAGCGGCGGCCTTTGGTGGCAGAGTAAAGGTATGCGCGGCGTACATCGGCCTGACTCGGCCCCGATCGAGATCCCTGACGACATTTTCGACGTCCTGCGCGACGCGCACCGCGTCTGCGTTCTCACCGGCGCTGGTATGTCGGCTGAGTCCGGCGTTCCCACATTTCGTGATCCGATCGATGGTTTGTGGGAGCACTATGAGCCAGAACAGCTCGTATCGATCGAGGGCTGGCACTCCGATCCCGGGACGGTGTGGGCCTGGCATCTCTGGTTCGCAACCCTGATCGCCCGCTGCTCCCCCAATGCCGGACACCGCGCCCTAGGACGGTGGCATCGAGTGTGGCAGCGTCGCGGTGAAGGCACCATCGAGGTCGTCACGCAAAACATTGACGATCTGCATGAACGTGGTGGTGCAACGCCGATCTCGCATCTGCACGGCGAGATCAATAAGTTTCGGTGCTTCGAATGCGGCGCACCGGCCTCCCCCATGCTCAGCTGGCCAGCGGAGCCACAGGCCTCGATCCCGCCACCCCGCTGCCCGATCTGCGGTGGCTACATCCGGCCCGGTGTCACCTGGTTTGGCGAAGCCCTACCGGCAAAGGCGATCGACGCAGCCGTCCAATCGGCGATGACCTGCGACGCCATGATCGTCATCGGAACCTCGGGCGTCGTCTACCCCGCAGCAGGGCTACCCAAGCTCGCGGCCGGGCGCGGTATGCCCGTCATCGAGATCAATCCGAGAGACACAGACATCACCCACGACATGGACATCGTGTGGCGTGAAAGCGCAGCGATCGCCCTACCGGCCCTCGTGGACGGCATCGTGGGCGATCACGACTAGTTCAGGACTTTAAAGAACTGCATGGGGTAGTTGTAGACGAGCCCCTTGTTGGCCTGTAGCGCGCCCACGATGTGCAAAATGATCTGGGCGAGACCCGACAGTCCGACAAGCACGATTCCAATCGGGCTCAGGATGATGGACAAGATCATCGCCCAGCCGATGATCGCAACGACCCACATCGACAGGTCGAAGTTGAAGGTGTGGGCCGCGCAGCGCCGAACAAACGGCGACTTTTCCTTGTACAGCAGCCACATCACCCACGGGGCGATGAGGCTCGCAAAGTTCACCGTGATGACCATCGCGATCAGCGGCGAGAGGTTGGTGAGCATCCCCAGCGTCTTGTCCTGCTCGCTGCCCGGACCAGGCTCACCTCGAGAACCGTCGTATGAGCCGTAGCCTTGCGGTACCTGATAGCTGGACATGTGTCCCTCCTGCGTTCGGGGTGCCGGTCACCCGGCACCCCTAGTCTCCCGCGATCGGGAGGCAGGATGCAATCTGCTTAGGACGAACGCACCAGCGAACGCAGCTGACGCAGGCCCACCGACAACGGCGCGATCTGCGGATGGTCCATGGCGTGAATCTCATCGAGCGCGGTATCTACGCGCTGCAGGATCTTGCTGTGTTGCTCTTCCCACTGCTCCTGACGCGCCGTCGCCGAGGCGAGCGGGTCGCTCTCGCTCGACGTCGTTGCCTCGATGACCGCTCGGGTGATGATCGCATTCGTCGCCGCGACGTCCGCGCGGATCGCGGAGCGCGCGAGGGCGTCCCACAAGTCGGTCTGCGGTAGTTCCGAGACCTCGTGCAGCAGGTCGCGTAGCCGCAGCCGCTCGGCGAGACCGAAGTGCAGCCGCGCGATTTCCTCCGGGTCCTCCCCCGTCTCGTCGGCGATCTCGATGACGTCGAGCCACATCGCCTGATCGAGCAGGGTGGCGGCGATGCCCGCGAGGTCCTTGCCAACTCCGGCCGCCTGATAGCGCTCGGCCTTGGACTTCATGTCCGCGAGGAAGGATTCGGGCAGGATGCGCTCGCGCGCCTGCCGCAGCGTTGCGATCCGCTCGCGGTACTGCTCGATTTCGGCGTTCACGTCCATGTCGCTTGGCCGGTTATGCAGGAACCAGCGCGCGGCACGATCCAGCAGGCGTCGGAAGGTCAGGTACATTTCCGAGGAGACTTCAGTGGCCACGACGCCGTCGCGCTCCTCGACTCCGGCGACGAAGTCGCGTAGCGCGAAGACCTCGCGGGCGATGATGAAGGCCCGCGCGACCTGGTCCGCGCTCGCGCCGGTCTCGTCCATCGCGCGCGTGACGAAGGTGATGCCGCCGCGGTTGATGATCGAATTGGCCAGCTCGGTCACGACGATCTCGCGGCGCAGCGAATGCTCGGCCATGTCCTTGCTGTAGCGCTCGGCGAGCACCGGCGGGAAGTGATCGGCGACAAGCGCGGCCGTCCACTCTTCATCGGGCAAGTCGGTGGCGAGCAGTTGGTCCTTCAGGCTCATCTTGGCGTAGGCCACGAGCACGGCGAATTCCGGGGTGACGAGGCCGTGGCCCGCCTCCTGGCGCTCGTGCAGTTCCTCGTCGCTCGGCAAGAACTCCAGGGCGCGGTCGAGCTCGCCGGAGTCTTCCAGCTTTTCCATCAGGCGCATGTGCGAGCCGAGCATCCGATCGTCCTGGAAGCGGGCATTGCCGAGCAGGACGTTTTGCTCGTAGTTTTGCCGCAGCACGAGGCGCGCGACGTCGTCGGTCATCTCGGCGAGCAGCTCGTTTCGCTCCGCCATCGTGAGCTCGCCGCGCTCGACGATCGGCGCGAGCAGGATCTTGATGTTGACCTCGAGGTCGGAGGAGTCGACGCCGCCCGAGTTATCGATCGCGTCCGTATTAATGTGCACGCCGTGCTGGGCGGCCTCGATGCGGCCGAGCTGGGAAAAGCCCAGGTTGCCGCCCTCGCCGACGACCTGGACGCGCAGGTCGTCGCCCGTGATGCGGATTGGATCATTGGCGCGATCACCAATCTGATCGTCTGTCTCGCTGGAGCCGCGCACGTAGGTGCCGATGCCGCCGTTCCACAGCAGGTCGACGGGTGCCTTCAAGACGGCCTGAATGAGCGCGGTGGGCGTCACCTCGGTGACGTCCTCGTCGAGGCCGAGGGCCTCGCGCATCTCGGGCGTAACGTCGATGGACTTGGCGGTGCGAGCAAAGACGCCGCCGCCGGCCGAAATCAGGTCACGGTTGTAGTCGTCCCAGCTGGAGCGCGGGGTGGTGAACAGCCGCTTGCGCTCAGCGTAGGAGGTGGCGGCATCGGGGTTCGGATCGATGAAGACGTGGCGGTGATCGAAGGCACCGATGAGGCGAATGTGCTCGCTCAGCAGCATGCCGTTGCCGAACACGTCGCCCGACATGTCGCCGATCCCGACGACGGTGAAGTCCTCGGATTGGGTGTCATGGCCCAGCTCGCGGAAGTGGCGCTTGACCGATTCCCACGCGCCGCGCGCGGTAATGCCCATCTTCTTGTGGTCGTATCCGGCCGAGCCGCCCGAAGCGAAGGCGTCGTCGAGCCAGAAACCGTGCTCCCGGGCGACGGCGTTCGCGGTATCGGAAAACGCCGCCGTGCCCTTATCGGCGGCAACGACGAGGTAGGGGTCATCACCGTCGTAGCGCACGACGCCGGCCGGCGGCACGATCTCGCCCTCGACGCGGTTATCGGTGACCGAGAGCATCGCGGAGATGAACTGGACGTAGGCCGCGGTGCCCTCATCGAGCCACGCCTGGCGGTCGAGCGCCGGGTCCGGCAGCTGGGTGGCAACGAAGCCGCCCTTGGAGCCCGTCGGCACGATGACGGCGTTCTTCACCATCTGCGCCTTGACCAGGCCGAGGACCTCCGTGCGGAAATCCTCCTTGCGGTCCGACCAGCGCAGGCCGCCGCGGGCGACCTCACCGAAGCGCAGGTGCACGCCCTGCACGCGCGGGCCGTGCACCCAGATCTCGTACTTGGGCCGCGGTGCGGGCAGCTCGGGCACGGCGTGCGGATCGATCTTGAACGCGAGCGCCTCGCTGGCCTGCTCGGCGAAGAAGTTCGTGCGCAACGTCGCGGCGATGATAGCGGCCAGCGAACGCAGGATCGTGTCCTGGTCGATCGAGGAGACGGCGTCGAGCGCGCGCAGGAAGTCCTTGCGCGCCGCGGAAAGCGCCGCGCGCCGCTCATCGCTCGCCTCGGCGCCGAACTCGCTTGCGGGATCGAAGCGCAGATAGAACAGGTCCCGCAGGTCGCGCGCGAGGGCGGCGTTCGTCGTGAGCGTGTCGATGATGTAGCCGGTGGAGTACACCGGCTTGGTTTGGCGCAGGTAGGAGGCAAGGGCGCGCAAGATGACGACGTCGCGCCACGGCAGCTGGGCCGAAAGGACGAGCGCGTTGAAGCGGTCGGCCTCGGCTCGACCGGAGAGCACCGCTTCGACGGCGTCTTCCAGGCGCCGGGCCTCGCCGTCGTCGCCCGCAAACTCGGCGCTAATGCCGAGGTCGTGCAGGAAGACCTCGCGGCCGTCGAGTTCGGCATGGTAGGAGTGTTCGTCGGAGACCTGGATGCCGAAGTCGGACAGCAGCGGCAGGGATTCCGACAGCGGTATGGAGCGCGTGGCATACACCCGCAGCCGGTGGCCGTCTTCGCCTGCCACGAGGCGCACCCGGGTGTCCTCGCCGAGCGCCGCGATTTCCTCGGCGTCGATCAATGCCGTCTCGGCGCTCGTCGCGTCCTTATATGACGGCGGCATGGCGCGCAGCATGCGCAGCGTCGCGGGACCGGTCTCGCTGCCGGCGACGAGCTCGGCGACGTCCTCGTCGAGCAGGCGCGTGATCGCGGCGATTTCGCTCGCCAGCGTGTCGCCGTCGACGTCGGCCACGAGCGAGCGCTTGCGGCCCCACACGACGAAGTGGACGCGGGCGAGCGGGGCCGTCGTCACGAGGGCCGTCGTCTCGCAGTCATCGCCCCCGAAGGCATCGCGCATGAGCTCGGTCAGGCGGTTGCGCACCGCGACGGAATAGCGGTCGCGCGGCATGAAAACCATGAGCGAGGCATAGCGGCCGTACGGGTCGCGGCGCACGAACGCGCGGGTGCGGCGCCGGCCGGGCAGATGGACGACGGTCGTGGCGATCTCGGTGAGCTGTTCGGGCGAGACTTGGAAGAGCTCATCGCGCGGATAGTCCTCCAGGATGCCGAGCAGGTCCTTGCCGAGGTGGCCGTCGGGGTCGTAGCCGGTGTCGGCGAGGACTGTGGCGACCTTCGGCGCAATGAGCGGCACGTCGAGGACGGAGGCTTGATAGGAAGCGGGCGTGAGCAGGCCGATGATGCGATGCTCGCCGGTGACCTCGCCAGCGTCATCGAAGGTCTTGATGCCGATGTAGTCCAGCGGCACGGGCTTGTGGATCGTGGAGGGCCGGTTGATCTTCGTAAAGAAGATCAGTTCCTTCTCGCGCGCCTTGCGAGCGGCCGCCTCGGGCAGCTCCTTGACGGGAGCCTCGCCGTCGCTATCGCGCAGCAGGCCAAGTCCGGTGCCGGCGATTGCCTGCAAGCGAACCGTCTCATCGCTCGAATCGAGCAGCCGGTAGCTGCGCACGCCAAGGAAGGTGAAGTTGTGCTCGGTGAGCCAGTCGAGCAGGTTGGCCGCGTCCGTCGCGGTCTCGGCGCTGATGCCGGCCGGTGGGTGGGCGCGCAGTTGTTCGGCGAGGCCGTGGGCCCGCTCGTGCATCGCGTCCCAGTCTTCAAAGACGGTGCGCGTCTGGCGCAGGATGCGCCGCAGGTCGGCTTCGAGCTGGTCCTGTTCGGCGCTCGAAGCCGGGTCCTCGATGAGGAAGCGCATCCACGATTCTTCAATCCCCAGGCCGGGTTCGACCTCGTCGTCGTGAATCTCGTGCCCTTCGAGGGCTTCGGCATCGAGGTGGGGTTCGGTATCGACGACGTCCAGGAGGTACCCGGCGCCGTCGCGCCGAACCTTCATCTGCGGGTGGATGACCATGTGGATGATGAGGCCGTGGCGTTCGATCTCGTTGGAGAGCGAATCGACGAGGAAGGGCATGTCGTCGGTGACGATGTCCAGGGCCGTCAGCGGCCGGCCCGTCTCGGGTGAGGAGCCCGTGCCAAAGGCGACGATGGAGGTGCCGGCCTCGCGGGTGGCCGCCCGAGAGAGGAAGAGGGCGATAAAATCGGCAATCTCTTGCGGTGTGCTGGCCCGCAGATCATCGGGGCTGATGCCCCTGACGACCTCGGTCAGGACGCGCGCCGCGCTGCCCGGCTTTGGCAGCGCATCACTGTGGTGGGTTTCTAGGCTCGCCGCCGCCTGATCGAGGTGTTGCTCGATGGTCTGACCCTCGTTGGACATTCCTTCTCCTTGCTGTGTGCTGGACAACACATCTACCGAGGTGATGCTATCGGTAAAACTCACAAAGCGGACATGTGCTGCGCTGCGATGTAGCCAAAGACGATGCCCTGACCGATGGTGGCCCCGGCTCCGGGGTAGGAATTGCCGAAGGCATTGGCCGCCGCATTGCCGACAGCGTAGAGGCCGGGGATCGGGTTTCCGTCGGCCCGCAGGGCGCGCGCATGCTCGTCGGCCGCGATGCCGCCGCAGGTTCCGAGATCCGAGGGCACGATCGAGACGGCGTAGAAGGGCCCGTTTCGTAGGGGCCGCAAGTTGGGGTTGGGTTCCTGGGTCGGATCGCCGTAATAGCGGTCGTAGTAGGTCGAGCCGCGCCCGAAATCGTCATCGGTTCCGGCAGACGCAAGCAGGTTGAAACGGTGGATGGTTGCCGGCAGGTCTGCCAGGCCCGTTGCTGCGGCGAGGGCATCGATGGTCTCGGCCTTGAACGCGATGCCGGCGTCGTACCACTGTGCTGGGAGGTCCTGGCGGGGCATGACGGAGCCGGAAAAGACGTAGGAGTTTCGGTAGTCCTGGTCGAAGATCATCGTGACGGGGAGTTTGGACTCGCTGCCATCCAGCCCGAGCATGATCTGGCCCGCGCTCATGTATTCCTGGGCTTCGTTCATGAATCGCTTGCCGGTTTTGTCGACCATGATCGATCCGGGCAGGGAGCGCTCGGCGAGCATGGGGCCAGCGCTCTGGCCGGGCAGGGGTCGCACGACGGGGAACCACCACGCCTGATCGAGGTTCGTCAGCTGGGCGCCGACCTCTTCGGCCAGCTGCAGGCATTCGCCGGTATTAGCGGGGTTCGCGATCGACCAGTTTTCGAGTTCCTCACTTTGATAGCGCTGCCGCAATGCGAGGTTGTGGTCAAAGCCTCCGGACGCGATGATCACTCCGCGCCTCGCGCCGATCTCCTGGCGCTGGCCGTCGTGCTCGACGATGACTCCGGTGACCCGGCCGTTATCGGTGGTGAGCTCTAGGAGTGGAGTATTCGTCCAGTACTCGATCCCCTTATCGATCACCGCGGCGATGAGTCCGACCGCGAGCGCCTGTCCGCCCGCCACATATTCGCGCTTGAGCATTGAGCCGCCGATCCCCTGCCCTGCGCGTTTGACGGCGGTGAGCAGTCCCTTGGGTTTTCGAGTCATGAGGTTCAGCCACTTGTAGTCGCGCGCCGTGATGGGAAGCGGGACGGGAGCACCGAAGGAGGTCGGGCGCAGCAGGTGACGGTGGGGTCCAAGCAGAGTGGCGTCGACTGGATCCGCTTCGATAGAGCGTCCAATGGCGCTGCCGCCGGGCAGGTCGGAGAAGTAGTCGGCATATCCCCGCATGTGCGCCCACGACAGCATGGTGTAGTCCATGAGGAGGTCGAGGGCGGGAGCGGTGTGGTCAACGAACGCTACTCGCCGGCTGCGCGGCGCGCTGTCGCCGACAACCTCGTCGAGGTAGCCGAGGACCCGCTCCTTGGTATCGGCGAGCCCAGCCGCCCTCAACACTCGGTTGCCAGGTGCCCAGATTCCGCCACCCGACATGGCCGTAGAACCGCCCAAATATTCGGATTTCTCGACCAGCAACACGCGCAGCCCGGCATTATGGGCCGCAAGTGCGGCATACATGCCGGTGCCGGCTCCTACGACGATGACATCAAAATCCTCGTGCACGGGGTCCTCCTTGACTCACGGGTTTCATTCCAGGCTAACGGGCAAACTTCACCCATGCAGACTGATCAGTCGGCACCTTGTTCGCTTCGTTATGCGCGCCGAGAGCCGTTGCGCTCGTTTTCCTGGCATGGTGTTCTTATGGATTCCATGTCAGATTCCGGCAGCACGCTGGACGCGCAAACCCGCGCTTCGCTCATCGAGCACAACGGCATCGAGGTGATCTCCGAAGAGGAGCGCACCGCAAAGCCGTCCGATCTTTTCTGGCCCTGGTTCGCAGCGAACGTTTCCGTGTTCGGGATGAGCTACGCGGCCTTCGTCTACGGCTTCGGTGTCTCCTTTACCCAAGCTCTCATCGTCACCGTCATCGGCGTGACGATTTCTTTCATGCTGTGCGGCATTATCGCGATCGCCGGCAAGCGTGGCTCGGCGCCCACGATGGTGTTGTCGAGAGCCGCGTTCGGTGTCACCGGTCAAAAGGTTCCGGGCGTCTTCTCCTGGCTTATCTCTATCGGCTGGGAAACCTTCCTTGCGATCATGGCTACCCTCGCCACGGCCACGGTCTTCGCCGAGCTCGGCTGGTCCAGCGGCACCACCACGAAGATCCTCGCGTGCATCGCGATCGCGGCACTCATCGTGCTGGCATCCGTCGCCGGGTACCACACGATCATGAAGATGCAGTCGATCCTCACGTGGCTGACCGGTGCCGTGACGATCCTGTACATCGCGCTGACCCTGAAGGAAGTTGATTTCTCGCAGGTCATGTCGATCCAATCAGGCGGCATGACCTCGGTGATCGGCGCCCTCGTCATGGTGATGACCGGGTTCGGCCTTGGCTGGATCAATATCGCCGCAGACTGGTCGCGCTACCAGTCCCGCGATGCCTCCGGATCCAAGATCGTCGCATGGAACACCCTCGGTGGCGCGGTTGCCCCCATCCTGCTCGTCTTCTTCGGGCTGCTCCTCATTGGCTCACGCCCCGACCTGCAGGCCGGAATCGAGCAGGATCCGATCGGAACGCTCGCGACAATTCTGCCCGTGTGGGTTCTCCTGCCCTTCCTACTGACCGCAGTCCTCGCGCTGGTTTCCGGAGCGGTGCTCGGTATCTATTCTTCCGGCCTGACGCTACTGTCGCTCGGAGTCAATATCCCGCGGCCCGCCGCCGCGTTGATCGACGGCGTCATCCTGACGCTCGGCACGATCTGGGTCGTCTTCTTCGCTCAGTCCTTCCTTGGTCCCTTCCAGTCCTTCCTTATTACCCTCGGCGTCCCGATCGCATCGTGGGCGGGCATCATGATCGCTGACATTGCGCTGCGTAAGCGCGATTACGATGAGCAGGCGCTCTTTGATCCGAACGGCCGCTACGGCGCTTGGGATTGGGTCTCTATCGGCACGATGATCGGAGCCTCGATCCTTGGCTGGGGTCTGGTCATTAATAACTTCGCCGAAGAAGCGGCATGGAATAACTGGCAGGGCTACCTGCTCGGCCCCCTCGGCCTCGGCGGCCGCGATGGTGACTGGGCCTGGGCAAACCTCGGCGTCTTCGCTGCCCTCGTGCTGTCCTTCCTTATTACCTATCTCGCGCGCCGCTCCAAGGTGGCACGCCAAGAAGGACGGGAGTAAACATGAATTCGGCTCCGTGGCTGCTCGTCATCGACCCGCAGGTCATATTTGCTGATCCCGGCTCGGACTGGGCCTCGCCCATGTGGGGTGCCACGGAGCCGAATATCCTCTCCCTCATCGAAGCGTTCGGTGACCGCACCATCATCACCCGATGGATTCCGCCTCAGGACCCAACCGGGTCGTGGCGGGACTATATGGCGGCGTGGCCATTCGCTGATGTCCCACCGACCGACGAAAAACTCGACCTGCTGCCGCCCTTTGTCGACGCCCCCGGGCACCGGATCGATGAGCCGACCTTCGGCAAATGGGGCGCCAACCTGCGTGCCATCACCGGAGAAACCCCGCACCTGGTCGTCGCGGGAGTCTCCACCGATTGTTGCGTCCTGTCGACCGTGATTCCGGCCGCGGACGCCGGTGCCTATCTCACTGTCGTATCCGATGCCTGCGCCGGTTCGAGCGAGGACAATCATCGTGCGGCTCTGCACTGCATGGGCCTGTATCCCCCACAAGTGACACTCCAAGGCACTGCCGAAATCCTCAAAACCATGGGATAATGAGCGCCGAACAGTGCTCACAGCACAGTGAGGGTGAGGCGATGGTGCATGGAATTCGAGACGGAGTCACGACATCCGGGCCCCTACGAGCCTGCGCTGCCACAATCCCAAATCTCGCCCGTCCAGCTTCGGGTCTTACAAGCCGCCGCTGCCGCCGGCGATGACGCCACCATCCCCCACCTCGCACAGCAGCTCGGGGGACATCCCAACACCACTCGCGCGCATCTGGAAACTCTCGTCGAGCACGACTTAATTCGGCGCGAGATCGCGCCGGCGACCGGCCGCGGACGCCCCCGCTATATCTACCGACTTACCAAGGCGGGGGTTGGGGCCTTGCGCCCCGGACCTATTGCGCCGGAGTTTGCCGGCCTTGCCCTCGCGCTCGCCAACTACCTGTCACGCCACTCGGATAGGGTCGCACTCGATGCTCAAGCCGCGGGGCGAGCATGGGCGGAGCGTGAGGATGACGAGATCGAGACAGCCTCAACGCGCCTCGATGTCGTCACAGACAAGCTCGCGACGATGGGATTTGAACCCGAAGCCACCATGGATGAGAAGGGCTCGCGCGTCCTATTGCGAGCCTGCCCGCTGCTGGCGGCAGCGGCGGAAAACACGCAGGTCATCTGCAATGTCCACCTGGGGCTGTTGCAGGGAGCCTTGGCCAAGCGTGACCTTCCGAGCGACGACATCGAGCTGTTCCCGATGGGTGATCCGCACGGCTGCGTCGTGCGCCTCGGGGATTAACCCAACGCTGCGACCTTAGCCGCCAGCGACTCCTCGCCTTCCTGCGCTAAAAAGCCGCCGACTTCTGCAAGGTTCGGGGCGCTGGAGGGACCCCGACGCGTGACCTTGATAGCGCCTGCTCCGTTCGCCGACTGCGCCGCATCCACCCAGGACATGCCCCGCGCAACCAGGCCGAGCATCGCGCCGGTGTGGGTATCGCCTGCGCCATTGGTATCAACTGGGGTGCGCGGATATCCCGGGCAGTCGACGATCTCGCCATCCACCAACACCTGGCAGCCGGCTTCGCCGTCGCGCACCACGACCACCGCATCATCGGGTAGCCGATCAGCAATCGCTACCATTGCGCGGGATAGGTCATCGGCGCCCGAAAAGTCGCGGGCCTCATCCGCGTTCGAGGTCCACACCGAGGTCATCGCACACATCCGCTCGCGAAGCTCGGGAGCAAAACCCGCGAATGGGGCTCCCGGGTCGAGCACGACGCGTGCCTTACTCGGCAGCTGCTCGAGGTAGCTCAGCAGGGGGTCCTTCGTCGGGTCATACAGGCTGTAGCCGGAGACGCACACGAAATCAGCGGGCTGCACCGTCGTGCGTGACAGGGACGCGGCGGAAATGTCACGCTCGGCGCCATAGGTCGTGACGAACGTGCGTTCCGCTGATGGCTCCACCATGACGAAACATTCGCCCGTATCCTTACCGCCGACCGGATCATCGCCATAGTCGATCCCCTCGGCGGCGAGCACCTGGCGAATCAGGTCGCCATTGGGGCCAGATCCGATCGCGCCCGCATGCGCGCAGTTGGCGCCGAGCCGCGCCGCCGCGAGCAGGATCGTCACCGCGCCCCCGGCATAACGGTTGACCGTGGCGGCGTTGACGTTATCTCCACGGTTGGGCAGATGGGGAACCTCCGCGACGATATCGACGAGGGCCTGGGCAGTATGCACGACGCGAGGCATGACCATATCGTAAGGCCATGCGGGTTTATGCGCGTCCTTCACTTCGTCTCGCCTTCCAACTCGTGGCGGACCTGTCCGTCGCGATCTGGATCATCGTGTGGTGGCACCTCTCGACGTATGTCACCACGACGGTCAACCACATCGCTGCCCCCTCCCGGCAGGTCGGGTCAACGATGGGCAATCTTCGCGCCAACGTTGGATCCGCGGCGGACTCCGTCGGCGAGATCCCCTATGTCGGCGGCTCCATCCGCTCCCCCTTTGATGCCATCGCGACGGACATGAGTGGGGTGATTGACGCAACCGACGAGCAGGTCGCGGCCATCGAACACGCCGCCGTCGTCCTTGGGTGGGCGGCCTTCCTCATCCCGGTGGGTATGGTGCTCGCGTTCTGGCTACCGCTGCGCATCCGGTTCCTCATGCGCACCATGCGAGTAGCTCAGCTCGCCGCCGAGCCCTATGGCACGGAGCTGCTCGCATTTCGCGCGCTCGCCAATGCGCCGCTACGCGTCATCGCGGCGATTCCCAATGCCGCGGAGGGCTACCGCTCCCGCGATCCGCACACCCTCGCTGTTCTTGCCGACACCGAATGTCGCAGGTTGGGCGTTGCCCCGCCGCCGCGCTCACGGCGGTAGAGTTAACCCATGGTTGACCCGTTCGTTACCTGGGCCTGGTGTCGCGACAATGTCGATTCGCTAACGTTCGCCGATGTGCGTTGGCATCTCGATAGGAAGGGCTATGAAGGGTATGCCTCCGGGCACATCCCGGGCGCAGTCTTCTTGGATCTGGATAAGGACCTGGCCGGGCATGGCGCGCCGACCGATGGCCGGCATCCCCTGCCCACCCCCGAGCATTTTGCGCGGGCCCTGTCCAAGGTGGGGATCGACGGCTCGAAACCCGTCATCGCCTATGATTCCGAGGGCGGCATCTTTGCGGCGCGACTCGTATGGATGCTGCGCACCCTCGGCTTCGAAGCCGCGGTGCTCGATGGTGGCCTGGCCGACGTCGATGTCGAACTTGAAACCGGATGGCCCACGCATGGGCCCGCCTATTTCGCGCCGCGACCGTGGCCGGGCGACGCGATCGTCAGCACTCAGCAGGTGCTCGCGGCTGCCAAAGACGATGCCACGATTCTGATCGATGCTCGGCCCACAAGCCGGTTCGAGGGCGATGACGATGTCGATGCGCGGGCCGGCCACATTCCTAGCGCTGCCTCGGTGCCGTGCCGCGACCACGTGAGCGAATCGGGCCATTTGAAGGACGATGACGAACTGAGAGCAACGTTCGCGCGGGCCGGCATTACGGCTGAGTCTCCCGCCCCGGTCGTGTCCTACTGCGGCTCGGGAGTGACCGGCTGCCACAACATTTTGGTGATGCAACACCTAGGGCTGGGAACGCCGAAGCTCTATCCCGGCTCGTTTTCGGCCTGGGCGGCTGATGAGCGTCTCCCCGTCGAGGTGGGGCCCAGCCTGCGCTAGTTCGGCTGCGCAATTCCTTCGACTTCGACGTACTCGACGTCCCTCACGCCTTGGAGCTCCTCGGCGAGCCGATCCGCTTCGGCTTGGAGCATCGCTTTGTTCGTCAAGAGGAGGATGGCGCCATTGGCGCGTGGGTGAGACGAGACGATCGTGGCGCCCGCATCGGAGACGGAGTCGAAGCCGGAGATGACGTTGGCGTCCAAATCCGGGTGTCGGGTGATGCCGGTATCGAGGACCGCGACGCGAGCGCCCCGCCCCCTCGTCACGTCCCAGGCGCGCAGGAGATCGAGCCCCGCGCCTTCGGCTTTCAGATCCCACATCTTGTCCCAGCGGGTATCGTTCGGCGGGGTCGCCGTCGCGCGCATCATGAGGTCCGGCTCGACGTATTCGATCGCGGGATCCGATTCGAGCTCGGCCACGAAGTCCTTGGTCTTGGAGTCATCGAGCGCCTTGTCCAGCACGACGACTGCCTGGCCGTCTGCTGCCGGACGGGAGAGTTCGCCTGGCGGGAGCCATCCTTGTATTTGATGATGAAGGAATCGTGGCGAGTGTTGTCGGCCAAGGTGCGCTGCACGGTGTCGCGAGCGATATCGGATCCGGCACTTGCCAGGCTCGGGGAAAGGGTGAGTGCGAGCGATGCGGACAGCACCGCTACGGAGGTTTTCTTCTTCATGAAGGTCCTTCCGACATGGGTACCGCATGTGGCACTCCCGGGTGGGGGCGCGGATTTCGCTCACACTAATGGCACGCTCGTCACACAATCTAGCGATTCTTGTGACTCACATCTCCTGATTAGCACAAAGTATACGTTTTGCTACGAAATTTCCCGCCACTAGCAGATTTCCGACAAATGTTCTCCACTGCCGGAAAGGACCCCAATCTCAAGGCGCAGTTTCGTTCGGAGCTCGCGTGCTCGATCCGCAAGCGCCCGCTGCCGGGAGACGTGCTCGGCTTTGCCCTCGGGGGTCTCGATCGCGATGTTCGGTAGGCCGAGCGACGTCGTGTCGTACGGGGAGGAGGCCATGTCTAACTCTCGTGCTTTGATGGCGTGCTGGAAGCACTCAACGAGCAGGTCTGATGAGATGCCCGGCGAGAGTTTGAAGGCCCAGCGATACAGGTCCATGGAACCGGCGTGGATGCAGCCCGGCTGTTCGGTTTCGAGCTGGTCGTGATACGTGGGCCGGCCAAGGTTCTTTGGTGCCGCAGCCGCGGTAAAAAAGCGGTAGGCATCGGCGTGGGTACACCGCAGCTCGTGGGCATCAACGACAGCGTCGGTGCCGGCTTGGCCTAAGCGAAGCGGGAGCGGGTGGCGGTGTTCGCCCTGGCGGTAGACCATCGCCCACTCGTGCAGACCGAAACAGGAAAACTGCGCGGGACGGGAATCGATATTGGCAAGGAGCTGGCCGATGAAGGCGAGAGCTCCCTTGCGCTTCGACCGATACGCGGCAAGATCCAGCTGGGCGCCCTCCTGGCTGGTTTGGTACAGCGGCCAGTTCTCGCGCTCGTTGCACCCTTGTAGGAGGACACCGGCACCTGGATGCCAGCGGCGCATTTTGCCCGGCGTAAACCCGTAGTACTCAAACAAGAAATCCATCACCGGGTGTTTCTCGCCGCGCGAGCGCCGGTGCAGATGCTCCGATGTCAGCTCGTCGATAACGCGGTGGTGCGCCTGTTGGTGGCTGAGCCATTGGTCGCGGGTTAGTCGCTGCACCCTCCCAGCTTAGGTTTATCTCCTGGCCCACCACCGCCCGGCCCCCTAGGCTTTCACCATGGGTCAACGCATGTTTGTTGGTATTAGGCCGCCCCACTCGATCGTTTCCGAGATTTCTGAGTTCTTGGCCGCCCGGCCCGATATGCCCTGGATCAACGAAGAGCAGTGGCACATCACGTTGGCGTTCATGAATTCGGTGCCGCACGCCCGCACCGATGAGCTCGTCGAGCGCCTGCGGGACGGCTTTGCGCGGCACGAGGCGCCGATGATCGCCATCCATGGTGCGGGGTGTTTTCCGAATCCTTCCCGGGCCAAGGTGTTATGGCTACGGATCGCGGAGCTGACGGGATATCTGGGAGCGTTGTCAGTCACCGCCCGTAACGCCGCGAATCGCAGCGGGGCGAGCCCCGATGGCAAGAAATTCGTGCCGCATCTCAGTGTCGCCCGACTTAAAAACCCGATCGAAGCCACCCGCTGGCTCCGGATCCTTGACACGTTCGCGACGGATCCATGGGAGGTCAGCGAAGTCGAGCTCATTGCTTCCTACCTTGGTGAGGGCCCGGCTGGTCGGCCGCGATACGAGACGATCGCGAGGCTGCCGCTTGCTTGACGGCGAGGGTAGCGTGGGATGTGGAGGGATCCGCAATGTCGCACGTACGCCCACCCGCGGTCGCGGGGTTGTTTTATCCAGCTGACGCTCGCGAGCTCGCCGACTCGGTTGATCGAATGCTCGCGGCTGCCCCCGAGCCCGATGCCTACTCGCGCGTGGTGATCGCGCCGCACGCCGGCCACATGTATTCCGGCGAGATTGCCGCCTTCGCTTATCGCCAGCTTGACCCTGCCACCTCCCGGATCGCGGTGCTTGGTCCATGTCATCGAGTGGGGATCGACGCGATGACGCTCACCGGGGCGAGCGCGCAGCGAACGCCGCTAGGTGAGCTGCCTACCGATACCGAGTTGACGCAGCGGATCGCAGCAATGACCGATGTCATCGAGGCGCCTGTCGTCCACGCCCAGGAGCATTCGATCGAGGTCCATCTGCCCTTTATTCAGCGTCGCTTTGGCACCGATACGCGGGTGTTACCGATCGCGGTGGGACGGACCGATCCCACGTTTGTCGCCGATGTCATCGAGGAGATCCTCGCCGAGGACGACACGGCGATCATCATCTCAACGGACCTGTCACATTACCTTCCCGAAGCCGACACACACCAGGTTGATGCGGCGACGATCGGTCAGATCCTCGAGATGTCCGGCACCATCACTGGGTTTCAGGCGTGTGGTTGTTACCCGGTGAGCGGACTGTTGGCCTATGGCCGGCGAGTCGGACTTCGCGGCAGTGTGCTCGCCGCCGGTACTTCGGCCGATACATCCGGTGACTCCTCCCGCGCCGTCGGTTATGTCGCGATGGCGTTCTCGTCCTCGCCGGCAGACTCCGCCCTTCCGGCGCTGGCGTATAACGCCATTGCACGCCAGCTATCTGCGCCCGAGATCGACGTGGTAGGAAGCATTCCGGAGGGACTCGGGACGAGTTTCGTGACGCTCAGCGCCTTGGGTCGATTGCGCGGGTGCATGGGCGGCCTCGTGGCGGTACGAGAGCTTTCCGAGGACATCGCCGCCCATGCCGTGGCGGCCGCATTTTCTGATCCGCGCTTTCCCCCGCTGTCCAAGGATGAGCTCGCCACGCTCGATATTGATGTCTCGGTCCTGTCGCCACCGAGCCCGCCTTGCACGTTTGAAAGTGCGACCGAAGCGTGCGCAGCGCTGCGCCCGGGTGTTGACGGCGTCATACTCTCCTACGGGCCGCATCGCGCGACGTTCCTTCCCCAGGTGTGGCACCAACTGCCGCAACCCGAAGTTTTCCTGCGCCACCTTTTGGCCAAAGCCGGTTTGGATCCCGAGTCGTGGCACGACGACATCGAGGTCTCAACGTATACGGTGACCTCCCATGAGCTGAAAGCCAGTGAGCGATGAGTGCGTCGGCGAGATGGTGGTCGAGATCGGATGATGGGCGCGTCCGATGCGAGGTTTGCCCACGGTATTGCACATTGCGGGAAGGCCAGCGCGGGTACTGCTTCGTCCGAATGAACGTCAGCGGCCAGCTGGTCCTAGATACCTACGGCCGCTCCTCCGGCTTTGCGATCGACCCCATCGAGAAAAAGCCGCTCAACCACTTCCTGCCGGGCAGCCGAATCCTGTCCTTCGGGACCGCCGGGTGCAACCTTGGCTGCAAGTTCTGCCAAAACTGGACGATCTCGACCTCACGGCACTTTGATTCCCTCGCCTCCGTGGCAAGCCCGAGCGACATCGCCGAGGCTGCGCTCGCGCACGGCTGCACCGCTGTCGCGTTTACCTACAACGATCCCGTCATCTTCGCCGAATACGCGATCGACACGGCAGCCGCCTGCCGCGAACGCGGAATCCGTCCCGTCGCCGTGACCGCCGGCTACGTCTGTGACCCACCGCGCGAGGAGTTCTTCGCCGCGATGGATGCCACCAACATTGACCTCAAGGGCTTCACCGACGACTTCTACCGCAAGATCACCGGTGGCCGCCTCGCCACCGTTTTGGAGACGCTCGAGCACGTGGCAGCGACCTCATGCCACCTGGAGATCACGACCCTCGTCATCGAAGGCCACAATGATTCTGATACGGAGTTCGCCACCATGTCGCGCTGGATCGTGGAGCACCTTGGGCCAGACATCCCGCACCACTTTTCGGCCTTCCACCCCGACCACCGGATGCGAGACGTTCCGCCCACGTCACCGGCGACATTGTCCCGCGCACGCCAGATCGCGATGGATGGCGGCGAGCGTTTCGTCTACACCGGTAACGTCTATGACCCGCGCGGCCAGTCCACGTTCTGCCCGGCCTGCGATCACCTCGTGATCGAACGAAACCGCTACCGTCTGGGCAGGATCGACCTGTCGATCGCCCCCGACGGCAGCGGTTCGTGCGCCGCGTGCTCGACTCCCATCCCGGGAGTCTTCGCGTGAGTTAGTTCAGCGCCGCAAGTGCCGCGTCATAATCGGGTTCTTCACCGATTTCTTCGCTGAGATTGGTGTAGCGCACGATCCCGTCCTCATCGACCACGACGACGGCGCGGGCACACAGCCCGGCGAGCGGGCCATCGACCTGCTCGACGCCATAGTCCTTAGCAAAGGAGGAGCGGAAGGTCGAGCCCGTCACGACGTTGTCGATCCCTTCGGCGCCACAGAAGCGCCCGAGCGCGAACGGCAGGTCCGCCGAAACGCACAGCACGACCGCGTTATCGAGGCCGGCCGCGCGCTCGTTAAACGTGCGGACCGAGGCAGCGCACACCCCGGTATCGACCGACGGGAAGATGTTGAGCACGACGCGCTTGCCGGCGAAGTCTGAGAGCGTAATCGATTGGAGGTCGGTGCCGACGACCTCGAAAGCGGGGGCAGGAGAGCCGACGGCGGGAAGCTCGCCAGAGGTCTGGACGGGGTCACCTTTGAAAGCAGTTGTAGCCATGTGGCCACGGTAACAGTCACCGCACCGCGGCGGTAGGTGGGCGCAGTGAACGCTCACCGCATACAGTGTCCCTAAGCGGCATTTTCGTCGCCTTCCTGAGGACCGATAAGGGGTATCCCATGAGCGGCGGACTCGTTGCGCTTCTAGATGACATTGCCACCCTCGCGCGTGCCGCGGCCGCGAGCATCGACGACGTTGCGGCCGCCGCGGGCCGTGCAAGCGCCAAAGCTGCGGGCGTCGTCGTCGACGATACGGCGGTCACCCCGCAATACCTCGAGGGCATCAAACCCGAGCGAGAGCTGCCGATCATCAAGCGCATCACGATCGGCTCGCTGCGCAATAAGCTCCTCATCATCCTGCCCATCGCCCTCCTGCTCTCGCAGTTTGCGCCATGGGCCCTGACCCCGATCCTCATGCTCGGCGGCTCCTACCTGTGCTTTGAGGGGATGGAAAAGGTCTGGGAGAAGATTTCGGGGCACGGCGACGATCACGCCACTCCGGTGATCGCGCGCGGGCCCGAGGCCGAGGACCAGATGGTGAAATCGGCGGTCCTGACGGATTTGATCCTGTCCGCCGAGATCATGGTCATCGCGCTGAACGAGGTGGCAAACGAACGCTTCGTGGCCCGCACCTTCATCCTCATCGCCGTCGCCATCTTCATTACTTTCCTCGTCTACGGCGTCGTCGCCCTCATCGTGAAAATGGACGATATCGGCCTGGCGCTGACGAAGCGCGAGTCGCCTCGCACCCAGAAGTTTGGCCACTTCCTCGTCGCCGCTATGCCGAAGCTACTCACGACGATCGGCATTATCGGCACGTTCGCCATGATCTGGGTGGGCGGCCACATCATCTTGGTCGGACTGAACGATCTAGGCTTCACGCCCCCGCACGGCTTCGTCCACCACATGGAGGGCTACGTCTCCGGGATCGCGGGCGTCGGCGGCTTCCTCGCGTGGGTCGTCAACACAATCTTCTCCCTGCTCCTCGGAGCGATCTGGGGCGCGATCCTCGTGGCCGTCATGCACGTTATGCCGTTCGGCCGCAAAGAACCCCCGTCAGCCGATAACCAACTCCACCAGCCACACGGCGGCGGCAGCGCCGAGCGCCACGGTGATCAGGGAGCGTCGAGCGAGCGCGAGACTCACCGCGACGATGAGTCCGAGGCTCGCTGACAGCGGGGATTGCGTCGCGAAGAAAATCGCGGGAATCGTCATCGCCGTCAGCACCGCCCACGGCACGTAAAACAGGAATGATCGAATCCACGCCGAATCGATCTGCTTGCGCATGAGCACAAGCGGGGTGGCACGCAGCAGGTAAGTCACTCCCCCGGTGACGGCGATCGCGAGGGCGAGATAGCTCATGCGCGCCCCTCCGATACAGGCCGGATGCTCGCGCCAATGGCTGCGGCCACGCACGTCGCGATAATGATGCGCCAGCCGACCTCCAACTCACGCAGACCGGGGAGGAAGGCGAGCGCAATCGAAGCGGCGGCAGCGATCGCCATGACGACGCGGACGTCCCCGGACTTTCGAGCCGGCGGCACGACGATCGCAATGAACATCGCGTACAGCAAGATGCCCGCGGCGCTTTGCACGCTGGCAGGAATCACCTCACCGACGTAGGCGCCCGTGAGCGTGCCGCCCGTCCAGCCCAGGATCGGCAACACCATAGAGCCAAGGAAGTACGCAGCGGTGATTGGCGTGCGGGAAATATTGAGCGCGTAGATCTCGTCCGTCACGCCCGCGGCCATGAGGAGCCGCGTGCCCGTGGAGACCTTGGCCGGCAGGCGCTGGGCCAGCGACACGCTCATGAGCAAATAGCGCAGGTTCACGATGAGTGTCGTCGCGGCAAGCTCAACGAGGCCACCCCTGGCCGCGATGATCGTGATCCCCGCGAACTGGCTCGTCGAGGACATCGACGTCGCAGAAAAGATCGCCGAAGATAGCGGCGGCAGCTGGCCTTGCGCCCAATACAGCCCGATCGCGAGCGAGACCGCGAAATAGCCGAGCCCAATCGGCAGTCCCCCACGTAGCCCGCGCCGCAACTCGGCTCCCCGCATTCGCTCACCCACGCCGCCAGTTTACGGCGATTATTCCCGCATCTTGGCCAGTCCAGTCGGTGGACAGCTGCGGCCAAGAATCCGCGCACAGGATCCAGCCTTGAGCGCCGGCTCCCACCAGGCGAGGCCAGCGGTGGCCGTCTACGGTGGAGCTATGCCGTATGAGAAGAACACGGAACTGCCCGATGGCGTGCAGAACGTCCTACCGGCGCACGCCCAGACCATTTACCGCGAGGCCTACAACAGCGCCTTCGATCAATACTCCTCCCCCGACGATCGCGACGGGGATGACTCCCGCGAAGAAGTCGCGCACAAGGTCGCCTGGTCTGCCGTCAAGCAGACATACACGAAGGGCGACGACGACAAGTGGCACAAGAAATAAGGAGCCGCCATGACTGACCTGACCGGAAAAACGATCGCCTTCCTCCTGACCGACGGCTACGAAGACTCCGAACTGACGAGCCCGTGGGACGCCGTCGTTGAGGCCGGCGGAAAGGCCGTCCTCATCGCCCCCGAATCGGGCGAACTCGAGGGCAAGAAGGGGCACAAAGCGAGCGTCGATATCGTCACCTCCGATGCCAACGCCACCGATTATGACGCGCTCATGCTGCCGGGCGGCGTCGTGAACGCGGACCACCTGCGGATGGATGAAGCTGCGGTCGATTTCGTGCGCGGCTTCGTCTCGGATGCCAAGCCGATCGGCGTGATCTGCCATGGCGGATGGATCCTCACCGACGCCGAGGCCGTCGACGGCAAGAAGATGACGAGCTATGCCTCGCTCAAGACGGACCTGAAGAACGCCGGAGCCTCCTGGGTCGATGAGGAGGTCGTCGTCGATGGCGGCCTCGTCTCCTCCCGCACGCCCGACGATCTGCCGGCCTTCAACCGCGAGTTCGTTGCGGTTGTAGCCAAGGCTTAACCCGCTCGAGCTGTCCGCCGCGCCCGAGGCTTGGGCCGCGGCGGACAGTGCTGTGCGGCAGCGGCCCTGGCGCGTAGGGTGACACCCAAGGAACCCACGGATTGAGGAGCAGGCAATGACACAGCAGGAAACGATCCGCGTCGCAATCGCCGGATACGGCAATCTCGGTCGCAGCGTGGAAGCCATCGTTGGCGCCCAGCGGGACATGGAACTCGTCGCGATCTTCTCGCGCCGAGACTCCCTGGAGACCGCGAGCCGGGTGATCCCGGCGGCGGATGCGCCCGCCCACGCCGATGAGATCGACGTGCTGTTCTTGTGCCTGGGCTCGGCCACCGATATCCCCGAGCAGGCGCCCGGCTTCGCCGAGCATTTCACGACGGTCGACACCTACGACAACCACCACCTCATTCCCGCCCACCGCGCTGCGATGGATGCGGCGGCCCGCCGCGGCGGCAGGCTCGCGGTCGTGGCAACGGGCTGGGACCCCGGGCTGTTCTCCCTCAACCGAGTCCTCGCCGGGGCGCTATTTCCCGCGCCCCAGCAGCACACGTTTTGGGGCACGGGCGTCTCGCAGGGGCACTCGGATGCGGTGCGGCGGATCGCCGGGGTGCGCAAGGCCGTGCAGTACACGATTCCCAGCGGCGAAGCGATCGAAGCCGCGAAGCGGGGCGAGGCCGCCGAGCTACGCGCCACTGACGCGCACATTCGCGATGTGTACGTCGTCGCAGACCCGGGTGAAGAAGATCGGATCGAGCGCGAGATTCGGACGCTGCCCGATTACTTCGTCGGGTACGACACGCGCGTGAGCTTCATCGACGACGCCGAGTTCGACGCGCGCCACACCGGAATGCCGCACGGTGGCCACGTCATTACCTCCGGCGACCTCAACGGTTCCCACAGCGCCGTCGAGTTTTCGCTGGAGCTCGGGCGCAACCCGGATTTCACCGCCGCATGCCAGGTCGCCTATGGCCGAGCGGCGGCGCGGCTGGCTGCCGCCGGCGAAACCGGGGCACGCACCGTGCTGGAAATCCCGCCCTACCTGCTTTCCCCCACCGGCCTCGATGACCTCGTCAAGGGATACGTCTAATGCGCTTTCCCACCTATCAGGACCTCGACGAGTTGATTAAGCGCCCCTCGATCACCCGGCGCGTGATGAACCTGTGGCCGCCGTTTGCGGGCGCCTCGATCTCGATTCGCCATATCTCCGAGGACTTTCGCCACGTCAGGGTGCGGCTCGCGCTGCGCAAGCTCACCGCGAACTACCTCGGGACGCTGTATGGCGCCTCGCTGCTGTCGATGACGGATCCCTGGTGGGTCATGATGCTGGCTCGCAACCTTGGGCGCGGCTACCAGGTGTGGGATAAGTCGGCGCAGATCGAATTCATTGCCAAGGGCAGGGGCAACGTCTACGCGGAGTTTCGCCTCAGCGAGCAGACCCTGGCCGAGATCCGGGAGGAAACGCGCGATGGCGCGAAGCACCTGCGCTGGTTTACCACCGACATTCGCTCCGCGAGCGGCGAGCTCATCGCGCGGGTGAACAAAGAGGTCTACGTCCGCGAGCGCCTACCCTAGCGCGCGCGTGACCTCGACGGCGATGAGGACGCGGTTATCGACCTGGAGCTTGTCCTGGATTGCCGACAGGTGCGTCTTGACCGTCGAGGCGCTGAGGTAGAGCTCGCCCGCAATCTCGGCGTTCGAGAGTCCGCCGGCGACGAGTTTGGCGACGTCCAGTTCGCGGTCGGTCAACTGAGCCAGGGCACGCTGGGCGGCCTGGCGCCGGGCGCCCGTTTCGTCCGCACCGATGTAGTGCATGAGTTGCCGGGACGTGCGCGGGGACAGGGTCCCCTCGCCAGCCGCGACGTCCCGAATGCCCTGGATGTAGCGCTCCGGATCCTCGGATTTCAGCAAGAAGCCGATGGCACCGGCGGCCGCGGCCCGCACGGGCTCGTCAGCGGTTTCCACCGTCGTGAGAATGAGGACCTGCGGCGGATCGGGCAGGGCTCGAATGTTCGTGGTTGCGGTGATGCCATCCATCTGCGGCATTTGGATATCCATGAGGACAACGTCGACGCGGTGAGACTGGACGGCGGTAATTGCCTCGGCCCCGTTATGAGCGGTGGCAACGACCTCGATCTCGTCGCGGGCGGCGTGTTTCAAGATGAAGGCGAGGCCGCTGCAGACGGCCGGATCGTCGTCGACAATGAGGACTCGGATCGGGGCACGCATACCGCATAGGCTACCCCTGCCACGGCAGGAATACCCGCACCGCAAAGCGCTTGTCGCCTCGGTCCATGGTGGCCCAGCCGCCCAGTAGCTCGGCGCGTTCGGCCACCCCGCGCAGGCCCGAGCCGGGACCTGCGGGCGCGGCGCTCTTGACGACATCATTCGTGACGTCGATTGTCACGCCCTGGCCCGGCCCGCCCTTGACGCTCAGCCAGACTCGGGAGCCGGGTGCGTGGCGTGCGGCGTTGGTGAGGAGTTCTTGCACGATCCGGTAGGCGGCGCGCACGAGGGTGGCGCTTGCCTTGTCCGGGTCCGAGATGCTGACCGAGGAACTGCACTGCTGTGACGCGGCCAGCAAGTCATCGGCCAGGTGCGCAATGTCTGAAAGGGAGCGAGGCGCGGTGGCTGCCGAGTTGGCAGCGAAGGAGCCGGGCTGTCGCATCAGGCGCACGAGCGAGCGCAAATCGTCGACCGTTTTCTGCGTCTCGGTCCGTACCAGCGTCGCATTGTCCGCGAGCTCCGGATCCGCGTCCTTAGCTGCCAGTTCCAAACCGCTTGCGTACAGGTGGATCATGGACAGCCGATGACCGATCGCGTCATGAACCTCGCGGGCGATCGCTTCGCGTTCATCCTTCAGCTCAAGTTCGGATACCACCCGCTCGGCGTGAGCCCGCTCTTGGCGCAGTTCGCCCGAGCGCGCGGCAAGCTCTCGGGTGGTCGCGGCGTTGTGTCCGAGTGCGATCGGGGTGAACGTGAAGAGCGCGAAGATCAGGACTGCGGAGGCGAGCGAGAACGGCACCGGATCCGTCGGCGCGAAATCAGGCGATGATGTGGCGAGCATCCGGATCACCGACGATCCGTGCAGGGTGCCAAGCGAATCACGCACGATCCAGCCAAGCGTTCCAACAACGTGAAGCGCTGCGGCCTTCAGGCCATCGGAGCGGCTCGTGCGGCGCAGATATGCGGGCAGCACAAAAGCCATCACCGGGCCAACGGGAAGCACGAGCTGGAACAGGCCGATAAGCCAGACCACGCGATCGCTGCGGTGCCGCCACCACACCATGACCGGCAGCACGAAGACGAGGGCGAAGGCACACACGAAGCTGATCGTCGCGAGCCACTGGATACTCGCAGGCCAGGCGGTTGCTTCCCACCGGCCCTGCGCCGCGCTCACCGCAAGAACGGTCGTCACGACGGTGCCCGCGGTCACGGCAACGGACCACATCACCGCATTCGTGCGGGAGCGGGCAGGCAACTCGGCAACCATCGACATACCGAGAGGGTATCGCGAGGTGCGGCGAGCCCCATCGGCCGATTGGCCAACCGGTTATGTCCACTCGGCTGATCCCCCAGCGTTGTCGGCAGCCAATGATGAGAAGCGTCAATTCCTGCGAAACCAAAGGAGCGCTCCATGAGCACGCCACAAGCCCCCGCCCCCGCGACCGAACCGAAGAAGCAGAACTGGTTCGCGCGGCACAAGATCCTCACGGCGATCCTCGCCGTCATTGTCCTCGCGATCATCGGCAGCCAGCTGACCGGTACAAACGAGGCCGCCACGACTCCCGCGAGCACGACCGCCCCGGCGGAAACGAGCGCGGGTGGTGAGGCGGGCTCGTCGGATAACTCGCAGGAAACGACCGACGAGCCCGCCGAAGCCGAGGCCGCACCCGGAATCGGCGATACGATCACGACCGGCGCCTTCGAGATCACGATTACCAAGATCGAGCCGGGCATCAGCAAGGTCGGGCCCTCCGGCTTTGAAGAAAAGGCCCAAGGACAATTCGTCAAGGTCTTCGCAAGCGTGAAGAACACCTCCAACGAGGCGGAGTACTTCGTCGAAGGCGAACAAAAGCTCATCGATGATTCCGACCGCCAGCACTCGACCTCTTCCTCATCCATCTACCTGGACGAATCGCACCTGCTGTTCACCGAGATCAACCCCGGAAACACGGCTGAAGGTGTCATGCTCTTCGATATCCCGACCGACGCCAAGCCTGTCGCCATCGATCTGAAGGGCGGAATCTTCGGCTCCGCGACGCGGGTGTCGCTGCAACCGTAACCGCGCACCCGTTACGCGCCCGGGCCTTTAAGCGAGGTCCGGGCGCGTTTATGGTTGAGGTATGACGAGCCGGGACCCTGTAAGCACGCGCCTGTTGGATGCGGCCGATTCCATTCTGTTCATCAACGGCCCCGTCTCTACCCGGGTCGAGGAGATTTTGCAGGAGGCAGCGGCATCACCCGCGAGCCTTTATGCCCATTTTGGTTCCAAGGATGGACTCATCGTCGCGGCACTGCAGCGGCGGCTGGAGGTCTGGGATCGCGCGTGGAGCGAAGCGATCATTGCGGCGCCCACCCCAGAGGACAAGCTCCTCGCGATCTTTCCCGCGCTCGCGACGTATCAGCGCGAGTACCTGCGTGAACGCTGGTGCGCCTTTTGCGCCACGACGGCAACCTACCCACACCCCGGCGCCGACCTCGATGAGGTCCTGGCCGCCGAAGACGCGCTCTTGACCGGACGGCTATGCGAGCTCGCCCAGCCGATCGCGGGTGATAACGCCGCCGATCTCGCCGAGCTCATCGAGGTCGCCTACTGCGGAACCCTCACGCTCATGCTGCGCGGGAGCGACGAGGTGGCCGTCGAGCGCGGTTGGCGCGCCGCCCGCACCCTCCTTCAGTCTTTCAATGCCTCCCAGGCACGGTAGCTGCCCTTCAACTCAGTCACGTCAAAGCCCGCCCGGCGCAGGGCCGCGGCAGCGACTGCGTTACGCACGCCGGTTTGACAGTAGGTCACAATGCGGCCGGTGCGCGAGAGTTCCGCCGTCTGCCACAACACCCGCGCGGCACTGAGCTGCTTGGCGCCGGGAATATGCCCTGCGGCGTATTCCGTTTTATTTCGCACATCCAACAGCAGGTCATAAGAAGCGCTGTCCAGGTCCTCGGGGTCAAGAACCTCAGGCGTCACCTGTGGCAGTCCCGCAAGGCTTGTCACATATCCTGCGACGTTATCCACTCCGACTCGCACCGTGTGGTTCCACAACCGCTGGGCCTCCTCCTGGTCGGCGGCAAGGAGAATGAGCGCTGCGTCATCGGCTTCCGGGTCGAAGGCCCAGCCTGCGTAGGTGGCAGGTTTTGTGGCCGGGATATTGAGGGAGCCTTTCACCGTTGCCTGATGCACGGCATCGGCGCTTCGCGTGTCGACTAAGACATGGCTGCCGTCCTCCAGCGCGTCGGCGGCCTCTCGAGAACCAAACTCCCGAAGTGGCGCACGCTGTCCGAGGATTGCAGGACCAGACCGGTTCTGCCGCTTCATCCGGCCAAAATAGGCGTGGGCATCGGGTTGTCCCTCGAGCAGCTCGGCAACGAAACCCGCTTCGTCGCCCTTCTTCACGTAGTGCGCCCACCAGGCGAACGTCTTTTCGTAGCCGACGGTGGTGAAGGGCACGGAGCCGAGCGCCTTGCCGCAAGCGGAGCCTGACCCGTGGGCGGGATAGACCTGCACGTAGTCAGGCAGGGTCACAAACGAGCGCTGCAGCGAGGCAAAGACCTGCCGGGCGCCGGCAAACCTCGTGTCGATGCCCCCGGCAGCTTCATCCAGCAAATCGGGACGACCGAGGTCTCCAGCAAAGACGAAGTCACCCGTAAAGAAGTAGGCCGGCTCATCAGCGAACGCGCCGTCGGTAAGAAGGAACGATAGGTGTTCGGGAGTGTGCCCCGGGGTGTGGACAGCCTTGAGCGTGAGGTTGCCGATGGAAATCTCATCGCCATCGAAAATCCGGGTGCCCTCGAACTCGTACTGCCAGTCCTCACCGCCCTCCCCCGAAACCAGCACCTGCGCACCGGTCGCCGCGGCGAGCTCACGAGTGCCGGACAAATAGTCGGCATGGATGTGGGTTTCGGTGACATGCGTGATGCGCATGCCATTGCTTTCAGCGAGCTCGAGGTAGTCCGCGATATCGCGGCGGGGATCAATGACAAGGGCCTCGCCCTTGGCTTGGCAGCCAATGAAGTAGCTTGCCTGCGCGAGATCCTCATCGTAGAGACGTTCCAACAGCATGACTTCTCCTTGGGGTAGCTCAACACCCCTCACGATACCCCAGGGGGTATAAATGCGCTAGCGTCGTGCCGCGCTATGACCCGTGGAAACTGCTGTTAGTCGTCCAGCCCGTATGCCAGCTGTGGTGTGGCTCGTAGATCACCATTGGGCGCGATCCTGGGACGTCGACCATCGCCACCCGCCCATAGGATGCCTCGCGAACCTCCCCAATGAAGGTGGCACCCTTCGAGGTCGGCTCGGCGATGGGCAGGTGGATGTCGTCGCACATGAAGCAGATTTGATGCCCGTCGCCCTCGGAGGGCTGACCCGGGTGGACACCGAGTTCGCTTGGGCCGGTAGAGAAGATCAACCAGTCGTCGCCTTCGACAACGAACGGCATTTCAAGCACGTCTCGAAAGAACGCCAGGGTCGCGGGCGGGTCGGCGGAATAAATCATGGTATGAACCGCTGCGATCACGTGGTCACCTTACCCGCAATTCGCGCGTGCCCGTAGCTGGTTCCAACATTCGTCGGAAAATCCTCGTTAAAAGAGGATTCGTAGCAATACCAAGGTGAGTGCAGAAACAGCTGCCGCCGCCGGAAGCGTCACGACCCAGGCCATACCGATCGGCTTCATGAGGCGCCAGTTGGTCGCCTTGTTTGCCAGACCGATGCCCAAGACAGCTCCGATCAAGATGTGTGTGGAGGAGACGGGCAGTCCCAGCACCGATGCCAGCATGACCACCACTGCCGCAGACAGCTCGGCCGAAAAACCGGAAGAGGGGTGCATCTTGGTCAGCGACGTCCCCACGGTGCGGATGACGTTTCGGCCGATAAACCACAGTCCGACGACGAGCGCAACGCCGAAGGTCACGAGAGCCGGCGTCGGCACGGCCGCAGTTGACTCAATCTGACCAGTGCGCAGGACATCCAGGATTGCGGCGAACGGGCCGAGCGCATTTGCGATGTCATTCGAGCCGTGCGAGAAGGCGAATCCCGCAGCGGTGAAGACCTGCATCCAGGAGAAGATGAGGAACGTCGTGCGCGAGAGCGATTTGCGCTTCATCGAGCGCACGAAGATCAGCACCGCCATCCACACGGCGGCCCCGACCATCCCCATGATGAGGACGTAGTTCATCGAGGAAATCTCGAGCTCGATGTTTTCCAGTCCCTTGAACAGCAGCATGGCCGCAAGGACGAGCGCGCCGACCGCCGCAAGAACCGGCACCCAGGTTTCTAGTGCGCGATGAGCGTCGATGCTCTTGGCTTCACGGTCGAGCTGCTCCAGCTCACGGTAGTAGTCGGACTCGAGATCCTCGATGTCGTAATCGTCGTGACGCACGACAGCCGCGTCGCGCGCGAGGGCGCCGGTGTAGGCCACCTGCTGAATTTCCGTCAGGCGCTCGAAGGCCTGCTTGTGTCGATTGCGGTGATCCTTACGCGCCTGCCGCAGCCGCGCGAGCGCCTCGTCGGCTTCGTCGTTGTACTGCAGGATTGACTTCTTCACCCACCGGTAAAGCAGGTAGGACACGAGGCCACCCAGCGCAGGCGAGAGCACCCAGGAGATGGCAATCTGGCCGACCTGGCTCCACTGCACCATTTCAAGCGGATTGTCCTGGCCGGTGACAAACCCTAGGGCTACCGCAGACCCGACGATGCCACCAATGATCGAGTGCGTTGTGGAGACCGGGTAGCCCATTTTCGAGGCAAACATGAGCCAGACGGCGGCAGCAAATAGCGCCGCCATCATGATGAGCATGAAATCGTGCGGCGCTACGTCAATGACCGACAGGTCCACGATGCCGCTACGCACCGTGTCAGTAACGGAGCCGCCGGCAATAACGGCACCGCCGACCTCGAAGACCGCGGCCACCAACAGCGCCTGCTTGATCGTGAGTGTTCCGGCGCCGACGGAGGTTCCGAAGGAGTTGGCAACATCGTTACCGCCGATATTGAACGCCATGAAGACGCCGAAGGCGGTGGCGAGCAGCAGCATGGGGGGGCTTGCTTCCACCCCGATGTACCCCAGGCCCCACCACACGAAAAGGATCGCTGTGAGGATACCGATGAGCGCGAACGATAGGTTCCAAACTCTGTTGGAACCCTCGTCGTCGATCTGGGTCGCCTTTTCAGCCGAAAACGGCCGGGGCGATCGACTAGCCATGTCACTCCTTGGCAAGGTCCGCTGGTCGTCTCTTGCACACTAACGCAGCGCGCCGAGGTGGTGCCAGGAAGTTCGTCCTCATCGCTTAATGGATTCACCACATTGCCAAACGATGTATGACCGAAAGGTTAACGGCAGGTTAACGCCTCGCGCATCTGGCGTGACTGCTACTCGCCCGGGCGGCCACAGAATTGAAGTGTCCCGTCATTAAGCCAGCGGTCACTTGAGGCATATTCGATGACCGCGACGGCCGAGGTCACCATCCGTACAGCTTGCCCCGTCAGCTGCGTCGCAAGATCTTCCAGCGCCGGGTTGTGACCAACGACAAGGACCGAGCCCGCCTCGGCGATGCCTGCGATGGCGCGCTTAAGGCTCGCACCCGAGAACGTGTAGAGCTCTTCGCAGGTGCGCACCGGAGCTGGCATGTCCCACTGAGTAGCGATGAGTCTCCACGTTTCTTGCGCACGCAGCGCTGGCGAGAGAGCGACAAGGTCGACGTCGAACGCCTGCTCGGCGAGCCACGTCCCCGTGTGGGGAGCCTGCCGGCGTCCCCTGGATGCCAGCGGCCGATCGATGTCGGGCACGACGAGGTCCCAATCGGATTTCGCGTGGCGCACGAGGATCAGTTTGCTTGCTTCCATACCCCTAGCGTAGGAAAAGTCGGCGAAGCCTGAAGGTCGTCAGCACGAGGCCAGCGAGAGTCATGATGACGAAATAGCCGATGTGCAGGGGCGTTTGGGCAGTAAAGGCGCCAACCGAGAGCTGGCGCATGAGCTCGACACCGTGCCACAGCGGGAGCAGCTTGATGACCGTTTGCACGCCCTCGGGGTAGACCGAAATCGGGTAGAGCGTTGCGGACAGCAGGAACATCGGCAGCAGGATGAAGTTGATGAGATCCATCTGCTGGAACGTTTTCATGAACGAGGTGATGCCCATGCCGAAGCTGGCAAACCCAAAGGCCACCAGCACCGCTGCGGGGATCATCAGCAGCGGCCAGAAGCCGCTAACGATACCCATCGCGTACAGCACGCCCATGAACCCGATCGAATAGAGGAAGCCGCGAAACAGTGCCATGACGATTTCACCGATGGCGCCGTCGAGCGGCCCGAGCGAGGTGGAGACCATCGCCTGATAGAGCTTGGCGTAGTGGAGTTTGAAGAACACGTTCCACGTCGAGTCGAATATCGCGCCATTCATCGCGCTCGTGGCCAGGAGCGCCGGAGCGATATAGGCGACGTAAGGCACCTGCACTCCCCCGGGACCATCGACCGTGCCGACGAGCGAGCCCAGTCCGTAGCCCATGGCTAGCAGGTAGAACACGGGCTCGAAGAATCCGGAGATCAAGATGAACCAGTTGGAGGTCATGATGACCTTGAAACCGCGCTCCAGCACGGCACGGGCGTTTCCGGAATAGAGCCCCCGCAGGGGGCGCGGGCGCTGCAGTCGTTTTACGATGAGGTTCGTTGGCGTCGTCATGAGGTGAGTCGTTTCGAATACGAGCGGGCGGCGGCAACAATCCCCACGCCAATGCAGGCCGCCAAGAACGCCACGTGGACGGCGAGCAGCCAGCCGGAAATTTCCTTACCGTAGGCGGCGAAGCGCGCGAGTTCGGCGCCATGCCAAATCGGCGAGAGCCACCCGATCCACTGCAGATAGGCCGGCATGACCGACAGCGGGAAGAACGTGCCGGAGAACAGGAACAGCGGCATGACAACGAAGCGCTGGATTGTGGAGAACTCGGTTCCCTCGGTCTTCAGCGTCGCGGCATAGGCCTGCAGGGGCGCACCGAAGGCGAGCCCAGCAAGCGGACCAATGATGAGCAGCAGCGGCCAGGTCGCGGCGAAGTTGTAGCCGAAGAGCCACATGAGGCTCGTCGTGATCGCCGCCTGGAGCACGAAGCGGAACGCGACCGCGAGCAGGTGACCAAACGAGACGTGCCAAGCGGCCAACGGCCCGGCGTGCGGCGCAAAATAGTACCGCTGCCAGTTAAAGCCCGACATCACGGGATAGGTCAGTTCGGTAGCGCTGGATTGTACGGAAATCGACACGAGCAGCGCGGGCGCGACGAACGTCAGGTACGCGACGCTCTCGACGGTGCCGGAGGAGGCGTCCACGAGTTTGCCAAGACCGATCCCCATCGCGATGAGGTAGAGCAGCGGCTGCCCGATGTCGGAGACGATGATCGGCCAACCATAGCGACGCATTTGCCGCAGGTAGTGCTCGGTGAAGTACCACCAGCCGAATCTCTTTGCGCGGCGCGCGGCCTCCATCGCGGAATGCGGCCGGCCCGTGTACACGGTGTCAGTCAATGAGGCTCCGACCGGTCAGGCGCAAGAAGACGTCTTCGAGAGATGAGCGGCGCACGAGCGATGTCGTGGGCGACAGGCCGCGAGCCGAGACCGCCTCGAGGACATCGTCACCGGAGTCGGCGTAGATGAGGATGCGGTCGGGCAGTACTTCGATGCGCTCGCCGATGCCGGCGACCTGGTCGATGATCTGCTCGGAGCGGCCCGCACCGAAGCGCAGTTCGGCGACTTCGCGCGAGGCGTAGGCGCGGATCAGTTCACGCGGGGAGCCTTCTGCCATGATGGCTCCGCGGTCGATGACGATCAGCCGGTCGCACAGCTGCTCGGCCTCGTCCATGAAGTGGGTCGTCACGATAAGGGTGACGCCCTCTTCCTTGAGCCGAAAGAGGCGATCCCACAGGATATGGCGCGCTTGCGGATCCAGGCCCGTCGTCGGCTCATCCAGCAGCAGCATGCGAGGCTCATTAATGAGCGACCGGGCGATCGTCAGGCGCCGCTTCATGCCGCCCGACAACTCGGAGACCTTCTTGTTCTTGCGGTCGGTCAGCTGCGCAAAGTCCAGCAACTCCTCGGCTCGCGGCTTCAGGTAGGAATACGGCAGGCCGAAGTAGCGGCCATAGATCACGATGTTCTCCCCCACCCGCAGCTCCTCATCGAGGTTGTCCTGCTGGGGAATGACGCCGAGGTGAGCGCGCACCTCGGGCCCGTGGGTCTCCGGGTCGAGGCCCATGACGGTTAGGTCACCACCGCTGCGCTGCAGTGTGCCGCCGATCATGCGCATCGTCGTCGACTTGCCGGCACCATTAGGGCCAAGCAGGCCAAAAGATTCGCCGGCGGCGACATCGAAATCGATGCCGTCGACCGCAGTGAAATCGCCGTAGGTCTTGGTGAGGTTGCATGCTCGGATCACGGGAGCAACGGAGGGAAGGGTCACCTACGAAGACTAACTAGGACCTCGTTGCCACGCTAGGTGTTTTTGGCGGCCTAGCAGTCTGAGGCAGGCGTGCCCTGATGGAAGATGCACTGAGCGCTGTTCTCGCTGACTCGCCACAGCGATGAATGCCGGCTGTGCTGCTGTCCGAGCTGCAGGCGGTAGGAGAGCAGCACGATGCCGTGGGCGATCACCTGAGCCTCAGGCTCACTCAGGACAGCATCGGTCAGCGAGCTTTCTTCAGTCACCAGTTCGGCGATGATCTCGTCTCGGTTCCACCTTCTACCGGACCGTCCGATCTCGCGAAAGTCATCCGCCAGAAACTGACGGAAAAGCTCCGAGTCACGACGCACGCGAGGAGACAGTAGCTCTTCCTCGCCTCGCCAGGCGAGGGTGATGAGGCGATCACGCCCGCGAGACAACGCGATCATGGGCTGATCTTAGCTTCGAAACACGAGAGGGGTTCACATCGCGTATCCCTCGACTGGACCCTCGGTGTTCGGCTTCCAACCCGGGGGCGGAGCCACGCGCTCGGCGAAGGACTGCAGAATGTGCGGGTTGCAATCGATCCCGAGCTAGTTCGGGATTGCTTGAAGTACAACAACATCACTTGTAGATGTCGCGTCGATGCCCGATTTCGATCGCGAGCACGATAAGTTCAGACTCGCGAATCTCACAGAGCACCCGGTAATCGCCCACGCGATAACGCCATTTTCCCGACAAACCCGCAGTAAGGCTCTTACCCTGCGAGCGCGGGTTGTCGCAGCCGTCGATGTTCTTATTTAGCCATGCCACGATGACGCGGCGGACACCTGGATCCAGCTTGCTTAGCTGTTTGTCAGCTCGTTGAGAATAGAACAGTCGCCACATTTACAGGTATTTCGCCGCAACCTCGTCGGCTGTCAACGTTTGGGGGTCAGCGTCGAATTCGCGCTTTGCATCTTCCCACGCGACCAGATCCAGCTCATCTTCGATGCGAGAGAGCGCCGCGGTGCGCACAAACTCAGAAATGCTCATGCCGAAGGTCTTTGCATAGTCAGCGAGCACTTGCTTCTCTGACTCTGCAAGACGCAGGGTGACGGTTGTAGTAGCCATGAACCCTCCTGTGTTACAGCGTAACACAGGAGCTCGAATTGCCTAGAGAGGGCGGAACAACACGACGAGATCGTCACGATCTATGACTTCCCAGTAAACGACCCTCCGTCATAAAGAGACGTTCAGTTGATTGCGTATCCCTCGACTGGCCCCTCGGTGTTCGGCTTCCAGCCCAGCGCCGGAGCCACGTGCTCGGCGAAGGACTGCAGGATGTGCAGGTTGTAATCGACCCCGAGCTGGTTCGGGATCGTGAGCATGAGGGTATCGGCGCTCATGACGGCCGCGTCGGCCTGCAGTTCTTCGATCAGCTGGTCGGGTTCGGCGGCGTGCGTCTTACCAAAGGTGGACTTAAAGCCGTCGATGATACCGATCTGGTCACTTGAGCCCTGGCCGCGCACTCCAAAGTAGCGCTGGTCGGTTTCGTTCATGACCGGGAAGACGGAGCGACTCACCGACACTCGCGGCGTGCGCTTGTGGCCGGCCGCCTTGAATGCGGTGCGGAAGCGCTCGATCTGCTCGGCTTGCAAGTCTGCGAAGGCGTCGCCGGTGGCTTCGGTCAGCAGCGTGGAGCTCATGAGATTCACGCCTTGCTCGGCTGCCCATTCGGCGGTTTCGCGCGTGCCGGCGCCCCACCAGATGCGTTCGGCCAGGCCTGGCGAATGCGGTTCGATACGCAGCTTTCCTACCCGGCCAAACTGTGCCGGGTCCGCGTCGGCGAGACCTTGTCCCTTGATCGCGCGCAGGAACAGATCGAACTTTGGGCGCGCAATATCGGCGCCACGGGGATCGGTGGAACCGGTGTAGCCGAATGCTTCCCAGCCCCGCAGCGCAGGCTCCGGAGACCCTCGGGACACACCAAGGGCGACGCGACGGTCAGCGATGAGATCGAGAGCGGCAGCTTCTTCGGCGAGGTAGAGCGGGTTTTCGTATCGCAAGTCGATCACGCCGGTGCCGACCTCGATGCGCTCGGTGCGCGCTGCGATCGCCGCCAATAGTGGCATGGGCGAGGCCGCCTGTCGCGCGAAGTGATGGACGCGGAAATAGGCGCCATTGACGCCAATCTCGTCTGCTGCGACGGACAGTTCAATCGCCTCGTGCAGCGCTGCACGTGCGTCCGGACCGCCATGGCCGCCATAATGGCCAAAACTTAAGAAACCGAAACCTCTCATACGTTTACCTTATGGGATGGGCATCCAGATACACCCAGTTGCGCCCCCGGCGAACGAAGTGCGAGAGCTCGTGGAGCTCACCGGGTAGGCCGCGGTCGGTGAAGTGCGCGCGGAACTCCACGAGGCCCTCCTCATCGTCGGCTCCCCCATCGCTCGTCGAGAGGATCTCAAGGCCCGTGAACGTGGGGCCGTCCTCGTCAATCGTGGCGGGCCGGGTGCGCGGATGCCAGGTGCGATAAACGTAGTTGGGGTCGCGCCTGGCGTAGGCGCTGTAACGCGAGCGCATGAGCTCTTCGGCGGTCTCGGCGGCGCGGGCACCATCGTGCAGGGGTTCACAGCACTCGGCGTAGCGTTCGCCTCCGCAGGGGCAGGGACGGGTATCACTGGTGGGCATAGGCACAGCCTAAGCTGGGCGCTCCCAGGAGGCGATCGGGCCGGCAACGATGTCAAACATGTCGTGCGGTCGAGGCTCCAAAGCTGACACACGCTGCCAGAGCTCGGGGCTGCGAGCAGTGAGCTTGGCTAACAGGTGCTGCCACTCGTAAGCGAGTTGGCCGTCGGTTACCGTCAAGCGGATTTCGTTGGCGGGCAGGTGGAGCCGTTCGCGCGCGAAGTGGTAGCCCCGCCGATCGGCCTCATCGGCCACGAAATGCAGGTACGTCGCGATCGCGTTGAGTGGTTCGGGACAGTCGCGAAACCGTTCGAGCTGCGGATGGTTGCGGTAGCCACGCGTCTGGCCGGCGAGGACTTTTTGGGCGAGCAGCCCCTCGCGCCAGAGGGCAAGCAAACCCTGGCGGTCGAGCAGGCTGGGATGCAGCGACCATAGCCTCATCACGTCCTCCGTTCTTGGTTCTGGCTTGTCACGCTATCGAAGGCGAAGTTCTCGGGCGAGTTCACCACTGCACGGCGATCCGATCACGATGCGCCGCAACCGCGCGCTGCATCAGCTCGTCGAGGCTCACCTCGTGCTTAGATCCGTCGTTCGGATCGGTGATGTGAACCCCTCCGCTCGCTATCTCCTTATCCCCCACCACAGCGATGAGTGCGGCCCGGCGTCGGTAGGCTTCGCGGATACGCTTGCCGAGGCTGCCCTCGTGCTTGACTTCGACTCGCAGGCCCACGGCCCGTAGTGAGTCGACGACCTCTCGGGCTCGTGCGTCGTGAGCCTCACCTACCGGCAGCACTTTGACCTGGATGGGGGCGAGCCAGAGCGGCAGCCGACCTTGGTAGCGCTCTAGGAGCGCGGCGACGACGCGTTCCATCGCTCCCACGGTGCCTCGGTGAATCATGACGACTCGCTGCGCGCTACCGTCGGCTCCCTGATAGGTCAGGTCGAAGCGTTCGGGCTGGTTGAAATCCAGCTGGACCGTCGCGATGGTCTCCTCGTGGCCGCGGCCGTCTCGCACTTGCAGATCCAGCTTCGGGCCGTAGAACGCAGCCTCGCCAGCGACCTCGAGATACGGCACGTCACTGCCCTCGAGGATGTCGGCGGCCGCGGCGCATAGCGCATCTTGGCTCATCTCCCACTGTTCGCGAGATCCGAGCCAACCATCACCATCGTCACGCAACGAGATTCGGACATAGTCGATCGGCAGGCTGAGGATCTCTTGGGCGCGAATGGCGGCCGCGAGCGCGCGCCGCACTTCGTCTTCGACCTGGTCGGGGCGGCAAAAGACGTGGGTGTCGTCGAGGTTGATCTGCCGGACCCGGCTGAGGCCGGAGACGACACCGGAGCGTTCGGCACGGAACATGGGAGCAAGCTCGTTCAAGCGAATCGGCAAGTCTCGGTATGAGTGCTGGCGGGAGGCATAGACCAGCGCGTGGTGGGGACAGTTTGCGGGACGCAAAATGACCTCGTCCTCGCCAAGGGGCATGGGCGCAAACATATCGTCGGCGAATTTCGCGAGATGTCCAGATTGTTCGTACAGCGAGCGCTTGCCAAGGACCGGGGTAAAGACATCGAGACAGCCGTCGGCGTGGGCGACCTCCTTGGCAAGACGCTGAAGTTCCTCGCGAATAGCAGCGCCGGCGGGAAGCCAGAGCGGCAACCCGCTACCGGCGAGCGGGTGAGTCGCATAAATATCGAGGTCGAGATTGAGGTCGCGGTAATTGAGCTTTTCTGACATGGGATCGTCCTTGAGGTAGTGAGGAGTCGATCCGTAGCTCAGTTACAGCAAAGCCCCGGATCGCTCCGGGGCCTGGTTGGGTGCGTGCTAGGACAGCAACGAGACGCCGGATGCTTCCGGCGTCGTCGTGACCTGGGCTAAGCGCATGGCCTTACCTTAGCAGCGAAAGATCGCCATTAGCCAGGACGGCTCCCAGCTGGCCTGGGCTCAGCCCGCGATCGGCATAGATGAGGCGGACCGCTGGACCGTTGGGGTTGCCGATGTCGGGCCCGCGGTAGCGCACCTTCAGGCCCGCGCGTTCGGCGACTCTTGCGGAGCCGATATTGTACTCAAGGAGCGAGGCGACTGGGCGATCGGGATCGGCCGCGAGCGCCCGCTGAACCGCATAGGCGGCAACCGTGCTCGCGATGCCCCGCCCGCGGGTAGTGCCGCCAGGTTCGCGGGTCGCTGTAGATTGCGTGGACCTTCGGCACGTCTTCGAGCGTCGGACGGTTCAGCTGGACGTCTCCCAGGAGCACGAGAGATCCTCTTAGTAGTAGTACGCCATCGGGCCCTTCGGTCCCTGCAGGATATCGACCTTGGTGTTGAAGACTCGGGTCAAGACGTCCTCACGCATGATGGCTTCCGGGGTGCCGAACTCGACGACCTTGCCCTCCTTCATCGCACAAATCCAATCGGAGTACGCGGCCGCGAAGTTGATGTCGTGCAGGACGATGAGGATGGTGCGATTGAGTTCGGTCGCGGCGCGCTTCAGGTGCTTCATCATGAGGACCGAGTGCTGCATATCGAGGTTGTTCAGCGGCTCATCGAGCAGGACATAGTCGGTGTCTTGCGCGAGAATCATCGCGACGTAGGCACGCTGGCGCTGGCCACCGGAGAGCTCATCGAGGTAGCGGTTTTCTAACGCTCCGAGCTCAAGGAAGTCGATCGAGCGCGAGATGATCTGCTCGTCCTCGCGCGTGAGTCGCCCCTGGCTGTAGGGGAAGCGACCAAAGCCGACGAGCTGACGAACGGTCAGCCTCGTGACGTAGGAGTTTTCTTGCCGCAGGATCGACACGATCCGCGCGAGCTCCTTCGACGACGTGCACGAGACGTCCTTGCCGGCGACTTCGATTGCCCCCTCATCCATTCCCATGAGGCGCCCGATCATCGTGAGCATCGTCGACTTGCCGGCGCCATTGGGTCCCACCAGCGCGGTAATACCGCCCTGCGGGATCGTGAGATCGACCGGGCCGATGCAGACCTCATCGGAGTAGTTCCGGGTGACGGTATCGAGCGTGATCAAGTCAGAGCCTCCCCTTGCGAAGAATGTAGAACAGGAAGAATGCACCGCCGACGAGTTCGATGATGATCCCGACGGATCCCTGCGCATAGAACAGGTGGCGCAGCACGAAGTGGGCGCTCGTCATGAGCACAAAGCCGACGAGCCAGGCCATCGGGAAGATATAGCGGTGATCGTAGGTGTCGGCGAGCTGGTAGGCGATCATCGCCACGAGAAAGCCGAGGAAGGTCATCGGGCCGATAAGCGCGGTCGAGACTGCCATGAGCACGGCGGTCAAGACGAGGACATAAAGCGTTTGGCGACGGTGATTGATGCCGAGGTTGACCGCCGCATCCTTGCCGAGCGAGAGCACGTTCAGCTGGCGCGAATGCCACCACAGCGCGCCACCGGCGAGCGCGACGATGATGATCGAGGGAACGATGTACTCGTCGCGAGCCTGCGCGACCGATCCGATGAGCCGCGCGGTCAGCAGATCGAACTCGCTCGGGGTCAGTAGGCGTTGCAGGAAGGTGGCGAGCGCCCCCAGTCCCCCACCGATGACGATGCCGATGAGCAGCGTGACCTGCAGGTTTCCCCGCTTACCGCCAAAGAGCCAGCCGTACAGCAGCGCAGCAAAGCCGACCATCAGCGCGATCTGCGCCAGGAATTGCGTCAGCCCCGTGACAAACGTGATCCCCGCGGCGCCAAGGAAGAAGACCGCCGCGGTCTGGATGAGCCGGTAGAGCGATTCGAAGCCCATAATGCCGGGCGTCAGAATCCGGTTGTGCGTGACGGTTTGGAAACTCACGGTCGCGATCGACTGCGCTGCCGTGACGATCGCGATGACGACGAGCGTCTTGACTCGCAACTGCGCGATCGTCCAGAAGCCCTCGGAGCCAACCGGCATCGGGTTGTCATAGGCCAGCGTCAGGCCGGCGCCCGCGATCGCAAGAACGATGAGCACCCCGAGGATCGCGAAGTAGCGCGAGGTGACCAGCCGGTTCGGCAACGGACCGGAGGAGCGCTCCCGGCCCGGATCGTGGCTGGCGTACAGCTCGGGGGCGATCGGGGGCGTCACGCGTTCAACCTCGCTCCTTGCCGGTTCGGCGAATTTCACACTAGCCACGGCGACGAATCCTTAGCAGCAAGACGACGAAGACCACCGCGCCCACGAACGCGAGAATGATCGAGACCGGAACCTCGAAAGGCATGATGACCACGCGCGCGATGATGTCGCAGATCGTGACGATCCAAATCCCGGTAAACGCCACCCACGGCAGGTTCGAGCGCAGGTTATCGCCGCGAAACAGCGAGACGACGTTCGGCACGATGAGGCCGAGGAACGGCAGCTGGCCGACGACGACGGTAACGATGCCCGTCGCGAGTGCGATGAGTCCGGTACCCAGCAGCACGACCATGCGGTAGTTCAGCCCGATATTGGTCGCGAACTCCTCGCCCAACCCGGCAGCGGTGAAGCGGTCGGCCGCGATGAAGACGATGACGACGACGATGAGGACCGCCCACATGGGCTCGTACTGGCCCTTAATCGCGGAGGTGAACGAGCCTTGGAACCATACGCCCATCGACTGCAGCATGTTGGTTTCGAGCGCGATATACGTCGACAGCGCCCCGACGACCGCGGCGAGCATCATCCCAACGATCGGCACGATGACGGAGGACTTCAGCGTCACCCGCTGCAGGAAGACGAAAAAGACGAGCGTGCCGATGAAGGCCGCCGCCACGGCGACGATCATCTTGGTCAGCAGTGAGGCACCCGGCGCGACGATGAGCACAATCAACAGTCCGAGTCCCGCCCACTCGGTCGTCCCGGTCGTCGTCGGCTCGACGAACCGGTTTTGCGTAATCATCTGCATGACGAGCCCACACATCGCCATCACGGCGCCGGACAGCACGAGCGTGACAGTGCGCGGGATGCGCGTGATGGCAAACATCTGCGCGCCATCATCGGAGCCGAGGATGTCATAGACCCCAACGGACAGGGACAGCGCGATGAGGCCGAGCGTCAGCACCACCGCGCCGATGAGCGGCCACGGCCGGGCAGGCCCCCGGGATCTCCCGGGAGCCTGCGCAGGCGCGGTCGCTAGGCTCACGCCTTCGCCTTCTCCATGGCGTCGGCGATCGCGTTGAAGAACTCGGTGTACGTCGTGAGCCCCTCATCGATGTAGGTGTACTGCGGCATGTAGACGATCTGGTCCTTCTTCACGGCGGTGACGTTTTGCAGCGCCGCAGAGCTCTTGAGCAGTTCGTTGGCCGGCTTGTAGGTCTCCCCATTGTTGGCGGCGACGGCCGCGTCACGGTCGAGCACGAGGATCCAGTCCGGGTTGGCATCGGCAATGGCCTCGACGGAGACGTCATCGCCCTCGTGGTTGGTCGAGGAGCCATCAACCTTCAGCGCCGGGGTCAATCCCAGGACGTCGAAGGCCGGGCCCACGCTGCGGCCCTGCGTCGGAGCCGCGAAATTGATCTCGCCACCGGAGGTGATGACACCGAGGACCTTCTGGCCCGGGTCGTATGCGGCCTTGGCGCGCGCGACGGCCGCGTCAAAGTCCTCGACGAGCTTGGTCGCCTCGGCCTCCTTCGCAAAAATCCGGCCCATCTCGGTGACCTGGCGCTTGAGCTCGGCCGCGAAGTCCTCGCCATCGCGCGGCGAGAGATCCACGACCTGGGCGTTCGGGAGGAGCTTCTTGATCTCGTCGTTGAACTGGGTGAAGCGCTGGCCGGAAATCACGACGTCCGGCTGCGCGGCGACGATGAGTTCGAGGTTCGGCTCGCGGTGGTTGCCGATATCGGTCGTGCCGTCCTTCTTGTAGGACAGGTCCGGGCGCATGAGCTTGACCGCGCCGGCCTTGACCTTGACTCCCCAGGAGTCGAGCAGCGAGAAGGTGCGGTTATCCAAGGCGACGACGTTTTGCGGTGGCGCGGTGATCGAGTGCTTGCCGAGGTTAGATTCCACCTCGATGGTGCTCGCGCTGGCGGAGCCGCTCGGTGCGGTGGAAGTCGCGGTGGTGGGACCGGATCCACCGCAGGCGGCGAGACTCAGGGCGAGAGCGCCCGAGGCCGCAGCGGCGGCGATCGTCTTGAAGCGACGAAGTGACATAGTGAAAGACTCCAGTAGGTCTAGCAGCGGAAGGTCCTGATCCCTTCCACCACGGCTGCGCTGGTTAGCTTAGCCGAGCCTAACTTTATGGGCGTCACCACCATTAAGCAACCATATCGTTTCGAAAATAGGGTTCAACACCCCTGCCCCAGGCGCGGCATTACGCGCTTTTCGGGCGCCCGATCTAGGCGAATGCGCTGTTTGCGATAAGCGTGCGCTATCGAAATCCGCGAGACCATAGTGCGCACCTAAGGCGCCATCAAAAATGTGACGTGCCACCTAGCAGAAAAAACGGCGGGCAGGACGTCTCCTGCCCGCCGCCTTGCCGGTTGCTAGCTTTCGCGCCCGATCAGCCGGTAGTGGCCCGCGCCTGCAAGCGCCTCGCCGATGAGTTCCGGATCCGGCTCGGCGCTTTCCTTGTGTTTGATCCACAGTCGGGTCGGCTCGCCGCTGACGATCTCGAAGGTCGCCTGGCCCATATCGTGAGCCGCGAAAATGTCGTAGAGCGATTGCAGCGCCTTTTTCGTGTCGTCATCGCTCGTGACGCCTTCGACGAGGAAACACGTTGATTCAATCCGTGGCATACGCACTAGATCCTTCCGTTGAACGCCTGCAGCGCCGAGTCTTCGCGAGTGCCGCCGCGGCCATCGCCGTACTCAGCGTAATCATGAATCCACATGATGCGCGATACCCACTTCACGTGCTTGTAGCCATGGTTGGACTCCACCCGCAGTCGCGCCGGCGCCCCGAGGTGGTCATCCAGCGGCTTGCCGTTGCGCTCGTAGGCGAGGATCGATTCCTCTTCCTCCATGGTCTCCAGATCGATCGCGGCATAGAACGGTTCGCGTGGCCGGTTGTCATACATCTTTTGCGCCAGGCCGTAGGACTCGGCGAGGAGGTAGCGTGCGCCCTCCGGCCGCGGCCCGAGGATTGCCATGAGATCGGTCAGGCGCACCCCAGCCCACTCGCTCGTCGCCGACCAGCCCTGCATGCAGGTGTGGGTCGCAATATAGGAGTGCTTGGGCAGCTTCTTCAGGTCCTCGACGCTCAGCTGCTTTTCCACGCCGTTAATATCGTCGCGCACGGTGATCGTCAGACCGTCCCAGTTGCGTTCGCGCGCGGCGAGCCACTCCGGAGACTCTTCGTCGGTCGGCGGCAGGCCGTTAGTCCAGTGGAACTCGGAAATATCCTCTGCCGTGTACACGGCATTTTTCTTCCCGAGCGGGCGCAACTTATTTAGGAAGATCTTGCGCCCGATCTCGGTGAAGCCCGCAGTGAAGCGCTGGGCGCGGGCCCGGTCTGCGAGCGACCAGTAGGACAGCGCAATCCAAAAGACCGTCACCGCGACGATCGTCGAGACGATGATGACCGTGGCCTGCGCGACGCGCGCGGTCGCGACCTCTCCCCCACCAAAGACCATGTGGATGACGTTGTGCTCGCGGTGAACCAAGAAGACGAGGGCGACGTGCACGATGATGAACCCGGTGAACATCACGAGCCCGATGAAGTGTAGGGAGCGGGCACCCTGGTGACCGCCGAGCATCTTGACGAAGCGGGGAAAACGCGCGCGGATCGCCGGCGCCATGGCCACGCCCGTGATCATCATGAACGGGGCAAGGATGAAGATCACGAAGGTGTAGCCCAGCATTTGCAGCGAATCATAGGGCGAGAAGTGACTGAGGTCGGGGACCTGAAGGCTGAGGTACATCTTGAGCGATTCGAATGCCTCGGGAAAGACGTCCCAGGAAGTCGGGATGATGCGCCGCCACAGGCCGGTCGCAAAGAGCAAGATGACGTAGATCAGTCCGTTGAGTACCCAAAGCATGACCGAGACGCCATGCCAGTGTCGGCCCAGACCGATATTTTCACGACCGGGCAGTGAGAGCGCGGGGTGGACGGATTTTTCGTCCATGAGGGAGGTGTAGACGCCTTCCTCCTTCGGCAGTTCTCGTTTCGTGAACTTCAGCCATTCGGTGCCGGGCGCACAGTCGTTTCGCCACCACAGTCGGGGCAGGGAGGAGAGCATCTCAACTCCAGAACGGATGAGCATACCCATGAGGATAAAGTTCAAAAGGTGCTGGGCTCGCAGCCAGAGGGGGAAATCAGATCCGATGGCATCCATCATTGGGTTCCTTTTCGATTAGGGCCGGATCGCGCAGGGTTAGGCAGTGGGACAGGGAAGGGGGGTCGCGGGCAGGGACTTTCCCGGCTTGTCCAGGAAGTGGAAGATCGTCCAGTACAGGATACCGATCATGAGGCCACCGCCGACGATGTTGCCGAGGGTGACGGGCGCAAGGTTGTTGAGGAAGAAGGCCGACCAGCTGAGGTCCGCATAGTAGGCGGGGTTCAGGCCGGAGGACTCCCAGAAGCTGCTGGGCGCACCCTGGTAGATGATGAGGCCGAGGGGGATCATGAACATGTTCGCGACGGAGTGCTCAAAACCGGTCGCGACGAACAGGGCGATGGGCATCGTCACGGCGATGACCTTGTCCATCGTCGTCCGGCCCGAGTAAGCCGCCCAGATCGCCAGGCACACCATGAGGTTGCACAAGATGCCAAGGACGAAGGCAGTCAAGAAATCGTGGTGAACCTTTTTCAACGACACCTCCAGGACGACCTTGGCCCACCCGCCATCGGCCTGCTGCCAGACCTTTCCGGCGTAGATGAGGGCAACGATTGTCAGGGCGCCGATGAAGTTACCGAGGTAGACGACCAGCCAGTTACGCACGAGCTGCCAGGTGGTGATCCGCCCGGAGGCTCGAGCCGTGAGGGTGAGGGTCGAGGAGGTGAACAGTTCGGCACCGGTGAGGACGACGAGCGTGAGGCCGGTGGCGAAGACGATTCCACCGACGACCTTGGCCATGCCGTAGGGCATCGCTGCCGCACCGACTTGGCTCGTGATGTAAAAGACGAACCCGAGGGCGATGTATCCACCCGCGGTGAGCGCGAGGAGGAAGGACTTGAGCGGGTGGCTCGTGGCTTTGCCGAAAGCGGCGTCTTCGGCCGCCCGCGCCATCTGTGATGGCGTCAGAATCGAGTGCGAGTCACTCATGACGATCTCGCCTACTGGCGCTGCGCCTCAAACGCCGAGATCTCCGCGACCTTGGGGCCGTAGAAGCCTGCCGCATCGTGCCTGACATCGAGCCACGCATCGACGAGCGCCGTCGCGTAGATGGGGGCGATGATGTTTTGGCCCATGCACAGGATCTGCGCGTCGTAGTTCTCGACTGCGCCGCGGACGGTAACGAGGTCATGGGCGGTAGCCGCGCGTGCCCCGGCGACTTTGTTCGCGGCGATCGCGGTGCCGAGTCCCGTACCGCACACGAGGATGGCGCGATCGACCTCTCCGGAGACGACCCGCTGCGCGGCATCGATGGAAACGGCTGGATAGGTGACGTCCTCGGCAGAAAGGTCGATGACGCTTTCCACTCGTGGGTCGTTTTCGAGGTAGGACTTGATGGCGTCTTTTAGGATGGTTCCATTGCAAGGTGCACCGAGTGCGATCTTCATCGCTATCTCCTTTGATCAACGAAAGGTGACCGGGTAGCTATGTCAGTCTCAAGCATAAACCTTTTTCTATGGTTTTACCCATAGAAAAAGGGACCGGGCGTGATATCTTTTGGATCACGCCCGATCCCAGCGCTTGAGCTAGCCCTTGACGCAGAGGACCGTCTGCAGCCGCGCGACGACGTCAACGAGGTCACGCTGCGCGTCGATCACGTCGTTGATGTCCTTATATGCGGCCGGAATCTCGTCCACGACGCCGGCGTCCTTCCGGCACTCGATACCTTCGGTCTGAGCAGCAAGATCGGCCGCGGTGTAGCGCTTGCGCGCCGCATTCCGTGACATCTTGCGCCCAGCACCATGGGAGGCCGACTGGTAGGACTCGGGATTGCCGAGGCCTCGCACGATATAGGAGCCCGTCCCCATCGAGCCTGGGATGACTCCCATATCTCCGGCGCCCGCCCGAATCGCACCCTTGCGGGTGACGATGAGCTCCTCGCCGTCGTAGTGCTCTACTGCCACATAGTTGTGGTGGCAGCGGATCGGGTCCTCAAAGGCGATGCCGTCGATCTGATGCGAGAGTTCGTCGCAGACCGCCTGGAGCATGACGTCCCGGTTGAGCAGCGCGTAGGATTGCGCCCAGTACAGATCGTGCAGGTAGGCCTCCATCTGGGGCGTTCCTGCAAGGAAGACCGCGAGGTCCCGGTCGACGAGGTTCTGGTTATGGGCAAGTTCCTGCGCCGCTTCGATGTGGACGCGGGCCAGCTGGTTGCCGGTCCCCCGCGAGCCGGAGTGCAGGGTGATCCACACTCTGCCATCGTCACCGGCACACAACTCGATGAAGTGGTTACCGCCGCCGAGCGTCCCAACCTGGGCCATCGCCTTGGCTTCCGCCTTGCCACGCCGAATCGAAGCGATCTCGTGCACCTTGAGGTCGGCAAAGCTCGCCATCGCAGCGCGGTAGCGGTCGCCGAGCTCGCGATGCTTGCCCACCGTGCGGGGCTCGTCGCGGTGAGAACTGAATCCCACTGGCACCGCCCGCTCGATTCCTTGGCGCAGCTTGGCAAGCGAATCGGGCAGCTGGTCCGGGCGCAGATTGGTGCGCACGGCTGTCATGCCGCAGCCGATATCGACGCCAACCGCCGCCGGGGCGACCGCTTGGTTCATGGCGATCACGGAGCCGACCGTCGCGCCGAGCCCGAAATGGACATCGGGCATGACGCGCACGCCATGCGTCCAGGGCAGGCGAGCGACGTTTCGCAGCTGGTCTTGGGTCTGGGGCTCAATGTCGGCTTCCTTCGCCCACATCATCGTGTTGTCGGTGCCCGACAGGGGCACCGGGAACATGCTCATGTTTCTTCCTCCTGTTGTGGTGACACAGGGGCAGCGACCACCGTCGTCGTCGACGGAATTCGCGAAGCTATAAGTCGATAAGAATGGTGGTCCACTACCCCAAGGCTTAGCGTTGGTCGCCAAGTCCTTGCTTGAGTAGGTAGGCAAAAGCCAGGCGTGGCTCGCGCGACGCGAATTCGCGTCGGAGCTGCATGGCTGCCATGGTTGGACCTCTCAAATCACGTGCGCACGAGTGTGCGCACGTTGAAGTATGGCACGAACTGGAGACGCTGGCCAGAGCTTTGCCGCCCGGCCACCTCAGCCCTAGTGCCTGTGATGATGGAGATACGGCGCGCGGGGGTGGGCAGGTCGCGCCAAACCGGAGATATGAAAAACACTCGCCGCGTCACCGCTCTTGCCGTGCTTGACCCTCGGCCTGTCGCTGGCCGCTTGCTCGTCGGATACTCCCGCCGAGTCTCCTAGCTCTCCTGTAACGTCCCCGGCCGCGACCGAGACCACGGATAGCTCCCCCGAGGAAACTGAGGACGCGACGGAGAGCAAGCCCGGAAGAAACGACCGAGGCTCCCGCCCCGGCCGCGGAGTCCAAGGTGAGCATCGATCTCGGCGGAAACGTCACGGACTTTGCCCCCGCTAACGTCTACTGCAAGGGCAAGCCGGATACGATCCACCACGTTGCCGCCAAGGCCGAGCGCGGACTTCCCATTATTGAGTTCACCCCGGGCGAGTTCGCCATGGTGAATGTCAATCGGTTCGTTGTAGGTCATGATGAGTACGTCCACGCTCGGGTGCGACGTCAAAGGTGTCCCAAGGCGCTTAGGCGCGGGCGTCCAGAACAGCACCGCGAAGCCCAAAGTCTGAACGATGCCGATGAGTTCGACCGCCAAAAGCAGCCAGCCAAAGACGATATTGGACGTCGCCGCCGTGGGGATCGTGTACGCGATACGCCAAATGAGGTAACCGAGCGCAAGGCCTGCGTACATGATGGCCAAGGGGCGGCGAAGCAGCGGATACTTCCGCGCCAGCCGGGCCAGTAACCAACCACCGACCAAAAGGGCGATGAGTACTCTGCGCGCGACAGGGCGTCGGTTAGCTCGACGTCCATACAAGGATGAGAATGAGCGTGGAGAGGAAGCCCGAGACATAGTTCATCCAGATGAAGCGTCGCCAGGCGACATTCACGCGCGCGGATGACTCGTCTGTGACGTTCCAGTAGGACGCGCCATTAAGCACATACGGCACAGCCAGCACCGCTGCCAGTGGTCCTGGCCACGGCGTCAGAAGCATTGCGAGGCCTGCAATCACCCAGAGCGTCAGCGCGAACCTCGCGGTACGCCGGGCCCCGAGCGCGGTAGCAATCGAGCCGATGCCCGCCTTCCGATCGGGCAAAACATCCTGAATCGCTCCAAACGCGTGCGCCGCCATGCCCCACAGGAAGAAGGCCACCAACGTCACGAGTGCGCCCAGCCCCACCTGCGCGTCCGCGAGCGCCAAGCCGACGACGGCTGGACTCACGAAGTGCGCACTTGAGGTGACCGAGTCGAGGACCGGACGTTCCTTGAACCGCAGCCTTGGGGCGGAATAAGCGACGACCGCGAATGCGCTCACGGCCACCGCGCCCCACGCAGCCGGACCTCCGGCGGTCGCGAGCCACACAAGTAACGGAATATTCGTGATCGCAACGGCGATGAGCAGCGGCCGGTGCAATCGCGGCGCGAGCAGCGCACCCTCGATGCCACCTTTCCGCGGGTTCGCGATGTCCGAGGCGTAGTCAAAGACATCGTTGATGCCATACATCGCCAGATTGTAGGGAATGAGGAAGTACAGCACCCCGACGACGAGAACCCAATCGATCTCCCGTGTCGTGAGCAGATAGGTCGCGCCGAAGGGGAAGGCAGTATTGATCCAGCTCACCGGACGTGAGGCCCACACCACCTGCTGGAAATCCGCGCGCCGCTGCGCACTTGCCCGCTCGATCGCGCTCCAGATGACCGGCAGAGCAATGACGCCTGCCAATGGGTAGGAAAAGTCCTCGATAGGGGCGAGCCCGATCCGCCAGCCCGCCAGCAGTTCAGGTGGATAGGAAAACAGATCGAGCCGGATCATGAGGTTATCGAAGATCGCCGTGAGCGCTGCGACGATAACGAAGGCTGCAATCATTGCGGCAGCGGCGTTTGAGGGCAGGCGCCTTCCACGCAGCCTCACGTATCCCCAAGCAAGAAGGGCAATCAGGATCGCGACAGCGAGGCCGAGCATCGCGAGAGCTGGATACGTCATGGCCCCCTCCGGCGACGGACGTAGGCCAGCATCCGCGCGCTGCCGGTGAACGCAATCATGATGCACATGACGAGCAGCACCAGAAATACGGGCTCTTCGATCGGGAGCTCGGGAGCTAAGAGCGCCCCCGTTGCGATGGCTCCTTGACCGCGCACGAAGATGCCGTGAGAAATGCCCACCAGATCCCACACGACGAACAGTCCAACCCCAATAACCGTGACGATCGTGGCGGCGATGGGGTCACGCCAGAAAAACAGTCGGAAGCGTCGGTCAATGAGCGCCATGCCCGCAATGCTGACGAGCAACGCGGCGAGATACAGGCCGGGCATCAGTCCTCCACCACCGGGATCGGGCCAGCGCTGTGATCACCGCGGATGCGCTTCAGTACGACTTCCGCGCTAATCAAGCACATCGGCACCCCAATCCCGGGCGCGGTTGTGGCGCCGACGTAATACAGGCCGTCGACCTTCGTAGACTGGTTCTGGGCACGGAACATCGCGCTCTGACTCAAGATATGTGCCGGGCCGAGCATGCTGCCCTGCCACGAGTGGAAGTCTCGCTGGTAGTCGCACGGCCCGAGGGTTTGCCGCATCACGATACGCTCCCGCAGGTCGGGGATGTCGGACCACTGGGCGATCTGGTCGATCGCGCGATCGGCAATGAGCTCTACCTGCTCATCGCCACCACCATCGGCTCCGCCGCTCCCGACCGTGAGATCCGGTGGCCCAGGAATCAGGATGAAGAGGTTCTCGTGGCCTGGGGGCGCGACGCTAGGGTCGGTGGCGCTCGCCTTACAGACATAGAGCGATGCCGGGTCGACAAAACGCTGGTTGTTGCCGAAGATCGCTTCGAAGTTGGTGTGCCAGTCTCGCGTAAAGAACAGGTTGTGGTGCTGCAGCTGAGGCAGCTCGCCGCGCACTCCCAGGTACGCGATGACCGCGCTTGGGCCGCTCGTGCGTCGCCGCCACCAACGTTCGGGATAGGTTTGCTGCTGCGGTTTGAGCAGTTGTGTTTCGGTGTGGTGGAGGTCTGCATTGGAGACGACGACATCAGCCGGTTCATGGTGGATCTCCCCCGCCTCATCGCACCACCGAACCTGGCGGACGCGGTGCTTGCGGCCACGGCCCGGAACGGTATCAATTCCGGTAACTTCCGCCCCCGTCACGATTCTCGCGCCGGCGGCACGAGCATGGTGGGCTATCCGATCCGTGAGAGTGGTGAAGCCCCCTTCGGGATAAAACACTCCCTGGTCCAGATCCATGTAACTCATGAGGTGGTACATTGCCGGCGCTGCCATCGGGCTCGTGCCAATGAAGACCGCGTGAAATCCGAGGATTTGGCGCAGCACCGGGTGCGAGAACCGGGAATTGATGTAGCGTTCGAGCGACTGACCCAGCAGTCGCACCAGAGTCGGACTGCCGCGCAGAATCTCCGGAGAAATTAGCGTGCGATACCGCGTGAAGGGGTTGTACAAGAAGTAGCGCAGCGCCATGTCATAGGTACGGCGGGCCGATGACAGATAGCGGCGGAGTTTGGCGCCGCCGCCACGCTCCAACGCTTCAAAAGTGCGCGCGACGTGCTCGACTCCGCGCGGGATCGTCACCGGCGGAACGCGCGATGCGCCCGGTTCGCTGACAACCTGGTATGCCGGCTGCAGTGGGCGGAGTCGAAGCTCGTGATCTGTCGAGGTGCCAAGGAGATTGAAAAAGTGCTCCATCACTTCGGGCATGAGGTACCACGAGGGCCCGGTATCGAATCGGAAGCCAGCTGTCTCAAGGTTTCCGATTCGGCCGCCAATGTCCGCGTTTTTCTCTAGCACGACGACTTCGCGCCCTTCACGTGCCAAGAGCGCTGCGGTCGCCAGTCCGCCGAGACCGGCTCCGATAATTACTGTTCTTGTCATGATCGACGCTCCACAGCGGTCGCGAGGATGGCGCTTCCAGCCATCACAGTTTTGCGAGGATTTGGTACCCGGATACGGCGCTGATACAGCTCGGCTGCGGGAACGTGTGCGATCCGGTCGGTGAGATCGGAAAAGATGGCGTGCGCCGTGCGCACCGCGGCCCGGCAATCTCGCGGCAGCATCGGTATGACGGCCTCGGCGTCGGAGAGTTGCGCGCGAATCGTTGCGACCCACTGGCTACGAGTCTCGTCCGTTAATTCTGCATCGTGGGTGAGATAGTGGCGCCCAAGCCGCTCGCTGTCGTCAGCCAGATCCCGCAGGAAGTTGACGTTTTGGAACGCTGCGCCAAGTTGGCGTGCGCCGCGCTCGAGGCGAGCTCGGGTCTCTGGCGCCATGGGTATGCCTCGGGTGAAGACGCGCAGGCACATCAGCCCAACGACCTCCGCGGATCCGTAGACATATTCGGCATGCTCTTCCCGACTGAGGCTCGCCCCACCGTCGGGGTTGCTGTTGCGGATGATGTCGGATGCCATGGATTCGAAGAATGGCGTGGTCAGTTCGGTGGAAATATCGCATTGGCGAGCCGTCGTCGCAAAGGCGTGAATCACGAGATCGGGCGAGTACCCCGATGCTAGTGCTCTCTCCACCTCGTCGATGTATCGCTGGAGCGTCGCCATTTGATCATCGATGGAAAGACCGGCTTCGGCAGCGACGCCGTCGACAATTTCGTCGGCGACTCGAACGAGTGCGTAGACATTGCGGATATGTTGACGGTGCCGCGCTCCGAGCAGCCGGGTCGCAGCTCCGAAGGACGTGGAGTAGTCCGTGATGACCTGATCAGCGACTTTGCTCGCTACCGCCGTGAACATCCGTAGCGCACTTTTCATGCGGCTCGCCCCTTCAGACCTTCGCCGTATCGATGGATGACGTCGCGAAGTTCCTCAGGCAAGCTGTGCGGCCCGTCCGCAGCAATCTTGTGTTCAACTCCTGCGATCTCGACTGCGATGAGCCCTTCAACAAACTCCCTCGCGCCGCATTCGCTGAGCAGTTCCCGCAGGTTCTCGCCCTGCTCCACCGCTAAATGCGGGTCACCAAAGTCCTGTTCGATCTGCGGCCAGCAGGATGTGTGGCGTGCGTAGCAGATGATGGCCGTTTGTTTCCCTTCGCGCAGGTCGGAAAAGGCGTCCTTTCCGTGATCCTGGGGCTGACCAAAAACCGAGAGCAGATCGTCTTGCAGTTGGTAGGCCAATCCGAGGTGGTGTCCGATGGCAGCCGTCTCACGTTCAAGCTCCGACGGCTGCTGCGCCACTATCGCCGCCGCCCTCAACGGAAGTTGGAAGGTATAGGAGGCGGTCTTATAGGCGGACATGCTCAAAACCGTGGGCAGGTGGGGCTGGATCGCACCGTCGCTGAGGCCGACATCGAGGTATTCGCCCGCCACCGTCTCTCGAATGGTGTGGTCGAGGAGGTCGAGGAGCGCGATACGAATGTGTTCCGGAGCGCAGATCCGAGCAAAGATCTGGTGCACCGCGGACAGCAGAAGGTCCCCCATGAGAATCGCGCCGGTACGACCCCAGTGCAGTGCGTCGAGATGCCCCATATCGCGATGACGGCGAGGCACGCCGCGTGCCTCGAGTCTGTCGCTAAGCACCGCAACCAAGTTCGGGTGACCACGGCGCTTCAGATCGCCATCAATGACGTCATCGTGCAGAAGGTAAGAGAAATGGAGGAGCTCGATGGCCACCGCGAGCTTCACGATGTCGCGCTCTGTCAGGACAGGGTCCGCAGGCTGCTCGAGCGCCCCGTACGCATCAAGGAAGAGTTGTGGTCGGATCAGTTTCCCACCGAGAATCTGCTGCTCTGTGAGAATCCAAAGCTCGGTGAATGCTGGGCCGTAGGGCTCTGCTGCCCTCGTGAGGTCGCGCAGCTGCGAGCCCAGTTCCTCACGGAAGGGGGCCAGGAGCGAACCGCTCAGCGTCGCTTGGGCCGGGGAGGTCACGATGGCGGGCTCTCGCTCGATTCGAGCAAGCTTCGGCGTCTAACTCGTAGCCGATCTGCAATCTTCGGAAACTGCATCGTCGACCATGGGCTGAAGGCGAAGGGCACGAGGGACAATGCCGACTCGAAATTCTCCAGCTCGACCCAGGCAACCTGGCCCACCTCGTCCGGATTCGGCGTCACCTCGCAAGAGGTCGCAGCGATCAGTACCGGGCACAGTTCGTTTTCGACGACTCCGCTGTGGTCGACTGCGCGGTAGCGAAAGTCCGGCAAAGCCATCTCGATACCGGTCACGTCAAATCCGAGTTCGGTCTCGGCGCGACGCTGAACCGCTGCCTCAAGGGCTTCGCCCGGTGCGGGATGCCCGCAAAAGCTGTTGGTCCACACGCCGGGCCACGTCTGCTTTGTCACCGCCCGTCGTGACAGCAGGAGCCTCCCGGCCCGATCCAGGACATAACAGCTGAACGCCAAATGAAGCGGAGTCTCACGAGTGTGGACACGGTCTTTCGGCGCCGATCCGATAGCCAACCCAGAGTCGTCAAGAAGTACGACCTCTTCCACAGCGCCTCCCCTTTCGACGACATTACCTAGTTAGAATGTTTGATAGCCTATCTACCTATTTTCGATCGCGCTAGTTGTAGTTCCCCGTGAGGTTGTGAACGCGTTCTGATGGAGTAAGACCACCGATGCCGGTATGGGGTCTGTGATGATTGTAGTGATGAAGCCAGGCGTCGTAGGTTGCGGCCCTGGCTTCATCAGTGCCATAGGTGTCGGCATATGCCCATTCCTCAGCCAGTGTGCGGTTGAAGCGTTCGACCTTGCCGTTTGTTTGGGGACGATACGGACGAGTGAATCGATGTGTCACATGTTTCCCGAGCGATTCTTTGAAGAGCCCGGACCGGTAGCAGCTGCCGTTATCAGTCATCACCCCGGTGACCACGATCCCGGCGGCTGCGAAGAAGGTTCGTGCCCGTTGCCAGAACGCTGCCG
>NZ_FNQV01000013.1 GCF_900107735.1 Bowdeniella nasicola | reverse complement strand
CTGGAACGCCTGACCAAAAAAGGCACGTTATTCAACTTTTTGACCGCCCACCCCGGCCACGTGCTGCACGCTACAACGAACATCGCTGAGTCCCTCAATTCCCGCATCGCCGCCGTCAGCTACTACCACCGGGGCTTGTCCGAATCCCACCTGCTCACTGCCGTGGATTGGGTTCTGTACTTCCGCTGGGTCGCACCCAAACCCGTGCCGCAGATCTACACCCAGTGGCACCAGGCCGACAGACCCCGCAGGTGGATCATCCCCAAAAAATCGAACAAGCCGAACGAGAAAATCGGACCCGCCCACTACGACACCCACACCACCGCCGAAGAAGGCCTCTGGGCACGAAAAGGAAGGGCAGGACGCTCCAACTAGACAACGACACGCCGTCTAAAGCAACACGTTTTGGCCGGTATCCCACGCGCGCTAAGAATCGGGAGCCAGACTTTCGAGCTCCCTGATACGCGGTGGGCTTAGAAAAGCTACAAGGCCCGAACCGAAACCATCAACGATGGCAAGGGTTCGAGCCTTGTGGATCGAGTGGAGCCAAGGGGACTCGAACCCCTAACCCCCTGCTTGCAAAGCAGGTGCGCTACCAATTGCGCCATGGCCCCTAGTGCGAAACAGTCTACTTCTGCAGCGCGATGAGATCTTCGGGAGTCTCGCCGAAGCTGTCGGTGACCTCGGCCCAGATGTCGCGCTCTTCGCGCTCTTGCTGAATCCGAACCCACAGGGCGTAACCGGCGATGGAAGCTGCGGCGATTGCCAGAATCTTCTTCACGTTGCCCTCCTTAGGCGAGTACGTGGTGGGCCTAGCTGGACTCGAACCAGCGACCTCTTCCTTATCAGGGAAGCGCTCTAACCGACTGAGCTATAGGCCCGTGACCGAATGAGAATATCCCATTTTGTCGGTCAATCCCAAACCGGGATGTGGTGTTCCCGCTCACTACTCCTCGACGAGGGTGACATGGATGCCACCGACGAGGGACGCGACGATGTTGTAAAGGAACGCGCCGATAGTCATGAGGACTGTCAGCAGGATCGTGTTCGCGATCGCGACGATCGTGGCCAGCGAGATGACCTTGTCGAAGTGCAGGTAGCCAAGCAGCTTGGAGAACTCCCCGGAGGAGGTATCGATCTCGCCGATGATCTTGGTGATTTGGGCGAAGACCTGGAAGGAGTCCAACAGCAGCCAGACGAGCGCGGCGGCGATGACGGTCATGACGCCGATCGCGATCGACAGCAGGAAGCCAAGCTTCATGACCGACCACGGATCGACGCGCTGGATGATGCGGTAATCGACTGCCAGGCCCGTGGTTTCGCCCGTGCCGCGCCGCGCAAAGAAGCCGGTGCGCGGCTCATCGACCTCGGCGGGCTCACGGACGTCGCCTGCCTCGTCGTAGGTGAGGACGTCGTCCTCGCTCGGGGGCGGCGGGGAGACGAGTCGTGGGCGATCCTCGTTGGTGTTGTCCTGGCTCATTAGGCCTCCTCAGCCGACTCGGCGTCGTCTTCGTCGTCGGTCTCATTGTTCAAAGTGATCGCGATGATGCGATCGCCCTTGTCCGGTTTTGCGAACGTCACGCCCTGGGTGTTGCGTCCGGTGCGGTTAACCTCCGCAACCTTTGTACGCACGATCTTGCCACGTTCCATGATGACGAGGACCTCATCATCGTCGTGCGTCACCAATGCGCCGATCAAGTCGCCGCGGGCGTCGACGAGGTTGGCGACCTTCACGCCCATGCCTCCGCGGCCCTGGACCCGGTATTCGGACAGGCGCGTGCGCTTGGCGAAGCCGCCCTCGGTGACGACGAAGAGATCGGCTTCGTCTTCCACGACGTCCATGGTGAGCAGTTCATCGCCGTCGCGGAAGCGCATGCCGCGTACGCCGGAGGTGGCGCGGCCCATCGGGCGCAGGGCCTCGTCGGTGGCGGTGAAGCGCAGCGACTGGCCCTTCTTGGAGACGAGGATGAGATCGTCGCCGACGCAGGCCAGGCGAGCGGAGACGAGCTGATCGGCGTTGCCGTCCTCGTCTTCGCGCAACCGGATGGCGATGACGCCCCCGCTGCGGTTGGAGTCGTACTCGGTGAGGTAGGTCTTTTTCACGAGGCCTTCGCGCGTGGCGAGGACGAGGAAATCGGCCTGCTCGTAATCCTTGATGGCGAGCACCTCGGCGATGTGCTCCTCGGGCTGGAATGCGAGGAGGTTCGCGACGTGCTGGCCCTTGGCGTCGCGCCCGCCCTCGGGCAGCTCGTAGGCCTTGGCGCGGTAGACGCGCCCGAGGTTGGTGAAGAACAACAGCCAGTGGTGCGTCGTCGTGGTGAAGAAGTGCTCGACGATGTCGTCTTCGCGCAAGGCGGCGCCACGCACGCCCTTGCCGCCGCGGCGCTGGGAGCGGTAGTTGTCGATGCGGGTGCGCTTGGCGTAGCCGCCGCGCGTGATGGTGACGACGACGTCTTCTTCGGGGATGAGGTCTTCCATCCGCATTTCGCCGTCGAAGGGCAGGATCGTCGTGCGGCGTTCATCGCCGTATTTCTCGACGAGGGCTTCGAGCTCTTCGCCGACGATGACGCGCTGGCGTTCGGGCTTGGCGATGATGTCCTCGAAGTCGAGGATCTGCGCCTTGAGGTCCTCGTATTCCTGCTGGATCTTCAGGCGTTCCAGGGCAGCGAGGCGGCGCAGCTGCATGGACAGGATCGCCTCGGCTTGGACCTCGTCGATGCCGAGCAGTTCCATGAGGCCGCTGCGCGCGTCCTCGGTGGTGCGCGAGGCGCGGATGAGGGCGATGACCTCGTCGAGGGCGTCGAGCGCCTTCATGTAACCCTCGAGCAGGTGCATGCGTTCCTGCGCCTTGCGCAGCAGGTAGCGCGTGCGGCGGACGATGACCTCGAGCTGGTGGTTGACCCAGTGGCGGATGAAGCCGTCGAGCGAGAGGGTGCGCGGCACACCGTCGACGAGCGCCAGCATGTTTGCCGGGAAGTTCGCCTGCATCGCGGTGTGCTTATACAGGTTGTTGAGCACGACCTTCGCAACGGCGTCGCGCTTGAGCACGATGACGAGGCGCTGGCCGGTGCGGCCAGAGGATTCGTCGCGGATATCGGCGATGCCAGGCAGGCGGCCTTCGTTCACGCCTTCGGCGATGCGCTTGAGCAGGCGGTCGGGGTTGACCTGGTAAGGCAGTTCGGTCACGACAAGGCAGGTGCGACCGTTGATCTCGTCGACCTCGACGATCGCGCGCTGCGTGATCGAGCCGCGGCCCGTGCGGTAGGCCTCCTCGATGCCGCGGTAGCCGAGGATCTGCGCGCCGGTCGGGAAGTCGGGGCCCTTGATGCGCTGCAGCAGCGCTTCGAGGAGCTCTTCCTTCTCGGCTTCAGGGTGCTCGAGCAGCCACTTCACGCCGTCGGCGACTTCGCGCAGGTTGTGCGGCGGGATGCGGGTTGCCATGCCGACGGCGATGCCCTCGGAGCCGTTGACGAGGAGGTTCGGGAAGCGCGCGGGCAGCACGACGGGCTCGAGCGAGCGGCCGTCGTAGTTCTCCTGGAAATCGACCGTCTCGCGGTCGATGTCGCGCACCATCTCCATCGCGAGCGGCGCCATCTTGGCCTCGGTGTACCGCGGGGCGGCAGCGCCCTGATCGCCGGCGGAGCCAAAGTTGCCCTGGCCGGTGACGAGCGGGTAGCGCATCGACCACGGTTGCACGAGGCGGACGAGGGTGTCGTAGATCGCCGAGTCGCCGTGCGGGTGGTAGTGACCCATGACGTCGCCGACGATGCGCGCGGACTTGGAAAATGCGCTGTCGGGCCGGTAGCCACCGTCGTACATCGCGTAGAGAACGCGGCGGTGGACGGGCTTGAGGCCGTCGCGAACATCGGGCAGGGCTCGGCCCACGATGACGGACATCGCGTAGTCGAGGTAGGACCGCTTCATCTCGGTCTTCAGGTCGACCATTTCGATGCGGTCGCGGCCCTCGGTTACGACATCCAGCTCGTCGTTGGTCTGCTCATCGCTCACAGTGATACTTCTTTCGCGTCGTTAGTTCCGGCTAGATGTCGAGGAACCGGACGTCCTTGGCGTTTCGTTGAATAAAGCTGCGTCGGGATTCGACGTCTTCGCCCATGAGGATCGAGAAGATCTCGTCGGCCGCGGCAGCTTCCCCGATCGTGACCTGGCGCAGCGTGCGGGTCTCGGGGTTCATCGTGGTTTCCCACAGTTCGTGATCGTTCATCTCGCCCAGACCCTTGTAGCGCTGGATCGCGCTGTCCTTGGGCAGGCGGTTACCGGCCGCGCGGCCCTCCTCGATCGCGGCGTCACGCTCGCGATCAGAGTAGACGTACTGGTGCGGCGCATTCGTCCACTTGATGCGATACAGCGGGGGCTGCGCGAGGTAGACGTGCCCGTTTTCGACGAGCGGCTTCATGTAGCGGAACAGGAGGGTCAGCAGCAGCGTCGAGATGTGCTGGCCATCGACGTCGGCGTCTGCCATGAGGACGATCTTGAAGTAGCGCAGGCGATCCAGGTCGAATTCTTCGCCGATGCCGGTGCCGAACGCCGTGATGAGCGCACGCACTTCCTCGTTGGATAGCGCGCGGTCCAGGCGAGCCTTCTCCACGTTCAGGATTTTGCCTCGCAGGGGCAGAATTGCCTGGGTTTCCGGGTCGCGGCCCTGCACGGCCGAGCCGCCTGCGGAGTCACCCTCGACGATGAAGATCTCGCACTTCGTCGCATCGCGCGAGGTGCAGTCCTTGAGCTTGCCGGGCATCGACGCTGACTCGAGTGCGCCCTTGCGTCGGGTGGCTTCGCGTGCCTTGCGGGCTGCCATGCGAGCGGCTGCCGCTTGCTGCGACTTGCGAATAATGTCGCGAGCTTCCGAGGGATGTGCGTCAAACCAGTCGCCGAGCTTGGCGTACAGCTGTTGCTGGACGAACGTCCGCGCTTCGGTGTTGCCGAGCTTCGTCTTCGTCTGGCCCTCGAACTGCGGCTCTCCGAGCTTGATCGAGATGACAGCGGTCAAGCCCTCACGGATATCGTCGCCCGTGAGGTTATCGTCCTTGTCCTTCAGCAGGCCCTTGTCTTTGGCGTACTTGTTGACGAGCGAGGTCAGCGCCGAGCGGAAGCCTTCTTCGTGGGTGCCGCCTTCGGAGGTGTTGATCGTATTCGCGTAGGTGTGGACGGCCTCGGAGTATCCGTTCGTCCACTGCATGGCGATTTCCAGGGAGATCTTGCGCTCGGGATCTTCCGCGGAAAAATCGATGACGTCGGCGTGCACCGGCTCGACGCGCTTCGCTGAGTTCAGGTATTCGACGAAGTCGTACAGGCCGCGCTCGTACAGGTAAGTCACTTCGCGGTGGCCGGCTACCGGATCGTTTTCGGTGCCTTCGTCATCGCCGGTGATCTCGTCGCCCGCGTCCGTTGCCTCGTCGCGCTCATCGGTGAGCGTAATTCTCAGGCCCTTGTTCAAAAACGCCATCTGCTGGAAGCGTGCCCGCAGCGTTTCGAAGTCGAAGTCGACCGTTTCGAAAATTTCGGGATCCGGATAGAACGTCTGGCTCGTGCCGGTCTCGTCCGTCGGTTCACCCTTGCGCAGCTCGCCAACGGGCTTTCCGCCGTCGGCAAAGGACTGGTACCAGGTGTAGCCCTGGCGCTTGACGACGGTTTCGACCCTCGTCGACAGGGCGTTCACGACCGAGACACCCACGCCGTGCAGGCCGCCGGATACGGCGTAGGAATCGCCGCCGAACTTGCCGCCAGCGTGCAGGATCGTCATGGCCACCTGGACCGTCGGGATACCTTCGGTCGGGTGAATGTCCACCGGAATACCGCGGCCGTCATCATCAACGCGCAACCCGCCATCGTTCTGGATCGTCACCTCGATGTGGGTGCAATAGCCGGCTAGCGCTTCATCAACGGCGTTATCTACGACCTCATAGACCATGTGGTGTAAGCCGCGCTCACCGGTGGAGCCGATGTACATGCCCGGGCGTTTGCGGACTGCTTCAAGCCCTTCGAGGACGGTAATACTGCTAGCACCGTAGTCAGGCCGATCCTCGGCGCTCGTTGCGTCAGCCACGATAGCGGTGTCTCCTTCAAGGCACGGGTACAGCCCGGCGACTCACGCTGACGTCGCACGACACCGAGGCGTTTTTCGCACGGGCTCTGAACTTGACCAGTCTATCGGAAATCCGACAAACCCGAAGTTACACACAGCCTGTGGATAGCTCTAGTTGTAGGTGTCACGCGGACCTCGACCCCTGACAACTCGCGGCCCTTTTTTCCAACTCGGCGCCGCCGGTCCAACAATCTTGATGTCCGTGACGACGCCATCGCCCGCCTCTTCCGCGATGCGGCGTTCGATTTGAGGCAACAACAGTTTCAGCTGCGTGGCCCACGCTGTCGACGACGTCCGAATCGTTAGGACGCCATCCTTAAATGACTCGGCTGAGCAGTGTTGCGCCGTCTGTGGACCGACGATCTCCGCCCAGTTGCCAAGGACAGCACCGACGCCAACCTCAGAAAACCAATCCCGCATCCGAACGAAGCGTTCGGCCACATCGGCGACCGGCTGCGGATCGCGCCGCGAGCGTTTCGCACCTGATCCGACGTCGCCCAGCCCCGGTCCCCCAAGCGGAACTGCATCCATCTCCTCGACGAGATCGTCCGCGTGAATCTGCCGCTGCCGAGCAGACCGACCCCGACGATAGACGTGTCCTCGCGTCATGCGTCGCGCCCGCTGATAGGCCATGAGCGCGGCTTCGTCGCTTATTTCGTCGCTCATGATTCGTCTTTGCTGACCACTGAGTTTGCGACGGTATAACGCTGGGCGTTGAGTTTCTCGGGGACATCCGAGGCCACCGCTGCCGTAACAAAAACCTGTTCGGCGTCCGCGACCATTTCCGCGAGTCGGCGCTGGCGCGAGCTGTCGAGTTCGGCGAAAACATCATCCAAAATCAGGATCGGACTCGTGCGCCCATCGCTATCGTTTCGGGCACGAAGAAGCTCATAGGATGCCAGGCGCAACGCAAGCGCGAAAGACCACGACTCGCCATGGGAGGCATAGCCACGAGCCGGCAGCTCGTTCAAGGTGAGCACGAGGTCATCGCGATGCGGCCCCGCCAATGTCACTCCGCGTTCAATCTCTCGAGCACGATTATCGACGAGCGCCGACGCCAGGCGTTGCCTCATCTGATCGAGATCTCGCAGCTCGTCGAGCGGAACGTCCCCGAGCGAGGACTTGGTCGAGAAAGCCGCCGTGGACTGGCCGCTCGCAACTTCGTCGTACGCCGCTTCGACGAGGGGTTGTAACTCGGCGACCATATCCGCGCGCGCAACGATGATCTGCGAGCCCAAATCCGCAATTTGTTCATCCCAGACGTCAAGCGTTGACAGGTCGGGGCTGCGGCCGGCGCGCTGCTGGCCGAACGCACTTTTCAGCAGCGCCGAGCGTTGCCTGAGAACCCGGTCGTAATCAGTCTTGACGCCACCCAGTCGCGGCGAGAACTGCACGAGGAGGTCATCGAGGAATCGGCGCCGATCGGAGGGGTCACCCTTGACCAAGATGAGGTCTTCGGGCGCAAAAATCACGCAATGCACGATGCCGAGCAGTTCGCGCGTCTTCACCGGGGTGCGGTTCAGCCGGGCGCGGTTGGCCTTGCCAGCAAGAATTTCAACTTCCAGCATCAGGCTGCGATCGCCGTCTTGGACCTTCGCCCTGATGACCGCTGCCGACTCGCCCGCCTTCACCAATGCGGTGTCGGCTGCCACCCGGTGCGACGAGAACGTCGCGAGGTAGGCAATAGCCTCGACAAGATTGGTTTTTCCCTGGCCGTTCAGCCCGATCAGAGCCTGAGCACCCGTTGCGAACTGGACGACCTGGTGGTCGTAGGAACGAAACTGGTCTAGCGCTAGATCCGAGATGAACACGGTTGACTTGGGGAGCTAGATCCCCACCCGGAGGGGCATCAGCAGGTAGCGGAAGCTCGTGTCGTCATCACCGTCGAGCTTCTCCTGTCCCGTCAACGCCGCAGGCTTCGAGGGGTGAGTGAAGGAGAAACGAACGTACGGGGTGTGAATGACCGAAAGCCCATCCAGCAGGTACGGCGGGTTGTAAGCCGTGACGAGATCTTCCCCGACGAGGCTGGCTTGAACCGCTTCCGACGCCTGAGCATTTTCGCCCTGGCCGGCCTCCAAGGCCAGTTCACCGTCGGTAAACGTCAAACGAATGGGAGCATTACGCTCGGCTACGAGTGCCACACGCTTGACGGCTTCGGTAAGAGCCGCGGTATCGACAACCGCATGGGTCGGCATGGAATCGGGGAAGAGGCGACGCACCTTGGGGTAGTCACCCTCAACCAGCTGAGATGTCGTGTGCTTGCCACCGGCTTCGAAACCAATGAGAGATCCTTCGCCTTCGGCATCCAGCGTGATCTGGACATCCTCACCGGAGGTCATGGATCGAGCAACATCGGTCAGGGTCCGGGCGCGAACGAGCGCCGAGGTCGAAATTTCCGGATCTGTGGGGATCCAGGTCAGTTCGCGAAGCGCCAACCGGTACCGGTCGGTTGCCATCATGGTGATCTTTTCGCCCTCAATTTCGACCAAAACACCGGTCAGCAAAGGCAGGGTGTCGTCACGCGAGGCCGCAATGGAGACCTGGTTGACGGCATCGGTGAAGACCGCGGGCTCGACCTGGCCTGCAAGGCTCGGCATGTTCGGCAGAGCCGGGTAGTCCTCTAGTGGCATCGTCAGCAGGTTGAATCGGGAGGCTCCGCAGGTGAGCGACACATTCTGTTCATCCGATTCGATCGTGACCGGCTTGTTTGGAAGCGACTTACAAATATCTGCGAGCAGTCGCCCAAGAACGAGAACTTCGCCGTCATCGTCGATCTCGGCGGGTAGCTCACACTTGGCGGACACCTCGTAGTCGAACGAGGACAGCGTCAGTGCACCATCGCGAGCTGAAATCCGTACACCCGCAAGGACGGGAACTGCAGGACGGGTAGGCAGTGACCGAGCCGTCCACGTTACGGCTTCCGTCAACACATCACGATCAACCCTGAACTTCACGATCTCTCTCTTCTTCCGGTTGGCACTTCCCGGATCCTACCCAGGTTTCCTACGACTTAGAATCTCACGAATCGAGCTCCGACAGGACCATCCCCAGGTTTGGATCGGCCACATCCCGCCCGCCACAAGCCCAAGTACTTCGAGCTTTTGTCATTTCGCTTTTATAAGTAGTCATCATCATAGGGGGTGTTAATCCTGTGGAAAGGCCAAGTTTTTGGTGTGATCCCGCGGAGTTACCATGTGCATGGATTGTGGATAGTTTCAGGAGAAGTGACGTCGTGCTGTGAGGAGTTCGTTGTCATCACCAAGCTATCCGCAACCGCCGAGCACGTTGTCCACGACAAATCGCCCTCACTCACAGCTGGTTAACAACTGCTGTGAATGACAAGAACTACTGCCCTCCGCGCAGCGCGTGCTGGCGGATTCCCGTCGTGAGGTCCTTGACCTGCTGGTAGATGGTCGGCTCTTGAGCCAGCTGTGCGGTGATTTTCCGGCACGCATGCATGACGGTCGTATGGTCACGTCCGAAGGCATCGCCAATCTTCGGCAACGATAGGTCCGTCAGTTCGCGGCATAGATACATCGCGATTTGGCGAGCGGATGCGACGCTCTTGGAACGGTCGGGTGAGCGAAGGGTCTCGATAGAGATATCAAAGTGCTTCGCGGTTTGGGTCATGATCATCGTAGGAGTGATCTCCTGACCATTCGGGTCCGTGATGATGTCCTTCAACACGAGCTCAGCAAGACTGAGATTGACCGGCGTGCGGTTGAGATTCGCAAAGGCTGTGACACGGATTAGTGCGCCTTCGAGTTCACGGATGTTCGTGACGATCCGGGTAGCGATGTACTCCAGAACGTCGGACTCGACCTCAAGCTTTTCTGCTTGGGCCTTCTTGCGGAGAATTGCGATACGTGTTTCCAGATCCGGCGGCTGGACATCTGTCAGCAAGCCCATCTCGAAACGAGAAATCAGGCGATCGCCAAAGCCCTTGAGTTGTTTGGGCGGGATGTCGGAGGTGATGACGACCTGCTTGGAATTGTTATACAGCGTGTTGAACGTGTGGAAGAACTCCTCGACCGTCTGCTCCTTGCCCCCAAGGAACTGGATGTCATCGATCAGTAGCACGTCGACGTTGCGGTAACGGCGTTGGAAGTTCTCGGCTTTGTCGTCACGAATCGAGTTGATGAAATCGTTGGTGAACTCTTCGGAATTCACGTATTTTACTCGGATTCCCGGGAAGAGATGACGGGCATAGTGACCGATGGCGTGTAGCAGGTGTGTCTTACCAAGGCCCGATCCGCCGTAGATGAACAGTGGGTTGTATGCCTTGGCAGGAGATTCGGCGACCGCGGTAGCCGCTGCCTGCGCGAACCGGTTGGATGGTCCCGTCACGAATGTTTCGAATACGTACTTGGGATTCAGTCGTGCGGGATCCTCTTCGACGGGAAGGGCAGCGGTCGAAGCAAACGAACGAGTAGGAACCTCGGTAGGCGAGGATTCGGTGTCTCCGAAATCTGCTTGGATCACGTTGTCTGGCGCTGATTGTTCTGAGGAAGTGACAGCACGAGCTGAGCTGGAAGGCTCTGGTGTCGCCGGAGAATTGATGGGGACAGAATTCAGTTCCGGATTAACGGCGAACAGGATGGAGAGCTTCTTGCCCGAGACATCCTCCACGGCCTGGTGCAACGGATCCCGCAGGAGTGTTTCCAAGTGATCACGAGCGATCCCAGAGGGAACCTCGACGATGAGGTGTTGGTCAGTCTCGGCGGTTGGGCGGGCCATGAAAGCGAAAGCCATTGATACCCGGGGGGTGCTGGAGTCCTGTTGAAGGCGGGCTAAGACCCCATCCCACAGTTCCGTTAATTCCATGACACTCCTCGAGACACGACATTGGCAGCGGCAAGCGAACTCAAGTCTGCCAGATCTGGATCTCTCACCGTCTGCTTAGTATGCCTCAGGATCCACTTATCCACACAGCTATCCACAGATTGTGGGCAAGTGTCTTTCGCAGCATGATCGTGCGAATCTGGAACTACACGCTTGTAGTTTCACACAGCTTTTTCTTGGTCTTCCACAGCTGTTCACAATGGTTGTACCCAAGCTTGAAGGTTCATCGCCAGTGGTATGACGCTTTGGCGGACATTAGCCGCAGGATTGCCGGCCATTTGGTGTGGGTAACATCATGCGTGCTCGGCGCAGCCGCCCTTGACCCGCAGGCTCCAGTTCACGTAGCGTTGTGTGGCTGTCACTGTGCTGTTTTCGCATGCCATAACCTCGCGAAATTTCTCAGTGGCCACCTGACATTGCTTGGCTCGATGACCTCGAGTCAAGAAACACACCGAAATACTGGGAGAATTGCTGTGAGCAAGCGGACTTTTCAGCCGAACAACCGCCGTCGCGCCAAGGTGCACGGTTTCCGTCTGCGCATGCGTACGCGCGCCGGCCGCGCCATCCTGTCTGCGCGTCGTCGCAAGGGTCGCGCAAAGCTGTCGGCCTAGATCAAGCCGGCTAGGTGTTGCCGCGTAATAATCGGCTGACCCAATCGGAGGACTTTCGAAAGGTCTTTCGCAAGGGTCGCGCTAGTGGTGGCACCTATGTCGTTTTGCACTGGCTTCGGGGTTCCGACTCATCGGACGATCCACAGCTGCGCGAATCTGCGTGTGAGACAACTCGGATCGGTTTCATCGCCTCGAAGAAGGTGGGAAATGCTGTGATGCGGCACCGGGTCAAGCGACAACTTCGTCATCTGATGCGCGAGCGCCTCGGGGAGTTCCCCGCGGGCGCTCGTGTTGTTGTGCGTTCCTTACCAGCAGCCGCCGGAGTGTCCTCAAAGGACCTCGCAGAAGATCTCGACGGCGTGATTAGTCGGAGCTTGAAGAGGGTGGGTTCACGGTGAATCCCCTGTCGTGGATCCTGACGAAGCTGGTGCGCTTCTATCAAGTGGCGATTTCTCCACTTACTCCCCAATCGTGCAAGTATTACCCGTCGTGCTCGACCTATGCGATCGAGGCGATAAGAGTCAATGGAGCGATCAAAGGCGTGGCTCTCGCCACTTGGCGGTTGTTGCGTTGCAATCCGTGGTCTGATGGTGGCGTCGATTTCCCACCAAATTCAGACATGGAAGTTCCGATCCCTCCAGATCCAGAAGACCTGGATCATTCCGTAGATATGAAGGCGAGCTAAGCAGTGGGCTGGTTTGATAGTTTTCTCTACCCGATCAAGGTAGCGGTCGCATGGATCATGGTCATGATCCACAACGGACTCGTTGCGATTGGAGTTGACTCGGAGAACGGTCTTGCCTGGGTCCTGTCGATCGTCGGGTTGACCATCGTTATCCGAATTATCTTGATTCCGCTCTTCTTCAAGCAGATCAAGGCATCGCGCGGGATGCAGATTATGCAGCCTGAGCTGCAGGCGCTGCAAAAGAAGTACAAGGGTAAGACTGATCCGGCCTCGCGCCAGGCTCAGCAGCAAGAAATGATGGCCCTGTACAAGAAGCACGGAACGAACCCGTTCTCTTCGTGTATGCCGATCTTGCTGCAGATGCCGATCTTCTTCGCGCTCTTCCGGGTGTTGGCCTCGCTCCCTGAGCTCGCTCGGGGCACCTATCCCAGAGCGAGCATTGGTCCGCTCACTCAGGAACTCGCGCAGCAAGCCGAAGCATCGACGCTTTTTGGTGCGCGCCTTTCCGATACCTTCATGCAGACGACAGAGCTCACGCCGAAGATCGTGACGCTCATCCTTATCGCGTTGATGTCTATTACGACCTTCATTACTACGCGACAGCTGACGATGAAGAACATGTCTGCGGCGGCGCTCGATAACCCCATGGCACGCCAGCAGAAGATGATGATGTATCTCTTCCCCGTCATCTTCGCCGTAACAGGCGTCAACTTCCCGATCGGTGTGCTGATCTACTGGACGACGACAAACCTGTGGTCCATGGGCCAGCAGTTCTATACCATTCACAAGCATCCGGCCCCCGGTTCTGAGGCCGAGAGGAAGAAGATCGAGCGCGAAAACCAAAAGCGAGTGGCTAAGGGTTTGCCCACGATCGAGGAAGAAGAGCGGCAAAAGAGACTTGAAGCTGCCCTGGAGGAAGAGTCCAAGGGTCAGCGCCAACAACCTGTTCGCAAGGATCGGGCCGGTCGCGGCAAGACTTCCCGCGACATTCTCCACTCTGACGAGACTCAGCCAGAAGAAGAAGAGCCCGGTGTTATTGGTGCAGACGGTCTGACACCGGAACAGCGAGCACAGCAGGAATACGAGCGTCGGCGCCAACAGCGCGCTAAGGCTCGTCGCCAGCAAAAGAAGAGGAAGAAGCGCCGCTAACCGCTTCCCCATTTTTCAAGGTGAAGACCCCGGGAATCCAGCTCGGGTTCACCCATAAGGAAGGACACTCCATGGCAACGGACTCGAGCAGAATCAAGCAGCTCGAAGAGGAAGGCGATGTCGCCGCTGATTACCTCGAAGGGCTGCTCGACATCGCAGACTTCGATGGTGACATCGATATTGACGTCGAGCATGGTCGGGCGTCAGTTTCAGTCTTCTGCGAAGATGACGATAACCGTCAACTGTCAACTCTCGTCGGACGCGACGGTGAAGTTCTTGACGCACTGCAAGAGCTCACTCGATTGGCTGTCCAGACTAAGACGGGAGAACGTTCCCGCCTCATGGTTGACATCGCGAATTTCCGGGCGGACCTGAAGTCCCAGCTGCAGGAGCAGGGCCGTGAGGCTATCGAGACCATGCGCAAGGACAATCTCAATGAGTATGAATTTGAGTCCATGAACCCGTTCGAACGCAAGGTACTGCACGACGTTGCGGCTGCCGAGGGTCTCGCATCGGAGTCAGCGGGCGTAGAACCCGATCGCTACGTTGTGTATTCCTTTGCCAGTGCTGCAGCGTCCGAAGAAGACTCGGTCACGGAAGAGGCCTAGTTCCCGATGGGTGACATTGAGGAGATGCCCCCGGTCGTTAAGGAAAGGTTTCCTGAAACCTGGGGGCAACTCGCTCTCTTTACGCAGTTTCTGGCCGACGAGGGCGAGAAAAGGGGCCTGATTGGGCCGCGTGAGCTACCGCGACTCTGGTCGCGTCACATACTCAACTGCACAGCGATCAATGAGTTTATTCCTGAAGGAGCTACGGTCGCGGATATCGGATCTGGTGCGGGTCTTCCCGGTGTTGTTCTCGCTATTACAAGGCCGGACGTCCACGTGACGCTGGTCGAGCCGATGGAACGTCGCATCGAATGGCTTTATGACGTCACTGAAGTAATTAACCTTGAGAATGCCTGGATTGTGCGCGCTCGTGCGGAAGAACTACACGATCAGGATGAGTTTCAAGTAGTGACCGCGCGCGCCGTAGCTGCTCTCGACAAGCTCATGCGTTGGACAATGCCATTGGTTGCTGACGGAGGAAAGCTCCTGGCACTGAAGGGAGAGCGCGCCAAAGAGGAAGTCGACGCTGCACTGAAGGTCAGGCGGAAGTTCAAAGTCGCGTCGACCAGCGTTGTAGAAGTCCCCTCTCTCGTCCCAGACGAATCGCCAACTAACGTAGTGATCGTCGAGCGCTGAGAAGCTCGACCTAATCAGATGGCTCCGAGAGAGTCGCCCACCCCGTCTTCAGCTAAGTTCTGAAACCGGGTGGTTCTGTTTAACCTCGGACGCTATCGGTCTAGTTGCCGTCACATTGCACGCGAATAGAGATGCGGCCCCACCTATAGTGGCGGCCGAAGCGTCTTCGGAAGTTGTCTGATACTGACCGACCGTGTTAGGTCAGCTCGATTTCTCTCAGGCGGCGTTACTGGGCGTGCCTGTGGCGGGTTGGCGAGGTTTCCATTTTTGACGGGCTGGGACTCCTAGTTCGCTGCGCAAACCCGCGCCGGCCTTATCGTCTCAATCGTCTTGCGGATTCACCGGGGATATCCCTCTGCCGGCGCTGCACGCGATGGAGCGCGGGACAGCAGTACGGAAAGTCTGTCGCCTATGTCTGCTTGTTCCACGTGAAATGGCCGGTTTTCGGCAGGGATCTGATCTTTGTCATCCACGATATTCGGGCTCGCAGTAAGCTTTGGGTGGTTGCCTATAGGTTTCACGTGAAACCAAAACAGGCTTCGCGCGGCATCGGCACGGAGTTCGGATGCCTACGCATATTCCACTTGTACGGTTTCACGTGAAACGAACTCCGATAAGGTATCTCACTCCACTACTTCGTTGAGCTACGTTCTGCGGAGAACTCACCAAGAAGTCGGTTCGCGCCAATAAGTGTTTCACGTGAAACCATCATCCACAGGCGGTGTCTGGGCCCACTTTCCTCCGCTAGACTGGGTTCCTAGGCGAAACTTAGGAGAAAACCTGGTGGCGAAAAAAACTTCTCGCAGCAGAGACGACCTACTTAAAGCAATAAAGGACGTAGATCCCGGGACTCCCCTGGCAAATGAAGTAGCAGCCGATAGCGTATTAAAGCGGGAACTCGCTGGTGCTGAATTTCCTGCCCCAACGCGAACTCGTGTCTTAACAGTCTCGAACCAAAAGGGAGGCGTCGGGAAAACCACGACAGCCGTCAATTTGGCAGCAGCGCTGGCAAGCGAAGGACTGAAGGTACTTGTCATCGACTCTGATCCTCAGGGAAATGCGTCAACTGCTCTGAATGTTCCACATGGACAGGGAACGCCTTCGGTCTACGACTGTCTTGTGGACAAAACCCCTCTGGATCAAGTTATTGCTGAATGCCCGGACATTCCTAACCTCTGGGTCGCGCCCGCCACTATTGATCTCGCTGGAGCGGAGATCGAGCTTGTGTCTGAGGACGATCGGGCCTACCGGCTGCGGGATAGCCTGGAAGCGTTTCTGGCAACGCAGGACACACAGTTCGACTACGTCTTCATTGACTGCCCACCAAGCCTCGGCCTTCTCACATTGAACGCCTTCGTTGCAGCGGAAGAGGTCTTGATTCCGATCCAGACCGAGTACTATGCTCTGGAAGGCCTAAGCCAGCTCATGAGCAACATCGATCGCATTAGAGATGCGCTCAATCCGAAGCTGCACATTTCGACGATCCTGCTGACGATGAATGACCGCCGAACCAATCTATCAAGGCAAGTGGCCGAAGAGGTGCGGAAGTATTTCAAGAATGAGACCTTGAGAACGACTATTCCGCGCTCGGTTCGCATTTCAGAAGCGCCCTCGTTCGGGCAGACAGTGATCACCTACGACAGAACAAATAGCGGCGCACTGGCGTACCGCGTCGCCGCAAAAGAAATTGCAGACCGGGGAACGGAGAAATAGGGAATGGCTGAAAAGCGTAGAGGACTTGGGCGCGGTATCGAAGCGCTGATTCCGAGCGCTCGGACATCCGAGCGCCCCAGCGACATCTTTTTCCCGGCAGCGCCCGCTGAGAGCTCAAGTGCAGCCGAGCAAGACCAAGAACCTGCCAAACCGCAGCCAAAGAAGCAGACCACCAAGACCGCGGAAAAGCAGACTCCGGTGGTACGCGGAAGTGTTCGTGACGATGCAGCGGCTGACAATCTCGAGCCGGTCCCAGGTCTAACCGTCGCAGAACTTAAACTAGATGATATTTCACCTAATACGCGTCAGCCCCGCGATGTCTTTGACGAGGATGATCTAGAAGAGCTCGCATCCTCGATCCGTGAGGTTGGTCTGCTACAGCCCATCGTCGTGCGCCCCGGTGGCGAAGGTGTTGATACGCCCTATGAACTCATCATGGGTGAACGGCGCTGGCGGGCTAGCCGACTCGCTGGAAATGACACCATTCCGGCGATCATTAAGGCGACCGAGGACGAGGATCTGCTGCGAGACGCGCTGCTGGAAAACCTCCATCGTGCAAACCTCAACCCGCTAGAAGAGGCTTCAGCCTATCGGCAGCTACTCGACGATTTCGCGTGTACGCACGATGAGCTGGCACGGCGGATTGCTCGCTCGCGACCTCAGATCTCGAATACGTTGCGGCTGCTGAAGCTTCCGCCGCTCGTCCAGCGCCGGGTGGCTGCCGGGGTGCTGTCGGCTGGGCACGCCCGGGCACTTCTCGGGCTATCGGATCCCGCGGCAATGGAGCGCTTGGCTCAGCGGATCATCGCTGAGGGGCTCTCGGTGCGCGCGACGGAGGAGATCATCGCGCTTGGCGATGAGCCGCTGCATCCCGAGCGACGCCGCCGGCCGATTCACCATCCTGCGGCGCCCGCCCTGGACGAGCTTGCATTGAAGCTCGCCGATCGCTTTGACACCAAGGTGAAAGTGGCGATGGGTCAGCGCAAGGGGCGGATCACCGTCGAGTTTGCGGGCTTGGAGGACCTCGATCGGATCCTGCAGGTGTTGGCACCAGGCGAGGCTGGGCTCGACCTGCCGCGCGAGAGTTAGGGGAGCGCGGCGCGCACGAGGTCCGCGTAGATCTCGACGCCTGGGCCGCTGGCTGCGGCCTGCGGGAAGAGCGAGGTTTCCGTCATGCCGGGAGCGACGTTAATGTCGAGGACCCAGGGCGTGCCCTCGGCATCGACGATGAGATCGATGCGGGAGACGTGCCGCAGCCCGAGCACCTCGTGGACGGCCACGGCCGTAGCCTGAACGCGCTCAGTGACGTCCTCGGGTAGGCGTGCGGGCGTGAAGTACTCGGTGCGACCGGCGTTGTAGCGGGCGTCGTAGTCGTAGGGGCCGTCGGTCACAATTTCAACGGCCGGCAGGGCGCGCGGTCCGTCGCCGGTATCGATCACGGAGACGGCGACTTCGGTACCGTCGACGGCCTGCTCGATGAGCGCGTAGTCGGAGTAGGCGAAGCAGGCGACCATCGCGGCGGGCAGCTCGGAGGCCTCGCGCACGATTGTGACGCCGAGGGCGCTACCGCCGTCGTCGGGTTTGACTGCGAGGGGGAGGCCGAGGGAGTGCTCGACGGCAGAAAGGATGCCGCTGGCGCCGAGCTGGCGGAAGAGCATTTGTGGGAGCAGCGCGAACTCGGGGGTGGCGATGCCGTGGGCTTTGAGGATCGATTTGGCGACGGATTTGCGCGAGGCGAGGCGGCAGCCGTCGGCGTCGGTGCCGACGAAGGGCAGATCGAGGAGCTCGAGCAGATCCTGCAGTGAGCCGTCTTCGCCGGCGGCGCCGTGCACGAGCGGCCAGACGACGTCGGGCTTGAGGTCGGTGAGCTTGGCCAGGAGGTTGGCGTCGACGTCGGTGACGGTGACGTCGAAGCCGGCGTCGGTGAGGAACTGGCCGATCCGGCGGCCGGAGCGCAGTGAAACGTCGCGTTCGTGGGACAAACCGCCGGCAAGGACAACCACAGAGGTGGGCATGAAGGACTCCTGTCAGACCTGATCGGGGGTGGGCGTATCGATGCGGCCGTTACCGCCCTCGCGCGGGGGCGCCTCGGCGTCGGGGCGGATGTTTGTGCCGAAGAGTTCGACGGTCTCGAGCTCGGAGCGTACGACCTGGGAGAGGCGGCGCACGCCTTCGCGGATGGCTTCGGGCGTGGGGTAGCAGAAGGACAGGCGCATGTGGTCCCCGCCCTGGCCGTCGGTGTAAAACGCGGTGCCCGAGACGTAGGCGACGAGGTTTTTGACCGCGCGCGGCAGCATGGCTTTGGCGTCGAGACCGTCGGGCAGGGTGACCCAGGTGTAGAAACCGCCTTCGGGTTTCGTCCACTCGCACATGGGAAGATATTCGCTCAGCGCGCTCATCATGGCCTCGGCGCGGGTGCGGTATTCGCCGCGGTACTGCTTGACCTGGCCGTACCAGTCCCAGGTGTTGAGGTACTCGACGATGGAGAGTTGGCCGAGCTGGGAGGGACACAAAATCGCGGATTCGGAGGCGAGGACGAGCTTTTCGCGCACGGCGTGGGGGGCCGCGGCCCAGCCGATGCGGTAGCCCGGCCCGAACATTTTGGAAAACGAACCGAGGTAGATGACGCCGTCCGGATCGAAGGATTTTAGGGCGGGCATCGGGTCGGAGTGGAAGCCGAGGAGGCCGTAGGGGTTGTCTTCCAAAATGAGGACGTGGTGCTTGCGGCAGATCTCGACGATCTGCGGGCGGCGCTCCAGGCTCAACGTGACGCCCGCGGGGTTGTGGTAGTTCGGGACGGTGTAAAGCAGTTTCACGCGCCGGCCCTCGGACTTCAGGCGCGTCAGGGTGGCGTCGAGCTCCTCGGGAATGAGGCCATCGTCGTCCATCGGGGTGTGGACGACGTCGGCCTGGTAAGCGCGGAAGACGCCGAGCGCGCCGACGTAGGAGGGGGCCTCGGCGACGATGACGTCGCCCGGATCGATGAAGATCTCGGTGACGAGGTCGAGGGCCTGCTGGGAGCCCGTCGTGACGACGACGTCGTCGGGATGGACGCGGATCGAGTCGTACTGCATGACGTCGAGGATGGCTTCGCGCGTCTCGACTTCGCCCTGACCGGAGCCGTACTGCAGTGCGCGGGTGCCGCGATCGCGCAGGAGACGCGCGGAGATCTCGGCGATGTGGTCCATCGGCAGCGAGGACAGGTTGGGCATGCCGCCGGCGAGGGAGACAACTTCGGGGCGGGAGGCGACGGCGAACAGGGCACGGATCTCGGACGAGCGCATGCCGTGAGCTCGCTCGGCGTAACTGTCGAACCAGGGGTCGAGCCGTGTGCCGTGCGAGGGTGTACTCACGAAGTGTCCTTCCTAAAAACGATGAGCGCGAGGTGCGCTCTACGGCTTAGTCTGCCACTTCTTTGCTAGGACCCGGCTTTGCGCCACAATTCGTCGCACTCGGCGCGGCCGGGAACGTGGACCTCGATGATGGCGGAATCGTCGCGCCCGGCGAGGTAGTCGCGGACGTGCACATCGGAGTAGCCGCGCTCGTGGGCGAGTGCGGCGGGCGTCGCGTAGTAGACCGTCGGGATGCCTGCCCAGATCATGGCGGCGGTGCACATGGGGCACGGCTGGCCGGTGGCGTACACGACGCAGTCGGATAGATCGAGCGTGCCGAGCTTCTTCGCTCCTTCACGCACCGCGAGCAGCTCGGCGTGCGCCGTCGGGTCGGTGTCGGCGGCCATCGAGTTGGCGCATGCGACGACGATCTCGCCATTTCTTACGAGCGCCGCTCCAAACGGCTGGTCAGATCCGGCGGCGAGGGCCTCGCGCGTGACGTCGGCGGCGGCGCGAAAGAAGCGGCCGTGGTCGCTCATAGAGACTCCTTTAGATCCAAGGCTTGTTCCGACCATACCTCTAGCGAGCAATGCGCGAGCAGTAAAACCCTGATGGTTAAAAGGGTCTTTCACACCTATCAGATATCTGATAGGCTGACGGCAAGAACGTCCACGAAGGAGTGTCCATGAGACCTACACTCAGAGCCGAGATCGATCACAACATTCGCCAGCTCATCCGCGATAAGGAGCTCCTGCCAGGCGATCCGCTCCCGTCGGAATCTGAACTCGCGGCAATGTTTAAGGTGTCTAAGCCGACGGTGAGAGAGTCGGTACGACGGCTCGAAGTTCTCGGGCACGTTCAGGTGCGGCGTGGCGTGGGACTACAAGTAGGGGATTTCGACTTCCGGCATGTCGTCGACTCACTGCCCTATGAGTACCTCACGACCGGCGATGTCCTGCTCGATCTCCTCGAGGTTCGCGCCGTACTGGAGGAGGGCTTCTTACGTCGTGCGTTGAACCAGTATCAACCGATCCACTTCGCACGGCTACAGCGCATCGTGGAGCGAATGGAAAAGGAATCCCAGATCGGAGAGATCAACGCTAATACTGATCGGGAGTTCCACCTCGCGCTGTACGAACCGCTAAAGAACTCCATGGTGGAGCAGGTCATCGAGACTTTCTGGGCGCTGTTCGAGAATGCCCGCTCGGCGCTCGCGCTGACGGTCAATGTGCGAAGCGTGGATGACCACCGTCGGATCCTCGAAGAGATTGTCGCAGGCCGCGAGGATGCTGCAGTGAAGGCACTCCACTCGCACTTCCAACCGGCTTTCCAGGATATTCGCGCGGAGGTGGAACGTGTTCAAAGCGCACAGTAACGCCATCCCGGCGCTCGTCACCGCCTTTGATGACTCGGGTGGTTACGCTCCCGAACTCCAGAAGGACCTGGTCAACCTGCTCAACACGCAAGGTGCAGACGGGTACTTTGTCGCCGGAACTTCGGGCGAGTGCTACCACCTTTCACTGTCCGAGAAGCGATCGCTCTGCCAGGATGTCGCCGAGCTCGCAGGCGGCAGGCAAGTCGTCCTGCACGTCTCGTCGGCTGATCCGCGCGAGACTCAGGCGCTCACCCGCGAAGCGGATATTCTCGGCGCGACTGCGATTGCCGTTGGTGCCCCGCCGTATTTCGTCTACGACGAGAAGCAAATGTGGGATTACTTGGTGAGCCTGAAGAACCTCACCCAGCTGCCGGTCTTCTATTACTTCATCCCATCGCTCGGGGGACCACTGCTGCCGCACCAATTCTTGGAGCGGGCCTTTGATGAGGGGATTGTGCAGGGCGTGAAGTACAGCGACACTGATCTTCTGACCATGTCGCGGCTCATCGCCGCCCGCCCGAGCTTCAAGGTTTTCGTGGGCTCAGACGACTTGGTTCTTGCTGGCTGTGCGATGGGAGCCGTGGGTGCGGTGGGCTCAGGCTTCAACGTCGCCCTGCCGCTCGTGGTCTCACTTTTTGATGCGTTGGATGACGGAGATCTTGACCGCGCCCGCGCAGCCCAGCAACGCTTGTGCAAACTCACGACCCTCATGGAGGGCTTCGAGTTCATCACTTTTCTTAAAGCTCTGCTCCGTCATCAGGGCCTCAATGTCGGGCAAGCTCGACCCCCTATACGAACAACGCCGCCGGATGCATCCGTTCTGACGGCCGCATCCGCACTCATCACCGACTCGATTTAAGCTCGATCCCACTCAACGAGGAGAATGACATGAAGCAGACATCGGGACGTCAGTTCCCCGACATGGACCGGCGATCACTCTTAAAGTTCACGGGCGCTCTCGGAGCAATGGCAGCGTTGGCTGCCTGCACGCCCAAGGAAAGTGACTCGACGGATACCACCGGCTCGCAGACGGCGAAGCTGGAATTCCTGTGGCCCGGCACCTCCGATCCGGAAACTGCCGTCGCCAATGACTTCAAGACGACGATTGCCGATAAAGGCATCGATCTCGAATACAACTTCCTGTCCTGGGCCGACATGCAAAAGCAGATTTCGGTTCGCGTCCAGGCGCAGGATCCGCCCGACTTGACGATGACGCAAGATGTCTCCGACTGGGTTCGCATGGGCGCCCTGGCTGATTTGAGCGACCGATTCGGTTCGCTCAATATCGACCGAGGCCAGTTCCGCCCGGGCAGCCTCGAGTACTCCGAGATCGACGGCAAGCTCTATGCGCTGCCCTACTCCGCACAGTCGTGGACGCTCGTCGTCAACGAGGAACTCCTCGGCCAGGCGGGCATCGATATCGCCTCGCTGGAAACGTATGCCGGTATGCAAGAGGCGGCGGAAAAGCTCACCGGGGATGGCAAGTATGGCTTTTGCATCCCGATGCAAAATCCGCGCTTCTCCTTCCGAACCTTCGCCACGGCCGCGTACGCCAACGGCTTCCAGCCGGGCGACTACGAGAATCCCGATGTCGCGAAGTGGGTGGAGACCCTCGAACACCTCAAGGCCTTCAATGATCTACGGCCGCCGGCCGACAAGGCCTGGGCGTATCCCGAAATGTTCCGCGCCTTTGCCAATGGCGAGGTCGCAATGGTGGCGGCCGGTTCGTTCTTCACCGCCAACGTCTACGAGCTCAACCCGGAGATCGTTGGCAAGAGTGTCCAGCTGGCCTACCCCAAGGGACCCCAGGGCAGCGACAAGCGCGTGCCCATCTCGAACGCCGGATTCGCCGCCTTTGCCGGCAGCAAGAACATCGATAAGGGGTGGGAGGCGCTCAGCCAGTTGATGGACAAGGAGTGGATGGCTCGACTGACGGCCGTCGCTCACGCTCCCGCGCTCACGTCCGTGACAACCGAGGACCTCAAGCCGTGGGTCGAAAAGTACTATCCCAAGGCGGTTGAGGGTCACCTCAAGCAGTGTGAGAGCCAAGCCAAGATCGCCGACGACAACGGGGTGGAACTGCAAAAGATCGCCGGGCAGCCGGCTATCGAGCCCGAGTTCCAGCAGATCTTCTCCGAATACCTGGCTGGATCGATGAGCGCTGAAGACACGGTGACTCGGATGAGTGAACGCTTCGCCGCGGTAGCCCAGTAGGAAGCAGGAGAGCCTAGGAGGGCACAACATGGTACGCGCATCCGTTGCGACCAGGGCCTCGCAGCGCAGCAGATCGGAAAAAATTCGATGGTGGTATAACTCCACCGGGTTCTGGCTGCTGCTCATGGCGCCGGTTCTCTTGGTACTGGCGGTGCTCCAGTTCTACCCGTTCTTGGACACCATCCGGTTGGGGTTCACCGACGCGAGCGCGACCCCCGGGACCGGCTCGTTTATTGGACTCGAGAACTTCCGGTTCCTCACTACCGATGACCCGCACTTTTGGCTCATCGTGCGCAACTCCTTCGTCTGGGTGATTGCCTCGGTCATCCTGCAACTGGTGATCGGGACGCTGTCAGCTCTCGTGTTGAACATGAACCTCCGGTTCCGCTACCTGTGGCGTGGCCTCCTCATGGTCCCGTGGGTGACGCCGACCGTTGTCGTCGGACTCATCTGGCGGTGGATCTTTGAAGGGTCGCAGGGCGGATTAGCGAACTACACGTTGGAAACGCTGGGCGTCATCGACGATCCGATCGTCTATTTGGCGTCGAATTTCTGGGTGTGGCCAGTCCTGCTGCTGGCCTCGACATGGAAAGGCGTGCCCTTCGTGGCGCTCCTTGTGCTCGCCTCCCTGCAGGGCGTCTCCGATGATCTGCACGAGGCGGCAAAGGTCGATGGCGCTAACCGGTGGCAGCGATTTTGGGCGGTGACGATTCCCCACCTTCGTCCCACGCTATTTGCCGTCGGAATGATCTCCCTGGTGACGACGTGGTTCAAGTTTGAGCTTATCTGGGCGCTGACCAAGGGCGGGCCAGGATATGCGACGTCCATTCTTCCGACCTACGTCTATACCTGGGCATTCGAGCGCTTCAAGTACGGAACGGCGGGCGCCGTGGCAACGCTCGCGATGATAATCATTTTGGCTGCGGCGGGCCTGTACGCCTGGCTGCTACGAGAAAAGGATGAGCAGCATGCGTAAAAAGTCCCTGTGGGCAGTCCTTCGTTCGTGGCTCGTGCGATATGGGCTGTTGTTGGTTCTTATGTCCTTCCTGCTGCTACCCGCAGCGTGGATGGCCCTCAGCTCGTTTCGGTCGAATCACGACCTGTTCGGCCCCACGCCGAACCTCGCGCTTACGGGTTTCACCCTCGATAACTATCGGTGGGCGATGCAGCCCGATGGGCTCGCGATGGGACAGCTCCTGCAAAACACGTTTGCGACCAATGCGATGAGCGCCGTGCTGACGACCGCGTTCTGCGCGATCGCTGGCTACGGTTTAGCCCGCTATCGCGGCGGACTTGCCAAGGCCATCATCTTCTTCCTCATCTTGGCTCAAATGATCCAAGGGCCGATGATTATGGTGCCCTGGTACAACATCGCCGCGAGCCTCAACCTCGTCAACACGCGCGAAGTCCTCGTCCTGATCTATCAGACCCTGACGATCCCGGCGGCAGTGTGGCTCATGGCCGGCTTCTATCGGGCTATTCCTCGTGAGCTTGAAGAGGCCGCCGCCGTCGATGGCTCGGGACGGATCAGAACGTTCTTCTCGGTAATCCTGCCGCTGTCGCTGCCCGGTCTGTCTGCGATCGCGCTCTACTCGTTCATCCTTGGGTGGAACGACTACCAGTACGCCCTGATCCTGACGAGCTCGAAGTACTCGAAGACTCTCCAGATCGGGATCGCGCAACAGATGGAGTCCATTGGCGCGACGAATTGGGGCGGCATTCTCGCCGCGGGTACGATCGCCGTCATCCCGGCAGTCATTATCTTTTCGCTCGTCCAAAAAACCCTGATCCAAGGCCTGACAGCAGGAAGCGTCAAAGGCTAAGGCAGCCAGCCTACAGACACGCAGTATGGCCCGAAATCCTGCGCCTTTTGGGGAGCGCTAGGCTGTCGGTGTCACATTCGTTTCTCGTGATTGGTGAACTCCCCGTGGACATCCCTGAACTCGTGTCCGTTGCGATCTCTTCGACCGAACGCCTTGCGCGTGACCTACCCGAAGGACTCACGCCGTACTACTCCAAGGACGGCTCAATGATCGCCGGCTCCTGGCCGGACACGCATCCGATTCCGTGGACTGTCGCGTTTTGGCTCGGCAGACTGCGGGCGATCGAGGAGGTCTCGGGAAGTGACGTCGTGCGGGAGCGTCGGGTGTATGAACAAGAGCGCCTTATTGCCTCGCTGCAATCCGATCTGCAGTACTACAACCACGATCTTGGGTTCATCGGGATTCTCGGTTTCACCGGCAATGAGCAGACGCTGATCGGCGGTGCGGCTGAGGCGCGCGAGATTTGCCGCGAGGGTCTTATGTCGCTCGTGCATGTGCCGAGCGGCATGGTCGATACGCACGGCGGCGACGCCGATGGTGAAGCCAAGGCGATCGTCGACTCGTTCATGAATGTGCCGCTGCTTTTCAGCGGGGAAGCGAGCGAGGAGCAGCGGGCAACGGGGATCGCGCACGAGCGCCGGCTGTGGACGCACCTGCGGGTGCGTCCGGGGCACTGGTTCCAGGGCGGCATGTTCGCGGCCAACGGCGCCTTCGACCGGCCGTTTACTAAGCAGGGCCACGCCCCCGATTCGACCGGCTGGACGCGCGGGCTGTCGTGGGTGACCTACGGCCTGCGGATCGCATTAGCGCAGGGCGTTCATGGCAGCGAGCATGCCGAGATCGATGAAGAGATCAGTGCGCTCGATGACCGGCTGCTTGCGCCCGGAGCATCCTCGCTCGTGCCATGGGATCTGGAAGCAGCGCACACGGAGGCGAAGGACTCCGGGGCGCTCGCGATCGCGCTTGCGGGCGCGATGCAGTTCGGAGGCAGCACGGACCTGCTGGCCGCAAACCTGCAGGCTCTTGAGTCGGCGGGAGCGATTGAAACCGAGGATGAATCCGGCGGCCTGCTGAGCTTGTCGACCTATCACGTCCCGCACAACATCGGTATCGACGCGCACACCACGTGGGGAGATTACTTCTACCTCGAGGCGCTGCTCGCCCCGAGCGGGTTCGTCTCCCCCTACCGTCGGCTCGGCTGACTCGTTACTGGTCGATCGATCCGGCGCCGGGCAGGCCCACGATGGAGGCCGTCTCCACCAGGAGCTGGAGGACGGCTTCATGGGCGGGCTCTAGCCCACCGGCTGCCTCCCGGTGTCGGATCACGAGCTGGCGAACGCCAAGGCCGGGAAGGCGCGTGATCTGGATGCCCTCGGTATCGATGTTGGACACTGCCAAGCGGGGAAGGACCGTCGAACCAAGGCCCGCCCGAATCATGTCGAGGGCGACGTCGTAATCGGCGTAACGGTGGATCGAGATCTCTGGGTCGGGCAGCGCGGACTGAAGGCGCTCGATAGCTTGGGCCGAGGCCGCCGCCGGCTCAACACCGAGCCACGTCGTCGTCGTGAGGTCCGAGATGGAGGAGGGGCGTGCATCTCCGCTCGGTTGGACGAGTAGCCACGGCTCATCGGCGTAGGGAACATCGCGCATGCCGCGCGGCACGACCGCCTGCTTTTCGAAGTCTCGTTCCATGATGAGCAGGTCGACGATGCCCGAGCGCAGCTCGCGCATGCCCTGCTTTTCCACCACTTCCCGAATGGAGACCTGCACGCCCGGGAGCTGATCGCTGACGCGAGGCAAGAGCGGGATAAGGATGTTGCGGATGGCGGTCTGGAAGCCGCCGATGACGACACTACCGGTGACCTGACCAGCCAAGCCGGCCAGCGATCGGGAGGCCTTGAACGACTCGGTTTCGATCGTTTCGGCGAGATCCGCAAGGATTCGACCCGCCGGAGTCAGGATGGACCCGTGGGGCGTACGCTCGATGACGGCGACGCCAACCTCCCGCTCGAGCTGCTGAATTTGCTGCGAGACTGCAGACGGTGACATGTGAAGCGAATCGGCCGCGGAGACCACGCCACCGTCGCGGTGGATGGCCAGCAGTATGCCGAGACGACGTGAGTTCAGGTCCATGAAGTAAAACTGTACAGCATGTACAGATAGCTTCAATTGATTCGAACCACTGCGAGTGCCACCATAGGCGTCGTGAACGAATTCTTGGTTGCAGCAATTGGTGCACTGGGGTGGGTCGGATGTCTCATGTGCCTCACGGGATACTTTCTCGTCTCCTCGCGTCGCATCATGGGGGACTCTCTGCGCTACCACGCCCTCAACATGGGCGGGGCAAGCCTGTTGGCTATGGCCTGCGTCACCACGGGCGCATGGCCGTCGTTCTTCTCGAATTTCATCTTCATCATCATCGGCTCGTGGGTGGTGTTCACCACAAAGCGCGCCTACGTCCGAGCGAAAATCGACGCTGCCATCAAGCGAGGTTCAAATCCTGAGACAAACTGGGCTCCGCGTCCCAATGAATCGTCAAGTGTCCTTGAACTTGCCGCTATGAAGTAAAACTTCACCGGCATTGCAGATAACTTTGATTGAACCTAATTCGGACAACTGAGACACTTGTACCGAAGGGGAAGACATCAAGCAGGGAAGGAAACACAATCGTGATCGTTGTTGCCGCCATCGTCTTTGTTGCGATTGCTGCGTGGGCCATCATGGCCTCGATCCGTGTGGACCTTAACTCGCGCGTGGAGGAGTCCTACGTCGAGCGTCTGGTTCATGGGGATCTGGAAGCCGCTTGCCGGAGCGCGGAGTACGCGCTGCAGGCTCGCGAGCAGCTGGTTCGCTAGCGCGCCATCGCCTTTCGTATGCCAGCGCACAAAGGAGCCGCGACCACATCTGGTCGCGGCTCCTGTGGTCGGTAGGGGATTAGCCCTTAGAGGTGCGGATCGATTTCCTTCAGCAGGTCCTTCTTCGGGCGGCCACCAATTACCTGGGCGACGGCGCGGCCTTCCTTGAACAGGATGAACGTCGGGATCGAGACGATGCCGTAGTTGCCAGCGGTCTCGGGGTTGGCGTCGGTGTCGAGCTTGACGACCTTGAGGGCCTCACCCTTCTCGTTCGCGATCTCGTCGATGATGGGAGCCATCATGCGGCAGGGCGGGCACCAGGTGGCCCAGAAGTCGACGAGGACGGGCTTGCTGGACTGCAGGACCTCCTCGGTGAAGTTCTTGTCGGTGACATCTGCAACGTTGCTCATTTTTCCTCCAGGTTCTAGTTCCACGATTCGGTGAGCTGTTCATCGACCGGGGAATCGGAGAGGTCGACGAGGTAGCGCTCGGCATCCAGGGCGGCCGCGCAACCGGTTCCGGCTGCGGTGATCGCCTGGCGGTAGGTGTGGTCCACGACGTCGCCGCAAGCGAAGACGCCGGGGATGTTGGTGCGGGTGGACGGGGAGTCGACGAGGATGTAGCCCTCGTCATCGACGTCCACCTGACCGGTAACGATTCCGGTGCGGGGTTCGTGGCCGATGGCAATGAACATGCCGGAGGCCTCGATGGTGCGCTCTTCGCCCGTAACAGTGTCCTTGACGACGAGGCCTTCCATCATGTTCTCGCCGACGACGCGCACCGGAGTGGAGTTCCAGGCGAATTCGATCTTGGGATCGTTCATCGCGCGGTCGGCCATGATCTTGGAGGCGCGCAGTTCGTCGCGGCGGTGCACGACGGTGACCTTAGAGGCAAACCGGGTGAGGAAGGTGGCTTCCTGCATCGCTGAGTCGCCGCCGCCGATGACGATGATGGGCTTATCGCGGAAGAAGAAGCCGTCGCAGGTGGCACACCAGGACACGCCCTTGCCGGACAGCGCTTCTTCTCCCTCGATACCGAGCTTCTTGTATTCCGAGCCGAGCGCGAGGATGACGGCGCGGCCGGCGAAGGTCTCATCGTCGTCGTTGGTCACAGTCTTGATGTCGCCGGTCAGGTCCACGGCGGTGATGTCCTCAAAGCGGATCTGCGCGCCGAAACGCTCGGCCTGGGTGCGCATCTGCTCCATGAGGTCCGGGCCTTGGACACCGTCGGGGAATCCGGGGAAGTTCTCGACCTCCGTCGTCGTCATGAGGGCGCCTCCGGCACTAATAGCGCCGGCGAAGACGACGGGCTTGAGGCCCGCGCGCGCGGCGTAGATGGCGGCGGTGTAGCCCGCCGGGCCGGAGCCGACGACGATGACATCGTATGGGGTGTCGGTCATGAATTCCTCTTCTCTTTCAGTCAGCGACTCGTCTAGGGTAACGGTAATGCCCCCTGGGGTATTCCCGTGGCTGTTATTCGAGGGAGATTTCTGCGAGTTCCACACGGTTCTTGCCATCGGATGCCGCCGTCGGCAACGAGGTGAACCACAGGATGATCGTGTCAGTTTCGACCGGGTCGAAACTGATCTTCGTCGATTCTGTCATGTCCGCTTCGGCGATGACAGCTCCGCCAACCGGGTCGCCGGCGTCGGTCTTGACCTGGACGTGGCCGCCCGAGCCGTGCAGCGTGAGCGTGAGGCCAGCGACCTGAGTCTTCTCGGCGAGCGTCAGCTGCAGGCCGATGCCGGATTTCATGCCGTAGGCGGGATTGCGGTAGGAGCGCGAGCGCCAGTAGCTGGCCGGATCGCCGTCGAAGGCGCGAGGCGTGAGGTCCTGGTTCTCGGCTCCATCGCCCTCCGGATCGAGGACGGTGATGGCGGAGATCGTCGGGGGCACCGCGGGTGCTTCCGTCGTCTCCTCAGGGGTCGGGGAGGCCGTTTCTTCCGGCGTGGGCGAGGCCTCGTCGGTCGGCTGGGCGGCGGTCGTCGTGGGCGCCGGGGGCGGGCTCACCGTGCCCGGGCTGCGCAGGTTGGACAGCGCCAGGATGAGTACGAGGACGAGCAGACCCGCAAAGACCGTGAGAATGAGCGGGCTCGGATCGATCCGGCGGCGCGAAAGCGGGGTGGAAGCGTCGTACTTCTCGACTTCGCCCGGCAGGTTGATCGAGTGCTTGGCGGCGAAGCCATCGAGCTTGGTGACGAGGCCCTCGATGCGCATCGTCGTGACGTCGGCCTGGCGGCGGGAGGCTTGGCGCGCCTTATCCGCGGCGATACGCGCCTTCTCGGCCGCTTCCAGCGCCTTGGCGGTCGCGGCATCGGCGCTCGCGCCCGAGAGGATCGCGTCCTTGGTCTTGCCCGCGGCTTCCAGGCGCCGGCGGCGGCGCTCCTCGCGCGTGATGGTGCCGTCATCGCCCGGGCGCTGCGCGCGCGTGATCGGCGGCGGGACCGGCATCGGGGCCGGGTCGGAATGCTCCTCGGCTGCGGGCGGGGCCGGGGGAACGTCGGCCGGGATCTCCTCGGTCACCGGGTCGGTCGCCGGCGCGTCCTCGGCCAGCGGTTCGTCGCTGGGGGACTCCTCGACGGGAGGCTCCTCGGACGCGGCGGCCCGCTCGCCCTTGCCGGCCGCGTGGGACGGCGGCGCGGGGGCGATCTCGGAGGAATCGAGGTTCAAAATCTCGGTGAAGTCGGGACCCGGATCCGGGTCCGCGAGGCTCGACTCGGCGAACGTCGGTCGCCACTGCAGCGGCGGCGCCGGGGGCGCGGCCGGGATATCGGGATTCGGCGGTGGCGGAGTCTGCCGTACACGCATCCAGACGGGAGCGCCCGCGTGGCGATTGATGGCGAGGGCATCGAGCGCGGAATCGAAATCGAAAGTCGTCCACCCGGCGAGCGCGGCGGCGACGTCGGCGGCGGAGCGGGACTCGGCGAGCGATTGGGAGCCCGCCTCGCCGCTGAGCTCGGTGTAAAGCTCGTGCAGCGCGGCGGCGTCCTGCTCGGAGGCGAGCAGCGAGCGCTCGACCGCGTCGCCCTCGTCGTCGAATTCCACGAGCGCGCCGTCGATGCCGAGGCCGACGATGACGAGGTCGCCCGCGGGCGTAAAGCGCACATGGGCGGGGCTGAGGGCAAGGTGGTGAACACCGCGGGTGCGGGCGCCATCGAGCGCTCTCGCGACCTGGGCGACGATCGCTTGCGCCTCGCCCGGGCGCAGCTGGGCGCCGGCAAGGCTCGTCTCGGGCAGCGGCTCGGTCACGACGTAGGCGCGGTTGGTCTCCTCGTCGGTCGCGACGTCGGTGATGGCCGGGAAGGGGTCGTCGTCGATGAGGTAGGCGCGGCGCGCCGAATCGATGATCGGGGCCGGGTCGGCATCCGCGCGCGACACGAAGATCGCGACGGGACGCTCCAGGACGGTATCGGTGCCGAGGTACCAGGAACCGGCGTGGCTGGCGGGGATCGAGGTGGCCTCATCCACCCGGTAGCGCCCACCGACGACGTGGCCCGTCACGGCCTCCTGGTTTGTCACGTCCGGTCCATCCTTAGTCGTTGAAATACTCCCCTTACCAGTATTGTCCACGATGCCGCGGCCAGCACGCGCGGATCCTGGAACGTGGACGGGAATTCTCGGCCCGATAATGGGGACGCGGCGCCCGACTTTCAAGGCGAGCCGAATGACTTGCGACAGCAGCCGGTTGATGTCTTCGACGCCGAGCAGGCGCGCGATGGCGATGTAGACAACAGCCATGATCGAGCCGAGCAGCGCGACGAGGAAGACGGAGTGCGTGAAGGATCTGGCCGCAGACGTCTCACCCGGCATGCCGAGGAAGCGCAGGCCGGCGAGCGCGACGAGTCCGGCGGCGCCTGCTGCGATCGCGAGGCGCAGCGCGACTCCGAGGATTGCTCCGTGATCGACGCTCGGCAGCTTGCGACCGAGTTTTACGTAGCCGATCGCGGCGCCGAGCAGCATCGAGACCGCTGTTGAGCCCGCGGCGATAGGCACCCAGTACAGCGGGGGCGCGAGCAGCCAGCCGAGCAGCGAGATCGCGATCTGCGCGATCGCCATCGGGATCTGGATGAAGAACTGGGTGCGCGCATCTTCGTAGGCGAAAAATGCGCGCTGCACGACGGACCACGCCCCCTGGAAGGGGATGCCGAGGGCGAGTGGCAGCAGGACGAGGGCGACGTTGCGCGCCTCATCGGCGGTAACGGACGGCAGCACGACGTGCGCCGTTGGGATGGCGAGCACGGCGAGGGCGACCGCGGCAAACATCGTGAACGTCGCGGTGATGCGCAGCGCGAGGCCGAAGTCGGCGGCGACGCCGGCGTGGTTGCCGGCCGCGGCCTTGTCGCTCATGCGCGGGAAGAGCGCGGTAATGAGGGAGGTCGTGAACAGCGACTGCGGCAGCATATAGATGAGGAACGCATTGTTATACGTCTGGTTCGCCGGCAGCAGGATGTCGCTCGTGGCCGCGGCACCATTGGCGGCGGCCGCCACGTTGGTGACCGCGAGGAAGCCGAGCTGGCCGACGGCGAGCCCCGCAAAGGACCACATCGCCATCCGGGAGGCGCCGCCCAGGCCCGCCACTCCGAGGCGCCAGCGGAAGCTAAAGCCCGTCTTTTTCAGCGCGATGATGAGCACGCCCGCCTGCACGGCGACGCCGAGGGTCGCGAAGCCGGCGAGCAGGGCGATCCGGCCGCCGGTCCAATCGGCGGGGTTTGCGCCCGAGCCGTCGCGGGCGAAGCCAAAGATCCACAGGTAGATGACCAGGCCGATGATCGCGACGATATTGTTGGCGACGGGCGCCCACATGTAGGGCCCGAAAGAGCCCTTGGCGTTGAGCACCTGGCCGAGCAGCGTGTAGACGCCGTAGAAAAAGATTTGGGGCAGACACCAGATCGCGAATGCGATCGCCAGGTCGAACCAGGCCGGATCGAGCTGGGAGGCGTATAGCGTCACGATGATCGAGCTGCCGATCGTCGCGATAAACGTGAGCACGAACAGCCCAAGGCCGGCGACGGTCAGCAGCCGGTTGACGTATTCGTCGCCGTCCTTGCGGCGCAGCGCCCGCACGACCTGCGGCACGAGCACGGCGTTGAGGACGCCGCCGGCCAGCAGGTTGTAGATGATGTTTGGCAGCGTGTTGGCCACCGCAAACGGGTCGGCCTGGCCGGCGCTCGCGCCGATCGCTGCCACGAGCAGCGCGTTGCGCAGCAGACCAAGGATCCGCGAGACGAGCGTCCCGGAGAACATGAGGGCGGAGGAGCCTGCAAGGCCTCGCTCTCGTACCATTACTTCTCCTTGAGGCTCGGCGCCGTATCCGCGGGCGGCACGTGCCCGCGGCCTCGCACGCCGCGTTGACGATTTCGGGCGATGGTCCGGATGATACCGCCGACGACGAGCAGCGCGAGCGCCGCCGCGGCGATCGCCGTGCCCACATTCTCCCAATCGGCGCGCACGCGCACGTCGAAGGGCGCCGAGGAGGCGATTTCCTGGCCGTCGGCGCTCATGACGCGCACCCGCACCTTTAAGTCGCCCGATCCTACGGCGTTGACCGGCATCGCGACGGTCGTGCGCGCGCCGGGCGTCAGCGTCGCCTCGACGACGCCCGGAGTTTGCAGACGCGGATCCTGGGCGACGAGATCGACGACGACGTCGGCGGGGGCGCTGAGCGCCGAGTTGATGTGGATGGGTATATCCGGCTGATCGGAAATGAGCAGCAGCGAGGAGGCCGTCTCCACCGTGATTGCGCCCGCGAGCGAGGCCGCGCGCTGCTCGATCGCATCGAGCACGCGCATGCGCTCCCCGCGCGATTCGGCGAGCGCGGTTGACCACAGGTGGCGCTCGGCGATCCGCAGGTCGCTCACGAGGCTCTCGCCGTTGCTCGTCGTGCTCGCGATCGCCGAGGCCCGCGCGATCGCCTCGCTCGCGCGCTGGTTGATCGCGGTTTCTGGCGTGGCGGGCGACTGCTCGGCGACCGCCCACGTGGCGGGGCGCTGGCCGTCGGTCTGCACAAAGGCGCCATCGGCAACGGGCGGCACCGTGCCGGGCATCGTAAACGGCGCGCCGGTCAGCGCCGCGACGGCGGCCGCGGCGGCCTCAGCATCCACGTCACGCGGCAGCGCGAGGACGAAGGTGCGCGGATCGTTCGGGCGCTCGCGGATGGTGGCGGCGGCGTGCGCGAGCAGCGCCTGGCGGTGGGCGATCGGCTCATCGCGCGCGGCCAGGTGGGCGCTCATCTTCGTGTCGATGACGAGCGCGGGCGCGCCGGAGACCGTCGCGATGCCCGAGGGCGTGTAATACGTCGCGGCCGGCTTGCGCACCTGGTCATCGCGCACGACGAGCACGGCGTCCTTGGGCCGCAGCGCGAGCGCCTCCTTGCTTACCTCCCTCGGCCACCACAGCAGCGGCAGCGAGGACGGGGCCGCGCGCAGCGATTCGGCCAGGCGCGCCCGCCCGGCATCGAAGCTCGCGAGCGCCGAGATGTCCGGGTCGCCCGCGGGCAGCGTCAGCATGGGGGTCGCCTCCAGGCCGCGCAGCGCGGGATCACCCACGAGCGTCACGCCGGCCGAAGCGAGCGTGGCGATCGCGGTCTTGCGTTCGGGCGTGGCCGCATCGCTCATCGGATCGGCGAGGATGTCGCGGCTGGAGGCGCTCGCGGTGCCAAGGATGAGGAAGTTCGATGCCGGCAGCGAGGTATCGGGCCAGTTGACGACGTAGGAGCGGGCGATGCCCGCCTCGGGCGGCGCCGCGCTGCCCGCATCGCCTGCACCATCGCTGAGGCCCGCGGCGGCCACTCGCACGAGGATGCCGCGCGGCCCGCGCGAGATCGTCGGCAGGTCCTCTTTGGGCACCGTCAGGCTCGCCTCGGCGCTCGCGCCCGCACCAAGCTCATTCAGGGTCGTCGTCGTGAGCGGTGTGGACGAATTATCGTCGCGCCCGCTGAGCCAATCATCGAGGCGCTCGCGGGCGACGGGCGTCCACGTCTGCAGCCGCACCTCCGCCACGGGTTCGGGGATCGGCGTCGAGCTCTCATTGGTCACCCGCACGCGCAGCGTGATGTCGCTCGGGCCGGCGAGCACTGCGGGCGCCTGGTCGATGATCTCGACGCGGATGCCGCCAGCCGCGCTCGCGTCGGGCACGGCGGGCAGCCACGCCGCCGCGAGGGCGCACAGCAGGGCGAGAATGGAAACGAGCCGGGCGCGGCTCATGCGCGGCCTATCAGCACATCCCGCGCGGTGGCGATCACGCGCCGCTCGTTGGGGTAGGCGAGCCGGCTTGCCGCCTCCTCCAGGGTTAGCCACGCGACGTCCTCCGCCTCCTGATCCGGATCATTGTCGACGGTGAGATAGCCGCCGATCGCTTCCAGAAGATAATGATGGACTACTTTATGGACTCGACGATGATCGCCCGCGAACCAGTAGTCAATCGTGGCGAGGTGGCGCAATACTCGGGACTTGATCCCCGTCTCCTCATAGATCTCCCGCACCGCGGCCTCGGGGGCCGTCTCGGCCCCTTCTAAGTGGCCCTTGGGCAAACACCACTCGAGCCGTCCACCGCGGTTGCGCCGCGCAATGACGGCGACGTAGGCCCTGCCGCCCACGACGTCGATCGTCACGCCACCGGCCGAGGTTTCGTCGACGGTCGGTAGGATTCTGCGCACAGCGTACGCCCGGCGACGCGGCGGCGCGGGCACGCGGCGGCGAGGACTGGGCGTAACGGACATGCCATCCAGCTTAGTCAAGCCAGCGCCGCGTTGGGCCGTGGTGAGAAATGCGCGCCCGACGTGAGAAAGTAAGGACGTGCCCACTTCCGAGAATTCCGCCCTGAGCGTCAGCCAGCTGCGCAAGATCGCCTCCTACCAGCTCGACCAGCTGCCCGCTGTCGTCATCGAGCTCGGTGAGGTGTTCGCGAACGCGGGTTTCGAACTCGCGCTCGTCGGCGGCCCGGTGCGCGACCTCTTCCTCGCCCGCCCGACCCACGATCTGGACTTCGCGACCTCGGCGCACCCGGACGATACCGAGCGCCTTCTTGCCGCCTGGGGCGATACCCACTGGGCGATCGGCAAGGAGTTTGGCACGATCGGCGCGAAAAAGGGCGAGACGATCGTCGAGGTGACGACGTACCGCACCGATGAATACGATCCGTCGAGCCGCAAACCGCTCGTGCAATACGGCGACACGCTCGAGGGCGACCTCACGCGCCGCGATTTCACCGTTAACGCCATGGCTGTGCGCCTGCCCTCGCGCGAGTTCGTCGACCCGTGCGGCGGCCTGCCCGACCTCGCCGCGATGGTGTTGCGCACCCCCATCGAGCCCGAACGCTCCTTCGACGACGATCCGCTGCGCATCATGCGTGCCGCGCGGTTTGCCGCGCAACTCGGCTTCGACGTCGAGCCGCACACGATGGCGGCGATGGAGAAGCTCGCGCCGCGCCTGGCGATCGTCTCCCCGGAGCGCATCCAGGCCGAGCTCACGCGCCTCATGACCGCGACGTGGCCGCGCCGCGGCCTGGAGCTCATGGTCTACACGGGCGTCGCGGACCTCGTGCTGCCCGAGCTCGCCAACCTGCGCCAAACCCAGGACGAACACAACCGCCACAAGGACGTCTACGAGCACACGCTGACCGTCCTCGATCAGGCGATCGCGCTCGAAACCGGCCCCGATGGCCCGGTGCCCGGGCCCGATTTCGTGCTGCGCTTTGCCGCGCTCATGCACGACGTCGGCAAGCCCGCAACGCGGCGGTTTGAGCCCGGCGGCCAGGTCAGCTTCCACCACCACGAGGTCGTCGGCGCGAAGATGACGCGCAAGCGGATGCGCGAGCTGCGCTTCGATAAGCAGACGACGAAGGACGTCTCGCGCCTCGTCGAGCTGCATCTGCGCTTCCACGGCTATGGCGATCAGGCCTGGACGGATTCGGCCGTGCGGCGCTACGTCACCGACGCGGGACCGCTGCTCGAGCGTCTGCACCGACTCACCCGCGCCGATTGCACGACGCGTAACCGTCGCAAGGCCAACCGCCTCGCGGCCGCCTATGACGATCTCGAGCGCCGCATCGACGAGCTCGCCGAGGCCGAGGAGCTCGCCAAGATCCGCCCCGACCTCACCGGCAATGACATCATGGCGATCCTCGGGATCCCGCCCGGCCCCGAGGTGGGCGCCGCCTACAAGTTCTTGCTCGAGCACCGCATGGAGCACGGGCCGATGAGCCGCGAGGACGCCGAGAAAACGCTGCGGGCCTGGTGGGAGGCGCGCTAGGTGCGCCTCATCGCCGACCTCAAGACCCTCACGGGCTACGCGGGTTTCCGCAAACTGCTGGCGATCCGCCTGGTGAGCCAGACGGGCGACGGGCTCGTGCAGGCGGGCCTGGCCTCCCTGTTCTTCTTCTCGCCCGAGCGCCTGACGACCGCCGGGGACGTCGCCATTGCGTTTGCGGTGCTGCTGCTGCCCTTCACCGTCGTCGGCCCGTTCGCCGGGCCGCTGCTTGATCGCTGGCGCCGCCGCCAGGTGCTGCTCTACGGCAATGCCGTGCGAGCCGTCCTCGCGGTCATCATTGGCCTGTGCCTCGTCCAGCTCGGCATCGGGCCCGCGGTCTACGCGCTCGCGCTGCTCATCCTCGGCGTCAATCGCTTCCTGCTGTCCGCGCTGTCGGCCGGGCTGCCGCTCGTCGTGCCGCGCCACCTGCTCCTCATGGCGAACTCGATTACGCCGACCCTCGGCGCCGGCGCCGCGGTGCTCGGGGCCGTCATCGGTTTCGGCCTCGGGATCGTCCTGCCGACGGGTTCGGTGCGCGATTTCGGACTGCTCGCCGCCGCCGGCCTCGTCTTCGCGGCCGCCGCCGCCCTCGCGCTGCGCCTGGCCCCTGGCGAACTCGGCCCCGACGGTTCGGGTGAGCGTCGCCGCTCGGTATTCGCCGTCCTTAGCGAGCTCGCGGCCGCGGCCCGCTACCTGACCGCCCGCCGCACCCCCGGCGCGGCGCTCGCGGTGATGGCGACCCACCGGTTTTTCTACGGCGTGAACTTCCTCGTCCTCATCCTCGCTTCGCGCAACCTCCTCGTAGATCCGACGAACGCCGCGGCCGGGCTCGCGCTGTTCGCCACCCTGTCGGGCATCTCCTTCGCCGGCTCGGGCCTCGCGATCATCGCGACGCCCATCGCCCACGAGCGGCTCTCCCCGCAGCAGTGGATCCTCACGTGTTTGGGGATTGGCGCCCTCTCCCAGCTCGTGGCCGCTACCGCCCCCGCGGTGCCCGTCATCGCGAGCGCCGCCTTCCTCCTCGGGCTATCCGTCCAGGGCGCGAAAATCGCCGTCGACACGATCGTCCAGCGCGATACCGCCGACGCCTACCGCGGCCGCGCCTTCGCGCTGTATGACGTGATGTTCAACGCCGCGTTCGTGGGAGCCGCCGGGCTCGCGGCCGCCATCCTGCCCGATACCGGGTGGTCGCGCGGCGTCTTCCTCGTGCTCGCCGCCGCCTTCGCGCTGCTCGCCGCGGCCTACCGCCTGAGCCCCGCCGAGCCCGCCGACGTCGCCCCCACTCGCGTGTGATCCGCCACGTTCGGGGGTGAGTTAGCTCGCTCGGCTCTGTTATCCGTGTGGCTGGTGGGGCCATACTGGAGGGTACTGATCTGGAAGGACTGGGTGTGAACGAGCATCAGGGCAAACCCGTGACGCGCCGAAGCCTGCGCGAATCACGCAACGCGGCTCCGCCGAAGCCGCCAAAGGGCCGTACCCGCACGCTCAGTGCGACCAAACCCAACGGCAAGCGCCGGCGCTACCCGCGCCCGAACAAGGGTCCGATCCTGCGCTGGCTGCCGGGCTGGAAACTGGTCCTCGGCCTCTTCGCGTTCCTCATCGCCTCCGGCGCGGGCCTATTCGCGCTCGCCTACTCGATGATCGACGTGCCGCAGCCGGGCGACTTCGCCCAGGCCCAGACGACGACGGTCTACTACGCCGATGGCGAGACCCAGCTCGGAACGTTCTCCGAATACGATCGCAAATCGGTCGCGCTATCCTCCCTGCCCGAGCACGTCGGCCACGCCGTCGTCGCCTCCGAGGACCGGCGCTTCTACACCAACCCCGGCATCGACCTGCGCGGTATTGCGCGCGCCACGTGGAACAACCTGCGCGGCAACCCGCTGCAGGGCGCCTCCACCCTCACCCAGCAGTACGTCGAGCGCTATTACGTCGGCGATACCAAGGACGTCGTCGGCAAGGCGAAGGAAGCGATCCTCGCGCTGAAGATCGACCAGCAGCAGTCCAAGGAAGAAATCCTCGAAAACTACCTGAACACCATCTACTTTGGGCGCGGCGCCTACGGTATCGAGGTCGCCGCCGAGCACTATTTCGGCAAGAGCGCCAAGGACCTGTCGATCGCGGAGTCCGCGCTCCTGGCCGGCCTCATTCCGGCGCCCTCGAAGTGGGATCCGGCCGTCATGCCTGAGCGCGCCGAACAGCGCTGGAACCGAGTCCTAGACATCATGGTCGCCGACGGCTGGATCACCCAGCAGGAGCGTGATCAGCAGACCTTCCCCGAGACGATCGACTACAAGCCGGTCAACGCCCTGAAGGGCCCGAACGGCTACCTGCTCGACATGGTGAAAAACGAGGTCGTCAACAAAGCGGAGATCTCCGAGGACGAGCTGAACACGCGCGGCCTGAGCATCGTCTCCACGATCCAAAAGCCCCGCCAGGACGCCGCCGTCGAGGCCGTCAACGCGCTGCCGGAAGACCGGCCCGAAAACAACCGCGTGGGACTGGCCTCCATGGATCCGCGCACCGGCGCGCTCGTCGCCGTCTACGGTGGTCCGGATTTCGTCAGCCAGCCGCGCAACGCCGTCACGCAGGACCGGGCCCAGGCCGGTTCGACCTTCAAGGTCTGGACGCTCATCGGCGCGCTGGAGGAGGGGTACTCGCTCTACGACACCTTCCAGTCCTACAACAACATGGAGATCGAGGGCTTCGATAAGCCCGTACGCAACTACGACCGGTTCAACCGCGGGCGCATCAATCTCGTGAAGTCGACCGAGGACTCGGTCAACACCCCCTACGCCCAGCTGAACGTCGAAATCGGCCCCCAGCTGACGCTGGACACCGCCGTGAAGGCCGGCATCCCGAAGGACACGCCGGGCCTGGCTCCCGTGCCTTCCAACGTGCTCGGCCCGGCCTCGCTGCGCCCGTTCGATCAGGTCCGCGCCTATGGCACGATCGCCGCGCAGGGTGTGAAGCACGAGCCGTTCATCGTCTCCGAGATCACGGACGGGCGCGACAACGCCATCTACAAGGCGGGCACCGACGGCGAGCAGGTCTTCGACGCCGATGTCATGGCCGATGCGACCTACGCAATGCAGCAGGTGACCCGCACGGGCACCGCGCACTACGTCGGCTCGCACCTTGGCCGCCCCGCCGCGGGCAAGACGGGCTCATCGAATGACTACAAGTCGGCGTGGTTTGCGGGCTTCACGCCTCAGCTCGTGACCGTGGTCGACATGTACCAGGTCGGTCCGGACGGGCAGGAAGAAGAGCTCACCGGCTTCGGCGGAATCCGCACGGTCGCCGGCGGCACCTATCCGACCCAGATCTGGACGAACTATATGAAGGCCGCGCTCGAGGGCGAAGAGGTCATCCCGTTCCCGGAGCCGACGGCGAAGAAGGCCACGAAGCATCCGATGCCGGTGCCGACGCGCACGCAGGCACCGACGCAAGCTCCGAGCGAAGAGCCGACGGAAGAGCCGACCGAGGAACCCACCGAGGAACCCACGGAAGAGCCGACCGAGGAGCCGACGGAGCAACCCACCGAGCAGCCGACGGAGACGCCGAACCCCACCGAGACCCCGACGAAGCCGGGCAACAATAAGCCGGGCAGGCCGGGTCAGCCGGATAAACCCGCGCCACCGGGCCGCGGCAACGGCGGCGGAAACAACTAACAGGAGGGGAGTGTCTGTGTGCTCCGAGTCTGTCAGCAATCAACCAGATCACGAGATCGAAGCAGTTGCAGCTGAAATTCTGAGGTTGGACCCGTCAGGTGAGCGTATTGCCAAGGTTTTTCGGCGGACGTTCGACCAGGCCTATGACGGTCTCAATACAGGTCGATATAAGCTCGGTCAGCTATACAAGACCGAAAAAACCCATTTCGGCACCCAGTTTGAGATCAACCTGCAACGTGAGCTGGACTTCGAGGACGGGGTCGTTCTCGACTACTGTATCGCCGGTATTGAGGTGGATTGTAAGTACTCGCACACGGGACAATGGATGCTCCCAATTGAATCGTTCAATCATCTCGTGTTGGTAGCGCAAGCCGACGACTTGAGATCGTACTGGAGACTCGGAGTGGTCCGTGTTAGCGAGGAGAATCGTCGGACAAGTGAGAATAGAGATCGAAAGACCGGCCTGAATAAGCTCGGTAGATCGCGAATCAGGTGGTTGTTTTTCGACGCGAATTTACCGCCCAACGCGTTGCTTCAGCTCCCCGAGTCAGAAGTCGAGCGAGTGATGGCTCTTAGAAGCGGGCAGCGTCGGATCAACGAGCTCTTGCGAACGGCGCAGAACCAGAGGATTAGCAGAAACATCATCGCGACAGTTGCTCAGCAGAGCGATTACATGAAGCGAGTACGAGGCAATGGGGGCGCTCGGAGCGCATTACGAAACGAAGGTATCGTGATTCTTGGGGGCGACTACAAAGCTCAGCAGAGAATCGCTCGCGAACTGGGTGCTGAGGTTCCCGAGCGCGGCGAGGTCGTAGCGGTACGCGTCGTCCCTTCTATGCCTGGAGTAGGTGTAGAAATCTCAGAGACTTGGTGGCGGCTTGCCCTGCCGGGTGAGGACACACCCGCGTCGGCGCCGATTATTCCCTACGCATAATGATGAGTCGCAGAGTTCTAGCCGATTGCGCGGAGTTCTTCACCGCTACTGGTCTCGCGTGTCACTCCAGCTCCTAACGCCGTCTTGATTGATTCGCCGATCGCGGCTGCGACCGGCGGGGGGAAGGCGTTCCCGATCTGACGGTAGATGGAAGTTTTACGCCCTGCGAATGTCCAGTCCGGAGAGAATCCTTGAACTCTCGCTACCATCGGATTGGTGAGACGCGGAATGTGCGCTTCTGGCATTTCAGGACCGGGAGCTTCGTTTGCGATGCCCTTTCCGTCCACGCCGAGTCGCAGCCAAGCCTCTTTCGCTCTAGTGGGTCCGAGATCCGCGCCACCATGTTTCTTTGATCCGCCAACTACCGTCGGAGCAATACTGTTCGCTCGCTTGGCCCAGGACGAAGCTCCCAGCCAGCCACGTTCTCCCATCATTACTTCGAGAGTCTGACCAACCGAGGGAGGTGTTCCGATTGGGCGGGGCCATTCGAAGTTTCGGAAGTGTGGTCGTTTGAGTGCGACGAGAATGAAGCGAGGACGGAGCTGAGGAACGCCATACTCGCTTGAATAAAGCAGTTGCCAATCCGTGTCATATCCGCAGTGATCAAGTTCCCGAAGGATCGATTCGCGATAGGTAGAGAATCGGGCTGAAGCGAGCCCTCGAACGTTTTCTAGCATCACAGCAGTCGGACGGGCTTCCCTTACGAGCCGGAGAGCTTCGGGAAACAAATCGCGTTCGTCGTCGGAACCGAGCTGCTTTCCGGCGATACTGAACGGTGGGCACGGCACGCCACCGGCAATCAGATCGATTCCACGGAACTGGCGTCCATCTATGGAGCGAACGTCGGCTTCGAGGACATTCCAATCGGGGCGATTTCCACGAAGTGTCTCAGCGGCATCATGATCGATTTCAACCGCCAGCTCGTGACGGAAGCCTGCGAGCTCTAAACCCGAAGACTGTCCTCCGGCTCCCGCACAAATCTCCAGGACATGCATGTCGCTCGACCTCTTCATTCCTTCATTGTTCCACTTCGGGTAACTGGTACAGCTTCCCAGGTCCATGAAGCGTCTCACGAACCTGTGACACGCTCCATCAAGGATGTTGTTCGATGGCTTCTCTTAAGCTATCGCCTGTCGTGATGGGCGCCGAGCAGACCTGGCCGCGGCACACGTAGGCCGCCGCCCGGCCCGCGACGGGCCCGCGCCCCTGGAGCAGGGGAGCGGCGTCGCGCTCACCCACGATGATCAACGCGCCCGGAGAGGCGAGCTCGCGGGCGCTCCGGGCGAGGGCCGCAGCGCCGTCGCCGGCGGCGATCCCCACCTGTAGCGGGCCGGAGGCAAGGTCTTCAGCAATGCAGAGCGCCCAGCCCGCGAAGCGTGGCGCCTCGCGCATCACTCCCGCGAGCAAGCGCAGACTCTCGCGGCCCGCCACCACATGCTCCGGCGAGCCCGCGGCCGTGCCGTAGCGAATGAGGGCGCCCGCGAGCGTCGAGGAGCCCGATGGCTCCGCATTATCGCTCTCGCCGCGCGGCCGGACGTACAGCTCGGTGTCGGCGGCGACGTCATAGATGAGCCCATCGGCGTCCCGGAAGCGTTGGCTTGCCGCATCCAGGAGCTGGTGGGCGCGTTCCAGCCAGCGCGGCTCGGCGGTCGCGAGATGCAGCGCCACGAAGCCCTCCGCTACATCGCCGTAGTCCTCGGCGACGCCGGGCGCCTGGCCCACAGCGCCGTCCCGCGAGGTGCGGCGCAGTTCGCCGTCGACGAGATGTGTCTCCCACAGCGCGTCGGCGCAGGTGATGGCCGCTTCCAGCCACGACGGTTCGTCAAGCGCCATCGCCGCATCGGCCAGGGCCGCGATCGCGAGGCCGTTCCAGGCAGCGATCACGGCGTCGTGGCGATCAGGCTGCGGGCGCCGACTGCGCGCCGCAAGGAGGCGCTCGCGGACGGGAAGCCACCAGTCCCAGTCGATATCGCCGAGCAGCTGCAGCGTCGAGGTACCGTGCTCGAATGTCCCCGCTTCGGTGACGCCGAGGGCCCGCGCGGCACGCGCGCCGTCGGCCTCACCGAGGACGTCGACGAGTTCGCGAGGCGTCCACACGTAGGTGGCGCCCTCCTCGCCATCGGTATCGGCGTCGAAGGAGGATGCGAACATGCCCTCGCGCGTGTGCAGATCTCGCAGCAGAAACCCCGCAGTGCCACGGGCGGCGTGCAGTGCGAGGGCGCGCAGCGGCTCATCGGCGCGGATCGCCACGTGCGCAAAATGCCGCAGCAGCAGGGCATTGTCGTAGAGCATCTTCTCGAAGTGTGGGACTACCCAGGCGCGGTCGACCGCGTAGCGCGCAAAGCCACCGGCGAGCTGATCGCACATGCCGGAGCGGGCAATGGCATCGGCGGTGTGGGCGACCATGACAAGCGACGATTCGTCGCCCGTGCGGATCGCGTGCCGCAGCAAAAAGTCGAGCGCCATCGTCGGCGGGAACTTCGGCGCAGACCCAAAGCCGGCGAACTCGGCGTCGTAGCTGCGCGCGAGCATGCTCGCCGCCTCGGCTAAGTCGCCATCGGAGATCGCCTCGTGTGAACCGCCGGCTTGGGCGTCGCGCAGAATCGAGGCGACATGTGCGCCGCTCGCCCGGGCCTCATCGCGCTGGTCCTGCCACACCCGCACCATTTGGGTCAGCAACTGCATGAACTGCGGTTTCGTTAGGTAGGTGCCGCACCACAGCGGGGTGCCGTCGGGGGCAAGGAGGCAGGACATCGGCCAGCCGCCGGATCCCGTCATCGCTTGGGTTGCCGCCATGTATGCCGCATCAACGTCGGGCCGCTCCTCCCGATCCACCTTGATAGGGACGAAGTTTTCATTCAGGAGCGCCGCGACTTCGGCATCCTCGAATGACTCGTGCGCCATGATGTGGCACCAGTGGCACGCCGCATAGCCGACCGACAGCAGGATCGGAATGTCGTGCTCGCGAGCATGCGCGAGGGTCTCATCGGTCCACTCCTGCCAGGCGACGGGATTGTCGGCGTGCTGGCGAAGGTAGGGGGAGGCGGCAGAACCAAGAACGTTCTTCATCTTCCAACCGTAGGCGACGCGGCAAGCGGGAGGCCGGCGTTCGTCACAGCTGCCGATAACGTCTAGATACGCGCGGAGGCCTGCACTATAGTGGGAGATTGTGCTGTCGGCACCGGCAGAAATCTGCTGCCCGTCGATACTCACACGCATCACCCTCCTGTCACGGAGAGACCGTGACCGACTAGACCACAGGAGGTGGGGTTAACGAATGCGTAACTATGAACTCATGATCATCCTCGATCCCGAGGTGGATGAGCGTTCCGTAGGGACCACGCTGGACAAGTTCCTCGAGGTCATCACCAAGTCCGGTGGCACCGTGGACGTCGATATCTGGGGCAAGCGTCGTCTTGCTTATGACATCAACAAGCGTTCCGAGGGCATCTACGCGGTCGTCAACATGACCACGACGCCTGAAAGCGCCAAGGAGCTCGATCGCGTGCTCGGTCTTTCCGAAGCCGTCATGCGCACCAAGCTCATCCGTCCGGACGCGCACTAAGCGCATCCGAGCCAGTCGTCACTGAGAACAGGAAGCAATCATGGCAGGCGAAACCCTTATCACCATCGTTGGCAATCTCATCGCCGATCCCGAACTCCGGTTCACCAATTCTGGTGCACCCGTCGCGAATTTCACCGTGGCGTCGACCCCGCGGAACTTTGACCGCGAGACCCGCGAATGGAAGGACGGCGAAACGCTGTTCATGCGCTGTTCGGTCTGGCGCGACTACGCCGAAAACGTCGCTGAGTCCCTCACCAAGGGCATGCGCGTGATGGTTCAGGGCCGCCTCGTGCAGCGCAACTGGGAAACTCCCCAGGGCGAAAAGCGCTCCACCGTGGAACTGCAGGTCGACGAAGTCGGCCCCGTGCTGCGCTTTGCGACCGCTAAGGTCCAGCGCTCCCAGCGCGGCGGATCCAGCTATGGCGGCGGCCAGGGTGGCGGCCAGTCCTACTACCAGGGTGGCCAGCAGTCCTCCGGCGCGGACTACAACGCACCGGCCGGTGGCTCTCAGAACGACCCGTGGGGAACCGGCGGCTCGAGCTTCGATAACGAGCCCCCGTTCTAACCCGAACACCGAACGCTTTTTCACACTTTTATTTCGAGGAGACAACCATGGCGAAGCCTCAACTTCGCAAGCCGAAGAAGAAGATCAGCCCACTGAAGACCGTCAAGGTCGGAAACGTGGACTACAAGGACACCGCTCTGCTGCGTAAGTTCATCTCGGACCGCGGCAAGATCCGCGCCCGCCGCGTGACCGGCGTGTCCGTCCAGGAACAGCGCGCCATCGCGAAGGCCGTCAAGAACGCCCGCGAAATGGCCCTGCTGCCCTACACCAGCTCGAACCGCTAACAGCTAAGGGAGGAGAGAACTAGATGAAGCTCATTCTTACCCACGAGGTCTCCAACCTTGGCACTGCCGGCGACGTCGTCGAGGTCAAGGACGGCTACGGCCGTAACTTCCTGCTGCCGCGCGGCCTGGCCACTCCGTGGACCAAGGGCGCCCAGAAGCAGATCGACCAGATGAAGGCCGCCCGCAAGGCCCGCGAGATCGCCTCCGTTGAGGACGCCCGCGCCCTGCGCGACGCCCTGCAGGCCAACTCCGTCACCATCGAAGAGCGCGCCGGCGAGTCCGGTCGCCTCTTCGGCGCTGTCTCCACCAAGGAGATCGCGGACGCGGTTGAGTCCCAGCTCGACAAGAATATCGATCGCCGCACCATCGAGATCGGTAACCCGATCAAGTCGGTTGGCGAGTACAAGGTTTCCGTGAAGGTGCACCCCGAGGTCCAGGCCACCCTGGATGTCGTGGTCAAGGCCGCCAAGTAAGGCCCACCCACCAAACCACGTCACGGCCGGTCCAAGGAGCAATCTTTGGACCGGCCGTTTCGCATACCAGCGTTGGCGGGGATCCCTACTTTCGGCCTAACCTAACCGAACCTAACCGGGAGGTAGGTTGATGGTTAGGTAGATTTAGAGATTCTCTCCCCTTTAGAACTGCCCTGGGGAACAAGGCGGTATCGGCGCCGCGGGCTATACGTCGCGTCAGTCGCTTCGATCTTTCCCTCCGCAATCAAGTCATTCAGGTGACGAACTATAGTTGTTCTGCTCAAGCCAGAGGCGTCTATAAGGTCGGAAGACGACAGTGACTTCCCCTGCGAAAGAGCATGCATGATGGCACCTCTCGTGCTGCGAATGCCCTTGCTCTCCTGCTCCGCAGGAGTAAGACGTCGTCTAAACATCGTGATTTTGAAATGGGTGGGAGAGTCCGTGGGAATCGGATCTTGCATAAGCGCTTTGCGTAGAGCTTCCGCGATAATCGCGTATCCAGTCCCACGATTCTCTGCCACCGCGCCTCCATCTACCGATTGCACGTCTTCCAGGAGCCTTGAAAGGCTGGCGTTCCGGGACGATGAAGTTCCTGCCCGGCCGAGTGAATCAACTGTTATATTTCCGAAGAGTCCACCGGGATTAATGATCTCCATGCGATCCACATACATGTCGACTTGAACTGGAGTGCCTCTAGACATAGGAGAATAGTCGCGATGCATGAGCGCGTTGGTGATGGCTTCTCGTACAGCTTCAAGTGGATAGTCTGGTAGGTCTTTTCGGAAGGCGCCCTCGATCAATCCGCCGGTGCGCATGTTTCGGCTAACCGCTGCGACTGTATCCTCGACCATTTCCGGAATTGAGCCGTCAATGGAACGAGAATCAAGCAGCCTAGCTCCTCCGGAAAGCACGTCCGCCTTGGTAGTGCCGGGATAGACCGCAAACGCTACATTCAGTCGGGGGAAAAATTCCTGTGGGTAATCGCCGAGAGCGAGAAGACCCGCAAGGGTGGGGTGGTCAGTCTCGCCAGTATCCCTGCCGATTACGTGGAGCCTGCGTAGCGCTACTTCGCGTCCGCCCTTGACTGCACGAGGCTTAGTTGTTTGTAGGCGCGCTAAGAGGTTGGCGACTGCGCGCCCGTCTAGGTCGGATAGGTCCGCATCGATGACGGTTTCGCGATCGAAAAGAGGTTGGGAGCGATTCTCGCTCATGCGGTCGATCTCATAGGGAGTGAGTAAGCGGTTTCCGTCGTGTGACCTTATATAGCTACCACCGTACTTTCCTTGGCTTGTGACGAAACACGGGCGCTCCGCGGGCGGAAGTGCCACCACCTTGGCGACGACAACAGCTCCCTCCTCAAAGGGAATTATCGATATCGGAAACCGAAGGGCTGGAGAGAGATCATTGGCCGCAATCCCCGTTAGAGCATCTGCCCCAGCCTTAGCATCAAATCCCTGAACTGGGATAAAGCCTTCTTGCTCGTTCAACCCGAGGATAAGTGTTCCGCCGTTGCCATTGGCGAAAGCGGACATCGTTGCGCGAAGATCTTTTGGTATTCCTCTGGCCGCAGTCTTCACCTCGACCGATTCTGTATCAGTTCCGATTTTGCGCAGAGCTTGGATCAGCTTCCGCACATCCGCTTCGGCGTCCGTCATCCCTAGCCTCTTTCGAAGAACCTCACACGTGCCCTACATCGTACCTAACCAGGAGGAAAGTAGGTGGTTAAGTTGTGAAAGGGGTGTCGGGTCAGTGGTTTTGTCTTGTATTCGTGCGGGGCTTACTTGTGTAAAGGGTTCCTTGTAGCTACTTCCAGACACCTAACCTAACCGAACCTAACCAGGAGAAAGGTAGATGGTTAGGTTGGTGTAAGGTTTACCACCAGGCGGCACAAAACTGCTCATGTTTCACGCGATGGAACAGTTCCCCGACGCTGGGGCACGCGCGCTCGTACAGTCAAAGTAAGGCACGCAATATCCGAGCAAAGGAGCAGTAATGTCTCAGCAGGTTATCGAATCCGACGGCAGCATCAACGGCCGGCCGTACACCTCTGTGTGGGACGATCTCGCGGAAGTCGAGTTCTCTCAGGGCTACCTGCAGGCGGGGCCCTATAAGACCCGCTACCTGCACGCCGGCTCGGATGACAAGCCGCTGCTGCTCCTGCTGCACGGCGTCACCGGCCATGCCGAAGCCTACGCCCGTAACCTGGCGGCGCACGCCGAGCACTTCAACGTTTACGCGATCGACTTCATCGGCCACGGCTACTCGGCCAAGCCCGAGCATCCGCTGGAGATCAAGCACTACGTCGACCAGGTCCTCGCCGTCATCGAGGCCCTCGGTTACGACAAGGCCTACCTGTCCGGCGAGTCCCTCGGCGGCTGGACCGCGGCCCGCCTCGCCCAGCTGCATCCCGACAAGGTCGAGCGCGTCGTCCTCAACACGATGGGTGGCACGATGGCCAACCCCAAGGTCATGGAGCGCCTGTACACGCTGTCGATGGAGGCGGCGAAGGACCCGTCCTGGGAGCGTGTGAAGGCCCGCCTGGAATGGCTCATGGCCGACCCGACCATGGTTACCCCCGACCTCATCCGTACCCGCCAGCGCATCTTCCAGCAGCCCGACTGGCCCATGGCGTGCGAGATGAACATGGCGCTGCAGGACCTGGAGACCCGCAAGCGCAACATGCTCTCCGACGATGACCTGCGCGAGATCCAGGCGCCCGCGATGGTGCTGTGGACGACGAAGGACCCCTCGGGCCCCGTTGATGAGGGCGCACGCATCGCGGACCTCATCCCGAACGGCCACCTGCAGGTGATGGAAAACTGCGGACACTGGCCGCAGTACGAAGACACCGAGACCTTCAACAAGCTCCACCTGGACTTCCTGCTCGGCAAGGCGGAGGCGTAAGGACCATGGCTGAGGAGAGCAATCGCGAGGAGGTTGATGTCCTCATCGTCGGCGCCGGGCCCGTCGGCCTGACCCTGGCGAACCTGCTCGGTGGCTACGGCGTCTCGGTGCTGCTCGCCGAGGCGCGCAGCGACCTCATCGACTACCCGCGCGGCGTCGGACTGGATGACGAGTCCTACCGCACGATCCAGGCGATGGGGCTCATCGAGCCCGTGCGGCCGCACACCAACCCGAACCACATCGTCAAGATCGTCAACGGCAAAGGCCGCGTCCTGACCGCGAACAATCCCACGAGCGAACCCTTCGGCTTCGCGCGCAAGCACGGCTTCATCCAGCCGCTCGTGGACCGCGCCTTCTTCGAGGGTCTGGATCGCTATGAGCACGTGACCGTTGCCTTCGAGCACATGCTCATCGGCTTGGAGGAATCGGACGACCTCGTCACGGCGACGCTCGAAGTCGGCCCGCGTGACATGGACGGTACGACCGGCCCGCTGCCGGGCACGAGCCCGACCACGCGCCAGGTGTGCGCGAAGTTCGTCGTCGGCTGCGAGGGCGGCCGCTCCTTTACCCGCAAGTGGCTGGGCGCGACCTTCGTCGGGGAATCGCCCTCGACCCGCTGGCTCGTCGTCGATGTGGAAAACGATCCCGTCGGCACGCCCGGCGTCTACCTCGGGGCCGATCCGAAGCGGCCGTACGTTTCGATCGGGCTGCCGCACGCGGTGCGCCGCTGGGAGTTCATGCTGCACGAGGATGAGCCCTCCGATGCGAGCGAGGACGACGCCTTCGTGCACGGCCTGCTCACCCCGCACGTGCCGGATCCGACGAGCCTGCAGGTCATTCGGCGCCGCGTCTTTACCCACCACGGCCGCGTCGCGGACACCTTCCGCTCTGGCCGCGTCATCATCGCGGGTGACGCCGCCCACCTCATGCCCGTGTGGATGGGGCAGGGCTTCAACTCGGGGCTGCGCGATGCGACGAACCTCGCGTGGAAGATCGCGACGCTCACCCGCGGCCAGGCGGGCCTCGACCTGCTCGATACCTACGACGCGGAGCGGCGCGAACACGCCAAGGCCATGGTCGACCTATCGATGACCATGGGAAATTTCATCAAGCAGCAGGACAAGCGCGTGGCGCTCGTGCGCGATTCGGTCTCGACTGCGCTCGGCGCCGTGCCGCAGATCAAGTCCTACTTCTCCGAGATGCGCTTTAAGCCAATGCCGCGCTACACCCGCGGCGTGCTCGTCGATCCCAATACGCTCGCACCCGGCCGCGCGGCCGCGAAGATCACGCGCGACCTCATCCCCGTTGCGACGGCCGAGAACTGCGATTCGCCCGTCGGCGTGCAGTTCATTCAGCCGCGCGTGAGCGTCGCGGGCCATGACGGCCCGATCCTACTCGACGATGCGCTCGGTCCGTGGTGGGCGATCGCCGCGTGGGGCAATGACCCTCGCCGCCACCTCGCGCCCGAACTGCTCGACAAGGCACGCGAGCTCGGCATGAGATTTGCGTGCATCGTTCCCGAAACCCAGCGCCCCTGGGCCGAAGCGGCCTACGAGGCCGCCGATGACTTCGTCGTCATCGGCGATCACACCGGCGCGCTCAAGAGATGGTACGACGACCGTCCCGTCTCCCTTGTGTTCATCCGTCCCGACCGGTTCGTGGCCGCGGCGGTGCTCGCGCAGGAGGCCTCTCCTGCGTTCCGGTCGCTGCTCGCCGCACTCTCGTCCACGATCTAAGGAGCCCATCATGCCCGTCGCCCTGCTCACGATGTCCCACTCGCCGCTGCTCGAACACGCCAACCCGCCCGAAGAGGTCGCCGAGGCCGTCCAAGGCGCATTCGCCGAGGCGCGCGAGTTCGTCACCCAGTTCGATCCCGACCTCATCATCAACTTCGGCCCGGACCACTACAACGGTTTCTTCTACGACCTCATGCCGCCGTTTTGCGTCGGCTTTGCGGCCGTCGGCACCGGCGACTACAACTCCTTCGACGGCGAGCTCAACGTCCCCACGGAGATCGCCCAGGATCTCGCGCAGTACATCATCGACCAGGACCTGGACACCGCGATCTCGCGTCGCATGGAGGTCGACCACGGCGCCGTCCAGCCGATCGAAATCATGTTCGGCGAGCGAGTCGCGGAGCTGTCGGTCATTCCCGTCTTCGTGAACGGACTTGCCAAGCCCTTCATGCGGATGGCGCGCGTGCGCAAGCTCGGCGACGCCGTCGGCGCCTTTGTGAAGGAGCACCTGGCCGACAAGAAGGTGCTGTTCATCGGCTCCGGTGGCCTGTCCCACGAGCCGCCGGTTCCGCAGTGGGCGACCGCGACCGAGGAACAGCGCAAGTTCCTGCTCGAGGGCCGCCACCCCACCCCCGAGGCACGCGCCGCCCGAGAGGCCAACACGATCGCCGTCGCGAAGGCCTTCGCCGCCGGTGAGGCCGATATCCGCGACCTCAACCCCGAGTGGGACGCCGCCTTCATGGACATTTGCCGCTCCGGCGAGCTCGAGCGCTTCGACGCCTTCACCGCCGAGGACATGGCCGAAGAGGCCGGGCGTTCCTCGCACGAAACCCGCACCTGGGTCGCGGCATTCTCCGCGCTGCGCGCGGCCGCCGGCACCTACGACGTCACCTACGAGTTCTACCGGCCGATCCGCGAATACATTGCGGGCTTCGGCGTCATGACGGCCAAGGAGGCCTAAGTGGACGGCAAGGACATCACCGACGGGGACGATACCCCGACGTCTCGCACGGCCCAGCTGGCCGAGGCCTCGCGCGACCTGCTCGAGGCCTACGCGACGGGCGTGCCGATCGCCCCGCTGCGCGAGACGATCGAGGGCCTGAGCCTGGATGAGGCCTACGAGATCCAGCTGCTGCAAGAAGAGCAGGCGCTCGCGGAGGGGCGAAAGGTCGTCGGTCGCAAGATCGGGCTGACCTCGCTCGCCATGCAGCGCCAACTCGGCGTCGACTCGCCCGACTTCGGCTTCTTCACCGACGACGTCGTCTTCTACGACGACGCCGAAATCCCCGTCGAGCATTTCATCTCGCCGAAGGTCGAACCCGAGTTTGGCTTCTACCTCGGCGCGGACCTCACGGGCGAGGTGAGCCTGGATGAGGCGATCGAGGCGATCGCCTCGGTGCACGCCGCGATCGAGATTATCGATTCTCGCATCCGCGACTGGGACATCCGCCTCGTCGACACCGTCGCCGATAACGCCTCGCTCGGCGCCGTCGCCGTCTCGCGCGAACCGCTCGACCTCGACATCGCCGATCTCGCGAGCACCCGCTGCGCGCTGCTGATCGACGATGAGGAGGTCGGGGCCGGCACTGGCGCCGACGTCATGGGGCACCCCGCGGCCCCGCTCGCGTGGCTCGCGACGACGCTCAGTAAGCGCGGCGTGCACCTGAAGAAGGGCGACCTCGTGATCCCCGGGTCCTTCTGTGCGGCACACGCGGTTGAAGCGGGATCGCGCGCCACCGCAGACTTTGGTCAGGCCGGCGCGCTCACCATCACCTTCGGCGCGGGCCCCACAGTTAAGGAGTAGGCATGAGCCAGAAAAAGTACACGGCGGCGATCGTCGGACCGGGCAACATCGGGACCGACCTCATGTTCAAGCTCATGCGCCGCTCCGAGTGGATCGAACCCGTCTACATGGTGGGCGTCAAGGACTCCGAGGGCCTGCGCCGCGCCGCGAAGCTCGGCCTGGAGACGAGCGCCGAGGGCGTGGACTGGCTGCTGGAGCAGTCCGACCTGCCCGACTTCGTCTTTGAAGCCACGAGCGCCAAGGCGCACCTGGCAAACGCGCAGCTCTACCGCGAGGTCGGGATGCGCGCGATCGATCTGACGCCCGCCGCGATCGGCCCCTACGTCTGCCCGCCGGTGAATCTGGAGTCGATGCCCGACGTCATGAACGTCAACATGATTACGTGCGGTGGCCAGGCCACGACGCCGATCGTCGCCGCCGTCTCCGACGTCGTCCCCGTCGAATACGCCGAGATCGTTGCCTCGATCGCGTCCAAGTCGGCCGGGCCCGGCACCCGCGCCAACATCGATGAATTCACCGAGACGACGGCCGCCGCGCTGCGCGTGGTCTCGCGCGCCAAGCAGTCCAAGGCGATCATCATCCTGAACCCCGTCGAGCCGCCGATGCTCATGCGCAACACGGTCTACTGCTCGCTGCCCGCCGAGGCCGCCGCCCCCGGCGCCCTGCAGGATCAGGTCAACGAGTCGATCGCGCGCATGGTCGAGCGCGTCCAGGAATACGTGCCGGGCTACCACCTGACGGCGGACCCGCAGTTCGATGAGGCCCGCGAGGATTGGCGTGGCTGGGGCCGCGTCACCGTCCTCATCGAGGTCAAGGGCGCCGCGAACTTCCTGCCGGAATACGCCGGCAACCTCGACATCATCACCGCCGCCGCCGCGCGCACCGGTGATCTGATGGCCGAGCGGATGAGCTCCGCTCAGAAGGGAGCCTGACATGGCCCAGTACAAGGTTCGCCTGACGGACACCACCCTGCGCGATGGCTCGCACGCGATGCGCCACCGCTTCACCGAGGACCAGGTCCGCAAGGTCGTGCGGGCCCTCGATGACGCGAACATGCCCGTCATCGAGGTCACCCACGGGGACGGCCTCGCCGGCTCCTCCTTCAACTACGGGTTTTCCGCCGTCGACGAGATGGTCCTCATCCAGGCCGCGGCCGAGGAGTCCAAGAACGCGAAGATCGCCGTCCTCATGCTCCCGGGCCTCGGCACGATCACCGAGATGAAGGAAGCGCACCTGCGCGGCGCGAAGGTCGTGCGCATCGCCACGCACTGCACCGAGGCGGACGTCTCGATCGAGCATTTCCACGCCGCGCGCGAGCTCGGCTTGGAGACGGTCGGCTTCCTCATGCTCTCGCACCGCATCTCCCCGAGCGAGCTCGCCGCCCAGGCGCGCATCATGGCCGACGCGGGCTGCCAGTGCGTCTACGTCGTCGACTCCGCCGGTCACATGATCATGGAGGACGCCTACGACCGCGTGGACGCCCTCGTCCAGGAACTCGCGGGCGACGCCGAAGTGGGCTTCCACGGCCACCAGAACCTGTCCTTTGGCGTGACGAACTCCGTGTACGCCGTGCGGGCGGGCGCCACGCAGATCGACGGCACCCTGCGCGGCCTCGGCGCCGGCGCGGGCAACTCCCCGACGGAGGTGCTCGCCGCGGCCTTCGAACGTCTCGACATCGAAACTGGCGTGGACGTCAACGCCCTCATGTTCGCCTCCGAAGAGGTGCTGCGCCCGATGATCACGCGCATGCCGGTCATGGACCGCGCCTCGATCATGCAGGGCAAGGTGGGCGTGTACAACTCCTTCCTGCTGCACGCCGAGCGTGCCGCCGAACGCTACGGGCTCGCCGCCCACGACATCCTGGAGGAAGTCGGGCGCCGCGGCTACGTCGGTGGGCAGGAAGACATGATCATCGATGTCGCGGTTTGGCTGCAGGGCCAGTCCCGCTAGCCGATGATGGTGTCATGACGAGAGACCCGAACGAACGCCTCACCCTCGTCGGCCCCGGGCTCGCGCTCGTGATCGTGCACATGCAGCACGATATCGTCGACGCCGACCGTCCCTTCGGCGCGCTCTTTGCGCCCGAAATCGAGGCGAAGAACGTTGTCGCCGCCTGCGCCCGCGCCGCCGATGCGGTGCGGGCCGCCGGCGGCCTCGTGATCTTCGCGCGCATCGCCTTTGACCCAAGCGGGGATGACCTGCACGCCAACATCCCGCTGCTCGCCATGGCCAAGGACGCCGGCTGCCTCATCAACGGCACCCCCGGCGCCGAGATCATCGAGCAGTTGGACGTCACGGACGATGACGTCGTCCTCACGCACACCCGCCCGGGCCCATTCACCGGCACCGAGCTGGAAAAGACCCTGCAGGACCAGGCCATCCGCGACGTCGCCGTCGCCGGTGTCGCGACGAACGCCTCCGTCGAGGCCACGATCCGCCAGGCCGGCGATCTCGGCTTCTCGCCGTTCGTGCTATCCGACGCCTGCGCTGCGGCCGATAACGCCCAGCACGAGGCCTCGCTTGCCACCATGGGCGGCCTGTTCGCCTCGGTCATCACCGTCGAGCAGATGGCGGAGGCCCTGCCATGAGCGTCGCCGTCATCACCGGAGCCGCCTCCCAGCACGGGATCGGCTTCGCCATCGCCAAGCGCCTGGCCGCCCGCGGCCTCGACCTCGTCCTCATCGACTTATCCGAGGACGTCACCGCGCGCGCCGACGAGCTCGCCGGCCAGGGTATCCGCGCCCTCGGCCTCACCTGCGACCTAACCGATGAGGAAATGGTGACGAGCGCCGTCTCCGCCGCGACGGAGTTCGCCGTTGCGGGCGGCGGCCACGTCGAGGTCCTCGTCAACAACGCGGGGATCGCCTCGCCCACCCGGATCGCGGACATCACCCACGACGAGTGGCACACCCTGATGGACGTCAACCTCACCGGGATGTTCCTGCTGACGCAGGCCTTCGGCGTCGCAATGCGCGAGCGCGGCGGCGGCGCGATCATCAACATGTCCTCGATCTCCGCCCAGCAGGGCGGCGGCAACTTCGCGGGCGCCCACTACGCCGCGAGCAAGGCGGCCGTCCTCGGCTTCACCAAGGCCGCCGCCCGCGAACTCGCGCCCGGGGGAGTCGCGGTCAATGCCGTCGCGCCCGGCCTCATCGACACCGACATCACCTCGGCCGTGCTGCGCGAAGCCGAGGAGTCCGGCGAGACGAAGTTCGTCGCCGGCATCCCTGCCGGGCGGCCCGGCACGCCGGATGACGTCGCGAGCGCCGTCGAGTTTTTGGCGCTCGACGCCGGATTTGTCGTCGGCCAGGTCATCTCCGTCAACGGCGGCGCTTACCTGCCGTAGCGCTTGGTCAGGACAGGACAAATCGAACCCCGTAGGGTTGAACCAGTTCTGACATCGAAGGGGAAGCCTCGAACATGAGCCGCGTCGATCACCTCGTTATCTCCGTTCCCGACATCGATACCGCAGCCCAGGAGTGGGACGAGGTGGGCCTGCCCTCCTCACCCGGCGGTACCCATCCAGGTGGCACCGTCAACGTCCTCATCCGCGGCTCACAGCACGCCTACGTCGAACTCATTGCCGCCCCCGAAGGTGCCGACAACATCTGGTCGGAACGCGTGCGCAATACGCTCGGCCCGCTGTCGTGGGCAATTTGCGTGCCCGATATCGAAGCCGCCTGCCAAGCCGCGACGGAAGCGGGCTTCGAGCCCGGTGACATCCGCGACGGCGCCCGAACCACGGAGTCCGGCGAGGAGTTGTCCTGGCGCATGGTGGACCTCGGCGAGCAGCCGTTCGACGCGAAGCTGCCCTTCTTGATCGAGTGGATCAAACCGATGAGCGACGGTCCCGCCCACGGGCCCGTCCTGATCGGCATGTGCGTCGAGGTCGAGCATCCCTCCGAGTTGGAAAAACTCTTAGACGCCCTCGACTTTGACGACAAGGACGTGACCGTCGCGCTCGCCGAGGGTGACCGCGGGCTCGTCTCAGCCACGTTTAGGACTCAAGAGCCAGTCGCCGAAGTTGCCGAGCTCAACGGGCTGACAGTCAACCTGCACTGAGGCCGCCGACGTCGAGGATGTGCGCGGATCCCGTGTGGGGCGACACGAAAATTTTCGAGTAGATCTTCTAGTAGACATGAGGTACGCATGGTGACTCCGGCGTGGGAAGTGAAGTCTGGTGTTATCTCGAGGCTAACGAGCAGCATTCGTCGATAAAACCGCCTGCGGTTGGATTACGGTTCAACCTCGCGACTGACAGTAGGGCCCGCATAGGCTGGGGGTATGACGAACTCTCGCCCCACTGCACTGATCACCGGAGCTTCGCGCGGGATTGGCCGCGCCATCGCCATCGAACTGTCGACGACGCACGACCTCATTGTCGGAGCCTCGAGCGACGACTCCCTCGTCGACCTCATCGCCGAGATCCCCGGATCCCGCTCCTTTGTCGCCGACCTGACGAGCCCCAAGGATATTGCCCGGGCCGTTTCCGAGCTTCGCCTCGAGCGACTCGACGTGCTCGTTCATTCGGCCGGCGTCGTGGGCGGTGAACACGTCGCGGAGACGCCCTGGTCCGAATACGATCGGGTGTTTTCGATCAACGTCTATGCCGTTGCCGAGTTGACCCGGCTCCTCCTGCCAGCGCTGCGCGAAGCAGGCGGTCAGGTGATCGCGATCAATTCCGGGTCCGGATTCCGCTCTGGGCCGGGAAGCGCCGTCTACTCGGGATCGAAGTTCGCACTGCGAGCGCTGACCGATGCGCTGCGGGAAGAAGAGCGCGGAAAGGTTCGCGTCAGCTCCATCCATCCCGGTCGCGTCGATACTGACATGCAGGTCGAGCTGCAAGAAGCAGCGGGGAATACGAACTATGACGGATCGATCTACCTCAGGCCCGAGTCTGTCGCAGCCGCTGTTCGGCTCGCCGTGGATGCGACGGACGAGGCGACGATCGAAGAGCTGTCCATTCGGCCGGTGAAGCAGTAGCTCGATGGCTGGGTCAGTTGTCGTCGTCGGATCGATCAATTGCGACTCCTATGTCGAGGTGAGCGAGCATCCGAAGCCGGGTGAGACGATCCTCGGGCTGGATTCTTCGCGCAGCTCGGGCGGTAAGGGCGCAAACCAGGCCGCGGCCGCCACGATTTTTGGGGCCCCGGTGGGGATGCTCGGTGCTGTCGGGCAGGACGACGATGGCGAGTTCGTTGTGGGTGAGCTCGGCAAGCGGGAGGTTGATACCTCGCACGTGGCGGTGGTCGGGGAGCCGACGGGGCGGGCGCTCGTCACCGTGGACTCGTACGGGGAGAACACCGTCATCGTGCTGCCGGGCGCTAATGCGACGGTGACGCCGAGCTCGCTCGCGGACCGCGAGGAGATTATCGCTGGCGCCGATGTCGTCGTAACGCAGGGCGAGATCCCCGCCGACACGATCGAATGGCTCGCTGGTGTCGTGACCGGGCGGCTCGTGTGCAATCTCGCTCCGGTGGTCGAGGTCTCGGAGGAGACGCTTGCTCGCTTCGATCCGCTCATCGTCAACGAGCACGAGGCAAAGGACCTGCTGAGGCAACTCGGGCGCGATGGCGAGGTCAGCCAAGGCGGCGAGGCCGAGCGGATCGGGTGGGAGCTGGTTGAACGGCTGAGCGAGCTCGAGTTGCCGAGCATCGTCGTGACGCTGGGCGATGAGGGCGCGATCTGGGCGGATGACACCGGACGCGCACACGTGCCCTCGGTCCCGGTGAAGGTCGTGGATACGACGGGTGCGGGTGACTGCTTCGTCGGGGTTCTTGCCGGGGCGCTCGCGGACGGCCAGTCCCTAGCCGAGGCGACCAAGCTTGCCGCGCGCGCCGGCGCCTTTGCCTGCCAGGTGATGGGGGCGCAGCCCTCCTACCCGAAGAGCCTCGCGGACCTCGAGGCGCTCTAGGTCGCCTCCCACAACGACTCGTAGTAATCGAGGCGCTCGTGGTCGGGCTCCAGCCCATAGGACTCGATAAACAGCTCGCGGTAGCCGGGCCCGTAATTCCACGTCGTTGCGAGCGCACCGACGGCAATGTCTGCCCACCGGTCGGCCACGCCGAGCGCACCGAAGTCGACGAATCCCGCGAGCGAGCCGTCATCGAGCAGCAGCGTGTTCGGGCTGCAGGGATCGCCGTGGCAGACGACGGGCCGGTCGATCTCAGGGGCATGGTCAAAATCGGGTGGCACCTCGATGCCGCGTTCGCGCGCGTTGCGGATCCGAGCCGGCGCGGACCACTGCCAGCGGCACGATTCCACCGGAAGCGAGTCGTGCAGAAAGCGCAGCGACCGGCCAAGCGCGCGCACCGCGGCCTCGGGCTGTTCGATCCAGAACGGGTCGACAGCGCTGCGACCGGGAAGCGCGCGCGTGACCAGCCACTCGTGCGTCCAATCCTCGCCGGTATCGAGCACCTCGGGGCAGGGGACGTAGGCGCCCGCCCAGCGCAGTCGCTCGGCCTCGCGAGCCATGGAGGTCTCCAGATTTTTTGGACCCCACTTAATGAAGCGCTCGCCGGCCGAAAAGGTCAGGCCGCCGAGCTCATTTGTCCACACGCATCGCACCTCGTCGCTGCCGGCCAGCTCCATAACGATTGGCGGAGCAGCGACGTCATCCGTAGGAATCGACATGCTGCCAGGCTAGTCGCAGGCGCGAAGTGGCGGCGGCCGAAAGGATCCGACCGCCGCCACTTACTGGCATGGAGTTAGCCGCGCTTGGCCTCTTCACGCGCCAGACGGGGGTGGGTTTCCTTGGAGAGGGCCACTGCCGCGCCGGAGATCGCGAACAGGATGACGAGGTAGATACCAACGCTCCAGATGCCGTCGGTGTTGTACACGTCGCCGGACTGCAGGAAGCGGTTGGCCACCAGCGGGATGAGGCCGGCGCCGAGGACCGAGCCCATCTGGAAGGTGAGGGAGGAGCCGGTGTAGCGGGCGTTGGTCTCGAACTTTTCGGACAGGAACGCGCCGATCGGGCCGTACATGGAGGCCTGGATGATCGGGTTACCGAGGATGAAGGCCATTCCCACGAGGATCGGCTTGCCCGAGGAGAACATGAGGAACATGGGCCAGATCGCGATCATCGAGAACAGCGCGCCGGCGAGCATGACGGGCTTGCGGCCGACCTTATCTGAGACCCAGGCGAAGAACGGGATCGTGAAGATGTGCAGCACAGAGGACACGGTCAGCATGAACAGGGCCGAGTCGCGGGTGATAGCGCCCTCGGAGGCCTGCACGACGTAGGGGACCATGATGACCATGAGCAGGGCCTGAACTGCGAGGGGAGCAGCGCCGGCCAGGGAGCCCGTGATGACTTCCTTGGGGTACTTGGTGAACATCTGCTTCAGCGGCGTCGCGCGCTCGGTGAAGCCATGGTGCTTAGCCTCTTCGAAGTCCGGCGACTCTGTCACGCGCAGGCGAAGGTACAGACCGATCAACACGATGACGGCCGACAGCAGGAAGGGTACGCGCCAGCCCCAGGAGAAGAACTGCTCATCGGGCAGGGTAGCGAACAGGCCGAGCATGAGGGTGGAGAGCACGGCGCCGGTCGGGCCGCCGGTCACGGCGATCGAGGCGCCGAAGCCGCGGGACTTCTTGGTGGAGTGTTCCATCGCCATGAGGGTGGCGCCCGCCCATTCGCCGCCGACGGCAAAGCCCTGGGTGATGCGCAGGAAGACGAGTGCCAGTGGGGCAGCGACGCCGATAGCGCCGTAGGTCGGCAGCAGGCCGATCCCGATGGAGACGAAGCCCATCACCATGAGGGTAATGAACAGCATGTTCTTCCGGCCGAAGCGGTCACCGAAGTGGCCAAAGAGCAGACCGCCGATGGGGCGGGAGATGTAGCCGGTGAACAGGATGACGTAGGACAGGAAGGTGCCCATCGCCGGGTCGAGCTCGGAGAAGAACAGCGGCGGGAAGACGATGCCGGCCGCGGCACCGTACAAAAGGAAGTCGTAGTATTCGACGGTCGATCCGAGGAAGGAGGAGGCCAGCGCGCGGCGCGACTCCTTCTTTTGCTGAGCACTCCCCTCGGGGGCGCGGCCGACCTTCGTGGTGGCGGTGATATCTGACATGGTCTCTCCCGGTGCAGGGGCCCTTCGCTGGGCCGATGTCGATTGTAGGGGTGACCTGATTCTTCGGTTAACGCCGATAGTCTCGCTGAGGCTGTTCCACCTAGCGGAACGTGACCGGGGTCATAGAGATGGTATACAGCGCGTAAAAAACGACCGGGCAACCCTCGCGCGAGGATTGCCCGGTCGGCTGCAGCGTTTTAGCGCTGGGTGACCACGTAGGTCGTCACGACGTTGGTCAAAAGCTTGCCATGTTCATCGCAAACTTTGGTATCGGTGACGATGAGGGTGCGCCCGGCGCGCACGATCGTGGCGGTGGCCGTGACGTCCCCGGACTTCGTGTTGGACACGACGTTGATCGAGGATTGCACGGCCAGCGGGAAGACGCCCTCGGCGACGTTGAGCATGGCGAGCCAGGTGCCGGTGACATCGGCGAGCCCGAACATCGCGGGCGCCGAATACATCCCGGCGGGCTGGGTGACCTCGCGGCGCAGCGGCATCCCGACGACGACCTCCTCCGGGGTACCGGAGACGGGGTAGAGGGCGAGCGTCGCGGCGACGTCATTGACGCCCTCGTAAAACTCGTTCCAGCGTTCGATGAAGGGATCGCCCGCTGGGTTGTCAACGACGGTCATTGCAGCCTCCTAGTGGCCGGCGCGCGTTTCGATCGCGCGCGGTTCCTTCAGCACCCACTCGGGCTCTGCCACGAGCAGCGAGAGCTCGATATCGCCCGGGATCTCGACGTCGACGACATAGCGGTAGCCGGCCCGCTCGCCGAAGTCGATCGCCGGAATATCGCCCGCATTCGTGGCGAGCACGATGCGGCGGCAGGCGCTATCGTGCTCGAAGATCTCGTGCGTGGCGGCCCACAGGGCCTGCGGATCCTCCGTGTGGACCTCGACCTCCAGGTCGCGGGCGCCGACGGGGTAGGCCTCCGACAGGCGGCCCGTCAGCGTGTGGCGCACGGCCACCGAGCCCAGGTCCGCGCCCTCGCGCGTGACCTGATAGGAGGTTTCCCAGCCCTCGGGGCCCGGCGCGGTGCTCACCTCGAATTCGTCGCCGGGGCGGTCATCGGAGTAGAAAATTCCGGGTAGCTCTTGGCGCGTCATTGCGGGTCCTTCCTAACCTTGGATCTCGGTGGCCCCCGAGGCCACCATGTCACGGATCGAGCGCTTGTCGAGCTTGCCCGAGGAGTTTCGCGGGACGGCGTCGACGAGCACGAGTTTCTTCGGCAGCTTGTAGCGGGCGAGGTGGCGGTCGCAGAATTCGCGCACCTGCTCAATGGTGGGCTTGGCGCCGCCCTCCATCGCCATGACGGCGACGACGTTCTCGCCCCACTTCGGGTCCTTTTGACCGACGACGGCGACGTCGGAGCAGCCGGGGTATTCGATGAGGACGCGCTCGACCTCGGCGGGGTAGACGTTCTCGCCGCCGGTGATGATCATGTCCTTGAGGCGATCGACGATGAAGAGGTAGCCGTCCTCGTCGGCGTAGCCGATGTCCCCGGAGCGGAACCAGCCCTCGTGGAAGGCGGCCTCGTTGGCTTCGGGCGCGTTCCAGTAGCCGGGGGTTACGTTCGGGCCGCGTACCCACATTTCGCCGGTTTCGCCGGGCGTCGTCACGTCCTCGAGCATGACGGGATCGACGAGCTTGACCTCGGTGTGCAGCATCGAGATGCCGCAGGAGCCCGTCTTCTCCTTCGTCATGGCCGCGGGCAGGTAGGTAGCGAACGGCGAGGTCTCCGTCAGGCCCCACGCCTGCTGGACGTCCACGCCCTTTTCCGCATACTTCGCGATGATGACGGGCGGCACGGGCGCGCCCGCGCAGATTGTGGCGCGCATGGAGGTGAGGTCCGCGCCCTCGAACTCGGCCTGGTTGCTCATGACGAGCAGCTGGGCGGGCACGACGAAGGCGGAGTTGATGGCGAAGTCCTCGATGTCCTTCAGCGTGCGCACGGGATCGAACGCGCGGCGCACGACGGTCGTGTTGCCGCGCTCAAAGGCCCGGATCGTGAAGGAGTTGAGTGCGCCGATGTGGAACATCGGCGCCACGGCGAGGTTCATGTCCCCGACGCGGGTATCGACCGAGGTATCGACGTTGACGGAGTTCCACCAGATATTGCCGAACGTCAGCTGCACGCCCTTCGGTACGCCCGTCGTACCCGAGGTGAACAGCAGCAGCGCGAGATCGCGCATCCCGACCTGCTTGGGGGCGGGCAGATCCTCGCTGACGTCGCCAAAGACCTCCGAGGCACGGTGCCAGTAGGGCGGGGCGCCCGCGGCGGCCTCGACGGCCGGGTCGTTGTCGATGAGGAAGATGTGGTGGCGCTGGGCGCCGTAGACGTGGGAGAGGACCTCGGCGTGGGAGGATTCGACGATGATCGAGTGCGGGGTGCCGCGCACGAGCAGCTCGGAGATTTCGGCGGGCGCGAGGCGGAAGTTCAGCGGCGTGAAGACGGCGCCGAGCCACCAGGTGGCGAACATCGTTTCGAGGAACGCGGCCGAGTTCATGCCGAGGTAGAAGATGCGGTCGCCGTCCTTGACGCCCGAGGCGCGCAGCCGCGAGGCGATCGCCTTGACGTTGCGCGTGAACTCGGCGTAGGTCAGCTCCTGATCTTCGTAGATTAGCGCGAGTTTATTCGGCGTGAAATGCGCGTTGCGGGCGAGGAAGCTCGCGGGGTTGAGGTCGATCTCGTCGATCGAGGCCGTAAGCGAGTGATCGATCTTCATTGTTGATCTCCTTGGGCGGCGGAATAAAACCCTCGGGCGGAAATGCCGCCGTCGGCGCGGATGATGGAGCCGGTGATCATGGCCGATTCCTCGCGGGCGGCGAGCATGACGTACGGCGAGGTAAACGCTTGCGGATCCGTGGGCGAATCGTGCAGCGGGATGTAGGGGTTGGGCCCGGGCCCGCGCCGATCGAAGGAATCGGCGAGCGAGCGGTCATCGAGCCCGAGGGTGGCGGGGCCCGACAATCCGGTGCGCACCCCACCGATCGCGACGCCGTTGACGCGCACGCGAGGGGCGAATTCGTGGGCGAGCTGGATGACGAGGCCGCGGGCCGCGAACTTCGAGGCGGTATAGAGCGCGCCCCCGCCCGCGGCGTAGAACGAGGCGTTGGACAGCGTCATGACGATCGCGCCGCGGGAGGCCTGCAGCGCGGCGGCCGCGGCCTGGGCGGCGAGCAGATAGCCGAGGACGTTGATCCGCATGATCTCGTCGAAGGCGTCGGAAAGCTCGGCGGCGCTCAGGTGGGTCAGGCGGCGCTGGTAGTCCCAGATGCCGGCGTTCGGCACGAGGACGTCGAGGCCGCCGAAACGCGCCTCGCACATCGCGACCGCGTCGGCCAGGGCCGCGCCATCGCGCACGTCGGCCTCGTAGGTGACGAGGCCCTCGCGGGGGGCGATCGCGCTCGTGTCGCGGTCCAGGGCCAGGACGGAGGCGCCTTCGGCAAGGAAGCGCTCGGTGATCGCGGCGCCCAGCCCGGACGCCGCCCCCGTAACGAGGGCGGCGGTAGCAGGCAGGCGCGGGCTCATGGGCTAGAAGAACGTCGAGATGTTCTTGACCATGAGGACGTTGACGTCGAACAGGATCCGGCGCTTGGCGACCTTGAAGGAGCCGTCCTCACCGATACGCACGACGTCGCGGCGCTCCCCGGCGTACCAGTCCTGTTCGCGCTCCAGGCGGGAGCGCCACACGATGAAGTTGGTGCGCGCGGTCAGCTCGCCCTCGCCGCTGTGGCGGGCGGTGAGGTTGGAGATGAGGTGGCGCGTGCGCGAGGGCGGATCCTCGGCCCAGGCCATGCCGGAGTCGAAGCGGCGGATACGCCAGGCCAGCGAGTCCTTCGTCTCGTCGTAGAACGCGGCCTCGTTTTCCTTCGCGATCGACAGCGCCTGCTGGCGACGCATCCGGTTGGAGCGGGTGGGCGCCCAGTAGTGCAGGTCCTCGTCGAAGAGTTCCAGCCAGTCGGCGAAGCGGCCGTCGTCGAGCAGTTCGGCCTCGTAGAAGTAGAACTGCTGGAGGCGGTACCACGTCTCGAGATCGACGAGGCTGCCTTCCAGGTCATCGGTGGCGACCGCACCGGCGGCGCCGACCACGTGTTCGTTGGGCTGGGACGTCATGATGCTGCTCCTAGGGGGTTAACGTGCCAATTTCTTAACGTCGATGTCGGGGTTGGCGAGGTCCGCGGGATCGACGATCTTGCCGCGGTCGATGATGCGGCGGGCGGCGCGGACGGCCATGCCGCCATCGATCGCGACGGCGCCGATGACGCGGCCGTCGTCGGCCACGCGGAATGCGAGCTGGGGGCGGCCCTCGACCTCGCGGATGACCGTTGTGCCGGGCTCGCTCATGAGGCCGATGCCCTCGACGTGCACGCCGTGGCGGTCGGACCAGAACCAGGAGGAGCCAAATTTCGGCAGCTCGGCGCCCAGGATGGAGGCCGCGGCGGCCTTACCATCGTTGGCGGCGGACTCCCAGTGTTCGTGGCGCCGGGCGAGCGAGCCGTCCTCGTTGCGCAGTCGCGCGACGTCGCCGATCGCCCAGATCCGTTCGTTGCTGGTGCGCCCGCCGGCGTCGACGAGGACGCCGCCCTCCTGCTCGAGTTCGGCGGAGGCCGCGAGCGGGCAGTAGGTGTCGATGCCGATGGCGACGAGGACGACGTCGGCCGCGATCATCGTCTTGCCTTCGGTATCGTGCGCGCCGTCGAGATCGATCGCGAAGGCCTCGCCGTCGTGCGTGATCTCGGTTGGCAGGCCGGTAAAGCAGGTGATGCCGTGCTCGGCGTGCATCGCGTGCAACGCCTCGGCGATCTCGGGGCCGACGGCCGGCACCAGAGGGATCGGCGCCGGATCGATGAGCGTGACCTCGCAGCCGTTCTTCGCGGCCGTGGAGGCGACCTCGGCGCCGATGAGGCCGGCGCCGATGATCGCGACGCGAGCGCCCGGAACCAACCGCTCCTTCAGCGCGAGCGAGTCGGCCTTGGTGCGCAGCGTCAGGATGCCGGGCAGGTCCCCGCCGGGGATCGCCAGGCGGCGCGCGCTGCCGCCGGTAGCAAGGACGATGGCATCGGGCTGCAGCGCGTCGCCGGATTCGAGCACGATGCGCCCGGTATCGGGTTCGATGCGATCGGCGCGGTCGGTGACAATCGCGACGTCGTTGTCCTCATACCAGCTGGCGGGCGCCAGGAGCGTGTCATCGGTGGCGAACTCTCCCGTCAGCAGTTCCTTGGACAGCGGCGGGCGGTCATAGGGCAGGCCTTCGGGATCGACGATCGTGAGGCTGCCGGTAAAGCCGCCGGCGCGCAGTTCGCGGGCGCAGGAGAAGCCGGAGATTCCCCCGCCAATAATGACGACCGATGACACGCTCATGGCTCAGTCGCCTTCCGCGGGGGTGCCGGGGAAGAGGTAGACGTCCTCGCCGCGCACCTCGACCTTATGGGTGCGCATGTCCTCGGTGGCGGGCATGCACAGCACCTTGCCCGTGCGCAGGCAGAAGCGCGCCGTGTGCATCGGGCACTCGACCTCCTCGCCTTCGATCCAGCCATCGGCGAGCGAGGCGTCGGCGTGGGTGCACGTGTCATCGAGGGCGTACCACTCGTCGTTATCGGAATGGAAGACTGCGATCTTGGCTTCGAAGCCGGATTCCTCCGGTTCGACGACGATCGCCTCGCCTTCCTCGACATCGTCGATGGATGCGACCTTGATTCCCTCACTCATGGTTAGTTGCCTTCCTTTTCATGCCATGCCGGGGTCGACATGAGTTCACGCCACTTACGGTAGAACGAACGACCGGCCGCGTCCGAAAAGAGTTCGGAGGTGGTGCCGGGGTAGTCGGGATCTTCCTTCTCGGTTCCGATGCCCATCTGGTAGTTCAGGGCGACGCGGTTAGTAATGAAGCCGCCCGCGATCGCCTGGCATTCCGACCAGTTTTCGCCGTCGTCCTGCTCGAAGATGCCCGAGGGGCCGAAGGTTCGCAGATTGTGCAGGCGCTGGGCCTCGCGGACCTCTTCCGGCATCGACTTATCGAGCACCGTCCAGGCCCACACCTCCATCTTGTTCGGACCCTTGGGGTGCCACACGCGGATGGAGCCGTTGACGGGCAGGTAGCTAAAGGAGGGGAAGACGGTGGCGTGCCCGTTGGTCATCGGGCCGGTCACGCGCTTGTCACCGAGGCGCTCGCGTAGCGCGTCGTAGTCGTAGTAGTCGTGTACGACGGAGTTATCGAAGCGGTTGCGTTCGTGCACCGGGAAGCCGGCGCCGTGGCCGTTGGGGGAGACGAACTGCTTGCCGGGGCGCTCCGCGATCTCCTTCTTCGGGCCGCGGCCCGTCGGGCTCATGACCATGAGCGCGGAGGCGTGCGACATGTTGACGTGGTACCAGTCGGTCGCGAACTGTTCGGCCGCGAGCTTCCAGTTGCCGTCAAGGACCCACTTCATGACGCCGCCGACGACGGTCGTGCCCTCCGGATCGCGATCGATGAACGCATCGAGGTACCAGCGCAGATCGCCGAGCGCGTCCTCCAGCGGGATCGCGTTCGGGTCCCAGTTGCCGAAGATCAGGCCCTTGTAGGACTGGACGTTCGGGACCTCGACGAGGCCCCAGTCCTTCTTATCGAAGCCCTCGCCGTAGGCGTACTCGTTCGGGACGTTGGCGAGATTGCCGTCGAGGTCAAAAGACCAGCCGTGGTAGGTGCAGGTGAAGTTCTTCGTCGTGCCGAAATCCGCGCGGCAGACGCGGGCGCCGCGGTGGCGGCAGGAGTTCAAGAACGCCTTGATTTCCTTCTTGCGGTTCATCGAGACGAGGATCGGATCCTCGCCCATGAAGGTCTGGAAGAAGTCGCCGGGGCGCTTGAACTGATCCTCGTGGGCCAAAAACAGCCAGGAGCGAGCGAAGATGCGTTTCATCTCCTGCTTGTAGACCGCCTCTTCGGTGAAAATGCCGCGATCGACGAGGCCGCCGTCGGGATCCACCATGGTTGAAACGTCCAGTGTCGTGGCGAGGTTATCTGGCCGCTCGAGCTTGCCGATGGGCGGGGTTTTGACCTCTGGTGCCTCAGCAGTTTCGTCGGTTGGTGCAGTCATGCGAACTCAACTCCTTCGTCGGGGGCAACGGCTCAGTGATGCGCTGGCTGCCTCCAGCTTTTCACCGTTCCGCGCGCCCGGTCACGCTTTCGTGCCAAACAATGAAAAGCACCGCCAGTCAACCGCTGTTCCACCTGGCAGCACGCGGCACATTCTCACCTAGAGGGCAGATCCGGCTCATATGATGAGCCCATGCGTGCTGCCGTAGTCACCTCCCACCGCCCCGATGACATCCTCGCTGCGCTCGAGATCACCGACGTCGCCGAGCGCGACCTGTCGCCCGGCTGGGCGCGCGTGCACATGCGCGCCGCTTCGCTCAATATGCACGACGTGTGGACGCTGCGCGGCGTCGGCCAGGATCCGGCCGTGCTGCCCCTGATCCTCGGCTGCGATGGCGCCGGTGTCACCGATGACGGCCGTGAGGTCATGATCCTGCCGGTCATTGCCGACGCGGATCGCGGCGCGGGCGACGAGACGCTCGACCCCAAGCGGGCGCTGCTATCCGAACGCCACGACGGCACCTTCGCCGAGGTGCTGCACGTGCCCGAGCGCTGCCTCATCGACAAGCCCGCGCACCTGTCCTTCGCCGAGGCCGCGTGCGTGCCCGTCGCGTGGGGGACCGCCTACCGGATGCTGCGCCGCGCGGGCCTCGGGCCCGGCCAGAGCCTGCTCGTGCAGGGCGCGACGGGCGGGGTGAACTCGGCCGCGATCGCGCTCGGCGCCGCGATGGGCGCGCGCGTCTGGGCGACAAGCCGGACCGCCGACAAGCGTGCCACCGCCCTCGACCTCGGCGCGAGCGCCGCCTTCGAATCGGGCGAAAAGCTGCCCGAGCGCGTGGACGTCGTCGTCGATAACGTGGGCGCTGCGACGTGGCGGCACTCGCTGCGCTGCTTAAAGCCCGGCGGCGCGGTCGTCACGTGCGGCGCGACGACCGGCGGCAATGTCGACGCCGAACTGCACCGGATCTTCTTCCAGCAACTCTCGATCATCGGCTCGACGGGTTGCACCCGCGCCGAGCTCGTGGAACTCGGCCGCCTCATGGAACAGGCCGAGCTGCGCCCGCTGATCGACCGCGAGATTACGCTGTCTCAGCTGCCCGAGGCGATCACCGACATGGCCGATGGCGCCATCGAAGGCAAGGTCGTCATCACCGACTTTTCGGCCTAGAGCTCGCGCGCGAGGGAAAGCGCCCGCGTCCAGGAGCCGAAGGTGATCCGCAGCGTCGAGACGCTCGGATGCAGCCGCCCGGCGTCCAGCTCGGTGCCGGCCCAGCCCTTATAGCGTGCCTGCGCGGGCCGCGCCCCGATCGCGTCGCAGTGCTTGAGGTACTGGGCGAGCGACTCCAAGTACGCCGTGCGGTAGTCGTCATCGAGCAGCGGCGCGGCGGGCGGTAGCGGCTCGACGGGCTCGACAGGATCCCAACCGGCCGAGACCTTTACGTCCTCCCAGCTCGGCCCGAAGTGGTTGAGCTGGGTTTGCAGCGGCGGCGGCCAATGCGGGCGCGAGTCGAGCATCGGCGGCAAGAACCGCGTCGTGATGATCGTGCGCCACCGCTCATATTCGGAGGACGAGAACGCCAGGTGCGGATCCTCGGCGACGAGCTGCCAACCGGCCGCGATCCCGTGGCGAATGTGGGTCGGCGTCATCGCCGTCTCCCCAACGTTCACGAGCAGCGGTTCGGTCTGCTCCCAGGCGTGCCGGATGAAATCGTGGACGTGCTCGGGCAGGTTGACCGGGGGCGTGAGCCGCAGCGGCGTCCCGAGCGGCGGCAGGTCGATGATCCCCTCGAACTCGAGTTCCTCACGCGCCGCGACGATATAGAACAGGGCAGCGTGATACGAGGCCGAGCGATCCTTCGGAAACTTCACGACCGGGGCACGGGAGCTGTCCTCCATCATGCCTCCCCTCTGGGTGTTCGATAGGGGCCGTGCTCGCGACACTGGCCCCTGCTGGTCAAGAATAAGGCACATTGGCGTCTCTGTGTGATCTGGGGCACCACGAAGGAAGTGGAAGTGGAGAAATTAGCCGCTCTAGGCTGGTAGGTATGATCCCCTCGCCATCCGAAATCGCCGACATCGCCGAAGCGGGCCTCATCAAAAAGGCAACGACGCCCTGGCGCACGACCTTCGTCTCCGCGATGTTTGCCGGCGCCCTCATCGCGATCGGCTTCGTGTTCTATACGACGAGCCAGGTCGGCGCCGATCAGCTGCCCTATGGCGTCGCGCGCGTGCTCGGCGGCGTCGTATTTTCCACCGGCCTCGCGCTCGTCATCATCCTGGGTGCGGACCTGTTTACCTCGACGACGATGACGCTGCTGCCCGGCATGGACAAGAAACTCCCGGCCGGCCGCCTGCTCGCGCACTGGGGCGTCGTCTACCTCGGCAACTTTGCTGGATCGCTGCTCGTTGCCCTCACGATCTTCCTGTCGGGAACCCACCACAATTCCGCCGGCGGCTGGGGCGCCGTCGTCATCGAGTCCTCCGTCGCCAAGGTCAGCCACACGTTCGTCCAGGCCTTCTTCCTCGGCATCCTGTGTAACGTCCTCGTCTGCCTCGCCGTGTGGGCCGGCTTCGCGGGCAAATCAGTAACGGACAAGATGGTGGCGATCACCCTGCCGATCGCGCTGTTCGTCGCGACCAGCTTCGAGCACTCCGTCGCCAACATGTTCATGATCCCGCTCGGTCTCATGATCAAGGCCGAGGGCGCCACCGACGTTATGGCCGCCGTGAACTCATCGGCGAACGTCGATGCGCTGACAATCCCCGCCTTCTTCCTCGACAACCTGCTGCCGGTAACCCTCGGCAACATCGTCGGCGGCGGCGTGTTCATCGGCCTGGGCATGTTTATCTGGCACCGCCGCGGCGCCTACCGGCAGACCGCCGCCGCAGCCGCGACGTTCAAAGCACCCCGCGAGGACTAGCGTGTCCGAGCCGGCGCGTACAGTGTGCCCATGACAGATACGACGGCTCACCTCTCGAGCTACCTGCAGCGCCGCGGGCTCGCCGGGCCCACCAGCAACGATGCCGCGGCCGTTGCGGCCCACCTGCGCAGTGTCATCGCCGACGCCCTGCCGCGCGAGACCATCGAGTACCTGACGGTAACGAAGGCCGCCGAGCACGCGGGCGTGAAACGCTCGGCCTTCCAGTGGCACCCGCTGCCGCGGCCCGATGCCACCTTCGGAGAGGGATTCGAGGGCTGGCTGCCGGAGACGATCGAGTGGTGGGGTGCTGAGCGTGGCAACGACGGCGCAGTCCTCGGCGGTGAGCCGATCGAGTACTGGGGCCCGTTCGACGTGGCGAACTATCTAGCGATTGACCGCACGACGCTTGCGCGCTACCGGATGCCCGCGCCGGATGGGAGGGTCGGTCGCCGCTCCGGGTGGCTACCCGGGACGATCGTCGCCTGGAATCTCGTGCGCGAGAGCATTAAGGACCCGATCGCGGAGCAGATCTAGCCGATGGCTACCGGCTCCCAGGTTGAGGTCCGGACCATCACGCCCGATGACTGGCAGGCATGGCGGGAACTACGCCTTGCTGCCCTGCAGCAATCGCCTGAAGCCTTCGGATCGCGCTATGACGACTGGGTGAACGCGAGCGAAGTGGCGTGGCGGCGACGCCTGAGCGACGGCCCGATGTTCGTGATCGCGAGCGTAGCTGGCGAGCCGTGCGGGCTCGCAGCAGGACACATCGACGACGCGAGCGGCCAGCGTTTTCTCATCTCGCTTTGGGTGCGCCCGTCCTGCCGGAGGAAAGGTGTAGCCGAGGCGCTCATTGGCGCCGTCGCACAGTGGGCGAAAGTTGAAAGCGACCATCTCTACCTGAACGTTCGGGTCGATAATGATGCCGCTCGGAGCCTGTACGAGAAGCTCGGGTTCCTCGTTGTTGGTCCCGCGCCGCACGAGGAGGATGAACCGCCCGAGCTCGTCATGCGCGCAGTGCTCGGATAGATCAGGCTCAGCGTCGGCGATAACACAAACGCGTAATCGGCCCATACCTGACTTGTAGTGATGTGGACTACAATATGGAGAGGCATCGCAGCTTTAGGAGTAGTCAATGGTCGGATGGTCAAAGTCATGGCCAATGACAGGGTTTGTTGAGCAATGGCTGCCCCTGACCACCCACCTACGTGACGCCGAAGCTGCGATGGAGTTTCTCCTTGATAGCTGGGTTGGACCGTCGGTTAAAACTGCGGCCGAATCTGCTTTTGGTTCGATTGACCAATCTGGTGAGGGACGTGACGCATGGCAAAGGTTCCGCTCGCTGTGCATCTTTTGCGCCGGGACACACGATATCGGGAAGCTTGCGCCGAGTTTCGCCGGAAAGGTCGAAGCGCTACGGAGTCGTTTCGAAGATGAAGGTTTAACTATTCCGCCGTCAGATACGAACACACGGTCGCTTGCGCCCCACGGGTTGGTCTCCGCGGTACTGGTAGACCGGTATTTCGCAGAAGAGGGCTTGAGACAGCTACGTCCACTCGCTTCAGTTGTGGGAGCCCATCACGGATTCCCGGTAGAGCGTCGCAGCATGAGCGTGGTCCAACACTTCACAGAACTTATTGGGGACGACACCTGGTGGATACGGCAGCGCGAGATAATTGACGACGCAGCGAAGAGAGCCTCAATCGATCAAGTAATTCCGCAGGGTTTTCGCTGGCCGCAGCCGATCCTTGTGCTGATTCTTGCCTTGGTAGAGGTGGCAGATTGGCTATCGTCCAATCCAGAGTACTTTCCGCTGATTGGCATCGACGATTCCGGTCGCCGGCTGGGGGAGCCGGACAGCATGAGAACCCGCGCCGACTCGGCAATCACGAGGTTTGAGCTGCCGCCACCGTGGAATCCGAAGGACTCGAGAGATTCGGCCTCCGATGCTTTGAAGTCGAGATTTGGATTTCCCGACTCTGCACAGGCAACGATCGCTCAACAGGAATTGGTTGAACAGGCTCGGACGGTAGGAACGTCGGGCTGTCTCCTCATCCTCGAAGATGCGACAGGTTCGGGTAAGACCGAAGCTGCGCTGTTAGCAGCAGAGGTGTTAGCGGCACGGACCGGAAGATCAGGCGTGTTGTTCGCGCTGCCAACTCAGGCGACAACAAACGCGATGTTCCGGCGGATGATGAACTGGCTCGAGCGGACCAGCGCTGTCTACGGGGAAGGCGTTTATGCCGCCTCACTCCAACATGGAAAACAGAGCTTGGAATCTTCAGCCGATCGGCTTCGACGCGTCGGTTGGCAAATTCATGATGACCTTATGGGCCGGTTGCCCTCACTCGATGAACCGGTCGATATGGGGCGCGACGTGCACAGCGCTGCGCGAAGAATTGCGATCTTGCCGTGGCTGTCGGGACGTCGGAAGTCTGTACTCGCCGACTTTGTAGCTTCGACCATCGATCACGTCCTGTTTGCCGCACTGAAGTCTAGGTTTGTTGAGCTCAGGCATCTTGGCCTCTCGAGAAAAGTTGTCGTTCTCGACGAGGTCCATGCCTTCTCCTCCTACATGAATGTCTTTCTTGAGCGAGCACTATCGTGGCTGGGAGCTCATGCCGTGCCGGTCATTATGCTCTCCGCGACACTGTCACAGCCGACGCGACAGAGATTTGTTGAGGCGTACCAGCGTGGCGCGATTACGGCAGGTCACTTCCGGCAGACAGAAGAATCTGCGAATGAACGTGAGGATGTTCCGTATCCATCAATCACAACATGCGACGACTCTGGTCTGCGACATCTCGCCCTCGACAGAGGAGATGCGATTCCGGCCAGAACACAACTGTGTGCTTCCAACGCCGATGATAATCTCGAGGATCTCCTGAGTTCACTATTGGTTGACGGCGGGTGCGCGTTGGTCATCAGGAACACCGTTAAACGAGCTCAAGACACCTACGACTTTCTGTCCCAGGCTTTTCCGAACGACGTCACCCTCATGCATTCGAGATTTACAGTTCGGGACCGCCAGAATCGAGATCGTGAACTACTGGAGAAGTTTGGTAAAAGCGCCGGCGATCACCGCCCTCATCGCGCAATAGTCGTGGCCACTCAAGTTGTCGAGCAATCACTCGACGTCGATTTTGATGTTCTTGTCACGGATCTTGCCCCAATCGATTTGCTGATCCAGCGTATTGGCAGAATCCACAGGCACCCCGGGCGCGAGCGACCCAAACGCCTATCCAACCCCACCTGTTATGTCGCAGGGACGGGCACAGACGACACCCGACCATTTCCGCTCGAGCCGGGTTCGCGAGCCATCTACTCGCCAGGAGAACTCATTCGAACAGCAGCATCAATCCTTCCCTTGCTGCATGAGGGGCGACCGCTTGCCGTTCCGGATGATGTATCGAGATTGATGGAAGACGTCTACGGCCCGAGGGAGATCAAGCTGTCTAATCCCTGGCAAGAAATGCTAGTTCGTTGGCAAACGCGCTACGAAAAGTCGCTGGAGACGAGACTCCGGGCCGCCAATACGTTTGCGCTGGAAGAACCTAGAACTCCAACCGCACGAACTTCTCTCTTCGATTGGCACACAATGGACGTATCGTCAGAGGAGTCTGACGGATATCGAGCTCAAGTAGCCGTCCGAGATGGACAGGAAGCCATAGAGGTGATTCTCATCGACGTCGATGACAAGAGGGTGCTTCGCACCCTCCCACATCTAGGGGGTGAAGAGATCCCGACGATGGAATGTCCACCGCATCGGTTGGCACGCACGCTTGCAGAGTCGATGGTTCGACTTCCTCCCGCATTCGGTTGGAGTGATCGAATAGATCAGGTCCTCGACGAACTCGAACGAAATAGTCGATACGCCACATGGCAAGAGTCTCCGATTCTTCGGGGCCAGCTGGTACTGCCGTTGTATTCCGGAGAATGCACACTCGTGGGACGACGTTTGAGGTACAGCGTTGAACGAGGACTGGAGGAAGTTCCACATGAATGAGCGGCCAACATTCGATCTCTTGACGGAACCGTGGATTCGTGTCATGACAGTGGATGATGAGGTAAGGGAGGTCGGACTCCTGGAACTGTTCCAGTCTGCTGAGCGGATCGCTAGGTTATCGGGGGACTTGCCAACACAGGACGTCGCCATCCTCAGGCTCTGTCTTGCGATCATGCATCGTGCAGTTGAGGGACCAACGGATATTGACCACTGGTACGAGATCTTCACTGATCCGCAAGCGACATTAGAAACGGTCAGCCTCTACTTGGAGGACCACCGCGAGAGATTCGATCTTCGAGATCCGGTTAAACCCTTCTTCCAAGTCGCAGACCTGCGAACAAAGAGTGGAGAGTTCAAAGGCATCGAGGCCGTCCTGCAGGATGTTCCTGCAAGCGAGAAGTTCTTTACGCTGCGCAGAGGAAAAGGCTTAGAAACGATGAGTTGGGCGGAAGCTGCTCGCTGGCTAGTGGCTTGCCACGCATACGATATCTCTGGAATCCACTCTGGGGCAGTAGGCGACCCTCGGGTAAAGGGTGGAAGAGGATATGGAATCGGAACCGGGTGGGCAGGGCAGCTGGGCATCGTATACGTTGTGGGCTCGACTCTCTGGGAGACGCTTCTTTATAACCTCGTGGCACGGGATCACGATGGAACGGGACTTACTGATTGGGACCTAGCCCGTGATCTTCCACCATGGGAACGGGAGCCAGACGATCAGACCACAGCCGACGTCGACGGCATAAGCCCGACTGGCCCGGTCAATACTTACACGTGGCAATCCCGCCGGATTCGACTCCATGGGGCCGAGTCAGTTACGGGAGTTCTCGTGTGCCAGGGAGATCGTATTACTCCGCAGAACCGCCAGACCGTTGAGCCGATGACCGCGTGGAGGTATTCAAAGCCTCAAAGCGATAAGCACAAGGCAGATGTGTACATGCCGCAGAAGTTCTCGGCACAACAGGTGATGTGGCGGGGGCTACGGGCACTCCTTCCGCAAATCGCTGGAGAGACACCGAGGCGTTCAGGTGGATCTGGGGCCGCCATGCTCCCAGCCGGAACGCTGTCATGGTTCAGTCAGCTCGCCCAAGAGTTTGAAGAACTCTCAGCGCACCAGCTCATCTACCCGGTCTCGATTCTGACTATGGAGTACGGATCAAACGAAGCGGTGTTCGACGACCTTGTCGTGGACGAGATAGCGCTTCCGCTTTCGGCCCTTACAGGTGACCCGCAGCTGATCCTTGCCATCAAAGTGGCACTCGATGCCACGACAGAAACGGCATACCTCGTAGGAAGATTCGCGGCCAATATTGCGCAGGCAGCTGGCGCGGAGCCTGACAAGGCAGGGGCCATTCGAGACGAATCCCGGCGGGAATTCTTGTACGAACTCGAGCCGGAGTTCAGGGAATGGCTCGCACAAGATAGCGCGGATCGGGTCACGCGAACAATCAGCTGGCAACGGCATTTGCGAGCTCGAGCAACAGCAGCGGGCGAAACGATATTCGCCAGAGCGCCGTTGGCAGCGCTGCGAGGAAATAGTTCCGGTGATGCGGGAAGGGCAAATGCGTGGTTCCATGCAGCTTTGAAGAAGACGCTTCCCGATGCCTATCCAAAGAACGAAGACAGTGAGGTTGGACATGACAGTAAGTGATCGAGCGCCGACGTATTCACGTCGCTCCCAGATTCGCCACCTCGTGGCGGGACGGGTATTACGCCTACAGGAAGGTTACTTATCCGGTGGTTCATCGGAACGAGGCGCATTAGCTGCTCTGCGCAAGGGATTCGCGCTGGGCCCGGGTCAAAACCCGGAAGTATGGGAGTTGACATCAGTGCCTGCTGACGCCGACGTTCCATTTGATACACCCACGTGGAGCGAGCGCGCAGTACATGACGCTTTGACACTGTATTCGTGGCATCAACAATCACGGAACGACCCGATGCACACGCAAAAGCGAACACTGTCGCGCGCAGTTGGTGAACTCGCCTATCGAAAGCGTGACAACGAGGGCCAAAGCAAAGCGGTCCGGCGGCGATTTGATGCAGCCGTTACCGCGACGACCGAGCGAGAACTTGTCCACCATCTGCGTGGACTCATTGGTCAGCTCCGGTCGGAAGGAATCGCTTTCGACTACGGGGAGTTAGCAAGCGATCTCTACCAATTCCAAGCTCCGGGAGGGGCCTCAACCGTGCGTCTAAAGTGGGCGCGCCAGTTTGCCGGACTTCCGGCAGGGGAGAAGGAAAAACTGTCATGAGTACGTTCATCGATTTCCACATTGTCCAGGATGCTCCGCCAAGCTGTATCAACCGCGACGACAACGGTTCGCCGAAGAGTGCCTTTTATGGCGGCGTAGCGCGCCTTCGCGTCTCGAGCCAAGCGTGGAAGCGCGCTACGCGCGAGAAATTCGAGGCGGTCATCGACCGACGTGAGAGGGGAACGCGAACTGCTCAGGCAGTGGAGTTGGTCGAGAAGTCAATCAACGAGCAGGCAGATGACCTAACTGATCGCGCCGAGGAACTGGCCGAAGAGGTAGTTAAAGCCACAGGTATCAAGATCGAGTTGCCGCGAGGGAGAAAGGAGGGTGAAGCCAAGAAGGTAACGGGGTATTTGCTCTTCCTGTCGAATGCTCAGATCGATCTCCTTGCGAAAGAAGCCATCGACTCGGTCCGTGAAGAACGAGAGATTGATAAGAAGACCGCGAAAGCTGTCTTGAGGGCCGATAACTCCATCGATCTTGCACTGTTCGGTCGCATGGTTGCGGATTGGCCGGACGGGAACGTTGATGCGGCGTGCCAGGTGGCGCACGCGATCTCAACTCATCCCGCAGAGACGGAGTTTGACTTCTTCACCGCAGTCGACGACGTCAAGGCTCAAGCGGAAGATGCCGACGCAGGCGCAGGCATGATGGGCACAGTGGAGTTTGCTTCGGCAACTCTCTACCGTTATGCCACCATTAACATGGACCAGCTAGTTGAGAATCTCGGCACGACTGATTCAGCAATCGCTGCGGTCAAGGCATTCGCGGAGGCCTTCATCACCTCAATGCCGACAGGCAAGGTGAACACGTTCGCAAACTTCACGCTCCCTGCAGCAGTGATTGTTACGGTCCGTTCTTCGCAGCCGATTTCCTATGTGGGGGCCTTTGAGACGCCCGTTCGCGCGACCACGCAGTCGGGCTACACCGAAAAGTCTGTATCAGCAATCGCGAATTTCGCTAAGGAGATCGAATCTACCTACCGAATGACTCCAGAAGCTTCGTTCGTAGTAACGCTCGACACCCATGCCGAAGCGTTAGCAGAGCTAGGTGAGAGGGTCTCGTTCCCAGAGCTTGCCGAGAAACTCACAACCACCCTCGGAAGCTCAGATATTGCGTCATGAGCACACTGCTTCTGAAGCTAGCGGGACCTCTCCAATCGTGGGGAGTGAGCTCACGGTTCAATGTCCGGGAAACCCGTAACTATCCATCAAAAAGCGGCATTCTAGGCCTCATAGCTGCCGCAGAAGGGCGACGACGGAGTGATCCTCTAGAAGACCTTCTCGATCTCCAGTTAGCGGTGAGGGTGGACAAGCCAGGAAAACTCGTGCGCGATTTTCATACCGCCCATAATCGAGCGGGCCGCTCGATGCCACTGTCCCACCGCTACTACCTGTCTGATGCCGTGTTCGTGGCCGGAATCGAGGGTCCTGATGGCCTCATCGAGGGGATAAAGGCTGCGGTGGAATCACCGGTCTTCACCCTGTTTCTCGGACGACGATCATGCCCACCGGCATTCCCGCTGAGCCTAGGACTTAGGGACGGACCTCTCGGAGACGTCATCGAGGGTGAACCCTGGCACGCACCGACCTGGTTCCAACAGCAGTGTGGCCGGCAGCAAGGTTACCGAGCGCGGATCATCGCTGACCAAGGAGTAGCCACCAGGACATCTGGAATAGATACCGAGCTGGTCCAAGATGTGCCGCGGTCATTCGATCCCGCTAATCGTCAATACGACTGGCGTCGAACCACGTCGTGGACAATCTCGTTGCTAGATGCACCTTCAGACAGGCATGACCCCATGTCATTGACCGTAGGAGGACACTGATGTTTCTGACGCGGCTCTACCTCAATGCGGCGCGTCGAGGGGCTCGGAAACTCATTGGATCACCGCAGGCCATGCATGCGGCTGTCATGGCGAGTTTCTCACCTCAAGTACATGATGAAACGAGGGGGAGGCCCTTATGGCGGCTAGATCCTCGCCCCAACTCGCCTGCGCTTTATATCGTTTCAGCCGCGATGCCGGACTTGACGCACATTGTTGAGCAGGCAGGCTGGCCCACCACGAGCGAATGGGAAACCCGAGACTACTCGCCCATTTTGAACTCCTTGACTGCGGGACAGAGATTCTCCTTCCGACTTGCGGCAAATCCAGTTCGACGCTCGATGTCAGACGCGAGTCAGGGCCGAGGCAAGGTCTATGCGCATGTGACGGCGGAACAGCAACGCCAGTGGTTGATCGATCGCCAAGAAGCGATCGGTATTAGCTTTCTGGAGTCGCTGGACGCGATGCCCAACGTACAGTTGACTCAGCGGGAACGGATGGTGTTTCACAGAAAGGGAGCGCGGGTCACAATCGCTAAGGCCGTTTTTGAAGGGTCGTTCGAAGTGAGAGACGCCGACATGCTCAGGGAAGCACTGACGCGTGGCATCGGAAGGGCGAAAGCTTACGGGTGTGGGCTCATGACGTTAGCGCAACGAAACTAACGAGCTGGCATGCCTAGATTGCCTCCAGTCCCCCTACAAGCACTCCCTCGTATCGAGGACCGGCTCACGTTTCTCTATCTTGAACACTGCGTCGTTCATCGAGAAGATGGGGCTGTAACCGCCAGAAACGCAGAGGGCACGACGTACATCCCCGCGGCTACTCTCTCAGTCTTGATGCTCGGTCCAGGTACATCAATCAGTCATCAGGCAATGGTCCTGTTGGCGGAATGTGGCACCACTACGGTTTGGGTTGGCGAAAGAGGAGTTCGGTACTACGCCCATGGTCGAAGCCTTGCTGCAACCTCTCGGTTAGCTGAGGCGCAGGCGAAGGCAGCCACTAACAAGAATGAGCGACTCCAAGTTGCAAGACGGATGTATCTGAAGCGATTCGGTGGGGAGCACGTTGGCTCTCTGACAATGCAGCAGCTGCGAGGTCGTGAAGGCGCCCGCATGTCCCGCCTGTATCGGTCATTGGCAAAGCAGTTCGAAGTCCGGTGGGATGGCAGAAGCTACGAAGCTGACGACTTCGATGCAGCAGATCCAATCAATGCCGCAATCTCGGCGGCAAATGCCTCGTTGTACGGGCTAGTTCACGCGGTGGTTGTCGGACTGGGGTGCAGCCCGGGGCTTGGAATCGTTCACTCGGGTCACGCACGGTCGTTCGTCTACGACATTGCTGACCTATACAAGGCTGAAGTCTCCCTGCCACTGGCCTTCAGATTGGTGAGTGAGGAGGTCCCGGATTTGCTCCGCGAAGTCCGACGGCAGATGCGGGAGCTGATGCATGAATGTCGATTGATTCCGGTAATTGTCCGGGATATCCAGGAGTGCCTTGGAACGAACATTGTCGCTGATGCGACGATAGTTTCGCTTTGGGACTATCAGCAAGGCGCAGTTGCTGGTGGAGCAAATTGGTCGGACCCATGGGACACGTAACGTTAGTCTTGACGGCAGCTCCTAGTTCACTGCGTGGCGAGCTAACGAGATGGTTCTTGGAGATAGCCCCGGGCGTGTACGTCGGAGATGTCTCACGACGGGTACGGGAGCAGATCTGGCAATTGATCGAGGACCACCTCGGGAGTGGTCGTGCGATTATTTCGTTCAGCGACACGTCTGAACAGGGCTATGGTTTCGACGTTCTGGGGCACGACAAGATCCCGGTCGATGTAGACGGACTTACCCTCATCCGTCAGCCCTTCGCGGCAGGATTAACAGCCTCACCAGGAGCTGACCGTTCACCGCCAGAGTCCTGGAGTATCGCGGCCCGTCGACGCAGGTATGGGCGGAAACCGATCGGAAAATGAGAATGGTTCGCGCCTAAGGACTGAACGGAATAGGCAATTAGGAGAGGGTTTTTCACTATAATCGCGAGTGTGCTCCCCGCGTGAGCGGGGATGATCCGACCCCGAAGTCGCCGCAGAGCGACTCAACCTCGTGCTCCCCGCGTGAGCGGGGATGATCCGGCCGCGAA
>NZ_FNQV01000004.1 GCF_900107735.1 Bowdeniella nasicola | reverse complement strand
TCGATAAGCGCATGAAAGCGTCACTTGCAGTGAGGGCGCTCGAGAACGCGCTGATGCAGCGCGGCTACCCGACAGGCGTCATCGTGCATTCCGACAGTAAGAATAGAGGTGCCTGGTCTTCTTGAATGGTTTGACCCACACAGCGATCGACCCAGAACAGCCGGTCAGGTGCCGTGAGTGCTTCCGAAAGGTTCTGACTCACATTCTGATCGACCAGCGTGTCTTTCCTCGGACCTGTCGACCATTCGAGAACACTCACGGCGAGGCTTTCGCCTCGCCGTGACCATGTGACTCAAGAAGGGCCTGAACACCTTTTCTCTTTACTGTCTTGTCCAGGTTACCGGTCGATACGAAAGCAACCCAAATAAATATCGATCGGAGGAATATCATGGCTACTCATCTTCCCAACGCTGTCGTCGGTGGGGTTGATACACATAAGGAATTACACGTCGCAGCAGTTGTTGACGAACACGACCGGGTGATCGGGACGGAGAGTTTCCCAACAACCCGGCACGGGTATAAACAGCTCGTGCAATGGTTACGCTCATTCGGTCAAATCGCTCGTATCGGTGTGGAATGCACCGGCACCTATGGGGCAGGCCTGTTGCGCTACCTCCACGCACAAGATATCGAAGTACTCGAAGTCACTGGCCCAGACCAAGCCCTCCGACGGCGCAAAGGCAAAGACGACACCCTCGATGCTGAGAACGCTGCTCACGCAGCCTATGCCCGGGTGCGCGCCGTGACACCGAAAACCCGTGACGGGCTCGTCGAGTCTTTGCGGGTGCTGAAAGTATCACGGAAAACAGCGGTTGCGGCCAGGCGTGTCGCTCTGCAAATGATTCGCATGAACATTGTGTCAGCGCCAGACGAGCTTCGTGATCAGCTTCGAAACCTTACCCGTATGAAACTGGTTCGAACGCTTGCTGCGTGGCGGCCTGACCTCACGAGATATCGTGATGTTTCTGGTGCTTACAAGATCGCTTTGAAGACCCTTGCGAGGCGGTATCTTGAGCTCACTGATGAGATCGCTGATCTGGATGTCATGATCAAAAACATTGTCGATCATCTCGCCCCAGACCTCATCAACAAACCAGCAGTAGGGTATGAATCCGCAGCACAACTGTTGATCACCGCCGGTGATAACCCAGAACGGCTCACCTCAGAAGCCGCTTTCGCAGCACTGTGTGGAGTGAGCCCGATCCCAGCATCATCGGGAAAGACCCACCGGCATCGGCTCAACAGGGGTGGTGACCGGCAAGCAAACTCTGCTCTGCATATCATCGCAATCGGCAGACTTCGAACCGACCCGAGAACACAAGAGTATGTTGCGAAGAAACTCTCCGAGGGGCACTCGAAGATGGAGGCCCTCAGATGTGTGAAACGGTATCTCGCACGAGAAATGTTTTACACTCTGAAAGCTCGCACCGCGGTCATCAACCAGACGCAGATTGCTGCTTGACACTTAGAAGGGCGTCCGCGGAGGTCAATTTCGAAGCAGGAGCTTCCAACACGCGCTCAAACGTTCGGGTTTGCGGGGCTCGATGGGGCGAGTGGGCGCGTGTGGAGATAACGCGGCGATGGAATCGTTCTTCAGTCTGTTGCAGAAGAACGTGCTCGATCGAAAGTCGTGGGGCACCCGTGAGGAGCTCAGGCTCGCGATTGTGCACTGGATCGAGGCGCGGTATCACCGCAAACGTCGGCAGCGTCGGCTGGGGAAGCTGACACCGGTCGAGTTCGAGAGCATAATGATGGATGCCGTCGCTTTGGCGGCATGAACCCCGGACTCAAGCAAACCTTCAGCAGACCCCGGATACAGGCCATGAGCGCCTGGTCCCGACGGGCCCGGGCCGATGGCTGACGCTTCTTGTAAGCGTAATACGAGCTCACAGCAATCCGTGCAGCAGTCCCTTTCAGGGCACGCACGATTGGCTCGACTCCAAACTCGTGTTTGTTCTCATCAATGAAGGTGACGATCACTTTGATGGGCGGTCGAGCTCCGCCGCGAAGAAAGCCGAAGCCCGGCGCAGGATCTCATTGGCCCTCTTAGCTTCGGCCAGCTCGGCCCGAAGCCTGCGGTTCTCTGTCTCAAAATCGATCGATTCTGCTGGCGTGCTACGACCCGAGGCTTTGTACTTACGCACCCACACCCGCAAGGTCTCTTTGTTGACACCAAGCTCAGCTGCCACACGACCGATCGCGCCGGTGGCGGTTGCAGGATCGGCCTGGGCATGAACAACTAGTTCAACTGCACGAGCCCTAAACTCGTCGGTGTACTTTACTGGCAAGAGAGAATCTCCTCCTTCCAATCTCCCTACCTCCATTATCCCCGGAGCGATACAAACCACCACCTCCGCCCGAAATGGGCACCCGTGCTCCCCGCGTGAGCGGGGATGATCCTCGGGGACCTCTATATGGCCCTCTACCTCGTGAGTGCTCCCCGCGTGAGCGGGGATGATCCTGCGGCAGCGAGCGGATTCACGTACGTGCCGGGGTGCTCCCCGCGTGAGCGGGGATGATCCGGTAACACGATCCGCACCATCGACCGAGACGGCGTGCTCCCCGCGTGAGCGGGGATGATCCGGTCCGTCCACGAGAGGCCCGCGAGAATGTCTGGTGCTCCCCGCGTGAGCGGGGATGATCCGAAGTCGAGGCCCTCGACCTGGATACGCCCGCCGTGCTCCTCGCGTGAGCGGGGATGATCCGTTCGGGCCCATGACTGTCTGGGCGTTGCAGGAGTGCTCCCCGCGTGAGCGGGGATGATCCGCTGCGCGCCGCTGGTCCTGAACCTGTTCTCCTCCCCACGGTCGTGGGGAAAATCCGGCGAACACCACAAGAAAAATAGGAATCCTAATCGGATCTGCGTATATAGGAAGACAATCCGGAGTGGATCATGTGGAGACAGGGCGCCGCCCGTCTTGAAAGAGATGACTACATGGGATTCATGCGGGCAATAAGAGGATGATCTTGGCCGCGCAAATGCGCGATTCGATCGAAGACAAAGTCGTCGGGGTCTTGCCCAGAGAATGGTGGCCGACTTCGCAGATTGGAGGAGGATGGATCGGGGATAATGGGAAGAGATTTTTACCGAAGGAGCAACGATGACGTCGCGCGATACGAGAACCGCTGTTGATAAAGCGATGGCACTTCTTCGAGCGTTCGGTGACGAAGGCTCGGTAGGTGTCGGTGTCTCCGAACTTGCGCGACGCTGCGACCTGTCAAAATCCACGGCATTCCGTCTTCTTGGCATCCTCGCAAAAAATGGAGCGGTCGAGCGCGCGGGTAGTTCATATCGCCTCGGCCCAATGTTGTTCGATCTCGCCGAACCCCCACCATCTCCGCATATCGATCTGCTCAACGAAGTCCTGACGCCCTACCTCGCGAAACTCTTTGAAGTAACGCGTCAGACGGTGCACCTCGCCGTGCTCGCGGGCCACGAAGTCATGTACCTGAACAAGCTGCACGCGCAGTTCAAGGTGTCCTCGCCTTCGCGTATTGGCGGCCGAGCTCCGGCCTACTGCACGGCGGTTGGCAAGATGATGCTCGCTTACGACCATGACGCGATGGAGCAGGTGCTCGCCGGGGATCTCCAGGCGTGGACACCCCACACCATCACCGATCCGGAGCAGCTCCGGGAAGAGCTCATCGAGATTCGTGAAACGAATATCGCCTACGACCGGCAAGAAATCATGATGGGACTGAACTGCATTGCGGCCCCGGTCATGAGCCCGGCGCGCATCCCCATCGCATCGTTTAGCGTCTCCGGCCGGGTTGGCGTCATGGATCCCGAACGCTACGAGCAACTCCTGCGCAAGGTCTGCTTCGAAGCGGCCAAGGCCATCGCGGCGCGTCGCCGCCGGCGGCCATTGCCCTAATGCCCGACCTCTATATTCAGCCCAGCCCTGGTAATCCGGACGGGCTCATCGTGCCCGCCCAGGACTTGAGCGAAAAGTTCTCCCGCAGCTCGGGTCCGGGCGGGCAGGGTGTGAACACCACGGATTCGCGCGTCCAGCTCAGCCTGAACATCGCCGAGTCGCCAGCCTTTACCGCAACACAGCGCGCCCGGATCCGAAAAAACCTCTCAGCGCGGCTCGTTGACGATGTCCTGACGGTTGACGCTTCCGAGGAGCGCAGCCAACACCGCAACCGAACCGAGGCTCGACGGCGGATGGCCGAGCTGCTCCGAACGGCACTCATGCCACCACCACCGAAAAGGCGAGCAACGCGACCGACGCGCGGCTCAATCGAGCGCCGACTCACCGCAAAGAAGAACCGCAGCTCCATCAAGCGGGCCCGACAACGTCCGGGGCGCGAAGACTAGGACCTACTGCCGCGCGAGCACCCGCGCTAGCCACTTTGGCGGCCGCTCTGCGATGTGCATCGCGAGATAGATGAGTGCGCCACCGGCAAGCAGCCGACCAGTGACGTGCTCGCCGCCGAACGCTACCGCGAATGCCGCGGCAAATACCGGCTCCGCGGTCATGATGATCGCTGCCCGCGACGCACTGATGCGAGCCTGCGCCCAGGTCTGTAGCACGAGCGCGCCGATGCTCGCCGCGATCGCCATGTAGAGCAGCGAGGCCCAACCGCCGGCGCTCGGGGGCACGCTCACGCCGCCGGGCAGGGCGCCGATGAGGCAGATCGCGGCGAGCGAGATCATCTGCATGCCAGCCAGGGCGATCGCATCCATGCCCACGGCCCAGCGCCCGAGCAGCACGATGTGCAGGGCGTACAGCGCGGCACCGAGCAACGTTGCACTCTCGCCGATCCCGAGCGAAAAGCCCTTGAGGCTCAAGACGCCGAGCCCAATGGTCGCAATCAGGACCGCGAGCTGAGTCGTGCGCGGAATGGATATCCGGGTCATTGCCCACACCACGATCGGGGTGAGGACGACGTACATTCCGGTCACGAATCCCGACACCGACGCCGGCGTCCGCTCGAGTCCCCATGTCTGAGCGATCTGGGCGAGCGCATAAATCGCCCCCAGGGCCAGCCCGTTGCGCCACGCCTCGCGCGACTGCGCGGCGAGCCGCCGCCACCAGATCGCCACCATGAAGAGGGCCGCGACGGCAAAGCGCACACCGAGGAAATCGAGCGGCGGCACCGTCGCGAGCAGGTCCTTAATGAGGAAGAACGTGGAGCCCCAGATCGCCGTCACGGCAAGCAGTGCGAGCACCGGCACGATAGCCGGGCGGGAGGCTGCAAGACAGGACACGTAAGCATCGTAGAACTTCGCGATTCGAGAAATATTTCGGTTACCCGAAACTCATATGTTAGGTTGTGCTTACACTCACCCGTCTCGCTCATTGTGGAGGATCACCACTCATGAAACGTCTGGTTGCGGCGCTGCTCGCCGTGGTCGTCATTGCCCTGTCCGCCTGCTCGCCGAATGCCGCCGATAAGAAGGGCTCGAGCGCTGCGCTCAAGGTCTTTGCTACGACGGGTTACCTCGGCGACGCGGTCGCGCGAATCGCGCCGGACGCGGACGTCACGGTCATGGTCAAGCCCGGCGGCGATCCGCACACCTACCAGCCCTCGACCAAGGATGTCGAAAAGCTCCGTGATGCCGACCTCGTCATCTGGAACGGCCTGTACCTCGAGGCCATGATGGAAGACCAGCTCCGCTCCCTTGGCGATAAGCAGCTCGCCGTCGGCGAGAAGATCGACCAGTCCAAGCTCCTGCCGTGGCCCGAGAAGGACCACGATGGCAACGACCTGTACGACCCGCACATCTGGAACTCGCCCGACATCTGGTCCGACGTCGTCGACCAGATCGCCACGCGCCTGTCCGAGGCCCAGCCCGATAACGCCGAGACCTTCGCCGCGAACGCCAAGGCCTTCAAGGACGAGATCGCCAAGCTCAAGACTGAAACCAAGGCCAAGCTCGCCGCGATCCCCGCCGCCCAGCGCCACCTCATCACCGGCCACGACGCCTTCCAGTACTACGGGGCCGTCTTCAAGCTCGACATTCGCGCGACCGACTTCGTCACGAGCGAATCGCAGCTCTCGGCGGCCGAACTCGACGAACTCGCGAGTTTCATCGCGGACAAGAAGATCCCGACGATCTTCCAAGACAACCTGAAAAACCCGCAGGCGATCACCTCGCTGAAGGAGGCCGTGCGCGCGAAGGGCTGGGAGGTGGAAGTCTCCGATAAGGAACTCTTCGCCGACTCGCTCGGCGACCACTCGCCCGTGGACACCTACCTCGGTGTTATCGAGCACAACACGAACGCGATCGTCGCGGGCCTGACGGGTAAGTAGCCGTGGCTGCGCTTGAGATCGCACACCTGAGCGTCGCCTACCAGGACGTCGTGGCACTGCGCGACGCGAACCTGGCGGTGCCGCCCGGCGTCATCATGGGCGTCGTCGGCCCCAACGGCGCCGGCAAGTCCACGCTCATCAAGGCGGCGCTCGGCCTCGTGCCGACGCGCGGCGGGTCCGTGCGGGTGCTCGGTGAACCGTTCGCGCGGGTGCGCCATCGCGTCGGCTATCTGCCGCAACACTCCTCAATCGACCGCGACTATCCCGCGACCCTGCTCGATGTGGCCCTGCTCGGCACGTTCGATGCGCGGCGCTGGTGGGCGCGCACCTCGCGCGCGGATCGGGCGGCAGCGCACGAGGCGCTCGCGGCCGTAGGGCTCGACGACCTCGCGCACCGCTCGCTTGGGGAGGTCTCCGGCGGCCAGCGCCAGCGCGCGCTGCTGGCGCGCACCCTCGCGCACGACGCGGACCTCTACCTCATGGACGAGCCCTTCGCCGGGGTCGACGTCGCGAGCCAGGACGCCATCACGCGCGTTCTGCGCTCGCTGCGCGCGGCCGGTAAGACCGTCGTCATCGTCCACCACGACCTTGCGACGATCCCCGAGCTGTGCGACGAGGTCGCGCTGATCGACGGTAGCGTCGTCGCCGCGGGGCCCGTCGGCGAGGTCTTCACGCGAGCGCTCATCGATCGCACCTACGGGCTCGCGGGGGTGCGCACGACGTGCTGAGCCTCGCCGATTTCCTCGCGACGCACACCTTCCGGCAGATGGTCCTCGGGTGCACGCTCATCGGGGCGCTCGCGGGCGCGATGGGCTGCTTCATCTACCTGCGACAGCGCACGCTCATGTCCGACGTCATCGGGCATGCGGCGACGACGGGCGTCATGCTCGCCTTCCTCATCGGCGCCGCGGTGCTCGGCGTCGACGGGCGCTCGCTGTGGCTGCTCGTCATCGGCTCGGTGCTCATCGGCACGCTCGCGGCCGTGCTCGCTGACCGGATCGCGGCGAGCACGCGCGTCGGGATCGACGCGGCGATGGCGGTGATGCTCGCGCTGTTCTTCGGCACGGGCCTCATCCTGCTGCGGGTGATTGAGCGCTCGAGCCTGCGCGGGCGCGGCGGGCTGAAGGACTACTTCTTCGGCAACGCCTCGCTGCTCACAACCTCCGACGTGCGCACCATCGCCGTGCTCGCCGTCCTCATCTCCGTGGGCCTCGCGCTCGGGTATCGGGCGCTCGCGGTGCACGTCATCGACCCGGTGGCCGGCAGCGTCGCGGGCGTGAGCGCGCGGCTCGTCTCCCCGCTGCTGCTCGTCGGCGTCGCGATCGCGGTCGTCGTCGGGGTACGCGCCGTCGGCCTCATCCTCATGGTCGCGCTCGCGGCGATCCCGCCCGCCGCAGCCCGGCAGTTCACGCGCCACCTGCACACGATGGTGGCGCTCGCCGCGGCGATCGGCGCGGGCGGCGCGCTCATCGGCAGTTACCTGTCCGTCGCGTTCGGCAAGGTGCCGACGGGCCCCGTGATCGTCCTCGTTCTCACGGCCGCCCTGGCGCTTAGTCTCCTTTTCGCGCCGGGGCGGTCCGTGCTGAGGCGGGCGGCGCTATGAGCTTCGCCATGACCGTCTTCGTGCTCGCGCTCGCGACCGCGCTCATGTGCGCGCTGCCCGGCACCTTCCTCGTGCTGCGCCGGCAGTCGATGCTCGTGGACGCCATGAGTCACGCCGCGCTGCCGGGCATCGTGCTCGCGGCGCTCGTGCTCGGTTCCATCAACTCGCCCTTCCTCATCCTTGGGGCGGGCGCGGCCGCGATGCTCGTCGTCTTCGGCGCGCAATGGCTGCGTTCGACAGGGCGCATCACCGGGGACGCCGATCAGGCGCTCATCTTCCCGGGCCTGTTTTCCGTTGGCATCATCCTCATCTCGACGCGCTTTGCGAAGGTGCACCTGCACGAGGACGCCGTCATCGTCGGCGATCTCAACTTCGCGGCGTTCGATCTGACCTACCTGCGCCTGCTGCTCGGGGTGCTCGCGCTGAACGCGCTCTTCCTGCTCATCTCCTACCGCCCGCTTGCGGCCGCGACCTTCGACGAGGGCTACGCCCGCACTCGTGGGGTGGCGACGAGCGCGCTGAACTATGCGCTCATGGCGCTCGTCGCCCTGACCGTCGTCGCGGCGTTCAATGCGGCGGGTGCGGTGCTCGTCGTCGCGCTCATGATCGTCCCGCCCGCCACAGCGCTGCTCATAGCGCGCACCGTCCCGCAGATGCTCGCGATCTCGCTCGTCATCGCCGCGGCCTCCGCCGCCGCGGGGTTCTGGCTCGCCTATGTCACCGACGCTGCCACCTCAGCGACGATGGCCGCCGTGCAGGGCGCCATTTTTGTTCTCGCGTGGGGCGCGCTGAGGATAGTTCGGCTTCGGACACATTGCGCCACGTACAATTCAGATCAACGAGGTGCCCGTTCAACGTAGACGAGAAGGAGGCTGGCTAGATGACGATACGCGTAGAAGTAGTCGGTGATCTCCTACGTTGGGCAGTTAACCGGGCAGGGTGGGATAAGGCTACGATCGATCGGCGGGCGCCGCGGTTACAGGACTGGATCGACGGAAAAGTCGAACCGACACTGAAGCAGCTCGAGAAGTTCGCTCGCGATACGCACACTCCCTTTGGGCTCCTATTTCTGCAAGAACCACCGGTCGAGAAGATTCCAATTCCGGATATGAGGACGATGCGAAGCCAGGGGATCGAGCGGCCCTCCGCTGATCTCCTGGACACCATCTATCTGTGTCAGGATCGTCAAGATTGGTACCGCGAATTTGCTCGTGAAAGCGGAATGCGCGACCTAGATTTCGTCGGCTCTGCAACGACTGTGTCCTCCCCCCTTCTCGTCGCGCAGAAGTTGAGACGAGCCTTGGGGTTTGAGTTCGCGAATAGGTCAGAATTCGCCAGCTGGAGTGACGCGCTTCGGCAGTTGATCGATCGTATCGAGGACCTTGGAGTGCTCGTTATGGTGAGTGGCATAGTCGGTTCAAACACTCACCGAAGTCTGAACCCAGAAGAGTTTCGGGGGTTTGCCCTCTCCGATCCCATTGCGCCATTGATCTTCGTTAACGGCGCCGACACCAAGGCAGCCCAGCTCTTTACTCTGATCCACGAACTCGCTCATATTTGCCTAGGTAGAAGTGCTCTTTCCGATGCCTCTATGAAGGCCTTCGAGGGAACAGGGGACGAACTATGGTGCAATGCGGTGGCTGCCGAGTTTCTGGTGCCCGCAAGAACGTTACGGTCAGAGTTTAAGGGTCGGGTGGCCGCTGAAGAACTCGATCGATTAGCAAGGATGTTCAGAGCAAGCACACTTGTGGTGCTCAAGCGGCTCTTTGACGCGGGCTTCCTGGAATGGGATGCGTTTTCAGAGATCTATGACCAGGAACGCCTGCGTGTTGTGGGCATGCTGGCGGGCCAGAACAACGGCAGTGGAGGGGGGAATTTTTACTACACTCAACCACTTCGCCTGAGTCGTCAGTTCGCCCGGTCCGTAATTGCTAGTGCTCGCTCCGGTTCTACTGCGTACCGCGACGCGTACTCTCTCCTCGGAACCAAAAAGCACGAGACTTTCGAGAATCTTGCCGCAGAGCTTGGGGTGGCTTGATGTTTTTGCTCGACGCGAATGTTTTCATTGAAGCAAAGAATCGATACTACGCCTTTGACATTGCTCCGGGGTTTTGGGACTGGCTTGAGAAGGCTCATTCCTCGTCAATCGCGTGCAGCCTTGACGCGGTCCGGAAGGAGCTCCTTGTCAAGGAGGATGAGGTATCGAAGTGGGTGAAGGACAATCCGTCGTTCTTCCGGCCTCTCGACAAGGGAGCGACTAGGCATTTTCAAGAGCTCACGAGTTGGGCAACATCTAACGGGTTCAATCAGTCCGCAATCCAGCAGTTCACCTCCAATGATGCAGACTATCTACTGGTTGCCTATGCGCGAGAACACCAACACACGGTGGTGTCGCATGAAGTATCCCACCCCACAAGGCGTAGAAAGATATTCATCCCAGACGCCTGTAGGGCTATGGGTGTCGAGTCTGTAGACACCTTTGACATGCTGCGCAAGACCGGCGCCCAGTTGGATCTTCGATCAAAGGACCGCCTTTTCTAGGACCCCTTGCGGTCAAGGCGAGCGGTGCGGGAAAAGGCTAAGACGGCCTCGATGCGACGCACGAGGCCGTCCGGGTCGGAGGCGCCGGGGGCAGCGTCACACGCTTAGCTAGCGGGACGGAAACGGTCTGCCACGAAACCCGTGAACTGCCGAAGTAAGTCGACGTCCCGTTCTAAAGCGCCGAGTGTAACCAGCCTGTTCGTTGGGCGGACGCGCCTCCGAACAGCACATGGGTGCAAGCGCCGGGGAGGGCGTCGGCAATGTGCTCGATCCCGTGGCGCTCGCGAACATCCCGCCGACGATCGCGGGCGCGGTGCGCGCGGGGCTATCGGAGGCGATCACCACGGTGTTCATCGCGGCGCTGCCCGTCGCGCTCATCGTGCTCATTGCGACCGCGCTGATCGCGAACAATCCGTTGCGCGACGCGCACGAAAACTAGACCGGCAGGCCGATCTCGCTGAGGACGTCGAGGAGCTCGGCGGCGAGCCCCGGGTGGATGGCGTAGGTCAGCTCGCAGTTCTCGCGTCCGCGACCCGGGCCGCCGACGATCGCGCCGGCTTCGCGCGCGATGAGGGCGCCCGCGGCGTGATCGAAGGGGTGCAGGCCCTTTTCGAAGTAGGCGTGCACGCGCCCGGCAGCGACTCCCACGAGGTCGAGGCTCGCGGCGCCGAAGCGGCGAATGTCCGCGGCCTTGTCGATGAGCGCGAGGACCTGGCGGGCCTGGTCGACGCGCACGTCGGCGTCGTAGGCAAAGCCCGTCGCGGCGAGCGAGGTGGCGAGCTCACGCGGGCCGGCAAGGTGGAGGAGTTCACGCGAGTGGTGGTGGTAGGTGCCGTCGTCGATCGAGTAGCGAATGAGTTCGGCGCCGCCGCCGTGGGAGGCGCGCCAGATCTCGTGCAGGTTGGGATTGACGACGACGCCGGCGTAAGGGGTCCACGTCTCGGGCTCGGCGGGGCCGGCCGCGTAGACGACCCCGATGGAGGTGGCCCACGCTGGGATGTCGTAGGTGTAGTTGACGGTGCCGTCGATGGGATCGACGACCCACGTCAGGCCCGTCGTGGAGGCCTGTTCGCCGGATTCTTCGCCGTAGAACCCATCGCCGGGGCGCAGCCGGGCGAGCTCGTCGCGGATGAAGGCCTCGGTGGCGCGGTCGGCCTCGGTGACGAGATCCGTGGGGGTGGATTTGCTTGCGGCAACCGTGACGCCTTCGCCGCGCAGCTGCTTGGCCTTGGTGGCGGCGCGGACCGCGATATCGCAGGCAAGATCGGCGATCTTCGCGGGGGAGGGCAGGGCGGCGGGAAAGTTCGTCATGCCTTGACCATACGTCGCGGTGTTCGGGATGTGTAACCCCGTTTGATTCGTCGTAACCAAGAGTTTTATTCTGGTGCTTCGGGTACCACTTGCCGGGCGCAAAGCGTCCGCCCCATGACCAGTTGGGAACACCTGCATGACTACGACCCGAGAACATCTCCCCTCCACCACGGCGGATTCCGGCGATTCGCGCTACCGCTGGAAGGCCGTGTGGGCCTCCATGGTGGGATACGCGATGGATGGCTTTGACTTCCTCATCCTCGGCTTTGCGCTGCTGGCGATATCAGCGGCCCCGGCCGACGGGGGATTGGGGCTTTCCCAAACCGAGGCCGGCTCACTCGCCACCTACACGCTCTTGGGAGCAGTGTTAGGTGGTTTTATTTTTGGCGCGCTCGCCGACACCTATGGGCGCGTGCGCGTGCTCATGTGGTCGATCATCATCTTCGCCGTGTTCACGGCACTGACCGGCCTGGCGCAAAACTACTGGCAGATCGCGCTCTTCCGCTTCATCGCGGGCGTCGGCATCGGCGCGGAATACGGCATCGGCATGACGCTCGCCGCCGAGGCGTGGCCCGCGAAGCTGCGCGCGAAGGCCACGAGCTTCGTGGCGATCGGGTGGCAGGTGGGCGTGCTCGCCGCGACCTTCGTTTCCGCCGCCGTCGTCTACCACTGGGGCTGGCGCGTGCTGTTCTTCATCGGCGTGCTGCCCGCGCTCGTCGCCGTCCTCGTGCGCCACACCGTCGAGGAGCCGGCAGCGTTTGAGGAGCGCAAGGCCGAGGGCATTGGGCGCTCGCTGAAGGACCGGTTCCCGATCCACGAGCTGGTGAAGGATGCGCGCACGACGAAGACCTCGCTCGGCATCACGATCCTGACGAGTGTGCAGAATTTCGGCTATTACGGCCTCATGATCTGGCTGCCGACGTTCCTGTCCAAGACGCACGGCCTGTCGATCCAGAAATCGGCCGTGTGGACGGGCGTGACCGTGCTCGGGATGATGATCGGCATCATGGCCTTTGGCTATCTCGCCGATCACCTCGGCCGGAAGCCCGCGTTCATCGCCTTCCAGATTGGCGCGGTCGTCTCGGTGATCGCCTACGCCCAACTCGCCACCGAAATGTCGCTGCTCATCGGCGGCTTCTTCCTCGGCATGTTCGTCAACGGCATGATGGGCGGCTACGGTGCAGTCACCGCCGAGTCCTACCCGACGCATTCGCGCGCGACCGCGCAAAACGTGCTGTTCAACATCGGGCGCGGCGTCGGCGGGTTTGCGCCGCTCGTCGTCGGATCGATCGCCGCGGCCTACTCCTTCCAGCTAGCCGTCGGGCTGCTCGCGATCATCTACGTCATCGACATCATCGCGACGCTCTTCCTCATCCCCGAGACGAAGGACGTCGAGATCGCCTAGCCGCGCGCTGCGGTGTACTGGGCAAGGTGCTTGCGGAACGCGGCCTCCGAGATCACGGGTACGCCGTAGTTGCGGGCGGTGCGGGCCTTGCCGCTGAGGGAATCGGGATCCGCCGCCACGACCACTCGCGTGGATTTCGAAATCCCGCCGGTTGTTAGGCCGTGGTGGCGGATTTCGGTGATCCAGTCTTCGCGGGGCCGGGAAAGTGTCCCGGTGAAGACGACGCGATCGCCCTCCGAAAGCAAGGTGGTGCGCGGCTGCTCGGCGGAAGTCTTCGCGGCCTGGAGCGCCTGCGTGACGTCTGAGGCGGACAGCCCCATGCACTGCGCTGCGGCCGTGAGGTCAGCGAACTCATCCGGCGTGATGACGCCGTCAGTCCAGGCTTCCGTCGCGAGCGACCGCAAGAAGCGCCGGTGGAGCTCCGTCACCCGCTCGCGGGTCAGGCCGCTTACCCGAGCGAGGCTCGCGAGCGCGCGGCCCTCCGTCGTGGAAATGGACGTATCCAGCAGCGCCTTGGACAGCAGGTCGAGGTAGGCGGCCTCGTCGGTTTCATCGGCCGCGACGACGGCGTGTGAGACGAGCTCAGCCATCCACGAATTCGGAGCCGGGGGCTTGCCACTGTGGCGCCGCGCGATCCGCGTCGCACGCCGGCCGAGCGAGCGTGGCCACGCGTAGCGTTGGGATCGTTCGAGATCATCGCCCCACCGCGGATCGAGCATGGTGTAGGGGATGAGGGAGGTCAGGAGTTGGCTCGTGGCCGCCGCATCGCCGAGGGCGCTGTGGGCATTGGTCAGGTGGATGCCCAAGGCTTCGCAGCAGTGCTCGAGCTTCGAGGTACCAAGAACGTGGCGGGACCACTGCATCGAACACACGGCGTGCGGGCGCTCGGAAAGCGAATAGCCGGCCCGCGAGAGCTCGGCATGCAGGAAGCGCATATCGAAGACGGCGTTGTGGGCAACGACGACGCGGCCGGTCACCATGTCGAGCAGGTCGTCACAGATCTCGGAAAACTCTGGCGCATCGAGGACTTCGGCGGCGGTAATGCGGTGGATGTGGGAGGCGCCGACATCTCGTTTCGGGTTGATGAGCGTCGTGAAGGAGTCTTCTTTCGCCCCGGTCCGATCGAGCAGCACCACCCCCACTTCGACAATCCGATCGGTGTGCTCGGCAGCAAACCCCGTCGTTTCAAAATCGATGACGCAAAAACCCGACACTGGACCTCACTGGAATGGCAGACGTGCCCTCAGCCTAGCCCGCCCGCGATCGCTGAGGGCTTGCAAACGTGTAAATGTCGCCTCGAGTTGAGAAACTGGAGGGGTGAGCCAGCCCAAGCCCCTGATCGATCGTCTGCTGCAGCGCGACGCCGAACACGAAGACGCCCATGAGCTCAACGAGGAAGCGCGCCACAATATCCGGCACAACTCGATGACCTTCGTGCTCGCAAACGCCATGCAGAACATCGCGGATCAGGCGGCTAAGGCCTCGACCGTTTTGCCGTGGGTCATTGCGGCGACGGGCGCGCCCGGGTGGATGACGGGCCTGCTCGTGCCGATCCGCGAGTCCGGTTCGATGCTGCCCCAGGCCGCGATGCAACCGTGGGTGCGCTCGCGCCGCACGCGCGCAGGGATCTGGATCGCGGGCGCCATCGGCCAGGCCGTCGGCGTCGCCCTCATCGCGATCGCCGCGGCGACGCTTTCGGGCGTCCTCGCCGGATCCGTCGTGCTCATCGGGCTCGCAATCCAGGCGCTTTCGCGCTCGCTGAACTCGATCGCCTCCAAAGACATCCAGGGCCGCACGATGCCCAAGGGCCTGCGCGGCCGGGTCTCCGGTCTGTCGACGATGATCTCCGGCATCGTCGCGGTCACCGTGGGCCTCGCCATCCGCGTCTTTGGCGGCGAGGACCTCTCGCGGCCCGTCCTCGCGCTCGTCATCGGCGGCGCGGCGCTCGCGTTCGTCGTGGGCGCGATCATTTTCCGCGGCGTGCGCGAGGGGGAGGGCGATGAGGTGCCCACCGAGCGCGAACGCAGCTCCTGGGTGAGCGATTCCTGGCGGCTGTTCGTCGACGACGCGCCCTTCCGTCGCTTCGTCATCGTGCGCTCACTGCTGCTCGTCTCGGCGCTCGCGCCGCCCTTCGTCGTGGCGCTATCCGCGCAGCGCTCGGGATCGTCGATGTCGTCGGTCGCGACGTTCATCATCGCCTCGGGTGTGGCCGCGCTGCTCGGCGGTCGCGTCTCCGGGGTCGTCTCTGATCGATCCTCGCGCAAGACGATGATTTACGGCGCTGGCATCGCCTCCGCGCTCGTCGTCATCTTCATCGCCTCGAACTGGATCGAGCCGCTCATCACCCAGTGGTGGTGGGGGCCGGTGATCTTCTTCCTGCTCACGCTCATCCACACGGGCGTGCGCGTGGCGCGCAAGACCTACGTCGTCGACATGGCCGAGGGCGATAAGCGCACCCAGTACGTGGCGGTCGCAAACACCGCGATGGGCGTGATCCTGCTCATTACGGGCGGCATCTCCTCGGCGCTGACCGCCTTCGGGCCGCTCGCCGCGCTCGCGTTTTTGGGCGGGCTCGGGGTTGCCGGCGTCCTTGTGGGGCGGACGCTGGAGGAAGTGAGTGTGGGACGATGACGAGCATCTTGCGCCTCCGCATTGGACCGCGCGCCGCGAGCGGCGCGGGCCGGCCGCTCGGCCTCGTCGAGATCCTCGATCACACGGGCGCGCTCGTCGGGCATATCTCGCGCGCGGAACTCTCGGGTGCGGAGGCCTCCGGAACGTTCCGGTTCTCGCCGATTTCCGGCGCCGACGTCGTCATGGGGATTCGCCGCCGCGGCGTCACCAACCCGCTGCGCAACCGCATCCTCATCGCCCACGCCTCCGGCACCGACGAACTGCAGGAACGCAAACTGGCGAACTTCATGCGGTTTTCCGCCGACGGGATCGTCGCCGGCCAGGAACTGACGATCAAGGTGCGCTTCGGCGGCGACGTGGCGATCACCCACGGCAACCGCGGGATCGCGACACTGCGCCCGCTCGATGCGCGGCGCTCGACGGTCGATATCGTCGCCGACGCCGACGAACGACTCGTCGGGATCTGCGTCCTCAGTCTGCTGATCTACCGCCGCTACGAGCAAGACGTCGACATCGCCGCCGAGTACTTCGCCTAGCCGAGCCCCTCGATCTCGCCGGTGAGGTAGCGCTGGATCGTAGGGCCGTACAGTCGGACGACGTCCTCCACCTCGAGGGAGGCGAGCGGTTCGATCCGTACAACGTGCCGCGCGATCATGAGGCCCACCATCTGGCTGCCGACGGCCGAGGCCCGGACCCGGCGTTCGGCCTCGTCGCCGCGCGCATGGGTGGCGAGGCGCGTGATGAGCCGGGTGGTGATAAACGTGCGCAGCAGCGCAGAGTTCCCGCCGATCGAGTGCCGCACGAGCGCGATCATCGCGGGTCCCGCAGCCGATGCCCACGCGCGTTCGCCCGCGCGCACGAGCTCGGCGCCCCAGCTGTCACTGTCGTCGGGGGAGAGCTCGAGGTCGAAGGCATCGGGGTTGATCGTCGCGCCAAGGACGGCGTCGAAGAGTTCTTCCTTGGAGCCGAAATAGTGGTGAATGAGCGATTGGTCGCCGCCGCTACGACCCGCGCCGCCGATCGGCGCAAGGGTTCTAGGCGATGCCCGCGACCCCGCGGACCTTCGCGATGAACGCCTCCAGTCCGGCGCGCGAGGATGGTCCGGTGCGCGCGATCGGGCTCCCATCGACGAACGCGATGACGGTCGGAACGGACTGAATCCCGACGGCCCCCGCTGCCCGCGGGCACTGGTCGACATCGACGGCCACAAAGCGGACCACATCATCGCCCTGCATCGCCTTGGCCACGTCCTCGAAGATCGGGGAGAACTGCGTACATGGCCCGCACCACGTCGCCCAATAGTCAACGAAGACGATCTTGCGCGAGGAGATGAGCTCGGGGAAGGTCTCGTCGCTCGCCTCAATCGTGATGGTCGGCTTGTCGACCCCGAGGAGCTTTTTCAGCAGGCGCATCGCTTAGTCCTCGGGCACGAACTCGGCGTGCCCGGCGGCACGGAGTGCCGCGCGGATGCGGCGCGCGACTTCCGTCATCGTGGCGTCATCGGTCGCGCCCTTCTTGTGGTCAGCATCGAAGTCATCCGAGCCATTGGCCGGAAACAGGTGCAGGTGCGTGTGGGGCACGGCAAAGCCCTCGATGACGACGCCCGTGCGCTCAGCGTCGAACTCCTCGCGCAATTCCTTACCGATCGTGTGCCCGACGGCAAACATGTGGGCGGCCAGATCGGCCGGCATATCCGTCCAGCGATCGATCTCCTCGCGCGGGACGACGAGGACATGCCCATCGGTTTGTGGGAAGGCATCGAGGAAGGCGACGACCTTCTCGTCCTGCCAGACGAAGCGTCCGGGGATCTCGCCATTGATGATTTTCGTGAAGATAGAAGCCATACCGGCAGCCTATCGCGGGGCCCACCTCAGATGCCGAGTCGCATCCAGGCTGTGCCGCGCGATCGCAGCCCCAGGACCACGGCGCGAGCAGCCATGAAGACTCCCGCCATCGCGATCCACAACCAGATGACGCCCCATGTGCCGCCCGGCGCGAACCGGGACACGAACCAGAGCGCCGGCAGGTAGGCAACGAGCGTGAGGATGCCCGCCCACGCCAGGAAGCGGCCATCGCCCGCGCCGATGAGGACCCCGTCGAGAACGAAGACGTAGCCCGCGAGCGGCATGAGGATACCGATGACGATGAGGCCGCCGACGGCCGCGGCGCGCACCTCCGGCGAGCTGGTAAATAGCGGAACGATGAGCCATGCGCCGGCCGCAATGACGATCCCGATGACCGCGCCGGCGGCGAGTCCCCATCGCACCATAATCCGGAGCATCGAGCGGACGCGGTCGGCGTCGGAGGCCCCCAGGCCCTGTGCCACGAGTGCCTGGGCGGCGATCGCAAGCGCGTCGAGCGCGAAGGCTGTCAGGCCCCACACGGAGTTGACGATCTGGTGACTGGCGAGCACGACGGGCCCGAGGGCCGTGGCCGTCGCGACGGTCGCGAGCAGCGCCAGGCGCAGCGCGGCCGTGCGAATGAGCAGCGGGACGCCGGACTTGGTCGACGCGAGCAGACCGGTGCCGCGGGGACCGAGCGTCACGCCGAGCTTGCGTGCCTTGATCCCGACGATCGTGGCGAGCGCCAGGCCCATCGCCGTCTGCACCAGGGCGGTCCCAAGTCCCGAGCCGGCCACCCCCATCCGCAGCCCGTAGATGAGAGCGGCGTTCGCTCCGATATTCGCCACGGCTCCGATCGAGGCGACGATGAGCGGGGTTTTCGTATCGAGCAGGCCGCGCAGCACGCCCGTCGCCGCGAGCACCAGCAGCATGCCGGGGATCCCGGGAGCCGAAGCCCGCAGGTAGGCAAGCGCATGCGGCAGCGTGAGCGGATCGGGGTTGAACGCGCGCGCGAGCGGGGAACCAAAGGCCAGCAGGGCTGCGGTCAGGATGAGCCCCAGGAGCAGGGCGAGCCACATGCCGTCAATCCCGTCGCGGACGGCACCCGGCCGGTCGCCCGCCCCGGCCTTGCGGGCAGTCGCCGCCGTCGTCGCGTAGGCGAGGAAGACACACAGCCCGACGACGGTCATGAGGATCGTCGAGGCGAGGCTGAGGCCCGCGAGCTCGTGGAGACCTAGGTGTCCGACCATGGCGGAGTCGGCCAGGACGAAGATCGGTTCCGCGATGAGCGCCCCGAGCGCAGGCAGCGCGAGGGACAGAATCTGACGATGGATGGGTGCCGGCGGCTGCGAACCTTGAACCTCATGTGGAGGGTTAGGGGTGTTCACAGGTTGCTCCATCACTGGTGGAAAAATGCTCTGGCTATCCACACCACGTGGATAGGTCGCGGACCGATTCTACGGGATTTTTTGTTTCGTCCAGAAGGAACTATCCACAGTTATCCACATAGTTATCCCCCCTTTGGGGATAGCGTCGGCGCGTCGCACACAGCAATTCCACAGGGTTTTAGGGGTTACCCACACGATTTAGGGCGGTCATCCACAGGAAGGTCAAAGGGTGGTCAAACTCCCGCTAGAACTGTCGGATCACCTGGGTACAATCGAATGTGCTGTGTGCCAGCGCCCCACATCGACCAGGAACATCACCACTTCATGAGCGACGCCCCTCCCGAGGATTACGGATATAACTCCGGCGGCTATGACCGCACGCCTCCGCATGACATCACGGCCGAAATCTCCACCCTCGGCGGCATGTTGCTGTCCAAGGATGCGATCGCGGACGTGGTGACCGAACTGCGGTCCACGGACTTCTATCAGCCCTCGCACTCGCTCATCTTCGATGCCATCACCGATCTGTATTCGCGCGGTCAGCCCGCCGATGCCGTGACGGTCGCCGATCAGCTGCAAAAGGGTGGGGAACTTAGCCGCGTCGGGGGAGCTCCCTACCTCCATACGCTGATCTCGTCGGTTCCCACCGCCTCGAATGCTGCGTTCTATGCGCAGATTGTGCGGGAGAAGGCCGTGCTGCGTCGCCTCGTGGAGGCAGGAACCCGGATCGCCCAGCTCGGTTACGCCACGGACGGCGGCGACGTTGAAGACCTCGTGAACTCGGCTCAGGCCGAGGTCTACGCGGTGGGGGAAAACCGCAACACCGAAGACTATGTGGCACTTCGCCATATCCTCGACGAGGTCACCGAGGAAATTCAGACTGCGGCTGCGAGCACCGATGGGCTCATGGGAGTCCCCACCGGCTTCCGGGATCTCGATCAGCTGACGAACGGTCTGCATCCCGGCCAGATGATCATCATCGCGGCCCGCCCGGCGATCGGTAAGTCGACGCTTGCGCTCGATATCTGCCGCTCCGCCTCGGTGCACAACAAGCTCGCCTCGGTTGTCTTCTCGCTGGAAATGTCCCGCACCGAGATGACGACCCGTATCCTTGCCGCCGAATCCGGGATCATGCTGCAGGAGTTGCGCAAGGGTAAGTACCTGTCAGATCAGGACTGGGCCAATATTGCCGCGACGTTGTCACGGTTGTCGGAAGCCCCGATGTTCATCGATGACTCGCCGAACATGTCGCTCATGGAGATTCGCTCCAAGTGTCGCCGGCTCAAGCAGCAGCACGATCTGAAGCTCGTGGTGGTCGACTATTTGCAGCTCATGAGCTCGGGCAAGCGGGTGGAATCCCGTCAGCAGGAAGTCTCGGAGTTCTCGCGTGCGCTCAAGCTCCTGGCAAAGGAGATCGAAGTTCCCGTGATCGCGGTGGCGCAGCTGAACCGTGGACCGGAACAGCGAACCGACAAGAAACCGATGATGAGCGACCTGCGTGAATCGGGATCACTCGAGCAGGACGCTGACGTCGTCATGCTGCTGCACCGCGAAGATGCCTATGGGCCCAGTGAGGAGCGTCCGGGCGAGGCGGACATTATTGTGGCCAAGCATCGTAATGGTCCCACGGCAACGATCGGCGTTGCCTTCCAGGGCCACTACGCGCGCTTTGCCGATATGGCGAACTAGCGCGCGGGCGAGGATGAACTCAACCGCTCAACGATTGCCTCGGCGAGGTCTTTGGACGACTTTGGGTTTTGCCCGGTGAACAAGTTGCCATCGATCACGATGTGCGAACGCAAGGGGATCAGCCCCTTTGAGTAGTCGACTCCGACGCGCTTGAGTTCGTCTTCCAGCAGCCAGGGCGCCTTGCGACCAAAGGAGTTGAGTTTCTCCTCGGCGTTCGATAATCCGGTCATTTTCCGGCCGGCGAACGGATTGGTTTCGTCATCCTTCGTGGCCGCGAGTATCGCCGCCGGAGCATGGCAGAGCAGCGCTAGCGGGCGGTCGGAGGTGATCCGCTTGGATAGCAATGCTCCGGAGACGGGATCGTGAGCGAGGTCTTCCATGGGGCCGTGACCGCCGGGGTAAAAGATGAGGTCGAAGTCGTCCGGATCGACATCGGACAGATCAACGGGATGGTCGAGGATGGGCTGAAGCTCGGCGAGTTTCTTCTTCAGCTCATTGATGGTTCCGGGTAGGCCGCCACCACCTGTCACGCTCAGGCTGATGTCGTCGACGACGGGAGTGGCGCCGTGGGGTGTCGCGACGGTGACGTCCCAGCCGGCCTGCCGGAAGGTCTCGTAGGGGACGACGAATTCTTCGGCCCAAAAGCCGGTGGGGTGTTTCGTTCCGTCGGACAGTGTCCAAAACCGGGCGGCGGACAAGACCATAAGGACGGTCGTCATGATGGACCTTTCTCGTGGGGATGCAAGCGGTCCGGTCACGCCGTGCGGAGTAACCGGGCCGTAGCGCTGAGGAGTTAGCCCTCGACGCCGAGGGCGACGTCCGTGGACTTGACCAGTACGGTCACGTCCTTACCGGGCTCAAGCCCGAGATCATCTGCGGACTCGCGAGTGATCGAGGAGGTAAGCGTGTGACCGCCTACGATCTCGACCTTGACCGTAGCCATGGCTTCGCCCTTGGTTACGGACACGACTTTTCCGGTGATCTGGTTTCGAATGGACATCTTCATGAGGTTCTCCATTCTCTAGGCGGGCGGCGGCGGGGGCGCCGGGGGTCCGTCGATATTGCGTTGTTCCGTCTCGGGATACCCAAGGCCAGCAGAATCATGATCCGAGTCCTCTGACTCCACGACCGGGAAGGGTGCGGGTTCCTCGGCGACCGTCTCGAACTGGCGGGTCTTGTCCACGTCGTCCGCACGCGGCGCTGGATCCGAAGGGATGCCGGTGCCCCAGTCATGTCCGCGGCCCTGCTGAGATGCCTCGGAGGCAGGAGCGGGTCGCTCCCATGGGTTTTCCGGCGCGGGCGTTGGCAGCTGAGTGGTTGGTGTCTCGTGGATCGACGGCGCCTGACCCCAATCGTGGGTGGGGCTTTGCTGTGGCTGATCGGGGGCCGCGCTCGGCGGAGCAGCGGGCGGGACCGCAGTTGACTGCGGAGCATTCCACGCCGGCGGCGTTTCCGAGGGAGCAGCGGGTGCGGCGGGTGGCGCGATCGGCTGGTTCACCTGCTGCACCTTCTGCTTGGCCTGCTTCAGTGCCGGCAATGCTCCCGGAACGACGAAACGAGCGACGAGATCAATCGTGGCACCCCACAGGGCATAAGCGAAGACGAGGATGAAGGACATCCCCATCCTTCCGGAGCCAAAGCCGCTCACGCCGAGCGCGTTCAATTCTTCGAGAATGCCGAGCTCGCCCGAGATCCCGGTCAGAATCATCGCGATAATGCCGGCTATAGCGAAGACCACGGCAAATACCCCGGTCCGAATCATCGGTGCTGGGGGCAGCTTGCGGCTGAGATAGACCGCGAGGCCGAACAGCAGTGCCAACGCGGCGACGATCGAAATCAGCGAGGCCCAGGCGGGCAAGAAACTAAACAGTCCTGCGGAATAGGAGCCGAACCCCGCCCCGGGAGAGCTGAAGGTCATCGGAGACCCGATTGCGAGTCCGGGCCCTGCGAAGAAGAGGTGGCCGAGAGCAAAAATAGCCGCCGCGAATCCGCCACCGGCGCCCGTGCTGCGTAGTTCCCCGGTGGACAATCCGCCGAGCACGAGCACCACCAGCGTGATGAGACCCGTGCCAAGCATCGTGTAGGCGAGGAACGGGAAGGCTTCCCGAGCGCGAATCCCCCAGAGCTTCAGCGGAGTATCGGCGACCGTAATCCGATTGATCTCGAGGATCACGCACAGGACGAGAGCGATGAGGAAGATGGCCACGATAGGAAAGCCGAAACCCGATCGCATCGTGATCGAGAAGGATCCGCCGGTGCGGAACAGGGACCCGATCGCGGAGAGCACCAGGTGCATGAGGTAGAGCGTCAACCAGAGCGACACAATCCCGGCAACCAGCGCACCGAGGGATCCGAAGGGGCGGTTCTTTCGGAGCTTTTTCAAGATGAAGTAGCCGACGATCGACACGATGATGGTGCCGGTCAGCACGGCGATCGACGCGTGCGCCCCCTGATCGCCGAACAGGGGCCCACCGCCGCTCATGTGGATGCCACCGCCGAAGGACATCCCTGCCGCAATAAACAGCAGCGCGATGAACGAGGCGTTGAAGGGACCGGTCCCACCAGAGACGGCCATGAGGAGAAGCAGACCAAGAAGGCCAACAACGAAAGCCGTCACCCACATGAGACTTGCCGTGATCGCGCCAGACTTGATGGCATCGCTGTACTTGCTCAGAATCGGCGGCACCTGAGCGGCTGAGGCACCCGCCGGCATCTGGTAGGCCGCCGTTGGCGGCTGCTGCGGCTGCGGCTGTGGCTGCGGTGGAACAGGTCCCCCCGACGAATTGCTATTCGACATTGTTCACTCCGATTGACATGGAAGGTGGCGGTTACAGGCCCTGAGCAGTTTCCGGGTCGACGGTGGACCGGGCACCGAGCTCGGCGTCCAGGCGAAGGATTCCGGGGCCGTCATCGCCGATCATCTTGATGCGACCGATGATCTCCGAGACAGTGGATTCCTCTTCAATCTGCTCGTTAACGAAATCATAGAGGAGCGGGAAGGAGTCGATGTCGTCCTCATCGCGGGCGAGACGATAGAGGGCGCGGATCGACTCGGAGACCTTCTGCTCGTGCTTGAGCGCGGCCTCGAAGGCGTCAATGGACGTCAAAACCTTGACGGTGGGGAATTCGATCGTCCCGATCTCGGGGTGGCCGTCGCGATCGAGGACGTGGTCGATGAAGCGGTTGGCGTGCACGACCTCTTCTTCCGCCTGGATCCGCATCCAGGTAGCCATGCCCGGCAGGTCCAGGTAATCGAGCTCGATGGCGAGTTGGCGGTAGACCGTCTCGGCAGTGAGTTCGAGGGTGATTTGATCGTTGTAGGCGGCAAGGAGCTTTGCAGGTATGTCCATGGTCACAAGGCTAGGCGGAATCGCCGACACTAACCACCGTGGAGCACTTTTTAGCGGCGCTGGCCCACCCCCTACGATGGGAGTATGAGCGAAGAGCAGACCGCCATCGATGTCCGAATTAACCCGCAATTAGCGCTCGCCGTCGGTGCGGGCAGCTTCGTGTACTACGCGCTGCCGGATGTGATTCGCTCTCGAGCTCTGCGCACCGTCATCAAGACTGCACTCATCGGCGCGATGGGTGCGGCGGTCGTCCAACACCAGCGTAACGCCGAAGTGGAGATCGAACCGGACGACCGCGAGGACTTCGCCGAGACCCTCGCCGATATTCCGACGCCGACCCTCATCGCGGGCGGTCTTGCCCTGACGGGGGCATCGATCGCGCTGACGGTGTGGATCGAAAAGAAGATCTTCGCGCGCGGCGAGGCCCGCCGCGCCGCCGGCGTGAGCGGCGCCCACACGCGGCAGGCGATCGGCCTGGCTGCCCTCGGTGCGATCGCGGGAGCAATCGAGTGACGCCCGCGACGCTGACCTACCGGGTCCACGGCTGTACGGTCCACGAGCACACGCTGCACCTGCCGCTAGATCGCAGCGATTCGGCCAGCGAACTCATCCCCGTCTTCGCGCGCGAGATCATCGCCGACGGCGGCGAGAACCGCCCCTACCTCGTCTTCCTGCAGGGCGGGCCCGGCTCGCCCTCGCCCCGCCAGGGAGATCCCACGAGCGGCTGGATCGGTCGGGCGCTGAAGGAATACCGCGTCCTGCTGCTCGACCAGCGCGGCACCGGGCGCTCCCACCGCCTCGACGAACTCACGCTCTCCGGCCTCGGCAGCGATGCCGAGCGCGCGGACTACCTCACGCACTTCCGGGCCGACGCGATCGTTGCCGATGCCGAGGACTTCCGCGCCGCGCTCGGCTCCGGGCCGTGGTTCGCGCTAGGCCAGTCCTACGGCGGCTTTTGCCTCACGACCTACCTCTCGCGCGCGCCGGAGGGCCTCGCCGGGGTCTATATCACCGGCGGGCTACCAGGCGTCGGCGTCAGCGTCGACGACATCTACCGCCGCACCTACGCGCAAACGATCCGGCGCAATCGCGTCTACCTCGAGCGCTTCCCCGACGCCGAACTCATCCGCGAGATCGCGCGCCACCTGGAAGCCTCCGACGAGCGCCTGCCCACCGGCGAGCGCCTCAGCGCCCGACGCTTTCGCACCCTCGGCATGAACCTTGGCACGACGACGGGCTTCGACGCCCTGCACTTCCTGCTGGAAGACCCCTTCGTCACCGTGCGCGGCCGACGCCGCCTGTCGATCCCGTTCCTCGTGCGCGCCGCCGACCAGCTCTCCTTCGCCGATCGGCCGCTGTACGCCCTCATGCATGAGACGATCTACGCCGGCGCCACGCCCGCCCTCGCCGGCATCCCCACGGCCTGGGCGGCCGATCGCATCCGCAGCGAGTTCGACGGCATGGCCGAGGACGACTCGCCCGACGGCGAGCAGTTCTACCTCACCGGCGAGCACATTTACCCCTGGCAGTTCGACGAGGATCCCGCGCTCATCCCGCTGAAGGGCACCGCGGAGCTCCTCGCCGCGAAGACCGACTGGAGCCCGCTCTACGACGAAGCGGTCCTTGCCGAAAACGACGTGCCCGTCGCGGCCGCGGTCTACGCGGAGGACATGTTCGTGCCGACGGAATACTCCCTCGCGCTCGCGGATATGCTCGGCGCTCGGGTCTGGCTCACCAACGAGTACCAGCACGACGGGTTGCGCGCCTCCAGCGGCGAAGTCCTGGGCCGCCTCATCGACCTCGCGAAGCAATAGCGGCCGCCGCGACCCCAAGCGCGACCCCGGCAAGGTCGGCGGCCACATCGGACAGCGCCCCGCCGCGCCCGGCGACGACTTCCTCCTGCGCGAGCTCGCTCGCGGGCGCAAAAATGAGCTGGCTGCCGACGACGAGCAGCGGCGAGAACCCCGCGCGCAGGCCTAGAAACGTCGGCGCGGCAAACAGCGCAGCGTGCACGAGCTTGTCGGCGCCCGGCGGCGCGAGCCGCAGCACCTTGACCGTCGCGGAGACTTGCGAACCCGCCGCGGCCGGGCGCGGCTGGCGCGCCGAACGCGGCCCGGGAATCCCAAGCGCCGCGGCCTGGGCGGCAAGGCTCGCAAAATACAGCGCTTTCACGGTGGTGTGCATGACACTAGTCTGGCACGTGCCCGCGGCCGTAACCCGTTAGGCTAAACCCGATGCCTACCGCGCCCGATCCCTCCCGGCGCCGGCGACCCCCCGGTGCATCGCGCGCGCCCTCTCCGGCCCGCGCGGCGGTTGCGCGTGCCATCATCCTCGTCTGCTTTGTCGCGGGCCTGACCGGCATCATCCTGCTGCCCACCTACGACGTGGGCCCCGCCCGCACGGCCACCACCCCGACGGCGACGCCGCTACCCGCGCCGCAGGTCGCGAACGGCCTGGCCAAGGCCACACCTCCGGCGACGACGGAGCCCGCCACCCCGAGCCCCACGCCCACGCCATCGCCGAGCCCCACGCCGTCACCAACGCCGACGGCCGATGAGGGCGGCATGCTCTCGGGCGAAATCCCGCAGCTCGCCTCGGGCACGCTGCAGCCGGTCTCGAAGGATAAGCCGGGACGCGAGAAGGGTCAGCCGATGCCCTACCGCATCGAGGTGGAAGAAGGCCTGCCGGTCGATCCGGACGTCTTCGCCGAACGCGTCCACGGCATCCTCAACGATCCGCGCTCCTGGCCTCGCACCTTCACCCAGGTCGCCTCCGGCGGCCAGATCCGCGTCGTCCTCGCCTCCCCGGACACCGTCGACAAACTCTGCGCGCCGCTACCCACCCACGGCCGGGTTTCCTGCCAGCGCGGCGATGCCGCCGTCATTAACGTCGTGCGCTGGTCCGAGGGCGCCGAGGCCTTCACCGAGGCCGGCGGCACCCTCAGTGAGTATCGCAACTACCTCATCAACCACGAGGTCGGGCACCTGCTCAGCCAGCTACACGAAAAGTGCGCCGGCCCCGGCGAGGTCGCCCACGTCATGCAGCAGCAGACCCTGAAGACCGCGCCCTGCACCCCTAACGGCTGGCCGAACCCCTAACGCGGGCATCCAGCCAGGCGAGCGCACTCGCCACGTCGCTGCGCCAGCGGTAATCGGCCTTCGCATCGCCGCGCGTCGGCCCACCATTAATGATCCCGACGGGCTTTCCCGCCGCCTTCGCATCGAGCACGAAGCGATACCCGCTCGTCACCGCAAGGCTCGTCCCGACGGTCAGCACCGAGCCCGCCGCAGCCGCAAGCTCGCGCGCCCGCGACTTTTTCACCTCGGGCACGTTCTCCCCGAAGTAGACAACGTCGGGCTTCAGCGCGAGCGAACCACACACGAGGCAGGGCGCCATGACGAAACGATCGACCCACGCCTGATCGAGCGTGACATCGCCATCGGGATTGACGAGCTCGGGGGCCACCCGAACCGCATCCAGGTAGCCGGGGTTTGCCGCCGCCAGCCGAGCATCGAGCGACGCGCGCGCCTCCGTCGCGCCACAGTCCAGGCAGCGCACAATATCGAGATCGCCATGCAGAGTAACGACGTCCGCCGCGCCCGCCTCGGCATGCAGCCCGTCGACGTTTTGCGTCACGAGCCCGGCGATCAACCCCGATGCCGCCCACGACGCCAAAATCTCGTGCGCCCGGTTGGGCCGCGCCCGATCCATGTGCCGCCAGCCCACAAAGGAGCGCGCCCAATAGCGGTGACGCGCCTTCGGGTCGTGGCGAAACTCCTGATAGGTCATGGGCCGGTGCCGCACCAGCGAGCCGTTCGGGCCGCGATAGTCCGGGATCCCCGAATCCGTGGAAACCCCCGCGCCCGTGAGCACCAGCGGCCGCGTCTCGCGCAGCAGCCGCAAAATCCCGGCGCTCGCGATGTTCGCGTCCTGCAGCGGCGCCGTTTCCGCGACGACGCGCTGAATCGAGCGAATTGCGCTGTGATGCGCGAGCGCCGCAGGGTGGGAGGTATCGAAGGAATCGTTGTCGGCCATGGTGCCTTCAGGCTATCGCGCGCCCAGTGTCTCGAGCGCAAAAATGTGTCACCATTGGGCCAGACACCCTCCAAGCTCACAAAGGATGAGACGTGACTGAAAAGCTCAAGATCATTGACGCTGTGAAGGCCATTAACTGGAACCGCATCGAGGACGAGAAGGACCAAGAAGTCTGGGATCGTCTCACCGCGAATTTCTGGCTGCCGGAGAAGGTGCCGGTATCCAACGACATCCAGTCCTGGGCGACGCTGAACGAGGACGAGAAGACGATGACGACCCGCGTCTTTACCGGCCTGACGCTGCTCGACACGATCCAGGGCACGGTCGGCGCCGTCTCACTGCTGCCGGACGCCACGACGCCGCACGAAGAAGCGGTCCTGACCAACATTGCCTTCATGGAGTCGGTCCACGCTAAGAGCTACTCCTCGATCTTCTCCACCCTGATCTCGACCGCGGAAATCGATGAAGCCTTCCGCTGGAGCGAGGAGAACCCGAACCTGCAGAAGAAGGCCGAGGTTATCCTCGGGCTCTACCACGGCGATGACCCGGAAAAGCGCAAGATTGCCTCGGTCATGCTCGAGTCCTTCATGTTCTACTCCGGCTTTTACGCCCCGATGTACTGGTCCGCGCACGCCAAGCTGACCAACACCGCTGACCTCATCCGCTTGATCATCCGCGACGAAGCTGTCCACGGCTACTACATCGGATACAAGTACCAGCGCGCGATCGAGAACCAGTCGGCTCAGCGCCAGGCCGAGCTGAAGGACTTCACCTACGAGCTGCTCGATGAGCTCTACGACAACGAAGAGCAGTACACCGAAGATCTCTACGATCCGCTCGGCCTGACCGAAGACGTCAAGATGTTCCTGCGCTATAACGCGAACAAGGCACTGATGAACCTTGGGTACGAGGCGCTCTTCCCGAAGGATGCGACGGCCGTGAACCCGGCGATCCTCGCTGCCCTGTCCCCGAATGCCGACGAAAACCACGACTTCTTCTCTGGCTCCGGTTCTTCCTACGTCATGGGTAAGGCCGAAGAGACCGAGGACGAGGACTGGGAGTTCTAGCTCCGAATGGCTAAGGGCACGGGACGACGCTGGATCCCGCTCCTCGGTGCGATCATCTTGTGGCTTGGTATCGCCTTCACCGTGTTGATGGTGGCAGTCGTCATCTACAACGTCGTGAATGGCGATCCGGTCAGCTGGGTGGTGTTTCCGATTGCGCTCGGATTAAACCTCCTTGGATACGTGCTCATTAGATTCAGTGGCGAGCGCTTCGGCGATGTCATGAACACATGGACCGGATAGGAACGAAGCGGCGCAAGCTCCTATCAGTCCTCGCTCTTGCCGTGGGCACCCTGATCGCGGCAGCTGCGGTGTCCGGCCACCGCAGCTATCCGCCAGCCCAGGCACTTTTCCAGGCTGGCGTCTGCCCTAACAAGGACGGTCAGATCCAGGAGATCCCCGTCGGAGACGCGGCTTCGTCGGTGATCTTGGATGCCTGCGACAAGGGGTGGTCGGTTGCCTCGCCGGCCCCGAGTACTCCCGAGACGGATGAGGGCCAGGCCCTTGCGGCGCTCGCACGCAACGCCCTGCGCGATGTGTCGACGCTGTCGCCGAAAGTTGCCGGAATCGTGCCCACCCAGCGGGTGGCGTATGCCGGCTGGTCGGCGAATTGGCGGTACGTGTGGCCGCGAGACGCTGCCTTTGTTGGTACTGCGCTAGCGAGAACCGGGCAGCTTGAGTCAGCGACCGAGATCTACCGGTTTCTCGCCGCGCACCAGCTCGATGATGGGACGTTCCGGGCCAGATATAAGCCGGATGGCACTCCTCCCGACGACCGCTCAGCGCAGTTCGAATCGGTGGGTTGGTACGTCTGGGGACTCTCCCAACTCGTGCCACACATGGGACCGGATGAGCGAAGCGCTCTCTGGGCAGAGTTCGGAACGTCCATTCTCGCGGCGACGGATGCGATGCTGCGGGAAACCGCCACGGGTCTGCCTGCGCCGAGCTCGGATTACTGGGAGCGTGGCGAAACCAGCCTGACGCTATCGACGGCTGCGGTGACCCTCGCCGGGTTGCGGGCCGTTTCACCCATCGTGGAAGGGATCGAGCTGTCGGAGGAACACTCACGCATCGTGGTGCTCGCCGAGGCCACGGCGGCCCGACTCGTTGACGAGATTGTGGAGCATTTCGGGCCAGACTATGGCCGTTACGGCGGAGGCACGGCGCCCGATGCTGCGGTGGCGTTCACGCTCCCACCCTTCCAACCGCTCGCACTGCCCGGGGCTTTCGAAGCTTGGCAGGAATCTCTGCCCCGCCAGTTCGTCGAGGTATCCGGCGGCTACGCTCCGGGGGCCGGGTGGAAGAAGGATGGCCTGTCGTGGACACCCGAAACTACGCTGCACGCCTGGGTGGCGGCGGAGGCGGGGTTAGCGACGAAAGCCAAGAAGATCTTGGCGTGGACGGCCGCCCACACCACGCAGACGGGAGCGATCCCCGAAAAAGTCTCCGTCGAAGGAAAGCCGAGCGCGGTGGCACCGCTTGCCTGGTCCGCTGCCAACGTCGTCCTCGCCTACCTAGCGTTGGATGACCACGAACCGCTTGAGAAAACCCTGGAGACAGCTCGCCCGTGAGCTACTGAAGGATCCGTCCCTCGGCATCGATCGATTGCGTGTTAACGAGCAGCAAGATCGCCTCAATAATCGCCCAGATCGCGGTAATGACTGCGCCAAATCCGAGCGTGAAAACCGTGATGAGGAGCTGCGCGAGACCGCGGCCGATAAAGCCGAGATAGAAGTTGTGGATTCCCAGGGTCCCGAGAAAGAGCGCTAACAGGGCTGCAAGAATGCGCGAACGGTGGGAGACATGGGCGGGTCGAAGCGGGGGATAAGGAGCGTAGTACGGATCCGGCTGAGGGTAGTTTTCAGGAACCGGATTCTCTGGGCCGCCCTGAGCATAGTGAGCATCTGGATAGGAATAGCGCGGCCCGGACTGGTGCGGGGGATTGCGGCGCTCATCCTGCCACGGATCGTGAGGCGTAGACATCGATGCTCCTAGCTTCTCGCAGCCTTCATAAGCGAGATTATCAGCGCGGTTAACGGCATTGCTACGACCGTTTGACCAGTTCACTGACCGTGACAAACATGTATCCCTTGGCCGTGAGGTTGCCGATGAAGGTATCGAGTTCACTCATGAGTTCATCGCTTGGATCGCTCCGACCATCGTGGGCGAGGGCGATCATGCCGGGCGAAGCGGAGGCTTCGTTTCGCTTCCGCACCTCGGCGGCGTGGGCGCCGGGGAAATGGTGGGACCACAGCACGGCCGTCAAACCGAGATCGGCGTAGCTGCGCAACGACGGCGAATCTAAACGGCCGTAGGGCGGGCGGCCAAGGCGCGGTGCCGGGGCGCCAGCGGCGATAATCGCCGCTTTAGTCTCGCTAAGGCGCCGGCTGAGGTCGGAAAAGCTCTGCCGCAGATAGTCGACGTGCTCCCACTCGTGAACCCCTACTTCGTGGCCCTCCCGGGCTTCACGGGCGATAAGATCCGGCAGTTTTTCACCGCCGAGCCGATAACAAAAAAGGTCGCCTTTGCTCGATGCTTAGCCAAGATGTCGAGGACTTTCGGGGTCCAGCGTTCATCCGGGCCGTCATCGAAGGTGAGCGCTACGAGTTTGTCGGCGGGATTGGTTCGAAACACCGTCTCGACGCGAAGCGCCGCCGGCACATCTTCGCTGCGCGGAGCGACCCGCTCGGAAGGCTTCAAATGGCGAGGGAGGGCGCGACCGATTCCGAGGCCTAGCGCCAGGATAAGAACAGCGCAGATCGTGGCGAGAATGATCCGTCGCCGCCGCCCCCCGGGTGGATTCATGAGACAACTGTACTGCGCCATAATGGGGATATGAGTTTCCTCGTGGATCTGGCCCTGGATCTCGTCGGCGACGCGTTCATATCAAAGCCCTCGCAACGCAAACGTCGCATGCGAAAACTCAAGGCCTGCGCCACCGATGTTACGCGCGGCGACCTGCCTGCCTTGAAGCCCGAAACCCCCGCGACGGGCGCTATCCAACCTGGATCAATCGCGTGGGCGAAGCTGCCCACCATCGAACCGGTCGTGGTGCTCGCGCTGTCAGACGGCCTATATTGCGGCGCTGGTAGACCCCGCGACGCCGGGGGCGATCCGGCTGGAGCACCTGGCCAAATTCGATGTCCTGAAAAACCGCAACGCGGTCGATATCTCTCACCTGAAGAAGCTGCCCGCCGATCAGCTCTATAGCGAAGGCAAGCAGCTTCGCCGCTCGGACTTTCAGCTCGTTGCCGCAGCCCTCGGCTACCCAACTGGCGAAGGACGCTCATGATCAAGCGCGCAATCGGCGGGATCCTCGACTTCATGACCGACGGGCTCCCGACGGAAAAACTCTTCCGCGGGTGGTACGTGCGACGCCTCGCCCTGCCGGCCACACCTGTGCCGACCGGGGCGGTCCCGCCCCTGAGCTATGACACGTCCCTTCACGTCTACCGAACGGGCATGGTCGCGTGGGTCAAGATTGACAAGCCGGAGCCCGTCATCGTGCTGGCCAAAGACAGCGAAGCAGCGTATCTGGGCCGGCTCGTTGCCGCGAGCGATCCGGCAGCCCTCGCCTTTGCGAGCCTGCGACGTGCCCGTTTCCTGCGCGGGCGCACCGCGCTCGATCTCACCCGGGCCTATCGCCTGCCGCTGGACCTCACGGGCAGGTTCGCCCGCCGCGCGGACGCGCTGAAGCTGGAGGATTGGCGAGTGGCCGAAGAGGAATTTGGACAGATCGGGCCAGCTCTTGGTCGGCCAGGAGACTGACCTCCTACCAGGCGGCACACCTGCTTGAGCAAAACCGTACCCTCGACCAGGATCATGGTCATGACGACGCGCGCCTTCTACCGGCATCTTGGTGGCAACTGGTTCGAACCGACGGAGCACGCCGAGGGGGCGTGGAACCCGGAACAGCAACACATGGCCGCGGCCTGTGGCCTGCTCGCCCAGGAACTCGAACGCCACGTCGAACTCCAAGACGGCCCCACTCCGGCCGGTCCTGCCAAGCGCTTCGCCCGCCTCGCCTTCGACATCATGGGCCTCCTGCACGGCGGCCGCTTCCAGGTTATCGTCGAGACGATCCGGCCCGGCAAAACAATCGAACTCATCCAGGCCGTGATGGTCAAAGACGGCCGCGAACTCCTCGTGCTGCGCGCCTGGCGCCTCATGACCTCCAACTCGGCGGAAATGGAAGGCTACGAGGACACCGACATTCCCGGGCCCGCCGAATGCGAGCCCTATCCGGAGATGACGAAATGGCCCGGAGGCTTCATCCGCGCCACCACCTTCCGGCAATCGGCCCGCTCCCGACCGGGCAACGGCGTCGTGTGGATGACGACGAAGCACGACGTGTGTGAGGGCCGGGAAACCAGCCCGTTTGCCCGGCTCATGGGCATGGCCGACACGACGAACGGCGTCATGCCGCGCGGCTCGAAAGACGAGTGGATGTTCCCCAACGTCGACCTGACGGTCTACCTCTACCGCGAACCGGCCGGGGACTGGATCGGCTTCGACGTCCAACAGTCCATCGGCCCCGACGGCATCGGCGTGACCTCCACCGTGCTGCACGATACCTCCGGGCCGTTTGGCCGCGCCGAGCAGATTCTGACGGTGCGAGACATGAGGTCTCATCCTTAACCGGGCGGACATATTCGCGTCACTTTCGTCCGTACGCTGAAGTCGTGAGCACAGTGGAAAACCCGATCGTCAGCGTGCGCGGTTTGACGAAAACCTACGGCCGCGGCGACGCCCGCGTGCATGCGCTGCGGGGCGTCGACCTCGACATGTCCTCGAGGGTGAGGTGTTCGGTCTCGCGGATCCGGGCCGCGGCGGCGAGGCCCGATTGCAGGGACGCGAAGGCGTCGGCGAGCGTCGTGACCGGGTCGACGATGTTGGAGGCGTAGAGCAGGAAGGCGACGAGCGTGGAGACGGCGAGTTCGCCGGAGCTCACCCGCCAGGCCCCGAGCCCAAGGATCGTGATGATGGCGAGCGCCGCGAGCGTCGTGCCAAGCAGTGGCAGGTCGAGCACCGCCATGAGGACGACGGTGCCGATGAGCGAAACCGTGCCGTTGACGATCTGGACGACGCTCGTGGCCGCGGCTTCCCGCAGCAGCACCGTATCGGAGGTCACGCGGGTGACGAGCTCGCCGGTTTTGAAGGCCCGAATGTCCTCGAGGTGGGCGCGAAAGAACCGCTGGATGAGGCTCGTTCGCGCATCGAGGACGATGTTTTCGGCCAGCCGCCCGAGCACCACCGCTTGCGCGAGGTAGGCGATCGAGCCGACAGCGAGCAGCGCGATAAGGATCGTGACGGGCCGCGCCAGCGCGCCCGGCGTGCCCAGGGTGTCAAGGACCCACTTCGTTGCCAGTGGCGAGGCGAGCCCGACGCCCGTGCCGAGCAGCCCTAGGACGATGCCGAGGCAGATCGTCGCAAGGCGGGGGCGCACATAGCCCCCAGCAGGGCGATGCCCTCGCCAAAGGGCGGGGCCTTCGCCTCGGTTGCGGGCAAATCGGGCGAGGTGGCAGGAGCGGTCATAGCGGAATCCGTCCAGAGGAAACATGGGTGGCAGCGCCCTGAGCCTACTGGGCCCCCGGGCGCCCACTCTTCCTCCTTGCGGCCCATTTTTAGGGCATAGACAGCCGGATTCAAGCCTTTTTGAGACACTAGTACCATGACTGAAAAATCCGTTAAGCCCAGCATCCTTGTCGTGTGCACCGGCAATATCTGTCGCTCCGCCATGGCCGACGTCATTTTGACGCAGCGGGCCGCCGAGCGCGGCCTTGCCATCGAGGTCGACTCGGCCGGCATCAGCAATGAGGAGGCGGGCAACCCGATCGACGATCGCGCGCAGCGCGTGCTGCGCGATGCGGGCTACGAGATCCCGCGCCACGCCGCCCGCCAGGTCCGCCCCGGCGAGCTCGCCGGCTACGATCTCGTCCTCGCGATGACCGACCGGCACCTCTCAGCGCTCAAGCGCATCGCCGAACGCGACGGGGTTAGCGCGGATAACGTCCGCATGTGGCGCGAGTTCGATCCCGAGCTGCCGAGCGGAACGCCCGTCGGCACCGAGTTGGACGTGCCGGACCCGTGGTACGGCGGCCACCAGGACTTCCTCGACACGCTCGCCGTTGTTGAGGGTTCTGCCGACGCCGTGCTCGACGCCGCCATCGCCGCCGCGAAGGCGAACTAGAGGTAGCGGCCCAGCCCCTCGAGGGCCGCGAGGCCCGTCGGTTCGCCGCCGAGCATCTCGATCTCGACGATGGGGGCGGACAGCGCGCTCGCAAGCTGCCGGATGTAGTCGGCTTCGCTCGCGCGTCGCTGCTCAAAGACCTCCCCAAGGCCCGGCGGGGTGCGGCGGTTGACGGCCAGCGCGCCGACGGAAATCCCGAGTTCACTGAGCGAGCGGGCAAACTCGATCGTCTCGAGCACGGGCATCCGCTCGGCAGTCAGCGCAAGGACGAAACTCGTCGCGGCGGTGTCGCTCAGGTGTTCGCGAAACCGCGTAAAGAGCGTGCGGCGCCGGTCCAGCACCGCGCGGATATCGGCCTCGCGCTCCTTGTCCTTTTTGCGGTAGCCGAGCGCCTCGGCCGCGTCGGAAAACGATTCGGACTTCTTCCGCCGCGAGATCAGTGCATCGGTGTACAGCGCCATCATGTCCGGCAGGTGCATGAGCCGCGCGGTGTGCCCCGTCGGAGCCGTGTCGAACACGATGAGGTCGTAGCGCCCGGCGGCATCATCGACGACGATCTGCGCGATGCGCTCCATGAGCGCCGACTCGTGGGTGCCCGGCGAATCGCGCACCACCGCGAGGTAGGTATCGACCTGGCCCTGCATCCCGTCGGCGACGAATTTCTTCATCGTCTCGCCGACGACGGCCAGGTGCTCGGCCGCGATCGCGGCCGGGTCGAGCTCGACGCCATCGAGCCTGCCGGCCCCCTCCCACAGGGTGACGGGAACGGCACCGACGCTGCGGTCCCACAGGTGGCCGAGGTTGTGGGCCGGGTCGGTCGATACGACGAGGACGCGCCCGCCGGCCTGCGCGCGGGCGAGGGCCGTGGCGGAGGCCAGCGTCGTTTTGCCGACGCCGCCCTTGCCGGAAAAGAACAGGATGCGGTGGTGATCGGCGAGATCGCGAATCGCGGGCATGTGACTCCTAGCAGCAGCCGATGTGGTCAAAGGGGGAGCGCTCCATCCCCATGCGGGTGTGCCATTCGTGCAGGTCTTCGCGCAGGTAGGGCCACAGCTCGGCGGTCTCATAGGCCATGGGGTTCGGGATGCCGAGCGCCTCGCCGAGGACGACGAGCATGAAAAAGTCGTTCTCATCGCGCGCGGTGCGGGCCATCGTGCCCCGGTAGCGCGCGTAGTAGTACTCGTGCCAGCCGGCCTTAAACGCCTGCCATTTCTCCTTCAGGGTGCGAGGTTCGAAGTCGAGCGAGCCCGCGGGAATGCGGCGCTCGCCATTGATCTCGACGGCGTCGTAGCGCTCGGGATCCTGCGTCATGACCTCTCCTCTCCTCGCGCCGGGTGGGCGGCCGGCCACGTCGGCCCGACCGCCCACCAAGGCTGCGCAATCGCGCGTTAGATATCGTGCTCGACGGGTTCGGCGGCGCGAACCTCGGCATCCGGATCACCCTGCGTCGGCGCCTTGACCATCGCGCGGATGGACTCGACGGAGACGAACAGCGCACACACCAAGATGATGATGTCCAGCACGAGCAGCAGCCAGTTGCCGTCCTTATAGAACGTGCCCAGCTGCACGACGAGCGCGAGCACGCTCATCGCCAAGATGACGCCGAACGGAATCATTGTCACGAGCGCGAGGCGCTTCTTGCGTAGCAGGATGACGGTCACGATCGCGAGCGAGAGCGCCGCCATGAGCTGGTTGGTCGTACCGAACAGCGGCCAGATGATCATGCCGCCTTCGCCGTCGGCGCCGGCCGCAAAGCTCAGCGCGAGGCAGACGACAAGGACGATCAGCGTCGCGGAGATGTGCCGCAGCTTGACCCCCATGAGCTCGCCGGCTTCCTGCACGACGAAGCGCTGCAGGCGCACGCCGGTATCCATCGTCGTGGCGGCAAACAGCACGGCCATCGTCGCAAGCACCGTCGCGGACAGCGAGTGCGGGATGCCGAGCGCGCTTTCCATGATCGCGCCGCCGCCGTCGACGAAGGCGTTCACGCCACCCTGGCCGAAGGCCGAGTAGACGGCCTCCCAGTCGGCCAGCGTCTTGAAGCCCGCGGTCGTCGCGATGATCGCACCGAGCGCGAGCAGACCCTCACCGACGGCCCCGAAGTAGCCGACGAAGCGAGCATCGGTTTCCTTATTGAGCTGCTTGGAGCTCGTACCCGAGGCCACCATGCCGTGGAAGCCGGAGACCGCGCCGCACGCGATCGTGACGAACAGCAGCGGCACGATCGAGGGCGTGCCTTCGGGCACCGCCTGGTTGACGGCCGGCGCGACGACGGTCGGCATCGTGATGAGCACCGAGATGTACAGCAGGCCGAGCCCAACAAAGAGCTGCAGCCCGTTGATGTAGTCGCGCGGCTGCAGCAGCACCCACACCGGCAGCATCGAGGCGACGCCGGCATACAGGAACAGCAGCAGGATCCAGAACGCCTTGGCGGACAGACCAAGGACGGTCTCCGGCAGCACGACGGGCACCTGGTCGCCCAGGATGATGAGGGAGTACAGGGCGACGACGCCGACGACGGAGACGATCGGCAGGTTCCACTTCAGGCGGTAGATTGCCTGGCCGACGAGCAGCGCGACGACGAGCGCGCCCCACGTGGGAATGACGGCCGTCGGCGTGCCGACGAGCAGGCCCGCGATGACGACGGCGAAGGCCGCGTTGACCATGAGCAGCAGCAGGAAGATGACGACGAGGAAGAGCACCTTGCCGCGATCGCCGATGTAGCGCCCCGACAGGGAGCCGATCGACTTGCCCTTGTTGCGAACCGAGGCCCACAGCACGCCGAGGTCGTGCATGCCGGCGAAGAACACCGTGCCGAGCGTGACCCAGAGGAAGGCCGGCAGCCAGCCCCAGATGACGGCGACGGCGGGGCCGACGATGGGCGCCGCGCCCGCAACCGAGGTGAAGTGGTGGCCCCACAGCACGAGCTTGTTCGTGGGGACGTGGTCGATGCCGTCTTCAAATTCGTGCGCCGGCGTGACGAACTTCGAGTCGAGCTGCAGCACCTTTGCCGAAATGAAGCGAGAGTAGAGGAAGTAGCCCGCCAGCATCATCGCGATGCCGACGACGGCGAGCACAAGTGAGTTCATAGGAACACTCCTAGATCCAGGGGTGCGCGGCGCCGAAAGTCACGGACATGGTTCGGCTGCGTGGCGCACACCACGAGGGTGGGTATCCCTAAGCTAATGCACCATGTGGTGAAAATGACACACCTTGCCGATATGTCACCAAATCGTGTCCTTAGCGCGGCTGCACCGGCGGCTCGGCCGACCACGGGAAGACGATCCAGTCATCGGTCTGCTTCCACACGTAGTTCGGCACGACGATCGAGCGCGGCTTGTGGTAGATCACGGCGGAGCGCACGTCGGCGCCCTCAAACTCGCCGAGCAACTCCATCACCTTGGCAAGCGTCTTGCCGGAATCGGCGACATCGTCGACGACGAGGATCTTCTTGCCGGGCAGGTCGGTGGTGTCCATGAGCGGATCGAGCAGCAGCGGCTCGTCGAGGGTTTCGTTGACGTCGGTATAAAACTCGACGTTCATCGTGCCCATGGCCTTGACACCGAGGGCGTAGGAGACGGCGCCGGCGGGCAGCAGGCCGCCGCGCGCGACGGCGACGACGAGATCGGGCCGCCAGTGATCGTCGACGATCTGTTGGGCCAGTTGGCGCGCGCTCGCGCCGAAATCGTTCCAGGTCAGCACCTCGCGGACGATGTCCGCATCCGTGCTCGCGCCGTCGTCAAAAGCAGTCATGAATCGATTCTAAAGCCCGCACCCACAACGTACGGAAGATCACGACGAATCGGACATCGCTGGGCCTGAAAGTCCCGGCTCGGCCCTGTTTGACTCACTTTCGGCCTACTTACGACCACCGATAAGGACACTGATGTCTCACTCATTCGTGTGGTCCTGCGTGCTGGCGCTCGGCTCCGATGGGCTTGCGGCGGCGCGCGAAGCGAACCTGCCCGTGCTCTCGCACCTGGCAAACGTCCACGGCGCGCCCGTCATCGCCTACCTCGGCCCGGCCATCGCGATCGCCGCGATTTGCTCCTCGTTCTTCGGCCACTACCTCGGCGCGGCCGAGGGCGCGGCTGGCATCGTGCGAAATATCGCGCCGAATGCGACGAAGTCGATGGGGGAGAAGAAGCTGGCGCTCGGCGTGGCAGCGTTCATCTTCCTTACGACGTGGGCCGCTGCGATCATCAACCCCGAGATCCTCGCTCTGATCGAATCGCTGTCCGGCCCGGTCATCGCCTCGATCCTCTACCTCATGCCGATGTACGCGATCTACAAGGTGGAGGCGCTCAGGCCCTACCGCAAGCAGGCCTCGAACATCTTCATCATCATTGCGGGCCTCGTGGCCGTGGGCGGGGTGACGTTCTCGCTGTTCCGCTAACGCTCGGACCGAACGATGCGGGCGAGGCGCCGCGCGGTGGTAGAAAGCCGCGCGCCGTCGCCCGTAATCATGCGCAGTTCGCGGCCAAGGCGCAGCGTCGTCGGGATCTCGACGAACGTGCCGGCCGCGAGCTCCGCGGCAATGGCCAGGCGCGGCACGACGGCAAGGGAGCCGTGGGCCACCGCCCGCAAGATCGCGGCAGCCGAGGAGACCTCGGGCAGCTGCGAGGGCAGGTAGGTGCCCTCGCGTAGGCATGCTTCGGCGAGGACTTCGCGAGTTCCCGAGCCCTCCTCACGCAGCACGAGCGGCAGCTCGATGAGGCGGGCCGCGGTGAGCGCCGCGTCTCCGGACAGGGCGTGGGCCGCTGCCGCATCTGGGGTCGCGATGAGGACGAGCTCGTCGCGCGTGATCGGCCACGTCGTCACACCCGGTGGATCGAAGGCGCCCTCGATAAAGCCAATCTCCGCGGCCCCCGACGAGATCGCGGCATGCACCCGAGCGGAGTTCATGACGTCCACCGAGATATTCGGCTCGCGCCCGAGCGCCGAGAGCCAGGCGGGCAGCAGATGCTCGGCGATGGTGAGCGAGGCCGCGATGTGCACGCGCGCCCCCGGAGTTATGGCCGCGCCGGCCGCGGCCGCGGCAAATGCATCGTCGGTGGCGTCCAGGGCGAGCAGGGCGTGCCGGGCGCTGCGAGCCAGGGCAAAGGCGGCCGGCTCGGGCATGAACCCGGAGGCTTTGCGAGCGATCAGCGGCCTGCCAAGGGATCGCTCGAGGGCCGCAATCCGGGAGGACACGAGCGGCTGGGAGACGTCGAGCTCGCGCGCAATCGCGGTCAAAGATGCGTGCGCGTCGAGGCATTCGAGGATCTCAAGGTCCCGGCGGGAGAGCGTCGGCATAACAAAACCTTATAACTGCCACCCGACCGGTTATGGCTGATGCGGGCCGGGAGGGCCACAATAGCGGGGTGCTATCTGACGACCCCCGCGTAGTTCGACCCTCCCGCGGCCACCGCGCCCGCACCTGGATCGCTGGTTTCCCGCGCCTGCTGCCCGGCATCGCCATCGCGGCGCTCGCGGCCGGTATCGCCTATGGCGTCAATGCGTTCGTGCCGCTGCTGTCCGCGCTGCTTGTCGCGATCATCCTGGGCGTCCTCTTGCGCAATACCGGTCTCATTCCCGCGGCCGCCGAGCCCGGATTCGCGTTCGTGGGCCGCACGATTTTGCGGCTCGGCGTCGTCCTGCTGGGATTGCGGCTCTCGATCCCGCAGGTCCTTGAACTCGGCTGGGGCGTCATCGCGATCATCGTCGTGACCGTCGCCTCGACCTACGCCATCGGGCTGGGGCTAGGGCGATTGCTGCGCATCGAACACGCGACGACGGTCCTAACCGCGACGGGTACCGCGATCTGCGGGGCCGCCGCCGTCGCAGCGATGAGTTCCGTCGTGCGCAGCGATGACGAGGAAGCAAGCACCGACGAAGCGGCCGCGACCGCCGTCGCCTCCGTCACGCTCTTCGGCACCGTCGCCCTGCTCGCGCTGCCGCCGCTGGCGGCGCTCCTCTCGCTCGCCCCGAACGCGGCGGGGGTGTGGATCGGCGCCGCCGTCCACGAGGTGGGGCAGGTCGTCGCGGGTGCCGGAATCGCCGCCTCGCACGTGACCGACGCGAGCGCCGCGACCGCGCTGGTTGATACCGCCGTCGTCACCAAACTCGGCCGAGTCGTCATGCTCGCGCCCCTCGTCGCGCTCGTCGGCGCCCTCGAAACCCGCCGAGCCCAGCGGATCGCCGCCGAGCAGGTCTCCCGCAGCGAAGCCGACGACGTCCTTGCCGGGCGCCGCGTCGATCACACTCGAGCGCGCGATACCTCGCGGCCGCCGATCATCCCGGCGTTCGTGGCGGGCTTCTTGCTGATGGTCATCATCCGGTCGCTGACGGATCTGCCGGCCGCATTCCTCGCCGCGGCCGATTCGGCGGCGACGATCCTGCTGATCTGCGCCATGGTCGCGATGGGTGCGGGCGTGCGGCTTAAAAAGCTCGTGACTTCCGGGGCGAAAGCCCTCGGACTTGGCGCAATTCTTGGTGTGGTGGCCGCCATCATTTCGCTGCTGGGGACGATTATGTTGGTCTAAAGCGCCGCTTCAGGCCATCAAGGGGGGCCATGATTGGCGATCGCCGCGACCAACGCGTCGCCGTCCTACGCACATACATCACCGCATTTTTCATCGTCACGCTCGTGGCCCGGATCCTCATCGCCCTGTTCATCACGCGCGAGGGTTTCCAGTTCTCCGCCTGACTTGAGCCTAGGACGTGGATCGGCGTCGGGGGATTTGCCCTCATTGCCGTGGTAGGTCGCCGTTACTACGCGGCGAAGGAAGCAGCCCACAGCGACAGGTAAGTGGTTGTAGCCGCCGCCGTGAGTTGGCCGACGGATCCGTGCAGATCGTCGATGCACTCGGAACCGCTGCAGGTGCATTCCTCGCGTCGCCCACGTCTTTCGAGATTCGCGAACTTAACCGCCGTCGAAGCCTGATTCGCGAGATTTCACCTGTCTCAAGTCCCAGATAAATGTGCGGTCCACCGCCTATCGTTAGGGGCGTGATCACCATTGCTGCCCCCCGCGAGCCAGCGCCAGAAACGCGGGTTGCTCTCGTTCCTGAAACTGCCTCTGCCCTCACGCGCGCGGGCCATCGCGTCCTCATCGAAAACGGTGCGGGCCTCGCCGCCGGGCACACCGACGCGGACTACGAAAAGGCTGGCGCCGACGTCGTCGCCGGGATCGACCTCGCCGCGATCGACGTCCTCGCGCACATCACCCCGCTACCGCCCGAAGCGATCGCGCGGCTGCGGCGCGGCGCCGTCACCATCGGCCTCATGGCGCCCTTTACCGACGAGCGCCTCGCGGCCCTGACCGAGGCGGGCGTCACCGCGCTCGCCTTCGAAAAAGTCCCGCGCACCTCGCGCGCGCAGGCGATGGATGTTCTTTCCTCGCAGGCGCTCGCGGCCGGCTACCGCTGCGTGCTTGAAGCGGCGATCCGCCTGCCGCGGTTCTTCCCGCTTGCCATGACGGCCGCGGGTACCGTCCCGCCCGCGAAGGTCGTCGTGCTGGGCATCGGCGTCGCCGGGCTGCAGGCGATCGCCACCGCGAAGCGGCTCGGCGCGAACGTCGCTGCGAACGACATCCGCCCCTCCTCGGCCGAAGAGGCGCGCTCCGTCGGCGCAACCTTCATCGACGTTGGCCTCGATACCGCCGAAGGCACGGGTACCGGGGGCTATGCGCGCGCCCTCGGGCAGGATTCCGCCGCCCGGCAGCAGGCCGCGCTCGCCCCGCACATCGCCGACGCTGACGTCCTCATCACCACCGCGGGCGTGCCCGGCAAGACCGCGCCGCGCCTCGCGACGGCCGAGATGATCGCCGCGATGCGCCCCGGCAGCGTCGTGATCGACATGCTGGCGGCCTCCGGCGGCAACGTCGAAGGCTCCGTCGCGGGCGAGGATGTCAAGGTCCCCTCCGCCCGTGGCGACGGCGAGATCACCATCGTCGGACTCACGGTCCCGGCCGCCGACCTGCCCGCCGACGCCTCCCGCCTGTACGCGAAGAACGTCCAGAACATCATCAACCTGCTGGTGACTGACGACGGCTTTACCGTCGACTTCGCCGACGACATCCTCGACGGCGCAGCCATCACACACGACGGCGTCAACCGCCTCGCCGCCCCCGAGACCGGCCCGAGCGATCCGGAACCCGAACCCGATCCCATTCCGGCCGAAGATGCCCAGCCCACCGAAGGAGACCAGCCGTGATCACGATCCTCACGATCTTCGTCCTCGCCGCATTCGTCGGCGTCGAAGTCGTCTCCAAAGTCTCCTCGACGCTGCACACGCCGCTCATGAGCGGCGCGAACGCCATCCACGGCATCATCCTCGTCGGCGCAATCCTCGTCACGGCGCACTCGCCGAACTGGATCCTGACGGTCCTCGGCTTCATCGCCGTGCTGCTCGCCACCGTCAACCTCGTCGGCGGTTTCGTCATCACCGACCGCATGCTCGAGATGTTTAGTGCGAAGAAGGCGCCCAAGCCCGTCGGAAACGAAGGAGAGGCCAAGTGAAGCTCCTCAGCTACGACGTCGCCGCCCTGCTCTACCTCGTCGCGGCGGTCTGCTTCATCCTGGCCCTCAAGGGCCTGTCCAACCCGCGGCACGCGCGCCGCGGCAACGTGCTCGGCGCGGCCGGCGCGGCCCTCGCCGTCGTCACCGCGCTGCTCTCCACCGACTTCTACGGCGCGAACCTTGCCGTCACCCTCGTGGCGATCATCCTTGGCTGCCTCATCGCCGTGCCGTGGGCGCGCATGGTCAAAATGACCGACCTGCCCCAGCTCGTCGCGATCTTCAACGGCGTGGGCGGCGGCGCCGCGGCCGTCGTCGGCATCATGGAGCTCACCGAATGGGGCGGGGCGAGCTCGACGTTCGCGACCTCGGCCACGGCCTTCGCGATCCTCGTCGGCTCCCTGTCGTTTGCCGGCTCGATGCTGACGTTCGCCAAACTCCAGGGCATCATGACGGGCCGACCGATCGTCCTGCCCGCGGCCCCCGCGATCATGGGCGGCACCATGCTCATCAGCGCGGTGCTCGCCGTCGCGGTCGCCGTCACCGGCAACGTGTGGCTCGGCCTCGCGCTGCTGATCGCGGGCCTGGCCTCCGGCGTCCTCACGGTGCTGCCCGTGGGGGGCGCCGACGTCCCGATCGTCATCTCCCTGCTCAACGCCTTCACCGGCCTGGCCGTCGCGGCCTCCGGCTTCGCGATGCCTAACACGCTCATGCTCGTCGCCGGTACCCTCGTCGGCGCCTCCGGTTCCATCCTCACGATCGCGATGGCGAGCGCGATGGGACGCTCGGTGCTCGGCATCCTGTTCGGCGCCCTCAAGGGCGGCTCGACGGCCGGCTCCACCCAGCAGTCCGACCGTCCGGTGCGCCGCGCCCAAAGCGACGATGTCGCGATCGCGCTGGCCTACGCCTCGCGCGTCGTCGTCGTTCCCGGCTACGGGCTCGCCGTCGCCCAGGCCCAGCACACCTGCGCCGAGCTCGTCACCGCCCTGCGCGAGCGCGGGATCGACGCGGTCTACGGCATCCACCCCGTCGCGGGCCGCATGCCCGGCCACATGAACGTCCTGCTCGCCGAAGCGAACGTCCCCTACGAGCTGCTCATCGAGGCCGACGACGTGAACGCGGCCATGCCATCTACCGACGTCGTGCTCGTCGTCGGCGCCAATGACGTCGTCAACCCGGCCGCCCGCACCGATCCGTCCGCGCCGATCTACGGCATGCCGATCATCAACGCGGACTACGCCGGCCAGGTCTTCTTCCTCAAGCGCTCTATGCGTCCCGGCTTCGCCGGAATCGAAAACGAGCTGCTGTTCTCGGACAAGACGCAATTGCTCTTCGGCGACGCCAAGGAGTCCCTCGCCGCGGTCGTCGCCGCCCTCAAGGAGGTCTAACTGAGCGGTAGCACTACCGCCGCGCACGCCCCAGCCGTCAACCTGAAAGGGTAACGACGACGGGGGAGCGCGCATGGTAATGGTGCCAGCAAAAGCGATCGCGGCAGCGGCTGCAGTGTCAGCACTCATGATTTCCGGGTGCACGACGCCTGCCACGACGACATTCGAACCGAGCGATGACCTTATCCTGTCGAGGTCGCCAACTGAGGACGGCATCAGCTTCGATGCCGCATGGTGGGGAACCTTCGTCGCCAAGAACGGCTGCGTCGCAACCCGTCATGGGCGGCGGCAGATACTTCACCGCCAAGGACTTCCCCGACCTGCCCGAGGTCGCCCGGTGTGTCGAGGCGGTAGGTACGCCCGCCGAAGACTCGGTCGTCGTCATCAGCGATATCAAGATCGACGAATAGCCGTCGTCAAAGCCCTAGCCGGAGACGTAGGCCCGTCAGTCGTAGAAGTGGACGGCCTTGCGGATTTGGTCTGCAAATTGGTAGATCTCATCGAGAGAGTCGATTGGATGCCGAGTTTCCTTCTTATCCGCGTCGAACAACCCGATGTATTTCTGGGAAGTGTTGAACCAAAGGCGGGCGATCGGTCGGCGGTTGTTGTCATCGAGAAGGACGCCAAAGTAGGTCTTGGTGTCTCGCTGTGCAATGCGTGAAGGAAGCACTTCGCTGCAGGCGATGGCTCGAACGATGTGGAAGGCTTCCAGCTCCTCCAGGGTAGTTTCGATTCCTTCGCGCTTCTCCACTTTCTCAATCGCCTGTTCTGCTGCGGTTTCGCTTGCCTCGGGGGAGGACACCGATTCGTCGTCTCCGATCATGGCTTGTCCACCCAGGGCAGCCTTCAAGCGATCATTAACGCGGTCATTAAGGAACTGCTTGGCCGCCTTTTCCACGAGTCGCGTGAACTGCCCACGGATCTTCTGAGTGAACGCGCCCTCGTAGACGCGAGCAGTCAGGAACTTGACCCAGTCGGCATCCGGAGAGGAAAACTGCGAGGCGAGGACACGCTTCAGCTCGCCGACGTACTTCAGTTCTTCCGCTGCATTGATGATCGAGTCAAGGTCGAAAGCGTCCTTCGTGAGTTTCCTCAGCTCCGGAATCAACGCGGAGTCCATGTCGGACACCTGCACGACGAGGAATGGCTTCTCGTCCATCTTGTTGGGGGCGTCGAGATCCGTGAAGAACTGATATTCATCGCCGTTCGTCAACACAGCGATGCGGGCGTTAGCCACCGCGAAGTACCGGAAGAGTTGTGAGGCGTGCTTGATGTTTAGAGGAGCGCCGATGTGTTTGCACTCCATGAGGATCTGCACTTGGCCGTCCTTGACGATCGCATAGTCGATCTTCTCGCCCTTCTTAGTCCCAATGTCAGCTGTGAACTCTGGTACTACCTCGTTCGGATTGAACACGTCATAACCCAGAACGAGTGAGATGAACGGCATGACGAAGGCGTTCTTTGTCGCTTCTTCAGTTTCGATCGTCGCCTTCTGCTGCGCAATCTTGGTGGCGAGACTAGCCAGTCGTTCCGCAATATCTGCCGACACTGTGAGCTCCTTAACATGGGTTGGTGGTGAGTTGATCGTAACGGAGAAGCGGAGGCGAAACCGACTAATCGGCGGTGGGGCGCCCACGTGCGAGGCTCTCATTGTCACCGTGGCCTGGATTCCGCCTATATCGAACTCACGCCGATGTTTGACCCGCCCACAGCGTTCCAATGAGCTCAGACTCATTCTGCATGGAATGACCTTCATGATTTATCGCTTGGGGTTTTTGTGGGCTTTATTGCGACTATCGAAACCATATTTTTCGCAACTCTGACGTTGGGTAATTGCTCCTGTCCATGGTCCACGATCAGCGGCTCTTCTGAGGCTGCTGTTTTGGGTGAACATTACATTGGTTTTTCTGCGGTATTCCGGCAAATTCATGGGCGAAGTAGGACGAGAGTCCCAGGTTTCTCCGACACTGCTGTCACCACAATGGAGACACCAGCGAAATCGTATATAAAAATTGGTGTGGGGCATTGTTAGCGAAAAAACTCGCGCAGCCCCACTCGTGACACAGGTAGACCGGGTCATCAGGAGGCAGACCATGACGATCGATTCAGGTGAACGAGCCAGCGAGGCGGAACCACGCCCCGGAATGACCCGCCGTTCGGTCCTGGCCTGGGGCTCGGCCGTGGGGGCCGGCGCCGCGCTCATGTCCGCGGCCGGGTGCTCCTCCGAGTCCGACACCTTCGGCCTCGATAACCGCAACGTCGAATACCGCCCGCTGCCCGATGGCGCCAAGGAAGTCTGGTCCGCGTGCGTCGTGAACTGTGGCTCGCGCTGCCCGCTGCGCCTCGTCGTCAACGACGGACAGATCGTGCGCGTCCTGCCGGACAACACCGGCGACGACTCGCTGCTCGGGCGCCAGATCCGCGCCTGCCCGCGCGGCCGCAACATGCGTCAGCGGATCTACAACCCCGACCGCATCAAGGCGCCGCTCAAGCGCGTCGAGGGCGCGAAGCGTTCCGAGGGCAAGTTCGAGGAGATCACGTGGGAAGAGGCCTTCGACCTCTTCGCAGAAAAACTCCGCCATACGATCGATACCTACGGCAACGAAGCGATCTACAAGAACTACGGCTCGGGCGTGTGGAACGCGCACCTGGGCTATTCCGGCGGCTGGCCGCGGCTGTTCAACCTACTCGGCGGCTTCCTCGGCTACTACGGTAACTACTCCTACCTGCAGATCTCGCAGTGCACCCGTTTCCACTACGGCGCCCCCGATGAGCAGATCTCCAACTCGTTTGAAGACGCCATCGAGAACTCCAAACTCCTCGTGCTGTGGGGTAACAACCCACAAGAAACCCGCATGAGCGGCGGCGGCCTGACCTTCGTGTCGAACTTCGCCCACCAAAAGGGCCTGCGCATCATCGTCGTCGATCCGCGCTACTCGGACTCCGCTTCCGTGCTCGCCGACGACTGGATCGCGCCTCGCCCCGGCACCGACGCGGCCCTCGTTGCGGGCATCGCCCACGTCCTGTTCACCGAGAACCTCGCCGATACCGCCTTCCTCGATAAGTACTGCATCGGCCACGACGAAGAGCACATGCCCGACGGCGTGCCGGCGAACAACTCCTACCGCGCCTACATCATGGGCCAGGGCGAGGACGGCGTCGAAAAGACCCCGGAATGGGCGGCCGACATCACCGGCGTGCCCGCCCACAAGATCGTCTCCTTCGCGCGCGAACTCGGCACCACCAAGCCAGTCAACATCTCCCAGGGCTGGGGGCCGCAGCGCCACGCCAACGGCGAGAACCAGGCCCGCGCCATCTACACACTGGCTGCGCTCACCGGAAACATCGGCATCCCCGGCGGCGGCACCGGCGGCCGCGAAGGCTACTACTGGCCGGTCACGCAGTGGTTCCCCGACGGCGACAACCCCGTCACGACGACGATCTCGTGCTACTCCTGGGTCGACGCGATCGACCACGGCGAAGAGATGACTGAGCTCAAGGACGGCGTGCGCGGCCGCGAACGCCTGCAAACCGGTATCAAGTTCCTGCTCAACTACGGCTCGAACATGTCCGGCAGCCAGCACGGCGACATCAACAAGACCCGCGCCGTCCTCGATGACGAAACCAAATGCGAATTCGTCGTCACCGTCGACAACCAGTTCACCGCGACGGCCCGGATGTCCGACCTCATCCTGCCGGACTGCACCACCTCCGAGCGCTGGGACCTCATCCCGAGCGAATACACCGGCGATATGGCCTACCTCATCATGGGCGAAAAGGCGATCGAACCGATCTTTGAGTCCAAGCCCGCCTACGAAATGTGCACCGAGATTGCCAAGCGGATGGGCATCGAAGAGGAGTTCACCGAGGGCCGGGATCTGGAGGGCTGGGCGCGCTGGATGCAGGAGCAAACGGTCGCCGAGCACCCCGATTTCCCGAGCTTCGACGAACTACGTGAGCAGGGCGTCTACCGGTACTACAACCCCGATGGCCTGACGGTCGCGCTGAAGGATTTCCGCGACGATCCCGACGCCAACCCGCTCGATACCCCGAGCGGCAAGATCGAGATCTTCTCCAAGCAGCTGTGGGACATGTCCAAGACGTGGGAGTTCCCCGACGCGCTACCGGGCGACAAGATCACCGCGCTGCCCGAGCACGTGGACACCTGGGAAGGCGCGCTGGAAGCCCGCAAGAACGAGAAGTACCCGCTGCAGTGCATCGGCCACCACTTTAAGGGCCGCACGCACTCCACCTACGGCAACCTCACGCTCAACCGCGAGGCCCACCACCAGCGCGCGTGGATCAACACCCTCGACGCGAAGGATCGCGGCATCGAGAACAACGACATGGTCCGCATCCACAATGATCGCGGCACCATTCAGCTGCCCGCCATGGTCACGCCCCGCATCATGCCCGGCGTCATCTCCGTGCCGCAGGGCGCCTGGCTCAACATCGACGCCGACGGAGTCGATCACGGCGGCGCCGTCAACATGTTGACTAGCCAACACAAGACGCCGTACGCCAAGGGCAACGGCCAACACACCGTCCTCGTCGAAGTCGAACTGGCCCCCGCCGGCGCCAGCTATCCGGACCCGGATCGGCACATCGACCTCAACGAAGCCCCGGTGACCTACACATCCACCTTCGAGACCGCGTCCGGCTCGAGCCCGAACGACATCGCGCGCCAGGCCGCCGCCTTCGCCGCGATCGCGCTCGGGACCGCCGACGCCGGCACCCACGCATAAGGCACGGTGAGACATCATGGCGGAAAAACTCGGATTCTACTTCAACCAGACCCTGTGCAACGGCTGCAAGGCCTGCCAGATCGCCTGCAAGGATAAGCACTCGCTGCCCGAAGGCGTCACCTGGCGCCGCGTCGTCGAATACACCGGCGGCAGCTGGCAGCGTGACGGCAACACCGTCACGCCCAACGTCTTTTCCTACTACACCTCGATCTCGTGCAACCACTGCGAGGACCCGATCTGCGTCAAGGTCTGCCCGACGACGGCGATGCACCAAAACGAGGACGGTACGGTCTCCGTCGACGCCGATAAGTGCGTCGGCTGCCGGTATTGCGAATGGGCCTGCCCCTATTCCGCGCCGCAGTACCACCCCGGCCTTGGCCACATGACCAAGTGCGACCTGTGCGCCGATTACCGCTCCGAGGGCAAGGACCCGGCCTGCGTCGCCGCCTGCCCCTCGCGGGCGCTCGGCTGGGGCCCTATCGACGAGCTGCGCGATGAGCACGGCCACGTCGATAACACCGAGCCGCTGCCCGATCCCTCGATCACCCGGCCGCACCTCGTCATTACGCCGCACCGCGATGCGCAAACCTCCGGCTCCGGCACGGGCCAGATCATGAACCCGCGGGAGATCTAGCAATGAACGTCCACGAACTGCCCCTCATCTCCTTCACGATCCTCGCGCAGATGTGCGTGGGCGCCTTCGTGATCCTCGGGCTCATCCAGGTGATCGGCCCGCGGCTCTACCACCTGAGTGACGCCGAACGACGCGGCGCCGCCCCCGCCGCCGCGGATGATGCGACGACGAGCAGCGCAGCGACGAGCAGCGCCGCGACCAGCGAGCCCACGAACCCGATCGCGCGGCTGCTCAAGCGCTTCGGCCTCGACTACGTGCCCGCCACGAACGTGCTCGACAAGCTCACCGACCCGGCGCTGTTCGCCATCGGCCCGATCCTCGTGCTGGGCCTGCTCGGCTCGATGCTCCACCTCGGTAACCCGTTTAACGCGCTGAACACCTTCCGCCACCTCGGCTCGAGCTGGCTCTCGCGCGAGATCCTCTTCGGCGTCGGATTCGCCGCGGCCGGTTTCGTCTTTTCCTTCCTGCAGTGGAAGAAAATCGGCAGCCCGCGCCTGCGCCAGGCCCTCGGCGTCATCACCGCGCTCATCGGCCTGGGCCTCGTCTACGTCATGTCGATGGTCTACGCCTCCCTGCCCACCGTCCCGTTCTGGCACCTGTGGACCACGCCCGCGACGTTCTTCGTCACGACGTTCACCCTCGGGGCCCTCGCCGTCGGGGCCGGCCTGCTCACGGTGACGATGTGGCGCCGCCGGCGCCTCGGCGGCCGCGACGACGTGATCGATGACCGCACCCAGGCGATGCTGCAGCGCACCGTCGAGATCCTCGCGGTCGCGATCGTCGCCCTCGCCATCGCCCAGATCGTCCTGCTCATCTTGCAGCTCACAACGATGGGCGCGGACCCGGCCATGCCGGAGGCCTCGCGCGCCGCGTTCTACAACAACTGGTTCCTCGCCCGCGTTCTCCTGCTCATGATCGGGGCATGCCTGCTCGGGTTCCTCATGTACCGCTTCGCGGCCGCCCACCGCTCGCTGCCCACCCTCGCGACCGTCGCGACGTGCGCCTTCGTCGTCGTCCTCGCCTCCGAGGTCCTCGGCAGGTCGCTGTTCTACGACGCGATGACCCGCATCGGAATGTAGCTGGGCGAGCAAAAGGCGATAGCCTGACAAGCGTGGCGGCGTCGGAGTGTGCGCCACCAGCGGCCCACGACGCGGGCCGGAGCCGCCACGCGAGTATCCCGCGGCGCAGGGGAGGACCCGATGACAACGACCCGCTCGAAGCGCTCTGCCCTGTTCGCAGCCCTGGCCGCCAGCGCGCTGCTGCTGTCCGCCTGCGGCGGCGGCGGAACTCAAGCCCCGGCCGCATCGCCCGCGGCGACGGATACCGCCGCCAGCCAGGACCTCTCCGGCGATGTCACCGTCTTTGCCGCGGCCTCGCTGAATAAGGCATTTTCGGATATCGCCGACGAGCTCGCCACCACCCACCCCGGCGTCACTGTCACCTTCTCCTTCGAAGGCTCCTCCACGCTCGTGGACCAGATGGCCGAAGGCGCCCCCGCGGACGTCTTCGCCTCGGCGGATGAAAAGAGCATGACGCGCGCCACCGAGGAAAACCTCGTTGGCGACGCCAAGGAATTCGCCACCAACGTCCTGACCCTCATCGTGCCCGCCGGAAACCCGGGCGAAATCACGGGACTCAACGACTCCCTTACCGGTAAGCGCCTCGTCGTGTGCGCCCCCGGCGTGCCGTGCGGCAACGCCACCGAAACCCTCGCGAAGAACCTCGGCGTCACGCTTGAGCCCGTCTCCGAGGAACAAAAAGTCACCGACGTGCGCGGCAAGGTCGAGGCCGGCGAAGCCGATGCGGGCCTCGTTTACACGACGGACGCGAAGGCCGCGGGCGACAAGGTCGAGGTCATTGACGTCGACGGCGCCGACGAGGTCGTCAACCGCTACCCGATTGCCATGACCACCAAGGGTGCGGACAATGCCGCAGCCCAGGCCTTCATCGACCTGGTGCTATCCGAGCGCGGGCAGAAGATCCTCGCCGACTACGGCTTCGGCGCCGGCGCCGACGCGGCCAAGTAGCGATCGCGCTAGACCTTGGCGTACTTCGCCTTGGCGAAGCTGTAGATGCCATAGGCGGCGAAGCCGACGGCGATCGCGAGCAAGATGATCGTCCCGAAGGGGAGCTCCCGCAGCTTTTCGATCCCGTCGGCCAGCCCGCCGGCTTCCTCGGCATCGTGCTGCCACGCGGCAAAACCAAACAGCGAGCCCGTCGCGAGCAGCGCGATCCCCTTGGCGATGTAGCCGATCCGGCCCGCGGCCGTCAGCGACGCGGGCGGATTCTTGTCGAGATCCTCTAAGAACTTCGCCGTCGCGCCACTGTAGATGTGGTAGCCACCGATCGCGAGGATGACGATCGCGGCGATCGCGACGAGGAACTGGCCGCCGGGCATCGACAGCGCCGTGCCCGTCGCCTCCTCCTCGGTGCCCGAGGACGTCGACGAACCGATCGCGATGAAGAACGCGACACCCGCGATCACGAGGTAGACGACGGCCTTACCCGCCGCCGAAATCCGCTTGCTCGTCTTGCTCAGCGTCACCGCCTCGGTGATCTGCCAGACGGCGAGCAGCACGAGCCCGGCGATGACGACCCACAGCAAGACGGCCCCCAGCGCGGACTGGCCGAGCAGCGAGAGCGCACCCGACTGGTCGGTGTCCTCCTGGCTGCTGCCGAGCGCGAGCTGCGCGATGAGATAGGCGACGATGAGATGCAGCAGGCCATTAGCCGCATGGCCGATGCGCGCCCCCGTGCGCACCACATCAGAGCGCCCCGCCTGCTCCGTCAGGTTTTTCGCGTCCTGCGTGTCCATCGTTCCTCCCGAAAAGTTTGCTATAAAAAACCCTAATGCCGAGCTGAGGTAGCCTCCAGTTATGCCAGAAAACTTGCGTCGCGGCACTGTGCCGGCGTGGCTCTACCTGCTGGCCGGCCTGGGCCTTGCGGCGCTCGCGATCCCCCTTGTTGGCCTCGGCACGCGCGTGCCGTGGGCCCGCATCGGCGAGATCATGGCAGAGGGCGACGCGCGCACGGCCCTGTGGCTCTCGCTGAAGACGTGCCTCGCCTCCACGGTGCTCGCGGTCGTGCTCGGCATCCCCACCTCCGTGCTGCTGTCCGGCTCCTGGCGCGGCGTGAAGATCGCGCGCATCCTCGTCCTGCTGCCGATGGCGCTGCCGCCCGTCGTCGCCGGCCTCGCCCTGCTGCAAACCTTCGGGCGCCGCGGCCTCATCGGATCCTGGCTCGACGCGATCGGCATCCAGATCGGATTCACGACGACGGCCGTCATCATGGCGCAGACGTTCGTTTCGATGCCCTTCCTCGTCGTCGCGTTGCAGGGCGCGCTGCAGGTGCGAGAAAAAGGGCACGAATCGATTGCTGCGACGCTCGGCGCGGGCCCCTCGCGCATCCTTGGCCGTGTGACGCTGCCGCTCGTCGCCCCCGCGATCGCGCAGGGCACGGCGCTCGCGCTCGCCCGCTCGCTCGGCGAATTCGGCGCGACGCTCACCTTCGCCGGCTCGCTCACCGGCGTCACCCGCACGATGCCGCTGGAGATCTACCTCCAGCGCGAAACCGATCCCGACATCGCGCTCGCCCTCGCCGCCGTCCTCATCGTCGTCGCGATCCTCGTCGTCGCCATCACGGCCTGGCAACACACGGGCACGACGAGGCGCGCCGCAATATCCGACGACGATCAGCTCCCGGGCGCCGACACCGGCGCCGACACCGCCGCCAACACCGCCGCCGCAGATACCCCCGACGCCTCCCATACTCGCGGCCCCGCATCCCCGGAATCCGTCGACGGGCCAGGTGCGAAAACCGCAGCCCGAACTGCCCCGCGCGGCCGCGCCATCCGCGCACACATCGCCGTTCCCGAGCGTGGCACCGACGTCCATCTCGACGTTGCGCCCGGCGACGTCGTCGCGCTGCTCGGTCGCAACGGCTCCGGCAAATCCACCTGCGTGCAGGTCATGAGCGGCCTGCTCGAGGGCCCCGGCTCCACCGTGCGCATCGGCGAGCGCGTCCTCGATGACGCCACCACGCACGTGCCAACCCGCGACCGCGGCATCGCTCTGCTCGCCCAGCGCCCGCTGCTGCTGCCACACCTGTCCGTGCTCGATAACGTCGCCTTCGGCCTGCGCGCCCGAGGCCACCGCACCGCCGCCGCCCGCGCCCGCGCCCGCCGCGAGCTCACCGCCGTCGGCTGCGCGCACCTCGCCGAGCGCCGCCCCTTCCAGCTCTCCGGCGGCCAAGCCGCCCGCGTCTCCCTCGCCCGCGCGCTCGCCACCGATCCGGCCGTCGTCTTCCTCGACGAGCCCATGGCCGCCCTCGACGTCGACGCCGCCGCAGCCATCCGCTCCCTGCTCGCGCGCCGTTTCGCCGCCACCCGCCCCACCGTCGTCCTCGTCACCCACAACCTGCTCGACGTCGCCTCGCTCGCCACCCACGTCGTGGTCCTCGACGACGGCCACGTCATCGAGCAGGGTCCCGCGCCCGAAATCCTCACGCACCCGCGCACCGAGTTCACCGCGGCACTCGCGGGCATGAACATGCTCATCGGCCGCGCCTACCGCGACGACGCGGAGCCCGCGGACCCGCACCTCGTGACGATCGCCGCCGATCCGTTCGCCATCACGGGCATCGCGGACAGCGAGGCCGACGCGCGCGAGCTCGCCTCCTGCCGCGCCGTCGCGCTGTTCCCGCCCTCGGCTGTCTCGCTCTACCCGGCCGGCACGGAGCCCGCCGGCTCCCCGCGCAACGTGCTCGCCACGCGCGTCGTCGGCATCGAATCGGCCGGGCGTCTCGCGCGCATCACCCTCGACGTGCTGCGCCCCGAGGCCCGCACCGCCGCCGCACCCCGCACCGCCGCCGCACCCCGCACCTGGCGGCTCAGCGCGGACATCACCCTCGGCTCGGTGCGCGCCCTCGGCATCGAGGTCGGCACGCCACTTGTCGCCGTCATCAAGGCAGCTGAGGTGAGCGTCGTCAAGACGGCAGATGGGAGCGCACCCGCGGACATGGCTCCGAGCGAGGCGAAGAACAGGTAGGCTGGCTTCGAGCGCCCCATGCGCACACCCCTCCCGGCTCGAGGCCGGGGCCGCAACGACGCGGAAGGAGGTCACATGAAGGTCATCGTCGTCGGCATTGCAAACCAACGCACGACACTGCCCATCGGCGCCTTCCCCGTCACCCCCGGAGCTGGCCCGTCCTATCACCATGAAATCCGCTACAGCGTGGGCGGAATCGCCTTCGCCGTCGCGCGTTCGCTGGCCGCGCTCGGAAACGAGGTCGACCTCGCCGCGCCCCTCGGGGAGGACTACCCCACCTCGCTGATCGATAACGAGGCCTACCGCTTCGACCTGTCCACCCACCTGTGCACCCGCACCCTGGCGCGCACGCCCCGCTCCGTCGTCCTGTACGCCGAGGACGGCACCCGCCAGGTGTTCAACGATCTGACCGACGCCTCGCGCGCGAGCTTCCGCCTGAGCGATCTGCAGCCCGACGTCGCCGACGCCGATATCACCATCCTCGCCTCGCGCCGCATGACCGCGCCGCTGGCCGCCGAACTCGCCGACGCCGGCCTGCCGTTTGCCGTCGATTTGCACGAGGTCGGCCCCCATATCCTCGACGACGCGCCCGGCGAGCCGTCGGAGGAGTTCGCCCAGTGGGTCGCGCCCTTCCTCTCCGCGCGCTACCTGACGATGTCCGCCGAGCGCGTGCCAGGCCGCGAGAAAGCGGCCCTCACCGCCCTCGCGCATGCCTCGCGCGCCGAGCTCGTCATCATGACGCTGGGATGCCGCGGCTGCCTGCTCCTCGTCCGGCAGCCCGACGGCAGCTGGCCCGCCGAGCCAGTACACGTGCCCGCCTCGCCGGTGCGCATCACCAACACGATCGGCGCCGGCGACGCGTTCTTCGCCGTCTTCCTGCACGAACTGCTCACCTGCCGCGCGGATCCGATCACCGCGGCCTCGCGCGCCAACACGGCCGTCGCCCGGCTGCTCGCCGCCGAACCCGCCCACGGCGGCATCGGCGTGGACCGCCTCGCCGAGCTGCTCGGACCGGCATGCGCCCCGCGCGTGGACCCCACCGCCGTGCTGCAGGCCGATCCCACTATCGTGGAGGCGTGAGAGCCACAACGATCGCTGTCATCGCCGCAGCCCTACCCGTCGCTGCTCTTGCCGCAGCGCTGCCCGCTGCCCAGTCCGCCACCCAGTCGGGAGCCACGCTCGCCGCCGCCCACCCCTGGATTTCGATCCTGCCGCCGCTCATAGCGATCGTTCTGGCCATCCTCACCCGCAAGGTCATCCTGAGCCTTGGCCTCGGCGTCCTGGCCGCCGCCCTGCTCATCGCCAACCTCAACCCACTCACCACCCTGAAGACGATCGGCGCCGCCATCCTCGGCCTGTTCTACGCCGACGGCGCCCTCAACACCGACCACATCTACATCCTCGCCTTCCTCGCGCTGCTCGGCGCCATCACCGCGCTCGTCCTCATGGCCGGCGGCTCCCAAGCATTTTCCGACTGGGCCGCCTCCCGCATCAAGGGCCGCCGCGGCGCGCAGTGGCTCGGCACCGCCATGGGCGTCGGCATTTTCATCGACGACTACTTCAACGCCCTCGCCGTCGGCCAGGTCGCCAAGCCCGTCACCGACAAATACCGCGTCTCTCGCGCCAAACTCGCCTACATCATCGACTCGACGTCCGCGCCGGTGACCGTCCTCGTGCCGTTTTCTTCCTGGGGCGCCTCCATCATTGCCCTCATGGCCCCGACGGTCGCCGCCTCCGGGCTCGCCGTCTCCGACATCGGCGCCTTCATGCGCGCCGCCGCCGCGAACTACTACGCCATCGCGGCCGTGCTGCTCGTGACCGCCGTCGTCGCCTTCTCGCTGGACTTCGGGCCGATGCGCGCCGAGGAGCGCCGCGCGATCACCGCCGGGCGCCCCTACTCCAAGGACGCCGACATCCCCGGAGAGGTCTCCGAGCACCTGCCGCACGCCGAATCCGGCCGCATCGCCGCCCTCATCGGCCCCTTCATCACGCTCGTCATCGGCGTCGTCGGCGCTATGTTCGTCACCGGCGCCCTCAAGGGCGGCACGACGAACATCCTGCGCATGCTCGAAAACACGATGGTCGCCGAATCCCTCGTCATCGGCGGACTCGCGGGTCTCGCGGCCGCACTGTTCTTCTGCTGGCGCGCGATCCGCCCCGTCGAGCACATCTCCGCCGGCACCATGGTGCGCGGCATCGGCTCCGGCGCCGCCTCCATGTGGCCCGCCATCCAGATCCTGCTGCTGGCCTGGCTGCTCGGCGATCTCATCGGCAAGCTCGGCACCGGCCGCTACGTTGGCGATCTCGTGCGCGGCGCGGATCTGCCCGTCGCCTGGCTCATCCCCGTGATGTTCCTCGCAGCCTCCATCATGGCGTTTTCCACCGGCACATCCTGGGGCTCCTTCGGCATCCTCATCCCCATTGCCGGCGACATCATGAACTCGCTCGGCGCCACCGAATTCCTGCTGCCGGCCCTCGGCGCCGTCCTCGCCGGAGCCGTCCTTGGCGATCACTGCTCCCCAATTTCGGATACGACGATCCTGTCCTCGACGGGCGCCGGCTGCGACATCATCACGCACGTGCTGACCCAGCTGCCCTACGCCGGCGCCGCCGCGATCGCCGCCCTCATCGGCTATACGACGCTCGCCGCCACCGCATCCATCATCGCCGGCCTCATCGCGACGCTTATCGCGCTGGGCCTCTCGGTCCTTGTCCTGGTGCGCATGACGACGACGCTGGAGACGGAACATTGCGCCCGCCGCGAAGGCGCCAGCTAGCAGGAGCCGCCACCATCAGATGATCGGGTTGAGCTCTTTTTTGAACCTGTTCATCCCGATGATGAAGGTGCGCGTGGTGACTGGCTGGAGGAGTTCTTGGGACTCGACGGCCTCGCGCCCCACGCGCGCCAGGAGCTGGCGGCCGCCTTCCGTGACCAGGTAGTAGGCGTCCCGGTCGGACGGGGTATCGATTGACGTAAAAGTCCCAAGGATCGTGTCGCTGAAAACGAGCCCGACCCAATCAAAGAACCGCTCCGGCCCGGTATTCACCTTGGAGCGGATCAGCGGGATGATGCTGGTCGCGCGGGGGTGGGCCGCCATCACTGCGGCGTGAGCCTTCTTCTTGAGGACCTTTCCTTTTGGGCGGATCGCGGTGAGCTCATCGAGATTAATCGGGACGCGCACGGTCGGGCTTGGAGAGATGGCGACGTTGGTGAGGAGGTAATCGACGGAGACATCAAAGAGTGCGGCGATCGCTTAGATATTGCCGATATCGGGCGTCCCGCGCCCCGATTCCCACTTCGAGACCGCCTGGCGCGACACCGAGAGCTTTTCCGCCAGTTCGGTTTGGGACAGGCCGGCTTTCGTCCGCAGCTCCTTGAGCCGTTCATGGATGTCCATCGTTCCTCGTCTCTGCTGTGGGTGGAATGGGGCTATCTTCATTGCAGCAGCAGAGCCCGACGAGGACCAGGGTTCTTGGGGGCACGACTGCGCACCATCGCGCTGCTTTTCGTTGACACGCAGTTTCCGGCCCCGGAAGCGCCCGGCTAGAAGTCCATATCTTCGAGGCGGGGTGGCGGCCCGGCGTGGCGGCGCTTGCGCCGCTTGCTGATAAGCCAGCCGAGGCCGAAGAAGGTGAGCGCGAGCAGCACCAGGACGACGATCGGCGCGAAGACGGCAGCGAGCGAGAGCGCCACGCTCGTCGCATCCTCCCCGGCGGACAGCACCGGCGCCGCGAGCCCCGCCGTCGTGACGTTCGCAACGGGCCGCGCCGTCGACTTCGTCAGGTGCACGATGAGGGCCACCGCCGCACCTACGGCAAAGCCGACCCAGCGGCCATCGCCGAAGGCCGAGGCGGAATCGCTCACGGTCTGCGGATCGCCCATACCGGAGGCGAACACGATGCCACCCGAGGCTGGCCGCACAATCGTCTGCACGACGTCGTTAATGGAGTCAACCGCGGGGATTTTATCGGCGACGACTTCCACGACGAGCAGCACCGCCACGATCGCGAGCAGCCAGCCATCCGACAGCCACGTCCAGCCTGCCGGCAGGTTCACGACGGAGGTGTAGCGGTCCAGCAGCCCGACGATAAGCATCGGGATGTAGGCATTCAGGCCCGCAGCGGAGCCAAGTCCCAGCGCAGAGACGATATCCATGGCACAAGTCTGCTACACATGTGCGCTGTCCGGTGGTTGTAGCGTGCGTATAGCTCTCCACGTAGTTGACAAGCGCTCTTTTGATTGGAATTGACGTTTGCCCGGGTGCAAACCTGAAGGGCAACGGGAGGAGCTAGGTTGAACATAGTTGGGTGAAGACCTCGACGCATATTTTGGGCCCTCGCCTTACATCGGTGTGGCGGCGGCAGTGACTGTGGTAGCCATCCTTTGCACCGTGCGCCGCGTTGGCAAGCCACGTCTCTGAGCTGGGCATACTGGCGTCGGTGGTGTGCCCCGCTACGTCGCCCAGATGCGCACCCGGTGGTAGATGTCCACTTGCCGCTCCTGAAGGAGCTTTGGCCCGAGGATCCACCCGACGACGAGCATGATCGTGCCCCCGGCGAGCGCTACCCACGGCGCGGCCGCGGCCCAACTCGGCCGCAGGAAGCCGCCGAGGAACAAGACCCCAGCGGGTAGCAGCGGCACGGTGATCGCTACCATTCCCACGATCGCGGAGATCCACGCGCCCGCACCCTGGGCCGCGTTGCCCTTGAAAGCATTCGTGCCCGGCGGCTGCACGGCGTAGGGCAACAGCGGGGAGACGATTGCCGCCGCGCCCGTCGCCGAGAATGCTGCCCCAACAATCCATGGCCCGTAGGTGGCAATCGCGCGAAGCGAACCCGTCGCCCACACAAGAACGACGGCAAGAATGAGCAGCATCGGCGAGATAACGAGCAGCGCCGCGATGCCGCGCCCGCGGATATTTGCCCGCGGGTCTGCGTCGTGCACGATGGAGTGCCACATCGCGGGCCCGTCATAGCCGAAGTCGTTCAGGATCGGCTGCAGGGTGAGCGCGAGCATGAAGCCGGCAATCGGAATCGTGGAGGGGTTGTCGTTGATGAGGGCCATCCCGACGAGGAAGCCGACGACGAGTGGGGAGATGAGCAGCCCCAGCGAATAGCGCGAGTCACGCACCCAGGTGCGTAGCGACCGGCCGATCACCGCACCGAGCGGGATGGCCGGAAGTAGCCGCATGATGCCCGCCCCGCCAGCGCGGCGCGCACGCCTCGCGCTTTGATTCTGGGGACCGGAAACGAGCGCCTCGGACAGCGCGCGCTCCCACCACAGCCAGACCCCGGCGACACTCGCGGCAACGATCACCGCGCGCCCGGCGGCGGTGAGCCACGCCCCGCTCGCGATGTCGAACGGCAGCGCAAAGGGCGCACCAAAGGGCGTCCACGCGGCGATCGTTGCCACCGTCGTTAATGCCCGAGTTAGCTCTTCGCCGCTCGCATTTTCTAGCACGGGAGCGCCCCACAGCATCGCCGCGTAGGTCAGGCCGAGCAGCCCGGCAAGCCCGAGCGCGCTGCCTAGCTCCCGGCGGCGGCGGGAGACCCCGCCAGCCGAGGTCGCGGCAAGCAGCGCCCGCGGCACCATCAAACACAATGCCAATCCAGCGCCAAAACTCACCGGCGCGATCGCCATCGCAAGAATCCGTCCGGGCATTGACGCATCGCCCACCTGCCAGGTAGCGAGCGCGATTTCGCTGAGCAGCAGCGCTCCGATCAGCGCGATAGCGGTCAGCACCGCGGGAATCGAGACGAGGCCCGCAACAAGGAGCCCGGGCTGGAGCTCGCGCGCCCGCCGGGGTAGCAACGCGAATCGGTTCGCCGCCAGCGGGTCATCGAGCCCGAAAGCCACGATCGGTACCGTCGACCACGCGAGAACGATTCCCGCACCGGCGCCCACCAGCACGTGCGGCAGCATCACTGGAGCCTCGCGCGTCAGGGCTCCCAAGGCGAGCCAGAACAACCCGATGAGTGGCACCGTGTACACGACGCCGATGATCGCCGTGATCCAGCGCCGCTTGGAACGGTACTCCGTTCGCCACAGCCGCCAGCGCAGGCGCGTCAGGAGCGCAACCACGTCAGGCTCCCCTCGGCGAGGTGCTTGGCGCCGACGAGCTCGATGAACCTGTCGACGAGTGAGAGCTCGCCGCGCACCTCGGCGAGTGTCCCGGCCGCGCGCACCCGCCCCTCGTGGATGATCGCCACGTGATCGCACATCGTCTCGACGAGCTCCATGACGTGCGAAGAGATGACGACGGTGCCACCGCCATCGACGTAGGCCGCGAGGATTTCGCGCATCGTGCGTGCGGAGACGGGATCGACGGACTCGAAGGGCTCGTCCAAGATGAGCAGGCGCGGCGCCGCGATGAGCGCGGTGGCGAGCAGGATCTTCTTGCGCATACCCGCGGAATAATCGGCCACCTGCTTCGCGCCGTCTCGCCCGAGGTCGAGCGCCTGCAGCAGCTCATCGCACCGCTGGTCGACGACGTCGGGTGCCAGCCGGTGCAGCAGCCCCGTGTAGGTGAGCAGCTCGCGGCCGGTGAGCCGGTCAAACGTCGCCATCTCATCGGCGAGCACGCCCATGTGCGCCTTAGCCGCCGGCGGGTCTGCCCACACATCGATGCCCGCCACATACGCGTGCCCCCGCGTGGGCCGCAGCAACCCCGTCGCCATGGACAGCGTCGTCGTCTTGCCCGCGCCATTGGGCCCGACGATGCCATAAAACGACCCTGGCGGGATATCGAGCGAGAGCTCATTGACGACGAGCCGCCCGTCGAAGTCCTTGGTGAGCGAATCCAGCCGCAGCGCAGGCGTAACCGAGCCTTCAGGAGTGGTCATAGCGCCAGCATATGGTGTGCGTCACTGCCGCCGAATCCTCCGAGGGAAGGATCGTGTGTGCGCTGAGCCTGGGGGATACGCTGTAGCCACAAACTCAGGGGGACAAATGACCGACGATGGTGATCGCTTTTCAGTTCGATGCTGGTGGGGCGTGCTCGCGCTGTTTCTCGCTGGCCTCGCGCTGTGGTGGTACGGGCATCACTACGCCTCAGCCGTCTCAGATTCCGGGTATCGATTGGGTTTCGCCATCATCACCCTGGGGGTTGGCTACCTTTCCTACCGGATCAAGGCACCGGATACGCAAGGCTGGCGCTCGACGGCGAAGATACGACGCTTTGTCAGCATGTGTGCCGCTGTCGGTGCGGGACTGACGCTGAGTTACGTGACAGACTCCGTCAGGACGCAGCTCGAGGGACTCGAAGTGCCTGCTTATCCCCGCTGGCAGTCGAATGCGGGCTTGCTGCTCCTCATGCTCCTGTTTGCCCAGGCCTTCCTCGTCGGTTTTCTCACGCGCGATGGGCGCGGGGCGGATAGCTCGCCGGAGGGGGTTACTTCGCCGCGTTGACCTTGTCGAGCTGTTCCTGGATGACCTTTTGGAAGTACTCGGTTGGCTGGGCACCGGAGACGACCTGGTCGTTGATGATGAACGCGGGGGTGCCGCGCAGTCCCAGTCGCATGACGGCCTCATCTGTCGCCTTGAAGACGGCCTCTTCCAGTGCCGGATCCTCAATTGCGGCGCGGAACTTGTCCAGGTCTTCAACGCCGGCTTGCTTGGCGAACTCGACGTACTGATCGACGGTGTAGGACGGGTGGCCCTGCCCGGAGTGGTCGGCGAAGACGAGGTCGTGGAACTCCCAGAACTTGTCCTGCGCTGCGGCCGCGCGGCCCGCGGCGCCGGTCGTCTTGCCCTCGGGGAAGAGCGCGAGGTCGCGCCACTCGAAGCGGACGGTCCCGTCGTCGATGAGCTTTTGGATCTCGGGCTTGGTCTTCGTCGCGAACTGCGCACAGAACGGGCAGGAGAAATCGGAGTACTCCACGATCACGACGGGGGCGTCGACGGCGCCCTGGGCGAAGGGATCGCCCTCCTCGCGCTTGGGTTCCTTCCGGATGAGCTCGAGCACCTCGGGCGGGGGCTCGGGCAGCGTATCGCGCGTCTCGCCCGGCTGCGGCTGCTGGCCCTGGCCCTGGCCGCCTTGACCCTGACCGCCCTGGCCCTGGCCTTGGCCACCGCCCGGCGCGCTCGCTCCCGGCGCGGGCGTCGCCTTACTGCTGTAGGCGTAGCGCCCCGCGAGGAAGCCGGCGACGACGAGCAGCAGCCCCAGCAGCGTCGCCAGCACGATGACGAGCGGGGAGAGCGTGGGCCGCGACGGCTTGTGCGGAGTCGGGGTGTTCGGGCTGTAAGACGACATGCCCCCGATACTACCTGCGCCGCTTGTGCCCACAGCTTGCAGTTCCTCACACCGGCCGGTCAGGGTTTTCCCCTCCTTACCGGCGAAGCCGCCCGCGCCCGCCCCCTCCGAACGGCCGATAGTGCGCAGCCCGCAGATGCTGGCACGATGGTGGTATGTCGAGCATCTCTGCCGCGATCCGCGCGGAAAACCTGACCAAGATCTACGGCTCCGGCGACGCCGCGGTGAGAGCCGTCGACAACGTGAGCGTGGCAATCGAAGCGGGGGAGTTCACCTCGGTGATGGGGCCGTCGGGCTCGGGCAAATCGACGTTCCTGCACTGCGTGGCCGGGCTCGACTCGGTGACGAGCGGGCGCGTTCAGATCGCGGGCGAGGACATTACGGCGATGAGCGATGCGCAGCTCTCGCGGTTTCGTCGTGATCGCATCGGGTTCGTCTTCCAGGCGTTCAATCTGCTGCCGACGATGACCGCGCAGCAAAACATCGTGCTACCGACGAAGATGGCGCGCAAGAGCGTCGATCAGGCCTGGTTCGATCAGCTCATAGAGACGCTGGGGCTCGCCGAGCGGCTCGATCACCGCCCCTATGAGCTCTCCGGCGGACAGCAGCAGCGCGTCGCGGTGGCGCGGGCGCTGCTGACGCGGCCGGCGGTGCTGATCGCCGATGAGCCGACGGGCAACCTCGATTCGGCCTCGAGCGCCGAGGTGCTGCAGCTTTTGCGCAGCGCGGTGGACGATCTCGATCAGGCCGTCCTCATGGTCACGCACGACCCGAACGCCGCCGGTGTGGGCGACCGGATCCTGTCGATGGCCGACGGGGTGATCGTCTCCGATGAGCGCCCAGGTCACAGCCAAGGTCGGCGGGTGGCGGAGTGAAGGACGTTCTGCTCACGCAGCTGCGCTCGCGGCCGAGCCGCCTCATCGCGACGACGATCGCAGTCATCGTTGCGGTGGCCTTCGTCGTCGTCACGCTGTCCCTCGGCGGGGCCTTCACCTCCACGATGCGCCAGGCATTCGCCGAGATACTGAAGAACTCCGACGTGCAGATCTCCTGCCAGGAGTCGGCGCTGCAAAGCGCGGGCGACGCGGGCGGCGTAGGCGACGCGGGGGGCGTAGGCGATGCGGGCGGGGAAGATGGCGCGGCACCGCGCGACCTGCCGACGTGCGAGGACGTCGCGGCAAAGGTGCGGGACGTCGACGGGGTTGCGGCGCTTGGCGTCGTCAATAATTCCGCGCTCGAGGTGCGCCATGCCGGGGAGCGCACGCACGTGCAGGCCTTCCCGCTCATCGACGCCGATGTGCGCTGGCAGACGATGGACCGCGGCAGCTGGCCGGAGGCGGACAACCAGATCGCGCTCGACGCGGATTCGGCGGAGCTGCTCAAGGTCGACGTCGGCGATTCGATGGAGGTCGCGCCTATCGGGCAGGACCAGCAAGGCACGCAGGTGGCCGTCGTCGGAGTATTTCCTAAGAGCGGTTTTTCCTTCCCCCAGGCCGTCGTGCCCGCGGCCGAGCAGAGCTGGTCCGGCCCGACATTCGACTCGGTGACGCGGATCATCGTCAAGGCGGCGCCGGGCGTGGGGGCGGCGACGCTGATCGATCGCCTCCAGGCGGCGCAGTTGCTGCCCGCGGGGGTATCGGCGGCCGATGCGCCGGATGCGCTGACCTTCTTGACCGTCGATCAGGCCGTGGAAAAGGAGCTCGAGCAGTTCACGACCGGCACGGGCATTCTCACGGGGATCGCGACGGCGTTTGCGCTCATTGCCGTGGTGGTGGCGGGCATCGTCATCACGCTGACGTTCCAGGTGCTGGTGGTCCAACGCACCCGCGAGCTGGCGCTGCTGCGCTGCATCGGCGCCGAGGGCGGGCAGGTGCGCCGTCTGGTGCTGGGCGAGGCCGCGATCGTGGGGCTGGTGTCCTCGGCGATCGGGGCGCTCGTGGGGGCGGGGCTCGTCATGTGGACGTTCCCGATGCTGCAGTTGACGCCCGAGTTTGCTGACACGTACGTGCCAATGCTCGCGGGTCTTGCCATCGGGGTGGTGCTGACGGTGATCTGCGCGCTGGGGCCGGCGCGGCGGGCGACGCGGGTGGCGCCGCTGGCGGCACTGCGGCCGATGGACGTGGCACCCGTGCGGTCCCGGCGCGGCATCGTGCGGCTGATCCTGGGCTTGCTGCTGACCGGCGCGGGCGCCGCGGCGGCGGTTGCGGGCATCGTCAAGGAGTCGCTCATTATCGCGATGCCAGGCGGGATGGCGCTGTTCGTCGGGCTCATCATGCTGTACGTCTACATGGTGCCGCCGCTGCTGCGGGTGCTGTCGGCGGGATGGGCGAAGCGGCGGGCGCCGAGCGAGCTGGCTGCCGCCAACGCCCAACGCAATCCCGGACGCACTGCGGCGACGGCGGCAGCCCTTGTCGTCGGGATTGGGCTCGTGACCACCGTTATTACGGGACGGTATTCGCTGGAGAATTCGCTCAGCCAGACGCTGTCGGAGCGGCGGCCCGTCGATCTCATCGCGCAATCGAATGAGTTTTCGGACGCGCAGCTGCGCGATATTGCGAACCTGGACGGCGTGGCCCAGGCCGTCGGGGTAGAGGTAGCGCGTGGATACCTTGGCAGCGGCACGATCCTGCCGGTGCGGCCGGAATCGGAAGGCGTTCCCGGGTCCGAGGGCCAGCCGGGGGCCGAGGAGAACCCGGAGCAGGGAGCAGCTGCCGGTGGTCCGGGATCTGAAGGGGGCGATGCTGAGGGGGCCGCTGGTGAGGGGGCAGGCAGCGAGACCGAATCGAGCGATGAGCAGGTGGCGACGCCCGTTGCTGTCTTCGGCATGACGCCGGAGGCCTACGATGTGGGGCGCTCGCGCGTCGCGCGCCCGGAAGCTGGTGAGCTCGGGGTGCGCTCGATTAGCGCGGTGGACGGGGCGAGCGATGGCAAGGGGGAGCTGCGATTCCTGCCTGCCGACGCGGCCGCGGACCCGCGGGCGAATCCTGGCGAGCAAGCCGTCGGCATGCAATACACCCTCGTCGAGGGGCGCGGGCCCGACCAGGCGTCGGTATGGCTCAATGCGAGCGAACTTTCGTCGCTGACGAGTGAACATGACATTGCGGTGACGCGCGGGGCCATCATCATCAAGCTGGATGACGACGTGGATACGCGACAGCTCAACAAGATCGCGAGTGCGATTCGGGGCAGCGGCGAGAATGTTCAGCTTGATGGTGGCGCGTTTGAGCGGATCCGCTACCTTTCGATCCTCGACACGATGATGTACGTCGTGCTGGGGCTGCTGGGCGCGGCGGTGGCGATTTCGATCATCGGGGTCTCCAATACGCTGGCGCTTTCGGTGCTGGAGCGGACGCAGGAGTCCGGGCTGCTGCGCGCGCTTGGGTTCACGCGGGGCCAGATGCGCGCGATGCTCTCGGTGGAGGCGCTGCTCATTGCGCTGGCGGCGGCCGTTGGCGGGCTGGCGCTTGGCATCTTCGAGGGCTGGCTGGGGATACGGGCGCTCGCGGCCGAGACCGGGTTCGACCTTGGGCTATCGCTGCCCTGGGGTTGGCTCGCGGGGATCTTCGCGGTTGCGGTCATCGCGTCGCTCATTGCGTCCGTGTTGCCGGCGCGAACGGCGGCGAAGACGAGCCCGATTCAGGCGATGGTCGCCGAATAAGCACGCCGAACACCCCGTCTGCTGCGGGCACCACACGAAAGTGCGGGCAGCAGGCGGGGTGTTGGCGTTGGGGGATGCGGCGCGGAGGTGCGGCCGGGGATGTCGCGGCGCGGAGGGGCTTATCGGCTAGGAGGCTCGGGCCGACTCGCCGATTCCGTCGTCGGGCCACTCGCGCGCGACGGGAGACTCGACGTCGTCGTCAGGATTGTCTGACTCGTCGTCGGGGATTTTTCCGCGGAACCATCGGCCGAGGCGATCATCGTCGGGGGTGAAACGTTCGTGGCGCCGGGGTGTTTGTTGTGGGTCAATGCTGACCGGCGGGATGACCTCGGGTAGGCCGTCGGGGCCGATGCGTGCGGTCCAGTGGGTGCGGCTGCCGGGTTCGTGCTGCAGGAGCAGGTGGTGGGCGCGGCAGACGAGGACGAGGTTGAAAAAGCTGGTGGGGCCGCCGTCCGCGAAGGAGTGCAGGTGGTGGATTTCGCAGCGGTAGGGCTCGGCGGTGCAGTTGGGGTGGATGCAGCCGCCGTCGCGCAGGCGCACCATGAGGCGCAGGTCCGGGGAGGGGCCGCGGGCGGTGCGTCCGAGATCGTGGGGCGTTGCGGGGGCCGCGGCGCCGTAGGAGGCCAGCGCGGCGGTCACGGCGGCCTTGGCGGTCGCGACGGTGAGCGTGGCGCTGCGGGCCGTGGGGTGGAAGGAGCGGCGGGGCGAGTTGCTCGCGATCGGCCCTGGGGCGGCGACGGCGTCGTCGTAGGGCAGCGGCGCGAAGGCGCAGGATTCGACCGGGGCTGCGCGGACGCGCCTGGCGTGTGAGCGGCTAAGGAAGGACATGCGGCCCGGGGCCTCGACCAGCGTCGCGGCCGGATCGAGGTGCGGCGGCGGAGCGGGGTAGGGGTTTGGCGCGTCCGGGGTGCGCGGATCGGGCGGCGTCGGGAAACGGTTCTTCCACGCGGGATCGTCAGTAAAGAAGTTGGCCACGATCCAGGCGAGGGCGTCGGCACGGCGGGTGGCGGTGGTGCCGGTGGGCAGGCCCGCGCTCTTGAGGGTTTGGCGTTGGCGTTCGGCGAAGTACTCGATGACGGGCAGGACGGCGTCGTACTGTTCGGCGGTGAATCGCACGCTCATGCGCGCGCCGGCGCGGCCGTCGTCGACAAGAATGAGGCTGGCGCTGCGCTGGGCGTATGAGCGAGTGCGGTTAATGCGCTCCACCTCGTCTTGTTTCCGGGCGGTTTTTCGGTTGGCGCGGCGGATGAGTTCGCGGGTGCGGCGGCGGAAGTTTTCCGGGATGGGGGTGGTGGCGGCGGCGAGGACGTCGGCTTCGATGTCGGGGAGTTGCTCGGGGGTGACGACCTCGGCGATTTCGCTCAGAGTCTCGATGCAGGGTTTGAAGTTGCGTTCGTTCATGTGGCCGGCGGCGGCTGCGGCGAGCGCGTTGGGGTGGGCGATCGCGCTGCGGGAATCGAGGACCGCGGTCAGGCCCGCCGGACGGGGGACGCGGCGGCGTTCGGCGACGTAGTCGGCCATCGTCATGCCGTGGACTTTTCCGGCCTTGGCTTGATCGGCGGCGGCCAGGGCCCGCATCCGCCCGTAGGTGGCGTAGCGGTGGGATGCCTCGTACGCGTCGTAGATCGCGAGGTGGTCCTCGCGGGAGGCAGCGGTAATGCCGCGATCGAATGCGCGGTTCAGGAGCTCGGCGGCGAGGGCGACCGTCGATGCGGCAACGGGATCATCGCCGTCGGAAAGAGATGACAGGGCTGCGGCGATCTCGTCGGGGCTGAGTAGTGCCATCGGCTGCTCCTTTTCTCTTCCGGGTCCCCGTCCGGTGCGGCGGGGACGTGCTGTCGTGAATGACAGTCAAGCCGGGAGAGAAAATCGCCGCAAGGGCCGATGGTGAAACTGTGGATAACTTTTAGGCGAGCAGCGCTGCGACGGTGTGGGCGGCGCGGGTGGCGACCTCCTGCAGGCTCAGGTGGAAGGCCTCGGAGGCGGAGCCATCGCACAGGTCCGAGATGGCGCGCACCGAGACGAAGGGGATGCCCGCGAGGTGGCAGGCGTGGGCCAACGCGGTGGACTCCATGTCGGTGGACAGGGCGGTGGGGAAGGTGCGGCGAATATCGTCGACGAGGTGCGCAGCGATGAAGGAATCACCCGAAAGCATGCCGCCGATATGCACGGGCGCGTCGGGGCTGGCAGGCAGGGTTCGGGCATGCTCGATTGAGTCGGCGTCGCCGAAAAACGCCGGGGGCATCCCGGGGATCTGGCCGAGCTCGTAGCCGAAGGCGGTGGCGTCGGCGCCGTGGTAGCGGTAGTCGGATCCGATGACGACGTCGCCGATGGAAAGCCCCTGGCCGAGGCCGCCCGCCGATCCTGTGGATACCACGAGGCGGGGGTGCAGCTCGGTGATGAGGCGGGTGGCGGTGACGGCGGCGTTGACGGCGCCGATGCCGGTGACGGCGATGGTCGCGTCGAGGTCCATGTCCTCATAGGGGGCGGCTTCCTCGGGCATCGCCGCGAGGATAAGAGTGCTCGATTTTCCACGCATCATGTTCCCACTCTAGTTCTGGAGACCTTTAGAAAAGACGCCTCTATATCAGCTGACGTCGTTACGTTACGGAATAGCCTGCGAACACTTGTTCGTCGGCTCAATGTCATCGTTCGTGCCTAGTGTCTCAATGTAAAGCTTCCTGCACATCGGACGTGCAGGTGTCACAAAATATCCGAACCAGTCGATCGCTCGTCCCCACTGTCATGGAGTCAATCCGCGGTGCTGCGAGAGCAAGGGAACACATGTCCACCCAACTCCCAGAAGAACATTCACATCCGTATCCGGTCGCCTCAACGCCGGAATCCAATAATGAGACGATTGCCAATACCCCTCGCGGGGCGAAGGCGGCATTTGCTTCGAGTTCGAGAGCATCGAAGGCGGCGATATCACTTTCGGCCGTGTGGTTACTTGTCTGCCTGGCAATTGGGCTGTCGATCATGCTCCCGAAAGATGCGGCGCTGCCAACGATGCCTCCAGCGTATGCGGAACTCATGTCTAACAGCTCTCGCACTAGCTACGGCGGAGACGCCTATACAGGCATACAGAACGCAGCGTCCGACACAGAAAAAGCCGTTATCGCAGCGGCCAACTCTGCGCAGATGTCGTCGAGGGCGATAGAGAAATGGCGAGCTGACTTCGAGGCGAACGCACTCAACTATGCGACGAGTCCGTTGCGTTTGGGGATAGGTACCCTCGTCATCGGTTCGGGGTTGCTACCGCTGGTCGTGTCACTGGCACTGATGGGCCGGAGGATTGACGAGCAGTTGAGTCCTACCGTCGCTGAGGCTACGGCCACCGCGGGTTGATAGTAGGGCTTTTTAGGCCATGACCTCGTGCCAGACGTCGCGGCTCTCGAGCATCGCCTTGGCGGCGGCCTTAGCACCGGCAAGATCGTGGGAGGCGCCCCAGCCGCACTGGACTTCGTTAGCGGCGGGGACTTCGTCGGCGGCTAGCACATCGCTCAGGCCCGCGGCGATGAGGTCGAAGATTTCCTGATCTTCGTGGTCGCCGCTCACGAGGAGGTAGAAGCCCGTCTGGCAGCCCATGGGGGAGAAGTCGATGACGTAATCGGCGTGATTGCGCACCTTTTCCGCGAACGTGTGCTCTAGGGAGTGGATCGTCGGCATCTCAAGATGCGCGCGGTTGGGCTGGGTGAAACGCACGTCGTATTTCACGAGGACGTCGCCGGCGGGCAGAACTTTGCGATCTGCGACACGCACGTAGGGCGCGGCAACCTTCGTGTGGTCGAGGTTGAAGGATTCGACGTTCATCTTGGGGGTAGTCATGGCCCCATGGTAGCCCGGCGGTGGGTAGGAAAATCGCCCGAAACGTGACACCATACCTCTGGCAAGCGACGCGCGCGGGCCCGACGAGGAGGTTAGGCATGGAAGAAGGCGAGATGCGCGAAACGACGGCTGATAACGCGGGAGATGGCGGGGCGCCGACGCTGCCCGAGCCGCCGACAGCCACGAAGCCGGGAGCCCACGTCGAATATCACTTGACGCGGCCGCATTCGTCGCGACGCCAGTTGGCCATCACTCCCGTGGAACGTTCGGTCATGCCGGGCCGGGCGCGGGCGACGGGCCGGCGCGGGCCTGACACGCTGTACGCCGGGGCGACGCCCGCGGCCGAGGCGCCGCGCCCGCTATCCGTCGCGGATCTATTCAAGATCGGGCTCGGGCCGTCCTCCTCGCACACCGTCGGGCCGATGAAGGCCGGGCACGCGTTCGCGAGCGAAATCGTGGCGGCGGTGCGCTCAGGGGTCAGCCCGCAGCGCGTCACCGTCGACCTGTATGGCTCCCTTGGCGCGACTGGCCGCGGGCACGCGACGGACCGGGCCGTTGTGTGGGGGCTTGCCGGGTTCCTGCCCGACAGCGTCCCGATGGATGTCGTGACGAACCTCGTCGATCGGATCGAGCAGAGCGGCACGCTGAGCGTCGCCGGCTCCGTAGACGTGCCGTTCGCGTTTGATAAGGACGTCGCGCTCGTGCCGGACACGGTCCTCGATTACCACGTCAATGGCGTGACGTTCCGGCTGCACGACGAGCAGGGCGTCGCGCTTGAGCGCACGTATTACTCCGTCGGCGGCGGCTTCGTCGTCGAACAAAGTCCCGACGACGAGCTGTCCGAGGAGGAACGCGCCGAGGACGTCACGCGCGTGCACTCGTTGTCGAGTGTCCGCGGCGAGGATCATGATTCGGCCGAGCCCGCGCCCTATCCGTTCTCCTCCGCGCAGCAGCTCCTCGATCACTGTGAGGCGTCCGGGCTGCGGATCTCCGACGTCGTGCGCGCCAATGAAGAAGCCGCCCGCGCGCGCATCGACGTCGACAAGCATCTCGATCAGATCTGGGACGCCATGAGCGAGTGCATCGACGCGGGCTGCCGCACCGATGGCATCTTGCCGGGCGGGCTGAACGTGCCGCGCCGCGCCGCGAAGCTGTTTGCGGAGCTGTCCGCAGGCGAGCAGCGCGGGCCGATCGGCGATTATGAGGACCCGCTGCGTGCCGTCGACTGGGTCAACCTGTACGCCCTCGCGGTCAACGAGGAGAACGCCGCGGGCCACCGCGTCGTGACGGCCCCGACGAACGGCGCCGCGGGGATCGTGCCCGCGGTCATCAAGTACTACCTGCAGTTCGTGCCCGATTCGGACAGCGAGGGGGTGCGTCGCTTCCTGCTGGCCGCCACGGCCGTCGGGTCGCTCATCAAGACGAACGCGTCGATCGCGGGCGCAGAGGTCGGCTGCCAAGGTGAGGTCGGCTCGGCCTCCGCGATGGCGGCCGGCGGACTGTGCGAAGCGATGGGCGGCACCCCCCTGCAGGTGGAAAACGCTGCCGAGATCGCGATGGAGCACAACCTCGGGCTCACCTGCGATCCCGTCGGCGGCCTCGTCCAGATCCCGTGCATCGAACGCAACGCCATCGGCGCAATGAAGGCAATCAACGCCGCGCGCATGGCGCTGTGGGGCGATGGCCGGCACACCGTGAGCCTTGACGTCGTCATCGAAACGATGCGGCAAACCGGCGAAGACATGCTGAGCAAGTACAAGGAAACCTCCCGCGGCGGGCTCGCCGTGAACGTCGTGGAGTGCTAGGACGAGGCCGCCCGAAAGTTTCACGTCGCAAGATTCTGGTAGCGCGGGCCGCCAGATTCTGGTCGACTACCCCGTGGGAGGGGCTTACCGGGGGCTCCGATGAGAACTCAAGGAGTCACATGTCTCGCACGATTCGAGCCCTGGGGGCTACCGCCACGCTCGCCGCGCTGATTTTGGCGGGCTGCTCGTCCAACGACGGCGCCACGACCACGAGCCCGTCCGTCACGACGGAAGCAGATGGCGGGCAGTCCACCGATGACGCCACGCCCACCGACGACGCGTCGCCCACCGAAGAGGCCGAGGGCGAACCGCCTAGCGATCTGTCCTCGAGGGCCTGACCTACGACGGCGCACCCCTGAAGGTGGAAGATCCGCAGAAGTCCATCGACATGATCAAGCAGTTCGGCGACTTCGCTACGGGACAGGGCGCTCAGAACATTAAGCCTGAGGCGTGCAACGCAGTCGTGTCCAAGGGCCCATCCACCGTCTTCGACCTAGACAAGGTTACGGCCGACGATTTTGCAATGGCCGTCCCGGAACAGCCGAGCGTCACGGTTCAGGTGATCAAGGAGCAGGTCGCTAACTTCGACATTGCGCTCTCTAAGGAGATGCTCAATGCCTGCAAGACGTCGTCGATGGAGAGTGAGTTCGGAACTATCGAAATGACGATGGCGGAACAGCCGCTGAGTGTTCCGGCGCGCGAAGCTATCGCGTATCAGCAGGATGTCACGATGGGCGACACGAAGTCCGGCACCTATACGGCAACCGCCAAGAAGTCGGGCGTCGTCGTCGCCGTGAACCTCACCGACCCGACGGCCGAAACCATTGATAAGGCCAATGGGCTCCTCACGACTGTGCTGGATCGTCTCTAAGGAAGTACGGTCCGATGTCCGCCCCGGCTCGCCCATCATGGTGCCGCGCCGGGGCGGTCCTGGTGACAGCGCTCATCGTCGTGATCAACTAGAACTCGATGAGCGCACCCAATAGATAAGGACGTGCCCGATGACCTTGCGCCGGAGCCTTGCAGCCGTCATCGCTGCTGGAGCAATGACACTTTCGATCGCCGCCTGCACTTCGCAGTCGACGACTCCGGAAGCGACGACGAGCGCGCCTTCGAGCGCTGCACCCTCGCCAGAGGCCAGCCCAGAGGCCGAGACCAGCTCAGCCCCAAGTGCGCCCGCCGACGTCGACCCGAACAATACGACGGTGCCGATCGTGAGAGATCTTTCCTACGACGGCACTCCGCTGGAGGTCATGCACGGGGCGCCGCTGACCGATATCCTCATCAGCGCTGCGGAACAGGTCAACCAGCTCGACCTGACGGTCAAGCCGCCCGAATGTGAGCACGCGTTCGTGCCGCAAACCGGCAATACCGCCGATTACAAGAATGTCGACATCGCGATGGCCGCCAACGCGAGCGGCATCTCGGTGTCGGCGTCACAAGATTTCGCGGTCCAGCGCCGCAACGTCGACATCGCCCGCGAGTTCCCGGCCATCTGCCCCTCGGTGGACCTCACCGTGGCCGGCGCTCCCGCCACCATCACCGTCGAAAAAGTCGAGACCCCGATCAGCGGCGCCGACGACGCCTTCGGCTACTCCATGGTCAATGGCGAAAACCCGCCCCAGTACACCCTGTATGCGACCAAGGGGGATTACATCCTCATGGTGCAGTCGGGCATGCAGGCCTCATCGCCCAACGTCGCCGCCCTCACCGAACTTTTGCAAACCATGACTGAACGGATCCCGTAATGCGCACTCAATTCACCGGCCGCTCCGGCCTTCGTACCGCCCTGCTAGCGACCGTCGCGGTGGGATCCCTCGTCCTTGCCGCCTGTTCCTCGGACTCCACCCCGGAGAAGTCCGCAGAGCCAACCACCTCGGCGGCGGCGACGCCCGCGGACGCTACCCCGAGCGAGACCGCCGAGACCTCCGCATCGCCCAGCGGCGATAGCGCTCCGGAAGCGGCCCTCACCGGCCTGACGTTCAAAGGCAAAGAACTGAGCGTAGCGAGCAAGGAAGAGTCCGCCGCGATCTTTTCCGGCTCCAACGGTGCCGCCACCCAGGTGACGGTCGAGCCCCAATCCTGCCAAGCACTCGTCAACGAGCGCCTCACCGAAGCCGCCGGCCGCGATACCTCCTCCTGGCAGATCGCAAGTGCCCAGCTGAAGGAGGACAATCTCGCCGTCGTCATCACCGATTCCGCTAAGGAATCCTGGTCCAGCGAGATCTCCGCACGGTTCAAGGACGACTGCGACGATATGACCTGGAAGATCGGTAATGAGGAGATCGAGGTCCACAGCGGGGGATTCGACACGCCCGCTGATGACCACTACGGCCAGGTGCAGCGCATCAAGCAGGGCGACCAGGAGGTCTTCTTGCACCAGCTCTTCGCGACGAAGGGCGACTACATCGTTATGGTCCAACTGGCCGATTCGGCCCAGGTGGATGAGGCGACGGCCAGGGAGCTGGAATCGCTCATCAACACGATCGTCGAGCGACTCTAACCCGGTAGGAGCTACATGTCCCGCACGCTTAGCACCAGCGCCCGCAACCGAACTCTGGCCGCGCTAGCGGCTGCCGCACTGGCGATCACCGGCTGCAGCCAAGCCGAGACCACGAAGCCCTCCCCGGACGCATCGGCGACGACGTCGCAGGAAGCCACCACAGCGACCCCGGCACCGACTGAGTCGGCCACCACCTCGGCAGCGCCCACGCAGGGCTCGCCCGACACAGCCAAGGCCCTGGCCGATCTCACCTACCGCGGTGAGCCCCTTACCGCCCTGCCACCGGTCCAGGTCGATGCCTACGTCGAGTCCCTCCGCTCGGCCCTGCGGACCGAAGGCGCGACCTTCGAGCCGGAGGTCTGCGGCAAGCTGAATACGGAGCTGAACGAAAAGCTCATCGCCCACACAAGCGATCTGAGCCTGGCCGCCGGCGAGGTCGATGGGGCACAGGTCGTTGCCCAGGTCTCGCCCGGCGGCGCCGACGGCATCGATTTCGGCAACGTCACCGACGTGATCACGAAGTGCCCGCAGTTCACCGTGAGCGCCCACGGCCAATCCATCACATCCGCGGTCTCCCTGATCCCCACCTCGATCGCTGCGGACTCCTCCCTTGGGCAGCACGTCACCCAGGAACTGCCCAAGGGCACCGTGCACGTGTACACGATGCTCGCGAAGGTCGGCTCCACCCTCGTCACGACGGTCTTGACCACTACCGAGGACACGGACATCGCGGACCTGGAAGAACTCACCTCGACGATCGCCACCCGACTCTAAGAAGTCCGTTCCTCACCGGCCCGCTCGCGACACGCCGAGCGGGCCGGTAATTTTTGCGATCTGGTTTTCACCATCCACCCCTCCCAGCTCACCTATCCACAGCCTCCACAGCCTGTGGATGGATCCTCATCCCCAGCGTGCACATGGCAGTGTGGGCTTTCGCGGCGACGCGGCGGACATGGTCCACCAGGTGCCGATTCGTACAAACGACGCGGCCCCTGGGCCGCTCGTGTCCGAGGTTGATGGCAGGCTTCAGCACACGGGCAATCGCAACCGCCATTCCCATCCACATTCGAGCCGCGGCCGTCCACAGGAGGTGGTGAATAAACTTGGATAAATATTCACGCTGGAATAATGAGACCACTACATCTAGTGGTCGCGCATTCGATCGATCACAAGGTATAGTGACGGAAGTCAGCGACGGGGTCCGAGATGAATCGAACCACACGGATGTAACATCCGGGGAAAACCGCTCGCCGGACCGTCATTACGAAGCAAAAAGGAGTGTGCTCCCATGAGCATTACCGTGTTCAGCAAGCCGAACTGCGTGCAGTGCGATGCCACTTACCGTGCGCTGAAGAAGAACGGCTTGGAGTACACCGTCGTCGACATCACCGAAGACGCCGAGGCCCTCGCCAACGTGAAGGCACTTGGCTACGTTCAGGCTCCCGTCGTCTTCGCTGACGGCGACCACTGGTCCGGGTTCCGTCCCGACCGCATCAAGGCGCTCGCCCGTCAGAGCGTCGAGCAGACCGTAACTGCCTAGTCCCGACGGTTCGGTGCGCCCCTGCATGCACCGGAAAAACCCCGCAGGATCATGAATCCGGGAGGACGGCATGGCCCATATCGTGTACTTCTCATCGGTGTCGGGATACACCGATCGATTTGTGAAGCGACTCGGGCTTCCCGCCTCCCGGATTCCGCTGTATCCGAACGACCCCCCGCTGCGCGTCGAGGAGGAATACGTCCTGATCGTCCCCACCTACGGGGGCGGCAATAACAAGGGCGCGGTTCCTAAGCAGGTCATCCGCTTCCTCAACGACGAGCACAACCGCTCATTGATCCGCGGCGTCATCGCCTCGGGCAACTCTAACTTTGGCACCGCTTTCTGCATCGCCGGCGACATTATCTCCGCCAAGTGCAAGGTGCCCTACCTCTATCGTTTCGAGCTGCTTGGCACCGCCGACGACGTCGCGCGGGTCAAAGAAGGATTGGAAGAATTTTGGCAGAAACGCTCACTGATACCGGCCTAGAGTCCTTTGCCAGCGAAGATCTTGACTATCATGCGCTGAACGCCAAACTGAATCTTTACGACGAAAACGGCAAGATCCAGTTTGATGCGGACCGACAGGCCGCGCGGCAGTACTTCCTGCAGCACGTCAACCAGAACACCGTCTTCTTCCACTCCCTGGACGAGAAGCTCACCTACCTGGTCGACGAGGGCTACTACGAGGGACACGTCCTTGAGAAGTACTCCAAGGAATTCCTCCAGCGCATCTTCGACTACGCCTACGCCAAGAAGTTCCGCTTCCCCACCTTCCTCGGCGCCTTCAAGTACTACACCTCCTACACGCTGAAAACCTTCGACGGAAAGCGCTACCTGGAGCGCTTCGAAGACCGCGTCGTCATGGTGGCTCTCACCCTGGCCGACGGCGACGAAGACTTCGCGCTGCAGCTCGTTGACGAGATCATTGCGGGCCGGTTCCAGCCCGCAACCCCGACGTTCCTGAACTCGGGCAAGGCCCAGCGCGGCGAAGCCGTCTCCTGCTTCCTGCTGCGCATCGAAGACAACATGGAGTCGATCGCCCGCGGCATCAACTCCGCCCTGCAGCTGTCCAAGCGCGGCGGCGGCGTCGCGCTGCTGCTGACGAACCTTCGCGAGTACGGTGCGCCGATCAAGAAGATTGAGAACCAGTCCTCGGGCGTCATCCCCGTGATGAAGCTGCTGGAAGACTCCTTCTCCTACGCCAACCAGCTTGGAGCCCGCCAGGGTGCCGGCGCCGTCTACCTGCACGCGCACCACCCGGACATCATGAGCTTCCTCGACACCAAGCGCGAGAACGCCGACGAGAAGATCCGGATCAAGACGCTCTCGCTCGGCGTCGTCATCCCCGACATCACCTTCGACCTCGCGCGCAAGAACGAGGACATGTACCTCTTCTCGCCCTACGACGTCGAGCGCGTCTACGGCGTGCCATTTTCCGACATCTCCGTGTCGGAGAAGTACTACGAGATGGTCGACGATAAGCGCATCCACAAGAAGAAGATCAACGCTCGCCGCTTCTTCCAGACGCTCGCCGAGATCCAGTTCGAATCCGGTTACCCGTACATCATGTTCGAGGACACGGTGAACCGCTCCAACCCGATCAAGGGCAAGGTCATCATGTCCAACCTGTGCTCGGAGATCCTGCAGGTCTCGGAAGCCAGCGAATACAACGAGGACCTCACCTACTCCCACATCGGCAAGGACATCTCCTGCAACCTGGGATCGCTCAACATCGCGATGGCGATGGACTCGCCAGACTTCGGCAAGACCGTTGGAACCGCGATCCGCGCCCTGACGGCCGTCTCCGATCAGACGACGATCAACTCGGTGCCCTCCATCGTGCGCGGCAACGACGAATCGCACGCCATCGGACTTGGCCAGATGAACCTGCACGGCTACCTGGCGCGCGAGAACATCTTCTACGGCTCCGACGAGGGCCTGGACTTCACGAACATCTACTTCTACACCGTGCTGTTCCACGCCATCACCGAATCCAACAAGCTCGCGATCGAGCGCGGCCGTCCCTTCGGCGGCTTCAAGGACTCGACCTACGCCTCCGGCGAGTTCTTCGACAAGTACACCGATCAGGTGTGGGAGCCGGAAACCGATCGCGTGCGCCAGCTGTTCGCCGACGCGGGCGTCCACATCCCCACGCAGGAGGATTGGCGCGAGCTGAAGGCCTCCGTCATGGAGCACGGCATCTACAACCAAAACCTCCAGGCGGTGCCGCCGACGGGCTCGATCTCCTACATCAACAACTCGACGTCCTCGATCCACCCGATCGTGGCGAAGGTTGAAATCCGCAAGGAAGGCAAGATCGGCCGGACCTATTACCCGGCGCCGTTCATGACGAACGACAACCTGGAGTACTACCAGGACGCCTACGAAATCGGGCCCGAGAAGATCATCGACACCTACGCGGCTGCCACCCAGCACGTCGACCAGGGTCTGTCGCTGACACTGTTCTTCAAGGACACGGTCTCCACGCGCGACCTCAATCGCGCGCAGATCTATGCGTGGCGTAAGGGCATCAAGACGCTCTACTACATCCGACTGCGCCAAAAGGCGCTCGTTGGCACCGAAGTAGAAGGTTGCGTCTCCTGCGAGCTGTAGCTCGATAACACACAAGTGGCCCGGCAGAATCTGCCGGGCCACTTGCGTGCGGGGATTAGCTCGCCTGGCGGCGGCGCACCAGCACCACGCCGGAGGAGATCAGGCCGGAGGCCAGCAGCGCGAGCATGATGAGCTCGCCACCCGTGACGGGCATCTTCGGAGCCGAGGCGATCGGCTTACCGGGCTGCTTCGGACCGATCGGCAGTGGCTTCGCGTCGTGCGTGGGCTTCTCGCTCGTCTCGGCCGTCGGCTGCTCTGTCGGAGCTTCCGTGGGCTGCTCGGTTGGCTGCTCGGTAGGCGCCTCGGTGGGCTGCTCGGTGGGAGCTTCGGTCGGGGCTTCCGTGGGCTGCTCGGTCGGCTGTTCGGTCGGCTCTTCCGTCGGGTCCGCGGCGCGCCACAGGTCCTCGATCAGGAAGTTGGCAAGGGCCGTGTTATCGAGGAAGGCGCCGCGCACCGGGTCCTCGCCCGTCGCGTGGGCGGCCAGCGTCGCCGCACCTGCGCCCTTGAAGAACACGGGGACGAGCACGTTGGTGTGATCGCCCGAGTGCCAGCTGAGCTTCGGTACCTCGCCCTTGTTACCGGTCATTGCGTCGAAGGCGGGATCGGACTCGGGGCCCACGAGGTAGCCGGTTTCGTGATCCGCGGTAACGATAACGAGCGTTTCCTTCCACGAGGAGTTCGCTTCGACCCACTGCGAAACAGTGGAGACGGCGTCAAAGAAGTCGACGGTCTCCTCGATGTTGCGCACCTCGTCGTTGGCGTGGCCGGTCCAGTCGATAGCGCCGCCTTCGACCATGGCGAGTGCGGTGCCGGCAGCGGCGGAATCCGTCGGATGCTTCTTCACCCAGTTGAAGTCGCTCCAGGCGGCCTTCGGGTCATAGGAGCCGGTGACGGGGAAGGTCTGCTGGGAGACGCGGTTCCAGGTTTCGAACTCCTGGCTGGGGGTGCCGCCGAGCTCGCCGCCGGTGAAGGTGGCGGGATCCCACTCGACCTGCCAGCGCGTCGTGCCGGCCAGGTAGGAGGAGGCGTTATCGATGTGGTTGTACCCCATGCCGTCGCCGATCAAGACGATGACGTTCTTGGGGGCGGAATCGGCCGCGACCGGGGTGGCGGCCAGGCCGCCGGCCACCAGGGTGGCGGCAGCGAGGGCAGAGACAATCAAGCGTGACATGGACATCCTTTTGATGGGTGGTGGTGTCACCCGACAGGTTAGGAGCGGGGTGTAACCGGCACTTGACGCCATGTGGGCCGCCATCGCAACAGTGAGTGTACGTCCGGGGGGCTCTACGATGGCGGGGTGGAAGCGTTTTTGCTGCGCCTGGCGCGGTTGTTACTCGGTGGCGGACTCTCGGCTCGCGACGTCGAGACGGAGGTCATCGCCGCGGGTAAGGCGCTCGGCTACCCCGACGTGCAGGTGGCGGCGCTGCCGACCGGCGTCTTCGTCGGCCTATCGCCGGACGCGCCCGTGCAATTTTCGGCCGCAAAATCCTATATTCGCTTCGATCAGCTCTCGGAGTTCCTCTCCATTACGGCGCGGCTGCGCGCGGGCGACCTGCCCGCCGATCAGGCGTGCGAACTGCTGGAGAGTGCGGCGGCGAAGCGGGCGCCGTGGAGCTATGGGGTGGCGAACCTCGGATCGATCCTCGTCGGGGTGGGGCTCGTCGCGCTGCTTTGCCCTACGTGGCCCACCGTGGCGGCCGGGCTGATTGGCTCGGCGCTCGTTGCGGGGCTTGCCACGATCGCCGGGCGGGTGAAGGCGATGGCGGAGTTTTTGCCCGTGATCGCCGGCTTCCTCGTGTCCTATCCGATCCTGCTCGCAGCCGATGCGGGCTGGCTCGACTACCCGTTCCGCACGATCGTCGCGGTGCTCGCGATCCTGTTCCCCGGCTCGGTGTTCGTCACCGGGCTCGCGGACCTCGTCGCGGGGCATTCGTCTGCGGGCACGGCGCGGCTCGCGGCGGCGCTCATGCAGTTCACGCTGTTCTTCGTCGGCATCGCGCTGGCGGTGATGGCCGCGGGGCACCAGTTGAGCGAGCTGCTCGACATCGCGGCGCCGGCCTGGCCGTTGGGCATCAAGCTCGTGGGCGTCATCCTCGCGACGATCGGGATCATGGTGTTTTGCTATTGTCCGCTGCGCCACGCTGCCTCGATCATCGCGCTGTCGGGCGTGGCCGGCGCACTGCAGGTCTACCTCGGCGGAGAGGTCTCGCCCGCGCTCGGTGGGCTCGTCGCGGCCCTCGTCGCCTCCGTGGGGGCGCAGGCGCTCGCCCGGGTGGGGCCGCCGTGGCACGTGACGTACCTGCCGGCGTTCATGATCGTGGCGCCCGGCTCCTTCGCGTTCATGACGGCGAGCCAGGTCAGCGGTTATTCGGCCTCGCCGCTGGTGAGTGCGGGCAGCGCATTTTTAGGAGTGGCCGTCGGCACGCTACTCGGCGGCGCCATCAAGGAGCTTGAGTTCTCCAAGACGCTCGCGCGCGGGGTGCGCCGGCGACGCGCCTAGCTGATGCGGTGGGCGCGGCCGCCGGGGCGCGTGATGAGGGTCGTGGCGCGCTGGCCGGGCACGGGGAAGGAACGCTGGTAATCCGCGAGCCACTGCGCCGCGAACGCCTCCGCGTCGCGGGTCTTGACGAGCGCCCATACCGAGCCGCCGAAACCCGCGCCGAACGCGGAGGCCGCCGCGGCCCCCAGGCTGCGCGCCGAGCGCTGCAGGTGCACCGTCTCGGGGACCTGGTTGCCAAGTCCCTCCTCGCTCCAGCGCTGGGAGGTATCAATGATGCGGCCGAATTCGCTGATCCGGCCGGCGGCGAGCGCGGCGCTCGCGCGCGGTACGAAATCCTCGGATTCGCTGATGAACTGCTCCAGGCGCCCGCGCAGATAGGCGTCGGGGGAGGTCAGGGAGCGTAGCTGATCGTGCGCATCGCCGCCCGCGCGCACCGCGTCGGCGAGCCAGACGTCCTTGCGGCCCGTCGCGCGATTCCACCGGCGCACGATCTCCGAGGTCGAGAGTGCCGCGCGGTTGTACAGCTCCATCGCGGAGCCGGTTTTTTCTGCGAGGACCCCGGAGACGGCGACGACGAAGGAATAGTCGGCCGGGAAGGGGATGATGGCCTCGCGCAAGGTGGGGCAGAAACGATATTGGACGAGCGCATCCGCCTCAGCGCACAGCATCGCGGTGTGGTCCTCCGAACCGCCGAAGGTGCCGACGCCGCGGTGGCCGGCAAGCTCGCCAAAACTCATGCCGTTTTCCACGCACGCGAGGTACATCGCGAGGTCCTCGGGCGTGCGGATGTGGGAGGTGAAAGCGGGGTGGTCCTCGATGCCGGAGAGGTCAAACAGCGAACGCGCAAGGCCCACGATCATCGCCGAGGAGGAGGACATTCCGGAGGCGAGCGGCAGCGTCGCGTCGACGGTGATGTGCGCGCCGGAGACCGCGTCCGGGAAATTGGCGACGAGGCGGGAGACGACGGCGGCGGGGTAGCCGGCCCAGTGGCCGCGCGGCACGTCCTGGTCGATCGCGAGCGGCAGGGTCACCGTGTCGTCGACGGCGCGCGAGGTGATCCGCACGATGGGTTCGCTGAGGGCGCGCGCGTGGAAGGTGATGCCGACGTCGGCGGCGGCGAGCAGCGAGCGGCCGCCGGCGTAGTCGGTGTGCTTGCCGAGAACCTCGATGCGGCCCGGAACGAACCACGAGGTGATCACAGGTTGACCTCGATGCTCGCGAGGCGCTCCTTCACGGCGGCGATGTCGTCGCGGCGGGACATGTCCAGGCAGCCAGCAGCGACGGGCACGACGGTGAAGTCCCCATCGCTGGCCATGACGGCGGAGGCGAGTTCCAGCTCGCCGCGCTCGGACGGTTCGATGGTGCGTGCGGCGTCGAAGATCGTGGGCGTGAAGACCCACGCGTTCATCGAAATGGGGGCGTCGCCGTAGTGCGCGAGCGTCGCTGCGTCAGGTTTTTCGACGATGCGGCGCAGATGCCCGGCGTCGTCGACGTCGAGGATCGCGAAGGCCTGGATGCGTTCGGCCGGGATATTCGACTGCGCGATGAGCGCGGCCCGGTCGAAGCCGAGCAGGGCGGCGCCGGGGGCATTGAGCAGGGCGTCGAGCGTCTCGGGCGGGTAGTAGTTATCGGAGTTCACGACGAGGAAGCGATCCTCGCCCGCGAAGTCCTCGGCGGCGGCGACGGCGTCGGCGGTACCGCGCGGCTCGCGCTGGATGGCGTAGTGGATGCGCACGCGGGTGGGGTGCAGCTGATCGAAATGCTCCCGGATCATGCCGTGTTCCGGGCCGATGACGAGGCAGACGTCGGTGATGCCGACGTCCGCGAGAGCGGAGACGAGGTAGTCCAGGAAGGGCCGCCCGACGTCGATCATGCCCTTGACGCCCGCGTTGGCGGCGCGTTCGGCGCTCGGGTCCAAGGTGGCGCTCGCGGAGGCCTCGCGCATTCGCGTGCCAAGGCCGCGAGCGAGGATAACGGCTTTCGTCGGGCGTTGCTGCATACCCATATGGTATCGAGGCCGCCGCGTGGTTGGGCGCGCCACCGTGTCGTAGCATCAGTGATATGCAGCCAACTGACCTGACCTTGATTCGTCACGCCGGGATGCCCTCCCTCGCGCCCGATGGGTCGCGCGTCGTCGTCGCCGTCAGCCATCCGGACTTCGCGACCGACGCCAACGTCTCCCTGCTTCGCGAGTTTGCCGTGGCGGATGCGCCGGAGCCCGCGGCAGCGGGAGCCGGCCGGCTGCTGACCCGCGGCCCGAGCGATACCTCGCCCGCATTTTCGCCCGACGGCGCGATGCTCGCGTTCTTGCGCACCGCGCCGGCCGCGCTCGGGGAGACGGACATGGGGCAGGCGCCCCAGCTGCACGTCGTCGATGCGCGCGGCGGCGAGGCGGTGGCGATGACGGATCTGCCGCTCGGCGTCACCGCGTTTCGCTGGCTGCCCGACTGCGAGGGCATCATCTGTGAGGCGCCCGTGCCGGTGGAGGGGCGCTACCGTCCCGATATCGAACCCGGCGCCGAGCCGCCGCGCACGCTGCCGGGCTTCCAGGGCCGAGCCGATGGCCACGGCTACGTCTTCGATCGTCCGCACCACCTCTTCTACGTGCCCGTCACGCAGGTGCATTCCGATCCGAGCTATGAGCCCGTCGGGCGCGCCAAGGCCAACGGCGATGCCGAACGCTTCGACGTCAAACTCCCGCCGGTCACCAGGCTGACGCGCGGGGAGGTCGGCTTCTCGCTGACAGCCGTGACCGCCAGCCACGCGCTCGCGATCGCGGGGCTGCACGAGGGCCACGACGCCGATGTGCGCACCGACCTGTTCGCGATCCGCATCAAAACCAAGGGCGAAGACCCGGATCAGCCCATCGCGCTCACGACCTCCGGCGGCCCGGAGATCTTCGCGGTCTCGGGCGCCTGCCCCGTCGGCGAGGGCCTGTACCTCGCGGCCTCCAGCCTCGGGGAGACCGGCCTGGATTTCGTTGGCCGCTCCGATGCGCTCTACCGCATCGACGATCTCGTCGCGGCGCTCGCGGGCGATCCGCTCGACCTCGGACACGCGCAGCGCCTGACCGACCCGGACAGCCAGCGCCTCATCGGCCCTTTCCTCGCGGCCGGCCCCACCGACCTCATCTGCGGCCTGGAGCGACGCGGCTCCACGCTCGCGATCCGCATCGCGCCGGACGGCGAGCTGACCGAGCTCACCGCCGAGGGCAGCGTCGTCACCGGCTGGGATGCGAACGACGCCGGCAAGATCGTCGTCACCTACGGCGATCACACCTCGCCAAGCGAGGTCGGCGTCATCGCGGCCGGCATCGAGCGCCTCTCGGACCTCGCGCGCCCGCTGCGCGCCGCCCAGCTCATCACGCCGCAAGAACGCACCTACGACAGCGCCGACGGCTACCCCGTGCACGGCTGGGTGCTGCTGCCCGATAAGACGATCGGAGCGCCCGTCATCCTCATGATCCACGGCGGCCCGCACGCCGCTTACGGCCCGGCCGTCTTCGACGAAGCCCAGGTACTTGCCGCCGCCGGCTACGCCGTCGTCATGTGCAATCCGCGCGGCTCTTCCGGCTACGGCACCGAGCACGCGCGGGCCATCCGGCACGCGCTCGGCACCCTGGATGCCGACGATGTCCTCGCCTTCCTCGACGGCGCGCTCGCGGAGTTTTCGGATTTGGGCGACGCCCGCCTTGGCATCATGGGCGGCTCCTACGGCGGCTACCTCACCGCCTGGATCATCGCCCACCACCACCGCTTCGCCGGCGCGATCGTCGAGCGCGGCTACCTCGATCCCGCGACGTTTGCCGGCCCGTCGGATATCGGCTGGTTCTTCTCCGAGCAGTATGTCGGCACCGACCCAGCGCAGGTTGCCGCGCAGTCGCCGATGGCCGTCGTCGATCAGGTCGAGACGGCAACGCTCGTCATGCACTCCGAGCAGGACCTGCGCTGCCCGATCGAACAGGCGCTGCGCTATTACACCGCGCTGAAGGCCTGCGGGGTGGACGCGACGTGCGTCATTTTCCCGGGCGAGAACCACGAGCTGTCGCGCTCGGGGCGGCCCTGGCACCGATTGGACCGTTTCGAGGAGATTCTGGCGTTCTGGGAGCGCCAGTTGCCGCGGCATATCGCGCCGTAGCCGCCGCGCGTGCGCCACAATAGAGGTATGGATAAGAAGCACGCTCTCATCCGCCGGCCCTCACCGCGTTTGGCCGACGGTCTCGTCACGCATATCGAACGCAGCCCCGTCGACGTCGAGCTCGCCAAGCGCCAGTGGGAGGATTACGTCGCCGCGCTGCACGACGCGGGCTGGCAGACCCACGAGGTCGCGCCCGCCGATGACTGCCCCGACGCCGTCTTCGTCGAGGACACCATGGTCGTCTACGGCGATACGGCCGTGATCGCGCGCCCGGGGGCCGACGAGCGCAAGCCGGAGACGCCGGCCGCGGAGGCCGCGGTGCGCGAGCTCGGCTACCGCATCGCGCGCATCGAAGCGCCCGGCACCCTCGATGGCGGCGACGTCTTGAAGTTCGGCGGCACCGTGTGGGTGGGCCGCGGCGGTCGCACCAACGACGAGGGCATCGCCCAGCTCGCGGCGCATCTCGAGCCGCTCGGCGCCCGCGTCGTCACCGTGCCGCTGACCAAGGTGCTGCACCTGAAATCGGCGGTCACCGCCCTGCCCGACGGCACCGTCGTCGGATATGAGCCGCTCGTTGACGACCCGGGCGTGTGGGAGAACTTCCTTGCCGTGCCGGAAGAATCCGGCGCGCACGTCGTGCTGCTGGACGGCGAGACGATCCTCATGGCGGCGGACGCGCCGCGCACCGCGGAGCTCTACCGCGAGCGCGGCTACCGCGTCATCGAGGTCGATATCTCCGAGTACGAAAAGCTCGAGGGCTGCGTGACGTGCCTGTCGGTGCGGCTGCGCGGCATGCCGGACTAATCGAACTCCGGGCGCCGGCCCCACGTTGAACTGCCCGGCGGCAGCGTCGCGCCGGGCAGCGCGAGCGTAAGATCGCGAACCATGCCCGCGAGCGCCTCCGGGTCGGCGCCGAGCGACTCGCGCTGCGCGGAGCGCTTGGCCGCCTGCACGATCTGCGCGGCGGCCTCCCCGATGCGCGGCGCCTCCTCGGCGGCCTCGGCCTGCAGCGCCCACAGCAGCCGCCGAATCTCGAACAGGTGCTGCGCGAGCTGCTCTTCCTCGCGCGACGCCCCCGCGAGCACCTGCGCCGCGCGGACATAGCCGTAATCGCGCGAAATCCGGATGAGGCCCGGCTCCACCGTCATCGAATCGTGCACCTCCATGAGCGGCTCGATGATCGTCATGCCGGCGGCGCGGGCGCGCGCCACTTCCTGGCGCGAAAGCTCCTCACTCATGAGCGTTGCCGAGGACCGCACCACCGTCGAGACAATATTCGACTCCGCGTAGGACTCCGCCGTCTGCACGCCCTGCGGCGCCGACGAAATCGCGATGCACTCATCGGCGCCAAGGTGCTGCGCGACGATGTCTGCCGGCAGGTTCATTCGCACCCCGCCATCGACGTAATGCTCTGCGCCGAGCTTGACGGGCGCGAAGACCGCCGGGATGGCGCACGAGGCCGCAATCGCCGCCACGAGGTCGACGCGCTCGCCAAGCGGCTGATCCGCGCGATCACGCAGCTCGCCGCGTTCATCGACGTAGCGCAGTTCGCCCGATTCGAGGGCGACGACGGCGACGCGCAGCCGCACTCCGGAGGCGGCGACGCGCGCGGGTTCGAAGGTCTCAACGATGCGGTCGACGAGGTCCCCGGGAGTGAAGATCGAGGATGAAGTCAGCGCCCCGCGCGCGATCGAATCGAAGCCCGAGCCGGGCCCCGCCACGGCCCACAGGTCCGACATCGTCGTGAGCGCCTGCGGTAGCTGGGGCAGCCGCACCGTCGTGGGCTCGCTTGCCTCCTCGCGTTTCCATGGCCAGTTAAAGGCTGGAATCTCGATGGTGTGCGGCGTCCTGCTGGAGGCGTCGGAGCGGAGGATCTTTTGCCACACGGGCGCCTGATGCTGCAGCAGCGAGAACCAGGGGCGCTCGCGGAACATATCGGCCGGCCCGCTCATCTCGGTCCACAGGCGTTCCAACTCGGCGACGGCGGCGCGTTGGCCGGCGGGGTCGGCGTGCTGGGCGATGACGCCCCCGAGGATCGAGCCGGCGCTCGTGCCCGCGATGGTATCGAAGGCGAGGGTCTCGTCCTCGTAGATGCGGGCCAGGGCGCCGATCTGGAAGGAGGAGCGCGCCCCGCCGCCGGAGAGCACGAGCGCCCGCCGCACCGGCGCCGGCTCGCTCCCGAGCCGCTTGAGGGCGCGCGCGCCGCTAGCGGCGAGCTGCGAAAGCCATGTCTGCATGCCCCCAGTCTAGGAGCGGCCCGACATGACACGTCGCCAGCCGATACGATCGACTGGAGGAGCGAGAAACGAGGAGCGAGAACGTGGCATCTACCCGAGTCGAATACGCGGTGACCCGGATTCTCGACGCAATCGCCGACGGTGAGTTCGTCCCCGGATCTGCGCTGCTGCCCGAAGACGAGTTGGCGCACTGGCTAGAAGTCTCGCGCCCGACGATGCGCGAGGCCGTCAAGATTCTGAAGGAACGTGGGGTCCTCATCGTCGTCCACGGTCGTGGGACGTTTGTCGCTGACCCGGAACAGTGGACCGATCTCGCCTCGATCATTTGGTGGACCGTACGCACCGCGCCGCCAGCGCTCGCGGGGGAGCACCTCGTCGAAGTTCGCCGCATGATCGAGGTGGGAGCATGCGGGCTAGCTGCCGAACGCCGCACCGAGGAGGATCTGCAACGAATGCGAGAACTCCTCGACACCTACGATGCTGCATCCCTCGACGACGACATCGACCACGCGGTCGCTGCGGATCTTGCCTTCCACCAGGCCGTCCTCAAGGGCTCGCACAACCCGTTCGTCGCCGCGATTTTGCACCCGCTGGAAGAAGCCCTGAGATCATCGCGCCAACTCACGACGCAGGTGCCGGAAGTGCGGCAACGAGCTGCCGCCCATCACCGGCGGATTTTTGCCGCCATCGAGTCCGGCGACGCTGCAGCCGCGAAAAAAGCGATGCGGGAGCACATGACTCAAACGCGCAACGATCTGCAGACCTTCGCTCAGTAGCCCGCTAGCCTGGAGCACTTTTCGCTCGTAGGTCGTTCTCCCCTTGACAGGACGCGATGACGACACTTACTCTCTGATCAAGACCTCAGAGGTCTAAGGTCAAAGGAGATGGAATGTCAACGCAGACACTGGAACAACTGCTCGCTGATTATCTCCGTGATGTCACTGTTAGTGCTTCATCCGTGCGCGAAGCCGATGCGGCTTCGCCCGCCCAATCAGTACTGATTGTGCTCGACGACGATCCAACGGGGACCCAGTCAGTTGCCGACCTCCCGGTCCTCACGGCGTGGGAGGAACCCGATCTGCGATGGGCTCTTTCGACTGGCGCTCCCGCTGTGTACGTCATGACGAATTCCCGCTCACTTTCTGCGCGGGACGCGGAGAAGATTAACCGCGATGTCGTTCGCGCTGCCCTTGATGCTGCCAAGGAATTGGACCGACGAGTGACCTTCGTGTCGCGTTCCGATTCGACGCTGCGGGGACACTTCCCGCTTGAGCCGAACGTCTTAGCGGAAGAGGTCGAAGCCGCTACGCACGAGGAAATTGACGGAATCCTCATCGTGCCGGCGTTTGGCGACGCAGGGCGGATCACCGTTGGTGGTGTCCACTACGCAGGATCTGCTGCCGATGGCTTCGTTCCGGTCGGAGAAACGGAGTTCGCTAAGGACGCGACCTTTGGTTACCGCAACTCTCGCCTCGTGGACTGGGTTGAAGAGAAGACGGATGGCGAAATTTTGGCTGCAGACGTCATCGCGATCCCACTAAGCGTTCTGCGCGCTGATCGCGACGAGACAGTCCGGCTTTTGAGGTCTGCATCTTCTCGGCAGCCAATCGTCGTGGATATCGTGACCGAAGATGATTTGCGCCTGTTGTCTTTGGCGTTGATCGAAGCAGAAAGTGCCGGCTCCCGCTACATCTACCGGGTTGGGCCGCCGTTCGTTCGCGCTCGCATCGGTCAAGAGGTTCACGCTCCCTTGACGGAGGCGGAGATCGAAGCTGCTCGTGGTGGGCGCGAACCATCTCCCCACGGTCTCGTCGTCGTTGGCTCTCACGTCGGATTGACGACGCGCCAGTTGAACACGCTCCGCGACGCACGCTCGCTGATTGAACTCGAAATTGACGTTGCGAAGGTTCTAGGGCCCGACCGAGATGAGCATCTCGGCGCGTTAGTGGACGAGGCAGTGGCGGGTCTGTCCACAGACACGGTCGTCGTGCGGACGTCGCGGCTCCTGGTGACAGGCGCTGATGCTGACGACAGCCTCAGCATCTCGCGGCAAGTCTCTGCCGCGGTTGTCGACGTCGTCCAGGGCATTGTCGCCCAAACCGCGCCAAGATTCGTCATCGCCAAGGGAGGAATTACCTCCTCAGACGTTGCGTCGAAGGGCCTCGGTATCCGTCGCGCTTTCGTTGTTGGCCCCATGCTTCCCGGGATCGTCTCTATGTGGTCCGGCCAGGACGGCCGTGCCGAAGGAGTTCCCTACATCGTGTTCGCCGGAAATGTCGGGGACGAGTCCTCGCTCGCGACCGTCGTCGACACCCTCAGTCTCTAATCCCACCTATCTAGGAGTTTTTCATGACCACCATCGCAGTACTAGGACTGGGCGCAATGGGGTTGCCCATGGCGCAGACCTTCGCTCAATCATTCGAGGTGCGGGGATATGACATCTCGCAGGAACGCCTCGGTCTCGCCGCAGCTGCCGGAGTCACGACGACTGACTCCGCGCGGGAGGCGGCCCGCGGTTCTGATGTCGTCTTGTTGGCAGTTCGCAACCGGGCTCAGCTCGAAGATGCGCTCATCGGCACGGACGGAATCCTGGAGGTCATGGAGCCAGGATCCGCTCTCATTCTCACCTCGACGGTTGGAGGTGACGCCATTGACTGGGTTGATCCGCTGCTTCAGGAAGCTGGGATCCACTTGGTTGACGCACCAGTATCTGGCGGCCCGGTTCGTGCCGGCAATGGCGATCTCCTCGTCGTCGTGGGTGCTCGACCGGAAGCATGGGCAGCGGCCAAGCCAGTGCTCGACGCGATGAGTTCAACACTGGTTCTCGTCGGGGATGAGCCCGGCAAGGGACAAGCAATGAAGACGGTTAACCAGCTGCTGTGTGGTGTCCATATCGCCGCTGCCGGGGAGGCTCTTGCTCTCGCTCGGGCTCTTGGGCTCGACACTCACCAGGCGCTCGATGCCCTCATGGCGGGGGCAGCGGCCTCCTTCATGTTGGGGGACCGAGGCACTCGCATGCTGCAGGCCTACGATGAGGAGCCAGTTGAGGTGAAGTCCCGACTCGACATCTTCGTCAAGGACATGGGAATCGTCACCACGGCAGCGAAGAATGCCGGACTCGCAGTCCCAACGGCTGCTGCTGCCGAGCAGGAATACCTGCTGGGTGTCGCACACGGCATGGGGGCGATGGACGATTCCTCGATCATCCGTGTCGTCGCTCCGGAAACCAACCACTAATCGACCTCATCAATCTAAGGAATAGCCATGTCGGGATCGTTACTCTTACTCGTATTTTTAGCGTCAATTGCCCTGCTCTTTGTATTAATCATTGCCTTTAAGTGGCAGCCTTTCCTGGCCTTGATCGTGGCGACACTCGCGGTCGGCCTCGCCACAATGCTCCCGTTTGATGAAGTTATTTCAACGATGACCGGCGGATTTGGTACCTCATTAGCGGGTGTCGGTATTCTCATTGGTCTCGGAGTCATGTTTGGTCAACTTCTCGGTTCCGCGGGAGCAATCCAGAAAATTGCCCAAGCGATGCTCAAAGTAACGGGCGTGAAGGGTGCCCCTGCTGCAGTTGCGGTGACGGGTTCCCTTGTGTCGATTCCCGTATTTTTTGATGCCGCATTCATCATTTTGGTGAACCTCATTCGGAATGTCTCTCGCTCCGCGAAGATCTCGATGATGACCCTGACAACCGCTTTGGCAGTTGGTCTTATTACGACTCATGGACTCGTCCCGCCGACACCTGGGCCAATCATCGTTGCATATAACGTCAATGTGCCCCTTGGGGTTTTCCTTGGATATGCGATCATCGTTGCAATTCCTGCCGTTATTGTTGCGGCTATTTTCTACGCACAATGGATTGGACGTGGGCAAGCGGTATACGGCGAAGGGAGCGAGGAAGAGGTCGTCGCAGGTGGCGACAGCGTGGCTTCTCGTGGATCCCAACAGGTAGCAACAAAACCTGAAATCTCGACGACGCGTTCCTTTGTCCTTCTGTTGCTTCCGATTGTCATCATCCTTGTTGGCTCGCTGATGACCATGCTTCCCTTCGACAACGGAGTGACGCGATTCCTCGCATTCCTCGGAGACCCCAATATTGGTCTGCTCATCGGTGTGGTTGTCACCTGGATCGGTGTCCGCCCGTACCTCACCGAGGATCCGAACGAGTTGTTCACGCAAGCTATCGCCGATGGCGGACTTGTGATTCTCATTAGTGGCGCTGGTGGTGGCTACGGAGCGATACTCAACGCGAGTGGTGTCGGTGAGTATCTCGTGGAGCTCATGAAGGGCTGGAACATGCCGATCATTCTCTTGGCCTTCCTGTTCGCACAGATCCTTCGTGCAGCTTTGGGTAACACTACTCTGGCATTGATCACGGCTTCCACGGTCCTCGGTCCGCTTGCTTCCGGTCTCGATGTCTCGCCACTATTGCTCGGCTTGGCGATCTGCGCTGGAGGCATTGGCCTGTCACTTCCCAACGACTCGGGATTCTGGGTTGTCAACCGCTTCTCCGGACTGACCGTGCCGGAAACCCTCAAAACGTGGACCGCTGGCGGCACCCTGGCAGGGCTTACGGCTCTCGCAATGATTTTCGTTTTGAGTCTCTTCTCTGGCGTCCTGCCAGGTATGTAGATTTGTCTAGGAGACGATGATGTTTTTCAAGAGTATTAGTGAGATTTCCCATCTGATCCGCACGCGTAAGCTCTCCGTTGTCGAATTAACGCAGGGAATTCTTGATCGTATTGATTCGATGGATTCGGAGTTTCATTCCTACATATTCGTCGATCATGAAGGTGCTCTATCGGTAGCACAGAAACTTCAGGCTGAGATAGAACGCGGACAATGGCGGGGACCCCTGCACGGGATCCCGGTGGCTGTCAAGGATATTTACAGCATCGCTGGCCAGCCGTTCGAATTAGGAATGCCGAGTCGGGTCGGGAAAGTCGCTGAATCCACGGCAACCGTCGTCACGCGTCTCGAGCAAGCAGGCGCCATTGTTGTGGGGCGCCTCAATCTCACGGAAGGAGTCTACTCCGAGCACATCCCGCCGTTTACGACGCCGAAAAACCCGTGGGCAAAGGATCGGTGGGTCGGATCCTCGTCGAGTGGAAGTGGCGTCGCTACAGCGGCAGGCTTGGCCTTCGGCACACTCGCATCCGATACTGGTGGCTCGATTCGTATTCCCGCATCATGCAACGGAGTGACAGGCCTGAAACCTACATGGGGACGGTGTAGTCGCAGTGGGGTGTGGGACTTTGCGGCGACGCTTGACCATGTTGGCCCTATGGCGCGCAGCGCTATCGACACGGGATTGATGCTTGAAGCAATCGCCGGCTACGACGCAGCGGATCCAACATCTCTAAGTGCCTCAGTCCCACAGTTTTCCTCAATTAGGCCAGGCGGACTACAGGGGACGACGATCGGTATCGATCTCGAATGGGGACTTCAGGGGGTCACGGCAGCCACGCAGCAAGCACTGTTCGATGCCATTGATGTCTTTGCGGAGCTTGGTGCTGAGATCGTCCCGATTGAGTTCCCTGATCCAACAGTGATTATCGACGACTGGTTCAAGGTATGCGGAGTGCAAGCCGCCCATGTGACTCACGATTGGTTTAAGGACCATCGTGAGTCGTATGGGGGGGCGCTCACGGAGCTGCTAGATCTTGGGCTTTCGGTTTCGGCCTTCGAGTACCAAGATCTGATCCGACGACGTTTGGAATTCACAGGCAAGGTGAAGCACGCTATCGAAACAGTCGATGCACTTCTAATCCCCGGACTCCCTTTTGAAGCTCCGCTAGCTAGTGACATGGTCGACATGGACGAGCAGAAGATTTCGGATATCCATCGATTCACCGTGCCCTTTACTATGAGCCAGCTTCCAACGATCACGATGCCTGGCGGTTTTTCGGAGGAGGGACTTCCGGTATCGGTTCAGCTGGTTGGCGGTTCTCTCAGTGAGGCAACGTTGGTCCAGCTCGGTGCAAGCTATCAAGGCGTGACTGATTGGCATCGCCGTACGCCTCCCTGCTAAGCGGGCACTCGTGTCCTTAGCGGATATACGAAGCGCGGCGTCCCAGCTCGGGGACGCCGCGCTTTTGCGTCTTAGCGGTTAACGGAGCGCGCCTTGCGGTCCTCGGCGCTCAGCGATCCGCCGGCCGCTGCCAGCTCCCGCGCCTCTTCGAACTCCGCGAGAATTTCCGGATTCTCGGTGTACGTCGCGTTCGAGACGAAGTAGGCGACGAGCCCCGCGAACAGGAAGCCCGGCAGGATTTCGTACAGGTCGAAGATGCCGCCCGACAGATACTTGCCCCACACGACGACGGTGACGGCGCCAACGATCATGCCGGCGAGCGCACCCTGGTAGGTCAGCTTGCGCCAGAACAGGGCGAGTAGAATGATCGGCCCGAAGGCGGCGCCGAAGCCGGCCCACGCGAAGCCCACGAGGTCGAGGATCGAGGAGCCCGGATCCCATGCGAGCAGCGCCGCGATGACGGCGGTCGCGAGCACGGCGATGCGGCCATAGAGAACCATGCGCTTTTCGGTGAGCTGGCGCGAGGACTTAGAAAACACCTTGTAGATGTCCTCCACCAGCGCCGAGGACGTCACGAGCAGCTGCGAGGAGATCGTCGACATGATCGCCGCGAGCACGGCCGCGAGCAGGAAGCCGGAAATCATCGGGTGGAACAGGATGCGCGACAGTGCGATGAACACCGTCTCCGGGTCGGCGAGCTCCTCGCCCTGGCCGGCGAAGAAGCCGAGACCGACGATCGCCACGAGCGCGGTGCCGACGACCGAGATGATCATCCAGCCGATGCCGATGCGGCGCCCGGCCTTCGCGTCGTGGGCGGTACGCAGCGCCATGAACCGCACGATAATGTGCGGCTGGCCGAAGTAGCCGAGGCCCCACGCGAGGTTGGAGACGACGGCGATGACCGTCGTGCCCGTCAGCATCGACCACAGCAGGGGGTTGACCTCGGCGGCCTTGTTGAACAGATCGCCCGCGCCGCCGTCGTATTCGGCGACGGCAACGATCGGGATCATGACGAGGGCGGTCACCATCATGAGGGCCTGGACGAGGTCGGTCCAGCTCACGGCGAGGAAGCCGCCGATGAGGGTGTAGAGCACGACGATGCCGGCGACGAGAACCATGCCGAGGTGGTAGTCCATCCCGAAGGACGAATCGAAGAACTTGCCGCCCGCGACCATGCCGGAAGAGACGTAGAAGGTGAAGAAGACGAAGATGATGATGCCCGAAACGATCCTCAGCATGCGCGTCTTATCGCGCAGGCGGTTATCGAGGAAGGACGGCACCGTGATCGAGTTGCGCGCCACCTCGGTATAGGTGCGCAGGCGCGGCGCGACGAACACCCAGTTGAGGTAGGCGCCAATCGTCAGGCCGATCGCGATCCAGAAGCTCACGAGGCCTTGCGAGTAGATCGCGCCCGGCAGGCCCATGAGCAGCCAGCCGGACATGTCGGAGGCGCCCGCGGACAGGGCCGCGACGGCCGGCGGCAGCTTGCGCCCAGCGAGCATGTAATCGTCGAGATCATCGGTGCGCTGGTAGGCCCATAGCCCGATGATGATCATCCCGACGAAGTAGATGATCAGGGCTATGGCTTGCGCTGTCGTTTCAGACATGGAACCGCCTTCGCAGAAATCGAAAACCGGCTAGGGGATGCCGGGTTGGCCTTGAGCCTACCGAGTTTTTCTGCACCTGTGGGCGATGTTGCCATTCCGCAACATACGGGTTAGGCATGAAGTATGACTCGCGTCCCGCTCTCCATCCTTGACCTCGCTCCCGTCTCCGCGGGTATGACCCGCGCCGAGGCGCTCGCGGCCAGCCGCCAGCTGGCAATCACGGCCGACTGCGGTGGCTATCAGCGCTACTGGATGGCAGAGCATCACTCCTCGGAGACGTTCCTATCGTCTGCGACGTCACTCCTGCTCGGTCACCTTGCGGAGCACACCTCGCGCATCCGCCTCGGGGCCGGCGGCGTCATGCTTCCCAATCACGCGCCGCTCATGGTCGCGGAATACTACGGGACGCTCGCAACGCTCTACGGCGATCGCTTCGACCTCGGGCTCGGGCGCGCGCCGGGCACCGGGCCCGCCACCGCGCGGGCGTTGCGACGCGGCGGGGCCGAACTGCGCGATTTTGCCGCCGACGTTTCCGAGCTCGCCCAGTATCTCGGGCACGCTCGGGGCGATGAGGACGCCGCAGCCGCGCAGGCGCGCTATGTGAACCCGGCCCTCGATCGTGTACGCGCAATCCCGGGCGATGACACGCGCGTTCCGCTGTGGATGCTCGGCTCCTCGACGGGCGGTGCCCAGGTTGCGGCCGCCCTCGGCCTACCGTTCTCCTTCGCCTCGCACTTCGCGCCCGCCCAGATGCGCGACGCGATCGAGATTTACCGCCGCTACTTCAACGCCGATGCGCCGACCGCCCAGGTTCCAGCGCCCTACGTCATGGCCGGCGTCAACGTGCTCGTCGCCCCAAGCGATGAGGAGGCTGCCTTCCTCTATACCTCCGCGATCCAGCTGCAGGCCGCGATCCGTACCGGCCGGCTCGGGCCCATCCAACCGCCCGTGCACGATCTCAACGACGTCCTCGATCCGCGACTGACCAATCTGTTGACGCAATCCCGCTCGATCGCCGCGGTCGGATCGCCCGCCACCGTCGTGTCATACCTGGAGGACTTCGTCGCCGACTATGACCTCGACGAACTCATCACCGCCACCTACACCTTCGACCCTGCGCTGCGCATCCGCTCCTACGAGATGCTCGACGAGGCATGGCAGAGCTGACGCGGGCGACGCCCGCCGATCTTTCGCGCGATCCGGTCGCGCTCGCGCCGCGGTTGCTCGGCGGGGTGTTTCGCGTTGCCGACGTGGCGGTGCGGCTCACGGAGGTCGAGGCCTACTGCGGCCTGGCCGACCCGGGCTCGCATGCCTACCGGCGGATCACGCCGCGCACCCGCGTCATGGCGGGCGAACCCGGGCATTATTTACGTCTATTTTTCTTACGGGATGCATCACGCCGTGAACATCGTCGCGCACGAGGCGGGCGACGTCGGGGCGATTTTGCTGCGGGCGGGCGAGATCGTCGAGGGGATCGAGGTGGCCCGCGCGCGCCGGATCGAGCTGCGCCTCGCCCGCACTGCGCGCTCATCCCGGCCCGCCCGCACGCCTCGGGATGCCGGCACGTCTGGCCCGCTTATCCCCGACGCGCAGCTCGCGCGCGGTCCGGGCAATCTCGCGGCGGCGCTCGGCCTGACCCGCGCCGACGATGGCGCACCGCTGAGCAATCGATACGAACTCTGGCTGCCGACGCAGCCCCTTGATGCGTATGTCGCGACGGGTCGCACGGGCGTTGCGGGGCCGGGCGGCGAGGCGGAGCGCTATCCCTGGCGGTTCGCGCTCAAGGGCGATCCGACGGTCTCTGCCTACCGCCCTGCTGCGCGAAGAACTCCTCGGCAGTGATACTGGCGGTAGTGCGTCGACTCGCCGCGATACTGCGCGTCTTGTCCGCGGCCGGGGACGAGCAGACGCTTAAGTGCGCGCAGCCTCGTCCTCCCGACGGCTCGCCGGCAGCGCAAACGACGCCGCCACGCCGATCAGCAGGATGCCCGCGCCGATCCCGACGGTCAGCCGCGCGGCGTCGATGAGCGAATCGGCAGCGGCCTTGCCGGCCTCGGGCGAGCGCTGCGAAATCGCCGGAATGGCGGCGCCGACGGAGTCGTGCACGGCCGTGGAGACCTGCTCCACCTGCGCCGGCGGCACGCCCGCATCGGTCAGCCGCTGCTCGGTGTGCGTCGTGAGCTGGCCGATCATGAGCCCGCCCAGCACCGCGATGCCCATCGCCGAGCCGAGCTGCCGAATCGTCGTCTGCAGCCCGGAGGCCATGCCGGATTTCTCGACGGGCACGTCCTGCATCGTCGTATCGGTCAGCTGCGCGTTCGCAAGGCCGACGCCCACCCCGTAACTGAACAGCGCGATCGCCATGACGAGCGCGGACGCCGGCGTCGCGAGCGCCAACGCGCCAACGGCCGCGGCCTCGATGATGAGCCCGACGCGAATGACGGCCGTCTTGCCCCAGGACTTCACGAGGTGGGGGACCAGCCCCGAGGCCACGAACGTGCCGGCCGCGAGCGCCATCATGAGCCAGCCGGTGCCGAGCGTGTCGTAGCCGAGCGCGCCCTGCAGCAGCAGCGGCAGCACGAACAGCAGCCCGAATTCGCCGAGCGAGACGAGGAACGCCGTGCTCACCCCGAGGCTGAAGGTGCGCACCCGAAACAGCGCCAGGTGCACGAGGACGGGCTTGCCCGCCCGATCGCGCCGATATTCGACGACGACGAAGACTGCGAGCAGCACAAGGCCCGCGATGAGGGTGGGCGTGATGGGCGAGAGCGCGCCGTCGGCGCCGCGCCACCAGCCGAAGCTGGATGCCTCGATGAGGGCGAAGACGATGGCGCCCATCGCGAGCGAGGCGAGGATGACGCCGAGGACGTCGAACGACGCCTGGGAGCGCTCATCGCGCGTGTTCGGCGCGAAGGCGAGCAGCCCGGCGAGCGCGAGCAGGCCGAAGGGGATGTTGAGCCAGAACGCCCAGCGCCACGTCACCTCGGTCGCGAGCCAGCCGCCGACGAGGGGGCCGACGGCCGCCATGCCACCGATCATCGAGCCGTAGACGGCGAAGGCGATGGAGCGGTCCTTGCCGCGGAACATGGCATTGATGCTGGACAGCGTCGCGGGCAGGACGCAGGCGGCGCCGATGCCCTGGATCGTGCGGGCCGCGATGAGGAAGCCGGGCCCGTTCGCGCTGCCGGCCGCGAGCGAGGCGGCCATGAAGATGGCGAGGCCGACGGCGGCCATGGTGCGCCGCCCGAACACATCGCCCGCGCGCCCCGCGGTGATGATGAGCGAGGCAAAGACGAGCGAGTAGATCGCGTTGACCCACTGCGCGTCCGAGCTGGTCAAGGCCAGGTCACGAATGACGACGGGCAGCGCGACGTTAGCGATGGTCGCGTCCATAATGACGAGCGCGACGCCCAGCGCAATCGCCGCGAGCGCCCACCAACGTTTGTCCATCGCCGTCTCCTTCTTATCGACATACTGACGATAACATTTTGACGCCCTGTCAGAAAAGATGCGCGCTGACGGCTTAGAATGCGATATACCCAACTCGAGGAGGCAACGTGCCGAAGATTGAGGCGTCGACGGTCGCCGAGCATCGTGCGATGCGCGAAGAGCAGGTCTTGCAAGCGGCCGCTGACCTCCTAATCGAGGGCGGCCCGCAGGCGCTGACCCCCGCCGCCGTCGCCAAGCGCGCCACCATCTCCCGCACGGCCGTCTACCACTACTACCCCTCCAGCGCCGATCTGCTCATCGGCGCCCTCGAGCACCTCATGGCGCAAACCGTGCACGACCTCGAGGCCGCCATCGCCGAGGCCGGCCCCGGCCCGATGGCGCAGATCGAAGCCTACGTGCGCACCTCGCTCGCCTCGGCCGCCACCGGCTATTGCGCGGGCCTCGTCGATTCCAGCGCCATCCCCGAATCCCATCGCGACGAGCTGCGCGAGTGGCACGAACGCCTCCTCGCGCCGCTGCGCGCCATCGCCCAGGATTGCAAGGCGCCCGATGCCACCCTCGCCGCCCAGCTCGTCCAGGGCATGATCGATGCCGCCGCCCGCGCCGTCGTCGACGGAGCGGACCTTGCCGAGGTGACGGAAACAACGCTCGTGCTGCTGCGCGCCGCGCTCGGGCGCCCCCACGCCATGGCCTAAGGCCCCAGGCTGCGGCCGCACCCGGCGGGCATAATGGACGCGATACCGCTACAAGGAGTCCACTCGTGCCGACGCTATCCGAGCTACTCGCGCCCTACCCCGCCGCCCCCGCCGTCACCGCCCGCGACGTTCAGCACGCGCGCACCGGCCGCACCCGCCAACTCGTCGTCCTCGATGATCACGCCTCCGGCACGCAATCCATCGCGAATCTCCCGGTGACAACCGCGTGGTCGGTGGAGGACCTGCGCTGGGCCCTTGCCACCGGCGCCCCCGGCATCCACGTCATGACCGGCACACGCGCAATGAGCGCCGCCGAGACGGAGGACCGCGATTTCGACGTCACCCGCGCCGCCCTCGCCGCCGCCGCCGAGCTCGGCGTCGACATCGACTTCGCGCTGCGCTCCGATTCGACGCTGCGCGGGCACTACCCGCTAGAGACCGACGTCGTCGCCTCCTGCCTTGCCGCCGACGCCGGCCACGAGATCGACGCCCTCATCATCTGCCCCGCATTTCCCGACGCGGGCCGCATCACCGTCGACTCCACTCACTACGTGCGCGGCGAGGGCGAGCTCTACCATCCCGTCGCCGCCACCGAGTTTGCCGACGATCCCGTCTTCGGCTTTGATACCTCCTCCATTCCGGAGTGGATCGAGCAGCGCACGGGCGGGCGCATCACCGAGGTCGTGCGCATCACGCTCGCCGAACTGCGCTCCGGCGCCGCGCCCGAGCTGCTGCTGCGGGCCTCCGGCGGCATCCCCGTTGTTGTCGACGCGGTATGCGAGGAGGATCTGCGCCAACTCGCGCTCGCGCTGTATGCGGCCGAGGAGCGCGGCCGGCGCTTCCTGTTCCGCGTCGCGCCGCAGTTCATCCGCGCCTATCTCGGCCAGGACACCCCGCCGCCGCTGCGCGCCTCCGACGTCGAGGCGCTGCGCGAGGGCGGCAAGGCCGAGGGCGCCAAGCACGGGCTCGTCATCGTCGGCAAGGCGAGCGGGCTGACCTACCGCCAGCTGCGGGCGCTGCGGCGCCGACGCGGGCTGCGCGAGGTCGAGATCAAGCTCCCGGCGCTCATCGATCAGCGGCGCGCCATGCATATCGACGAGGTCATCGCGCGCGCCGCCCAGGCCGATGAGCACGTCGTCTTGCGGTTCTCGCGCGAGGGCTCCTCGGGCGATGCCGACTACTCGCTCGATGAGCGCATTGCCTCGGGCCTGCTCGCGATCGTGCGCGGGATCGTGGCGGCCCGGCCGCTGCGCTTCGTGGTTTCGCGCGGCGGCGCCATTGCCACGACGGTCGCCCGCGCCCTCGGCGTGCGCCGCGCCTGGGTGCGCGGCCCGCTGCTGCCGGGCGCGGTCTCGCTGTGGCAGGCGGAATCCGGCCCAGCGGAAGGCGTCCCCTTCGCGGTGTACGCGGGTTCGATCGGCGACGACGAGTCCCTCGCCGACGTCGTCGACATCGCCGCGAACGTCCCCATCCCGCCCCGCCCGGCCCCGTTCGTCGCCCCGACGAGCACGCCGCTCGCCCCCGGCAGCGCATCGCCCGGCAGCGCCACATCGGACCAGATCGCCGCATCGCCGGATAAGCACCTTGCCGTCATTGGCCTCGGCGCCACCGGCCTGCCGATCGCCGCCTGCCTCGCGGAACGCTTTTCCGTCGTCGGCTATGACGTGGACCCGGCCCGCATCGAACTCGCGCGCCCCCACGGCGTGACAACGGCCCTATCCGGCAGCGAGGCCGTCGACGGCGCGAGCCTCGTCCTGCTCAACCTGCGAGACGCCGAGCAGGTGACCCGCGCGCTATTTGATGACGCCCTCGTCGAGCATTTGCCCGCGGGCGCCATCGTTGTGCTGTGCTCCACCATCGGCGTCGCCGAGGCCCGCGAGCTCGCCGAACGTCTCGCTGAGCGCCAAATCCACCTCCTGGATGCGCCCGTCTCGGGTGGGCCGGATCGCGCCCGTCGCGGCGAGCTGCTCATCGCGGTGGGCGCCGAGGCCGCCACCCTCGCCGCCGCGCACGAGGTGCTCGACGCCCTCGCCGCCCGGATCGTGCACGTCGGAACCGCGCCGGGCGATGGCCAGGCCATGAAGATCGTCAACCAGCTGCTGGCGGGCGTCCAGGTCCTCGCCACGGCGGAGTCTCTCTCGCTGGCAAGCGCCCTCGGGCTGGAGCGCGAGGCCGTCGTCGATTTCCTCGCCCTTGCCGATACGGCCTCGTTCGTGACGACGGAGCGCGCCGAGCGGATGGCGGGCGGTGCGCGCGTGCACAACCCGCTGGCCGTCATGACGAAGGACCTCGGGATCGTCGCGGCAACGGCCTACCATGCGGGCGTCGGGGCGCCGCTTGCGGGCCTCGCCGAGCAGATGTTCCTCCTTGCCAGCCGCGCCGGCCTCGGCGAGGCCGACGATTCCGCCATCATTAACCTCCTGGAGCCCGAGCTATGATGTGGCCTGCACACGAGATCGCGGCGGGGGACTACCGCGCCACGGTGAGCGGCGTAGGTGGATCGCTCGCCTCGCTGACCTACCGCGGCGAGGACCTCATCGTCCCGTTCACGAGCGAGCAAATCCGGCCCTACTATCGCGGCGCGCTGCTCGCGCCCTGGCCCAACCGCGTCATCGACGGCCGCTACCGCTTTGGCGGCGTCGAGCACCAGCTCGCGATCACCGAGCCGGAGCGCGGCCACGCGCTGCACGGCCTCGCGTGCTGGAGCCCGTTTACCGTCGTCGAGCATGAAGTGGACGCGCTGAGCCTCGTCGCGGAAATTCCCGCGCAGGACGGCTACCCGCACCAGGTGCTGCTCGAGGCGACGTACCGGTTGAGCGATGCCGGGCTGGACGTCGTGCTAACGGCGTATGCGATGGCGGGGCCGACGCCGATCGGCCTCGGCTTCCACCCGTATCTGACGGTGGGCGGCGCGCGCGTGGATGACCTCACGGCGCGCATTCCCTACGCAACGCTCTACCCGAGCGTGGGCGAACGCATGCTGCCGGGCGAGCTCACGCCGCTCGATGGTGGGCCGGCCGACCTGCGCGAGGCGCGCTCGCTCGCGGGCGTCAGCCTCGATACCGCCTACACGGACCCGCTCGATGGCGTCATCGAGCTGCGCGATGCGCGCGACGGGCACGGGGTGCGCCTTATCACCGAGGCGCCCTGGCTGCAGGTCTTTACCTCCGACCGGCCGGGGCCGGACAACCGCGACGGTGTGGCGATCGAGCCGATGACGTGCGCGCCCGGCGCCTTCAACGCCCTAGCATCGGGCGATCTGGCGCCGGACGTGTTGCAGGCGCGCGAGCACCTCAGCCTGGCCTGCTCGATTTCGGCGATCTAGCCGAGGCGCGCGCTCGGCGCGGCGGCGAACATCGCCTCGATATCGTCCGCATAGCTCCCGTCGACGCGCTCCTCCCCGGAGGCCGCCACGTAGGCGCGCAAGAACCGCTCAAGCGCGGGCCCGATCGCCCGCTCATCGCGCGGCTGCAGCGCCCGCCCGCCGAGGGCGAGCAGCAGCATGTGATCGACGCGTGGCTGATCGGGCGCGACCCGCGGCATGACGAACGGCAGCTCGATGCGCCGGGCGCCCAGCCGCTGATAGAACCGCAGTCGCGCCGCGGGGTCCCCCGTCGCCGCCGATCCCGCGTGATAGGCCGGATCCTCCACCTCGCCAAGAACGAGCAGCGGATCGAAGCGCTCCTGCCACTCGGCAAGCGCCGCGCGCACCAGCGCGCTTCCCACGCCCTGCCCGCGCCCCGCCGGCCCGACGGCGAGCCATGTCAGCAGCATGACGTCATCGCTCGGGCGCGTCCCGATCGCCACCCCGCGCCGCCGCTCATCAGCGACAACAGCAAGATCGCCCCGCGCAAAGGCCGCCACCAGCTCATCGGCCGGCAGCACCTCGCTCGCCGGGAACGCCGGCAGCACGATATCGTGCACGAGCGCCTCGAACTCGGAAATCCTCATAGGACGATCCTACGGCTACAGTGAAGGTACGCGATCACAAAGGAGTCGACATGGATCTCGGCATTAGTTCTCGCAGCGCGCTGGTTGCCGCCTCCACCTCGGGATTGGGGCGCGCCATCGCGACGGCGCTCGCCGATGAGGGCGTGCGCGTCGTCATTAATGGGCGGCACAACGTGGAGGAGGTCGTCGCAGAGATTCGCGAACGCGGCGGTGATGCCGTCGGAATTGCGGCTGATTTGACTGAGCCGGGGGCGATCGAGGAGCTCGTCAAACGCGCCCGCGCCGCCGTCGGCGATATCGATATTCTCGTCCTGAACGGTGGTGGGCCGCCGCCCGCGCCCGCCTATGCCGTCGACGACGATGGCGTGAGCGCCGCGATCGATTCGCTGCTGCGCCCGCACGTCGAGCTCATCCGCCGCCTGCTGCCGGGCATGCGGGAGCGACGCTGGGGCCGCATCCTTGCCGTGGGCTCGTCGGGCATTCAGGCGCCGCTGCCGGATCTGGCGCTGTCAAACCTCGGGCGCGGGGCGCTCGCGGGTTACCTCAAGACGCTCGCCGCCGAGGTCGCGCCCGACGGCGTGACCGTGAACCTCCTGCTGCCCGGGCGCATCGATACCGAGCGCGTGAAGTCCCTCGATGCCGCGAGCGCTGAGCGCCAGGGGCGCGACGCCGAGCAGGTGCGCGCCGATGTCATCTCGACGATCCCCGCGGGCCGCTATGGCGATCCGAGCGAGTTCGGCGCCGCGGGCGCCTTCCTGTGCTCGGGCCCGGCCGCCTACATCACGGGGACGGCGCTGCGCGTGGACGGCGGGGCGGTGCAGTCGCTATGAGTCTCGCGCAGCGGGAACGCCAAGCCCTCGTGGCGCTGCTCGCGCAGGTGGGCGCTGATGCGCCGACGCTGTGCGAGGGCTGGACGACGGGCGACCTGGCCGCGCACCTGTTCGTGCGGGAGAACCGGCCGCGCGCGCTGATCAGCGGCTTTGAGTCCGAGATGGCGCGCGTGCGAGCCGAGCTCAGCTACCCGGAGCTGCTTGCACGGATCGCTGCCGGGCCGCCGGCGCTGCTGCAGCGCGCCGATGCGGCGATGAATACGATCGAGTTCTTCGTCCACCACGAGGATGTGCGCCGCCCCCGCGGTGATGGGCCGCGCGCGCTCAGCCAGGCCGATCGCGATGAGCTCGCGCGGCGCCTCGGCCCGATGACGCTGGCCGCGGGCGCCGATCTGCCCACCTATGTCACCGCCACGGATACTGCCGTCACGTACCAGCTGCGCGGCGGCCGCGGCGAGATCGCCCGCCACGTGCGCGGGCCCATCAGCGAGATTGTGCTCTTTACCCTCGGCCGTAGTGCCGTCGTCGACGAGGAATTGCGTCCCCTGCCATGAACAAGAAAAAACTCATCACGTTAGCGGCGACGGCGGGCCCGGCCGTCGCGAAGGTCGTGCGCGACTATGGGCCGCAGCTGATGCGCTACCTGGAGTCGCACCCGGACATGCTCAATCAGGTCCAGCGTGCCGTGGGTCGCGTCGCGAGCACCAAGGGGTCCAGCGAGGAAACGTTGCATGCTCGCATCGCCGCGCTGCGCGAGCAGGTGCGCTACCTCATCGCCTCCAGCGATTCGCACGGCGAGGCCGCCACCGCGAAGGACTTCTCGCGGCGCCTGGACGGCATCGAAGCCTCGGTGCGGATGCTGCCCGTCATGACGCCCAAACAGCGCCGCAAGTCCCAGCGCCGCATCGCGGACGCGCTGGATCAGCAGGCCGCGCTCATCGTCGAGCGCTTCATCGATGAACGCATCGACGACGCCCGATGATGCATGCCCTCGTCCGCCGTCCGCGCTACGGACTCGAGCAGTGGGAGACCTACGTCGACGCGCTCAAGGAGTCCGGCTGGGAGACGATCGAGATCGGCCGGGGCAATCCGAGCGTGGAGCGCCACGCCGTAGCCTACGCCGAGACGCTGCTGATTGATCACGACTGCGAGTTCGTGGCGCCGCGCGCGATGCGGGTGGTGCGGCTGTCCGCGGGTGCGCGGCTGCACGGCGGGGACGTGCTGAAGTTCGGGGGCCGCGTCTGGGTGGGCCTGGGGGCGGATACGAATGCGGCGGGCGCTGCGGAGCTCGCGGGCCAGCTCGCGGGCTATGGCGTGCGGGTGACGACCGTGCCGGTTGCGAGCCATCTCAAGGAGGTCCTCACGGCGCTGCCCGACGGGACGCTCATCGGTCATGGGCTGGAGCTGGATGAGCCCTACCTGCAGGTGCCGGAGCCGAGCGGCGCGAGCGTCGTACTGCTGGGCGGCAATCGGGTGATGCTTGCCGCGTCGGCGCCCGCGACGGCCGAGCTGCTGCGCTCGCGCGGGTTTGACGTCCTGACGGTGGACCTCTCGGCGTTCGCGACGGGCCCGACGAGCCTATCGATCCGACTGCGCGGCGACTGCTAGCTCGGCCTCACCGAGGATCTCGCCGGGGCGGAAGCCACGCGGAATGGCGAAGACGGCCGAGCCGATCGGCGTCGTCCACTGATTGAGCAGATCCAGCTCGGCGAGCTGCGCCTGCAGCGGCAGGTACTGATGCTCCAGATCGGCCTGAAACGCGATGAAGACGAGGCCGACGTTGGAGATTTGGCCCGCGCGCGGCAGGTCGACGTAGTTATAGGGCCGACGCAGGATGCGCTGGGAGCCGTCATCGGTGCGGGCGCGGCGAATGTGGGCGGCGACATCAATCACGGGGAAGCCGATCGAGTTCTTCGCCGCCATATCCGGCTCGTCGAACTCCTTCTCGCCGGTGAGCGGCGCGCCCGTGGACTGGCGGCGCCCGAGGACGATATCGCGCGCGGGCAGATCGAGCTCGTCCCACGTATCGAGGTTCATGTGGATGCGGCGCACGACCATGGACGAGGTGCCGTCGTCGCGGAAGATGAGGTTGGGCTCCTCCGCGGGATCAGGGTTGCGCGTGCCGTCGAGCTGCCCGAAGTGATTGCGCATCGTTGCGGTCGTGACGCCGGGCGCGTTGCGCGAGCCGTATTGGCTCCAGCGCGGCGTGGCGTAGACGGTGGCTTCCTTTGCCATGACGCGTGCGGCGTGCGCCGTCGTGATCGGGTCGTTTGAGCAGACCTGCAGCGCGATATCGCCGCCGACGAAGGCCTCATCGAGCTGGTCGATCGGATAGGGCGGGAGCTGCTTGAGCCAGCTGGGGCGGCGCAGGCCGAGTTTGTCGTAAAAGCCGGGGCCAAAGCCCACGGTGATGGTGAGCGATGCGGGCAGCTGGGCGAGTTCGGGTTCCGTGTCGGTGATCGTTGGCTCGCCCGTTGTGAGGCGCTCGATGTCTTCCGTCCACAGGCGCAGCAGGCGGCGGGCGCCCTCAACGTCCGTGCCCTCGGTGAGGTCGAAGGCGGTGAGGGCGAGGAAGCCCTGCGGCGGGGTGGCGATGCCTGCTTGATGGGCGCCGTGGCAGCTGATCCGTGCCCGCCCGACGTCCTCCGGCGCGATGGCTTCGAGCGTGCCAAGGCCCCACATCGCGGCGGCGCCGAGTGCGGCGCCGCCTGCCCCAAGGAGTACTTCGCGACGACTAGTGGTCATCGTCTTCGCCGTGAACGCCGTATTCCTCCTGAGCGCCCGCGAACGTGCGCGCCGGCGCCGTGAAGGAGAATTCCTCGCCGCCCTCCGTCGTGATTCGCACCGTGACGTCCTGCCCGGGAGCGATCGGCTCCTTGAGCATCATGAGCATGAGGTGGTCGCCGCCAGGCTTGAGCTCCTTCTTGTCGCCCGCCTTGATGACGAAGCCGTCCTTCATCTCCTGCATCATCATTTTGCCGTCCTTATCGACGGTTTCATGCAGCTCGGACTTGTCGGCGACGTCGGAGGAGACGCCCGTGACGTGAATATCCTTATCCGTCGTGTTGTGCAGGAAGCCGAAGGCCGCCGTCATTTTCTCGTCGGTGGCCTTCACCCACATCTCCTCGAACGTGATCGCTGCCTGGGTGGCGGCCTGCGTGGTGGTCTCGGATGCAGGCGTCGTCGAATTGCATCCGGACAGCAGGAGGGCGAGGGCGGCGGCGGGGGCGAGAATCAGTCGAGCGCAGCGCATGTTATTTCCTCTTCAATTTGATGATGACGAGCACCATGCTAGCGATAATTCCGATAGCAAAAATAGGAAGTACCGCCCTGGGAAACCCGAAAGTATCGGGAAAATCGCTCTGCTCTTGGGTGGTTTCTTGCGGTGTTGGTTTCTCTCCATCAGTTGGCGTTGATTCCCCGACGGTGGGCGTTGATTCCCCAACAGCGAAGTCGAGGGCGCCCTGGATGCGGTGGCCGTCGGAGGAGACGACGGACCAGGCAGCTCGATAGCTGCCGGCGTCGAGCGCGGGCAGCTGAAAGCTTGCCTCGCGTCCGTCGAGGCTGAGCGGTCCGTTCGCGATCTCTGTGCCGTCGTCGTTGGTGAGGACGAGGGCGGCGGCGCCGGAGCCGAGGTCGAGGAGATCGTTGTTGAACTCCAGGGTGATGGCGGCCGGGGCGGCCTCGAGGTGGGCGCCGTCCTTCGGGTTGGAGTCGACGAGGACGTCGTGGGCATGGGCGATCGGCGCGGCAAGCGCGATGATCGCCAAGGCGATGAGGAGGCTGGATGCGCGGCGGAACATAGGACTCTTTCGTCGGGAATGAGTCCACTGTATCGCTAGGCGGCAGGCGGTGCGGGTCCCCGTATGGGGGAGCGGAAGCGATCGTGGACGCGCGGGCGTTGGCGCGGATCGACGTGGATCGGTGGGATGGCGACGGGGATGCCGCCCTCGATGCGGATCGTCCAGCCGGAGGTGGAGCCCGGCGGGTTTTCGAACTCCGGGTGGTGGCGGGTGCACAGCAGGCACATGTTCTCGAGCGTGGTGGGGCCGCCGTCGTGGAATGCGAGGATGTGGTGGCCGTCGGCGAATTCCGGCGGGGCGTCGCACCAGGGGACGACGCAGCCGCGGTCGCGCTCGATGAGCTTGGCGCGCAGCAGGGGGCCCGCGGTGCGGGCGCGCGGATCCTCGGTGCGCTCCTTGGTGGGCGATGCGGGGCGATCGGTGGGCGCTGGACGCTTGGGCGCTGCGAGGGCGACGAGGGCGTCGATGGCGCGGGTCGCCTCGCCGGGGACGCGCTGGCCGCGGGCGCGGCGGGCGCGCAGGATGCGGTTGGATTCGGCGTTGATGGCGCGGATGAGGATGCGGTGCTGGTCGCCGGTGATGTGGCCACGGATGTCGTAGCCGCGCACGCTATCGCCGTAGAAGGCGAGGAAACGCTTGGCTGCGGAGACTTCGCGGGCGAGTTTGTCCTGCTCGGCGCGGGTGCGGCCACCGCTCAGATCGATCTCGTCGAGGAAGGTGCGGCAGCGGCGCTTGAAGGGGCCGGGCATCGCGACTTCGGCGTCGGCGATGAGGGCGGATTCGGCGGCGTCGAACTGCTCGGGGGTGAGGAAGGGCCTCAGCTGGCCGACGACGCTGAACAGGTGCTGCGTGTTGGGGCGCGAGATGCGGCCCTCGGCGCGGGCGGTCAGGATCGCCGGGTAGGCGGCGTGGCGGCGGGCCGCGAGGACGACGGCGTCGGCGGCGGGGGTGGGCAGCTTGCGGACCTCGGAGACGATGGCGGAGGTGGTGCGGCCTTTCTGGCTGGCGCCGCGGGCTTCGTCGATGCGGGCAATGAGGCGGGTGCGGGCGACGTCGAGGTGGTTGGCCGCGGCCTCGAGTGTTTCCAGCAGCGAGATGCCGGCCTCGCGCGAGGGGGCGTCCAGGCCGTGGCGCGTGGCGCGGGCGGCCAGGGATGCGAGGAGGTCTGCGTCGGCCTGAGTGAGTGGCGCGTCGGCCTGAGTGAGCGGCGCATCGAGCTGTGTGAGCGACGTATGTGTCATGGGGACCTCCTTTCACGTCCTAGTGAACGTGAGGCCGCCACGGCGCGCTAGGGGCTGTGGATAAGTAGGCCGGCGGCGCAGGCGGTCAGGCACAGCGCGAGGGTGCCGAAGGTCAGGGCGGCGGCCGCGAGGTAGCGGCGATCGCGCAGCAGGGCGATGGCGTCCATCGTCGTCGTGGAAAAGGTCGTGAAGGCGCCGCAAAAGCCCACGCCGAGGACGAGGAAGACCTCGGGTGGGAAGGCGTACAGCAGGCCGAGGAGGAATGAGCCGGCGGCGTTGACGACCATGATGCCGTGCGGGATGCGGGCGTCGAGGGCGACGCGGCAGATCCCGCCCGCGGCGGCGGCCAACGCTAGGAGGATGGCCATAGCGCGTATCCAGCGGCCCCTGCGAGCGGGCCCGTTGTCAGGGTGATGGCGACGTAGCTGATGGCCGCGGCGGGACTCGCGGCGGTGAGGACTTCCAGCACGAACGTCGAATACGTCGTCAGGCCCCCGCACACTCCCGCGGCGAGGAAGGTTCGCAGCTTGCCGTCGCCGCATGCGGCGAGAACGAGGCCGAGGAGGAAACAGCCGACGATGTTCGCGGTGAGGGTCGAACCCATCGCGTAGCGGGCGAGGGCGCCAAGGGCCGCGCCGGCGCCCACGAGAGCGTAGTTAGTGCGCACGTTCGGCGACCTGGAAGCCGTTGTCGGACAGCACGACGCGATAGCTGCCGCCGTAGGTCTGCTCGGCCCAGGCGGCGACGTCGGCGATGGAGCGTGAAAACTCCGAGGAACGCTGATCGATGACGACGAAATTGGGCGAGATATCGCGTTCGGCCACCCAGTAGACGCGCGCGTGCGGCACGAGGCGCGCCATGAGGGTGAGGTCGGATACGACGTCGCCGGAGACGAGTTCCTCGATCTGCTGGGCGGTCGCCACGCGCGCGGGTTCGACCGTGCGGTTGGCGAAGATCGGCAACGTGGCGCCGACGATCACCGTCGAACTGATCGATAGGGCAATGCCGGCGGCGAGCAGCTGCGTCGTCACGGGAGCATTGGTGCGGACGTCGCGATAGCGCGGGCCGAGGCGGCGGGCGGCGTCGACGAGCGCGGCGAGCAGGATCGGCATGAGGATGACGTCGTAGTGCCAGCCGATCCACCAGTAAAACTCGACATTGCCCGCGAACCGCCAGGCGAGGGTTGGGAGGATGAGGAGTATCAGCGGTGAGGCGGCGCCGATGATGCCCGCGGTGAGGATGAGGAAGGCGAGCAGCAGCCATTTGGTGGCGGGCGCGAGGATGGAGCCGGTCTCGTCGAGGCGGCCGGTGTAGTCGTATTGGCCGTGGGGGTTGAGCGCCGGCAGGAGGACCGTGATGGCGAGCAGGAACCAGGCCGCGCCCCAGCCGATGAGGAAGATGCCCGCGCGACGCATCGCGCCCGCGCTGCGGAAGCTGCGCACCAGCATGATGACGCCGAGGGCCGCGACGGTCAGGCCGAGGTCCTCCTTGACGAACACGAGCGGGGCCATCCAGGCGGCCGCCGCGACAGGCCGGTCGGCGAGGTAAGCCGTCAGCGCGAAGGCGAGCAGCGGCACGGCGAACGCGATCTCGTGGAACTGGGCGGCGACGGCGGTTTGCGTCGCCCAGCCGAGGCCCAGGATCGCGCCGAGGCAGGTGGCGGCCCACAGCGGGATGAGGCGGGCCAGGCGCGTGGCGAAGGCCCCCGCGGCGAGGGCGAACAGCGCATTTTGGACGATGAGCAGCGTCAGGCCGGAGGGCGCGAGGCGGTAAAACGGCGCGAGTAGGACGAGGATCGGGTGGAAGTGATCGCCCAGCAGGTTATAGCCGTCGCCTTTGATCGGGACGATGGGCTCGCGCAGGTGGGCGTAGGCGTCGGCGAGCTGCGTGAAGATGCCGAGGTCCCAGCTCGGGGCCGCGAGCGTGCGCCACTGGCTGATGGAGATCGCGGTGGCCAGGGCGAAGGTCGCGAGGGCAACGGCAAGGCCCGACAGGTACCTAGATTGCATCGGTCTTTTCGAGGTAGCGCAGCGCCGCCCAGCCGAGCGGCACCCGGCCCCAGAACGTGAGGAGGCGGTAGATCACCGTCGTCGACAGGGCCGTCGCATACGGAATGCCCGCGAGCGCGAGGCCGGAGGTCAGGGCAACTTCGACGGGGCCGACTCCGCCGGGGGAGGGCACGACGGAGCCCGCGGAGTTGGATACGAGGAAGGTGATGGCAAGCGTGATGGGCGAGAGCGTGTACCCGAAGGCGAGGAGCGCGAATCCGAAGGCGGCGACGTAGCCGATCGTCATGATGACGTTGCCCGCGATCGCGATCGCCAGGCGCTGGGGGTTGCCGACGGCCCACAGTACGCGCGGCCAGATCTGCTTCATCGTCGGGCCGATCTTTGCCCAGACGAAGGTGCGCACCTGCGGGAAGGCGAACGCGGTGGCCGCGGCCGCGAGGATACCGAGGACCGTGAGGACGGTGGGCAGCTGGGGCAGCGAGATCGTGCCCGCGGAGCCCGAACCGAGCGCGACGATGACGAGCAGGGCGACGGTGATGACGAAGCGCGAGACCTGGGTGAGGGCGACGGTGGCGCCGGCGAGCGCGGCCGGGACGCGCGCCTTGGTCAAAAAGCGCATATCCATCGCGGCGGGCCCGATGCCGGCGGGGGCGACGAGGGAGACGATCGAGGCCGCGACCTGCACGAGGGTCGCGCGCCACAGCCCGATCTTTTCGGGCGTGAAGGCCACGAGTCCGATCGCCGAACCGAGGTAGGTGAGCAGGCCGCAGCTGAAGGAGGCGACCATCCACCACGGGTTCGCGCCCTGCACGGCGGCGATGACGTCGGAGATTTGCAGCGAGCCCATGACGACGATGACGGCGACGAGGCCGATGATGACCATCGCGAGGGTGCGAAAAGAGACGCGCTCGAGACGAATCGGGGCGACGTCCGCGGCGTCGCCGATGAGGGCATCGCGCAGTACGGCCAGCAGCTCGCGGTGGTGGCGCAGCTCGCTGCGCGTGGGCGCGGGCAGGGCGGCCTTTTGCAGCAGCGGCGTGATGCTCGCGACGGTGGCGTCGCCAAGGACGCCGCGCGCGATGGCCAGGGCGCGTTCGGGGCCGACGCGGAGCGCGGTGATCGTCAGCAGCTGGGCGAGGTCGATGCGGCGCACGAGCTCGGAGGCCGCGATCTCGCCGTCCTCCCAATTCAGCAGCCAGGCGCGGCCCTGCTCATCGACGAGCGTGGCGCGCTCGGTGATGTCGTGGTGGGCGAGGCCTGCGCGGTGGGCGGCGGCGAGTTGGCGCCACAGGTCCGTGAGTGTGTCGTCGCTAATCTCGGACATTTCGGCGAGCTCGCGCGCGGGCGGCAGCGGCTCGTAGGTGACGATGATGGAGGATTCGGCCTGGGAGACGGAGCGGGCGGCGACGGTGCGCACCCCGGCGGCGCGCGCCTCGTGGTTCATGAGCAGCGCACGTTCGGCGGTTTCCTTCACGCTCGGGGCCCAGCGGCGCTCCAGGCCGCGGTTGCGGATCGCGTCCCACATGTTCGATAGGACGCCGAGGACCTGCTGCTCGGCGTCGAGCACGACGGCATCGAAGCGGCCGTCATCGGTCCACACGGCGAAGATGCGGTGGGAGGTCGCCAGGTGCGTACCGCCCACGCGCTCGCGCAGGGCGTCGATATCGGCGAGCGGATCGGGTACGACCACCTCCTCGCTGGAGATCCCTTCGACGTGGCCGACGGGCGCCGTGGACGTCACGGTCCAGGCCGCGAGGTTATCGACGTCGTCGACGCGCACGACGAGGTGGGCGTCCAATCCGGCGCGGCGCAGCCCCGCGATGAGGCTCGCCCCCCAGGCGCGCCCGGAACGCACGCCCGCGAAGTAGCAGATCGCGAGCGCGACGGCGCGGCCCAGCAGCAGCGTGATGAGGACGCCCGGCAGCGTCTGATCGCCCTGGATGACGGCGAGGAAGAGCACGAGCGAGAGCGCGTACCAGGAAATGCGCACGGTACGCGAGGAGGTGCCGGCGCTCGCGGTTGTCAGCAGCGCCGCGAGCGTGGCGATGTAGGTGGACAGCACGATGCGCGAGCCCGGCAGCGATAGCGCCGTCGCGATCGCGTTGGGGGCGGTGGCCTGCAGCGTATAGACGGCGAGCTGGGTGAGGGCCGCGGCGCCGATCGCGGCGCCCGCCATCATTGCGGTGGCGCGCCACCGCCGCCGCGCAATCGTCGAGACCATGACGGCGATCGGCACGAGGGAGGCTACGAGGCCTTCGAGCACATTGACGGGCACGAGCAGCACCTGGCGCGCGGTTTTCGCGACGGCCGAGGCAACGTCTTCCGTCACGCCGGACGTCGTGCCGTGGGCGTAGATCGCGAGCAGCAGCACGAGCGCAATACCGAAGGCCGCGAGCAGCGCCCCCAGGCCATCTTGCGGGCGGCGCACGATGCGCTCGGGAGAATCGATGAGCGTGACGGGATGCCGGGGCGTTTCGGCGTTCATGCTCATGGAGTGAGTCTACGACGAGTGGGCGCGGCGCAGGCGCAGCGAGTTCAGCACGACCATGACCGAGGAGCACGCCATCGCGGCGCCCGCGATCATGGGGTTGAGCAGGCCCGCCATCGCCAGCGGGATCGCGGCGACGTTGTAGAAGAACGCCCAGAACAGGTTTTGCTTAATGATGCGCAGCGTGGCGCGGGCGATCCGGATGGCGAGCGGGGCGGCGAGCGGGTCGGAGCGCATGAGCGTGATGTCGGCGGCTTCGATCGCGACGTCGGTGCCGGAGCCCATCGCCATGCCGAGATCGGCCTGGGCGAGCGCGGCCGCGTCGTTTACGCCGTCGCCCACCATGGCCGTCACCTTGCCGCCGGATTGCAGGGCGGCGACGACGTCGCGCTTATCGGCGGGCAGCACGCCCGCGTGCACGGTCTCGATCCCGACCTGGCGCGCGACGGCGCCCGCGGGTTCGGCGGCATCGCCCGTCAGCAGGACCGAGGTGATGCCAAGCTCGCGCAGTTCGGCGACGGCGCGTGCGGCGCTGGGGCGCAGCGGTGCGGCCACGGCGATGGCGCCGATGACGCGATCGCCGGCGGCGACCCACACCGTCGTCGCGCCCGCGAGCTCGTCGGGCAACGTGAATTCGGGCAGCTCGAGCGCGAGGAAGTCGGCCTTGCCAACGCTGATGCGCTCGCCCTCGACGGTGGCGCGCACGCCGAGGCCCGCGGAGGTCTCGAAGTTCGTCGCAGCCGGCAGGGGGTGCGACGCGGCGGCGACGATCGCACGCGCGATCGGATGCTCGGAGGAGGCTTCCGCGGCCGCCGCGAGCTGGAGCACGCGATCCGAGCCTGCCACGTGCCGCACCTGCATGGTGTCCTCGGTGAGCGTGCCGGTTTTGTCCCACACGAGGGTGTCAACGACGCGCGTCGATTCGAGGATTTCCGGACCCTTGATGACGATGCCGAGGTGAGCCGCGCGGCCGGTGCCCACGAGCAGCGCCGTCGGGGTGGCAAGGCCCAGCGCGCACGGGCAGGCGATGACGAGGACGGCGACGGCGGCGGTGAAGGCGGGAGTGAGCTCGCCGCCGATGAACCACCAGCCGAGGAAGGTTGCGATGGCGAGCAGGATGACGATCGGCACGAAGACGGCGGAGATGCGATCGGCCAGGCGCTGGATGGGGGCCTTGCGCGCCTGGGCGTCGGCGACCATGGCACCGATGTGCGCGATGAGGGTGTCGGCGCCGACTTTCTCGGCGCGGATCGTGAGCGCTCCGGAGGTCGCGATCGTGCCCGCGGTGACGTGATCGCCCGGGCCGACGTCCACGGGTTCGCTCTCGCCCGTGACCATGGCCTCATCGACGGCGCACTGGCCCTCGAGCACGATGCCGTCGGCCGGAATCTTTTCGCCTGGGCGTACGAGCAGCGTGTCCCCGACGGCGAGTTGGTCCACGGGCACGCGCTCCTCGCGGCCGTCGATAAGCCGCGCAGCGTCCTTCGCGCCGAGGTTGAGCAGCTCGCGCAGCGCGGAGCCCGCCCGATAGCGCGAGCGCGATTCGGCCCAGCGTCCGGCCAGCAGGAACGTCGTGACCATGGCGGCGGATTCGAAGTAGAGCTCGGCCATCGTGGAGTGGCGCGGTAGGAGGCTCATGTGCATGCGCATGCCGAGGTGGCCGGCGCCGCCGAACAGCAGCGCCCACAGGGACCACAGGGTGGCCGCGCTGACGCCGAGGGAGACGAGCGTGTCCATCGTCGAGGTGAGGTGACGCGCGGCCCGCGCAGCCGCGGAGTGGAAGGGCCAGGCCGCCCAGGTCACGACGGGGAGCGTCAGGGCCGCGACGACCCACTGCCAGCCCGTGAACTGCCAGGCCGGCACCATCGACAGCGCCATCACGGGGATCGATAGCGCGAGGGCGACGAAGAAGCGTCGGCGCAGATCGGCGGCGCGCGCCTCGGACGGATCCGAGGTGTCGTAGTCGTCGGCGGACTTCACCGAGGCGCCGTAGCCTGCCGCCGCCACGCGCGCGATGAGGTCCGCGTCGCTGATATCGGAGGTGACCGCCACGTGCGCGGTTTCGGTGGCGAGGTTGACGCTCGCCGAGACGCCGTCGAGCTTGTTGAGCTTCTTTTCCACGCGCGCCACGCAGGACGCGCAGGTCATGCCAGTAACCGCGAGATCAACGTCTCTCGCGGTGGCGCTCCGGACGGGATCCCCCGCCGGCATTAGAAGTCCCGTTCGATAGCGAGCAAGGTGTAATCGCCGGCTTCCTCGATGGCCTCGCGCAGGGCGTCGTCCTCGACCGGAGCAGACACATAGGCCGTCACGGTGGAGGTGCCCTTGGCGTCCAGGGTGACGACGACGTTATCGACGTGCTCGAGCGCCTCCAGCTCATCGGTGACGTGCTGGGCGCAGTTCCCGCAGGTCATGCCATCGATTTTGAGGACGATGGTGCGATCAAACATGGCAGCTCCTTGCGACGGGAATGGTTAGCGACAGTATAGAAAATTGCCGGGGTGCTGGCGCGTTATTCTTCTTCGGGCGAATCGAGCTTGGCGCGCAGCCAGCTCGGCATGTTCTCCTCGCTGCGCGGGAAGCGCTCGAGTTCAGCGGCCCAGACCTCGGCCGGGAATTCGCGCGTGAGGCGGGGCTCGTTGTCGTAGTCGAGCGAGATTTGGAACTGGCCGTTCGGCGTGATCGATAAGAACGCGGAGAACCAGGCGCCACGATCGGGCTTGGCGGTGGCCATGCGCAGCTTGATGAGGTGCGGGGCGACGCCCTCGACGGGTTCGGGCAGCGGGCGCACGTCTTCGCCAAAGATCGCCTGGGAGGCGATCTGCAGGTTCGTATCGACGCACATGCCCATCATCTCGATGCGGTCGGCCTCCCGCGGCGCGGCCTTGGCGACCTCGGCGATGATGTCGCGGTAGATCTCCTGCAGGTCATCGGAGGCGAGCGGGTCGTTCGGATCGGAGGCCTTGATCGTCACCTGCGGCTCGCCCTCGCCCACCCACGCGCTGCGGGCCGCGCTGGCGCTCGATTCGGCCTCAGACTGGGCCTGGATCGGAGTCGTATCGGCAAGGTCCTCCTCGCGCGCCCAGGCCTTGGCGACGCGTTGCGTCGGTGTGATGTCGCTCAGTTCGGACCAGGGCAGCGTCGCCTCCCACACGCCCGCCTCGATGAAATCGAACTTCGCGTTCTGGTTCGCGCCGTGATCGAGCACGAGGGAGGAAATGCGGGCGAGGTCGCCGTCGTCGGAGGAAAAGCGTTCGATGACGCGCACGGGCAGGTCGCGGCAGGTGGCCTTGACGTGGGATTCGAACAGGAGGTCGACGTCGTCGAAGGCGACGACCTTGGCCCACATGCCGGCCTCGGTCTCGGCGAAATCTGGGTCCTCGGGCTGGTTCATCGTCGCGAGCGTGACGGAGACGACGTCGCCGGCCTCGTCATAATCGGGTTCGGCGGCATAGGCGGCACCGTCAAGGACACCGACGCGGCCCGCGATGATCGTGGGCGGAATGGCGTGGAACTCGCCGGCCTCGTCCTGCCAACCGAAGGCGGGGCCGTTGTAGGTGCCGGCGAGCGTCGGGCTCGATTCGCCGGGGGTAAAGCGCCACAGGCGCGCGCCCGCGGGCAGGCGGGTGTGCTCGAGCCACAGCAGGGGGGTGGCGACGTCGTCGACGCGGACGAGGCCATCGGCCGGAAGGGGGAAGAGCTCGCTCATCGCCTCCGGGTTGGCGCGCACGAGCGGGGTGGCCTGCGGCGAGGGGAAGTGCAAGATGTGGATGGCCTCGCCGGCCGCGAAGGGGCTGTTGGGGTAGTCCAGCTGGTGCAGCTGGCGCAGGTTCTCATCGCTGGTCAGGTCGGAGACGTCGGAGGCGCTCAGGACCCAGCCGGAGACGCGGTCGAATCCGTGGTCGAGGTAGGCCTGGGCCATACCGGGGGTGACGGCCTTTTGGAGCATCATGAGGAGTGGCTTTCGGTTGCGGAGCGGTTACGCAGCCGCATGACAACCCATGCGACCACGAGGATCAGGACGAGAGCGATGACGACGTAGGTGGCGACTCCGACGTAGTTTTCGACGAGGTGCCAGTTCTCGCCCAGGTAGTAACCGGCCAGGATGAGCGCGGTGTTCCAGATGAGCGAGCCGATCGTCGTCAGCAGGGTAAAGATCGCCAGCGGCATGCGTGTGATGCCCGCCGGGATCGAAATGAGCGAGCGGAAGATCGGGATCATGCGGCCAAAAAAGACGGTGTAGGTGCCGTGCTTATCGAAAAACGCCTCGGTCTTGTCGACGTCGGAGATCTTCACCAGGGGCAGGGCGCCCATGATCTTGCGGGTGCGTTCGCGGCCGAGGAGTGCGCCGACGCCGTACAGGGCGAGCGCGCCGACGACGGAGCCGACCGTCGCCCAGATGATCACGCCGAGCAGCGTGAGGCTGCCACGGGAGGCAGTAAAGCCCGCGAGCGGCAGGATGATCTCCGAGGGAATCGGCGGAAAGAGGTTTTCGGCGGCGACGAGGATGGCGGCGCCAAAAGCGCCGAGGGTCTCCATCACGGTGACTGCCCAGCCGGCGATTCCGGTCAGCGGTTGGTCAGCGGGTGCGGCGGCCAGCACGATCGATATCACGGGCCTTACCCTACCCCCGGGTGTCGGCGTCGAGCTCGTCGACGAGGCGAGAGGCGTATCCCGTGTAGGTTGCGGGGGTGAGCGCGGCAAGACGTGCCTCGACGTCCGCGGGCATGTTGAGCGAGGCGATGAATTCGCGCATCGCGCTGGCATCGACCTTGCGGCCGCGGGTGAGTTCCTTGAGACGCTCGTAGGGATCCTCCATGCCGGTGGCGCCCGCGATCGAGGCGGCGCGCATGGCCTGTTGGACGGCCTCGCCGAGCACTTCCCAGGCGCCGTCGAGGTCCGCCTCCATGGGGACGCGGTCGACGTCGAGGCCGGCAAGGCCGCGCGTCATGTTGTCGATCGCAAGCAGCGAGTGGCCGATCGCGGGGGCGACGTTGCGCTGCGTCGTGGAGTCGGTCAGGTCTCGCTGCAGGCGGGAGGTCACGAGGGTCGCGGCGAGAGTGTCGAGCAGCGCGCAGGAAATTTCGAGGTTCGCTTCGGCGTTTTCGAACCGGATGGGGTTGACCTTATGCGGCATCGTCGAGGATCCCGTCGAGCCCTGGGCCGCGAGGTTTTGGCGGAAGTAGCCGAGCGAAATGTAGGTCCACACGTCGGTGGCGAAGTTGTGGGCGATGCGGTTGAAGCGCGCGATGTCGGAGAACAGTTCGGCCTGCCAGTCGTGGGCCTCGATCTGGGTTGTCAGCGGCGTGAAGGTCAGGCCAAGGTGTTCGACGAAGGAGCGGGCAATGGCCGGCCAGTCGGCCTCCGGCACGGAGATCGCGTGCGCGCCGTAGGTACCGGTTGCGCCGTTGATCTTGCCGAGGTACTCCGCCGCCGCGATGCGTCGCAGCTGGCGCGTCAGCCGGTATGCGGTGACGGCGAGCTCCTTGCCGAGCGTCACCGGGGTGGCGGGCTGGCCGTGGGTGCGCGCGAGCATCGGGACGTCGCGGGTTGCGCGCGCGAGCTCGGCAATATCGTCGACGAGGCCCTGCGCCGCCGCCAGCCATGTGCGCTTAACGGCGTCCTTAATGATGAGGGCATAGGACAGGTTGTTGATGTCCTCGGAGGTGCAAAAGATGTGGACGATCTCGCCCACGCGCGGCAGCACGGAATCGCTCGGCGCGGCCGCCAGGCGTCGCTTGATGAAATACTCAACGGCCTTGACGTCGTGGCGGGTCTCGGCCTCGATCGCGGCGAGTTCGGCGATTTCCTCGGCGCCGAAGTCCGCAACGATCTGGCGCAGGTAGGCCTTGTCGTCGTCGGTGAAGGTCGGCGCGCCGGGCAGGACGTCATGGTCGGTCAGGTGAATGAGCCACTCAATCTCCACTGTGATTCGTGCCCTGTTCAGCGCCGCCTCTGAGAGCGAATCGACGAGCGGAGCAACGACGCTGCGGTAGCGCCCATCAAGCGGAGTGAGGGCAATGTGAGGGCGAAGCGAGGACAAATCTTGGGCCATGGCTCCTATTGTGCCGCCTCGGGTCAGCATGTGGACCGAGCGGGTCTCATGGTGGCGGGACTTGGACTTTTGTTACCAGACCGTTATCGTTATTCATGGCCCGAGAAGGGGCTTGTTTCCACCGGCAAAGGAGCCATAGTGACTACAAGCAATCCCGGAGATATGTCCGGCAGAGCGAGTGATCTCGCAGAACCAAGTGCAGATACGCACACCTCCAAAGGCACGTTGACATTCCTGCCGCTGCTCGCCCTCGTCGTGGGGTCGATGATCGGTGGCGGTATTTTCAACCTGTCCCGCGACGTCGCGGAAACGACGGCGCCCGGCCCGGCCATGATCGGTTGGGGCATCACAGCGGTCGGCATGTGCTGCTTGGCCCTGTGCTTCCAGAACCTCGCGAACCGACGACCGGACCTCGATGCCGGTGTCTACGCCTACGCTCGAGCCCTGTTTGGCCGACTCGTAGGCTTTCTTTCTGCCTGGGGTTACTGGTTCTCGGCATGGGTTGGCAACATCGCCTACTTCGTCCTCCTGTTCGGAACGCTGAGCCTGTGGTTTAAGGGCTTTGGTAGCGGCACGACGTGGCCCGCGATCATCGCGGCATCAGTCCTGTTGTGGGGGCTGCATACGCTCGTCATCAAGGGCGTGCGCCAAGCCGCAATCGTCAACACGATCTCGACGATCGCGAAGCTCATCCCGATCATCCTGTTCATCATCATCCTGATCTTCGCGTTCAACTTCGATATCTTCACGAGCGACTTCTGGGGTACCGAATCGGGCCTCGGGTCGGTCTTCGATCAGACCCGCGGCATGATGCTCGTGACCGTGTGGGTCTTCATCGGTATTGAAGGCGCCTCGATCTACTCCGCTCGCGCGAAGAACCGCCGCGACGTCGGTAAGGCCACCGTTGTGGGCTTCCTGCTCGTGCTCGTTCTGCTCATGATGGTCAACCTGCTCTCGCACGGCGTGCTGCGCCAGGCCGAGATCGCCGGTCAGGCCGAGCCCGCCATGGCTGGCATCCTCGAATCGGTGATCGGACATGCCGGTACCGTGATCGTCTCCGTCGGTTTGGTCATCTCGCTGTTCGGAGCGCTGCTGGCGTGGCTGCTTATTCCCGTCGAAATCATGCAGGTCGCCGGCGAAGACGGCACGATGCCGAAGATCTTTGGCCGCCTGAACAAGAACGGCTCGCCGTACGCGGCCCTGTGGCTGACGAATATCTGCATGCAGATCACCCTCATCCTCACCGGCTTCATGGGCGAGGGTGTCTACAATACGATGATCAGCTTGGCGTCCTCCCTGATCCTCGTGCCCTACCTGCTGTCGGCTCTGTATGCCGCCTACCTCGCGAGCACGGGTAAGACCTACGAGAAGAATTCCTCAGCTCGTGGTCGAGAACTCGCGCTCGGCGTCGTCGCATCGATCTACGGCGTCTGGTTGCTGTATGGAGCAGGACTCAACTATTTGCTTGTCGCAACCCTCCTGTACGCCCCCGGCTTGATCATTCACGCCTGGGCGCGCAAGGAACGCGGCGAGAAGGTCTTCCACGGTCCCGTGGAACTCGCGCTTGCGGCAGCGATGTGTGTCGGTGCCGTCTTAGCGTTGGTCCTTTGGTTAAACGGAACCATTGCGATCTAGCCATCCCCACTGAAAGGAATGATGTGACAATGACGTACCACGTCGATTCGGAGGTCGGAAAACTCGACCAGGTGATCCTTCACCGCCCCGGCCAGGAACTAGCAAGACTCACCCCGACCAACAAGGACAAGCTCCTTTTCGATGACATTGTGTGGCTGAAGGAAGCCCAAAGAGAACACGACGGCTTCGCTCAGTTGCTGCGTGATGAGGGTATTGAGGTCCTGTACTTCCAGGATCTGCTGCAGGAGGTCCTGGACATTCCTGAGGCCAGAGCCCACGTCCTGGACCACGTCATCGATGAGCGCCGCTACGGCCTGGCCGCAACGGACGCGCTGCGGAACTACGCGGATCGGCTCGAGTCCGACAAGCTCGCCACCATGATCGTCGGCGGCGTGACCAAGCAGGAAATCATCAAGGAGGTCGGCGATCCGAAGTCCGTCGTCTTCGACATGCTCGGTCCCGACGACTTCGCCCTGCCACCGCTGCCGAACCACCTGTTCACGCGCGACACCTCCTGCTGGGTCTATGACGGAGTGGCCATCAACTCGATGCGCATGGATGCTCGTCGCCCGGAGACCGTGAACTTCGAAGCCATCTACACCTGGCACCCGAAGTTCGCGAACGAGGACTTCAACCGTTGGAGCCTCGGCAACGACGAAGGCCCCGCCTCGATCGAGGGCGGCGACGTCCTCGTCATCGGTAAGGGCAAGGTCCTGATCGGTATGTCGGAGCGCACCACGCCGCAGGGTGTGGAGCGCCTGGCCCGCCAGCTCTTTGACGCCGGCCGCGCGGACGAGATCGTCGCGCTGCACATGCCGAACGAGCGCGCGCTCATGCACCTGGACACCGTCATGACGATGCTCGACGAAGAGTCGTTCACCGCCTACGGCAACCTTGGCATGCTCGCCTCCAACACGATCCGCCCGGGAGAGTCCTCCGGCAAGCTCGACGTCACCTACAACTCGCCGGACAAGATGTTCGACGTGATTGCTAGTGCCCTTGGCCTGCCTGAGGTCCGCGTGCTCACCACCCCGCAGGACTCCCTGCAGGCCGAGCGCGAACAGTGGGACGACGGCTGCAACTTCCTCACGATCCGCCCCGGCGTCGTCGTGGGTTACGAGCGCAACGTCGCCACCAACTCCTACCTGCGTAGCCAGGGCATTGAGGTCCTGGAGGTCGAAGGTAGCGAACTCGGCCGCGGCCGTGGTGGCCCGCGCTGCATGTCCTGCCCGACCATCAGAACCGGCATCTAGCGCCGACGCGTCCGGCGGCAGCCTAGCGGCTGTCGCCGGACGTTTTTATGCGTAGCTGGCGGCGACACTCACGGTTTGCGGGCCATAGGAGCCGCCAAACAGGACGGCGTGCACGAGTAGCATGTGCAGCTGGTGCAACCCGATGCGCTCGCGCCAACCAGCATCGAGCGGCGAGACGGACTGGTAGCCCGCGATCGTATCGTCCAGATGCCGCGAGCCGAACAGGTGCAACGCGCCGAGGTCCGTCTCCGCGTGCGCGCCATGCGCGACCGGGTCGATGAGGATCGCGTCCGGGCGCCACATGACGTTGCCGCCCCACAGATCGCCGTGGGTGCGGGCGGCCGGTTCGCGGCAGAGGCCGGGAAGCGCGGAATCATGCTCGCCGGCCGCGATGCGCACCATCGCAGCCTCAATTGTTCGCACCCCGGCAGGAGAGATCGCGCCGGAGTCGGCGGCGTCCTTAACGTAGGGGGCCATGCGGTATTCGGCGTAGAACTCACCCCAGCTGAGGCCCGGACCCGGCATCGCAATATCGACGTTCGCATAGCGCGCATGGTTGCCGATGCCGGGCGGGGGAGCGCCAAGGTGCGGCGCCCCCGCGGCGTGGGTGCGGGCAAGCGCCTCGCCGAAGGCATAGGCATCGGCCGGGCTCGGGGCAGCGGTCTCGATGTGTGCCGTCGTGAGATAGCCGGCCTCGGCGTTGACCTCGGTTAGTTCCGCGACGGCGGCCCCGTCGGCTTCAGCAAGCCACCGCAGCGAGGCGGCCTCCGTCGCAATCGAGAGCGCGTCGCCGGTTTTACGAAAGTCCGCCATGCCTCCAGTATGGACGTATGCGAATTGTCTGCGCCCCCGATAGTTTCAAGGAATCGCTGAGCGCGCGCGAGGCAGCCGACGCAATGGCGCGCGGCATCCGGCGGGTGATCGACGCCGATATCACGCTCGTGCCGATGGCCGACGGCGGCGAGGGCACTGCTCAATCGGTGTGCGATGCGCTCGGTGGACAGCTGCGCCGCGCGCGCGTGACGGGCCCACTCGGTGAGAGCGTCGAGGCCCACTATGCGCTCGCGGGCGATGTCGCCGTCGTCGAATGCGCCCAGGCCTGCGGGCTCGATCTCGTCCCCGAAGACCAGCGCAATCCGTTGCGTACGACGACGCGCGGCGTCGGCGAACTCATTGCGCACGCCATCGACGCCGGCGCGAGCACGGTCATCGTGGGGCTCGGTGGCTCCGCGACGAACGACGGCGGCGCGGGCCTCATCGCCGGGCTCGGTGGGCGCGTCCTTAACGCTGCGGGCGATCCGATCGACGACGGCGCCGCTGCACTGGCCGATGCCGCGAGCATCGAGCTCCCCGACCTTTCCGGCATCACGCTGCGCGTCGCCTGCGACGTCGATAACCCACTGCTCGGCGAGCGCGGCGCGAGCGCCGTCTTCGGCCCGCAAAAGGGCGCGAGCCCCGAGCAGGTAAGCGAGCTCGACGCGCTCCTGCGCGACTATTCGACGCTCTTCGACGCCGACCCCGAGACCCCGGGGGCGGGCGCGGCCGGCGGGCTGGGCTTCGCACTCCTCGCGCTCGGCGCCCAGCTGGAGCCCGGCGTGCGCATCGTCGCCGATACCGTCCGCCTCGCCGACAAGGTCGCCGGCGCCGATCTTGTCCTCGTCGGCGAAGGCTCGATCGATAGCCAGACGCTGTCCGGAAAAACCCCTGCGGGCGTCGCCGAGATTGCGCGCGCCGCCGGCGCCGCCGTCATCGCTTTTGCCGGCCGCGTCGCGGACGAAGAGGAGCTCGCTCATCTCTTCGACGCCGTCATTCCCATCGTGCCCGGTCCCTGCACCCTTGCCGAAGCCAAAGCCGCCGCCGCGGACAACCTCGAGGCTGCCGTCGCTCGAGTCATGCGCCTGCTCGCCGAGATTATGCACAGGCCAGAGCGGGTCGACACCGAGCGAGCCTAGGTCCACTGCGCGCCGCCACGGCGCCCGGGTGCCACATACCTTCCCTACTACCGGCCAGATCGGCCGGAACGAGTCGGAGGGAGTCACCCGATGTTCGACAATTTCTTCGTATCCACCCACCTGGATCGCGCCGAGGATAACCTCGCGGCAGTCGTCGCCCGGCTAGAGGCCGCCTACCCCCAGGATTGGACCGGCGGTGCTGCGCAGGCCTATCACCACGAGGTCACGGATGCGATCGCCGCCGCCAACGCCCTGCGCACGCGCATCGGCTACATCCGGGCAAAGGTGGCGTGATGGGGGAGATCGTTCACGTCGCCGCTGGCCAGCGTGTCGATACCGAGCACCTGGAAAAGCTCGCCGCCATCATCGCGCTCGCGGGCACCCACACGGCTGTTGCGACGGCCAACGTCACGCGCGCGATTGCCACGTCGCCAACGGAGATCCTTTCCGGCTTTGAGCACGCCTCGGACGTCGCCTCCGATCTGTTGCTCCTGCTCTATGGCACCCACTCCCTCGGCTCGCTGGCCGCGCGGCTCACCGACCTCGTCGCCGCGCTGACGCAAACCGCCGCCATCTACGTCGAGGCCGAGCAGACCGCCGAACGCCAGATCCAGCAGGCGACCCCCGGCCTGTTCAGTCGCCTCTTTTCGCTGAACATCCGCGGAGGGCAGGCCGTCGGCTTCGGTATCGCCGCCTACCTCGGCGGCTGGTCCGGCTTTGTCGGCAACGGAGCCGCCACCCAGTGGGGCGCGCGCAGCGCCGCCATCTCCCTCGATCTGAGCCCGCTGTCCGGCCTATACGTCCTGCCGGAAGGCTTCACCGACGATCACGACCTCACCCCCGTCCAGCGCACCGCCTACGTCCTCATGCGCCTCATCGGCAACGATCGCTTCGATGGCGACGTCACCCTCAGCGAACTCGAGTCGGACAGCTTCTACCTCGGCGGCCCCGACGGCCGCGCCATCCCGCCCGACTTCGACACCCTCATCATCGGTGGCCAGCTCCCTGCCGCCGCCATCGCGAGCGCCGGAGCGGCCCTCGGCTACTCGATGCTTACCGGCCCGACGGTCTACGAAGGCGGCCGCACCGGGCGATTCCCCAACTCGGCGGCCGCTCGAACCGACTACGCCATCGGCACACTCGGCCGCCTCAACCGCGAAAGCGGCCGCCGCCAGGAACAGGTCATCCAGATCGACACGATCACCAAGCCTGACGGCAGCATCCAACACGTCGTCTTCATCCCGGGTACCTCCGCAGGAAAAAGCCTGTGGGGCCGCAATCCGGCGAGCCACGACGCCAACGTCAACCTTGTCGCGGGCCTCGACGCCGACGCGCAGCGCTCGGTCCGCGCGGCCATGGAAGCCGCCGGCATCAAGGAGGGCGAGTCCGTCGCCTTCGTCGGGCACTCCCAGGGCGGTATCACCGCGATGAACCTCGCTGCCTCAGCGGCCATGAACGAGAAATACCACGTCAACTACGTCCTGACGGCAGCCTCCCCGGTCGGGAGCCAGCGGCTACCGGAGCACGTGACCTCGCTGCATCTGGAGGAAAAGAATGACCGCGTCCCCTCCCTCGATGGCGCCGGTAACCACTCCGCGCCGCACCAGGTGACCATGACGTTCACGGCCGATACCATGACGGCCCGGCTTGGCTCGACGCACGGCGCCGAGGTCTACGCCGAGGGGATGGAACTCGTCCAGAACTCGGCGGATCCGGATCTGGTGCGCGCCAAGCACGACATGTCCGAGGTCTTCGGCTTCGATACCGGAGCCGAGGTACGCTCGCGTTCCTTCGCCGCGGCGCGCACGATCTACGGCGCGGACGTCGCCCCGCAGCTAGTCCGCAACCGGGTCATCCACCCCGGAATCGACGTACTTCTGCAGCGCTAACGCGACTCGAAGCGCTCCGGCAGAATGATGTTCAGCACCCACATCGCGAGCGCAATGATGAGACCACCGAGGAAGGCGGCCCAAAAACCTTCCACGTTGAGGGCGAATTCCGTCTTCGACGAAATCCACCCCGTCAGCATGAGCATGAGTGCGTTGACGACGAGCGAGAAGAGCCCGAGCGTCAGGATGTAGAGCGGGAAGGACAGCACCTTCACGATCGGCCGGATGAACATATTGACGAGCGTGAATAAGAGCGCGACGACCGCAAGAATCAAAATCTTGTGCCCAATCGAATCGCTCGGAGCGAGCTCGATTCCCGGAACGATCACGGCAGCGAGCCAGATCGCGATGGCGGAGACGATCAGTCTGATGAGGAAGCCCATAGCGTCATCGTGTCATAGTTGGACCATGCCGAGCGAGAAAAAACTCGGGGCCTATATCCGCCCCGACATTGAATCCCTGCCCGCTTACGTCCCCGGCGCCCGCCCTCCGGCCGGCGTCACGATGACGAAGCTGTCATCGAATGAGAACCCCGCTGATCCCGCCCCCGCCGTCGTCGATGCCGTGCATCGGGCCGCCAGTCAGATCAACCGTTACCCCGATCTTTACGCCACCAACCTCACCGACGCGATCGCGGAACACTGGAAACTCACGCCCGAGAACGTGGCCGTCGGAAACGGCTCCGTGGCGCTCCTGTCGCACGCGCTGACCGCGCTTGCCGTCATGGGGGACGACGTCGTCTACCCCTGGCGGTCCTTCGAGGCCTACCCGATCATCGCGCAGGCCGCGGGCGCCACCTCGATTCAGGTCCCGCTGCGCGAGGACGCCAGCCACGATCTGGCCGCGATGGCTGCCGCCGTCACCGAGCGCACCCGCGCCGTCATCGTCTGCAACCCCAACAACCCGACCGGAAACCTCATTACCCGCGGCGAGCTCATGGACTTCATCGAGACGATTCCGCCCACCGTCGCGGTTTTCGTCGACGAGGCGTATCAGGAATACGTCGAAGACGCCGAGTGCTCCTTCGATCTGAGCGAGCTTGCCAACTACCCGAACGTCCTCGTCTTCCGGACGTTTTCCAAGGCCTATGGGCTCGCGGGGCTGCGGGTCGGATACTGTCTGGGCGATCCGCGGCTCATTGCGGCCGTGCGCTCGACGTCGACCCCGTTTGGTGTCAACGCGATCGCGCAGGCGGCCGCCCAGGTGGCGCTCGGCGAGCAGGAGGTCATGCGCCGCCAGGTCAAGGAGGCGATCGAGGAGCGCGAGCGCGTCGTAACTGAGCTGCGCGAGGCGGGCTGGAGAATCCCGCCCACGAGTGGAAACTTCTTTTACCTGCCGCTGCGCGAGCATGCCGCAAAGCTCGCGGCCGCCGGCCTCGACGAGGGCGTCCTCATCCGCGGATATGCGGGCGATGGCGTACGCGTGACGATCGGGACGGCGGCCGAAAACGACCGTCTCTTAGAGTTTTTGGCGGCGCGCGAGCCTAATTCGTCAGCACTGCGGCGGCCATAAGCGCGGACAGCCCAATTTCCACCAACCCGATGTGCATCGGGCGGATTGGGCTGCCGCGACGACGCTGAATAAGCGGCATGACGATCGCGCGGATGAGTGTGAGGGTCGCCGCGAGGATGAGCAGCACTGAGGCGAGCGGGCGCGGCCAGTGCCCGAGGGCCACGACGGCGATCGCGGCGATGAGCGCAAGGGCGTGGTAGCCGATCGAGCCCGCCCAGTAGCGTGGATTGCGGCGCTCGCGGATGAGCGACTTCACGTGCGGGATCGTGCCGATGAAGTAAACCGTGAGCGCCGCACACGCGCGCCACGCCCAGCTCGGATCAGCGCCGAGCGTGCCGGCCGGGTCGAAGGCGAGACCCGCGAGCAGGGTCGGCGGGCGCGTCGCGGCGTCGAAGGTCACCATCGTCATGAGGCAGGCGGCGGTGATCGTCGCGACGTCGTTGAGCAGTGAGCGGTCCTTGCGGCGGGCGATGCACCACGCGGAGATCGCGGCAAGCGGCATGAGGTAGAGCGCCCAGCCGATGAGCCACGGCGCGGTGATGAGGGTCGCAATCAGCAGGGGTGCGGTCGCGAGCGCGTAGGCGCGCACCGGCGGAAAGTAGCGGGCTTTGCGACGTGATTTCAACCAGAGCGAGGCGGCGTGAAACAGGAAATAGCCGACCCACCAGGCAGCGAGCAGCGGAATATGGCGCCAGCTGGGACCACCGATGACGACGCCGACGAGGGCGGGCACCGTGATCATCGCCCACGCGCCGTGTTGGTCGGGAATCCAGCCGGGGGAACGTCGCTTCATATCTCCATTGTAAACCGGAGAAAATCAGTTCGGGATTATCTGTAGGGTTGCCACAACTGGGTGGTGGACATCCGTAACTTACGATTGCGTAGGTTAGGAGGTTGTCATGACGTTGACACACCCACAGCAGGATTTCGCGGGCCTGAGCATGCTCGATCACCACGGCGAGTGGCACGAGGATGCGACGCTGGCCCGCTACGCCGATACCTCGCAGGATTTCCTGCGTACGGCCTACCGGCACATGGTGCGCACCCGTGCCTTTGACGATGAGGCGACGAGCCTGCAGCGGCAGGGCGAGCTCGCGCTCTGGCCGCCGTGCAAGGGGCAAGAAGGCATCCAGGTGGGATCGGCGCTCGCGACGCCGATGAGCGATCTTGTCGTTCCCTCCTATCGCGAGCACGGCGTCGCCGACGTCCGCGGGCTCGATCTGGCCAAGCTCATTGGCGTCTTTCGCGGCGTCGAGCACGGCGGCTGGGATTCGGCCGAGCGCAATTTTCACCTCTATACGTTCGTCATTGCGGCGCACCTGCCCCACGCGGTGGGGCGCGCGATGGCGCTGCAGCAGGATCACCGGCGCGGCCTCAATGCCGAGCAACGTGCCGTCGTGACCTACTTCGGAGACGGCGCGACCTCGCAGGGCGATGCCAACGAGGCGCTCGTTTTCGCCGCGAGCGCGAAAGCGCCCGTCGTCTTCATCTGCCAAAACAACGGCTGGGCGATCTCCGTTCCGACGAGCGTGCAGTCCGCCGTGCCGATCGTGCAGCGGCCCGCGGGCTTTGGGATCGAGGCGCTGCGTATCGACGGCAACGACCCCGTCGCGAGCTACGCGGCGACCAAACTCGCGCTCGAACACGTGCAGTCCGGTCGCGGCCCGTTCTTCATCGAGGCCGTCACCTACCGGATGGGCGCGCACACCACCAGCGATGACCCGACGCGCTACCGCACCGACGCCGAAGAGCAGTACTGGGCCGAACGCTGCCCGATTAAGCGCACCGCAGCTGCGCTACGCAACCAGGGCGTCGGCGAGGACTTCTTCGCCGACGTTGCCGCGGACGCCGAAGACCTGCGCTCGCGGATTAGGACCTACACGCGCGAGCTCAGCGCGGGCGACGTCCTGGACATGTTCGACCACGTCTACGCCAGCGAGCATCTGCAGGTGGCCGCCGACCGCGCGGCCTGGGAGGCGGGAACATGCTGACGCGCGAAGCGCTGCCCATGGCCAAGGCGATCACGGCCGCGATGCACGACGCCATGACCGAGGACGAGACGGTGATCGTCTCGGGCGAGGACGTCGGCCAGCTCGGCGGCGTTTTCCGCGTCACGGCGGGCCTGCTCGATAGCTTCGGGGCGGAGCGGGTGCGCGATACACCGCTCGCCGAATCCGGCATCGTGGGCACCGCGATCGGGATGGCGCTCGGGGGCTACCGCCCTGTCGTCGAGATCCAGTTCGACGGGTTCGTGTTTCCGGCGTTCAACCAGATCACGACGCAGCTGGCGAAACTGCGTTACCGCTCCGCGGGCCGGCTGAGCCTCCCGCTCGTCATCCGTATCCCGTTTGGGGGCGGTGTCGGCGCCGTCGAACATCACGGCGAGAGCCCGGAGACGTACTTCGCGCACACGCCGGGGCTGCGCGTCGTCGCGCCCGGGGATGCCGGCGATGCCTACACGATGCTGCGCGCGGCGATCGCGAGCGATGACCCGGTCATCTATCTCGAGCCGAAATCGCGCTATTGGGTCAAGGGCGATATTGAGCGCGGCGGCCACTTCACGCCCGAAAGCGCCAGCGAGGAACTCAGCAGCGCGCACATCGAGCGCGACGGCAGCGACATCACGCTCATCGGGTACGGGCCCGTCGTCGCGACGCTGCACGAGGTTGCGGACGCGCTCGCGGGCGATGGCGTGAGCGCCCAGGTCGTCAACCTGCGCTCGCTCAATCCGATCGACAAGGCGACGCTCGTGGCGGCCGTTAGCGGCACCGGGCGCGCTGTCATCGCGCACGAGGCGCCAACGGTACTTGGCCCCGGCGCCGAGGTTGCCTCGCACCTGGCCGCCGAGTGCTTCTACCAGCTGGAGGCGCCCGTCGCGCGCGTTGGAGGCGCCTTCACGCCCTACCCCGCGGCCGCCTTCGAACATGAATACCTGCCCAATGCCGAGCGCATTCACCGCGCGGTCCAGCGCACCCTGGAGTACTGATGAGACGCGAATTTCTGCTGCCCGATCCGGGTGAGGGCCTGACGGAGGCGACGATCGTGCGCTGGCTCGTGGCCGCGGGCGATGCCGTCGCGACGAACGATCCGATCGTCGAGATCGAGACCGCCAAGTCCGCCGTGGAGCTGCCCAGCCCCTTCGACGGCAGCGTCGCGGAACTGCTCGTCGAGGAGGGGGCGGAAGTTGCCGTTGGCACGCCGATCCTCGCCGTCGAAGTTGCGGGCGACGATGAGCCTGAAGCAGCACCCGAGGAAACAGCGCCCGAGGCAGCGGCGCCCGAAGCAGCAGGCGCGATGCTCGTCGGCTATGGCGCCAAGGGGGCGAGCCACCGAGCGACGCGCAAGCAGCGGGTGCTCGCCAAGCCCCCGGTGCGCAAGCTCGCGAAGGACCTCGGGGTGGACCTCACGACGGTGGAGGCGACCGGGCCCGGCGGCATCATCACGCGCGAGGACGTCAACCTCGCCGCGAGCGCGCAGGAAGCCGAAACCCTCGCAAGCTATCCGGGCGACGAGCCATGGCTCGCGGGCGGCCGCGTCGATCGCCAAGGCCGCGAAACCCGCGTGCCGGTGCGCTCGGTGCGCCGCCGCACCGCCGAAGCGATGGTCGCCTCCGCGTTCACGGCCCCGCACGTCACCGTCTTCCAGACCGTCGACGTCACCAAGACGATGGAGCTCGTCGCTGATCTGCGTGCCTCACGCGAATTCGCGCAGCTGCGCGTTACCCCGCTCGTCATGGTGATGAAAGCGCTCATCATGGCGGTGCGCGAACACCCGCAGATCAACGCCTCCTGGGACGAAGCCGCGCAGGAAATCGTCTACAAGCACTACGTCAACCTCGGGATCGCGGCCTCCACGCCGCGCGGCCTCGTCGTGCCCAATATCAAGGACGCGCACCGCATGACGCTGCCCGAACTCGCCGCGGGGCTGCGCGAACTGACCGAGCGCGCCCGCGCCGGCGAGACCAGCGTCGCGGAGATGAGCCAGGGCACGATCACCATCACGAACGTGGGCGTCTTCGGCATCGACACCGGCACGCCCATCCTGAACCCCGGCGAGGCAGCCATTCTCGCGTTCGGCGCCGTCAAGAAGCAGCCGTGGGTCCACGACGGTGAACTCGCGATCCGCGACGTCACGACGCTAGCGCTGAGCTTCGATCACCGGCTCGTCGACGGCGAGCTTGGCTCGCGCGTCCTTGCCGAGGTGGCGGCCCTGCTGCAAAACCCCGCCCGCGCGTTCATTCGCTAAGCGCCCGCAGTCGGTAGCGCGAGCCATCGCTCTCGCGTAGCAGGAAGCCAGAATCGACCGCGCTGCGCCGAATTCCGGCGACGTCGGCGACGATCTCCTCAGCCAGCGGGGCCGTGATATCGGTGACGACGGGCAGAAGGCGATCGGCCCGCGGAGTTCCTCGATCTCGCCAAGGCTCGCTGCCAATGCCGCCGTATCGATGCTGCCATCGGCGGCGACGAAACTGAGACGGTCGAGCGGCGGGGCCGGCGGCGATGGATTGGCCAGAATACGCGCGAGCTCCCCACGCAACTTCGGAGTGCGAAGAAGCCTGAGGAGCATGCGCGCATCAGCAAGAATCATGCGCCTAGTCTAGGCGCGCGACTCCCGCCGTGCGGCGAGCAGGCCAGCACCGGCGGCGAGGGCCGCGCCGGCAAGAGCCATGAGCCCGGCCGAGGCGCCCGTAACCGGGAGCCGCGGCTTGTCGACCGGCGGCTGCGCGGTGGGCTGCTCGGTCGGCTGCTCGGTCGGCTGCTCGGTCGGCCCCTCGGTCGGCTGCTCGGTCGGCCCCTCGGTTGGCTGCTGGGTGGGCTGCTCGGTTGGCTGCTCGGTCGGCGTCGGCGCGGCCGTGAGGTCCCGGGCCGCGAAGACCGTCGTCGTACCCGAAACCTCGTTACCCACGATGAGCCACGGCTCGCCGGTGGGGGAGTCCTCGGCGGCCACGAACGTCAGGCCCTCCGGACCGAGATCGCCAGCGGCCGCGGGATCGGCCGCAAAGTCGCAATTGTTGACGTAGGTGACGAAGGCGGGCTCGTGCACATTCGACACGTCGTAAACGGCGATGCCGCCGACGCGCTCGAATCCGATGAACGCATACGGCGTGCCGCCGACCTCACCGACGACGATGCCCTCGGGTTCGGGGCCCTTGTCATCGGAGCGCGAGTCGAACTCGGCTTCTTCGTGGTTGGAGTTGAAGAATTCCGGCGCGGCCGCGGCCGTGATGCGCTCGAAATCCGTGCCGGTATCCGCGACGAGGGTCCCGTCGGCGCCAAACACGCTCATCGAGCGAGCACCAAAGCCATAGAGCTCCTCGTAGCAGCTGCCATCGGCGGACAGGCCATCGGCGAGCGTGATCTTCAGCCGCCCGGCGACCGCGTCGTCGGCGTAATTCTCGATCGCCGTCAGCGGGTGCCCCTCGCACAGCGGCGGTACGTCCTTCTTGCCGAGGTTCTTCACGCGCGCCTCCTCGGAGTAGCCCTCCCAGTCGCGGGCATCGCCCTCGTTCGCGGTGAGGATGTACGTCGCGCCGCCCTGCGTCAGCGAGGCGATGGCATCGGGCTGCCGCCACGATTTGATCGGCACGTCGACGGGGTTGATCGCGCCATCCTTGTCCGAAATATCGAAGCCTTTGAGGTCGATCGCGCCGAGCGGGTGCAGCGCCGTCACCGTGGCGCTCGGCAGATCGACGACGGCGAGCGCGTTGGCTTCCTGCAGGCTGACGTAGGCCGTCGTGCCCTCAATGGTGACGTACTCGGGTTCGAGGTTTTCTGCGACGGGGAACTCGGGGGTGCCAGTGCCGGCATCCTCCCGACCGCCGAAGATGCGTACGCCTGCGGGGAGATTGTCGCCCTCAAAGGCGCGGAAATCGGCGGTCTTGACGACATCCTGGCCGGGAACCGTGAGCGACGTCGGCAGCGAGACGATCGAGACGGTGCCCTCCGGATCAACGGAGTAGTCCTCGGCGGGCTCGCCCTCATTCGCGACGACGGCATAGCTGCCGTCGGCAGAAATCGCGACCATATCCGGCAGCGCCCCCACCCGAACCGCGCCGAGCGCTTCGCCCGAACCGGCCGCGTCGAAGAACACGAGCCAGCCGTCTTCCGTTTTGGTGGAGTGCTCGACGGCGACGACGCCGAGCCCGTCGGCGCGCACCGCCACGGAGTTGGCGACGGCCCCCGCGGGAATGGTGGAGCCGTCAGCGGCGGCGATGCCAGTGGTCTGCAGGTCGAAGAGCTTGGTGAGGTTTTCCGGATCGGAGCCGTTCAGGACCTCGACACTCGCATCGGCGGCGTTGACCACGAGGATGCGGGCGGTGGCGGCATGGAAGGCCACGATCTCGGCGGCCGAGACTCCGAACTTGCCGGTCTCATAGGTGCCGAGCACCTGGAGTTCGAGCGCAGGGTTATCGGCCGAGTACTCGATCGTGGTGGCGGGGGCCAGGGGCGCGAGGCTGAGGCCGGTGATGGCAGCCGCGGACAGTGCGGCGGTCAGCAGGGGAGACATGGCGTCCTTTTCAGTTCTGTGAGGGTTTCGCGCCGATGCTAGGGCCCCGAGGTGACGGGCGGGTGAACGCCAGAGGACGGCAGGGTGAGGGTGGAGCCTTGGAAACGTTCGCGCAGCCAGCGATCGTGGGAGGCCGTGACGACGGCTCCGGGGTAGTCGGACAGCGCGGCCTCGAGTTCTTCGACGAGATCGAGGCTGAGGTGGTTCGTCGGTTCATCGAGCAGCAGGACGTCGGGCGGATCGGCCAGCAGCATCGCCAGCTGGACGCGGCGACGCACGCCCACGCTCAGGTCACCGAGCGGACGGTCCACGTCGCGCGGGTGGATCAGGCCGAGCGCCGTGATTGGCAGGATCTCGGCGGCTGCGGCGCCAAGGTATTCGGCGTAGGCGGCGCGTGGCGTGATTGCCGGATCGTAGTCGGGCCATTCCTGCGTCAGCAGGCCGACGCGCACCCGCGGGGCACGCATCACGCTGCCCGCTGCAGGGGGGAGGTGTCCGGCCAGGATGTGCAGCAGCGTCGACTTTCCGGAGCCATTGCCGCCGGTGACGAGCCAGCGATCGCCAGACCGAATGTCGATCGTGGTGGGGCACAGGCGTCCGGGAAGCGTGACCCGCGTGGCGGAGACCAGGGCGCCCGAAGCCTCGCCGAGTGCGGGCGAGAAGCCAATGAAACTCAGCAGCTGTGGAGGTTTTCGCACCTGACGTTCTTCGAGGTTTGCGAGCGCGCTGCGGGCGGCGGTCAGGCGACGGGAGACGACGGTCGCATTGCGATCGGCGTAGAACTTCTTCGCCATTCGCACCTCGGTCCGGGCGCGAGCCCCCGGGTGGCCGACGGTGCGTGAGGCTTCGACGCGCTCCCGCAGCCGGTTCAGCTCCGCCTGCTCGGCCGCGTACTGAGCTTCCCACCTCGCACGTGCGGCGGCCTTGGCGGCCCGCAGATCCGCGTAGCCGCCGGTATAGCGCGCCACGCCACTGTCAGAGAGATCCGCGATCGAGGTCGCTGCCACGTCGAGGAATGCGCGATCGTGGGAGGCAAACACCACGGGCCCGTGCCACCTCCGCACGAGCCGGGCGAGCAGATCCATGCCGGCGTCGTCGATGTGGTTGGTGGGCTCGTCCAAGAGCAGGACATCGGGACGGGAGAGCAGCGTGCAGATGAGCGCGAGGCGGGCGCGCTGACCGCCGGATAGCTGCGAAGTCGGGCGCTCGAGGGCCACATCTGCGAGGGCGAATCCGGCGCGCAGTTCCGCCACCTCGTGCTCAATCGTCCACACGCTCAGCTGCTCAGCCTGCGCGAGCGCGGCGGCATATCGCTCCTCTCCGCCCGGCCCGGCGACCGCCGCGGCGGCCTCTTCCAGCTCGGCTTCGGCCCGGCGTAATGGCGCGAGCGAGGCCTCAATTGCCGCGCCGACGCTGTCCTGAGCGCCGAACGGAACCTCCTGGGCGAGCAGTGCGATGCGCACCTCGCCGCCGCCCGGCCGCGTCGCGATGACCTGGCCGTGCGAAGGTGACAGCTGCCCCGCAGCCATGCGTAACAGGGTGGTTTTGCCGCTGCCATTTTCGCCGACGAGGCCGATTCGGTCGGTTGGACCCACGGCAAGCGTGACGTCGGTGAGGACGGGGCGGGTGGGGGAAGAAAATGAAAGTCCGTCAAGAAAAAGTTGAGCGGGCACGTGGCGTCCTTGAATGGGAAGGGCTCACGACGGGCGGCGCCGCGGTCGCGAGAGTTCAAGGAGCTAGTTCCACATGCCGCCAGGTTAGGCAGGCGCGCGGGAGTTGTCGAGGTTTTATTTCGCGGCCAGACGGCGGCGCAGAGACCGTAACAGGAAACCGACGACACCGGCCGTAATCGTGACGGCCGGTAGCAGCGAGCCAGACGCGGCGATAAGACCGCCCCCGACAAGGGCGATGAGGAGCGCGTCGGCCTGCCAGCCCATCACCATGATTCCCGACATGTCACCCATGGGCGTTGGCTGCGGGGTAAGCAGTTCGGGCGGCAGATCGCCCTTCGCGCTATCGAAAGCGCGCAGCACGACGGCAACGACCGCGCCCAGCAGCGCCAGGTAGGAAACGCTGCCGGGGATCACGAGGGCGGCCAGCAACGCGCCGACGACCGCGCTCAGTAAGGCAAAGAAAGCCGGGGCCACGCTATGCGCGAGGTAGAGCCGCAGGACGGAGTGGCCGTAGAGCGCCGGCATCGTCGCGCAGGCCGCGGCATGGCGATACCCATCGCTCAGCGTTCCCACCGCGAGATAACCCATGACGAGGCCCACCGCGCCAAATGCCCACGGCGCGATCGGCATCGCCGGCGAGGCTGCCAGCAGTGCCCATGCCAGGATCGCGAAGGCGGTTCCGATCGCAAACCGCAGCGGCGTACGGGCGGCGCCGACAAGATCCGAGCGAGCCGTCAGCAGCGCGTGCGGCCCAGCGATCGCCTGCCAGGTGCGACCGTGGCTCGGCAGCTGGCGAAACAGCCCGGCCGCGTGCTGAACATCGCCGACGATGCTGGCCGTCGCCGCGAGTTGCCAACGCGTAGCATCGGCGAGCAGCTGGACGCCATCGATCCGCGCGAGCAGGCGTGGCACGCACACGATGGCGATCACCGCCGCGATCCCGCCAACGGCCGCGACACCTGGCCATCCCAGCAGGGCGAAGCTCGCATAACCGGCGGCCGCCGCTGCTACGAGGGTGAGAGCCGTGGCGAGGCGCCCCGCCCATCCGAGGCTTTGACCCGCGAGCCAGCCCACGCTCGAACTCGCTCCGATACACACGGCCGAGACGAGCACCAGGGCGAACGTGCCGGCGCCCATCGCGCCGACGGACACGAGAACGCAGCCAAGGAGCGCCGCGATCCCGAGCGCGCCGGCGATGGGCCACAGCGCCGCAAGAGCAAAGGGACGCAGCAGTGAGCGCTCGCGCGGCAGGTCGGTGCCGGCAAGCAAGAGGACGCGAAACGGCTCGGGCACGACCGGGCCGCGCAGTCGCCCGGCCGCAAGAAGCGCGAGCGCTGCCACCGTCATCACCGCGACGACGATGAGTGGCGTCGCCGTGCTGGTCAGTCGCGCCACCGTGTCGGGGCTGGCAAGGCGTTGCGCGGCCGCGCGGATGAGCGGCGCCCCGACGATGCCGATCGTCAGCGCCGCGAGGTAGACGAAATAGGCAATGTCCCGGGCACCGGGTGCATCACTGCGATGCGCGTACAGGTAGCGAACCGAGCGCAGCCGGTTCACGCCACGTCCTCGGCCAGCGCCAACTCTCGATCGCAGACGCGCCCGACGAGCTCGGCAGAGTGCGAGGCCATGATGAGCGTCGTGCCGGACGCTACCCGCGCGGCGAGCACGTCAGCCAGCAGCTCGCGCCGCTCCGCATCGAGCCGCTGCTCCGGTTCGTCCAGCAGCAGGATCTCGCTCGGCCGAATGAGCGTGAGGGCGAGCGCGAACATCTGCGTTTGTCCCGAGGACAGCTCGTGCACGAAGCGCCGCTGCAGGCGCTGAATCCCGAACTGCCGGAGCGCATCGCTCGCGGCCTCGCGCGCGAGCTCCACGGAATCGCCCCACGATGCCGCGACGAGCGCCAGGTGCTCGTGCAACGTCAGGGAGCGCGACAGCGGCGGCAGCCCGAGCAGCGCCGCAAGCCGCGCGCGAAACTCCGCGTCCTTCTCATTGGGCGCCTCACCCGCGATCGTGACGGAACCGCCCGTCAGCTGCTGCTTGCCGGCAAGCACGCGCAGCAGGGTCGTCTTACCCGAGCCATTGGAGCCGGTGACCGCGAGGGCGTCGCCGGGCGCCACCGAAAAACTCGTCGGCGCAAGCAGCGAAACCTTATCGATCGCGACGTGGGCGTCGCGGGCTTCAACGATAGTCACGTTTCCCAGGGTAGCGCCGCTTACAGGCCGTATTGTTCGCGCGCAATATCGCCCAGCCCGACGGCATCGAGGCGCTCGAGCGGCGCCAGGAACGTCACATGGACGACGCCCGGGTCGCGCCCAATCTCCACCGCGCCGGTAATCGTCGCGCGGTTGCGCACCTCGGGCACGCTGACATCCAGTAGCGCCGCCGCCCGCTCCAACGCATTGGTAATCGCGTCATTCATATTGGGTGCCGTCCCAATCACCGAGATCGGTGCCGACTCCTCAATCGCGCCGACGCCCCACGTCTTCGCAAGCCGCTCGGCCTTCCCTCGCTCCACAGCGCTGAACGGCCGGGCGATTGGGGGTAGATCCGCCACTAGCGGGAACAGCACAGGCCCATCGATCGGGTAGTCCTTGACGACGTTGACCTGCAGCGTCACGCTGCCCGCGACGTCCATCGTGTGCGAGGCGATTTCGCCATCGCCCTGCGCCGCGTGCATATCGCCGAGGTATATTCCCGCGCCGTCAACCTTGACGGGCACGACGAGCACCGCTCCCTCGCGAACCGCATCGATATCCATATGGCCATCGGTCTTGTGCGTGGCGAGTTCATCGGCGGTCATGGCGTAGTCGTGTGGCGCATCAATAAGCGCCGCACCGAAGTCGCCCGCGTTGTGCGAATCCGGCATGACGCGGGACGGCGTGGAACCCAACTGTCCCAGGAACGGCCGCATCCGCACCATGACGGCCGGCAGGTCGGCCGGCGCGAGGGTGAGCACCGGATGCTGGACCGACGCATCGGGGAGCGCGGCGTAGTACTCGGCTTCGTGAGCGATCTTCTCGGCCGCTTGCTGACCGATCGTCAACCCAACCTCGCCGGTGTCATCAAAAACGACGGTGTAGCCGTGCACCATTTCGAACGGCGTGACCGGATTCTTGCAGGTATCGCACGTGATAGCGCCAGCTCCGATGCCGTCGACGTGGGTCTCGGGCCACACGACATCGCAGTGCGGACAGCGCGCCGCGACGTACGGATCGCCGAGCGAGTATTCCGCAGGGGAACGGTCAAAGCCCGAGGCGGTTGCAAGGGCCGTCACGGTGATGTCCTTGATCCGAATCGCCACGCCATCGCCGGGCTTGGCGCCTGCCACGGCGACCGGCTGAGTGACCTCGTGGCCGCCTCGCAGCCGCGGGGTGAGCATCGGACCCCAGCATCCCGGTGCGGTGTTGGCAATGATCGTTCCGCCATCGGCGACGGGCCCGAGCATGTCGGCATCGGGATCGAGTAGGGAGTTGGTGAACGAGTTGACGACGACGCTTCGTTGCGGGGTGGTAGTCATGAGTCTTTCCTTCCTTTCTTCCACCATAGAGTGGCGAGGAGGAATTGCTACCGACGCTGCGCGTCCTGCTCCGCGAGGCGCGCGAGCATCTCGTTATAGGCCTCGAGCTCGGCGTCCTCATCGCGGTCGGCGCGCCGGTCGCGACGCTGCGCTTCCTTGGTATCGGCGCGCGACCACAGGTAGACGAGGATGATCGCGAGCGCGAGCGTCGGCAACTCGCCGATGCCCCACGTGATTTCTCCGCCGATGCGCTGGTCCGTCATCGCATCGACCCACCAGCCGAGGCCCAGGCGCCCAAAGTGATCCGCGGCGATGAGCGAATTCATCTGGATGACGCTGATGCCAAAGAACGCGTGGAAGGCCATCGTCGCGAGCAGGAACACGAGTCGCAGCGGGTAGCCGGGGCGTTTCGTGCCCGGATCGATACCGATGATGACGTTGGCAAACAGGTAGCCCGCGATCGTGAAGTGCACGGTCATGAGGATGTGGCCGAGGTGCGTCGTCATCGCGAGCTGGAACAGCGGCGTGTAGTAGAAGATCCACATCGAGCCGACGAAGTTGATTGCGGCGACGAACGGGTTCGCCCACGCGCGCGCATAGCGGGAATGCACGAGCGCGAGGATCCACTCTCGCGGACCGCGCGTGCCGTCCTTGCGGGCGGGCAGGCCGCGCGTGGAAAGCGTGATGGGCGCCGCGAGCGCGAGCAGCACAGGCGTAATCATCACGAGGCTCATGTGCTGGATCATGTGCGCCGAGAACAGGATGCGGCCATAGACCGTCGGCCCGCCGTTGGTCAGCCACAGCAGCGAGACCCACGCGATCACCCAGCAGATTGTGCGGCCCAGCGGCCAGTGATCGCCGCGCTGGCGCAGCTTATAGACCCACCGCAGATAGACGACGATCGCCGCGATGCAGCCAAATATCAGGAGCGGATCGGGGTGCCACTGCGTGAACCACGTCGCGAACGTTGGCGGCGGCGGCTCCGCGTAGCCTGTCGCCTCCCACACGGGCGAGGGATCGGGCAGCGGCGATTGCGGCACCGGCGGCGCGGAGGATGACAGCGTGACCGCGAGCGCCGTCGTCGCCCCCATGATGAGGGCCTCGACGCCCACAAACCGCCAAAATGGCCGCGCCTCGCCACGACCGAGCAGCGGGATCGTGCGCTCCCGATGCCAGTAGCCCGCAAGCCCCAGGGCGACGAACGCCACGGTTTTTGCCGTGAGCAGCAAGCCCCACGGCGTCGTGACGAGCTCGCCGAGCCCATTCAGCCGGATCCAGGCCGCACACACTCCGGAGACGACGGTGATGATGAAACACCACAGTGCAACCGCCGAATAGCGCTGGGCGATCTTCGGCAGCTGGGTGCCGACGTCCTTCGCGACGGCGAGCAGGATGAGCAGCCCGCCCATCCACATCGTGACGGCGACGAGGTGCATGAGCATCGAGGAAACCGCGAGATCGTGCGAGGCCGCGCCCGCCGCGTGGCCAGTCAGCGCGAGCGGAACGAGCGAGACGAGGGCCATGACGCCCGCCCACGCCGCCGAGGTGTAATGACTCATAAGGACGACGAGGACGGCCGCGAACGCCGTGAGCAGCGTCGCCCACAGGTAGGCGATCCCGAGGTCGACCTGCGTGAGGAAGATCCACAGCTCGCTGCCGAACGTCGGCTCGGTCATCGGCCGCATCGCCGTCACGGAGTATTCGACGATGACGTTGCCGAGCTGGGCCAGGCTCCAGATGATCGCCGCGACGCGCGCAATCGCCGCGGACTTCAGCCACGCTGCCGGATTCGTCTTTTCCCACTGCCGGTGGTGCACGTGCCGATCGCGCGCGGGCGCCGGCAACACGAGCGCGCACATCATCGTCGAGCCAATCGTCACGATCGCGGCAAGGCGCGTCGCGATCGTCAGCAGCGGCAGCGACCAGCGCGCCAGCGGCCCCGGATCCAGCGGGGGAGTGGGGGCGACGGCGCCTGAGGCAAAGAGCGCAAGAACCGCCACAACAAGCGTGAGTGGAGCAACCGCGATGAGCACACGGGAGGGCGTCACGCGAAGGGAGGACATAGGACCAGGGTATCGCCCGTGGCTGGAGAGCGCGCTAGGCTTAGTCCGGTCATCCACGCCCTATTAAGGAGAGTCACTGTGGTCGCAACTGCGCACGTCATCGCCGGGTCGGAAGCCACCGGCGGCGCCGGCATCCAGGTTGATCTGAAAACCTTCCACCAGCTCGGCGTCTACGGCATGGGGACCCTGACGTGCATCGTCTCAATGGATCCGAACAACAACTGGAACCACCGCTTCGTGCCAGTGGACCCCCAGGTGATCGCCGATCAGATCGAGGCCGCGACCCACGCCTTCCCCCAGGTCACCACCCTGAAGATCGGCATGCTTGGCACGCCCGCGACGATCGACGTCGTCGAGCAGGCGCTCACCGAGCACCACTACGAGACGATCGTGCTCGATCCCGTCCTTATCTGTAAGACGCAGGAGCTCTCGCCCGCGCTCGAGGTCGATACCGCGCTGCGCGAAAAGATCCTGCCCAAGGCCACCGTCGTCACCCCAAACGTCTTCGAATCGCGCGTGCTCTCCGGCCGCGAGTCGATCGAAACCCTCGATGACCTCATCGACGCTGCCGTGAAGATCCACGAGCTCGGGCCGCGCTACGTCGTCGCCAAGGGCGGCGTGGAGCTGCCCGGCGAGGACGCCGTCGACGTCCTGTACGACGGCTCGGACGTCACCGTGCTCAAGGTCCCCAAGATCGGCGACGGCGCCCGCATCCACGGCGCCGGCTGCACCCTGGCCGCCGCGATCACCGCGGAGCTCGCCAAGGGCACCGGGATTCACGACGCCGTCCAGATCGCCAAGGACTTCGTCACCGCCGGCATCCGTGAGCGCCTTGCTACCGCGACCCCGTTCACGACGGTCTGGCAGGGTGCCTACCAGTCCTAGGAGGAACGATGGCCTATCAGCAACTGAGCGCCGACGAACTCGGCGACGCGCACCGCCTCATCGCCCGCGTCAACGCGATCTTCACCTCGAAGGTCATCGGGCAAGACGATTTGCGCCGCTCCCTGCTAGCCGCCCTGCTCGCCTCGGGCCATATCCTGCTCGAATCCGTGCCGGGCCTGGCCAAGACGACGGCCGCGCAAACCCTCGCCTCGGCGATCTCGGGCTCCTTCCACCGCATCCAGTGCACGCCCGACCTCATGCCCAACGACATCGTCGGCACCCAGATCTTTAACTACACGACGGGCGAACTCGCCACCCAGCTGGGGCCGGTGCATGCCAACCTCGTGCTGCTCGACGAGATCAACCGCTCCTCGGCCAAAACGCAGTCCGCGATGCTCGAAGCGATGCAGGAGCGCCAAACCTCCATCGGCGGCCAGGTCTACCCGGTCCCCGATCCGTTCATGGTCCTCGCCACGCAAAACCCGATCGAGGAAGAGGGCACCTACGTCCTACCCGAGGCGCAGATGGACCGCTTCCTCATCAAGGAGGTGCTGACCTACCCGAGCGCCGAGCAGGAGGTCAAGATCCTCGACGGGATCGCCGACGGCACCCTCGCCGCCTCCGGCGCCCAGCGCCGCACCTCCAGCGTCGAGCCCATTACCCTCGACGACGTGCGCACCCTGCAGGCCGCGACGAACCGCATCTTCGTGCACGATTCGCTCAAGCGCTACATCGTCGACGTCGTCGCCACCACCCGTGGCGACTCCAGCGACGTGCGCGTCGGGGCCTCCCCGCGTGGCGCGATCGCGCTCATGCGCGTCGCCCAGGCGCTCGCGCTCATGGCCGGCCGCGCCTACGTCGTGCCCGATGACATCGTCTCGATGCGCCACCCCGTGCTGCGGCACCGGATCGTGCGCTCCTATGACGCAATCGCCGGCGGTGTGACGAGCGAATCGCTCATCGACGCGGCCTTCGACGCGGTGCCCGTGCCCTAACATGGCGATCTCCTATGCCCGGCTCGCCGAGCTGCGCCACCGCATTTCCCTGCCGGTCCTGAAACGGGTCTCCGGCGGGATCGAGGGGCGCCATCGTTCGGTCTTTACCGGGCACGGGCAGGATTTCGAGGATATGGTCGCCTACCATCCGGGCGACGACGTCTCCGATATCGACTGGAAGGCCTCCGCGCGTGCGGGCGAACCGGTGATTCGGCGCTTCGTGAAGGAAACGAACCTGTCCGTCGTCCTCGCCGTGGATACCTCGCGCGCGATGCGGGCCGTCGCGCCCTCGGGGCAGCCGAAGTTCGAGGTCGCGATCGACCTAGTCGACATCATTGCCTACCTCGCGCGCATTCGCGGCGACCAGCTCGCCCTCGTCTATGCGGAGGGTTCGGGCCCGCGCCAGCTGCCGCCGCGCTCCGGCACCGAGCATCTGGAGGTCATCCGCCACCGGCTGCGCGGCGCCGAGCCCGCGCCCGATGACTCGATGGCGACGATCCTCACGCGCGCCGAATCCCTCATCAAACGCCGCTCGCTCGTCATCGTGATCGGCGATGACTACTCCCTCGATGAGGCGTGCGAGGCGAGCCTGAAGCGACTGCGCATCCGGCACGACGTCGTCTACTTCTCGATCCCCGACGTGGACCTCAACCAGCTCACGCGCAGCCAGCAGGCGATCGACGTCGCGGCGGGGCCGCTGCCCGCCTTCCTCGCCGGCGCGCTGGCAACCGAACCGCAACTCGCGGCCGACGTGGGGGCCGAGCGCGCCCGCGCCAAAGCCCAGCTCGCGGACATGATGCAGCGCTTGGCGATCCGCTACGCGCGCATCGGCGGCAGCGAGGATCTGGAGGGCGCCCTCACGGACCTGTTCGCGGATCGGGGGCGCGCATGAGCCCGGAGGACATCTCGCCGCTCATCGGCTATCCCGGCCCTTACTTCGCGGTCGCGCTCGTGCTGCTCATCGCCGCTATCGCGCTGATCCCGCGCCCGCGCCTGCGGCGCCGCCGCCGCAGCGACCCTGCCGCCCCTAGCGAACTGCGGTTCGCGCCGAGCTTTGACTCCGAGGTGGCGCACCTGCGCGAGCGCTACGCCGCCGGCGAGACCGACGTACGCGCCCTGCACCTCGCGGCCGCCGATATCGCCCGGCGCTACGGCTCGAACGTGAGCGGCGATAACCTGCGGGCGCTCACCCTTGCCCAATTGCACGCCCGCGCCGACGCCCACGAGCTCGCCCCCGTCATCGCCGTCGTGGAGATGAGTGAGCGGCCCTCCTTTGACGTCCACCCCGACGTCGCCGCCGAACGCACCCTGACCGCCCTGTCCGAGATGCTTGGCGGAGGTGGCCAATGATCTGGTGGCCGCTCGCGCTCGCCCTCGCCGCGATCGCGCTCCTCGCAATCATCGCGGGCCTGCTCGCCCGGCGCCGGCGCCGCCGCGCCCTCACACCCATCGACGTCGCCCACACCGGCTACCTGCGCGCGCTGCCGAGCTTCACCGCGCTGATCCGCGCCCGCAAACGGCGCCTGGCAGCCGCCCTCGCGCTGTTCTTCGTCGCCGCCCTCGGCGCCGCGGGCCTCGCCGGCCGCCCCGCCGATCGCCACGCCCAATCGGAGCAGCTCGCCACCCGCGATATCGTCCTATGCCTGGACGTCTCCGGCTCGATGATCTCCTACGACAGCGAAATCCTCGGAAAATTCTCCGAGCTCGTCGACTCCTTCGCGGGCGAACGCATCGCGCTCGTCATGTGGAACAACACCTCGCGCACCCTGTTCCCCCTCACCGACGATTACGCCATGGTGCGCGACGAACTTAAAAACTCCGCCAAGATCCTCGACGTCGACCTCGCGGCCCTGAGCTCCGGCTCGAGCCAAACCCAGCAGCTGCTCGATCTGCTCGCCGGCACCACCGCCCTGCCCGGCACTTCGGCCTCCCTCATCGGCGACGGCCTTGCCAACTGCGTCCTCGCCTTCGACCTCGCCGATCAGGAACGCTCCCGCTCCATCATCTTCGCCACCGACAACGACCTGCAGGGCGATCCCGTCTACACCCTCGACGAGGCGGCCGGCTTCGCCCAGGAACGCGATATCCGCGTCATCGGGCTGTTTTCCCCGACGGCCGAGGGCGGCTCTTACAAGCAGCGCACCGAGTTCACCGAGACGATCACCTCCCGCGGCGGACTCGTCTTTGACACCGCCTCGCCCGACGCCGTCGACTCGATCATCGATGACGTGACGAGCCAGCAGGCCGCCGAACTCGACGCCTCGCCCACCGTCGTCATCACCGACCACCCCGAGCGCCTCGCGCCGCTGCTCATCGGCGGCCTCGTCCTCGGCCTGCTCGCCGTCGGGTGGTGGCGCCTGTGAGCCTGACCTACTCCCCGCTCATCACCGCGCTGCTCGCCGCCCTGCTGCTGCTCGCCGCCGTCATCGCGGCCGTGCGCTCCCCGGACGTGTCGGCCCGCATCCGCCGCCCCCTGATGGCGCTCGCCGCGCTGCCGATCCTCATCTCCCCGACGATCGCCGTCGCCAAACAGGAGGTCACCTCCAACCTTGAGGTCTACCTCGCGGTGGACCTCACCGGCTCGATGGCGGCCGAGGACTACGACGGCTCGCAGCCGCGCCTTGCCGGCGTGCGCGCCGATATCGAGGAGCTCACGAGCAGGCTCGCCGGCTCGCGCTTCTCGGTGATTTCCTACACTTCCGTCACCGCGCGCCAACTCCCCCTGACGACGGACGCGCGCGCCGTGCGCAGCTGGGCGGAAACCGCCCGCCAGGAGATCACGAACTACTCCGCCGGCTCGGCCATTGATCGCCCCGTCGCGGCCTTGAAGCGCGCGCTTTCCGCCGCCAAGGAACGCAACCCCGCCAACGTCCGCGTCCTTTATGTCCTGACCGACGGCGAGTCCACGCGCGGGGAGGGCGTCCCCGGCGAGACCGGCAGCGCCGCCGCCTTCGCCGAGCTCGCACCCCTGATCGATGGCGGCGCGGTCCTCGGCTACGGCACCACGACCGGCGGCAAGATGCGCGAATACGACGGCACCAGCCGAACTGACGCACCCTATATCAAGGACCCGAACTCCGGCGGCGACGCGATCTCCCGGCTCGACGAGAAGGCCCTATCCGAGGCCGCGAACGCCCTCGGCGTGCCCTACGTCCACCGCCCGGGATCGCTCGCCGCCGCCACGACCATCGACGCGGCGACGATCGCCGAGGACGGCCGCAAGGACGTCGCGATCACCGAGCGCGTCTTCTGGCCGTTCATGATCGCGCTCGCGCTGCTGATCGCCTGGGAACTGTTCGCGCTCGCCCGGCACTATAAGGCGGTGCGTCTCGATGTCTAAACTCCGTATCCCCGCCATCGCGCTGCTCGCCCTCGTGGGCCTCGTCCTTGCCTGGCTTAGCGTGAGCGCCTGGCAGGGCCGCGGCACCGCCGGCAAGACCTGGGACAGCATCTACCGCGGCCACGGCCTCATCGTGCCCGCCGGGCCGCACAGCTGGATCGCGCCCTATAACGAGGGCACCTCGCTCCTCATGAGCGAGGACTACTCCCGCGCGGTCCCGCCGCTGGAGCGCGCCCTCACCCGCGTCCCCACGACCGAGACCTCAGGCTCGCGCGCCGGCAGCGACGAATGTCGCGTGCGCATCAACCTCTCGCTCGCCTACGAAGGCGAAGCGCTCAAGCTTGGCACCGACGGGAAGCACGACGAGGGCCTCGCACGCATGAACCTCGCCGCCGAGACCTCCAAACCGTGCACGACGGACGGCCAGGGCGGCGACGGCTCCACCGCCGACGAGGACCGCATCCACCAGCGCCAGCGCGACGCCGCGGGCGCCGTCGAGGGCGAGCCCACCGATCAACCGACGACGGACGGCGAAACCGAGGAGAAGATCCCCGACTCCACTGTCACGCCAACACCAAAGCTCGATGACAAGCAGGACGAGCTTGAGGACAACCAGCGCCACGCCGAGGACGAGCTGCGCCAGCGCGAGCAGCGCAAGGGCGAGGGCTTTGGCTCCGGCGAAGCCTGGTAGCGTGGCAGCATAGGAAGTGCAGGTTATAGACCTACTCACGACGCTTTACGTGTTGGCGATCACGGCGTTGGTCGTCGCGGTCCTTGATCCAACCGCTGCGGGTCTTGACGCTGAAGCACAGACTCCTCACCCGCGAGCGCGATGAGCGCCGCTAGGATCGGCCGATCGACCTCGATCCACGCGAGCGTGTGAGCCTCCGCTAGCTCCACCCAGCGCACGTCCGCGTGATCCTGCAGTGCGGCCGGGCTACCGCCGACGACCTCGCCGCGCCACACGAGCATCCGCGCATCGCCGAGCACCGGCCAGGAACCGTCCGCATTCGGCCCGACGACGAGCTCCCCGAGCTCGACCTCGATCCCGAGTTCTTCGGCGAGCTCCCGGTGCGCGGCCGAGCGCGGCTCCTCGCCGTCTTCGACCTTCCCGCCCGGAAACTCCCACAGCCCGGCCAGCTCCGGCGGGGCGGAGCGCTGAGCACACAACAGCTGGGAGCCGCGCAGCAGCGCGGCGGCAGCGACGAGAACCATGCCAGCAAGTCTAGGGCGTGACCAATCTCTAGCCGCACCCGGGATGAGCCGCGCGCCGAACGGCGTTGAATAGAGATATGCGCCCCCTCGCCAAAATCCTTGCGTTCACGCGCGAGCTCGCACCCTACTATCTTGCAATCGTGCTCGCCGCCGTCGCGACCGCCGTCCTGGCCCTCGCCACGCCCTTCATCATCGGCCGCGCCACCGATACCGTCGTCGACGCGACGACGGGCGCCATCGCCGCCGGCGACGCGGTCACCACCGTGCTGTGGCTTGCTGCCGCCTTCCTGGCGGTCGAACTGGCCGCAACCCTCATCTCCTCGGCCGGCGGCTACGCGGGCGACGTCATGAGCGCACGCATGCGCGAGATCCTGTCCAACCGCTACTTCACGAAGCTGTTGGCACTGCCGCAGCGCTACTTCGACAACGAGCTGACGGGCCGCATCGTCTCGCGCCTGAATCGCTCCATCACCGAGGTCACGGGCTTTGCGAAGGCGTTTTCCAACTCCTTTTTCACGATGCTCATCCAGACGGTGGCGATCCTCGCGATCTCCGCGCTGTATGCCTGGCCGCTCGCGCTGCTGCTCGCCATCGTCTTCCCGATCTACCTGTGGCTCACGGCGCTGACCTCCCGGCGCTGGCAGGTCATCGAGGGCAAGAAGAACCACGAGATCGACGCCGCCGGCGGGCGTTTCACCGAGGTCATCGCCCAGATCAAGGTCGTCAAATCCTTCGTGCAGGAACGCCGCGAGCTACGGGTCTTTGCCGAGCGCTTCGCGAAGACGATCGGCCTCACCCGCGATCAGTCCCGGCACTGGCACGCCATGGACGCGCTGCGCCGCGGCGTCATGGCCGCGATCTTTTTCGGCATTTACGCCATCATTTTTGTCTACACCGTGCAAGGCCGCTTCAGCGTCGGCGACATGGTCCTGCTCATCCAACTCGTCACCATGGCGCGCGCACCCGTCACCTCAATGTCCTACATCGTCGACAGCGCCCAGCACGCCATCGCCGGTTCGAAGGACTACTTCCGCGTCATCGAACGTGAAACGCCCGTACCCGTACGCGGCACGGTGGAGTTGCGCACCGATGTTCCCGCCGTCGAATTCGACGACGTGAGTTTCGGCTACGACGACGACGCCGACGTGCTCGCGGGCGTCTCCTTTGCGATCGAACCCGGCGAGAAGGTCGCGTTCGTCGGCGAATCCGGTGGCGGCAAGACGACGCTCATCAACCTCCTGCTGGGCCTATACGAGGTGCGCTCCGGCACGATCCGCGTCATGGGTCACGACGTGCGCGACCTGTCCACCAGCCAGCTGCGCGCGGCGATCGGCGTCGTCTTCCAGGAGCCGAACCTGTTTTCGGGCACCATCGCCGAGAACATCGGCTACGCGGACCCGGATGCGCCCCGCGCCGTCATCGAAGCCGCCGCGGCACGCGCCAACGCCGACGGCTTCATCTCGAAGTTTTCCCGCGGCTACGATTCGCTCATCGGCGAACGCGGCCTGAAACTCTCGGGTGGCCAGAAGCAGCGCATCTCGGTGGCGCGCGCGATTGTGAAGGACCCCGCGATCCTCGTGCTCGACGAAGCCACGAGCGCCCTGGACACGCGCAGCGAACGCCTCGTGCAATCCGGGCTCGCCGCGCTCATGGCGGATCGGACCTCGCTCATCATCGCCCACCGGCTCTCCACGATCTCGAGCGTTGATCGCATCATCACCCTGCGCGACGGGCGCATCGACGAGATGGGGGCGCCCGCCGATCTCGCCGTCTCGGGCGGTATTTACGCCGAGCTCCTCGCGCTGCAGAATGAAGGCACAACCGCCGCGAAAAAGCGTCTGCGCGGCTACGGAATCGAGCACTAATGGACCTCCTTACCGCCTCCCCACTCCTTGCTATCTTCCTCGTCGTTGCCCTCGGTTCGCTGCTCGGGCAGATCCCGCTTGGGCCGCTGAAGCTCGGGGCCGCCGGCGCGCTGTTCGTCGGCCTGGCCATCGGCGCCGCCGTGCCGGATATCGGCGCCGAGCTCGCCCTCGTCCAGAGCCTGGGCCTCGCTCTGTTCGTCTACCTCGTGGGGCTGGCCGCCGGCCAGCCGTTCTTTGCCGACCTGAAACGCACCGCGCCCCTCATCGGCGTCGCGGCCCTCATCCTCGCGCTCGCGGCCGCAGGTGCGCTCGCGGCGGCAAAGCTGCTCGGCGTTTCCACCCCGATCGGCGCGGGCGTCTACGCCGGTGCGCTCACGACGACGCCGGCGCTCGCCGCAGCCAACACCGCGGCCGGGTCGAACGAGCCGTCGGTCGGCTACGCCATCGGATACCCCGTCGGCGTCATCGTCGCGATGATCGTCGTCGCCGCCGTCGTCACCCGCTCCTGGCCCGGCAAGCGCGACTCCGCGCCGCTAGCCAGCGGCGATATCGAGGCCGTCTCGGTGCGCGTTGACCGCCCGATGGCGGTGCGCCGCGTGCCCGGCTACGCCGAGCAGCACCTGCGCATGAGCTACCTGCGCCGCGAGGGCCACACTCGCGTCGTCACGCCCGGTGAGGAATTGCGTGCGGGCGATGAGGTGCTCTTCGTCGGCCCGCGTGACATCGTCGAAAAAGCGATCGCCGCCGTCGGTTCGCGCCTGCCCGAGCACCTCACCCACGATCGCGGCCAGGTCGATTTCAAGCACTTCGTCCTATCCAATTCGACGCTCGCCGGCAAAACCGTCGCCGAACTGAACCTGCCCGGCCGATTCGGCGGCGTCATGACCCGGGTCAAGCGCGGCGATCAGGAGATGCTGGCCGCCGACGATCTCGTGCTCGAGCTCTCGGATCGCGTGCTCGTCGTCGTGCCGCGCGAATCCTTCGACGACGTCGCCCAGTTCTTCGGCGATTCCGAGCGTTCGATCTCCTCGTTTTCGGCCCTATCGGTGGGCGTCGGCATGGCGCTCGGCCTCGTCCTTGGCCTCGTCACGGTCTCGCTCGGCGGTACGACGTTCTCCCTCGGCACCGCCGCCGGCCCCCTCGTGGTGGGCATGCTCCTCGGCTATATCGGGCGCACCGGCCCGATCGTCTGGCAGCTCCCGCTCGCCTCGAACCTGACGCTGCGGCAGCTGGGCCTGCTGATCTTCCTCGCGGCCGTCGGCCTCAGCGCGGGGCCGAACTTCGCGTCCTTCGCCTTCACCGCCCAGGGCGCTGCCGCCGGCGCCGTCGCCATCGTCGTCGTGACCATCACGACGCTCGCCACCGTCGCCGCCGGGCGCCTGCTTGGCCTGTCGGCCGCGCGCACCGCCGGGGCCGTCGCAGGCATCGTGGGGCAGCCCGCCATATATGCGTATGCCGCGTCCCGGCGCGATGACGATCGCATCGAAGCCGGGTACGCGGCACTGTTTGCGGTGGGGATCCTAGTAAAGATAGTGCTCGTGACGGTCATCGTCGCGAGCTAGGTTACGCAACGACGGCGAGCTCCCGAAAGTCGGCATCAACGGCCCGCCACTGCTGTCCGACGGGACGCAGTCCGCGACGGTGCAGATCGCGCACCATGACCCCGCGGCTGGCTAGACGGCGGCGCAGCAGCTCCGCATCGCCGTGCGCGCCCGCGCGGATCGCGTGCGCCCGCGCCGAGAGCAGCTTCTTCACGTCGTTGCACAGCGTGCAGTCCTCCTCGCTGCGGAACTCATAGTCGAAGGGGTCGCCGTTGATGATCGAGGTGTAGCCGCAGTCCAGCAGCGCATCGACGAGGTGGGCGGAATCGACGTCGTTGCGCACGCGCGCCAGCTCGATATCGTGATCGCCCAGGACGACGAAGTCACGGTCGACGACGATGGAGCGCACGAGCTCGGCCGGTACCTGCACGCGGGCGTCATCCCACGCGATCTCGATCTCCTTGGGCGAAATCGTCATGCGCAGCGCCTCGGAGAGCATCGTGACGGAGAAGACCGTGCCACCGAGCGCCCCGGCGAGCGTCGCGATGGCGAGCATGATGGGCTCCCCGACGTACTCACCGAAACCGAACAGGCCATTGAACGACAGCCACGGCGTGGACACAGCCAGCTCGAAGAGCAGGCCGGTGACGAGACCGAGCAGCGCGCCGATGACCGGGCCAATCAGCGTCGTCGCGACGCGATGTAAGAGTGATGAGCGAACGGTGCGAGACATTTCCCCTCCTGATGTTCCTGACATCTTTATCGTGGCAAGAACGCACCCAAACCGGATCGGACGGGCGCATGAAAGTGCGGGTAACAGCAGTCCTTCTTCGGTCGTAGACGAGCGCAAGCAGCATCAGTCGGAAGTCAGGGGAAGCCCCTATTCAGGTCTCGAAACTGTCACGGTTCTGGGTTTCGCTTCCGCGCGCGTTTATGATAAGAGCGCGGGGGTGTTACTGCGCTAGATAAGTTCGAGGTTCATGGAGTCCGTTGGTTTCCGTTGCGCGGCATTCGTCGCCGCCGGTGTCCTGGCCATTGGGGCCGGGATTTTTCAGCTGACGGCTCAGCCCGTCGTCGCTGAAGTCATCGACGCGGATACCATCGTCGTCGCGCAGGGTTTTCGCGAATACGAGGTTCGACTCGCGAACCTCGACACCCCGGATTCTGGCTCGGAGTCGACGGTTCCCCAGTGCCTTGGCAAGGAAGCGGTGAGCTTCCTGCGCGAACTCCTGCCCGCGGGAACTCCCATTATGATCGACGCCGCCGCCCGCGATAGCCACGGCCGCAGCATTGCCGGCGTCTACCGCAACGGGGTCCTCATTAACGCCGAGCTTGCTCGGGCCGGGTTTGCCGTGCCGATCGCGCTGGATTCGCCCGACCGGTTCTATTCCGCGATCGAATCGGGCGCCATCCATGCGCGGGCCGCCAAGCTCGGACTATTTGACCCGAGCGTGACGTGCACACTGGCGGCCGAGGTTCGAAGCGCCAAACTCCCGGCCCGTCTCACCGAGCAGCCGCCGGGCGCCTACCAGCGCGATGATGTGCTCGCGATGACAGCCGACGTGCGGAGCCTCATTCATACCTGGGAGAACATCGGCGCAGCCAAGGGCAATCGAAACATGGTGCTGCGCTCGACGTGGTCGGAGCGCTACGTCGACGAACTCAAACGCGAATACTGGAACTCCTATGTCGCGCCCGCCAAGAAGCGGCTGGCGGAAGCGGCAGCTACCGTTCCGGATGTCGAGGTTGAACCGGATCTCGTCACGGATCCCCCGGCGAAGCAACCGCCCATCGAAAAACCGCGCCCGGTGACACCCAAACCGACCCTCGCTCCCAAACCGAGCCCGGAGCCGAGTGAAACCGAGCCTGCTCCGAAGCCGACCCCGCCACCTAAGCCAACCGCGCCGCCTAAGCCAACCCCGACGCCGACCCCATCGCCAGAGCTGGCTCCCGAGCCAGAGGACGGCAGCGACGAGGTCGTGAAGCCCTTCGTCCCGGCGCCGGAGGACCCGGATGAGGTCGTGAAGCCCGGAAAGGGCCACGGACGGGGCATTCCGCCCGGCCACCGAGACCGAGGGTGACATCTCAAGCAGATTCCTGACAAGGCGGTTACGGTAGACGTAACGGCGGTGATGTTGCTGCCATGACGGAAGGACACGCTATGTCTGATATGCCCGATGCCTCCATCCGGCCCGACGGTTCCACACACTTCAATGGAGCCCCCGCAGACTCGGACCGTAACTCCCTGACGGTTTCGCCCGATGGCCCGATCCTGCTGCACGATTTCCATCTCGTTGACACGCTCGCCCACTTCAACCGCGAAAACACTCCAGAACGCAAGCCCCACGCCAAGGGTTCCGGCGCGTTCGGTACCTGGCGGACGACGAGCGATGTTTCGCAATACACGAAGGCGAGCCTGTTTCAGCCGGGCGCCTCGTGCAAGATGCTTGCCCGCTTCTCGACGGTCGCCGGCGAGCTCGGTTCGCCCGACACCTGGCGAGACGTGCGCGGCTTTGCTCTGAAGTTCTACACCGACGAGGGCAACTACGACATGGTCGGCAACAACACGCCGATCTTCTTCGTTCGCGACCCCATGAAGTTCCCGCATTTCATTCGTTCCCAAAGGCGCCTGCCGGCCTCCGGCCTGCGCGATCAGGACATGCAGTGGGATTTCTGGACGCTCAACCCCGAATCGGCGCATCAGGTCACCTACCTCATGGGCGACCGCGGCCTGCCCAAGACGTGGCGCAACATGAACGGCTACTCCTCCCACACCTACATGTGGGTCAATGAGGCCGGAGAGCGCTTCTGGGTCAAGTACCACTTCCACACCCAGCAGGGCGTCGAGAATGTCGAATCCGCCGAAGCCACCCGCATCGCCGGTGAAGACGCCGACTTCCACCGTCGCGATCTGTTCGAAGCCATTGAGCGCGGCGACTTCCCCCGCTGGAAGCTCTCGGTCCAGGTCATGCCCTATGAGGAGGCCAAGACCTACCGCATCAACCCCTTCGACCTCACGAAGACCTGGCCGCACGCGGACTACCCGCTGATCGAGGTCGGCGAGTTCGAACTGAACGAGAACCCGAGGAACCACTTCGCCCAGATCGAGCAGGCGGCCTTCTCGCCGTCTAACCTCGTTCCCGGCATCGGATTCTCGCCCGACAAGATGCTGCTTGGCCGCGTCTTCGCCTACCCGGACGCCCACCGCGCCCGCATCGGCACGAACTTCCACCAGCTACCCGTCAACCGGCCGAAGACCGAGGTCAACGTCTACGCCTTCGACGGCAACATGAACTTCGACCAGAGCGATGACCGCGCCACCTACGTCCCGAACTCCAAGGGCCACAGCTACGCGGACTTCGAAGGCGTCGTTGACAACGGGTGGGAGGCCGACGGCGAATTCGTTCGCCAGGCCTACACGCTGCGCGAGGATGACGACGACTTCACCCAGCCCGGCATCCTCGTTCGCGAGGTCATGGACGACGAGCAGCGTGCTCGCCTCGTCGAGACCGTCGGCGGCATCATCGGTGACCTCACCGACGAAGTCCGCGAGCGCGTCTACTGGTACTGGACGCAGATCGATGGCGACATCGGTCGACGCATCCGCGAGTTCCACGAGTCCGGCGGCAACGCCGATCCGCTGCCCGGTGGCGCCCCGGATGATGCCCAGGCCCACGCCGATCAGGGCGAGGTCGCGGGCGAAAAGACGCACGCTAGCGACGATTAATCCCCACTAACCGTGGCCAGTCGGAGATTCCGGCTGGCCACGGTTTTGTGTTATCCACAGGTTTGCCTACCCCCTAGCGCGCCGCCCCAGACCGGGGTTGACTGGGACCACCCAGCAGGAAGGAGGCACACATGTCACACGGCGCACTCACCGAAGCCGAGCTCGACGTTCTCCGCTCCCTGCATGCCCGCGCCTCCCAGCACGGGGTCATCGCCAAAAACCGCGACGAAGCGGTCGAAGCCCTCAAAACCCTCGAGGCCGTCACCGCGCACCTGTCCGTGACCGTTACTCGCCTCATCGCGCAGGTCGATCGCTCGCGGCGCGGTCAACGCGGCCGTACGACGTCGGCCATCATCTCCGAGGTGCGCAAGCTGCCCACGAAGCTCGCGGATTCGATCGTGAAGAAGTCGCGCCGGCACGCCAACCATCCCGAGGTCCTCACCGCGCAGGCCACCGGCCGCATCTCCGAGCCCAACGCGGCAACAATCTGTCAAACGCTCGAGGAACTGCGGCCCTTCCTCACCGACGACGCTACCGCCGAGGCCACGCGCGTACTCCTCAACGACGCGGAGTTCTCTATGCCCGCGGCATTCAAACGCCGCTGCCGCGCCTTCAAGGACGAGATCGATCTGCAGGGCGCGCGCACCCGCGCCGAGCAGGATGACGCCATCCGCAAGGCGTCCGAAGCCAAGCGCTTCCTCGTCTTCATCGGCGACAACGTCAACGGATACGACATTAGGGGGCACCTGCCCGGCCGCCACGCCGCAGCTGTCATGCGCTGGCTCGACCGCGAATCCAACCGGTTGCTGCGCAAGGCACGTGCTCGCCGCCAACCGGTAGCGGGGGAGGCGACCCGCACTCTCGACGCCCTCGTCTCCCTCGCCAGCGCCGCGCCGGCCAGGGCCGCGCCGCCCAGCCCCGCGCCAGCCAACTCCGCGCCCATGGACTCGAACACCGCATCGGCCAGCCCCGCGCCGACGAACTCCGCAATCGCCGAGGACCCGACGGCGCGGCTTATGGGCCCGAGCCTGCGGCATCGCCTCACAGCGCGCGACGGCGGCTGCGTCGTCCCGTGGTGTCACGTCCGGGCGGAGCTGTGCGACGGCCACCACATCGTGAAATGGTCCGATGGGGGACCGACGACGGCCGAGAACATGTGCCTGCTGTGCACGCGGCACCACCCCGAGTTTGAAAACACATTCGACGACGACACCGGGTGGTGCATCAAGCTCATCGACGGCATTCCCGCCGCCATTCCGCCCTCCCGGATCGACCCGCAGCGACGCCCCCGGTTCCACGAACGCTTCCGGCCCAAGATCCCACCACCGAAAGCATCGGCGTAACACCCCGCCCCCTATGGCGGGGCGTCTCGCCTGCCCGGCATTACTGCCGGGCCTTTTTTACGCTCCCCGCCTCATCTCGATTGGCGAAACCGCTGAAAAAACGGTGCCAAAATGACGGTGACAACACCAGGAGTGATACATGGCCCTCGCCCGCACCAAAATCCTTGCCGGCCTCGTCGCCATCGGGGTCGCCACCAGTGGTGGCCTCATCGCCGTCCAAGCGGCGAACGCCCAGCCCGCCGTCAAACACGTCGTCGACGGCGACACGATCGTCGTGAAGGAAGGCTTCAGCACGTATACCGTGCGGCTGCTGAACGTCGACAGTCCGGAGACCAAGCACCCCGACAAGGAGGTGCAGTGTATGGGTCCGGAGGCAACCGAGTTCTTGCGCAAGAAGCTCCCGGCTGGCACGGCGCTGCGACTCGAATACGACGTCGAGCGCGATGATCGGTTCGGGCGCCGGCTCGCGGGAGTGTTCGTCGGGGACCAGCTCATCAACGCCGAAATCGCGCGCGAGGGCTTCGGCATTCCCGTCGTTTTCGGCCAAAATCGTAAGTTCTATGCCGACGTCAAGGCGGCCGCCGACGAAGCTCAGGCGCAGCAGCGCGGTGTGTTCGACCCGGCGCGCGACTGCACCATCGCAGCCCTCGCGACGGCGGTGATGTCCCAGCAGCCGATCGCATCGCAGCTCAGCGGCGAGCTGGAACAGGATGTGACGACGAGCGGCCACAACGCGGCGGCGCTCGCGGCCATCCTCGCGGCCTATGAGGCGCTCGATGGCGCGACGTCGCACCGCAATGCGTTGTTCGCTAACGAGTGGGCGCGCAGTTACCACGCGAGCCTGGTGCGCAAGGCGCGCAGTGAGGTCTTGGAGCCGGCGCAGCGCGACGCGCAGCGCTTCGATCAGGCCCTCGACGCCGCCAAGGAAGAAGCGATGCGGGCAGAGCAGGCTCGGGAGGCAGCGGAGCGCGCTGAGGCAGAGCGAAAGGCCGAAGAAGCGCGCAAGGCCGAAGAAGCGAAGCGGGCCGAAGAAGCGAAGCGGGCCGAAGAAGCGAAGCGGGCCGAAGAAGCGAAGCGGGCGGAGGACAACCGTCGGGCCGAGGAGAAGCGAAAGGCCGAAGCGAAAAAGGCTCCGAAGCCGGCGCCGAAGAAAGCGCCCGCGCCGAAGAAGGCTCCGGCGCCGAAGCCTGCTCCCAAAAAGACGCCGCCGAAGGTGACGGGCGGCTGCTACCCGCACGGCGTGGCGCCCCCGGGCTACAACGGCCCGCGGTGCTACAAGCCCGGCGGCAAGACGTGGTGCGTGTGCTCCAAGCGCGGCTAGGACACGATGCGCTGCAGGCGGGCGAGCGCTACCCGCTGCTCGGGATCCGCTAGGCGCGGATCGTCCGGCTCCTTACTAGCGAGCACGGCCGCGAAATAGCGCCGGTCAGCCGCGAGGCGCTCGCGCGCATCCGAGCCGACGCTGCCATGGCCCGGCACGATGAGCGCCGCCTGCTCGACGTACGGCTCGAGCGCGTCCAGCCCCGCCAGGTACGCGTCGACGTCGTCGGGCGCGAAGGGCAGCGGCAGCTCGTCGTCGCTCAGCATGTCGCCCGCGATGAGGATGCGCGGCTCCGGCAACCAGATCGCCGTATGGCCGGGCGCGTGGGCGTCGTGGGTGATGAGCTCCAGGTGCACGAGGTGGTGCGGTAGAGCCGGCTCGTGGCGACGGCGACGCCCGGAGCGATGATCATGTCCACGACTCCCGACGCGCGAATTCGGCAAACGAGATCGGATCGCGCCCAAGGACGCGCCTGACGTCGTCGGTGAGGCCGGCCGCTAGCCCCAGGCGCGCCGTCGTGTAGATCGCCGCCGTCACCGCCACCATCGGCAGCGGCATGCTGCGCCGAGCATGCCAGCAGTAGCGCAGCAGGCCCGGGCGGCGATAACGGATCGGCCGGCCGAGCGCGGCGGAAAGGATCGCGGCGACCTCGCCATAGGTCAGCGCCTCGGGCCCGGTCACGGTCCACGCGCGGTTTCGGTACTGTTCGAGCAGGGCGGCCGCGGCCACCTCGCCGACGTCCTGTGCGTCGACGAAGGCCATCGCGCCGCCGCCCGCGGGCACCATGATCTCGTCGCGATCGCGGATATCGGCGAGGTGCGTCGTCGAGAGGTTCTGATTGAAAAAGGATGCGCGCACGAACGTGTAACTCATGCCGGAGGATTTCAGGTAGGACTCGATCGCGGCATGCGGCACGACGCGGTTCTTTTCCGCGCCCTGCAGCGAGAGGAAGACGACGTGCTTGAGCCCCGCCTCGCGCCCGAACTTTAGCGCGGGCAGCACCTCGTGGCTGCTAAGGGCCGGCGGCGCGCAAGGATGTGGCGACGACCGCGCCGACGTTGCCGTGCGCGCCCGTCACCAGGATCATCCGCGAGCCTCGATGAACGCCTGCACGCAGGCGCGCACGTCGGCCTCGCTGTGGCCCGCGGAGAGCTGGACGCGGATGCGCGCCTGGCCCCTCGGCACGACGGGGAAGGAAAAGGCGATGACGTACACGCCGCGCTCGAGCATGGCGTCGGCGATCTCGGTGGCACGCCGGGCGCCGTCCTCCCCTGAGAACATGACGGCCGTGATCGGGTGCGATCCGGGCAGAATCTCGAAGCCGGCCTCCGTCATGAGGGAGCGGAAGAGCTCGGTGTTGCGCTCCAGCTGGGCGCGCGCGTCGTCGGCCGCACGCGCGAGCTGCAGGGCCCGCAGTGATCCGGCGACGACGCTTGGCGCCACGGCATTGGAAAACAGGTAGGGCCGGGCGCGCTGGCGCAGCAGCTCGACGACGGGGCGTGGGCCCGCGACGAAGCCACCCGAGGCGCCGCCGAGCGCCTTACCGAGCGTGCCGGTGATGATGTCGACGCGATCCATGACGCCGAGCAGCTCGTGCGTGCCGCGCCCGTGCTCGCCCACGAAGCCCGTGGCGTGGGAGTCGTCGACGATGACGAGCGCGCCGAACTCGTCGGCCAGGTCGCAGATCTCATCGAGCGGCGCGTAATAGCCGTCCATCGAGAAGACGCCGTCGGTGACGATGCCGATGCGGCGGGCGCCGGCGTCCTTGGCCTCCTGCAGGCGGGCGCGCAGCTCGCTCATGTCGGCGTTCGCGTAGCGCAGGCGCTTGGCCTTGGTCAGCCGGATGCCGTCGATGAGGGAGGCGTGGTTCAGCGCATCGGAGACGATCGCGTCCTCGGGCCCGAAGAACACCTCGAACAGGCCGCCGTTGGCGTCGAAGCAGGAGGAGAACAAGATGGCGTCCTCGGTGCCGACGAACTCGGCGATCGATTCCTCCAGCTCGCGATGCTGCGTCTGGGTGCCACAGATGAAACGCACCGAGGCCATGCCAAAGCCCCACTGCTCGAGCGCGTCCTTGGCGGCGGCGACGATCGATTCCTCGTCGGCGAGCCCCAGGTAGTTGTTCGCACAGAAGTTCAGCGCATCGCCGCTCGTCGTCGCGATGTGAGCGGACTGCGCGCTCGTGAGCTGCCGCTCGCGCTTGGTCAGCCCCGCGGCCTCGATCTCGGCGAGCTCAGCCTCGACGTCGGAAAGAAAAGTCATGATTCTCCTAGCTATTTCGACCAGTCCATAATGACCTTGCCGCACGTGCCGGTGGCCGCGGCGGCGAAGGCCTCCTCGAAGTCCTCGGCGGCGAAGCGGTGCGTGATGACGCCGCGGATCGCCTCGCGGAAGGACTCGGAGGACTCCATGCAAAACGTCATGTGGTACCAGGTGTCGAACATGTCGCGCCCGTAGACGCCCTTGATCGTGAACATGTGCGTGATGACCTTGCCCCAGTCGATAGGGAAGGGGTCCTTCGGCAGGCCGAGCATCGCGATCCGGGCGCCGTGCGTGCAGTTATCGAGGATGTCGGCCATCGCCGAGGGCACGCCGCTCATCTCCATCGCGACGTCGAAGCCCTCGCGCATGCCGAGCTCGTTTTGGACGTCGCGCACGCTGCGTTCGGCGACGTTGACGGCGACGGTGGCGCCGGCCTTGCGGGCGAGGTCCAGGCGGAATTCGGCGACGTCGGTGACGACGACGTTACGCGCCCCGGCATGCTTGGCGATCGCGGCGGCCATGCAGCCGATCGGGCCCGCGCCAGTGATGAGGATATCCTCGCCGATCATGGGCGTTTGCAGCGCCGTGTGGAACGCGTTGCCGAGCGGGTCGAAGATCGCGCCAAGCTCCGGATCGATCGCGGGCGGCTGCACCCACACGTTGGTTGCCGGAACGACGACGTAATCGGCGAACGCGCCGTCGCGGTTGACGCCGATCGAGTTGGTGCGGATGCACATGTGACGACGCCCCGCGCGGCAGTTGCGGCACCGCCCACACACGACGTGCCCCTCCACGGACACGCCCATGCCGACCTTCAAACCATCATCGCCCTCGGCGACGTCCGGACCGATCTCGACGATCTCGCCGTAGAACTCGTGGCCGATCGTCAGCGGCGGCTTGAGCATCGAGGCGGCCCAGTCGTCCCAGTTATAAATGTGCAGATCGGTGCCGCACAGCCCTGCGCGTAGCACTCGAATCTTGACTTCGCCCGGGCCCGGATTCGGCTCCGGGATGTCCTTGAGGACGAGCCCGGGGGCTGCCTCCGCTTTGACCAGTGCGCGCATGATGCTCCTAACGTGCGCGGGCCGCGTGTCGGCTCGCCGGTCACTATCTTAGCGATGTAACTCCCGCACAAAGGTTGGCGCGTTGACGAGCGTGTCCATCACCGGGCAGTGCGTCTCCATGAAGTCGAGGGACGCCTCGAGCTCCTCTTCGGTGTTATCGGCCTCAATGTAGAACCGCTCGGTGATCGTCGAAAAGCCGATCTTCGCGTCGGGATTCTTGCCAAGGAACCCGTCGGGATCGAGCTCGATGCGGATTGAGGTGAGGTTGATGCCGTGCTGGGGGCGAAGGCTTTCGCGACGATGCACTTGCACGCGCCGAGGGCGCTCAGCAGCGCATGCCGAAGTCGGTGCCGCCGAGCGAGGGCGGCTCGTCCAGGATGATCGTCTTGCCGCGGGCTTCGCATTCGACTTTCATGCCGGCGTCGCGGGTGATGGAGGTAGAAGCAGTAAACATGATGTCCCTTTCGCATCAGGTTCTTCTGGCCTAGGAGTGGTAGGTGCCGCGGCCCGCGGGCTTCGATGCTCGCGGGATGAGGTTTCTCGGATTCTTGGAGGCAGTCATGGAAACGCTCACGATCATAGGGCTGGTCGCGATAGCCATTGTGGCGGTGCTGCGGCTCAGGCGCGGCCGGCCCGCCCACAGCACGTACCGCCTGGGACGGCCGCCAGCGGGGGTGCGGGCCGTCTCGCCGCGGCTCGAGGGCGGCGCGAGCCCCGTCATCTTCGGCCCGGGCGCCTTCCCGCAGCTGACCGGCGCCACCTCGCTCGGCACGCTGCACACGTGGTCCGGCACCGTCGGCGCCTGGGGCGGTGGCACACCCATCGGCTTCGACGTGCCGCCGGGCGATTACGAGGTGCGCGCCACCCTGGCCGAGGAGCACGTCGCCTATCCACGTCGCCGACGGCACCGTCGACCACTATGAGCTCGCCTATGGCCTGGGGCCCGGCGGCTTCCGCGCGCTGTCCGTCGACGACGGCATCGTCATGTTTACCGACGTCGAAACCGAGCTGGCCGAGGATTACATCGATCCGCTCCTCGCGGCCGACGGGCTTGCCAACATCGACGGGCAGATCGTGATCGTCATGTGCGACGACGGCCAGTTCCCGGTCGTGGAGGCCGTCGATGCCGACGGCGCGCTGCTTGCCGTGCACATCTGCCTGCTCGTGCTGCCCGATCAGCTGGAGGTCTTCGAGCAGGAGACCGTGCCTATCGGCTCGCCGCTCGCGGTGCTGCCGTATGCGGACTAGAAGGCGGAAAAGTCCAGCGCGAGCGTGCCGTCGTCGCCGATCGTGACGGGAACCTCGATCATCTCGAAGACGTGCGAATAGGAGCGGTGATCCGGCTCCCAGGTATCGTCCTCGCTCCAGCGCCACTTGTAGTCGATCTTCATCTCGCCGCCGTCGATGAGCACGACGCCGTCGTCGAAGGAGATGGCGGGCTCCCGCAGCCAGCGCCGCTCGATCGCGGTGACGGCATAGCCCGGGTCGGTCATCGCTAGGACGTTCTCGCAGCCCGCGGGGTGGAACTTGTTGGACGTCATGCACGTGGCGATGCGCTCGTTGACCTGGGCGATGGCGTCGGTGCTGGCGGCCGGCGTCCAGGACTGGTAAAACGCCACCTCTGCGGGCGCCGCGCCGGGCACGACGACGACGGTTTGCGGCGAGCCGAAGCTGAGGTAGTCCGTGCCCTTGGGCGCATCGAAGATATAGCTGCCGGGCAGGACGGCGAGCACGTCGGAGACAGCGACGCTCGTGAGATTGACCTGGGCGCCGTTGACGCGCGACGCGGTGGCGGCGCCGCTGACCTGGACTGACTGGCGCGGCCCGCTCGTGAGCGTCCAGTCGTCGAAGAAGATATTGACCGTGCCGCTCTTGCGCAGTTCGAAGGCGACGGGATAGCGCTTGGCGTCCATCGTCAGGGAGGCGTCGACGGTCGCGGTTTTCTCCCCGATGCGCACGTCGAGGATCTCGTAGCCGGTGGGCCGGATGTCGGCGGAGCGGTAGACCTCGTCGGTGAGGAGGACACGTTCGGCGCTGGTGACGTCCGGATCGAGCAGCGCGATCGCGTCCGTGGCGCGGCCCTCGACGAGCGCCGCGAGATAGCTTTCGACCCGGCCTTGCGGGCCGTACGTCGTTTTCGCCAGGTGGTCGCGGATGAAGTAGCCGGCGACCAGTGCGCCGATAAGTGAGACGATGACAGCGGTCGTGATGACGACCCCGGTGCGGACGCCGCGTTTCATAGTTGCCCCTCAGTAAATCAACGCTTAGCTCTCACATTAGCGCCATTCGAGGGCGTGCGGGTGGGACAACGGGCCGCGAGATTTGGAGGGTTCAGCCACGCCCAAAAAGTAATGTCCCACGCCATCGATGACGCGGGACATGGAGCGGGTGACGGGAATCGAACCCGCGCTACCAGCTTGGGAAGCTGGAGTTCTACCATTGAACTACACCCGCGTGCGTCGTCAAGTATAGCGGGTGCTGGCGGAAATTACTTCTCGACGTCGATGACGAGGCGGTAGGGGTCTGTCAGTTCCGTGACCCGCACGGGGCCCTCGTGGGTGAGGCCGATGACGATCTGGCTCATGCCCTCGAACGGGCCGACGGATTCGATCTGGGTGAAGGTTTCGGTGCCGGGAACCTCGCCGAAGGGCCGCGTCTTTGCTTCTTCGGGCATGAGAATGCCGGAGAGGCGAATGTCGAGGATCTTCTCGCCCGTGACCTTGATGGGCTCGCCCTTGCCGTCGGAGATCGCCTCGGTGACGTAGTCGAGGGAGTAGCCGACCGACGCGTCCTCCTTGCCGCTCGCGTCCTCGGAGAGTTCGATGACGAGGCGGGCGAAGTCGTCGTGCTCGCCGGCGCGGATGTCGGTGATGAGGCGGGAGGTGTTCAGTGCGGGGAAGTCGTTGCCCTTAAGCGGTGCGGCCTGGAACGGATCGTTGGCTGGTGCGGTCTCGTCGGTTGGGGAAGTCTCTGCTGGGGGCGTAGTTTCGGTAGCGGGGGACGTCTCGGCTGGGGTGGTTTCGGTGGCGGGGGAGGTCTCGGCTGGGGTGGTTTCGGTAGCTGGGGTGGTTTCGGTGGCATTGCATCCCGCGAGGAGGGCTGCTGCGGCGATGATGGTCCAGCGTTTCATGGGGGCGACGATAGCGGACCTTTTCGCGTCGAGATGGCAGAATCGAAACGTGCTTCTCTCCGATCGTGACATCCGCCGTGAAATCGATACTGCGCGCATCAAACTCGACCCGTTGGACCGCGACATGATTCAGCCGGCGTCGATTGATGTGCGGCTCGACCGGTACTTCCGGCTTTTTGACAATCACAAATACTCGGTCATCGACCCGGCCGAGGAGCAGGAGGGCCTGACGCGCTTCGTTGACGTCGGGGGTGACGAGCCGTTCGTCCTGCATCCCGGGGAGTTCGTGCTCGGCAGTACGCACGAGTACCTGACGCTGCCCGACGATATCGCGGCGCGGCTGGAGGGTAAGTCCTCGCTGGGGCGGCTGGGGTTGCTGACGCATTCCACGGCCGGGTTCATCGATCCCGGGTTTTCGGGGCACGTGACGCTCGAGCTGTCGAATACGGCGACGATGCCGATTCGGCTCTACCCGGGGATGAAGATCGGGCAGTTCTGCTTCTTCCGGCTCACCTCGCCCGCGGAGCGGCCCTACGGCGCCGGCGCTAGCGGGTCACGCTACCAGGGGCAACGCGGACCGACCGCGAGCCGCTCCCACCTCGGGTTTTCGCGCATCCGCGTCGGGGATTAGGCTGTGGCGGATCTGCAGCTCGCGCTCGCCGCGGCGCGCGCCCACCACATCCTGGTAGTGCCCGAGGGCCTGAGCTACGCGGACATCCATGCGCTCGCGGCGTCCTACTTCCCGGACGTCTATCCGCAAGACGAGTACACGTTCGCGCTCGCGGCCGACTACAGCATCTCGGGCGCCTACGGCTTGGCGAGTGAGATCCGGCGCGAACTCGATATTCCGGCCTGGGCGCATTCCGCTTTCGTCGCCCACGTGCCGCCCGATCGGGGAGCGGCGCTGCCCAGCGAGCTCGCGGGCATCGATCCCGTCTGGGACGCCTACCCCGAGGGGCTGCCCCAGGGCGAGGAGGCGCGGGCGCTAGATTTCTTCCGGGCAGCGGCGAGGCGGCTTGGGGGAGCGCTCGTTCTCGCGGGCGGGTCGATCGTCGTGCCCGATCCCGACGAGCGGCCAGACTTGAGCGTGTATTCGCCGATCTGGCTCGATCCGGACACGCTGGATGCGCGACTCGCGCCGATTCTTGCGGGTGCGCACAGCTCGCTGCAGGATGCCGACAGCTATGAGCTGGCCGAGGACGTCGTGCTCGATGCGTACAGCATCTATGCGCCGATCGCCGGGGGGCAGATTAGCATCGAGGTGCAGGCCGAGGAGTTTTTGCCGCCCTCGATCGCGGCATTTGACTGGGCGGCGGGCGGTGCCGTCGCCTACGCCGTGCGCTTCATTGCCGAGAACGAGGATCTGCGGCAGTTGAGTCTCGCGCAGCGGCGCGAGCGGTCCGCGGCGGCGCGCGTCATCGAAGCGGCCTGCCGCGCTATTGTGGCGCTCGCGCCCGGCGTCGTCGCGGATGATGACGGGTTCCTCGTCGATATCCAATAACCGGCAGGATCGCGAGGGCGCCGATGGCGGCGAGCGCGGAAAAATTCGTGTAGGCCATGACGGGCCCGGAAATCGCTGCGCCGAAGGCTGCGACGGCGTTCATCGAGAAGTCGCCGAAGCCCTGGACGTAGGGGCGCTGCGCGGGTGCGACCGCGTGGGTGAGCATGGCGGCCGCGGGCACGGTGATGGCTGACCAGCCGAAGCCCAGGAGGAAGAGCGCGATTGCGACGCCGAGCATGGCGCCCGCCCAAATGAAGGCGATCACGCACGAGAGCAGCTGGATGGCCGCGCCGATGAGGATCATGCGACGCGCGCCCAGGCGGTCCGAGCCCCAGCCAAACAGCGGCGCGAAGGCCCACATGCCCGCGACGTGCAGCGAGATGATGACGCCGATGACGCCGAGGCCGTGGTCGCCGTGGTGCAGGTGGACGGGCGTCATGGTCATGATCGAGACCATGACGAGGTGGGCAAGGACCTGCGCGATGAGGGCGTCGCGCGCGGCGGGGACATGCGCGATTGCGCGCCAAGCGGGGGCGAAGGCCCAGCGGCGCTGGGCGTGAGTGGCTGTGGCTCGGGTGGGGGCAGCAGCTTGGGTGGCGGAGGCAGCCTGAGCCGGCGTGGCTTGGGTCGTAGGGGCGGCGGCAGCGGCGGCTTCGAAGCGCTGGGCGAGCAAGAGCGGATCGGGGCGCAGGAAGACGACGATGAGCACGGTCGTCAGGGCGGCTAGCAGCGCGGCGATCGCGAAGGCTCCCGCGAACGGATGCCAGCCGAAGACGCCGCCGAACGCCGCCCCGGGCTCGGCGAGCGAGGGGCCGAGGACGGCTCCCACCGTGCCGGCCCACACGACGAGCGAGAGGGTGCGGGCGCGGCGATCCGGCTCGGCCAGGTCGGCGCCCGCGAATCGGGCCTGCAGGCCCGCGGCCGTGCCGAAGCCCATCGCGAGCATCCCCGCGACGAACAGCGGCGCAGAGGTGAACTGCGCAGATAGGGCGACGAGGCCCGCCCCCAACGTCGCGACGCTAAAGGCGAGTCCCAGCGCCGCGCGCCGGCCGCGACTGGCGGCAAGGGCTGCGAGCGGCATGGCAACGAGCGCCGCGCCGATCGTCATGGACGCGCGCGCAATACCGGCCCACGCCTCCGAATGCGTGACCTCGGCCGCGAGCAGCACGCCCACCGATGGGCCAACGCCGATGGCCAGCGAGGACAGGACCTGGGAGGCGGCAAGCGTTGTGACCGAGCGACGACGAGCCGCCGTAACCTCCGGGCGGCGCTGCCAGGTCATGTGGCGCGGCGCACGGCGTCGAGCATGAGGGTCGCGACGTCGCGCACCTGGATCTCATCGCCGTTGGCCGCGGCGCCGTCGGAGAGCATCTGCGTGCAAAATGGGCACGCCGTCGCCACGATATCGGCGCCCGTGTCGGCCGCTTCCTTTGCGCGCACCTGGTTGATGCGCTCGCCAATGCTTTCCTCCGTCCACACGCGCGCGCCGCCCGCCCCGCAGCACATGGCGCGATCGCCGTGGCGTGGCATCTCCACGACGCTGGTGGCGACGTCGCCGACGAGCTCGCGCGGTGGGCGGTAGATGTCGTTGTGGCGCCCGAGGTAGCACGGATCGTGGTAGGTGATGGTGCCGGCCTCCGGTGGCGCGAGCTTCAGCGCGCCCTCGCGCACGAGGCGGTTCAGCAGCTGCGTGTGGTGGACGACCTCGTAGGTGCCGCCCAGCTGCGGATATTCGCGCCCCAGGGTGTTCAGGCAGTGCGCGCAACTCGTGACGATCTTCGTCGCCCCGAGTTCGTTCAGCACCTCGACGTTTTGCGCCGCGAGCATCTGGTAGAGCACCTCGTTGCCGGCACGTCGCGCCGGATCGCCCGTGCACGATTCGCCATCGCCCAGCACCGCAAAGCGCACGCCCGCGGTCTGCAGCAGCTCCGCGACGGCCCGCGTCGTCTGCCGCGCCCGCGCGTCATAGGCCCCCGCGCAGCCGACCCACATGAGGTAGTCGACCTCGTCGAGCGAGTCGATATCCACGCCCGCGACGAGGACATCGAGCCCCTTAGCCCACTCCAGGCGCTTGCGCGCGCTCTGGTTGTACGGGTTGCCCTTCGTCTCCAGCGAACGAAACATCCGCGAGAATTCCTGCGGAAACGCCGATGACATGAGCACCTGGTAGCGCCGCAGATCGGTGACGTGATCGATGTGTTCAATGTCGACGGGGCACATCTCCACGCAGGCGCCGCACGTCGTGCAACTCCACAGCACGTCCGGATCGATCTGTAGCGCCGCCTCGAAGACGTCCGTCGTCTGATCGCGCAGGTCCATAATCAGGCCCTTGGGCGTGAGCGGCTTGCCGGTATTCCACGCCGGGCACACGTCCTGGCAGCGCCCACACTCGGTGCACGTCGAAAAATCTAGCAGCCCCTTCCAGGTGAAATCGCCCGGGCTGCCCACCCCGAGCGTCGCGTCCTCGTCGAGCTCCTCCATCGTTTCCGCCGTGAGTTCGACGCCGTCGACGATAAGCGGATGGATGGGCCCGAGCGCGGGGGAGCCGTCGAGGTTGCGGCGCGCATAGACGTTGACGATCGCGAGGAAACGGTGCCAGGCAATGCCCATCGTCGGTTGTAGGCCGACGACGATGAACCAGGCGTTGGACACGAGGATCTTGGTGAGCGCGACGATGGCGATGGCGCGGGCGAGCGCCTCGAGGCTATGGCCCGTGGGGGCGAGCCAGGCCGTCGTCGGGAAATGGGCGAGGCTCGCGCCGGGCAGATGCGCGGCCGACAGGTAGGCGTACTCCAGGGCACGCAGCGCGATGATGCACACCGCGACGGCGCCGATGACGCCCTCGACGAAGAACGCCTGCCACTGGCTGGAGCCGAAGAAGCGCGAGGAGCGGTCGCGCGGCAGGTTCTTCAGCCGGATGGCGACGAGGGCGATAATCGCGATCAGGCACGCCCAGGCGATGAGCTCGACAGCCCATTCATACGGCGGGAACTGGCCGATCAGCGGCAGCGCGAAGGCGGGGTTGGTGAGCTGGAAGAAGCCCGCGAGCAGCGTCAGGAACAGCGCGGGGAACGAGATCATGACGAGCCAGTGCGCGATTTTCACGACGGGCTTGTGGGTGAAACGGCCGTGGCCAAGGATCTCCTTGAGCGTCAGCCAGGCGCGCGCGCCGACGGGGCGGAGGCGATCGGCGTCCTTCCCCTTGCGCAGCCGCGCCACGATGCGGATGACGCCCGAGGTGAAGACGGCGACGCCGATGAGGGTGGCAAGCAGGGCGATGAGCAGCATTTACCGCACCCAGATCGAGCCGGCGGCGGCGAGCGAGAGGGTGAGCGGCTCGGGCGCGGTGGCGACGGCCACCTCGAGCAGCTGGGCGGCGGCGATGACGTCGGTGACGCGCACCTGCGCGCCGAGCGTCAGACCCGATTTTTCGCACCAACGCAGCAGCTCGGGCGCTGCGTCGGACACGCGCACGATTTCGGCCTCGCGGCCGGGGGCGAGCTCCGCGAGGCTAATGACGTGCTCGGGACATTCGGGCAGCGAGCCGTCGGCGCGCGGGATCGGATCACCGTGCGGGTCGACGGCCGGGTTGCCAAGGGCGCTCGCCATGACGTCGATGAGCCGATCGGAGGCGCCGTGCTCGAGGGCCTCCGCCTCATCGTGGACCTCATCCCAGGTGTAACCAAAGACGCGCACGAGGTAGGTCTCCAGCACGCGGTGGCGCCGGATCATCGTCACCGCGGCGGCCTCGCCGCGCTCGGACAGGCGAATGCCGCGGTAGGGCTCGTGATCGACCAGGCCCTGGGAGGCAAGGCGCTTGATCGTCTCGGACACCGAGGAGGGGGCCAGCCCGAGCGAGCGGGCGAGCGAGCCGATGGTGACGGGGTCCTCGCTCCATTCGCTCAGCGCCCAAATCACCTTGAGGTAGTCCTCGGTCGTGGAAGAGAGCATGGCTCGATCCTATCCGGCTCGAGCCATTACAATGACGTGGTACCCCTCGAACGCCCCCAACCGTGAGGCCCGCCCGTGACCTTACTCGTCGCCCTGCACGCGCTCGCCGCGCTGGTAGCGCCCGCAATTATGCGCCTGGGGCGACGCGGTTTCCTGATTCTCGCGCTCGTGCCCGCGGCGGCCTTCGGCTATATGCTCACCCAGTTGCGCGCCGCGTTTTCCGATAATCCGCCGACGGAGGTCATCTCCTGGGTGCCCGCGCTCGAGATGGATTTCGCCTTCCGGCTCGATCCGCTTGCCGCGATCATGGCGCTCATCGTCTCCGGCGTCGGGGCGCTCGTGCTCGTGTACTGCTCGCCGTATTTCGCCCGGCACGCCCAATCCCTGCCGCGCTTTGGCGCCGTGTTCGTCGCGTTTGCCGGCGCGATGTATGGCCTCGTGACGACGGATAACACGCTAGCGCTCTACATTTTTTGGGAAGCGACGACGGTCTTCTCCTTCCTGCTCATCGGCCATCACCACGAGCGCCAGACCTCGCGGCGCGCCGCGCACCAGGCGATCATCCTCACGACGCTCGGGGGCCTGGCCATGCTGGGCGGCATCATCCTGCTCGGGCAGCTGCCCGGCGGCTCGTATTCGATCTCACAGCTCGTGACGAACCCGCCGGAGACGACGGGGCTCGTCATCGCCGCGATCATCCTGCTGCTGTTTGGCGCGAGCTCGAAGTCGGCGCTCGTCCCCACGCATTTCTGGCTTCCGGCCGCGATGGCAGCGCCCACCCCCGTGTCCGCCTACCTGCACGCGGCCGCGATGGTCAAGGCGGGCGTCTACCTCGTCGCGCGCTTTGCCCCCGGCTACGCCCACCTTGGCGTCTGGCAGGCGATCGTCCTGGGGCTCGGGCTCGCGACGATGATCCTCGGCGGCTACCGCGCGCTGCGCCAGTACGACATCAAGCTGCTGCTCGCCTTCGGCACGATCAGCCAGCTCGGCATGATCATCGCGATCGTCGGCCAGGGCTCCAAGGCGCTCATGCTCGCGGGCCTAACCCTCATCGTCGCGCACGCCCTGTTTAAGTCCTCACTGTTCCTCACCGTTGGCGTCATCGACTGGTGCGTCGGCACCCGCGATCTGCGTGAACTGTCGGGAATCGCCCGGAAGATGCCGCTCATGGCGATCGCGGGCGCGGTCGCGACCGCCTCGATGGTGGGCCTGCCGCCGCTGCTGGGCTACCTCGGCAAGGAGGCCGCGATCGAGGGCCTCGTGCACGCCGTGGCGCTCGGCGGCGATGACTGGGTGCGCGATCTGCTCGTCCTGATCGCCTTTGCGCTCGGCTCGATCCTCACCCTCGCCTATGGGCTGCGCTTTTACTGGGGCGCCTTTGCCACGAAGCCCGGCGTCGCGCCCGTCGACGGCCACGCGCTCAGCCCGATCATCCAGTTCTCGCCCATCGTGCTCGCGGCCGGCGCCCTGCTCGGGCTGATGCCGTCGGCGATGGAGGACGCCCTCGCACCGGCGACGACGATCGCGCCCGGGGAACCCGGCCATCTCACGCTGTGGGGCGGATTCACCGTCACCCTCGGGGTCACCGTCGTCATTATTGCGGCGGGCGCGGCGATGTTCGCCATGCGCACTCGCATCGAGGAGCTGCAGCGCCGGGTCGCGTTCCTGCCCGATCCCGAGGAGTCCTTCCGTCGCAGCGAGCAGGCGCTGGAAGATGGCGCCGCGGCCGTCACCGCGCGCACCCAGCGCGGTTCGCTGCCGTTCTACCTCGCGACGGTGATCGGCACGGTCATGGGCGCCCTGCTCATTGCCGTCCTCGCGCGCACCCCGCACATCGGCGGCATGCGGCTGTATGACAACATCGCGCAGGTGCCCGTCGCGATCGTCACGATCGTCGCCGCCGTGCTCGCCGCCCGCGCCCGGCGCCGCCTGAAGGCCGTGCTGCTCATGGGCGTGTCCGGCTACGGCATCGCCCTGACCTACGCGCTGCACGGCGCCCCCGATCTGGCGCTCACCCAGGTCCTCGTCGAGACGGTCACGCTCGTCGTTTTCATCCTCGTGCTGCGCCGCCTGCCCGCCTACTTCTCCAACCGGCCGCTGCGCGCCTCACGCTACTTCCGGGCTGCGCTCGGCGGTTTCGCGGGCCTCATCGTCGCGGTCCTCGGCGTCATCGCCGTCTCCGGGCGCACCGCCGATCCCGTCTCCGCCAATTTCCCCGCCGAAGCGCTGAACTTCGGCTACGGCCACAACATCGTTAACGTCACGCTCGTCGACATCCGAGCGTGGGACACCTTCGGCGAGATCTCCGTCGTCCTCGTCGCGGCCACGGGCGTCGCTTCGCTGCTGTTCTTGCGTTCGCGCGCCGGCATCGTCGATCGCGCGCGCAACCGCCGCGACGAATCGACCTCCGCCGTGTGGGACTCCCGGGCGCTGCACAATGCCGCCGCGCTGCACGACGCCACCCGCCGCGCCGCCGCCAAACGCGCCGCGGAGCTGAAGCAGCAGGGTTACGAACTGCGCCAGCCGGGCCGCGGCCGGACCTGGCTCGCCGGCTCCCTCACGCTCGCCCCGCGCCGCCGCTCCATCATTTTCGAGATCGGCGCCCGGCTCGTCTTCCACACGATGATCCTCGTCTCGCTCTACCTGCTATTCGCGGGCCACAACGCGCCCGGCGGCGGCTTCGCCGGCGGCCTTATGGCCGGCACCGCGCTCATCGTGCGCTATCTGGCCGCGGGCCGCTACGAGCTCGGCGAAGCCATGCCGCTGAACGCCGGCCACCTCCTTGGCACGGGCCTCGCGCTCGCCGCGTTCGCCGGCCTGCTGCCAGTCTTTTTCGGCGGCACGATCCTGCAAACCACCGTCTTCGACTTCACCGTCCCGATCTACGGCAATATCCACATCGCCTCGGCGATCCTCTTCGACGTCGGCGTCTACGTCCTCGTCGTCGGCCTCGTGCTCGATATCCTGCGCTCGCTTGGCGCCGAGATCGACCGCCACGCCGAGATCGAGGGCGAGGGCGATAGCGAAGCCGATGAGACCGCGGCGCTCATCACCGAAGACGCCGCCCGCGCCGAGGAGGTCACGAATTGAGCCCTGCACTCGTCCTTGTGATCCTCGCGGCCTTCCTCGTCGCGATCGGTGTCTACCTGCTGCTGGAGCGCTCACTGACGCGCATCATCATCGGGTTCTCGCTGCTGTCCAACGGCATTAACATCATGATCCTGATCGCGGGCGGGCAGGCGGGCGCGCCCCCGCTCATCGGCCGCCCCGATCCCTCGCGCATCTCCGACCCGCTGCCACAGGCCTTCGTCCTGACCGCGATCGTCATCACGCTCGGCATCACGGCGTTCCTGCTCGCAATGGCCTACCGCTCCTGGCAGCTCAATGGTCACGACGAAGTGCAAGACGACCTCGAGGATCGCCGCATCGCAGACCGCAAGATCCGCGAACGCATTGCCGCGCGCCGCCTCGATGACGACGGCACGCCCGTCGAAGCCGATGCCGCGCTCGCGCGCGATGAGACCGGCGGCAAGCCCCACGAGGAAGTCTCCGAAGCCGAGGAGCGTGCGCTGTGAACTGGATCGTGCCGCTGCCCGTCCTCGTGCCGCTGTTTTCGGCCGGCGCCGCGCTCGCACTCGGCCGCCACCCGCGCATCTCGCGCGCGATCGCGCTGTCAGCCCTGACGATCTCGCTCGGCATCGCGATCCTGCTGCTCGTCGTCGTCGATTCCTCCGCCCTCGCCCTGGACGTCGGCTCCTGGGCCGCGCCTGTCGGCATCACCCTCGTCGTCGACCGCTTCTCCGCCCTCATGCTGACGATCTCCATCGCGGTGACCCTCGCGGTGCTCGTCTATTCCACCGCGCAGGGAGTGGCAGACGAGGACGAAGGCGCGCCCGTTGCCGTCTTCTACCCGACGTTCCTCGTGCTATCGGCGGGCGTGTCCAACGCCTTCTTGACCGGCGACCTGTTCAACCTGTACGTCGGATTCGAGATCCTGCTCGCCGCCTCCTTCGTGCTCATTACCCTCGGCGGCTCGCGCGATCGCATCCGCTCGGGAACGATCTACGTCGTCGTCTCCCTCGTCTCCTCGGTGCTCTTCCTCCTCGCGATCGCGCTCATCTACGCTGCCGTCGGGACGGTGTCCTTCGCGCACCTGGCCGAGCGCCTCGCGGATCTCGATCCGTCTCTGCGCACCGTCTTGCACCTAACGTTGCTCGCGGCATTCGGCATTAAGGCCGCCGTCTTCCCGCTGTCGGCGTGGCTGCCCGACTCCTACCCGACGGCGCCCGCGCCCGTCACCGCCGTCTTCGCCGGCCTGCTGACCAAGGTCGGCGTCTACGCGATCATCCGCACCGAGACGCTGCTGTTTCCCGGCGACGATCTCAACACGCTGCTCGCGTGGGTGGCGCTCGCGACGATGCTCGTCGGCATCCTCGGCGCCGTCGCGCAAAACGACCTCAAACGTATGCTCTCCTTTACGTTGGTCTCCCACATTGGCTTCATGATCTGGGGCATCTCGACGAACACCCCCGAGGGGCTATCCGCCGCCGTGTTCTACGTCGTGCACCACATCACCGTGCAAACCTCGCTCTTCCTCGTGGCGGGCCTCGTCGAACGTTACGGCGGCACGACCTCCCTCATCCGTCTCGGTTCGCTCGCCACCGCGATCCCGTTCGTCGCAGTGCTCTACCTCGTGCCGGCCCTGAACCTCGCGGGAATCCCTCCGTTTACCGGCTTCATCGGCAAGGTGGGCCTGCTGCAGGCAGCGGCCAGCGGCGCGAGCGCGCTGGACTACACGCTTATTGCGGGTGCGCTCATCACCTCGATCCTCACCCTGTATGCCGTCGTGAAAGCCTGGAACATGGCGTTTTGGCAGAAGGCGGAAGAACCGATGCCCGCCACGAGCCTGCCGCTGCCGATGATCGGCGCCGCAACCTCGCTCGTCGTCCTTGCGATGGGGCTGTCGATCGCGGGCGGCCGCGTCATCAACTACACCGACGATGCCGCCGCGAACCTGTCGAATCCGAACTACTACATCAACGCCGTCTTGCCCGATGGCCTGCGCGGCCAGGGCCAGTCCTCCGATACGACGGAGACGACGCCGCAGGAAGAGGAGAACCCGGAGGCGGATCACGATGGCGATTAAGCAGCTGCGCGGCCGCGGACCCACCTCGCTCGGCATGATCATCTGGCTGACGGGAGTCTGGCTGCTGCTGTGGGGCGACCTGTCGTGGGGCAATATCGCCAACGGCATCCTGCTCTCGCTCATCATTTCCTACCTCGCGCCGCTGCCGCGCCTCGTCACGCGTTTCAAGATCCGGCCGCTCGCGGTTATCTACCTCGTCGTGCGGTTCCTCTACGACGTCGTTGTCGCCTCCTTCCACGTGGCCAAGCTCGTGCTGAAACGCGCCGATCCGACGTGCGCCGTCGCGCGGATCCAGACGCGCAGCCACAATGACCTCTACCTCACGGCGACGGCCGGCCTCACGACGCTCGTGCCCGGCTCGGTGGCGATCGAGGCGCTGAAGCACTCGGGGCTGCTCTACGTGCACGTCCTCGACGTCGATCCGGATAACCCGCGGGCCTCGCTCGATGATTTCCGCGCCTCCGTCGTCGCGCAGGAGGAGCGCCTGCTGCGCGCGATCGCCTCCGATGACGAACTGCTGGATGCCGGCTACGACACCGGGTGGCGCTGCCAGGGCCCGAGCTATTTCCGGCCGGATGCCGTGGGCGCCCGCCTCGAACGGAAGGCCGCCCATGATTAGTACGTGGCTGCTGTACATCTCCTTCGCCTGCGTCGCGATCGCGACGGTCGTCGTCCTGATCCGCCTGTCGCGCGGCCCCTCGATGCTGGATCGCGCGATCTCGATGGACGTGGTCACCGCGGCCATGATCGGCGCTGTCGCGATCTATTCGGCGCTGACGAGCCGACTCGATCTCATCCCCGCGCTCGTGGCGCTGTCCGTCGTCGGGTTTATTGGGACGACGACGATCGCCCGGTTCGCCGTCATCGATGACCCGGAAGAAGCTCGCATCATGAACGAGCAGGAGGCTGCGGAAGTCGAGCGCATCAACAAGCTCATCGCCGACGAGGCCGAGCCCGTGCACGACGTCGACACCCCTCGCGAGGAGCCATCATGACCCTGCTCGGCTCGATCTTCATCGCGATCGGCGCGTTCTTTATCCTGATCGCCGCGATCGGTATCATGCATTTCGACGATCTGCTCAAGCGCCTGCACGCCGCCGCCAAGCCGCAGACTTTCGGCACCATGATGCTCATGTCTGGCCTCGCCCTGACGCTGCGCGGTCCGACGACGATCTGGGCGCTCGCACTCGTCGTCGCCTTCACACTCGTCACGAGCCCGATTTCCGCCCACCTGGCCTCGCGTGCGGGCTTCCGCACCGGGCACGCCCCCAGCCGCGCGCTCATCGTCGATGAGTATCGGCGCGATAAGCGGCGGGCGCTTCGCGCCGTGGCACAGCGCGCCGCCGATGACGAGATGCGGCATGATTGAGGCATGGATATCGGTTGGAAGATCGTCTCAGCAGGCTCGATGGCCGTCGCAGGCATGGTGGCCTCCAAGGTCGTCAATGTCGGTTGGAAGGCCGTGACTGGTCATAACCCGCCCGAGGACCCGGAAGATCCGGGCGTTCGCCTCGCAGAGGTCCTCACGTTCGCGCTCATCTCCGGCGCCCTGATGGGCCTTGCTCGCCAGCTCGCGCTGACCGGCGCCTCGCGCTGGTACGGTGGCAATCGCGAAGTGGAAGCGTAGCGTTTTCGCGAAAAACCGCCTATAATAGTCATCTTCACGACTGGAGGTGACATGATCCGCTTAGCTGCAGCACTCGGAGCGCTCACCCTCTTTGCCGTGCCCGCCGTGGCCGAAAACGACTGTCACTACACGTGGACGCGCGATGGGAGCGTGCTCTCAACGTGCGGCGATGAATCCATCCTGCCCGAAGCGCCGAGCCGCCCCGCCGGCGAGCCCTGCCAGCAGGTCATCTCCCAGCGCACCTACCTCGTCGCCGACGAGTCCGTCCTCACCGCCTCGCGCACCGATACCGGTGACGCCTTCGGTGATCTAGCCACGGAGATCGGCCCCGGCGAGCAGACGCGCACCATTCGCCTGAGCGGTTCGACGACGAAGGACCTTACCAACGCCTCCTTCCGGGTGCAGGCGAGCGACGGCTTCCGCTTCGAGCCGGATTCAGCGACGGCGTTCACTAGCCCGGCCGGGTCTGAGTCGGTAGCCGCGGTCGGGATCGGTTCCGTGCAGTTCGAAGACGATGGCAACGAGCTGCAGGTGTCCTTCACCCAGCTGCCCGCGGATGCGTCCTTCTCCTTTGAGGTCACCGCCCACGTCAAGGGCGAGCTACCGCTGCTCACAAGCTCGCTGACGGGCACCATTGAGGGCTGTTCGACGACCCCACCGGCCGATGTCACCTCATATACGGCGTGGCGCGACGTTGAGCTGATGTGCGCCGACGGCACCGCTAGCCAAGAACGCGTCAAGACCGCCACGGCCTACATCTGGAGCGAAGCCGATGCCGCCTGGGTAACGGGGGAGCCCGCCCGCGAGACCGAGCAGCGCACCCGCCAGTTGAATGCGGCGGAGCTCAAGGAGTGCCCCGCACCTGCGACCGTGACGTACACGCCGTGGCGCGACGTGCGCCAGGACTGCACGACGAAGACTGTCGAGCGGCAGCGCACGAAGGTCACCTCGACTCGAGCCTTCAATCCCGTCGAGCGGATCTGGGAGGACATCGCCGTGCCTCGGCCGGAGAGCACCTACCGCCCGATGACCGAGACGGAAACGGCCCGCTGCCAGGTCCCGGGATGGCTGTCGCTGTCCGATTTGTTGACCTGGGGCGATTAGTGAACGTCGTAGGCTAGTCGCCCGACCCAATAGTTCGCCATCAAACGTGGCATAAGCGATCAGGAAAGTTCACAATTCCGCGAGCCAACCTGAAGGAATCCTGGGAGATACGCCCGCGGAAATCGCGGCTGAGTGCACCGCCGGACCGGGCGAGAAGCCGGAAGATGTCCAGCGCTCTCAGATCGTCGACCGCACCCCGCAGTGTGAGACCAAGGAGTTCTACGACGTTGTTTCCTACTGGAAGCACGGCTGGATCCTCAGCGAAGACGGCACCACCTGGGTGCTCAACGAAGGCAACCGCCACGACGTCTACACCGACCGCGAGGTCGTCAAGATGACGGACGCGGAGTTCGCAGTCGAGTGTGGCACGACCGAGCCGACTGAAGAGCTGCCGTATACTTATGCGCGTGGACAGGGGAGCGCCGCCTGGCGCTGAGAGTGCGAACGCAGACCCTACGAACCTGATCCGGATCATGCCGGCGAAGGGAGTCGCAATCTCCGGTACGCCGCACCCTGCGGCGCCGAACCCCTCCGGCAAGGAGGTTATTTTTATGTCCAGCAAGATCGGCCTCGCGCTCGTCAGTGCGCTCGCCCTGGGGCTTAGCGCCTGCAGTAGCGCCGAGCAGCCTGAATCGCTCGTCGTCCTATCTCACGATTCGTTCGACTTCCCGGAAACGCTCATCAAGCAGTTCGCTGAGGAGACCGGCATTGACGTCTCCATTCAGCAGATCGGTGACGGCGGCGAGCTCGCCAACCAGCTCGTCTTGACCAAGGATGCGCCGCTCGGGGACGTCGTCTACGGGCTCGACAACACCGTCTCGTATCGCATCTCGGGCCAGGACGTCATTGCGGAGACGTCCGTCGCGTCGCCGGATAAGGCGCTCGACTATGCGGGCGAACCCGGGCTCATCCCGATCGACCAGGGGGATGTGTGCGTCAACTACGATAAGGCGTGGTTCCAGGGCAAGCAGCCGCCGCAGACGTTCGAGGACCTGGCAAAGCCCGAATACAAGGGACTGCTCGTCGCGATGAACCCGGCGTCGTCGACCCCGGGAATGGCCTTCATGCTCGCCACGATCGAGCACTTCGGTACGGACGGCTGGCTCGACTATTGGAAGCAACTGCGCGATAACGGCGTGAAGATTACGAACGGCTGGTCGGATGCGTTCAGCGTCGATTATTCCGCTGGTGAAGGCGCCGGGCCGTTCCCGATGATGGTTTCTTATGGGTCCTCGCCGGCGTATTCGGTTAATGAGGCGAAGACCGAGAGCACGACGGCGGCGCTGCCGCAGACGTGCTACCGGCAAGTGGAGTATGCGGGCGTCTTGCAGGGAAGTAAGAATCCCGAAGCCGCGGCGAAATTCGTCGAGTTCATGCTGACGCCGGCGGTGCAAGAGGCGATCAGCGAGGTCACGTACATGCATCCGGCGAACCCGGAGGCGAATGCTCCCGAGGACCTCGTGAACTTCGGTCCGCTCGCAACGGAGATGACCGCGCTGCCCGCCGATGAGGTAGCGGCCAACGCCGAAGCGTGGCTGCGCGCCTGGCAGGCGGAGGTCATCGGCTAAGTGAAGGCCCAGCGGATCCTCGGGTGGGCATTGGCGGCGGGGCTCCCGCTCGTCTTCCTCGCGCTGTTCTTTGCGTGGCCCGCCGCCACGCTCGTGCTGCGCGGCTTCACCTCGCCCGAGGGCGGCTGGGACTTCGGGGCGTTTTCCGAGGTCTTCGCGCGCGATCGCACGTGGCGGATCATTGGGCTGACGCTAGGGATGGCGACGGCCGGCACGGTGCTGGCGGTGCTCCTCGGGGTGCCGGGGGCCTATGCGCTGTATCGCTGCCGCTTCCCCGGCATGATGGTGGCGCGCGCGATCGTTGCCGTGCCGTTCGTCCTGCCGACCGTCGTCGTCGGCGTCGCTTTTCGATCGCTGCTGGCGAGCGGCGGGTGGCTCGACTTTTTGGGGCTGGATGGCAGCGTCGTCGCCGTCGTCGCGGCCATGGTGTTTTTCAACTATTCGCTCGTGGTGCGCAACGTCGGGAACCTGTGGGCGCGGCTCGATCCGCGGCAGGTGGAGGCCGCGCGGGCGCTCGGGGCCACGCCGCTGCGGGCGTTTTTGACGGTGACGCTGCCGGCGCTGGCGCCGGCGATCGTCTCCGCGGCGTCGGTGGTGTTCCTGTTTTGCGCGACGGCCTTTGGCATCGTCCTGATCCTGGGCGGGGTGCGGCTGGCGACGATCGAGTCGGAGATTTACCTGCTGACGACCACGTTCTTGGACCTGCGTGGGGCCGCGGTGCTGTCCGTCGTCCAGCTCCTTGTCATTGCGGTGGCGCTGTGGGCGGCGGGGCAGGCGCGCAAACGCAGCGAGCGGGCGCTGAATCTGCGGCCCGATCCGGTGACGCACCGGCCGCGCGGTGCCGATGTGCCCGCGTTCGTCGTCACCGGGATCGTCGTCGCGGGGCTCATCGTGTTGCCGATTGCGCAGCTCGTGTGGCGCTCGCTGCACAGCGGGGGCCGCTTCACCCTCGAGCACTACCGCAATCTCGCGAACGCCGATGCCACGCGCGCGGTGCGGGTTTCCGCGCTGCAGGCCGCGGGTACGTCCATCGGGATTGCGCTTATTGCGGCGCTGATCGCGCTCGTCGTGGGAGTGGCGGTGGCGCTGGTCGTGACGCGACGGCCGCGCACGCGGCGCGGGCGGCACGCGCTCGCTTTCCTCGACGCCACGTTCATGTTGCCGCTTGGGGTATCGGCCGTGACGGTTGGGTTCGGTTTCCTCATTACGCTCAATCGGCCGCCGCTGGACCTGCGCAGTTCGTTTTGGCTCGTGCCGATCGCGCAGGCGGTGGTCGCGGTGCCGCTCGTCGTGCGGATGATCGCTCCGGTGCTGCGCGCGATCTCGCCCCGGCAGCGGGAGGCGGCGGCGTCCTTGGGAGCGTCGCCGGGGCGGGTACTCGCAACGATCGACGGCGCGCACCTGGTGCGCGCGGGAGCCGTCGCCGCCGGATTTGCGTTGGCGGTCTCGCTTGGGGAATTCGGCGCGACGTCGTTCCTGGCGCGGCCGGAATCACCCACGCTGCCCGTCGTCATCTATCGCCTCATCTCGCGCCCGGGCGCGCTCGAGCAGGGGATGGCGATGGCGGCAAGCGTGCTGCTTGCCGCGCTCGCGGCGGTTGTCATGGTCATCGTGGAGCGAGGTCGGCCCTCGCAGGCGGGAGAGTTTGCATGATCGGGCTTGAGGTGCGCGACCTCGTCGTACGGTACGGGGATAACATCGCCGTCAACGGGGTGTCGCTGACGGCGGCGCCGGGCGAGATTGTCGCCCTACTGGGGCCCTCGGGCTCGGGCAAGTCGTCGCTGCTGCGTGCCGTCGCGGGGCTGGAGCCCGTTGCGGCCGGGGACGTGCTGTTTGCGGGGGAGTCCGTTATCGATGTGCCGGTCCATCGCCGCGGCTTTGGTTTGATGTTCCAAGACGGCCAATTGTTCGCGCATCGCGACGTCGGGGGCAACGTTGGGTATGGTCTCCCGCGCAAGGAGCGCGCCGAGCGGGTGGCGGACATGCTGGAGCTCGTCGGCCTGCAGGACATGGCGCATCGCTCGGTGACCTCGCTGTCGGGTGGGCAGGCGCAGCGCGTTGCACTCGCTCGGGCGCTTGCCCCGGATCCGCGGCTCATGTTGCTTGATGAGCCGCTGTCGTCGCTGGATCGGGCGATGCGAGAGCGGCTTGCCTCCGAGATTCGCGCGATCTTGAAACGGTCGAATTCGACCAGCATCTACGTCACGCATGATCAGGATGAGGCATTCACCGTCGCGGACCGGATCGCGATTCTCATCGATGGCGAGTTGGCGCGGCAGGGGACCCCGGAGGAGGTGTGGCGCGATCCGCAAACCGTCGCTGTTGCGCAGTTTTTGGGATATGGCCCGTTCGTATCGAGCGAGGGCGGCCTTCGTGCCATCGCGCCGGGGGCGCTGACCGTCTCATCGCAGCCGGCGCCTGGCATTGAGGTCGAGGTTGAGGTGCTGGATGTGCGTGTGCGGCGCGGATATAGCGATCTCATCGTTAGGCTGGAGGGGCAGGAAGCGCGGGCGCGGGTCACGGATGCAAAGCTCGACCCGGCCGTTTTGGTGGGGACGCGGCAGCTCGCCACCTTGCGCCTGTCGATGTGCCCGATCGTGAGGAGTGCGGCGTGAAAACTAAGCTGCGCGCGGCGGTTGCTGCGTTGAGCGTCGCAGGTATGCTCGCCGCCTGCGGACCCGAACCTATTCCGCCGGAGCAGGCCGACGAGCTCGCCGCCATCGTCGAGGATGTGCTGGAGGAGCGCTGGAAGATCTATATGGAGGACCGGCCCGCTGAGTTGCACTCCATTCCTGCGGACGTATCGGTGGCGTTCGTCGATACCGATGACCTTCGTGCGCGCGGCAGGCGCGACCCGCAGCGCCCGATCTTGGTCGACGTCGACTTTCACACTACTTCGCAGGCCCTCCAGCATGGTTCCGTCGTGGAGATACAAGGTTTCGAGGACGTGAGCTACGTGCGTGGCCCGAAGGATATGGATGAGGGGGATATATCCTCGGTGAACTATCGGGCGAAGTTTGGGCATCGCGATGGGTCGTGGGTCCTGTTGAGTTTGCGCTCCACCGAAAAATGGGTCGAGGGGGTTTCGACCGCGACGCTCATACCTGGGGCCTGATGTATACGGATATTGTTTTTGGTATATCCATTGGTGTGTGAGCCGCACGATAACAAGGCGCCTTGCTGGGAATAGCTCATTGATCGGTTCTAGGCCGATTTTTAGGGGCGAATTGTGCCGACCCTGCATGTCAAATAGACCACTGTAGCTTATATGCTTTAGTTGACGTTGATGTCACTAGAGTTAGGAGTGTATGCCTCCATCGTGGAGGCATCGCTGCCTGCCAGTGCAGCGCCAAGGGAGGCCTGACCGCCTTCGTGATTTTCGGGAGAGTCAGTGGCGAAACATCAATCAGGCTCCCGCGCCTATCGGCGCCGGAGAGCCCTATCTATCACAGCGGGAATAGCGCTGTTGTTCGGTGGCTTTGCAGTGCCACCATCGTTTGCCGAAGGGGAGGCGACACCTGCGGTAGAGCAGAGCGTCGCACCGCCGGAGGCCGTCGAGGAGAGTCCGGAGGCGCCGGTCGAGAAGCCTGCGCCGGTGGAGAAACCTGCGCCGGTCGAGAAGCCTGCGCCGGCCGAGAAGCCCGCGCCGGTGGAAAAGCCCGCGCCGGTGGAGAAACCTGCGCCGAGCGCGGAGCCCGAGTCCACGGGGCCGATCGATGGCCCGCAGACACGCTCGGCGATGCGCGCGCCCACTGTGTCGACGGTTCCGAACCCGGAGCTGCCGGGGCAATGTGGCTTGAAGATCGCGCTCGTATTCGACCTGTCGAACTCGCTCAGCGCGAGCGACGTGCAGCAGTCCAAAGCCGCGGGCAAACAGTTCGTGGATACGCTTGCCGGCACGCCGTCGAGCGTCGGAGTCTATAGCTTTGCCTCGTTTGCGCCGGCGACAGGCAATTCCAACCTGCCTGCGACGTCGATCGCGACGGCGGGTGGCGCGAATGCGGTGAAGGCCAAGATCGACGGGCTGCAAGCCCCGCCGAGTAACCGCGGCGGTACGAACTGGGACGCGGGGCTGCGTCAGATAGGCGAGGGCTACGACCTCGTCATCTTCGTGACCGACGGCAATCCGACGGCCTATGGCACGCCGGGCGCGCCTGGCAACCCGGACTATGGCTCGCGCTTCGACCAGATCGATCTCGACAGCGCGGTGCACGCCGCCAATGCGCTGAAGAACGCGGGCACCTTCGTCATGGGGCTGGCCGTGGGCAGCGACATCAACTACGCCAACATTGCCGCGGTGTCGGGCCCACGCGCTGGGACCGATTACTACGCCATTGGTAACTACGACCAGCTGGCCGCGGCGCTGAAGGAGATTGCGCTGAAGACGTGTGGCGGCACGGTCAATATCGTCAAGCAGATCGTCGACGAGGCTGGCAACGTCATTGGCGTCGGCGAAGGTTGGACGTTCGATGCGGCGGGCGAGGGTCTCTCGCCGGGGAGTGCCACGACAGGCGCTGATGGCGCCGTCAGCTTCAAGCTCGCTGAGATGCAGCCGGGCGAGAGCCGCGACGTCACCGTCAGCGAGCGGCTGCAGGACAACTTCCAGCTGTTCCCGCAGGACGGCAAGAATGCCGTCTGTACGGTGGGCGGCGCGCCCGTTGCCGTGACCAATGTGGGCGAGAACGGCTTCGTCGTTCCCGTCGGCTTCGAGCAGGTCGTCTCCTGCGTCGTGCAAAACCTCGAGCAGAAGTACTATGAGCCGCTCGCGGTGACCAAGACCGCCGAGGGGCGCTATGACGCCGTCTACGACTGGGACATCACCAAGGGCGTGGATCGCTCGCTCGTCGGCATTGCCGAAGGCACGCAGCACGAGGCGTCCTACGAGGTGATCGTCACCGAGGGTGCGCGCACCACGAGCAACTATGTCGTCGCGGGCAACGTCACCGTTTCGAACCCGAACGACGAGCCCGTCGTGGCGACGCTGAGCGATACGCTTGCGGGCGCGACGTGCACCTTCCCGGACGTCGCGGACGTTGATCCGGCGACCGATGGGCTGCAGGTGAGCGTGCCGGCGGGCTCGGCGAGCTACGCCTACATGTGCTCCTTCGCGGACGAGCCGGCTGAGACCGTGACGAACACGGCGAGCGTGGCCTGGTCCCAGGAGGACTACCCGCAGCGGGCAGCCGACGCGAGCTACACGGCGAGCGCGAGCGCCGAGACCGGCTTCGTGGAAGCCAGCTCGAAACACAAGAGCGTCACCGTGAGCGATACGTTCGCCGAGTTCGGTGACGCCGTCGAGCTGACGTGGTCGGAGCAGGGCAAGGTCCACACCTTCGGCTACACCAAGACGCTTGATGGCACGCCGGGTGAGTGTGAGACCTACACCAACACGGCCAGCCTCGTGAGCGCGGACGGGCTCGAGAAGTCCGCCGATGCGAACGTCAAGCTCTGCGTCGGATCGGATCTGGCGATCACGAAGACGGCCGCCGTCGCCTACGATCGGGCGTTCGATTGGGATCTGACGAAGAGCGTTGATCGGGCGGACTTCCTGCTCGGCGATGACGAGTTCGCGACGCCCAACTACACGCTGACGGTGACGCCGTCGGCGCCGATCGATACCGCGAGCACCGTCACCGGTGAGATCACGATCAAGAACCCGAACGCGTGGGCGGTCCCGGTCACGGGGCTCACCGACGTCGTGACGGGTTTGTCGGAGGCCGGGCTGGCGTGCGAACTGGTCGCACCTGAAGAGGTCGCGGCGAGCGCCACCATCACGGTTCCCTACGTGTGCGAGGGCGACTTCACCGCGGTCAGCGGTGGCGTTAACACCGCGCTGCTGACGTGGGATCACGGCATCGTCGACGGGCTGCGGATTCCCACGCCGCATACCTCGGCAACCGCGCGCGCGGATGTTGCCGTCGGCGAGCCGGGTGCGATCGCGAACCAGCAGGTCACCGTCTACGACAACTTTAACGATCTGGGCCGCGTCGAGGTGGGCTGGGTGAGCGTCGATGATGCCGGCGTCATCACCTCGGCAACCGCGATCGAGGGCATTGATGTTGAGGTCGTCGATAATGCGGCGGTCTTTACCTACAACGTCTCGATGAAGCCGACGCCGGGCGAGTGCGTGACCTACCCGAATACCGCATCGGTGCTGGATAAGTCCGCCTCCGCGAGCGTTGACGTGTGCGCCCCGGCGATCGAAAAGAACGCCTACGGCAACGTCGATCGCGCATTCACGTGGCACCTCGATAAGTCCGTCGATCCCGACTCGCAGGTGGTCTCCGCCGGCGAGCAGGCGAACGTCGAATACTGGGTACACGCGTGGGCGAGCGATCCGGTCGATACGCCGCAGTTCGTCGGCGGTGCGATCACGGTGACGGTGCCCGAGGGCGTGACCCTGCCGGGTGCGACCCTGCGCGATGAGCTGCCCGCAGCGCAGTCGTGCACGATCATGACGCAGGGCGGCGTCGAGGTGGAATTCCCGATGGATATCACTGAGACGACGACCTTCCTGTACCGCTGCGACGTGGAAACGACCAACGTCGGGACCAACACGGCGACGCTGAGCTGGGGCGATTCCCACGTCAGCGCGACCGCCGAGGTCTCCGAATGGCTGCTGCGCAACGTCGTCAACGCCAACCTGACCGTCACCGATGACAAGACCGATCCGGACAATCCGGTCGAGCTTGGCGTCGTGACGATCGATGAGGATGGCGCCGTGCAGGCGGGCGAGGGCTACGAGGTGATCGACGGTAAGGCCGTCTTCGCCTACGAGCTTAAGCTTGCGGGCGAGGCCGGGCAGTGCACGAGCTACACCAACAAGGTGTGGGGCGTGGACGATGCCGAGGGTCGCGTCGCCGATGAGGCCGTGACCGAGGTGTGCGAGCTGGCGCCGCTCGAGGTGGACAAGACCGCCGCGGGCACGTTCGAGCGCACCTTCGACTGGTCGATCGATAAGCAGGCGAGCAAACCCGGCAAGGACGGGCGCGTCGACTACACCGTGAGCGCGCGCGTGGCCGGCCACAGCGATTCGGCCTACGTCGCGAGCGGCGAGATCACCGTTGCCAACCCGACGGACTTCGCCGCTGGCACGTACACCATCACCGACGTGCTGGACGTGCCCGATGGCGAGGCGACGTGCGAGCTGCGCACCAGTGCGGGCGAGGCGGTCGACTTCCCGCTGACGCTCGAGGCTGGGGCATCGCTCACGCTCAGCTATGAGTGCGCCTTCACGGACGGCGATGCCACGATGAACACCGCGAGCGCGCACTACACGGACGCGGTGGGCACGACGGGCTCGATCGATGCGAACGCGGAGCTCGACTTCGAGCTCGGCAGCCTCGTCGGGGACAAGGTGACGATCATCGACGATAAGACGGTTGCCGGCGAGGAGCATACGCTCGGGGTCGTGACCGTCGATGCCGACGGGAAGGTCCAGCCGGGCGAGGGCTACGAGGTCGTTGATGGCGCTGCCGTCTTCACCTACTCGCTGACGCTGGAGCCCAAGGCTGGGGAGTGTATCGAGGTGACGAACACTGCCTGGATCGAGGAAACCGGCGATAAGGATAGCGCGCAGGCGAAGGTCTGTAAGGATGCGCCCGTGCCGCCGAAGCCGCCGATCAAGCCTGAACTGCCGATCACAGGCAGCGATAGCTCCGGTCCGATCCTCGTGATGCTCGCCCTAGTTGGGGCTGGCGCCGCGATGATCCGCCGCCGCTACGTGAGCTAGCGGTCAACGCGAACGGGCCTCGGGAAATCCCGGGGCCCGTTTTCGCTGCTAGGAACCGGCCGTCGACTTCGTCGCCTCGGCCCACAGGTTAATGCCCGAATCCACGGCGTAGTGCTCGATGGCGTCGAGCTCGTCGTCGGTGAAATCGGTGCGGGATGCCGCCGCGAGGTTCTCCTCGAGCTGGCTCGTGCGCGAGGCGCCGATGAGCGCGGAGGTGACGGTCTGCTCGCCCTGGTCGCGCAGCACCCAGGAGATCGCGAGCTGGGCGAGGCTCTGGCCGCGTTCCTTGGCGATCGCATCCAGGTGGCGGATGCGCGTGAGGGTGTGCTCGTTCAGCATGTCGGCCGTGAGCGAGGAACCCGCGCGTGAAGAGGTGAGCTGGCTGGCCGGATCGTCGACGAGATACTTGTTCGTCAATAGTCCTTGGGCGAGCGGGGAGAAGACGATCGTGCCCATGCCGGCGGCCGCGCAGGCGGCGAGCAGCGAGGGCTCGTCTTCCACCCAGCGGTTGAGCATCGAATAGGAGGGTTGGTGGATGGCGAGCGGGGTGCCGAGCTCACGCGTGATCTCCTGGGCGCGCAGGGTTTGGTCGGCGCTGTAGGAGGAGATGCCGACATAGCGCGCCTTGCCCTGACGCACGATGAGATCGAGGGTGCGCAGGGTTTCTTCGAGCGGCGTGTCGGGATCGGGCCGGTGAGAGTAGAAGATATCGACGTAGTCCAGCCGCAGCGAGCGCAGGGAGTTCTCCAGCGAGCCCATGAGGTACTTCGCGCTGCCGCCGATGCCGTGCGGGCCGGCGAAAAAGTCCCAGCCGGCTTTGGTGGAGATGATGAGCTCGTCGCGGTAGGGGCGTAGGTCCTCAGCGAAAATCCGCCCGAAGTTCTTCTCGGCGGAGCCGAAGGGCGGGCCGTAGTTATTGGCAAGGTCGAAATGGAAGACGCCGAGATCGAAGGCGCGGCGGATGATCTCGCGCTGGGTGGCAAGGGGGCGGTCGTCGCCGAAATTCCACCATAGGCCGAGGCTGATGCGCGGCAGGACGAGGCCCGTCGCGCCGCAGCGGGCGGTGGGAAGCTGGTCGTGGCGGTTCTCGGCGGCGCGGTAGACGTCGGGATAGGTCATCGTTATTTCTCCGATTGGTAGGCGAGGCTGCCGGGGCGGGCATCGCATTCGGCGCCGAGTGCGATCCCGGAGGCGAGGCGCTCGCGGTGGGCGGTGAGTTGGGTGAGGGCGCGGTCGGCCAGGGCAAAGGGGTCGATCGTGTTGACGTTGATCTTCGTGCCGCCTTCGAAGCCCGCGAGCGTGGACACGCGCCATTTGAGCATGACGCGCCAGGGCATCTTGGTTTCGGTATCCGGCGGGCGGTGGTACCACTCCTCATTGGTGGCGATCTCCGGGCCGGTGGCGACGTGGCAGGCGTGGATGAGATCGGACATGCCGCGTACGGCGTCGGGGTGGTGCTTCCAGGGGAAGTTTGCGGCGGCCTTGGAGTAGATCTCAAGCGTCGGGAAGCGGTGGCCGAAGCCGGCAAAGGCGATGGCGTGCTCGTTTTCGGCGATGACGAGGCCGTGGGCGATGGCGTAGTTCAGGGCGAGGCGATTGTAGATATCGGGGCTGAGGGCTACCTTGGCGATCTCGCGTTCGGCCTGCACGCCGCGTTCGTCGATCGTCACGAGTTGCTTGTGCAGGTGGTCGAAGGAGGCGCCGGCGGGCTTGAGCCAGTTTTGGAAGGCCGCGACGTATTTGGCCTGCGGGTATTTGCGGTACAGATCGCGCATCGTTTCCACTGTCATGGCGATGTACTGGTGGTGCTCGTCGGGGCTGAGCGAGCCGGAGGCGGCGAGATCGGCGGTGGAGCGGGCGTCGTCGACATAGTGGCGGCGGGCGACGATGACGTCGTGGCCGGAGGCGAAGAAGGCGTCGGCAAAGGAGATGAGGGTGCGCTCATCGAGGGCGTCGATCTCGGATGCGGTGAAGCCGGAGGCGAGGAGTTTGGTGCGCACGATCGCGAGCACGTGCTCCCAGCCGGCGTCTTCGACGAGGTAGGCATCGCGCCGGTCGATCACCTGGGAGGGGATCTGGTAGCCGTAGTTCGATTGCCAGTACTCCAGCGAGAGGATCTCAAAGAGGTTCGGGATGCGGCGGAATTCGGCCGTCGTGTCAAAAAGCTTAGAGGCGGGCACGTTCAGCAGGGTGCGCCAGGCGCCGTCCTCGGTGATGATGCGTGCTTTTTCCGGCGGGGTTTCCAGGTAGCGGCCGGAGCAGAAGGCGCAGTGGTGGCCGGTGCGGGCGGTATCGACGGGCCCGGGCTCGGGGTTGGCGGGCCGCAGCGGGCGGTTGGCGCGGCCGGGGATCGTCCAAACCTCGGTGCCGGAGAGCGGATTGATTTGCTTGATCGTGCCATCGGCCATGCGGGTGATCGGGGCGGTCGCGGGCAGATTCAGCGTTGAGGTTTCCACCCCTCTACTGTAGGCCGATTGGCTCGGCGCGGTGGTGCGGGAGACAATGGGTCCGCTATGACCAGTTCTTCCGAAGCGCAGGTGCGGGTTCCCGCCGAAATCTGGGTGATGGTCGTGGCGGCTTTCGTGATCGCCGTCGGCTACGGACTGATCGCTCCTGTGCTGCCGCGATTCGCCGAGTCCTTCGATGTTTCCGTGACCGCGGCGACGATCGTCGTCTCGATTTTTGCCGTCTTCCGGCTGCTGTTTGCACCCGCGGGTGGGGCGCTCATCGACAAGCTGGGGGAGCGGCCGGTCTATATCAGCGGCGTGCTCATCGTGGCGCTGTCCACGCTCGCGGTGGCGACGGCGAACTCCTATTGGCAGCTCATCATCTACCGGGGCCTTGGCGGTATCGGCTCGGTCATGTTCACGGTCTCCGCGGCCTCCCTCATTGTGCGGCTCGCGCCGCCAAAGATCCGCGGGCGCGTCTCCTCCTATTACGGCGGCGCGTTCCTCATCGGTAACGTGATCGGCCCGCTGCTTGGCGGCCTGCTCGCCGAGATCGCGATCTGGGTGCCGTTCGTGGCCTACGGCGTCGCGCTCATTATGGCGGCCGCCGTCGTCGGGGTTTTCCTCTCGGGGGCGAGTCTGCGGCGCGATCCCGCGACGCCCGCGTTGCCCGTGATGACCGTGCCGGAGGCGCTGCGGGACTCCGCGTTCCGCTCGGCGCTCGGCTCCTCGTTTGCTAACGGCTGGACGAACTTCGGGGTGCGGGTCTCGATTCTGCCGCTCTTTGCCGCCACAATCGCGACGCAGACGTGGGTCGCGGGCGCGGCCCTTACGGCCTTTGCCGTCGGCAATGCCTCGATTTTGCTGTTTGCGGGGCGCATTACGGACCGCATCGGGCGGCGTCGTCCGATCATCGTCGGGCTGCTCGTGGCCGGAAGCCTGACCGCCGTGCTGGGGCTGGCTGATTCGATCTGGCTGCTCATCACGCTGTGCGCGCTGGCCGGGCTCGGCTCGGGCATCCTTAACCCGGCGCAGCAGGCGACCGTCGCCGATATCGTCGGGCCGGAACGGGCTGCGGGCAAGGTGATCGCGACCTTCATGATGCTCTCGGACTTTGGTGCGATTGTCGGCCCGATACTCGTCGGTCTCATCGTCGATACGGCCGGCTATTCGCTCGGGTTCGCCCTGTCCGGGCTCATGATGATTGCCGCGGCTATCGGCTGGCTGCCGGCACGCGAGACCGCGCCGGTGGGGCGCGATACCGGGCGCTAGGGCACGTCCGCCTGGACGAGCGTACCCGAGCCCTTGGCTTCGATGCAGCCATCGCTCGCGGGGACGAAGACGGCCTGGCCGCACTTCAGCCGCAGCATCTCGCCCGCTTCATTCCAGACCGAGATCTTGCCGTCGACGCACAGGATGACACGCGGACCCTGGCCTCGCACCACCTGGCGGCCGTGGCTTTCGCGCAGCCGCGTGACGTTCAGTTCGAAGTCATCGACCGGGGCGTAGAAGACTTCGGTGGCGCTGCCAAAAAGTTCGGGCGCGAGCCGGATGGGAGGCGCGGCGACGAAGTCGACGCAGCGCAGCATCTCATCGACGTCGACGTGCTTGTGGGTCAGCCCCGCGCGCAGCACGTTGTCGGAGGAGGCCATGACCTCCACGGCGAGGCCGGACAGATAGGCGTGGACGGTGCCGGTCGAAACAAAGAGGGTTTCGCCGCCGCGCAGCGTCACCGGGTTGAGCAGCAGAGCCGCGACCACGCCGGGATCACCCGGGTGTTCGGACTGCAGCAGCCCGACGATGGAGTCGGCTCGCGGTGAGGGGGATTCGGCGGCGGCAAGGCGCTTCGCGCACGCCTCCGCAACCGCCGTGACGTCTTCTTGCGATGGCCGGCGCGGCCCGGACACGAGCAGCGCAAACGCGCGCTTCATGCCGGCGGCAGTCGGGTCATCGCGCAGCACCTTGATGAGGCGCTCGGCCAGCGGCGCATCGAGGTCTTCCAGGAGTTCGATTGCCCGCCTGGGAGCCCGGAAGCCGCACATCGCCTCGAGTCTGGTCAGGGCGATGACCATCTCGGGCTTGTGGTTGGGATCGCGGTAGTTGCGGGTCGGGGCATCGAGCGGAATGCCCGCAGCTTCTTCCTTCTTATAGCCCTCGGCGGCGAGCTCGGCGCTGGGATGGACCTGCAGCGAGAGCGGCTTCGCGGGCGCGATGAGCTTCATGAGGAACGGCAGGGTATCGCCAAAGCGGGTGCGCACGTCTTCGCCGAGGGTGCCGAGCGGATCGGATTCGATCAGCGCCCGCAGGTCGGCAAATTCGTCATGATCGGGTAGCTCAGCAGGACCCGTCGGATGCACGCCAAACCACAGTTCGGCGACCGGATCCTCGGTTACCTCCTCCCCCATGAGCCACGGGATGGCATCGCGTGACCCCCACTCATACGTGCGGCGAACGCCACTCATGCGATACATGCAAACCTCCATTGGCAACGAGCGTCTCACCAGTGTACGCGCTCGCAACGCAGCTGCGGCTTGAGACTGGCCGAATTTCCCGCAATTTAGGGCACTGCGTCCGCAGGTTGAGCGAAGGCGGCTCAACTTTTCGCCCAGGGCGATCATGGCTGGCACTCTCGGTCCTCGAGTGCCAATAATGGGGTATCGGCCCGGAACGCCGGGCAGCACTGACTTGGAGGTTTCGACGATGGCAACTCGCTATGATCCGTTCCGCGAAATGGATCGACTGTTTAACGCATCCGTGCGACAGGCCCCGGTCTCTCCGGGCATGCCGCTCGACCTGTACCGGGACGGCGATAAGTTCGTCGCCCAGATTGATCTGCCGGGCGTGGACGCGTCCTCGATCGATATCGACGTCGAGGATCGGACCCTGACGATCCGCGCCGAGCGACGCTCGGTGACCGGCGAGGATCTGGAATGGCTCACCCACGAGCGTCCGACGGGGACCTTCGCCCGCCAGATTGGTCTCGGCCAGGGTGTGGCTCCGGACAAGATCGAGGCCGACTACGCCGATGGCGTTTTGACCCTCACCATTCCGGTGGCGGAGGAGGCCAAGCCGCGCAAGATTCAGGTCTCGCACGGCGGCTCCCGACAGACCATCGAGCACGACGCCGAATAACGCGCCCCGGGACGGGAACTCTCCACAGTTCCCGTCCCGAGGTCTATCCAAAGTGAGACACTGGGGCCATGAAACAGAATCTGCTCCGCCCCGAACCGACGCTGCTTCCCGCAGATCCTGCGGCACCCCTCATCGAGGAGGGCGCTAGCCCGCACGAGGTCGCCCGCCAGCATCCGGCATCCTCCCTGCCGTGGGCGCTGCTGTCGGAGCAGGCGTTCGCCGAGCGCGACGACGTCGCCGCCTACGCCTATGCACGTACCGGCTACCATCGCGGCCTGGACGCGCTGCGTCGCGCGGGATGGCGCGGCGCCGGCCCCATCCCCTTCGATCACCTGCCCAACCAGGGCTTCTTGCGCGCGCTCATGGCGCTAGGTAAGGCCGCCGCAGCGATCGGGGAGGACGACGAGGCCGAGCGCATCGTCGAATTCCTGTCCGACGCTGACCCCTCGATCGCACCCAAGAGCGAGCAGTGAGCGAGCCCGGCTGGGTGAAAGACGCCATCTTCTGGCACGTCTTTCCCCTCGGCGCGCTCGGTGCGCCCGATACCCGCGATGACGAGGACCCCCTCGCGGGGCCGGACGGCATCGCCCACCGGCTGCCGGATCTGATTGGCTGGCTCGACCACCTGCTCGCTATCGGGTGCAACGGGCTGCTGCTCGGGCCGGTCTTTTCCTCCTATTCCCACGGCTATGACACGCTCGATCACTTCAGCGTGGATTCGAGGCTCGGTGATGAAGCGGACCTCATCGAGCTCATCACGGCCTGCCACGAGCGGGGCATCAAGGTTGGGCTCGACGGGGTGTTCAACCACGTCGGGCGCGGCCATGCCCTAGTCGCGGATCGCCTGGATGACCCGTCGACGACATTTTTTGAAGGGCACTCGGGCCTGGTCAACCTGGATTATCCGGCCGCAAGCCCGCTCGTTGCCGAGGTGCTGACGTACTGGTCGGAGCGCGGGGTGGATTGCTGGCGGATGGATGCTGCCTACGCCATGAACCCCGCCACGTGGCAGACGATCCTGCCGCCAGTGCGCGAACGTTTCCCGGAGCTCTATATCTTCGGCGAGGTCATCCACGGGGACTATCCGGCGATCGTCGCGGAATCGGGATTCGACTCGGTGACGCAGTACGAGCTGTGGAAGGCGACGTGGTCGGCGCTGAACGATGCCAATTTCTACGAGCTTGAACATGCGCTGGCGCGGCACGCGTCCTTCCTTGAAACCTTCATTCCGCAGACGTTCGTCTCCAATCACGACGTCACACGGATAGCCTCGCGGCTTACCGACCGGCGGCATCTGGTCCACGCGGTGGCGCTGCTCGCGCTCGTGCCCGGAACGCCGAGCATCTACTACGGCGACGAGGACGGCTTTACCGGCACGAAGTACGAGCGGCTCGGGGGCGATGCGGAGATCCGGCCGCAGCTGCCGGCCTCGCCCGCGGAGCTATCCGAGTTGGGACGCGGCCTGCGGGCGCGCTACCAGGAGCTATTCGGCTTCCGGCGCCGCCACCGCTGGCTGCACGATGCCCACCTGGAGGTCATCGAGCTGACCAACACGCTGCTCGCGCTGCGGCTCACGCCACGCGAGGAGGCGGCCGCGCCCGTCTACCTCGCGCTCAACATCGGCGATGAGCAGGCGCGCGTCGGTGACCGCGACGTTCGCGCGCATGACATCGCCTACTGGGCGGATCAGGCATGATGGAGCATCCGGTCATTCTTGCCTCGGGCTTTGCGGGCGGCGTCGCGTTTCGCGACCGCGTGCTCTTTCGCCGCGCGGATGGCAGTTACGCTGACCTCGCGGGCGAGGTCCACGTCGAGCCGGGGGAGCTCACGAACGTGCGCGAGCTCGATCTTCTCGCGCATGATGTCCTGGCGGACCTCAACGACTCCTACGACCCGTGGGACCTGCGCCTGCAGTTGCGCTCCATCCCGAACGCCGTGGTTACCCGCCAGCTCTCGCACGTGCCCGATGTGGTGCCCGCGGGCGAGGGGCCGCGCTTGGCCGGTCGCTGCTGCGATGCGCCCACCAATCCGTGGTTCGAACCGACGACGCCCTCGGATGATCGCTTCATTCCGATCATCCGCTCGGGCTATTACGGCGTGTGGCGGCACGTCGGGTTTCGCATCCGATTGCTGCCGGCAGACGCCTGCCAGCTCATCGCCTATGGGGATCCGAGCGAGGCCGTCGGGCTCGCCTTTACGCCGACCGATAGCCCGGACGCGCCCTACGTGGCAAGCATCGATCAGGCAGAGCTACAGGCGCTCTACACCGTGGAGGGGCGGGCCGTGGTCGATCGGCACCTCGTGACGATCTGCGGCTCGCGGCCCGGCGTGACGATGGTGACGGCGCAGGACATCCCCGAGCATGAGCGGGTGCGGCAGATCGCCGCGGCCGCTCGCTTCCTCGCCGAGGCGCGCGGCGATGACTTCGCGGGCGATACCTCGCTTGCGGGCGTGCAGCCGATCGATGCGGGGCCGAGCTGTAACGTCGCGGCCTCGCGGCCGCTGCCGGCCACCCTCGAGGTCGATAACCGCGAGGTGCGCGCCATCCGGATGGAGCGCACCGACTTCGTGCGCAGCGCCTCGGGCTGGCAGGGCAATTGGCGCGAGCGTCGGCCCGCGATCTACCTGTCCGTCATCCCGCAGTTCTAGCGTTCAGCAAACAGCCAGCCGTAGGCCTCGCGCAGCAGGCCGAGCATCGCCGCCTCGTCGAGGTCGCGGATGGCCGCATGGGCGTGCTCGATCGCGGCGTCCTCGGAGTCGAAGGCCGCAAGTGGGACGAGCATCGCGGGATCCTCGTACTCCAGGGTGCCCACCGAGGTGAGCGCTACACCGATGACGGCGAGGGGGCGATCCTCGCGCTGGACGGCGCCGCCGGTGAAGGCGCACGTGAAGCTCGGGGCGTCCTTGGCATTGGTCGAAAAATCGGCCGTCACCGTGAGCTCGGCGCCAAGGCCCCCGTCGATCACCAGCGGGACCGACATGCCAAAGGGCTCACTGCTGCCGCGAAGATGGGCGGAAAAGTCTCGTCCTGCCATGGGTTTCTCCTTTCCCCATCGGCCCCATTGCCGATACGTCTAGCCTACTGCGCCCCAGGGCCCTGATGGCGGGCCTCGCGCTCGCGCGGCAGCTGGGTGCGGTAGATGAAGGAGTGGATCGGCACCGGCACGCCGAGCGTCGCGGCACGCGAGACGATCGCGCCGTTTTGGGCGGCGAGCTCGCTCGGGCGACCGGCCGCGAGATCGCGCTGCATCGAGGACGTCGCATCGGGCGCAAAGGACTCGGCATAGATCGCGAATGTCTCCTCCTCGTCGGCGTCGGTGAAGTTAACGCCGCTGGCGCGCGCGACGTTGGCCGCCTCCGTGATCGCCTCGCGCACGAGCCGGCGGGTCTCGGGGTGGTCGCGAGTGACGCCGACAGGCAGCCCGGAAACGGCCCCGATGCCGCCGTAGGAGGCAATGAGGGCGAGCTTCTTCCACAGCGCGAGGTGGATGTCGGGCGCGAGGCTGGCAGCGATCGCCGATTCGTCGATCGCGGCGACGATCGGGGCGGCGTCGCCGATGGCATCGAAGAGCCCCACGAGCAGGGTGGCGTCCGCCCCGAGGAGGGTGAGCGCGCCGGGGGCGGTGCACTGGACATGCACGACGCAGGTGGCGGCGAGGATGGGCGCGTCGGGGAAGAGCTCGCGCGCGATGATGGGGGCGTCGATCCCGTTTTGCAGGGTGAGGATCGGCGTGCGGGCATCGTAGCGACCCTCGATGCGCTGCAGGGCTTCGCGGGCCTGCCAGACCTTGGTGGCCAGGATGATGCAGTCGGGCGCGCGGGGCGGTGGGCTCGAGACAATCGGGAGGGGCGCGATGGTGCCGGTGTTCTCGCCGCGGGTGAAGCGCACGGCGGTTGCTTCTTTTGAGGTGGGGCGGGCGAGGACGGTGACGTGGTGGCCGGCCTGGGTGAGGCGGGCCGCGAAGTACAGGCCCATCGCGCCGGATCCGATAATGAGGAATTTCATGGCTACCTTTCGGTGAGCTCCGCGATGAGGGCTGCGGCTTGGGCGTCGTCATCGGAGAGCGGATCGGGTAGATCGATCTGGGGGCGTGGTGGGGAGTCGAGGCGGATGTGGGCCCAGCCGACGGAGGCGGAGCGGCCCGCCGCTGCGCACGCCGCGACGAAGGCGCCGCGGATGCGGGCGCGGGTGCCCGTGGGCGGGGTGGTGCGGGCGGCGGCGACCTCTTCGGGGCTGACCCAGCTAGCCATGAGGCCCGCGCGGCGCAGGCCCGCGGCGAGGCCCGTGGTATCGGAGATGTCGTGGAAGGCAAGCATCGTGCGCAGCACGCGCGGGTCGGCGTAGCCCTCGGGCGCCGAGGCGGCGACGTGGCGCGCGAGGGTGGCCTTGATCGCCCAATCGAGCTCGGTTTGCACGCTCGAGTAATCGCCCGATTCGAGGGCCGCAATGCCACGGCGCGCGAGATCGAAGGTACGGGCGGTGAGCGGATCGTCGGGCAGGGTGGGCGCGATCCGGTCGCACACGAGCGTGAGGAGCTCGGGGCAGGTGATGGGCGAGCGGCCGCCGGTGCGCTCGGCGGGCGAGTTCGGGTCCAGGTTCCAGGCCCGCGTGGCGGCGATCGGATCGGCGAGCTCGCATTCGACCAGGTCCCAGCCGCCGGCCTCGATCAGGGCGAGCAGGGCGTCGGCGAGCAGCACCTTGACGGCCGTCGTCGCCTCACACCTGGCCGCGTCGCCCGCGATGATGTGCAGGCGGCGCCAGCGGGTCTTGTCCGCGTGGGGTTCGTCGCGGGTATTGATGAAGGCGCGGCCGCGGGTGGGGTCCGCGGAGGTGGGTGCTGTCATGAAGGGTGCGCGGGCGGAAAACAGCAGCGGGGCGAGCGCCGAGGTGGGGCGCTCGGTGTGGGCGACCTCGCCGGGGAAGGGCAGCAGGCCCGCGCCGGTGAGGATTTGGCGGGCGGCGAGGAAGCCGACGAATCCGGCGGTGGGCAGCTCGGGGCTACGGCGAATCTGGTAGTTCTCGTGGCAGCCGAAGGTGTTGCCGTGGGCATCGGCGTTTGATTTCAGCAGGTGGATGCGCGCCGCGGGCTCTCGCGTGGCGAGGTCAGCGTTGGCGGTGGCGAGCATGTCGGCGAGGATGGCGTCGCCCGCGCGGTCCTGGGCGAGCACGTCGGATAGGTAGCGGCATTCGGCGCCGGCGTATTCGGGGTGGGAGCCGATGTCGACGTAGAGGCGGGAGCCGTTGGCTAAGAAGTGGTGCGCGCTGCGGTGGCGCTGCGGCGTGTGGCGGAAAATCTCGTTGACCGCGGCCTCGGCGGCAAGGGGCGGGGCGCTATCGTCGGGGACCCGCGCCAGGTGCGCGCTCGCCACGCCGTATTCAGTTTCGATCCCGCAGGCACGGGTGAGCGGCCCGGCAGGGCTCACTGGCCGCCCTTTTGCACGAATCCTTGGACGAAGCTCAGGGCGTTTATCTCAAGGACGTCGTCGATATCGGCCAGGACTTGATCGAGGCCCTGGGCCGTGGGGTTAGGACCGGCGGGCGTGGGCGGCTCGATGGGTTCGGCCGCGTCCTCGTGGGTGGTTTCTTTCTGGATGCGCTTGGCCATTACTCCTCCTTGGGTTCATGGTAGATGCCTTCGTCCCAGCCCTCGGTGTGTGGATCGGGTGGGACATCGAGGCCCAGGTGCGTCAGTGCGGCGAGCGCGCTATCGGTCGCGGCGATCGCGGCGCGGGCTTCGGCGGCGGTGGGGTGGTGCGGATCGGACAGGGTGACGCGCAGCAGGTGGGGTCGCGCCGAGTCCACGACGAGGGAGGTCCAGCTCGCGGCCCAGATCTGGTCCGGATAGGCGGCAAGGAAGGCGGCGCGGCCGCCGGCGCGCGTGTTCTCAGGGGCGGCGAGCTCGGCCCGCGCGATCTCCTCGTCGTCGATGTTCTGGCGGATCGTGCCGGCGCGCTGCAGGGCGGCGGCGAGCGAAGCGGCCGGATCGAGCATCGCGAATTGCAGGTCGGCGGCCGCGATGCGCGGATCGTCCCAGCCGCAGGAATACTTCGCGCGTAGGCGCTGCAGCAGCTCGTACTTCGCGCACCACTGCACGAGGCTGGCGGCGGCGTGCGGGCCGACCGCAAGGGCGTCGAGGGCCTCGGACCACAGGTCGAGCACCTCGCGGGTTTCCGCATCGCAGCGATGCGCGCGGCAGGCGGCAAGGAAGGCGCGCTGGATCTGCAGGGCGCTCGCCTGCCCGCCGGCGGCCAGCGGCGCGGTGGCCGACAGCGTCGGGTCATAGCTGAAGGTGCGCACGGCGGCGACCGGATCGGCGAGGCGGAAGCGTTCGGCGAGGTCGGCCGCGTCCTCGGGGTGGTTCTCGATGAGGGATAGGACGGCGGAAAGGCTTCCCAGGCGCAGCAGGATCGTCGGCGCGAGAACGGAGGAATCGGCGGTGATGACGTGTAGGCGGCGCCACCGGTTGCCGCTCGCGTGCGGTTCGTCGCGGGTGTTGATGATGGGGCGCTCGCGGGTGGTGTACAGGGAGGTTTCCTGCTCGATGAAGTCCGCGCGCGCGAAGATCTGGAAGCCGGGTTCTTCGCTGCGGCGCCCGATACCGACGCGGCCCGCGCCTCCGATGATGGGCCGGGTGACGAGGAAGGGCAGGAGGGTTGCCGTGATGAGGTCCCAGCTGGTGGCGCGCGACATGAGGTAGGACTCGTGGGCGCCCCAGGCTTGGCCCTTGCCGTCGACGTTGTTCTTCACGAGCACGCAGCGCAGATCGGCGGCAGCACGTTGCATGAGGCGATCGCCGGCGAGGTCATAACGCATGGCCTCTCGCGGACCGAGGGCCTCGGGCGCGGCGTATTCGGGGTGGGAGTGGTCGACGTACAGACGCGCACCGTTCGGGCCGTGGATCGCCGAGCCGCGGTAGTAGTGCGCCTCAAAGGGGGTCAGGCGCGTGACCCAGCGGGTGGCGGCCGATGTCAGCGCCGCGCCGGCGCCTTCGTTGGTGCGGGCCTCGGCCGGCAGGTTCGTGTGGGTGAAACCGCGAGCGTCGGATCCCGGGGCTTCGCCCGAGTAGTCAAAGCGCGTGCCCGCCCCCGCCTCGAGTGCCCGGCCGGTGGCCGCGGGGACGTGGAGTTGGCTCGGCTGGCCCTCGGCGGCCAGGGCGCGCGCGTAGGTGAAGAGCAGTTTGGTCGCCAATTCCTCCGGATCGGCGTCCGGATCAGCGGGATCGAGCAGGGCGTATTCGGTTTCCACGCCCTGGATGCGCGAGACCGAGATCATGCGTCACCACCGGCCACGGGGATCACCGCGACGATGGGATCGCCGCCGCGGCCCCGCCCGATGACGCGGGCCCACTCCTCCGGGTCGCTCGCCCCCGGCAGATCCGCGCTGTCGGCAAGCTCGCGCTGCAGCGCGTGACGGAGGTGATCCGTGCTGAGCCCGCGCGTGCCGGTCTCGAGGTAGGTCTTGATCGCCGCCGTCTTTGCGCGATCAACGATCGTGGCGATCATGGCGCCCGAAACGAGATCGGCGAGGTGCCACGTCTCGGTCGCCCCCGAGCGGCGGCGTACCGTCAGCAGCGCGGTGTGCTCGTCGCGGGTGAATATGGCGGCCAGCAGGGCCGAGCGCATGGCGGCAACGGCCTCGGCGACGCCCCCGGCGGCCTCGATCTCGGCCTCGGCGATTGGCAGGTCCGCGGTGAGGTAGCGGGCGAGGATCTCGGCGCTGCCGGCCTCATCTGGTCGGTCGATGCGGATCTTGACGTCGAGGCGGCCGGGGCGCAGGATTGCCGGATCGATCATGTCCTCGCGGTTGGAGGCACCGATGACGATCACGTTGCGCAATTCCTCGACGCCATCGATCTCGGCGAGTAGCTGCGGCACGACCGTCGTCTCGACGTCGGAGGAGACCCCCGAACCGCGCGTGCGGAAGAGCGATTCCATCTCGTCGAAAAAGATCACGACGGGCAGGCCGAGCGCGGCCTTGTCGCGGGCCCGCGCGAAGATGAGACGGATGCGTCGCTCAGTTTCGCCAACGTACTTGTCCAGCAGCTGGGGGCCCTTGATGTTGAGGAAGTAGGCGTCGGCGCCCGCGGTTCGTGACAGCGAGGTGGCGATCGCCTTGGCGATGAGGGTTTTGCCGCAGCCGGGCGGGCCGTAGAGCAGCACGCCCTTCGGTGGGCGCAGGCGGTGTTCGGTGAAGAGTTCGGGGTGGGTGACGGGCAGTTCGACGGCGTCGCGGATCTGTTCGATCGCCTCGGATAGCCCGCCGATTGCCTCCCACGGCGTGTGCGGTACCTCCTCCAGCAGCAGGTCCTCGACCTCGGCGCGCAGCACCCGGCGCAGCGCGATTCCGTCGCGCAGATTGGCGAGCAGTGAGTCGCCAAGGCGCAGGCGCTCGCGGGCGAGGTCCCCGGCCAAGCGCAGGACGCGGCTGTCCTCGCCGCGCACGATGACGAGGACGTGGTCGTCATCCAGGCGCTGTTCGACGGCGACGATATCGCCGGTGTCCTCGGCTTCGGTGGTGGCGATGACGCAGAGGTGGTCATCGAGGATGACGCCGGTGCCGGCCTGCAGGCCGCCGAGCGGGACCTGCTGGGAGACGGCCACGCGCATCTTGCGGCCCGCCGCGGAGATGTCGACGATGCGCTGGAGGGCGTCGACGGTGCGCAGGTAGGTGCCAAAGCTGAGCGGGGGCGCGGTGAGCCGGTCGATCTCCTGGCGCAGGCTCGAAAGCTCCTGGCGGGCGGCGGACAGGGCGTGGGCGAGGCGGGCATTCTTGCGCGCGAGCTGGTCTTCGGTCTCGCTCATCGTTCGCCTTTCACATGCGCCATTGCGGATACGGCTATGGTACCGCGAAAACCGCGGTAATGGGACGGTCGTACTAGATTATCGTGGCGCGCCATCGCGCCAGGAGCTTGGCCTCGGCGCCGCATGACAGCGGGCGCGTCTCGCCCGCCGCCGTATCGCGGATGACCTCGACGAGTTCGTCGGTATCCTCGCGCCGCACGCGGATCTGCCAGCGGTCGGCCTCGGCCGATAGCGTCGTGAGCTGCCAACCCGTCAAACGCGCGACCCCGAGTTGCTCCTGGACCGTGGCGAGCGCGACCTGCTGTTCGGGAGGTAGTGCGGACATCCCGCGGTTATGCCACGTGTCGTTCAGGTCGGGCGCGATGATGCCCATCGAGCCCGCATCGATCGCGGCGACGACCCTCTCGGCGCTCGCTCGCGCGAAGGTGAAGCCGCTCGGCAGCAGTACTCCCGTCGGGGCGAAGCGATGACCGCCGGTGTGCGAGGTTTCAAAGACGAGACCGCCGCGCTGCTGCGCCGCCTCGATCGCCACGGGCCGGCCTTCGAGCGCGCAGCACAGGTCGCGCGTGCCGTTGGTGCACACGAGGGCGACGGCCTCGCGAGAGACAACGAACCGGTAAAACAGGGCGAGCACCGCATCGGGGGTGGGGGAGGTCAGCGCCTCGGGCGTCAGGCGCTCCAGTTTGGCGGGATCCGTGACGGTGCCGCGCACGAGCCACGGCTCGCCGCTCAGTCCGCCCGCGATGAGCAGAACGCGCTTGTCATCGCTCTCGCTCACGCGCTTATTGGGCTCTCGGATGAGGCCAAAGCGGCCGCCGACGGAGCTCACGAGCGCGTCGATGCGGGCGCCGAGCTCCGGATCGAGGTCCGATTGGGTGACGGCCTTACGGCCCCACGCGCCGGGCTGTTCGAGCATGACCCAGCAGGTCGCGCGGGCCGCGGTGCCCGCCGCGATCTCGTCGATCCCCGCCGATCCCATCGAGCAGCGTTCGCTGGTCTTATCGTTATCGCTCACGCAGTTCTCACCTACCTAATGCCACATTAACCGTTCAGGAGGCGGACGCGAATCGAGTCATGACGGCATCGAGCATGGCCTCGGTGAGGCGGCCCGTGAACGTGTTTTGTTGCGAGACGTGATAGCAGCCGAAAAGGCGCACGCTGCCGTAATCTGCCACCAGCTCGACCTCCGCGCCGTGGCCGAATCGCGGCGCGGGTCGCGGCACCTGCCAGCCGAGCGCGCGAGCGGTTCGCAGCACGGACTGCCAGGCGATACCGCCGAGCGCGAGGAGAGCGATCGGGCGAATGAGCGCGAATTCGCGCTCGATCCAGGGCGCGCACGTCGCAATCTCGGTGGTGGTCGGTTTGTTCGCGGGTGGCGCGCAGTGCACGGGGGCCACCATGCGCGCGCCGAACAGGTCCAGGCCGTCGGCGGCCTCCTCGCTCGAGGGCTGGGAGGCGAGGCCGACGCGGAACAGCGAGGCGAAGAGCCAGTCGCCGGAGCGATCCCCGGTGAACATGCGACCGGTGCGATTACCGCCGTGGGCGGCTGGCGCGAGCCCGACGATTAGGCGCCGCGCGGCGGGGTTGCCGAAGCTCGCAACGGGGCGTCCCCAGTAGGGCTCATCGGCGAAGGCGGCGCGCTTTACCCGTGCATGGTCTTCCCGCCAGGCGACGAGGCGAGGGCACGCCTGGCACACCGTGACGTGGGCATCGAGCTGCTCGGTCGCCTCACATGAGGTCGCGAGGTGGGAGACCTCAGCGGCGCTCGTTGCCACCGCCGTCGCGGCGGTAGCTGGATCGCCCGGCCAGCCCGTGCCGGGAGGGACGGGGGAGGCAAACAGCTGGCCGGTGCCGGGGTGGGCGAGCAGCGGGCACGGCGGTTCGCCGGCCTCACTCATTCGCGCTCGGCGAGGTGGGCCTCGAGGCGCTCGACCTTGCCATCGAGCTCACCGGTGAAACCGGGGCGAATATCGGCTTTCAGGACGAGCGAGACGCGAGAACCGTAGGCGCCGACGGCCTCGGTCGCGCGCCTCACGACATCCATGACCTCATCCCATTCGCCCTCGATCGTCGTGAACATCGCGTCGGTGCGGTTAGGAAGCCCGGAGGCACGCACGACCTCGACGGCGGCGGCGACGGCCTTGGCCACGGATCCGGATTCATCAGCGGAGCCGGAGGGGGCAACAGAGAAAGCAACAAGCATGCCTCAACTGTAGGCACAATAGTCTTCATGCGTCCCGCCACTTCCGCCGCGATCCACGCCCGTACCTGGATCGATGGTGAGCCCGTCGATACCGACCTGGAGCCGGCGACGATCCGCCACGCCCTGGAAGACCCAAGCACGCTGTGCTGGATCGATCTCGTGGCACCGAGCCCCGAGCAGCTCGGCCACCTCGCCGACGAGTTGGGGCTCGATCCCACGACGGTCGAGGACGCGCTCGCACCCCATGAGCGTCCCAAGCTCACCGAGATCGATGGCCGGCTCTTCTTCGTCGTCTACGCCACCGATATGGAAAGCCGGGCCGAGGACCGGGAAGCGGGCCGGTTGCAAACCTCGCGAGTCTCGGGGTTCTTGCTCGATCATGGCCTCGTGACGGTGCGGCTCGATGAGGACATCGATATTCCGCGCATCATGGCCAACGCGGACCGAGAGCTGGCTGCTCGCAGCTCCGATGACATCGGTGTTCTGGTCCATGTCCTGTTTGACTACATCGTGGATGGCCACTTTGAGACGATTCAGCTCATCGACGGTGATCTCGAAGACCTCGAAGACGAGCTGTTTGCTGAGGGCGGTCCTGGGCCCGAGTTCTCGGCCAAGGCCTATGCGGTCAGGAAGGACCTGGCCAAGCTGCGGCGCTACGTGGTGCCGATGCGCGAGGTGGTGCTCGGCCTGATCCGGCACGAGTTCGCCGACCGGCCCGATCCCTGGTTCCAAGACCTCATGGATCACGTCTTGCGTGCGAGCGAGTGGACCGATTCGCTGCGCGATGTCATCCAAAACCTCGTGGAGACTCATCTGCAGCTGCAGGACTCGCGGCTGAACACGGTGATGAAAAAGCTTGCGGCGTGGGCCGCGATCATCGCGGTCCCGACGCTTGTGACCGGATGGTTTGGACAAAACGTGCCGTTTCCGGGAGAAGGTAATGCCGCCGGGCTCATCGCCTCGATTGTCCTTGTTGTGGGGCTCTCGGCCAGCGTCTACGTCGTCATGAAGCGAAAGGACTGGCTGTGATCGAGCAAGGGGAGCGCCGGAGCCGCCTGGGGCCCGAAGTCCTCATTGTCCTTGGGCTCTCGCTCGGCCAATCGGGCATCTATTCCATCGTCAATATCATCGCGCGTCTGACCGCTGCGACGCCGCTGCGCCAGCAGAGCGCCGGGTTGAACACGTCCTTGAGCGCGCGCCCGTATCTGGATCTGACCTACCAGCTGCTGGCGATTGGCTTCGCCCTCGTGCCTGTGGTGCTAGCGCTGTATTTCCTGTCAGATTCCGGCAAGAGCGCACTGGCCCGAATCGGATTCGAGTGTCGTCGTCCCGGGCGTGACCTGCTGGCCGGAATTGGGCTTGGCGCCCTCATCGGGATCCCGGGACTCGGGTTCTACCTGCTGGGGCGGCTCATCGGTATCACCGTGAACGTCTCGCCGGCGGGGTTGCCGTCATATTGGTGGGCGGTACCGGTCTTGATCCTGGCGGCGCTGAAAAACGCGGTGCTGGAAGAGGTCATCGCCGTTGGTTACCTGTATGAGCGCCTGGAGCAGATGGGCTGGAAAGTGCCGGCCATCCTTACGGCGTCAGCTCTGCTGCGCGGCACCTATCATCTCTATCAGGGCATCGGTCCGGGGATCGGCAACGTCGTCATGGGTGTGGTCTTTGCCGAGTATTACCGGCGTACGCGGCGCGTCATGCCGCTCGTCGTTGCTCACACACTGATCGACCTGGTGGCTTTCGTCGGATATACCCTTCTGCCCGAGAGCTGGCTCGCCTGGCTCTAGCGGCGGTAGTAATCGACGAAGTTACGCACGATCTTGTGGGATGCCGAGACGTCGAACTTTGCCGTGTAATCCTTGACCTCTTGTGCTGATTCGGCCGGGAAGTACCCCGCGTCCTTGTACACATCGATCCGCAAGTGAATCCCGGGGATGTCGAGTTCGGGATGGAATTGCGTGCCGTAGAGATTGTTCTTGATCCGAAACATCTGCACGGGACACGCCTGAGATGACACGAGCAAGGTGGCGTGCGCGGGTAGTTTCGAGCAGGCCTCCTTATGGCCGACAAAGGACCTGAACTCGCGCGGGATCCCTTCCAGTAGTGGGTCGGAAAGACCGGCGTCGGTGATCCTCATAATGGGGGCGCCGATCTCTTCGCCGTAGGTGAAGTCGATCTGTCCGCCCTGGTGCCGCCCGAGGGTGCCAACCCCGTAGCATGCGCCAAGCAAGGGGATGTCTTGGGGAACTACTCGATCCAGGAGTCCCGAGAGTTCGTGCTCGACTCGAATCTGGGTGTCGGATTTGTGTTCCCGCGGAATCGAGCCCGTAAACGGGCTGCCTCCGAGCATGATTCCGGAGATCGCTGACAGGTCGATCTCGGGTAGCGGCTCAGATTCCAGCCGGATCCGGATGAGCTCGGTTTCCTTTAGCCCTCCAAAACGTAAGAAGAGTTCGTATTCGGCGTCGGCGGTTTCGTCCTCGGGACGCGTGGCAATCAGAACAAACGGCTTCATACCGCTCCCATAAAGGAGAAGTACAGGTAGAGCACCATCAGCTGTATTGCCGTGACAACCGAGCCGATAACGATGCCGGCAATTGCTAGCCCCTGGCCATTGCGGCGGCGGTTGGCGCACCGTTGTAGTCCCACGACCCCAAAAACCACACCCAGCAGCGGTAGCGCAGGGATGAAGAAGAGGAGGGACAGCACCAAACTCGTCACTGCCGTGGACTCCGTCTTAATCTCGGGCGCTTTGTAGCCCGGTCCGGAAAAAACGGCGGATGCGTCTATATCTTCGGTACCAGGAAACACAAGGTCCACGGGGTCAGATACGGGCGGCTGGCGGGTCATGTGCTCAGCATACGGCGTGTCGAGGGGGCAGTCTCGGCGCTGGTTGTACAGTGTTCCCGGAAAAAGGCCACGGCCGACCACGGAGGAAACCCATGTCAAACCCCACCAAAGGATTCTGGACGCTTCACGGCGACGGAAAAAAGATCGGTCCCGGTGAGATCGTCACCCCGCATGAGCGGTTGAGTTGGTCTCTCACCGCAGGGATCGGAGCACAACACGTAGTGGCCATGTTTGGGGCCACTTTTTTAGTGCCCTTGTTGACCGGCTTCCCGCCCTCAACCACGCTGTTCTTCACCGCAATCGGCACGCTGATCTTCTTGATCACGACTGCGGGCAGGCTCCCGAGCTACCTTGGCTCATCCTTCGCGCTCCTTGCCCCGATTGGGGCTGTGACCGGGTTCGTGCCCGGTGAGGGGACAGCCCTGGATCCACACAAGATGGCGCTCGCCCAGGGCGGCATCATCTCAGTTGGACTCACGCTCGCGGTCGTCGGTGTCATCGTCCACTTCGCGGGTGTCCGCTGGATCGATGCGGTCATGCCTCCGGTCGTCACCGGCGCCATCGTTGCCCTCATTGGCTTCAACCTAGCGCCGGCCGCATGGAACTGGGTGAAGCAGGCGCCCGTGACCGCCGTGATAACCATTGTCGCGATTCTGCTCATCACGGTCCTGTTTAAGGGAATCGTCGGACGCCTGTCCATCCTGCTCGGTGTTCTGGTCGGATATGTCACCGCTGCCATTCGCGGCGAAGTGAATTTCGAAGCCATCGGAGATGCCTCCTGGGTTGGCCTTCCCGCGTTCCACGCACCCGCATTCGACCCGAGCTACCTCGGCCTCTTTGTCCCGGTGGTGCTCGTGCTCGTGGCAGAAAACGTCGGGCACGTGAAGTCGGTGGCGGCGATGACGGGAGACAATCTCGACGATGTCACCGGGCGTGCGCTCATCGCCGATGGTGTATCGACCATGCTGGCCGGATCCGGAGGCGGCTCCGGCACGACGACCTACGCCGAGAACATCGGCGTCATGGCAGCCACGCGCGTGTACTCGACCGCTGCCTATGTCTGTGCCGCGCTCTTCGCGCTGGGCCTTTCGATGTTGCCGAAGTTCGGTGAAGCAATCGCGACGATCCCCGCCGGCGTGCTCGGCGGCGCAGCTACCGTCCTGTACGGCATGATTGGCATGCTCGGGGTGCGGATCTGGGTCCAGCGCCAAGTGGACTTCTCCGATCCCGTGAACCTCAACACCGCTGCTATCGCCCTCATCGTCGCGATCGCGAACTACACGATCAACGTGGGACAGATCAGCTTCGAGGGAATCGCTCTCGGCTCGGCGGCCGCGATCATCATCTACCACGTCATGCGGGCAATCTCCCGCTGGCGGGGGACGTCGTTCGAACCGGCCTCCCCGGCATCAGCGCCGGGCGGAGTCGAGCTGAATGGTGAGGACTTCGGGCGCGGAGTCCGCAAGTCTCGCTAATTCCTAGCCGTCACCTTCCGCCGGGGCCTCCTCTTCAGGGGGCTCCGGCGGTGTTTTGCATCCTTCTGGGGCCACGAACGGCTTATCTCCGACGGCATCAGCACCCGCCATTTGGCTGTACTCATCGCCGACGATGACATCGATCGACTCCGTATCGCGCTCTTCGAGCGTGACGACGGAATCGGGAAACAATCGGGAGATGGTGTAGCCCTGAACGATCTGTGACTGATTGACGCGAATGAGGGCCGTGCCGGGATAGCCCGCATCGAAGTTGCCCGTCTGACCGACCTTGAGTCCGAGGTCCTTGAGCTCCTTTGCAGTTGCGCCCGCGAGGCCAACGCGGCTCGTCCCGTTGTAGACATCTACGGGTAGATCTTTCAGCGCTACCGGCACCGAGTCGGCCGGAGGACATACGGCCACAGTCGTATTCCCGGTCTCCTCTTCCTCTGGCACGGTGAAATCGCGCGCGAACGGGGAAGGGAGCAATCCGGAGAACTGAGCAAGAGACAACACGAGCGCGAGCGCGAGGAGCAGTCCGAGGCCACCAAAGATCACCGCCTGGCGTTGCCACAGGCGACGATGACGTTCCTTGGTCGGATTCGAATCTGAGGGGGTCACAGAATTTACCGTAGTAGATAAACGGTCCTGATGTGATCGACCCTGAGGACGATGCGACCCGGAAAATTGGTGGAGACTGTAACGGTTTGGTCTCGGTGGCGTCAAGGGGTGGCACCAGTGTGATGCGCCGCATAGCATGAGTGAATGACCGAACAAGCATCGAGGGCGACCGAGTCTTGTCCGACGCATTGGCGAGCGCTTAAGGCTGGCTTAGTCTTCGCCACTTTGGGAATGCTGATTGCTGGCTGCACGTCAGGCGGCGCATCGACTTCTACTTCTCCGGAGCCTGCCGAAAGCTCGATTCAGTCCGACGACGGGGTGAATCGGGAAGACCTTCCTGAAGTCAAAGTCGATGCGAACGGAGAACGGTCTTTTCCGGAGCAAACGCACCAAGAGATGCTAGACGTGATGTGGGAAGAAGTCCTTGCGAGTCTTCCGGAGGGAGCAGTTTCTCCGGAGCGGCCGTCAGTCAGCCTAGTTGCGTATCAGGAATCGATGGGCCCTTACGCTGAGTGCTTAAAGCAGCAGGGGTGGAGTCAAACGAAGTACTTCCCCGATGTTGACGAGGTGGAAGTGGAAGTCCCGGCCGGTCAGTCGGCGGCCTTCGATATCTCTCGCTATACGTGCTACGGACAGTATCCGAAGAAGATGCGTCCACCGATGAATGAGCGTGAAATCGGCGAGCTATGGCAGTGGAGTATGGATGAGTCCATCCCATGCCTTGCTCGCGAGGGCTATACCGTTACGGGCTTTCCTTCCAAGGGCGCTTTCGTTGACGGCTACTTCGCAGAGCGAACATACAAATTGCCTGCAAGTATCGTCGATGCGCCAAGTGACGTCATCGATCGATGCCCACAGTTTCCGGAGAGCTTGAGGGATTAGTAGCGATTTGGTTGTATCCGTTAATGATGAACTCATTGGAAGGCGTTCTGTTCGGTGCCTGGTAGGTGAGGGTGTTTCTTTGGGTGCCAGTAGGGAGATTAAATTGGCCTGGTGAGGATTCCGACTTTTGTAGGGGGAGGGAATACAAGCAAGGTCGATCCCGAACTCCGGTAGTGCCTGCTCGCTGAGACCAGTTGTGAGCACGAGTCACTGGCTGCGACCTGCAGTGACGTTGGTGGGCTGCTGGAAGTGAACCTTGAGACACTGCGCGTGTGGCAGCGCCTCTATGTGATCGATACTGGTTTAAAGTCCGGTTTTACTACTGACAGGGCAGAGGAGAATTGGCGCTTGCGCCGCGAGATCGCCGAGGTGAAGAAGGGAACCTAGCTTATCAAAGCTGCGAGCGTGTTTTCGGGAAGCAACTCGACCGGTACCGAACGAATTGATCGGATTGGTTGACGAGCATTGTGATCGTGTCAGAGTCGTATTCCTCTGCCGTGCGTTGTGTGCGGTATATGGTGTGTGTTTCATTTCTCGCGGATACCGGGCCGCGAAGGAACAGCCCAATTCGGATGGGTAGGTGCGTGATGATCTTTTCGTGCCGCAGATCCCGCAGCTGGGAACGAAGCGTGTTGGCGGGTAAGGGCGGCAGAAGTTGCACGCCCCGGAGAAGCGCGAGAGGTGCGAGATCGTCCGGGGTCAGAGGGGGGTGTCAAATAGTTTGTGTAAGCCGTGTCGGAAGGAACGGTGATTATCATGACTATGTTCGATAAATCTTTGCCGGGTAGGCCTTCGGGTCAGGACCTGGTTGACCAGCTCAAAGCTTCGGGGCAGCTTGATGCCTTGTTCGCTCAGATCGATGCGGGGGAGGTGGAGCTGACTGGTGATGGTGGTTTCGTGCCTGCCCTGGTTAAAGCAGCTCTTGAACGTGGCCTGCAAGCGGAGCTGACGAGCCACCTGGGGTACGAGAAAGGCGCAGCTGACGCGGCAGCGCACGCGAATTCGCGTAACGGTACGACTTCGAAAACAGTCCATAGCGAA